>NZ_CP174293.1:3775000-4952500 GCF_052466865.1 Microbulbifer mixtoriginis (SeqCode)
TTCTTCACGGTGTACGGCGACTTCTTTTGGCGCATTTACGCCAATACGCACCTGATTGCCTTTCACCCCCAGCACGGTAACCGTGACATTGTCGCCAACCATCAGCGTCTCGCCAATTCGGCGGGTTAAAATCAACATTACCTACTTCTCCTTGATCATCCTGTGATAAAGAACAGCCGGTGTTTATCCAAAGCTGCTCTTATTTGGTCATCATAACCGGGTGGCGGTGCACGCAAGGTCAAAAACTACCCATCACACTCTTCAGTATTGACCAGTCGAACAAAATCTCAACAGGTTGGATGCAATGCCAAACAACTGAATCGAAATGGGAAGGCTCTCTTTGCCTTAACTCCGGTTATAGTGTTTCTTTCAGCTCTCTCACTTGGAGAGTTCAAACTCACTGTGCAAAGCACGCACTGCCAGCTCGAGATAGCGCTCATCGATAATCACCGAAATCTTAATTTCCGAAGTAGTGATCATCTGAATGTTGATATTGTCTTCACCCAGCGCACTAAACATACGACTGGCCACATTTGCATGGGAACGCATTCCCACGCCGACAATAGAAACCTTGGCAATCTTGTCGTCTGTGATCACCTCACGGGCGCCAAGTTCCGCCGAAACACGCTCCAAGACTTCGCGAGCCTTAACCAAATCATTGCGATGTACCGTGAAAGTAAAATCGGTAGTCCCGTCAACCGCACTGATATTCTGCACGATTACATCGACCTCGATATTCTCTTTACCGACAGGTGCCAAAATACGGCAGGCAACACCGGGGGTGTCCGGGACACCACGAATCGTTAATTTGGCTTCATCACGGTTGAATGCGATGCCGGATACGACAGGCTGCTCCATCTCGTTATCTTCCTCATCCAGGCTTATCAGGGTTCCTTCACCCTCTTCAAATGTTGAGAGCACGCGCAAAGGAACCTTGTATTTGCCAGCGAACTCCACGGCGCGGATTTGCAGGACCTTGGAGCCAAGACTGGCCATTTCCAGCATTTCCTCAAAAGTGATCCGATCCATACGGCGCGCACTATCCACCACACGTGGATCAGTGGTATAGACCCCGTCAACATCCGTATAGATTTGGCATTCCGTGGCATCAAGGGCAGCAGCAAGCGCTACCCCCGTGGTGTCTGAACCGCCGCGCCCCAGAGTGGTGATATTTCCGCTGTCATCCACGCCCTGGAAACCGGCAACCACAACTACTTTGCCTTCATCCAGGTCTGTGCGCATTCGCTCGACATCAATACGCTGGATGCGAGCCTTGGTGTGGGCATTATCCGTGAGGATCTTGACCTGCCCGCCAGTATAGGAGCAGGCATCGTAACCGCGCTTCTTAAGGGCCATGCTCAACAGCGCAATAGTGACCTGCTCACCTGTGGACACCAGTACATCGAGTTCGCGGGGGTCGGGTTTTTCCTGAATCTGGTAGGCGAGCTCAATCAGGCGGTTGGTCTCTCCACTCATAGCGGAAAGAACGACAACCATACCGTGCCCCTTTGCACGAAATGCGGCTACTTTATCGGCGACGGCTTCAATACGCTCAATAGAGCCTACTGAAGTCCCGCCGTATTTCTGCACGAACAAACTCATAACTTTCTGTGTTTCCTTAGCTCCAGGCCAAGTCCGCGCACCACCCGAAATCGTGCAGGCGCGCACTTAATCACCAAACTTCGGCGAAATCAACTTCACACGCTATTTATGGCGCCAAATTGACCTAAATCAGCTTTTTAGGGCGTTCTCTACCCATACAGGCACTTCTTGTAGCATACCTGGCAGAGCCGAAGCGTCGGTGCCGCCCCCCTGCGCCATATCGCTGCGACCACCGCCCTTGCCGCCAATCTTGCCAGCAGCAAAACGCATCAGGTCTCCCGCCGATAGGCGGCCGGTGAGGTCTTTAGTCACTGCCGCAACCAGGGCAACCTTTTCCTCTCCCGGCGCCGCCAGCAATACAACTCCGCTGCCCAATTTACTCTTCATTTGGTCAGCCAGGTCACGCAAAGATTTAGGGTCGGCGCCGTCGATTGATGTGGCCAACAGTTTAAAGCCCGCAATATCTATTGCCTGGGCACTGAGGTCTCCACCAGCACCACTGGCCAGCTTAGTCTTGAGTTGCGCAACTTCCTTTTCCAGCTTGCGGTTATTGAGTAGTAACTGCTCTACCTTATCTGCAAGAGTGTCCGGGCGCGCCTTAAGGAGAGCCGCAACATGTTCTAGCCGCTGCTCAGCTCGATCAAATTGTGACAGCGCATGCGCACCGGTGACCGCCTCAATACGTCGCTGGCCAGAGGCGATGCCACTCTCGCTGACAATACGCAAAAGACCAATATCCCCCGTGCGTTTCACGTGAGTGCCACCACACAGCTCTACAGAAAAAGTCCTGCCCTCTACAGCACCCATAGAGAGAACGCGCACTGTATCGCCATACTTTTCACCGAACAGTGCCATGGCACCCATTTCTTTGGCTGACTCAATGTCTGTCTCGCAGGTATCAACCGGTGTGTTCGCGCGAATCTGCGTGTTCACCAGGGATTCGATCGCGTGCAATTGCTTTGCGGTGACCGCTTCCGGGTGGGAGAAGTCAAAACGCAAGCGCTCGGAATCCACCAATGAGCCCTTCTGGGTTACGTGTTCGCCGAGCACTTTGCGCAGAGCGGCGTGTAGCAAGTGAGTCGCAGAGTGATTCAATGCCGTTGCCTGGCGCACATCCGCTGACACCTCAGCAGTGAGCCGCTCACCAACAACTACTGTTCCTTGCAGCAGCTTGCCGGTATGTAAATGATGACTGCCCTGTTTGGTGCAATCTCGCACCTCAAAACGGCCCGATGCGGCCTTCAGATAACCGCTATCGCCAACCTGACCACCTGACTCAGCGTAAAATGGTGTCCGATCGAGGATTACCACGCCTTCTTCCCCATTCTCCAGACGCTCAACCTGATCTCCGTCTTTGAGAATCGCGGTTACTGTGCCTTCTGCTTCGGTGGTTTCGTATCCAAGGAACTCCGTGGCACCTTGCAGATCCAAAGCTTCGGTATAATCCTGCTTAAATTTACCGGCGGCACGGGCCCGCTCACGTTGAGCTTCCATGGCGGCTTCATAACCCGCCATATCCAGAGATAGGCCGCGCTCGCGGGCGATGTCCTGGGTTAGATCTGTAGGAAAACCGTAGGTATCGTGCAAAGTAAATACCAGCTCGCCGGGCACTTCACTGCCTTCGAGAGAGCTCAATGCGCTTTCCAGCAAGGCCATGCCTTTATCCAAGGTCTTGGCGAATTGCTCTTCCTCTTTACGCAGAGCCTGCTCAATCAGCGACTGCTTCTCACGCAATTCTGGATAGGCCTCTCCCATCTGCTCTACTAGAGCGCTCACTAACTTGAAGAAGAAGACTTCTTTGTGGCCCAACTTGTGTCCATGACGCACTGCCCGGCGAATAATACGACGCAATACAAAGCCACGACCTTCATTGGAAGGCATAACACCATCAGCAATTAAGAAGGAGCAAGAGCGAATATGATCAGCGATCACACGCAGAGACTTTTCCTCTAGGTTATCGCAACCAACAATGCTACTGGCTGCTCGTAACAACGCCTGGAACAGGTCAATTTCATAATTTGAGTGCACGCCCTGCAAAACAGCGGCGATACGCTCCAGCCCCATCCCGGTATCGACAGAGGGTTTAGGCAGCGGGTGCAGCTCACCGTCCGCCGTGCGTTCGTACTGCATAAATACCAGGTTCCAAATCTCGATATAGCGATCGAGATCGTCGTTGTCGGAACCAGGAGGGCCACCGGGTACATCTTCGCCGTGGTCAAAGAAAATTTCTGAACTGGGACCACAGGGGCCGGTGTCCCCCATCTGCCAGAAATTATCCTCATCAAGACGGGAGAAGCGCTCAGGGCTCACCCCAACTTCCTTTTGCCAAATATCGGCTGCTTCATCATCGCTGATATGCACGGTTACCCACAGGCGCTCTTCTGGCAAGTTCAGCACCTTGGTGAGGAAGTCCCAGGCAAAACGGATGGCATCGCGCTTAAAGTAATCACCGAAGCTGAAATTACCCAGCATCTCGAAGAATGTGTGGTGGCGCGCGGTATAACCTACATTTTCCAGGTCATTATGCTTACCCCCAGCACGCACGCAGCGCTGCGAACTAGTGGCCCGGTTGTAGGGACGCTTTTCCTGACCGAGGAAGGTGTCCTTAAACTGCACCATGCCGGCGTTGGTGAATAGCAGGGTCGGGTCATTGCCCGGAATCAAGGAGCTTGACGGCACCACAGTGTGGCCCTGTTCGGCAAAGTAATTCAGAAAGGCGTCGCGAATCTGTGCGCTTTTCATCCGGCGTAATTCCACTTCGTTAGTTGAGAGTTATTGAATGACACCGGTGACGCGGTGTCTCGTCTGTCCCGCTACTGTGCAAGCCCCTGCTCGGGCATTGTTTGTTGAGCCAGTAGATGGACATGCAGGTGAAATACGGTCTGTCCCGCGCTTCGACCATTGTTGACCACAAGTCGAAATCCCTCTAATCCCAGCTTTCTGCCAAGTTCAGCGGCCACCCACATCAGATGGCCGAGCAGAGCCTTGTCATCGCTTTTGGCGTCAAACAAGTTAACCAGGGGTTTACGCGGGATAATGAGGAGATGGGTCGGGGCTTGTGGCGCCCGATCCTCAATAACGATACAAAGATCGTCCTCGTAGATTTTCTCGTTCGCTATTTCGCCCGAGATAATTCGACTGAAAACGCTGGGATCACCCATTGGTTTATTTTTCCAGCTTTTCCTCAGCAGTCAGCTGACGCGCCTCGGATTCCAGCATCACCGGAATACCGTCTCTTATTGGATAGGCCAGACCGCTAGCTTTACACACCAGCTCCTGGGTCTCCTCACGGTACTCAAGCGGCGCCTTGCTTACCGGACACACTAACAGGCTCAGTAACTTCTTATCCATGTTCCACCCCACTATTTCCCCCTGGCGTAACAAGCAGGGGGCAAAAATGACCGCGTATCATACAATGCTTCATAGGGTTTTTCACGGCATTCGCCAAGGGTTACAACCAGTATGGTTGACTGCCCCTTATTTTTATCAAGAGACGACAGGCCCCGCCTGCGGTTCGTAGGATTTTAAATGACCAAGCAGCAGATCACGCGCTAAACGCCCCTCTTCGACCTCATTAAAAAGCTCGTGATAAGCCTTGGGAAAGCAGTGCAGCATTTTGCCGGCCGAGCCCATCCGCTCAAACCACTCACGACTCACTCCAACATCCACCAGCCGATCGGATTCCGGCAGCAACATCAGACAAGGCACCAGTAATCGCTCCAGATTAGCGGAGAGAAACTCCCGCTCGCGAAGAAATGTCTCAAACCAGCGCAGTGAAACCCCTCGATGCGTTAGCTCATCCTCTCGGTAAGCTTCAATTACCGCAGAGTCCCGGCTCAACCACTGGCTATCTATCCTGCTGGAAAGCACTAGCCCTGGGAACATCTTTGCCAGCATCAGTACCAGCCTCAACTCGAGTCCCGAAGGCTCCTTGGCCCCGCGGAAACCCGGTGCTGATAGGATGATGCTATCTACAGCCCCGTAGCGAATGGCGCTGCCACAAGCGACCACCGCCCCCATACTATGCCCTAACAGATGCAGCCCTGTACCGGGGTTACCACTTTTGACCAGGCAGATAAATTCATAGAGGTCCTCGCTATAGAGCGAGAAATCCTCTATGTGCCCCCTCTTCCCCTGGGACAAACCATGACCATAATGGTCCGGCGCATACACACTGAAACCTGCCCGATTAAGATGTGCCGCTAAATTAACGTAACGGCCGCTGTGCTCACCCAGCCCATGGGAAATCACCACAGTTCCCCGCGCGCCTTCAACCCACCAGCGGCGGTAATGCAAACTGATGTTTCTTGTTAAAAATTCCATTGTCGCAGCCCACTTTCCTTATTGTTTTATCGAGGTTTGATCACCCCTAACCCTCCCCCTCAAGGCTATCTCGATACTTACCCAACATAGCCAGATGATTCATACATGCTCGCTTAACCAAAGCTCTCTGCGCCATTTCGATATTTTCCAGCTTGCCATGCCAAGTCGCTAACGCCGGCTGTTGCAATGCCCTTCCATAGGAGAAGCTCAACTGCCATGGGGCATTGTTAAGCTGGTTAAGGGCATTCAGGTTTTCTGTAGCCTCTTCCGGGCCCTGACCACCAGAAAGAAAATTGATACTGGGCACTGCGGCAGGCACACTGCGGCGCAGGCTGCGCAAAGTGTACTCAGCCACCTCTTGCGGCTCCGCACTAGGCAACTCTGCTCCGGGAGTGACCATACTCGGCTTGAGCAACATCAACTCCAAAATAACACCATGACGATTCAAGGCATGAAAAACACTGCTCCAAACCTGTTCGTTAACAGTCGCGGAGCGTTCGAGACTGTGACTGCCGTCCATTAGCACTTCCGGCTCAACAATGGGCACCACCCCCTCAGACTGGCAAGCGGCGGCATACCGAGCCAGCATTTCCGCGTTAGCCGTAAGCCCCAACTCAGTGGGGTTGTGAGCACTCACGGGATACACTTCCCGCCACTTGGCAAATCGCGCTCCCTGCGCCTTATATTCCCGCAAGCGTTCGATAAGGCCATCGAGCCCATAGGTGATCATGTCCCCCTCCGCGCCGGGAAGAGGCCCCTTGCCTTTATCAACTTTAATACCCGGTAGAATCCCCTGTGCCGCCGCCACCTCAGGCAAAGGCGTACCACCTCTATCACTCTGACCGAGCGTTTCCTCAAACAGAATGACACCACAAATAAAGTCCCCAAGCCCCTCACTCGACAGCAGGGCCGCACGGTAATCTCGGCGGTTTGCTTCGGTTGATTCCACCCCTACAGCAGAAAAGCGCTTGACGATAGTTCCGCTGCTCTCATCTGCAGCCAGGATTCCCCGGCGACCATCGACCAGAGAATCTATCGTTGCTTTTAACTCATCGTGAACTGTCATAGAAACACCTCCATGTGCCAAAACCCAGTCAAGGATAGACGCTTAAATTAGAATGCTTTGCAGGCTGCAACTGCCCGCTTCCAACCCGTCAGTAAGGAATCCCTTTTTTCTGCTGGCATTCCCGGCAGAAAATCGCGCTCAATCTCCAGCAAACGCTCCGGTAGCTGGTGAAAATGCCAGAGACCACTGCCGATCCCCGCCAATAGCGCCGCGCCGATTGCCGTGGACTCAATCTGTCTGGGGCGCTCTACACGCAGATCGGAAATGTCGGCCTGAAACTGCATCAAGAAATTGTTCGCGCTTGCCCCGCCATCGACACGCATATGGCTGATATCAACCTTTAGAGCCTCTTCCATAAGCCGCGCCAGCTCATCACTCTGGTAGGCGATGGACTCAAGAGTGGCGCGAACCACTTCAGCCCGCCCCGCGCCCCGGCTCAGGCCACACAAGGTCCCCCGCGCCGACGAATCCCAGTGTGGTGCACCCAGGCCGCTAAACGCCGGCACCAAATACACTCCGCGGGTATTGGGAATGCTCTGCGCAATAATCTCGCTATCGACAGCCCGCTGAATCAATCCCATTTCATCACGCAGCCACTGTATTGCAGAACCCGCGGTAAAAACTGAGCCCTCAACTGCATAGCCTGGTAACCCATGGGGATCACAGGCGATTGTGGCCAGCAGGCCGTGAGGCGGTTCAGGGCGTTTTTCCCCGGCATAGGCCAGCATAAAGCAGCCTGTGCCATAGGTATTTTTGAGATCTCCTGGGTTCGTACAGCCTTGCCCAAACAGCGCCGCCTGCTGATCTCCAGCCACCCCACAAATAGGTGCACTGACGCCAGCAAAAGCTGCTGGATCCGTATCGACAAAATATCCGGCAGACGGCCTGATTTCTGGCAGAATCGATTCAGGGCACTCAAAAAGCGCCAATAGCTCTGGATCCCAGCTTTTCTGCTCCAAGTTATAAAGTAGGGTGCGACTGGCGTTAGTATGATCAGTCATGTGCGCGCGGGCACCACTCATCTTCCAGATCAACCAGCTGTCTACCGTGCCAAAACACAGCTCCCCCTTGCGAGCACGCGCCTGTAGATCCGGCTGCTCTCGAAATAGCCACAGCAGCTTACTGGCAGAAAAGTACGCGTCCAATAGTAGTCCGCTGCGTGCGCGCAGCCATTCGGACTTTCCTTCCGTGGCAAACTGCGCACAAATATTTGCTGAGCGCCGACACTGCCAGACAATTGCCCTATGAACTGGCTCGCCTGTGTGGCGATCCCACAGGATCGTGGTCTCTCTTTGGTTAGTGATACCAACCGAGTTGATTTCGGATGCGCAAACACCAGCACGCTGCAGAGCAGCCATACAGACACGTTGGGTGACTTGCCAGATCTCCTCGGCATCCTGCTCGACCCATCCAGGCTCTGGATAGTAATTGGGGATCTCTGAGTAACTGCGCCCCACCAGGGTGCCGCTACTATCAAAAACGAAAGCCGTGGTGCCTGTAGTGCCCTGATCAATAGACAGGATCATAAAGTCTCTCGCACTTATTATTCTTTCTCTCATTACCCTAAGCCTGAGGGAAAGCATTACCTTCGCGCCTCAAGCAAGCATGAGAGTATAAGCGTGATTACTCTTCGTCCAGCGCCCAGCTAATAGCATCTGAAGAGAAACCGCGGTAAGACAGGTAGCGTTGGCGACGTGCGCGCTCCTTCAGTTGCTGTTCCCGCGGCAACGCCAAATCAATTGGCGAGCGATATTTGCGCTGCAGCTGCTCATGGGCCAGGAAAAACCAGTCCACCTCTAACTGCTCTAAGACCTGGGATAAAAGCTCAGCGGAAATGCCGCGCTGTTGTAATTCCAGGCGGATACGCAGGGGGCCCTGACCACGCTGAACACGAGAACGGGCAAAAACTTCGGCAAAGCGCTGATCAGACTGGTAGTTGAGTTCTTGCAAGCGCGCGAATAGCGCATCGAAGTCGGCATCAGGGAACTTACCCACCAGCTTCCGCCTCAATTCCAAACGGGAGTGCTCGCGGCGAGTAAGCAGCTCAAGCGCCGCGCCGAAAAGCGCTTGAGCGGGGTCGGCGGTGAAGGCCGCCTTGGAGGAAAAAGACACTTACTCTTGGGGCAGTTCGGCAGCCTCTTCAGGGCTGGCCGGAACCAGATCGCCTAACAGCTGTGCGCGCAGCTGAGCCTCAATTTCATTGCGGATATCGGGGTTATCACGCAGGAACTTGGTAGCATTGGCCTTACCCTGACCAATCTTATCACCCTTGTAGCTATACCAAGCGCCCGCCTTATCAACCAAGCCCAGCTTCACACCGTAGTCAACAACCTCACCAATCATATTGATGCCTTCGCCGTACATGATCTGAAATTCAGTCTGCTTAAAGGGCGGAGCCACCTTGTTCTTCACCACTTTCACGCGGGTCTCGTTACCCACTACTTCATCGCCGTCTTTTACCGAGCCGATGCGACGGATATCCAAACGCACGGAGGAGTAGAACTTAAGAGCATTACCACCAGTAGTGGTTTCCGGGGAGCCGAACATTACACCGATCTTCATACGAATCTGGTTGATAAAGATCGCTAAGGTATTGGTGTTCTTGATATTACCGGTCAACTTACGCAGTGCCTGGGACATCAGACGAGCCTGCAAACCTACGTGGGAATCTCCCATCTCTCCTTCAATTTCAGCGCGCGGTGTCAAGGCTGCAACGGAGTCCACAACCAATACATCCACAGCACCGGAACGCACCAGCATATCTGCCACTTCCAAGGCCTGCTCGCCGGTATCTGGCTGGGAGACGATCAACTCATCAACATTTACACCGAGCTTCTCGGCATAAATGGGATCTAAGGCGTGTTCTGCATCCACGAAAGCACAGGTACCGCCTTTGCGCTGGGCCTCGGCGATCACTTGCAGGGTCAGAGTGGTTTTACCAGAGGATTCCGGGCCATAGATCTCAACGATACGACCGCGGGGCAGGCCGCCTATACCCAGTGCCACATCCAGGCCGAGAGAGCCAGTGGAGATTGCGGGGATACGCTCGCGCTCCTTATCCCCCATACGCATCACTGTACCCTTGCCAAACTGGCGCTCGATCTGCGACAGCGCCGCTTTCAATGCCTTGTCTTTATTGGAATCCATGACCGTTCCCGTATATCTGAGCTGTGTTGAGTGGGGCAAGCTTATCGAAGGATTACTGTATAAGCAACCAGTAATTCCAGCGCAATCAGTACCAATCTTCCCAACACGGTTACACCGCTCTAAATTCAGCACAACCCCGCTATCACACCAGTAAACTGACCAGGTAGACCACCTTTAAACAGGGTGTTCCTCCAGGATCTTCAGCATCCCTTTGAGAGCCTCCAGCACCGTTTGTGCCTGAACTGTGGCCCGATCCCCTTTAAAGTGGAAACACCGAGCATCAATCTGAACCGGTTCCTGTCCTTCCGCATGAGCCCAGGCAATCCACACAGTTCCGACTGGTTTCTCTTCGGTACCGCCACTGGGACCAGCAATACCGCTTACCGCCACGGACAGGTTGGCATCCATCATAGCCAGCACTCCACAAGCCATTTGCCGGGCAACTGGTTCGCTGACCGCACCAAACTGTTTTAGGTCCTTCGCATCCACCCCTAACACACTGTGCTTGATGCGATTGGCATAACTAACGACTGAACCATCAAACCAATTGGACGCATTGGGAATAGAAGTGATCGCCGCGGCAATCGCACCACCAGTACAGGACTCCGCAGAGGTTACAAACCAACAGCGCTTTATCAATTCCTCACCAAGCTGCTGTGCCAAACTTAATATCTCGCCATGATCAGCCATTTTTCTACCCGCGTATCATTTCTCAAGGTACTCACTCGCCAGGAGCAACCCGCACATCACCTTATATTATGCCAACTGAACGCAACCTCCACTAACAAGACCGCCATCCGCTGCACCAAGCAATGGCGTATAGCCATCCATAGACCTACAAGCAGCAAACGAAAATAACATTACCGTGCCAGCCTTAAAATTACTGAAGCGGTACTACAGCCTCTGTAGATTCAAAAAACTACCTCCCTTTAATCAAGACATAACTACCCACAAAAAAGATGTAGCTCTTCTAGTCGGGCACGCCCAACACATAAACATCCTCATAGGTTTTAAAAGTGCGGAAAATATAGCTACAGGACAAAGAAAAATGCATGGTACTAACCTCGTGCGATAAGCAGGACTGAGCACGCGATAAAGAGGGAAAGCACTCACCCAAGAATAACCCGCTATTTGTTAGGCTTTATTCGTCGATAAAAAAAATCAACGACACCCCTTTGATAGCCAAAAAAGAATAAAAAGCTATGCGAATAAAAAAATCAGTGATGGTTATGACTATCCTGGGAAGCTGCGCTTCTCCATTAATCAACGCAAAAACTTTAATCTGGGAAGATAATTTTGATGGAAACAGTATTAATAAATCCGTCTGGACTTACGATGTAGGCAGCTGGGGTTGGGGCAATAACGAACTACAAGATTACACGGACAATAGTAATAACGCCTATATTGAAGAGGGTAATCTGGTTATTCAGGCACAACGCAATACTGATGGCAGTTTTACATCTGCCCGCCTGAAAACGATTGGCCGTTTCTCTTATCGATACGGTACGATTGAGGCCCGCATCAAACTACCTGATCTTAACGCCGGTCTCTGGCCGGCTTTTTGGCAGCTCGGCAATAACTATGGGCAGGTCGGCTGGCCCGCATGCGGTGAACTGGATATTCTCGAAGCCGGCATGGCCGAGGCGCTCGAAAGCGGCAGTGTCAATTCAACGATTTCCAGTGCCTTCCACTGGCATCACGAGTCCGATGAATACACAGGACAAGCGGATTACGGTCAAAGTAAAAACCTCATCAAAGATTTTGGCTACAGTAGGGATTTAACCGAGGATTACCATATCTTTGGTATGACTTGGACACCCGACCGTATTACGATGTGGGTGGACGATGAAGCCAACGAAATTATCAACATTGACAGTGAAGACCCGGCGTTTGATGAGTTTCGTCAAGAGCACTTCCTGATACTCAACCTCGCTGTGGGCGGTATTTTCCCACAGATTTTTAGCAATGAAGAAATCACTGCACCGATGCCCGCCAAAATGTATGTGGATTATATCCGTATCTATGATAACGACGATAATAACTACAACACAGAAATCACCCTGGCCGAAGACAAGGCAAAATTCGGCAACCTAAGCATATACGGTGACGGTGAAGATATCCCTGAGTCTTTGCAGCTTGGCACCGATACCGAACTCTATATCTGGAACAATATGGAATCCACCGCAAGTGTTGATGACAATGAGGCCTTGGAATTTAATATTGACGCTGGCGATTGGTTTGGCATGGGTTTTTGGATGCACTACGACCTAAATATGATGCACTATCAAAATGGTCACTTAAACTTACGTATCAAGACCAGCAGCACTGAAACGATTGGTATTGGTATCGCCAGCACTGGCAGTGGTAGCGATAGTTGGGTTGATTTAGTCGATGGCGGTGAAGACTATGGGTTAAAACGAGATGGACAATGGCACTTGGTCAGCATTCCGCTAAGCAAATATGCTGTGGACTTCCACACCATTAGCCAGGCCATAATGGTTCGTGGTGACGCACCTGCAAAGGGGTTCACCTTGGCCATTGATGACATTTACTTCAGTGAGGGAGAGGCAAAGACTATCCCCGCTGGCATTTTTTCCGTATACAGTGAAACGCTCGAAGCCGATTCGACTTTTAAGCTGGGTAGCGATGGCAATTTATTCGTGTGGGAAAACACCCTGCTGGAAGTCTCTCAATCACCATTCGAAGGCGAAAAGTCCCTCTCCTACCAATCCTCTGGAGCCGGCTGGTTTGGCATGGCGTTTACCGCCAACAGCTACCACGACCTATCCGCTTACGATAACGATAGAGCCACACTAAATTTTTTCCTTAAAACCAGCAGTGACACCCCTTTTAAAGTCGGCATGAAGAGTGGCAGCATCACTAATATTGAACAAAAGTGGATCGAATTTAATAAAAACCCTGATCCCTATGAATTTGTCCGTGACGGCCAATGGCATCAAATATCCATTCCAGTCAGCGACTTCAGCGATGAAGTGGATATGTCCAACCTGATTCAGTTATTTGAAATATTAGGTGTAGAAGGAGATATCACTAATATTGAGATCGATAACATCTATTTTTCCAGTGAAGCCTCTGGATCTCACTGTCAGCACCCACCCCACAAGTGCCATCCACATCACGGGCGACAGGAGCACCCTAAAAGAAAGTGCAAGCCCTGCAGCCCCCTAAGTGACTTCAGCAATGATCAGCTCTGTAACTATCGACTAGAAGGTCACCAACACCGCTGTCTAGACTCTGCTGGAGAATAACGGTGACAGCCGCCGGACAATATCCAGTCCCTGTACGGATTAAGTAACCACAAACGTCAACACTCAATCAGTGTAAACTGCAACTACCCTGCCTAAAAATTAATTGTACCAAACGGAGCACAGCGTACAGATTACCTACCTGAGAAACCAACGCCTTCTGGACGGTCTGGGCAGCATCTTAATGATGATGCCCAGTTTATTATCTGATTGTGAGGAAAGTTATAAAATTTCAATTAAATCGCACAAAAGGGTATATATACTCTGCACTCAATCATTTAGAGAAATATAAACCAAAAAAACAGCTATCGATAACCCATTGCTGATATGGAGCGCCCTTGATTCAGGTAGCTACTATACAGTTCAGCTACAGGGGTTGGCAGCAATTCGGCCTCCACTACCTCAAAGCCCAGCGACAAATAAAAAGACTCTAAGTGGATATAGGGAAAGGTATAGGTATTCCTATCAAACCTCTTAGCCAGGAGTGCTAGCAATAAACGCGCGCCCCCCCGCCCCTGGTACTCAGGGGCCACCGCAACCCCTGCAAGTAATTTAAAAGATTCATACCTACGCAGGTAGCCACAGCCGATCACCTCACCCCGTTCGCTACGCACAACTGCACAATCTTCGTGCCGCTTAGCTTTGCCACGAAATCCATGCATGCGATAGAATTTGTTCGCTAGCGGAATCTCAATATCTGCCAGCCATTGAACCTTATAAGAAGGCTGCGTAACTCCCATAAATCTGCCTGTACTCAGTAGTCGAAAAATGCCCAGAGAAACCTGCAATACTTGCCTGCGCCCACCCAATGTTTGCTATTGCAGTGCATTGGTGAGCTTAACAAGTACCATTAAAGTAGTGATCATACAGCACCCGGGGGAAGAGAAGCACCCATTTAATACGGGCCGTATGGCACATCTATGCCTGAGTAACAGCGAAATGATGATAGCCGAGAGCCTATCAACCCATCAGCTAGATGCCTTACTCTGCACCCCCTCCGCCCTACTCTACCCATCCCTGGAATGGTTACCTGACAGTGGCGAGCTGAACTCTAATAATCACCAATCTGATAAAACTTCAAGTAAACAAGCACCTGTTAAACAGCTGATCGTGCTAGATGCGACCTGGAAGAAATCCAAAAAAATTCTCCACCTCAACCCCCAATTGCAAAAACTTCCACGGATCAATCTTGGTGGGGGCCTAAAATCAAATTATACAATTCGAAAGACCTCTGTAGCGGACGGGCTATCGACAATTGAAAGTATCGCCATGGCAATGCAATTGCTTGAGGGGAATAACAGTTTTTTAAAATTGTTAGCGCCATTTGAGAAAATGGTTGAGCTGCAAAAGAAGAGTTTTGCATTTGAACCTGGCTGATTAACCAAGCTAATGGCGCACCGTACGAAATCTAGCTATATAAATAAGATATCTATTAAATGCGGGGATATCTTAGTTATTACGCCAATCATTTAATGCTATGTATAAGAACACAAAGATCTATCACTTAGTATATAACAAAGTAGCGGACTCTGGTTCTTTTTGAGGTAGCCTGATAACTCATAGAATTAACCTCAACTGTCTATGCTGGAAAAATAGGAAAGAAGCCCAAAACAGGATAGAAGTAACACAGAAGTTATCCCTAACACTGAAAAGTTGAGCGAACTTTTGCATAGCGAGGAGATTACTGCTGTTTGGTTGTTAGGGGCGAACAGCATTTCCCTATTAGCTCGTGTTTTCCATATTGTATTCATACAAATTACGTCAAAAAAATTATGGAATAGCTTCTACTCTGAAGTTACCAATAAGGCATCTGCTTAACTTTACACTTTCAGTGTTAAATCTTTAATTTCTTGTTCAATTCTTAACGCCACTACCAACGGACTATCTCCTGAAAGAAGCCCCTTTAATGCAGATAAGATAATTTCTCGCGGCGGTGCTACATGCCCTTTCCCCCAACCTCCCAGAAAGTATGAAAAATTAGCCTGACAAGAAAATACTTCTTCTGAAGCTTTTTTCATAAACGCAGCTTTCTCAATAAATGGCTTTGCATGTGACTCAACATGCCAATCAGTTTTATTTTGTACATAGAGAATCGAACGCTGAGACATTAGTGATTCTGCACAGTGTAGAACATCATGGACTACACCACTTAGATCAAGGCGTTCTCGTATGTTTAGCTTGGAAGAAATAGACGGAAAAGAAATATCTAAATAACACTCAACGAGATATAAAGTATATCTTGAAATAGACGTTTGAGGATTCCAGACAAACGCAGAAACTTTATCTGTTTTGAGCAAACTCAGAACAAGCAGAGAGGCAAATCCACCACCGGACCCCCCAAAAACAACCAAGCGGCAGTTAAGTTGTAATACTAAAGAGTCCAACAAATTTGCTATGCGAAAAGGAACATCTGTAAACCCTTCGTGTCCAGCATACCAACCCAAAGTGAGCGAATGGGAGCGGGCTAGCGAAGGATCTGAAATAGAAACAACGGGAACTCCTAACTGTTTTGCAATTCCGATGCCAGGAAAAAATGGTGCCGACCTATATTCCCGCTTGGAAATAGCTCCACGAAAGCAGACAAGGATCTCTTTTTTAGATAGCGCATTTTCCATCCCAAAGATCTGAACATCTAAGGTTCTACCTCCCTCAATAAAATGGTAAATACCATCTTTTATAGCAGAAAACCCCCAACCACAATTAAAATTAAGTTCAGTAATAGGTAAAAAATTCCATTTTTTCAAATCATAAGGCGACCCAATCTGAGAGACTCGAGGTGAATCGACTATATTTATAGTCGGAGAAACATCACCTTCGGACACACTTTTAATAAAAGCTCTAGCATGATAATGACCAGCTGCGCCATCATTTTCAAACTTTGCTGTAAGCTGCCTGCCATACCTACAATGAGCTACTCTAACCCCATTTTTTAACAGATAAAAAGCATACTTAGTATCAGATTTAAAGAATGGCATCTTTGTTAGATGCACAGTCCAATTTTGGCCATCTATAGCTAAATGCAACTCGGGCTTTCTCGAGGCTTCTAAATTTTTCAATTTATGGTCCTTAAAAGTTACAAGAAAACTGGATCTCCACCAAAAGCCAATCCAAAGATATCGAAACAGAGCATCATGCATCGTATTGCCCCTACATTTCTTGCAGGACATATGCTTAGATACCTATAAAAGGTTAAGACATCCTCAGAAAGGAAGGGCAGCCCCTCAACTGCCATCCGCAATAATTTCAAATATACGCTTTAGAGCATTCACCCATACAAGCTCCCCCCCTAACAGAGCACAAGCTCTCACAGCAATAATCTAAAAGATATCAAATAGTCAGATATATTATTTGACCAAAAATATTTGACTCTCCTCGTAAATATAATTGAGGAATATCGACAAACCTGTTTATAGCTAAACTGCTAGCAACTTCAACAGTAAAATACTTAATATACAACTACGCAAACTTAAAACAACAGGGGGGGTAATAGCAATCTACACGGTTTTACAGAAGCTCCGATGCTGAGCACATAAGAACCCTATAATTAAAATCTCGATATATCCAAACACTTCGGATTTCGCTTGCTTTTCACTTTTGAGCACCCAAACATAGACCATCTCGACTTTCAGCCTACTAAAGAATGATTCCACTGCCATATTATCCCAACAATTAGCCTGATGGCTCATGCTCGGTTTACACTTTCTTTCGGACAAGGGGTCCTGGTATTTCTGCTCCCGATAATGCATCTTTTTAACAGAATAAAAATTAGTCCAGATTTTGTTTATCGTCGCTCTAGAACCATCTTCAACGCTGGACAGATCAGTTCATCGGTTATCTAAGAATCGAATCTCAACCTTCAATACGTCGATCTATAACTACTACAAGGTATAACCACCGCTCCCGCATTCAGTAATATGCTATATCACTGATCCAGCTGCAATTTAAATGGTTCACGTCGAAGTAACACTTAAGTAGGCTGGCCTCTACCCAATGGGAGAAAGTTTCGAACTCTCAACTTCTGATCTATCAATAGAAGATACTGTGTCAGCATCCAGACCATGTCGATCCATAATGCTGTACTTCAACGCAAAGTCATATGCATTCTGGGCGTCTTCAGCGCTCAACCAAATTCAGCTCTTCAATTTGTTGTCTTCGATAGCTCATTTTTATGCATAACGCCCAAAGCAGCGAGGTGACGCTTGCGGCGTCCGCTGCCTTTGCTGGTTATGTGCTAATTGCCGTAATACACTCTTCCCTGGCCTTCCAAATCTCTTCAAATTCAGATTCACCATATTTATTTCGAATGTATTCTTTGTGAAATTCCTGCTTTTCCTCACCAATTCCATTTGGTTCGATGACTTTCTCAGAGAAGAAGTCGTTTATCACTTCATCGGCTTCAATTCCGTATCGTGTCAGATCCACCCTAACACCTTGATAGCTAAGATAGCAATGAGCCTCTGGAATAAACTCAAAGCCATATTCAGTCAAGACATTACCAACACCAGGAGTATTGGCTTCAGTCATGGGGTAAATACCAACAACCAAATCAACACTGACTTCCAATTCATCGGCTAGCTCCTTTAATAAAGCGTGCTTTGTACTGCATGCGCCCTGACCTTCGGTTAAAATAAGCCTCCAATTAGCTCTATCGCTCGTTCTACCGTAAGGTAATTTCCATACATACTCGCACGCCTCGTGAAAACTCGACAATCCAAGCTTACTAAAAGCCTGAGACAGCTCACCGGCTTCTGATAAATTCCTATTTGGTAGAGATTCGTACATAGAATTTCTCACTGTACATAACGCTTGGCACAGCGGCGGCCTGTAGGCCGTCGGAAGCCTCCCCCTTTAAAGTAGACGCCGCCTTATATTCATCTTATGCCGCCATTCTTTCATATTCATCTGGGCTTTTGACCCCAAGTGAACCATGTCTTCTTTTAAAGTTATAGTACCTATCAAGATACCAAGCTAAGTTAGTTCTTAGCTCCTCAACAAACTCAAAATTAAATCCTTTAAAACTCTCAGTTTTCAGTGTTTGAAAAAATGATTCTACATACACATTATCATTCATAAATCTTGGACGGTTCATGCTCGGCTCAATACCCAGTTCTTTGAGTCGGTTTTGGTATGCATAAGCACCGTACTCAGAACCTCGGTCGCTGTGAAACATTAGATCTGATTCTATATTTCTACGACGAATAGCTTTTTTTAGCGCTGACAGTGTTAGCTCAACAGTTCGAGTATCCGACAGCTCCCAACCCAACACTTTTCGGGAGTAAAGATCAATAATCACAGCTAAATATTGCCATTGCCCATTGATCTTCAGATAGGTTACATCACCAGCCCATTGAGAGTCTGGTTTACTCGACATACCATGCTCTCTTTGTAAATTTTCAACCTTAGTGCAAGGATTTCCAGGCAAAGGGCGTTGACGATAGATCCTTCCAGCTTTCCCCACGATTCCAGCCTCACTCATAAGGCGCTCAACGCGTTTGTGATTTATTCGTTCAGCATTAGCTTTCAGCTCTGCGCTAATTCTTGGACTTCCATAATTACCATCATGCTGCGCATAGATAGTTTCGATACACGCTAGAATTCGCCTTTTTCTATGTCTCGAGTGCTCTCATCGCGGTTGAGCCACTTATAAAACCCTTGGGGTGAAACATTCAAGTATCTACATAAGTACCTGACACCACGGTCTGATCGATTAAGAGCTATGAACGAGAATCTTTCGGCTTTGGATCTTTCAGGTACATTTCCCACTTTTTTAGGAAATCATTCTCCCTTTACAACTTCTCAACCTGCTTTTTAAGACGTTCTATCTCTTTATCATCAGTTTGAGACTGAGTTTTCGTTATCTTTGTCATACTTATTCTACGACTGGGTTTCTCGACCAGCTTGCCTTCTCTACTTTCCTGTCGCCATCTATACACCATTACTGGATGCAAACCAATAATGTTGGCGATAGTAGTCGTATCTACTTTCAGGTGATTAGTGAGGGCTACCACTCTAATTTTGAACCCTGTTGAATATTCAATAACCCGCTCTTCACTCAGTATTTTCGGCATTTTCCCTACCCTATTCAAAAGGTAGGCTTCTACTCAATGGGGAAAGGTTTCAGAGGAGGTCCAGCCTCGCAGGGCGCCATTGATTGATTTGTTATATCTTTTCATATGCCTCAATAAACTGCTTTACTATGCCTTCATCAAGCTCTTTCGCCGTACCCCAGTGATTACGATACTGGATCTCTGCATCAGTTAACATCCTAGAAACTTCCGTTAGACCAGACTCACAACAGAGATATAGAAACACCCAATACCTCTCTATTACCGCCACCATATTTTTATCAAACTTAAATAGGTGTGCGAGCAGCTTGTCGGGTGTATCGATAGAGTGGACAATATTAAAATACTCTTCAGCATCGATTTCTTCCCCCGCATTAATAAACACTTCCCCACTTTCATTATTACTTTCCTCGATCATAGGGGAGGCAAACGCCAGACATCCCTCCTGATCTTCCCTAAGCTTCCTTGGGAGGTAGCCCCAGAATGGAGAATTCTCTTCTCCAAAAAGTTCGGCCATTAGTCTAGAGAATTTTTTCGAATAGAAGTACATATACAAGAAATCGTTATCTTCATCATCCTCGTCAAATTTTGACTCAAAAGAATAATCACCAAATAATTTAATGGATTTTTCGTACTTACTCATGAGTTTCTTTTTTGTTGCATGAGGCATAACGCCGCCAACAAAGTCCCAGCGGTAGCTAGCTCCAGCCGCACTTTTCGCAGTGATTTTGCGTGGCTTTGTAAAGTATTTATTCACTGACAACCTCTGTAATATCCAAGATTCTTATCTTCTTACATTCAGGCTCATTAGACTTAATGTAATCACAGTAGCTAGATTCTGTACCTCTAACTAAAATTGCTTGAATTACTTTTGGGCACACTTCAGCTGCCTTACCCTTTACAAAGAACACCTGCCCCTTCCCTTGTGGACCAGTTCTGAATACGACTCCAAGCTCACCTCTTGCTAGAGGGCCACAATTTGAAACAGTTATCTCGACTTCTTTACTATGTGTTACTACTGAAGCCGAAATTAATATTGCTAAGAAGAGTACTAGTTTCATGCGCTTACACTTAACGTCCCGCGGAGGCCCGAAGGGCCGGAGCTTCCCTGCCTGTGATTGTTATGGTTAATTGGCACGGACCTACTCACCATCGTGACTTACAAGCTTGGAAAGTAATAATTCCTGTGTTTCGAGACACAAAGGGCTGCCGGTAGAAATTGTCCCATTGCCTTTCAATTTTACCAAGGGCCTCGGCTTTACATTTAGAAACAGCCTTGAGTTTTCTATGTACTCCTCTGAAACGCACATAGACACAAGTACATTACCGAAACCGGGGCGCTCCAACTCCAGAGCGATTTCAGCTACTACTTTGCGGTTTGCGTCAATGATATTTAAGTATGCAGAATCGATATATCGATTTTTATTTTCTATATATTCATTAAGAAGTATCTGTACAGATGTGCAAGTTTGGCCCTGATGCTGATACACCTTTACATCACGAACAAAAATGTCTGCGTTAGACTCTTCACACGCAAAGCTATGAGTTGAAAGAACAGCAAAGATCCCCAGTAGTATATTTTTCATTCTGCTCTCTATGAACCATACGACTACAACAGGGGCGGCTGGAACATAGCGTAGGCCGTCCCGCGAAGGGCCAAAGGCCCGTAGCAACCTGCTTGTACTTGTATGGTTGTTCTTGCCCGATTCTGATGTTGAAAATCCTTTTCGCTAACGGGTAAATTGAGACCCACCTTCGGCGGCCACCGAAGGCCTTGCTTGTCACAGTTCGTTGCTGTGCCGGTTCATAAAGACCGATAACAAGTATGAACGTGACAGACACTCAATAGGCATAACTCGAATAGTCATGTGGGCCTCGATCCCGAATAGCAAGGCGGAGATAGCTTATCTTATGGAACCTCAAGAGATCAATGTCGGTATCGATACCAGCAGTAAACAACTCGATATTTATGTGAGATCTAATGGTCAGTTCTTTAGTGTAACCAATAACAAAGAATGTATTAAAACGCCATTAAACAACTACAACCGCTTAAACCTCAAAGAGTATTAATATAGTCCATAGGAAGACTAGAATTAGAATTCGTCTGTGCTGCTCATAAAGCGGGACTGCCGATAGTTGGATGCAATTGATATCGCATATTTTGGTGAAGCTATGAAGCCAAGATTGTCATCAATCCAACCAGAAAAACTAAAAAATATCAGTGATTTTCTGACGGTCAGGAACCAGTGCTTAGAAATGAGCACAATGCAAAAGAATCGTCTCAAGAGAATGCCTAAGTCTGTTTACAAGCCCATTCAGGCTATCTTAAAAGACATCAAGAAAGAGCTAGAAGGGGTCGATAAGCAACTTGATAAACTTGTTAACAGTGTTGCCGTGTGGCGACAAAAACGCGATCTCTTATTAAGTGCTAAAGGAGTCGGCAATACAATGCCACCCTAAATTAAAGCCAATGTATGAGCGCCTGGTCGCTGCTGGTAAACCAAAGAAAGTAGCCCTTATCGCATGTATGAGGAAGCAACTTACCATCCTAAATACAATGGTAAAAAACAACACTTACTGGGATGAGAAAACGGTTTAAATATTTGACAAAGGGCCATAGTCACTTGTTAGGCCACACCGCTCTGACTATAAATTGAATATTCGGCATGCGTTACCACTCAAGAAAAGCTCCTCCACATCTTCTCCCAACGCCAGCTCTGGAAGATTCTCGAGCGCTTTGGCGGGCATGATCATTGGGTAATTTGTGCCGAAGAGAACTTTGTTGCGGCCATGTCCTCGCATAAACTCGACTAGAGGCTGTGGGTATCTCTTAGCGGTGTACGCTGACGTGTCGATGTATACGTTTTCGTGCTTTGTAGCCACCGCAATAGCCTCATCTGTCCAAGGATAGCCAATGTGACCACCGACGATTTTTAGCTCAGGAAAATCCAGGGCCACCTGATCTAGGTAGATAGGTCGACCAACCTCCGACGGCATGAGCGGCCCGGTGTGACCAATCTGGGTGCAGAACGGAACACCAAGATCACAGCATGCTGTGTACACGGGATAAAACCGACGATCGATCGGCGGCACCTCCCAAATCCAGGGCAAAACCCGAATCGCTTTGAAACCTAGTTCGTTTACGCAACGTCGGATCTCTCGAACAGCCTCCATCGGCTTCGAGATGTCCACTGACCCCACGCCAACCAACCTGTCAGGTGCCTTAGCCACGAAACCTGCGACTTCATCATTGGAGATCATGACATTTCGGGGAGCAACCCAAGCCGATATCAGACTGCGATCCACACCACCTTGATCCATCATTCCGAGAGTCATCTCTATCGGGATTTCTGTTGTCGGCATAGGCATCTTCGTCCACCTGCGTAGCGACTTGAAGACTGGATCTTGCGAGTGCCGTAATGTTGGGTGCTGTGCCCAAGCATCAACAATCATCTACTTTTCTCCTTTGCTGCTTAACGCCGCACTAAGTGGCAAAACATTGTTGGCTAAAATAATGAACGTAGTGAACAACAGCCAACTGTTTTTTGTCCGTTCTTGAGTGCTTTGTTATGTTTTACTACACTGTTTTATCAATTGAAAAAACTTACTAGCCAATCGAACGTAAAAATGCTTGTAAGAATTTTCAAACCTACGAGGCCAACAAACAGAACTATTAAGGCTACTTTAAGTTTTTTACTTTTGATGTTATTCCAGAATAATAACTTAGTCTTAAATTCACTTTTTAACTCGGCTATATCTTCTTTCACACTAAATCCCTTTAGTCATCACAAATTTAAAATTGAAGCTAAGAATCAATAAAAACACAACGCCCGAAACAGGGGCGGCCAATGCTGTGCACATTTTGTGCGAAACTGGGAGCGCAGCGATCCGCACAAAATGTGCACTGCGTTGGGCGTCCCGCGGAAGCCCGAAGGGGCGGAGCATCCTGCTTGCGTTTGGTATGAATTTAGCACGCCACTTCACGAATCTCTTCAATTGCAGGTAACCCAGAAAAAATGCCGACTAGCCCAAACACATAGGTAGTCTTACCAATACACCCTTCCATCTCGGAGTGAATCCTGCCATTTCTAATTGCTGTGTCGGAGAATAACAGTAAACTCAATACGTTAGCTGGAGGCCGTGTCTGTAAATTAACATGATCTTTTGATGGAATTAATACTAAAACATTGCCTCTGGGTGGTTTGTACATATAACCGACAACTTGAACATGATTGCCGTAGTAACTTTCAAACATACCGACAACCATAGGCAAATCTCCTCACATGAACCCGCCGGACGGCTTATTACTACAAGCGGTCAGCCCCAAGAGAACTAGAAGTAGTATTGATTTAGTATTCCTCATGAATTCATAAGCCGTGGTTTGGGGCTGACATGGAGCGCCAGTGGAATGGCAGTCCCAGCCGAAGGCGACAACACCGCCTTGTTATGTGAGATTAAGGCTAATCTTGAAAATCCCATGGAATTTCCTTTTTAAATAGAGCAATAGTTTGCTCTACTAGCTCTAAATCGAGATCCTTTTTGTAAAGAGTGACTTCTCTAGTTTTTTTGGAGTCATCACGAAAAACCTCCAACACCATATCCTTTCCGGTGTATACCTCTACGCCGATGCCATCCCTATCACCACCGACATCACTAGCTATTATGTACTTTTCAATTTTGGGGAATTCAATACTCATACTCTGGAACTACGTTATCACTTAATGCCGCATTCAGGTACGCCGTAGGCGTCACCTGGAATGCTTTGTTAGCTGCGTGCTGGTTGGTGGAACTCTATAACATTGTCATCTGGATCTCTTATAAAGAAAAACTGAGCACCGTTGTATTCGGTTTCACCTGTTATAGTAAAACCCAGAGCTTCGACGTTACTTTTGGCTGAGTCATAGTCTGTTATTTCTAAAGCGATGTGCGTATAGCCTGGATATTTCATATCACCTTCCATTAGCACATTTTTCCTTGGTGCATCCTTTGAAGCATTAAGGATCAAGTTGATGTTAACTCCTGATGGATGCTCAACTATAGCTACTGGCTCAGGGCCTACTGGGCCAACTATAAACTCAAAACCTAGCTTGCCATAGAATTCACGAGAGACATCCAAATCTCTAACCCTCAATCCTACATGATTAATTCTGGTTATATCTTTCATCATCGTTCCTTGATATTGAGTGTAAATGATTCGGAGCAGCTAACGCCGCCGGCAGGGGCAGCTTACCTTGTGCACATTTTGCGCGACAATGGGAGCGCAGCGACCTGTGCAAAACGTGCACAAGGTAAGCTGTCCCGCGGAGGGCCGAAGGCCCGGAGTGAACTTGAGTAACTTGTTAATGGCTTAACCCTCCGGCGGCAACATATTACCAAACAAAGCCATTAAACTTAGCACAACAAAGATAACCCACCAGACTATGTAAGCCCCTCTAGTAAATTTCTTTTTCCCGCGGCGAAAAATGGCAAGAGGTATACCTACTATTGCAAAAGCAATTAGAACACTGATTATGGCACGGCCAAAAACAAATCCTATGTCATATGCTGAAGGTCCTTCGTTAGTTGCAATTAGGCTGGCAGTAAAATAATTGAATGCCAAGCTCACAAGAAGCATTACCAACGTATTTATATTTAGTTTGTTATTCATTGTTTTCGATTGTACCCGCGCCCATTAACGCCCCGCTAAGCGGCGAGCGAAGCAACGCGTAGCGAGTCCAGTGGAGGCTGCGCTTTTCGCGGCCGGAATAGTGCTTGAGCGGCTTGTTATGTTTATGACCAAACCAACCCCACCTCAGATGCCTCAGTAGAGCAGCAAAACATTAAGTTACAACCATGGCTACTCTGTTGCTTTATTAAATCTCGCATCTCTTCGATAGCTTTAACCATTTCTTGATAAAACTCAGGTTTCTTTGGCTTACGAGGAACATCTACTTCTGATACATTAGCAAGTGCAAAATCACCAAGCATTAAGCTCCTACCACTGATGGCATTCCATGATGCTGCAGCTTCTATATCTCCATTATCTACCGCCCTCATAAATCGCTCATTTGAAAATTTATTACTTGATATAACAGCTCGTAATGAAGACTCAACTGTGTCAATACATACCGTTGCCACATGCGACTCATGGTCATGATACAAGGCAAAGGTATATATATCTAATTCACGCGCTTTGGCCTTCCTAAGCCCTTCATAGATTATTTTTTTAAATTCTTCTCTCATAATTACCACAAACTAAAATACATAACGTTGCCAGCAAGGACAGCCGAAGCAAAGCGTAGAAGCCTCCCCCCTTAAAGTAGACACCACCTTATATTCATCTTATGCGGCCATTCTTTCATATTCATCTGGGCTTTTGAACCCAAGTAAACCATGTCCTCTTTTAAAGTTATAGTACCTATCAAGATACCAAGATAAGTTGGTTCTTAGCTCCTCAACGGATTCAAAATTAAATCCTTTGAAACTCTCAGCTTTCAGTGTTTGAAAAAATGATTCTACATACACATTATCATTCATAAATCCTGGACGATTCATGCTCGTCTCAATACCCAGTTCCTTGAGTCGGTTTTGGTATGCATAAGCACCGTACTCAGAACCTCTGTCGCTGTGAAATATTAGATCTGATTCTATATTTCTGCAACGGACAGCTTTATTTAGCGCTGACAGTGTTAGCTCAACAGTTCGAGTGTCCGACAGCTCCCAACCCAACACTTTCCGGGAGTAAAGATCAATAATCACAGCTAAATATTGCCATTGCCCATTGATCTTCAGATAGGTTACATCACCAGCCCATTGAGAGTCTGGTTTAATCGGCATACCATGCTCTCTTTGTAAATTTTCAACCTTAATGCAAGGATTTCCAGGCAAAGGGCGTCGACGATAGATCCTTCCAGCTTTCCCCACGATTCCAGCCTCTCTCATAAGGCGTTCAACGCGCTTGTGATTTATTCGTTCACCATTAGCTTTCAGCTCTGCGCTAATTCTTGGGCTTCCATAATTACCATCATGCTGCGCATAGATAGCTTCGATATACCCAAGAATTCGCCTATTTTCTATATCTCGAGTGCTCTCATCACGGTTGAGCCACTTATAAAACCCTTGGGGTGAAACATTCAAGTATCTACATAAGTACCTGACACCAAAGTCTGATCGATTAAGAGCTATGAACGAGAATCTTTCAGCTTTGGATCTTTCAGGTACATTTCCCACTTTTTTAGGAAATCATTCTCCTTTTGCAATTTCTCAACCTGCTTTTTTAGACGTCTTATCTCTTTATCATCAGTTTGAGACTGAGTTTTCGTTGTCTTTGCCATACTTATTCTACGACTGGGCTTCTCGACCAGCTTGCCTTCTCTACTTTCCTGTCGCCATCTATACACCATTACTGGATGCAAACCAATAATGTTGGCGATAGTGGTCGTATCTACTTTCAGTTGATTAGTGAGAGCTACCACTCTAACTTTAAACTCTGTTGAATATTCAACAACCCGCTCTTCACTCAGTATTTTCGGCATTTTTTCCTACCCTATTCAAAAGGTAGGCGTCTACTCAATGGGGGAAGGTTTCGTCCAGCCCGCTTGCGGGCGATTTTGCCTGCACTGGTTATGTGTTTTACTTGAACGTAAGTTTGATAGCGTCATTGTTTACACTAATTTTTTGAACAGGAGCTGATACAACTTTAACTTCCCAATATTCATCTTTATCAATTGAATCAATGCATAAATTGACATTGAAAACATACTCTTCGTTTTCGCGACATTTTGTAACTATCAAGTTCTCACAATCTGACTTCCAAGAAATCTCATCTACAGAAGATAAGCTAAGAAGTGCACCTAGAGGACTATTATTCTTGGAATAAATAAAACTTCCAGAGACTGAACAACTCTCCCTTTCGATCCTTATCGTACCCGAGCAATCGATTGATCCTTTAACGATATCACTAAACGATATTTTCGTATCTCCAATTTTTATCAATCTATCTCTCCTGACACATAACGCCGTGCTCTGGGGCAAACCGGAGCGCAGCGTAGGTTTGTCCCTAGCAGCACTTTGTTAAGTCCCATATGTTTCTCGATATTTTTCAAGATAAGGCAAAAACTCATGATACTTATTTTCAATTTCATGAATTATGTCTGAAAATCGTTTAAATACTTCTGAACTTTGCTTTTCTTCTAGACTCTCGGAATACTCCGTGTCTTCAATATCGTTAAGCATATAGTAGAAATATTCACAGTCCTCTCGCGCATAATTGCCATCAGTATGATCGCCGCACTCCAAGAGAAATGTTGCCCATGATATTTCATTTCTTTTATATCGAAGCCATTGAGCGGCAACAAATTCATCATTGCATTTTTCAGAATCAAAACTTTCAAATGGTTCTGAATAGGCATATGTATTTAAATGGCCAATTGCCGTCTCTGTATGCTTAGTTGCCGCAAGCTCCAATATCCATAACTCTGGCTCATCTTCAAGCAAGATTCGTTCATCAGCCCAACACATGTAGTGCTTGTAGCAGATAAGTCCAGCATCAAGCATGGTGGCCAGACTGACAGCTTCTCTCTTTGTTATAGCTCTTTCTAGCACGATACTTCCAGTGGCTTAACGCCCGTAGCATGGGAAAATTTGGAGCGCAGCGGAAAATTTTTCTCTTACCTACGCTTGGTATTTTTTTCACTTGCTTAAGCCCAAAGCTATTATGCAAACAAAGAACATGGCACAAAAAATACCTGGTATAAAACGCCGCAGCACTACACTGTAAGATGCTTCTCTTTGCGCTGATAGAGCTTCATACATTCCACTGCCAACAGATAGTAAGAGTGCTGCTAAATAAAACGCCATCGGCAAGCCGTAAAGCACGCCTTCCCAGCCTTGCCTGAGTGACAATAGCAACCAGATAAGTAGAAACAACCAGCTAAATACTTCACTAATATTTGCTACTTTATTCATGACTCTCTGAAACATAACGCCTCAATAACCCGCAGCTGAAACGCAGCGAAGCGGAGTGTAAGCTGTCGGGCGCCGAAGGCGCGTAGTTAATTGATTTGTTAAATGTAAGAGCACACTGCACCTATGATAAATAGAACTATTATTGCCACTTGGATTTTATTGGCATTACTTTGTTCAGCTTTGGCTTCAGGTGTATCAGTCACTCCTACCTGATGATCGAACCCTCCTTCATCAAGATCTTCGTTGAAGATGATGAAGCCATTAATCAAAACAGCGATCATTACCAGTAACATTGCTGTTAGCCAGTAGAATCCCGTGAAGTACTGGATACCCAAACCAAATAGAAGACAAAAAATAATCATTATTGCTGCGGGCTTTAGGTCAATGCTATTCATCTTCGAGTACATTTAACGCCCGCATTTGCGGCTGGTTTGGAGCGCAGCGAAAAACCAGTCCGACAACATACGCTTGTTAAATTTTAGAGAGCTTGCCAAGTGCGATACTTGCGGCATTGGATAAACGCTCCCATTCAGGTGGATTTATGAATTCATGGATGTCTGGAGGGTTCTGCGGTGTATCTTTAGAAACAGCCTCCAAAGCCTCATCGAACTCTTGGAGAATGCTTAATTCCCAATCAGTAAAGGCCTATTTGTACCAATCCTGCTCCTTGAGGATTTGATAGCAGTCTTCCCACTGATTGAATAGCTCCGCTGAAACATACGCAATAGGAGCCTTGGCCTGATAATCTAACAGCTCCTCCTTTGAGGAAATTAGATCAAGCACTTCAAACACTTCCTTTCTGAAGTTTGTTTTTAATTGTTCTCGGAGCTCAGTATCCATATTGAAATTTAACGCCTGCATCATCAGCCGGAGGTAATTGGAGGCTTTTTTGCAGCTCTACCGCAAAAAAGGTGCAAATTGCCGGAGGTCGGGTGTATGCCCTGGTTATGTTTATTTCTCGTTCCATGCTAACCCCAATTGGGTTGCCACTACAAAATCACTAAATTCTACAAAGAATAAAATGTACTCATCACCTTCATCATCAAGAAATCTTAAAGTCGTATGTTCTTGACTAATAAATCTATTCCAAGGGCCATCTTCTTGGTCTGATGTTGAGATAAGACCATAATACTCTATTAGATTCCAATCTAAATTATCCAAAGCCCTAGTTTTGGTATCCGATATTTTCTTATAAATATGATCGATGAATAATTGATAAGTAGTTTTGTAATCAGATTGTTTTTGATCTATGAGTTTTCCAAACTCACCAATACTTTTTATTGTGTCTTCGACAATAGAGTTTAAACCAGCATCCTTTTCGACAAGCGTTGCACTAAACATCCTTTTCGGACAGTCGATCACACACCTTAATGCATTGAGGAAGCCATTCAACTCAATTACTGCAGGCTCTGCTCTATGAATTTCAAGATTATTTGTTTTAATGGAACGACCTCTCAAAAAACATAACGCTGCCAACAGCGGCAGCTTTGGAGCAGCGAAGCTGCGGAAAAGCTGTCCAGCACACGAAGTGTGTGATCTTGCCCCGATAAAACGGACACACTACTTTTCATACTGCTATTCGCTCATATTCCATTGGTGATTGATAGCCTAGAGCTGAATGCAGCCGCCTACGGTTGTAAAAATCATTAATATATCGAGCCAAAGCATACTTTAGATGGCTCATTGTCTGGAATCTAGTTTCTCTAATCAGTTCAGCTTTTAAGCTATGGAAGAACGATTCCATATGGGCATTATCCGTACATTTACCCGCTCTACTCAAGCTATGCTGGATTCCATATTTTCTCAACTCTTTTTGATACTCGGACCCTCTGTACTCTACACCTCTGTCCGTGTGTAATATTAATCCCGGTTGTGATCCTCTTTTCCTTACAGCATTCATCAGGGTTCTTCGGGTTAATTCTGTTGTTCTTTTCGTATCTAAACTCCAACCGATTACTCGGCGAGAATACAAATCCATCACCACTGACAAGTACTGCCATTGACCATTAACCTTTAGGTAGGTTATGTCAGCAACCCAAACTTGATTCTTGCTTTTAGGCACAGCTCCATCCGGTCTAAGATTCTCCCCAGAGGCTAGGAAACGCTTTATGCCTGGTGCCCTACGTGTCACTCTCGTAACTCTGGCTACGACTCCTAATTCTTGCATCAGCCGGGCTACGCGCTTACGGCTAACTTCATATCCCTTGGTCAGCAGGGCTTTCCAAATTCTTGGACTACCATAGCGCCCTGCAGAGTCATCCGAAATCTTTTGAATCTGAATCTTTAGATCATCATCTTGGTGTTTTCGGTGCGATCGCTGCCTCTTCAGCCAATCATAATAACCACTGCGCGATACTCCCAGCCACTGACAAGTTCTTTTGATACCTAGTTCTGATCCGAACCTCTGGATAAATCGATATCTTGCTGATGTTCCTCCGCAAGAAACCGTTGCCACTTTTTTAACAAATCAAGCTCCTGCTTTAATTTACGATTCTCCGCCTCTAAACGCTTTACCCTAGAAAGTTCTTTCTCTGCTTTAGAGACTACACCAGTAAGCTTTCTTCGTTTATCTGCCACAATCTTCCCCTCCTGAAACTCTTTTCGCCATCGTGACAGCATGCAAGGGTGAATGTCGAGAGTTTCGGCCACTTCCTTAACTTGAACACCCTCTATCAAGCTAAGCATTACCGCTTTCACTTTGAATTCGTTTGAATACTGCCAAGTCTTTCTAGGTTTGTTGTATTTCGGCATAAGACCCCTCGTCTGTTTGACTTTGGTGTCCGTTAAAACGGGGCAAGATCAGTGCGCTGCTGCTTGGACTTGTTAACTTTGTCCATACTCTGATAATAACTCCAATGTTATACAGGCTGGAGTTTTACCTATACCTTTTTCATGCGCTGAGATTTCCGGCGCCACTTCTAACCACGACTCAACCTCAATGATTTTCGTTGCTTCTCGATTAGTAAGAACTTCGAACTCATAGAAAGTCTTATTTGTTGCCAGCCAGGAGCCGATCCATAGCGTACCCCCTTGATCAGGCACATCACTCAAACTTATCAAAATACCAGAATCCTTAGTATGCCCATGTGTCGCTAAAACTTCAGGTAGCCAAGACACCCTGCCGAATGAGTCCGCGCACTCTTTCATTTCAAGGTATGTGAGCTCATTTTGTTGGGCTACATTCTTATTCCTAATCTGACGTAAATCTTCGATACTCATAGAAAGTTAACGCCTTGCTAAGGGGCTGCCGAAACGCAGTGTAGGCTGTCCCACGGAGCCCGTGTCTTTTGCGGCCGGAGTGTACTTGAGCAACTTGTTATATGGCTCAATGCTCTGCAACCCCAAATTGAGACAACATATTGGAAGGCAACGAAAACTTAACCTGGTCATTGTGCGTGGTTAGCTGCGTTTCACCCGCGAAAAGAGTTAGCGAAACTGAATATGTTTGGTTGTTTTTAACGCCAGGTATTACTGGTGACTGCAACTGAAGCTCTAATGTGCCAGGCTCAATGGCTCCCTCAGCATAAACCGGTCTGCCATTTGGGATAGTGCTTTCGAAAACCGCTTTATAGGAAGTGGCAGATTCACTGGGCTTGAGCAGGGTATATATCATTGCGTACTTGACGCCTGCATTGCGTTCCATAAGAAAGCCGCCGCCTTCTGTTTTGACATATTCTGATACAGATGGTGCTGGCATATTGGAACCGCACGCCGACAAAACCAATACAAATAGTGAAGTTAGAAATATTCTCATTCGTTCTCCAATGGTGGTTTGGCCATATAACGCCCACAGCAAGCGCGCGCTTTTTGCGTCGCTTTGACTGTGATTGTTAGGCATTTAGTAGCTATGGACTTGCCCGCTAACTGCAACAAAGCTATTGCCGCCTTTTTGTTTGTATTGCCATGATTCGTAGCCCGCTGAAATAGCTACAACCTCAAGAACAAAATATTCGCCCAGTTTAATCCTGATGTCACCAACTAAATCATTACATTGCGCTGACAGGATTTCATGCTCTGCCATTTCATTTAGAGCGGCCTCACCATTAAATGGTTTGTCACGGCCGAACATTTGATCATGGTCATCGCTAGTTGAGCATATGCAACCATCCTCGATCAGACGCCACATACACTCAATATTAAGTGAGTCTCCATTGGCAAAGTGGATAAGCCAACTTTTCGATGGTTTATCAAACTTTGCCGACTCAATTCTAGAGCCGACTATATTTTGAAGTGGCAATTTGCTCATTAATTGGGGTGCCTAACGACTACAACAGGGGCGGCTAGAGCGTAGCGTAAGCCGTCCCGCGAAGGGCCAAAGGCCCGTAGCAACCTGCTTGTACTTGTTAACTGCATTTTTCGATTCCCAACTGGTTAGCGTCAGGAAGCTCCAAACCTGTCTCTTTTAATTCATTACCCCAGTGTCTAACTGAAGCTATATATGCTTGTTCAAAAATATACCTAGGTCAAGAAAACTCCCAACTCGATGGAAGGAAAAGTCGTATGCATCCTCGCTCAATGCTTCAACAAGACACTTAACCATCGCTGCCTTATGCTTAGTTGCGTACCCAGATTCTTTAAAGAAGTATTCATCAAATAAATTTTGAAGCTGATCGGATTCAAGCGGATCATACTCGTTGAGCTTTTCCCCCAAAGACTCCTCTCGATCATATATGTCAAATGGACCGAGAAACCATCCTGGACTTGGCTCAAAAGCCATCTTGCTTTTTGGGTGGTTCAGTTTCATGGCTCTCTCAGCAGTTAACGCCCACAGCACGGGCGGCCGGAGCGCAGCGTAGGCCGTCCTGCGGAGGCCCGCAGGGCCGTAGCAACGTGCCTGTGATTGTTAGAGCGGTGCTTGCCCGTGAAACCCGACATAGAGCCCCTTTAGATTCTTAGGCATTACTTCCCAGTACGGCCGAGCATTATCGCTATTAACTTGCCAAAACAGATTCTCTACGAACGCGACGTCAATTGCTTTCATTATTCCACTTTCACCGTGCTCGTACTCTGAACTAATTATTTCAAGAAGTGCCTGATAATTATCAGCTGCCACTTTCTTTTTCATTTCGCTATTCAGGGCATTCGCTAGTGATTCAAACCAAGAATATGAAGAGAATTCCGTTTGGACCAACCTGTTCCAATAGTCATCATATAACTTGTCAGCATGTGCTGATATTTCAGGATAGGTTTCCTTAATTTGCCTACAAAAGGTATCTAAATCCATCTCGCTTCTCGGTCTGGAGTTCTAACGCCGCGCACAGCGGCCGGAGGCGAATGGCGCCTTTTTGTGCTGCGAAGCGCACAAAAGGTGACAATTGCCGGAGGTCCGTTGCTGCGCCTTGTATGGTTGTTCTTGCCCGATTCTGATGTTGAAAATCCTTTTCGCTAACGGGTAAATTGAGACCCACCTTCGGCGGCCACCGAAGGCCTTGTTTGTCACAGTTCGTTGCTGCGCCGGTTCATAAAGACCGCTAACAAGTATGAACGTGACAGACACTCACTAGGCATAACTCGAATAGTCATGTGGGCCTCGAGCCCGAATAGCAAGGCGGAGATAGCTTATCTTATGGAACCTCAAGAGATCAATGTCGGTATCGATACCAGCAGTAAACAACTCGATATTTATGTGAGACCTACTGGCCAATTCTATAGTGTTACCAATGATTAAAATGGTATTAAGGATGCCATTAAACAACTACAACCTCTTAAACCTGAAAGAGTATTGATCGAGTCCACAGGAAGGCTAGAATTAGAATTTGTCTGTGCTGCTCATAAAGCGGGACTGCCGATAGTTGTTTGCAATCCTTCACAAGTAAGAAACTTTGCAAAGTCAGCGGGGCGGCTCGCAAAAACAGATAAGCTGGATGCAATTGATATCGCACATTTTGGTGAAGCAATGAAGCCAAGATTGTCATCGATCAAACCAGAAAAACGAAGAAATATCAGTGATTTGCTGACGGTCAGGAACCAGTGCTTAGAAATGAGCACAATGCAAAAGAATCGCCTCAAGAGAATGCCTAAGTCTGTTCACAAGCCCATTCAGGCTATCTTAAAGGCCATCAAAAAAGAGCTAGAAGGAGTCGATAAGCAACTTGATAAACTTGTTAACAGCGTTGGCGAGTGGCGACAAAAACGCGATCTCTTATTAAGCGCTAAAGGAGTCGGCAATGTACTGGCTTATATGCTAATGAGCGAACTTCCTGAGCTGGGCAAGCTGAACCGCAAAGAGATTGCGGCACTTGTGGGTATCGCCCCGATGAATCGTGATAGCGGCAGCTTCCAGGGTAAGCGCTATATTCGAGGTGGGCGACATCGTGTACGCACGGTTTTGTTTGTTTCTATGATGTCGGCAATACAATGCCACCCTAAATTAAAGCCAATGTATGAGCGCCTGGTCGCTGCTGGTAAACCAAAGAAAGTAGCCCTTATCGCATGTATGAGGAAGCAACTTACCATTCTAAATACGATGGTAAAAAACAACACTTACTGGGATGAGAAAATGGCTTAAATACTTGACAAAGGACCATAGTCACTTGTTATGCGATTTACAGTTTAAAGTTGTAACTTTTAGCATCACAGATAATTGAAAAGCTAGCCTTATCCAATAAATCAGACTCAATCTCTAAAGAATGAACCCGACCATTTACGGTTGCTTTAACTTGATCTGAAGATTCGGTACCAAGCCGAGAAACCATACTGTGCACATACCTTGTTTTACATGGATCGTTTTCAGGCATGACAAACTCGATAATTACGGATTTATCGTTACTTCGCTGCGTATAAACAATACCAATATCTTTTAATTCTTCCACGGTAATTTTATATGGAATCTTCATTTCAGTTCTGGCCCAAGATGAACTTACCGTAAAAGCCAGAATAATTGCTAATAGTCTGATCATTGCTCTCGCATAACGAAAATAGATATGCGGAACCGTTAAGGAAGTTGGCGGTACCTTTGCGTAAGCAAAGGGAATGACAACTTTTAGGTTTCCGCATCATCGGGTTGTTATTTGTTGCTCGTGGCATTGTGTACAAATCCACTACAAATATCTTTCTTGCTACTGTCTACCACGATTCGGAGAGAGAAATTAGCAGCTCTAGGTTCGCGGCCTTGCTTCGAAGCGGCTGCGCCGTCCGCATCAACTTCGTTATGCGAGCGTCGAAGCTTACACGAAGGTCGAACCGTTGACTATGGGCTCCCCCGCCAATACTGGTTTTTTATACAGCGCCCCAATAATCATCTGCTATTCTTAACGGAACCTTCACAAAACTGGAGCGAGCGACCAATAACGCCGTGGTTAGGAGCGCGCGCTTTTTGCGCGTCCCAGCCGAAGGCGGCTACACCACCTTGTTAAGGTTTTATAAGGCCAATACTGTTTGCATGATAAAAAGCTAAGAAATATTGACCAGAATAAAACCGCAAATATTAGGATGCTACCGAAGACACCAGAAGCACCACCTTTGGGAAAGATTAAATGCATAGGCAAATAATCTATTAACCCAACACCTAACAAACCTGGAGCCACAATTATGTAGCCAGGAATAGCCAAAATACCACCTAGAATCTTTGCTTCATACACCGACGACAAAACTGACCCGGCCAGTATTAGGAGATAGCCAGTTACTCCGAGAACTATCGCTGAACTAATACCAATTAAAATACGTAACGCCATTTCTTTTTGGAACCTTAACGCCGCAAGCAACGGCCGTAATATAGCAGCGAAGCTGCAAAATGGAGGTCCAGCCCACGCAGTGGGCGATGTTGCCTTGCATTGTTAAGCATTTTCCTCGTACCTAACTTTAGTGAAACCCGCAGCATTTAGAATACTGAATAACTGGGAAAAAATAACCTCATCACGTGAAAGCCTATTTTTTCCAAAGATAACCTCAACAAATGACCTCTTCTTGGTGATCATGACCCTCCACTCACCCAGATTTGATGAGTCGTTTTCGGGAAGCCCTCCAACTCCCAGATAGTAACCACTGCAATCTATTTCCCAACCCCAGTCTTCCTGGTAGATATCAGACACTTCAATACCACTATTTTCGAGGTGGGGTTTTAACCAATTGGCAAAATCTTCACCAAAGCAACCTGGATTAATAAAATGGTCATGCTCTTTTGTGAGATTAAACTGGTCAGTTTCGAAAAATATAGTACGCATGATCTAGTGCTTAACGCCGCCGGCAGGGGCAACTTACCTTGTGCGCGTGTTGCGCGAAATGGGAGCATAGCGACCCGCGCACCACGTGCACAAGGTAAGCTGTCCCGCGGAGGGCCGAAGGCCCGGAGCATCTTGCCCGGCATTGTTATACGTTGGGCCTGGTACTCAGACTAAAAATCGTATCAACCTCTTCTCTAAATTCCGGAATTCCAAAGTAGACAACTACAACTATTAGGAATACCGAAATCAACGCACCAAGCAAGGAAAACCAATAGTAGCGAAGGAATGGTTTTCCTTTTTCTGTTAAAAACTTACCTGAAAACAGAAACAATCCAGCTGCTCGTATAAACCAACTATTACTACGTTCTTCATTCAGTAAGCGAAACAGAATCACAAAGCTGGAGATGAGACACACCAGAAATGCGCAGCTTAAAATTGTCAACAGTACGTTTGTGATCATATTCTACGTATAACGCCCACGGCAGGGGCGGATTACCTTATGCGCGTTTTGCGCAAAAATGGGAGCGAAGCGATCGCGCAAAACGTGCATAAGGTAAGCCGTCCCGCGGAGGCCCGAAGGGCTGTAGCTTCACTGCCCGTGATTGTTATGTTTCTCGGCCTAGCTTCTTTAGTACAAATGTGACACCCAAAGCAGCAAGGACAAACAACACCATAACCTCGTGATTTCCAGTGTTATCTGCCCACCTTTGAACCCTCTTCTTACTTCCCAAAATGCTAACAAGTACGAGAGGCAACCAGATTACGCCCAAAATTAAGCCAACTGCCAGCGCTGCCTGGCTGTCTGCTCCCTCTCTATAGAAGACGCCAATAGAGACAGCCAAGAGAGATATACCAATAAGGAACAGTAGAACTCTTGAAGATAATTCATCAAATTCTTCTCTTTTCCTTCTACTGCTCACGATTACTCCTGAAACATAACGCCTTTAGCAACGGCCGAAATGTAGCGGCGAAGCCGCGGAATGTAGGTCCAGCCACGAAGTGGCGATGTTGCCTAAATTTGTTATGTGTTTGATGGTTTGGGCCCTACCGTACATGATTCGAACTGATTACACCAAAAGACAGCATTGTTGTTCCAGGCCCTTCGTATGATATTGGAGTCATCGATTTTCTGGACCCATGACCAATAGAAGTGCTGATGCATTCCATGAACGGGCTGCATTATTAATGTTGCTTGAGTTTTAGTGGCAAGAATGCTCATGAGCGGCATAGCAAAAAAACCGGCAAAATATAAAGCCAATACTGTAATCAGAGCCACTTTAGCTTTTTTCATGGTTTACACATAACGCCCACAGCAGGGGCGGCTGAAGAGAAGCGTAGGCCGTCCCGCAGAGGCCCCTATAGGGGCCGACGCTAACTGCCTGTGATTGTTAGCATGTTCACTATTTGACTTCAATATCATGACTTTCCCAACTTTCAAAGTGGTTAAACCAACTAAGGATGAAAGAGCCACTGGGAGCTTTTTTTACAAAGTAGCCAATTCCTTTGCCTGGCTGTTTGTAAAGGTTTACCTCACATGAGTACTCTGAAGCTCGGACATATTGTGGCGACAACGACTTTAGCACTTCTGGGATATCCTCATGCATTAAAGTGCGCTCTTCTCCATCCTTTATTAACTTCGAGCACTCATTAATTATTAGCTCGTGCTCGATACTGCCATGTTTGCTCAGAAGTTCTTTAGCCTCGCCGATTGAGTTAATAGAGTTTATATCCCACAACCAGACAAATCCTATAGTTAAGAATATAAGGATTGCTGAAACTCCAATAGTTCCAAGAAACAGCCAACGCAGTATTCTATATAAAAATTTCATATTTACTGAATGCTAACGTTGCCAGCAAGGGCAGCCGAAGCAAAGCGTAGGCTGTCCAGCCCAGCCTCCGGCTGGGCGATCTTGCCTGGCCTGGTTATGCTTGTTCTGGGACATATAAATACTTTAAATATCGCTCTTGATAAAAAGATTCAAGATTCATATTTGACTGAAACAACTCAGACCAAACTTCGTAATTTTTAATAAGCTTATCGCCATCCTGTTTATAACAAACTTGCTCTGGATGCATATCAAAGCCGTTGCTTTCAGCATATTCCTCAGCTTCTTTTCTCGCTCTACTATGCGCCTTCTTGAAAGAATCAGCTTTAATGCAAACTACTCTTTCTTCAAAGATATTCAAGCCCTCAGAATTGACTCCGAAGTGATAAACGCTTCTAGCACCATACCAATTCAACTAATTTCTCCTCCAAAGAACATAACGCCCACCACAACCGCATTTATGGAGGTGCATGTTTTGTGTTATGAGCGTAGCGAACAAAAAACATGCACCGGAATAAATGTCGGATTGCTGGTGCTTGTTAAGTGTTGCGGAAAGCACCTGCTAGCTCCCCCAGTACTTTATAATCTTTGACACCCCACAATTTTTGCACTTCCAAGTTTCTTCGTACCTTCTTGGTCCCACATAAAATGACAGAGTAATTTTTGGCTTTATATTATTGCCAGCTGGATCTCTAATCTTTACAAGACTCATTTTCCCACCACACTGCTCACATGGTTTGCTGGTCTTTCTGTAAGCATATATTACGACACATAAAAAACAAACTAGAGCAACCAGTAAAAATGCCATCTCTTGTTCTGACATGACTAACACTTAACGTTCGCATTTGCGGCGGGTGAAGCGTAGCGTAAGCCGTCCGGCCGCGATAGCGGCGAACAACATGCGCTTGTTAAGTGATCTAACAACCACCATCACCACCCCCTCCATCTCCACCACTGAAACCACCAGAATCACCACTGCCAAAATAACCACCGGTGCCAGACCCCTGAGTTACCCCAAATTTCACAATAAACCACAGCACACTGGAAATTAAAAACGCAGCAAAAACCAATGGAGAAAAAATGGAATTAAGCGAGTTTTCGGAAGTAAGATCAACCATGTACCAAGAACCAACCAGTCCGATAAGATTAACCATGAATGATTTCATTTACTCTCCTTGTATCACTTAACGCCCGCCGCACAGGCGAGCAACTCGTTGCGAGTCCAGCGCACGAAGTGCGCGCTTGTGCCGGCTCTTGTTAGAGAACGAGCGCACTACCGGCACTGACATGAAACGGTTCCCCAACAACCTCAACTACTTCTGGAACAGGCAAGTTGTTACCACAACAGTCTATCTCTATGTATTCAACCATTCCTGATTTCCCTGAGAATATTAGGACCTCTAACGTTTTACCGGCTTCTGCAAGATTAAAGTTTGCTTCAAAAATTACACCATACTTACCTGGAACTGCAATTGCTTTGGTAAAAGTCGGGACCAGGACCTTGAAGCTATTACAACCGCATTGACAGAACTCAGAAAACACGGCTTTATCCAGGTGATTTTTTAGCGCTTTTGCATCAGGGAACTGACACCTCTCTAAAATAAAGTTAATCCAATCCCGCGCCCTTTGTTCGTTATTCATTGGTTCTCTAACGCCGTGCTCAGGAGCGGCTTACTTTGTGCACTTTATGTGCAAATATGGAGCGAAGCGAACTGCACATAAAGTGCACAAAGTAAGCCGTCCCATTGCAGCGCATTGTTATGCGATGGCTACCTGATATGTGCTTTCTTGACAATGTAGCCTTCAACGTTATTAAAACCGAAATGCACGCAGTAATTCATACAACCTCTGACGCTTTCCCTACTCCCGAAAGTTTCGAGAAGAGAAATCGTGACATCACAGAATCGCTCTGTACACTCCACTTCCGCGTATAATTTTTCGAGATTTTTGCCACTCTTTTTCAGATCTGCAACTACAGCTCTCATTGCAGCTTGGCTATATTCTGGATATCTCGACTCGTCCAATATCTGGAAATATCCTTCTGCATGAGCAGAAACACTGAATATCAGAATTAAAGCAATAGCTAGAGTCTTCATGCCATTCACTCGCATAACGCCGTGCGCAGCGGCGGCTTACTCTGTGGATTTTTTGCGCAAAAATAGGAGTCGCAGCGACTACGCAAAAAGTGCGCAAAGTAAGACGTCAGTCTGCCGCACCTTGTTAAATTATTTGACCACTGGGGTTCCCCAACCATCGTACTCTGCTCCGGCATCTTCTGCGATTTTGAGCATGATTACGTTTTCCTGGTCAATTTTCTCTAAGCTCAGTAGAGTTTCTTTAACTAGATCACCGTAGAAGTACTCGGCTCCCTCATGCTCACCTTTTCCAATATTTCTAATTTCATACCCCAGAGATTTTCCTGTTCCTGCAATAAAAGCCAGACAATCATAGGTGGAGCAATAGAAATGATGTTCGACCGGATGTAGTTTGCTCAGATTTGAACCAGCCTTTTGCAAAGAACTTAGCACCTCTCTATTCCCCTCTGTATTTGGCCGAAATTCTTCCGAAATACCAAGCGATGAAAAAATTGAAATAAATATCGTGAATACAATCTTTCTCATAGTTGACTCGTAATTTAACGCCCGGCTCACCGAGCAAATTTTTGATGGCGGCTTTTGTGCATGTTTTTGCACAAAAGGTGACAGCGGAAATTTGTCCGGTGCAGCCGCTTGTTAAGTGCTGACCCACTCGGGACTAACTCCTGGACGCAAATAACCCCAAATTCTGATGCCATCTTTATGTATGCAATAAGGTACACCAGATTGTCGTAACGCGCTTAGTAATAATTGGGTGTTATCTTCTATTTCCGGTTTAACCAAAGCCCCTTTAGGGTGACTGATTAAAGCTCTAAGGTTAAGCCACTCTATTTGTTCCCAGGCACCCATGACATGATATAAGTCAGAATCCCAATAATCAGCACTTGGCTCGGCTTCATCTAAGTCTTTGCGTTGAAAATCTAGTGTGAACTCAATTTTCTGAAGCTCTTTAAACAGGCGCTCCCATTTAGTGTTGTTTAGTACACTAGAAATATTTTCACGCTCAATATAACGTCTCAATTTGGATTTCGTATCTAGCTCCATACTCGACTCTTAGGGCACTTAACGCCAATGTAATTTGCTGAGTGAAGCAACGCGTAACGAGGTCAAATTGACATTTTTGTTATGCAACATTGCCATGAACCTGGCTGGAGCTTGGTTTAAGCGCTGGCCAAATATAGTAGAAGAACGCAATAATAAGAAATGGGCCAACCAACGGTAATAGCGATATAGCACCACTTAGATTTAGGGTTTGACCACCGTAAACCGTATATACGAGTACGCCATTGATCACCATTAATGCACCCCATAGGTATACAGACCACTTTCTAAGAAATAGAAGACCAATACCTACAGCGACAAACCCGCCATACCTGAAGACAGTTGCTCCAATGCTAATAACTTGTTCACGTACTTCTGGAACTAGTAAGCCTAATAGATTTACTGCCCCGAGTAGTATGTATAGTGAGCCTGCAATTCTGGCTAAAACCGTTCTAGTTTTCATGGTTATTTATTCAAACTTACCTTTTTGCATAACGCCCACAGCAGGGGCGGCTTACCTTATGCGCGTTTTGCGCGAAAATGGGTGCGAAGCGACCGCGCAAAACGTGCATAAGGTAAGACGTCCCGCGGAGGGCCGAAGGCCCGGAGCTTCACTGCCTGTGATTGTTATGTTGAATTCCGCTGTACCGTTTCCACTACCGCCATAAAGTTGAATGCAATGGCTAAGCCCCACAACCAGTGTCTACTTTCCGGCCAGAATATCCTAGGGAAAAATGAGCTTACATAGCTTGTTACTAGCGATAAATTTGGGGCGAAAAAAGATAGAAGACATACCAACGCCAACCATTCCAGTGCCAACCATAGTAAAAATAGATCTTGAACAAAAAATAAGGATACGGCAGCGGCTAGTGTTACACCTAACAGGGCCACATCACCTATGCGAATTCCCTCAGAACTCATAAGTTGAACCTACGCAACATAACGCCTAAATCAGCGGACCGCGAAGCCGCAGGCTTTGTGGGTCCGCTGCATTTTCTTGTTATGGTGCGCTCTCATATCGTAAGTCCATACTTCATTTCACGCTCTTTGAAAGCTGAAACACCGCCTTCCAGTATTTCGCAAACATGCTGTCTAATCCCTTTACTTTCTAGGGTGCCTACGCTTTTTTTATCTTCAAATGAGCATTCTAAGCTACCGCTATAATACTCAAACTTATACTTCTTGTTATCAAGATTGGCTTGCTGTCCAGCCTGGTTTGCCACGATTACACATTCAGAATCTGCAGCAACAACCAGATTTGCGTTATGTGTAACCATGACAATCTGCCGCTTGGTCTTCCTCAAACGGATAAACTCATTTAGCTGGTCGTAAATTGTTCTATTATCTAAGTTGTCTTCTGGCTGATCGATTAGTATTGGATGGGATGAATTACTCAAATGTAAAATCAAGTTGAGTAAGACCAACCCTCGCTTTCCGGGAGACATTTGTACAATGTCGTCATTTCTATACTGCACAACAAAGTTGATGAAAAAGCAGTCGCTATAAAGCCTCTTTGTAACATCTTTTTCAGAGATTCCTTTTCGTAACGAGGGATTATCAGAATTCTTCGATAGTCTGTCGTGTATGCCTCTTACTCTTTCTGTGTGTGACTCGACATCGAATTCATACTCTCCGTTGTCATTTACAAGAGAACCAAGTAAAGATGCCATATTGCCACGCCTGTCAAAAGACGACACGAATTCATCGAATCTACCTTCGTAGAACCCAACCTCCGCACTGATCCGAATATCATCCTCAAACTGGTATTCTGGCTTCGATATCTCGCTAACGTAGTTTTTATATGCATCAATTAATGCAGAATACTTCACAGACACTTCATTCTTGCATTCAATGCCTTGTTTCTTGACTGATTCTATTTTTTCTTCAAGTTCTCCAATTTTTTTAAGCTTTTCCTCTTCGGTGCACAATTTCTTCACCACTAGGTCCAGTGCTTCTTTATCTGCAACCTTTTTTAGAAGTGGCTTGATATTTTCGTCAATGGAATGTAGCTCACCTTCGAGCTTAGAGACCCAATATGAGATTTTCTCTCCTCTCATAGTCGCCGAATTGCGAAATTTCTCCAAGCCCGCTCGCAACTCCAAGTCGAGCATATCAAATAAAGAATTGAGAAATGAGGATTCATCAATCATATTAACATCACATGAAATAGCTTCTTTAAAGTTAGTGATAAGGCTGTCGCTGTGAAGTGCAGTCGATGTCGTAACTTGGTTTCCACATTCTCTTAACCTACTAAATACACTAAGTCTGTTTTTTACTGAAGACTTTCTAGCGGTTAGCTTCTTATAAAGCAGATCCTCATGTTCGCTAAAGCCAGACTTTTTCTGAAGATCCACAATATAACTCTTCAGTTTTTCTACTTCGCTAGATACTGCCAGTCTCGTGCCGTATGCCTCGGAATCCTTTTTGAGTTGTAGATACCTTTTCCTGAGTTCATAAAGGCTATCAATCTTAGAATTAAGCTCTTTCGTAAAAGTACTTATTTGCCGCTCTTGGCTGCTAGAAAATTCTTTGAAAGCCTGATTTTGGTCAAGTATGTCCTTAATCAGAGTATTAAGCTGATTTTTTCCGTCTTCCTCAGCAAGATGGTTAATATACAACTGAGGTATGTATGTAATTGGCTTAGATTCATCTCGTTGAAACAAAGAGCTAACTTCACCGTTTGACCACTCAACTTCAAAATCTACGTTCGCCAGGTCGCTGTATGATGAAGATTTTGACAAACGAACTTTGTGATCGACTTCATCTGCATTAATTGATTTAGCGATATGGTAAAGCAATAACGACTTACCAGAAGACTTACCCCCAATGATTGTATTGAGATCAGGATTTAGGTATTGCCAATCATTGCTAAACAAGTCTTTGGAAGACTTATCTATGAATCTGACTCTTTTGATCGTTTGGTAACTACTCTTTTGTTGAGGGTTGAGTTCCTGTATTACAACTCTCGCCCTCGGATCGTAGATTACCTGCTTTAATCCTTCAAATGTTGGGTCGGATTTTATCCATGTGTTTCGATTTTTTGCGGGTTTAAATAGTTCATCTTTACAATGTGCATCTGATCCCCAAAGTCATGGCTTTAAAGATCCAAATTCTTTTTGAAACTCTTCACGGTCACCACTTCCGAGTAGGAAGTTCTTGGTTTTAGTGTTAGATGAAAATATAAAATGGGCTTGTTTGATAAGGTTCTTTCGAATGTTATGCCCTTGAGAGTTCCAACTCACATCACTGAGATCTTCATCACAAGGCAATCCGAGCATGTACTTATCCTTAAAAACCGAACTCCTGTTGAGAATGGATACCAATTCATCTTCATCTACTGATGCGTTGAGCATTCCGACAAATAGGTTGTTTCCACTCTTCGAAAATTTAGGGTGTTCTGCTATTAACCTAGCGCCAAGCTCTTCTAGATTATGTCGAGTCAACGGTCTTTTTTCAGTCGAAGCTCCGGTGGATGCATCAAAACAAACTTGGATCTGAGAAACGAAGTCACTCTCAATCTTCTCTATTGGAATATCGTTAGATAGGATTACGTGGTAGTTCACCTTCCTATTCCAGGACAGGTCTTTTTCCTTACCTATAACAAGTTTCGTTAGCCTGAATTCAATGTTCGGAAATACGGCTATTGAACCAATTTTTTCAATCTCTTCTTCATTAAAAAGAGAATTCATTTTATTTGGATTATCTAAGTACTCGTTCTTGAGAATCTTGTAGCCTTCAGGAAGATAGTAATCGGTAATGCCTATTGCACTGATATCATTTTCGATTGCCCTCCTAAAAAGCTCTACTACATATGTATCCCAATCACTCCCAAATTCATTTTTAAGAACTGATGCAGGAGTATGCACATGCAGATCCCACTTTCGCCACTCAGACCCTTTAGGGAAACTATTCACAACACCTCCATGATTATTAACTCTCGGATACTCTCAATGTCTTTCAAAAACGTGTTCTATAGTAAAGCGCCTAGCGCCATAACGTTGCCAGCAAGGGCAGCCGAAGCGAAGCGTAGCGTAGGCTGTCCAGCCCAGCATCCGGCGGGGCGATCTTGCCTGGCCTGGTTATAGCTGGCGCGCTCTGAACGACCTACTTGCTCTCTGCCAGCCAACTTTGGCTGGCCACTGCCCGATAAATTTACAAGGGAAAATACCATACTTTCCCCACCAATTAACTAGCTGATTGGCACTCCACAATGGTGCAACTGACTTGCAGGGCTTGTTGACTTAAAACGAAGGCACTTGAACGAAACTGCGGTGCCAGCTTGCAGGAAAACTCTCTGGCGAAGCGTGTTCAGGTAGAGATTGTTACTTGCAGCAACTAAAAACCATCTAATAATTGACCGCCACAATAACGCCTCAATAACCCGCAGCTGGAACGTAGCGAAGCGGAGTGTAAGCTGTCGGGCGCCGAAGGCGCGTAGTTAATTGATTTGTTAGTTGCTTAACTTCCAAGTGCCTCATAAGAGACCCAAGCTAGAACTATAACTAAGCACCCAAAAGCAAACCAGTGATAGTTTTTGGCTACCTGTAGGTCAACCGCAACCATCGGGACGTATAAGAATTTAAGAATACCGCTAGATATAACAACCAACACAGAGGCAAAGACTGGCCACCAGGTTTTAGCGAGGAGAGACCATAGCAAGACTACGGGAACACCAAAAGTTACCAGTAAGCTCTCAAGTGCTGTACCAGCGTAGTGCTGCTTAGAGTAACCACCACAGTTTGGACAAATGGCGGGGTGCAACGCGCTGGAATTGAATTTACCCAAATTCGAAATCGCCTTTTTATTACAGTGTGGGCATTTATGTTTCATTATCTTCATTAAGAGCAACTAACGCCGTAAGCAAAGGCGAGCGATAGCGAGTCCAGCACCGAAGGTGCGATTTTGGCTTGCTTTGTTATGCGATAAATCTATTACTCTCGTACCCATTTAAATAGTTCTCCACCGTAGCCATCTTGCGTATTGAAACGAATTTCACCTGTGTACATATCATGAAAACGGCAAAGCAACTTTACTTCTCCGTTCGGGCTATTAAATTTCCATGGAGATGCTTCAAATAGTTCTTCTGACTCTAATCTTTCTCCATTTTTACTCAAATACCAACTTTCGCTCTCTGCTTCGTGAAGTTTCCGAAATATTTTTTCCTTGTCTGGATCTAAAATTAAGCGCCCCTGAATAATATATTCGTCAATCTCCTCGATCTCTAAAGAAAATTCTACGTCATGATATTTGATATTCAATGATAGCTCTCCTTAAGCGCATAACGCCTGCAGCAAAGGCCGACCGTCAGGGAGGTCCAGCCCGCTTGCGGGCGATTTTGCCTGCACTGGTTATGTGTTTTACTTGAACGTAAGTTTGATAGCGTCATTGTTTACACTAATTTTTTGAACAGGAGCTGTTACAACTTTAACTTCCCAACATTCATCTTTATCAATTGAGTCAATGCATAAATTGACATTGAAAACATACTCTTGGTTTTCGCGACATTTTGTAACTATCAAGTTCTCACAATCTGATTTCCAAGAAACCTCATCTACAGAAGATAAGCTAAGAAGTGAATCTAGAGGGCTGTTATTCTTGGAATAAATAAAACTTCCAGAGACTGAACAATTCTCCCTTTCGATTCTTATCGTACCCGAGCAATCGATTGATCCTTTAACGATATCGCTAAACGATATTTTCGTATCTCCAATATTTATCAATCTATCTCTCCTGACACATAACGTTGACAACACGTGCACGAGGCACGAGTGCCACTGTGATTGTCCTTGTTATTTGTGCTCATTCCAGCCAGCATATTCTATTTCCCTTTTCATCTCGGAAATAATTTCCTCAAGAAGTACATTTGCATCTGGCAAATTTAGTGAAAAATCCCAAGTTTGATTGTCATGGCCGATTCCAATAAAAAGCTTGCCGTCATCGATACTCCAAAAAGCACTACTATCCGCAGAAGTGCCAATTCTTAAACCTCCATCTTCCCAGCTAGCACTTGATACCTTGTCAAACAAACACAAGTCAGTAATTGGCACCCATATGTTTAATACGAAGTTTTCATGACCAAGGGAAATAATAATAAATTTCCCTTCTTCAGATTCTCCCATACTACCGGAAACGGATACCTTCATTTAATCTCTCTACTAGTACAAATAACGCCTCCAGCAGGGGCGCCCGTAGCGTTTAGCGTGCGAAGCGCGCTGCGTAGGCCGTCCAGCCGAGCCCCGAAGGGGCTGGGCGATCTTGCCTGGATTTGTTAAATGTTTCACCACGATGACCAGTGGTATTTATCTACAAGCTTGCCGTCTGCACTGAAACAAAACGCATATTTGCTGGGTAGCTTCAGCGTGTTTTCGTACCAAGCTTCTTTAACGCACCCAGAAATCCTTTGTTCTTGAGACTTTTTAAAACCCCGTTCTGGCCCTTCCGTACCACCAGTGACATATGACGGTTCGCCTGCCAAAGCTAGTAGCTCATCATATGAGCTTCCTATAGGCAATGATTGCATAGCTTCAGTAGGACCATTTTCGCCCAGGAGTATGTAGCCGCACATACCGAGAACAAATACAAAAAGGCTGAAAGCAAGTACCTTCTTATTCATGAGCACACGCATGACATTTAACGCCGTGCTCAGCAGCGGCTTACTTTATGCGCCTTTTGCGCGAAAATAGGAGCGTAGCGACTGCGTAGAAGACGCATAAAGTAAGACGTCGTCTGCAGCACCTTGTTAGGCATGGCCGCCCTGCTCAACTATGGCCTCTATAGAGTACTCGCCGCACTTCAAGTATTGCCCTGAAGGATTCCACTGCAATTCTACCCCACTTGGATTCTCTATCACTAAAGTACTTCCATCACGCCAGGTAAGCTTAAAATTCAAATTATTCGAATATGCTGAAACTACACCAGCGCCACAAGCTCCACCACCAAATGAAACCAACACTTGAGTTACAGGTGTCTCACCTTCACTCAAGGCTTCATAGACATAGGCCACATGCCCGATATTTGACACGACCCTTCCGTACTCTCGAAACTTAATATTCTCTACAGCTCCATTTCCACATGAAATTAAAAACAACATGCTTATCGAAGCGATGAGCTTATTCATTGAGATGCCTAACAGTTAATTCAAAAGAAGCGTCTTTATATCACCCTTCTATATAATTCTACTCATTTCTTTCAAGATAATCTCAAAAACCTAATAATATCAAAAAGTTAAGATCTTTGGCATAATTTTCAACAGGTAGATATATAGCAGACGCTATATATCTACCTGCTTTTTCTGCTCTTTATAACATTACCAACCCTATAAAAATCAAAGAGATAGATCGTCATCCCCAGAAATAGGAGGAGCTTCTCTTGAATTCTTATATTGACAGCAGAACAAAAGAGTAAATACTGTATATAAAAACAGATAAAGGCCAATATCATGGATGACATTCGCCACAAAATTCCAAGTAAGCCTGAACGCTTTATGGACAATCTGCGATTTCATATTCGAAAACAAGGACTATCGTACCGAACGGAGCAAACTTACACGCATTGGGTTAAACGCTTCATTCATTTCAATAAAAAGAAGCACCCTGCTGATATGGGAGCTGTTGAGATTGAGACGTTTCTCTCTCACCTTGCAGTTCAAGGTCTCTGCTCCGCAAATACACAACGAATAGCTCTGAACGCTTTGATATATCTGTACAAGAGATTCTTAGGTAGGGATATTCAAGCATTGGACTTTAAACTGGCAAAACAACAAAAGTACTTGCCTGTGGTTTATAGCCGTAGAGAAATATCAGCAATTTTGGATCATCTTGAAGGCACTTACAGATTACAAGTTGAGCTAATGTACGGTAGCGGCCTTCGCAGTGCCGAACTGCTTTCTTTACGCGTAAAGGATATAGACTTCGACAGCAATAATATTTTTGTTCGAGGTGGCAAGGGGAATAAGGATCGCACTACAATATTACCTAACGGGCTAATTGTGCAGTTACATAGGCAAATAGAGACTGTTTCCCTATTGCACCAACAAGATCTTTTGGCTGGTTTTGGTTCGGTTTATTTACCTAACGCTTTGGAAAGAAAGCATCCAAGTGCAAGCCGACAACTCGCTTGGCAATACCTTTTCCCTTCCAGCACCATCGGCCAATGTCCTCGCTCAGGTGAAAACAGAAGGCACCATATGCACGCAACAACTTTAGCGCGCCAGGTTCGTATAGCTGTCAAGCTAACGGGAGTCAACAAACCGGCTCGTTGCCATGCATTTCGCCATAGTTTTGCGACTCACTTGCTCGAAGCGGGTTATGACTTGCGTACGATTCAGGAACTGCTAGGGCATTCGGATGTTAGTACTACTGAAATTTATACCCATGTCGTAAATCGGGGAAATAAAGGCGTTTTAAGCCCCTCAGATCGACTGCGCAACATTAATAAAATTGAGGAGGCTGGAGCTAACTATTTTGTTGGGAGTAAAGTAGGGGAAGTACAGGGGCTTAACTTATTGGCTGCATCTTAGCAGCGAGGGTACCGAATACCGGCTTTCGCCGGTATCGCAATAGAAGAAGGCCGATCAAATTATCCTGGTATTACGTCACCATTCTGTGCTCGGTGGCGCAGAGCATGGTCGATCAAAACAAGAGCCATCATTGCTTCAGCAATTGGCGTTGCGCGGATACCTACGCAGGGATCGTGGCGACCTTTGGTAACCACCTCAATAGCATTGCCGGAGCGATCGATACTTCGGCCGGGGATACGCAAGCTGGAAGTGGGTTTCAGGGCAATATGGGCAACAAGATCCTGGCCACTGGAAATACCACCGAGGATGCCACCGGCATTATTGGAGAGGAAACCCTCCTCAGGAGTAATTTCATCGCGATGTTCGGTGCCCTTTTGCTCCACACACTCAAAGCCGGCTCCAATCTCCACCCCTTTCACCGCATTGATACTCATCAAGCCCTGGGCCAGGTCTGCATCCAGGCGATCAAAAATCGGCTCGCCCAGCCCTGCAGGGACGCCGCTGGCGTGTACTGAGATCCTTGCACCGATGGAGTTACCCTCTTTGATCAAGGCTTGCATATAAGCTTCCATCTCGGGTACTCGTTCAGCATCCGGGCAAAAGAATGGATTCTGCTCGACCTGCTCCCAATCCAGTTTTTGCACTTTAATTGGTCCCAGCTGGGACAGGTAACCGCGTACTTCAATACCATACTTCTGCTTAAGCCATTTTTTGGCGATGGCCCCGGCCGCAACACGCATGGCGGTCTCCCGTGCAGAAGAGCGGCCTCCACCGCGGTAGTCGCGAATACCGTATTTTTGCCAGTAGGTGTAATCGGCGTGCGCCGGGCGTACCTGCTCAGCGATATTGCCATAGTCTTTAGAGCGCTGATCCGTATTTTCAACCAACAGGCCAATGGGAGTACCGGTAGTTTTTCCTTCAAACACACCGGATAGAATTTTCACTTGATCCGGTTCACGGCGCTGTGTGGTATAGCGAGAAGTACCCGGCTTTCGGCGGTCCAGCTCCAGCTGGATCTCCTCTTCACTGATCTCCAACCCCGGGGGGCAGCCATCGACGATACAGCCCAAGGCTGGACCATGACTCTCGCCAAAGGTGGTGACGCAAAACAGCTTGCCAAAGGTATTGCCCGACATATGCGACTTTTCCAGATAACGGTTGATAAATTAACAGCGGTTGGCTTTATGCAGAGCCGCGCATTATAAAGGATCTAGCCGCCGCGCGCGGCGTTCAAGGTAAAAAGCACAATTGCTGCAGCTATGTGGCTTTATCAGAGAACCCGGCAATAGCTTTTGCCGGGTTCAGAAAAAGAATTACTCTTTTTCAAAGTGGCTTTGGTAGGCGAGCAGCTCTTCGCGACTAATCACAAACACACCGTGGCCACCATCCTCAAATTCGGGCCACATAAATGGCACTTCCGGGAAGGCCTGTTCCAGAGCTTCCCAACTATTGCCCACCTCACAGACCAGTAAGCCTTCTGGCTGCAGGTGATTGGCGGCCTCACGCAGCAAACGGCGGGTAAAATCAAGACCATCGTCACCGGAACCCAAGGCAATCTCCGGCTCGGCCAGGTATTCTTGCGGCATCTCTGCCAGGTCGCGTGCATCCACATAGGGAGGGTTACACACGATCAACTCGTAACTCATGCCTTGCAAACCACTGAAAAGATCCGACTGCACTGCGCGCACACGCTCGTTGAGCTGGTGGCGATTGATATTCAGCTGTGCCACTTCAATAGCGCCTTCAGAAATATCACTCAGGTCGACTCTCGCTTCAGGGAAGGCCTCTGCACAGGCGAGGCCGATACAGCCACTGCCACAACAGAGGTCGAGGATTGCCAACGGTTCTACATTGAGCCAAGGCTCAAAATTGTGGCGGATCATTTCACCTATAGGGGAACGCGGCACCAACACCCGCTCATCCACATAAAAAGTCATATCGCAAAAATGTGCTTCGTTGGTCAGATAAGCCGCTGGCAAACGCTCGATAAAGCGCCGCTCTAGGAGAGTAAGCACGTCCCGTCTCTCCTCCATGGTCAAACGTGCATGCAGGATTTCCTGCTTACTGTAGGGCGGCAGGTGCAGTGCGTGGGTTACCAGCAGTACCGCCTCGTCCCAGGCATTGTCCGTGCCGTGACCATACCAAAGGCCCGCTTCGCTAAAACGGCTGGCTCCCCAGCGGATATAGTCCAAAACCGTGGTCAGCTCATGCAGGCTGGATTCACGCCTTTCTATCATTGAATCTATCCTTAAGTGCTATGTATCTCATCAAGGCCTATTGTCACTCATTAAGTAGCCTCTGCTGTGGCTATAGAAGCGCCAATCAAGGCACGAGGAGTGTAGTTTGGTTGTTCCAAATAAGCGACGTGTAACGCTGAGTGGCGGTTTAACAGCTGTAACCCGAAGGGCCTAGGCTATTTTTCACCCAACTGCATTGTCGGTCGTTTATGTGGATTCACTCCTTTTGCCTCCCGAGTTCACAATGGCCCCGACAGTAGCGATCAAATTGGTACCAATAGGCCCCTAGGTCCGCGCGGATCTTTACTCTCGGGTTACAAACGCTTAGGGTAGCGCACCCGCCCCCTCGGGCTGAGATGTTGGAAAGAGCAGCATGAACGAACACTACGCACGAATTATTGAAGCAATCGGCGAAGACCTGCAGCGCCCCGGACTCAAAGATACTCCGAAGCGCGCGGCCAAGGCCATGGAATACCTGACCCGCGGCTATCAGCAGACCGTTCAAGAGGTTGTCAGCGACGCACTCTTCCCCAGTGACTGCACCGACATGGTATTGGTCAAGGATATCGAGCTCTACTCCCTGTGCGAGCACCATATGCTGCCATTTATCGGTCGCGCCCACGTGGCCTATATCCCCCAAGGCAAGGTGCTGGGCCTATCCAAGGTAGCGCGTATTGTCGATATGTACGCACGCCGCCTGCAAATCCAGGAGCAGCTGACCACACAGATCGCCAAAACCCTGCAATCTGTCACTAATGCCGCCGGTGTTGGCGTTATTATTGAAGCAAAGCATATGTGTATGATGATGCGCGGCGTGGAGAAGCAGAACTCCGTGATGAAGAGTTCGGCAATGCTGGGCACCTTCCGCGAGAACCAAGCCACACGCAACGAGTTTCTTTCCCTGATCAGCCGCCCTTAAGGCTGCGAGCTAGCAACGTGCGGTCCCCTGGGCCGCCCGCAATCACGGAGTGAGCCACCATGCCCCATCTGGTTATTGAGTACGCCAAGAATCTGGAAGAACGTATTTCTGTCGCCGCCCTGGTCAGCTCAGCTCAAGAGGCAATGCATAGCTCCGGCTTATTCGCCTCCCATACCATCAAGACCCGCGCCAAGCCCTACGACCAATTTATTGCCGGTGAGCACGGCGATAGCTTTATTCACGCGGAAATCCGCCTACTGGCAGGCCGCAACAACCGCGAGCGGGAAGCGTTGAGTTCAGCGGTTTTTAACTGCCTGTGCCAATTTGCCGATGGGGTACCAGCGGTCTCGGTAGAAGTGCGTGAAATGGACCCCGGCAGTTACTCAAAGCGGGTGCCCTTCTAAGCTTCTCCACGCAGGAAGGGACCAAACCACTCGGCAATGCCCTCGGCGCCCTCTTCCATATGCAGGTGATGGCTGCCGGGTATTTCCCTAACCTCGATCGTTTTATAGCTCTCCAACACCGGGCGCAGCCGCTCGATCATATTCGCAATCCCCTCCTTCGCCAGCACCAGGCGCACCGGCATGCTCAGGCGGGATAGAAAAGCGCGCACCTGCGCCTCGTTAAGCTTGGCAGAGGACGCCGCCATCAGGCGCGGATCATTACTCCAGGTGAAGCCACCTTCTAGTGGCAGGGTCCCCCGCTCGGCCAGCGCGCGCGCCGCCCATTCTGTCAGCGGGAACATGCCGTTCATACGCGCTTCTACCGCCCCCTCAAAAGTGGGGTAAATCTTTGCCCTGCGCTGGCTGTAACGGGCACGCTGGGCGATAGCCTTAGCGAGAATATCCGGCGCCTCGCTATCCTTGGTAGCAGGAGGTACCAGGCCATCAATCAGGGCCAAGCGTTTGATGCGTTTGGGAAAGGTACCTGCCGTTATCACACTGGCAATAGCTCCGCGGGAATGGGCCAATAAAGAAAAACTGCGCCAGCCCAGCGCTTCGGAGGCACCAATAATATCCTCAGCTTCTTCCCAAATATTGTAATTAGCATGGGGAGACCGATGGTAGCTGCGCCCATGGCCTGCCATATCCACGGCGACCAAATTAACGCCTTTCAAGAGTGGGGCCAGACGATCAAAGCTGGCGCAATTATCCAGCCATCCGTGCAGTGCCAATACCGGCTCCCCTGTGCCATCCCCCCACTGCTTTGCGGCAATGGTCTTGCTGTCGAATTCCAGGCTGATCTCACGGGGGGCGGCTTGCTTCATGCGCGCTGATTCCAGAAGAAAGTGAATATTAAAGAGCCAGATGGTGCAGGTCCAAAGGCCCGCAGGCAATGACAGTTAGCGCCAGCAACCTAGGGATTTGAAGGCAAAGGGTAAAAACCGGAGGAAAAAATGGTTAGCCGGCGTGCTGTAACCACTGCAACTCAGCACAACCATTGGCCCAGACCTCCGCGCTGACACAGGCGAGGCTGGAAGTCCCCATCGGGTGTTGATTGCCACTACCGCATAGACCGTTCAACAGGCTACCCACCAGTGGTTGATGGCTCACCAGGAGAAGAGGGAAATGATCGGCTTGCTGTTTCTGTAACTTGTCGAGTAGCTGCTGCGGATCGGTATCGCCAATCAGCAGTGACTCGGTAACAACAGGCAACCCCAAGTGGGCGGAGACAATATCAGCTGTCTGCTGAGTGCGCACAAATGGGCTCGCCCAAATAGCGCGCACGGAGGACAACTCCTCAGCGCGCTCTTTGCATACCTGCGCCACCTGCTTACGACCGCGCTCCGTAAGCGCGCGGCCGGCATCGTTACCGTACATGGGTTCGGCCTTACCATGACGCAGGATAAACAGCTGCATTGACTTCGCCTCAATCGGTTTAGTGTGTGTCGCCGCGCTTGTCAGACTCACCCTTCTGCTCACTGAAGGGCGTTGAGGACTCCTCTGCGCTCTCCTCTACCAGCTCGGGCTTACCGTCATCACTACCGAGGATAATGGCCTCCTCAGCTTCTTCTTCCTTTTTGGACTCAGTTTTTTTCTCGGTCTCGGCTTCATCATCGGAAGCCATAACTTCTGCATTAACCTCTTGCGCGCCCTCGTAACCGGAGAGATCGTCCACTTCAGATTCCGGCCACTCTGCAAAAGGAAAAGGCTTTTCCTCAGAGTTGTAAATTAAAAACTGTATCGCCTGGTAAATATAGGAGGCGAGTTGGTCGCCAAAACGACGCAAATTATCATTGGCACTGCCGCCAATAATCGAGAATAGGAACTGCAGCACAACCACCGCGAGTAGCACCCAGCTGGCAATCTGCAGGCAGATCGCAAACAGCACCATATAGATCAGCCGCACCCACTGGTTCCCGGAAGTCAGGTTGCGCTTTAAATCATCATTTTTCATAAGAGGCTTCCATCAAGGCTTGGCCGAGTAGGCCACATCAAAAGTTTGCGCGCCCGACATTAAATTGCGAATTACCTCAGGAATCGGTCGCTCTTCAAATAATATGGCGTGAATTGCGGAAACCAAGGGCATGTAGACGCCCATTTCATCCGCTTTCTTTTTAATCAGACGAACCGTATTCACCCCTTCGGCAACCTGACCGATTTCCGCGACAGCACGATCCAAAGGCTTACCCTTGCCCACCAAATAACCTACCCGGTAGTTACGGCTGAGGTCGGAGGAGCAGGTCAGGATTAAATCGCCAACGCCGGCGAGGCCGATAAAAGTCATAGGATCTGCACCCATAGCCTCGGCAAAGCGCATCATCTCTGCGAGCGAACGGGTAATCAGCAGGCTGATGGTATTTTGCCCCCGGTCCAAGGCCGCCGCCATACCGGTGACAATGGCATAAATATTTTTCAGCGCCCCCGCCAGTTCCACACCAAACACATCGTTACTGGAGTAAACGCGGAAAGTCTCGGAATGCAGTGCGGATTGGATATCCTTGCACAGCGCTTCATCTTCACTGGCAACCACGGTTGCTGTGTAGTGACCCGCGACAATTTCCTTAGCGAAGTTGGGCCCGCTCAGCACCCCCACGCGCATACCCTGGGTCTCCTCGCGCAGGATATCGCTCATCAAATGAAAACTATCGTGCTCTATTCCCTTAGTGGTGGAAATCAACATGGTGCCCGGTTTTAGCAGCGGGGCCACCCGGCGGACCACTTCACGGAAAGATTTACTGGGGATAGCGACAAATACAATATTGCAGTTCCGTACCACTTCCTGCAGGTCGCTGCTGATACAAAGCTCTGGGTGCAGGGCCACTCCGGGCAAATACTTGCTGTTCTCACGGGTTTCCCGACAGGCTTCCGCGCTCTCCGAATCCCGCATCCACTGGCGGGTATCGTGACCATTACCCGCAATAATATTAGCAATGGCCGTACCGAAACTACCGCCGCCCAATACAGCGATGGAGAGAGGGTTGGAAGTTTCCTTTTGCATATTGATACCGATAAAGCTTCTCGAGGGCAGGGATTATAGAGGTATGACCCGCTCATCCCAAAGGGTTCAACTATCAGGATCTTGCGCGTAAAGTTACAAATTAACACGCCAAAAACGGAAAACGGCCCCAGCGGGACAAGCTACCGGTTGCACAACCGGGCTGTTCCGCTGAGGCCGCAGAAATAAAGCGCAAGAACTTCCGAAGAAATCACCGCGCCAGGCTCCTGAAAGCCAATAACAACTGATTAAAACTTAGTCGTGCATTTCCAGCAGCAGTGTATTCAGGCGACGCACATAGTCGGCCGGATCTGTTAGCTGGTTGCCCGCCGCCAAGTTGGCCTGATCCATCAGAATATTGGTGAGATCGGCAAAGCGATCCTCATCCTGCTCCTGATCCAGGCGCTGTACCAGCGGGTGCGATGGGTTAATTTCAAAAATTGGCTTGGCTTCAGGTACCGCCTGTCCGGCCTGTTCGAGGATACGGCGCATCTGCGGACCCATATCCTGCTCACTCACCACCAGACACGCCGGCGAGTCCACCAGGCGAGTGGTAGCGCGTACAGATTCCACACGGCTATCCAGAACAGACTGAACGCGCTCAACCAGCGCACCAGACTCATTCTCAACTTTCTCGCGTTCGGCTTTATCCTCTTCGCTCTCGGCTTCACCCAAATCCAGCGCGCCTTTGGCCACGTCCTGGAACGGCTTGCCATCAAACTCGTTCATATGGCCCACGAACCACTCGTCCACCTGATCGGTGAGCAGCAGCACCTCGATACCCTTCTTACGGAATACTTCCAGGTAGGGGCTGGATTTCGCTGTCGCGAAATTGTCTGCGCACACGTAGTAGATCGCCTTTTGGCCATCTTTCATACGGCTGACGTAGTCTTCCAGGGACTGATCTTGTTTGTCGGTATCGGTATGCGTGGTGGCGAAGCGCAGCAGCTTGGCCACTTTCTCTTTATTGGAGAAATCCTCGGCCGGCCCCTCTTTCAGCACATTGCCAAACAGGTCCCAGAATTTCTGGTACTCGTCACCGTCCTTCTTCGCCAGCTTATCCAGCATATCCAGCACACGCTTAGTCAGTGCGCTTTTGATCGCATCGGTATTGCGGTCTTTTTGCAGGATTTCACGGGAAACGTTTAGCGGCAGATCGTTGGAGTCCAGCACACCCTTCACAAAACGCAGGTACAGCGGCAGGAACTGCTCGGCGTCGTCCATGATAAAGGTGCGTTGTACATAAAGCTTGAGGCCGCGGGCGGCATCGCGCTGGTACAAGTCAAAAGGTGCACGCGCCGGAATATACAGCAGGCTGGTGTAATCCTGCTTGCCCTCAACACGATTGTGGCTCCAGCTGAGTGGATCATCAAAATCGTGGGAAATATGCTTATAGAATTCTTTGTACTCCTCGGCTTTCACTTCGGAGCGTGGGCGGGTCCACAACGCCTGGGCCGCATTGACCGCTTCAAACTCGGGCGCCTTCTCTTCTTTTTCTTCCTCACCCTCTGCCGCCGGCATTTCCTCTTTCAGCATCTCTACCGGAATAGCGATGTGGTCGGAGTACTTTTTAATAATGGAGCGCAGGCGCCAACCATCGGCAAACTCTTTGGCATCTTCTTTCAGGTGCAGAACGACACGGGTACCGCGCTGGGGCAACTCTGCATTTTCTACGGAATATTCCGCTTCGCCGTGACACTCCCAGTGCACACCCTGATCGGCTTCTGCACCTGCGCGACGAGTAAACACATCCACTTTATCGGCGACAATAAATGCTGAGTAAAAACCAACACCAAACTGACCGATCAGGTGCGCGTCTTTTTTCTGGTCACCGGTGAGTTGCTGCATAAAGGCGGAGGTACCGGAGCGAGCGATGGTACCGAGGTTTTCGATCACTTCGTCACGGCTCATACCAATACCGTTATCGGTAATGGTCAGGGTGCCCGCATCTTTATCGAACTCGATACGAATACGCAAATCCGTATCATCGGCAAATAATTCTGGTTTGGACAGTGCCTCAAAGCGCAGTTTGTCAGCGGCATCGGAGGCATTGGATACCAGCTCGCGCAGGAAAATCTCCTTATTGGAGTAGAGCGAGTGGATCATCAGGTGCAGCAGTTGCTTGGCTTCTGTCTGGAACCCGTGGCTCTCTTTGTGGGCCTCAACGGTCATCTGTAGGTCTCCCCATACACGTCAATCGGAACAGGGAGCAAATATTGGGACCTGCTGACAGGTTTCAAGGGCAAAGCTGGAAATAGAGGATATCTGCATGATGCCGTAACGCAAACGGCGCTGACAGTAATTCGCTATTCAGCTGGGACTTTACGGGAAACGGTGGGGTTTCAAGAAGACATTTTAGAGTTGGGACTTCCCCTTAAAGCCCCACCAGCTGGGGCTTTAAGGGGAGCGCATTATTGACTATTGCACAATCAACTAACGCTTGCGACTGGCCTTCGCCTTGAGCGTTGCGGCTTTGCCCTTGCTGCCTGTCACGTCGATCACAAAGTTGGCGGTCATATCGGAGATCACCCGGGATTCGGCATTCAGCAAAATGGCGATACCGATTTTTAGTTTCTCCGAGTAGGCAACTGCCGCACGGAAACCTGCCACCCAGCCACCGTGATAGATAATGCGGTCATCACCAATGGTGTAGAGACGCCAGCCGAGGCCATAACCGGCATGAGATAGGTAATCCCGCCAGATACGATGGCGCATATGGCGCTGAGTGGACACTCGCTCGGTGGTCATATCCTCAATCATTGCGGGAGAAAGTACCTTGGGGTAGTAACCCATTTGTGCTTTCAACCACTGGGCCATATCCGAAATACTGGCGTTGACACCCGCCGCTGGGGCAGCGAAATAGTACTCTTTTTCCACCTTCACCGGACGCCAGCCACTGCCTGTTTGCACATGGGGCGCGGCGCGGTTGTCCGAGGCCATAAAGCTCTCCCAACCTACCGAGGCATTCTGCATTTTCAGCGGTACAAAGATTCGCGTCTTGAGTTGTTTGGCAAAGGTGGTACCTGTCGCCTCAAGAATCACATCTTCAATCAGGCTGAACAGCACATTCTGGTAGCCATAGCATTTTCCCGGAGTACAGCGTGGGTCAATATTCGCGAATTTCGGCAATATTTTGCTGAGCGGTTTATTGTCCTCCAGATAATCATCGTAGGCATTGGGCGTTAAGCCGGAGGAGTGACTGAGTAAATGCTCTACCTGCAGCTGGCGAGACAGGGACGGCGTCTTGAAGCTAAGATCCGGCACATAATTGACTACCTTGTCATCCCAATTAAAGCGCTCCTCATGCTCCAACAGAGTGGCCATACTGGCGGCAAAGGTCTTTGAGACCGAGGCCAGGCGAAAAACGGTATCCGAATCCACCTTACCTTTCTTTCCGCGTGTGCGCACACCGTAAGTGTCCATGGCCACCACCCGGTTGCCATCAACAATGACATAGGCACCACCGGGGATCGACTTGCCAGCCATCATCTTGCGGAAGTATCGATCGAACTCCTTGGCCCTGGCGTCTATATCCATCGCCCGCACAGGTAGCGCCACAGCGCATAGGAGCAGTAGTGAAAGAATGGTACACGCCTTCCAGGCACGTAGGTGGTAGACGATATTTGAAAGAATTGCAGGTCTCATAAGCAAATCGAGCCGCCAAAGCAATCCGGTACATGCAGATAAGACTAGCAGCCAACGGACAAAAACTCTATTTAGGCGCCACGCAGGACTGACTGCTGAATTCTAGTCGCTTGCCATTAGTCTTGTGTGAATCCCCATGCCACCCGCATAGATCTGCGTATTGGCACTCATTAAAACGAAAAAACCGCCTTTCGGCGGTTTTTTCTGCATCGGGACTAGCTTCGAGCTAGCCCAGCGATCTTGAGCTTACAGCTTCTCAGCGTTCTCGCTCAGGTAAGCCGCTACGCCTTCCGGAGAAGCGTTCATACCTTTGTCGCCTTCCTGCCAACCGGCCGGGCAAACTTCGCCATGCTCCTGGTGGAACGCCAGAGCATCAACCATACGCAGCATTTCGTCAACGTTGCGGCCCAACGGCAGATCGTTCACAACCTGGTGACGAACCAAACCTTCCTCATCGATCAGGAAAGAGCCACGGAAAGCAACGCCAGCGTCAGCTTCTACGTCGTACGCCTGGCAGATTTCGTGCTTAACATCGGCAACCAGAGTGTATTTTACAGGGCCGATACCACCGTCGTTGACCGGGGTGTTACGCCATGCGTTGTGAGAGAACTGAGAGTCGATGGAAACACCGATTACCTCAACACCACGCTTTTCGAACTCGGCAAAGCGGTGGTCGAAAGCGATCAGCTCAGAAGGACATACGAAGGTGAAGTCCAGCGGATAGAAGAAAACTACTGCTTTCTTACCTTTAATCGCTTCTTTCAGGTTAAAGGTATCGACGATTTCGCCATTACCCAATACCGCTGCAGCGGTGAAGTCCGGAGCCGGCTTGCCTACCAGTACTGCCATGAAAACCTCCTCAATCCAATAATGGGTTGTTGATAAAGAGAGTGAAGTGTTCAATTTATACGCAACAGCTATAAATTGAATAGGAATTGATAGTGGGCCGCTATGATACACATCCACTTATTGCAGGCCCATAGATTTTTTTAATGAGCCTGATAGCGGAAAAGCTATGCGTGAACCAGACCTCAAAATAGGAAAAAACAACCGGTAATTCGCACAAAAAAGAAACACAGGGGTCGTTTTTTAATCTTTCTGGAATCTTATTGACACTCATTCTCAATTGCAATAGGATTCACATCAGTCTAGTATTGAACAGAAATCGAGCAGAGCCCACCACGATGTATGTATGTATCTGTAAAGGTATAACCGACCGCCAAATTAAAGAGGCTGTCTACGATGGCTCCACATCAGTGAAGGCCTTAAGACGCCAGCTCGGAGTTTCTTCCCAGTGCGGTCGCTGCGCCGAGCAGACCAAGGAAATTATCAGTGAAACCCTGGGTACCGGAATGATTTCCTCTGCCACCAGCGGACTGTTTTACTCCGCCAGCTAAGTTCTCATTTTGGCCGCCGCGCACGAATAGATTGCCATGAATGGCGGCCAGTTGTACCTCAAGCCCTACCCCTGCAGCTTTCCCTAGACTTCTGGCAATCACACTCGGTGCGCTAAGCTGGGTGCACATCAATGTGCTCAGCTTTGCCCATGAAGAAGCACCTCTTACACCTCTATGAACGGCTTCGCTCCAGCTTTTGGAGTGTGCCACTCGTGATGATTCTGTCGGCGTTGCTGCTCGCCTACCTGATGCGTCAGCTGGACGCCCTTTTAAGCGCACTGCCTGTATTTGAAACAGGCCATATCGCCACTCTCGACTGGCTGCATATGACCGACGTTAACAGCGCACGCGCCTTGCTCTCGGTAATTGCCGGTTCAACTATTACAGTTGCCGGTACTGTATTCTCAATTACTGTGGTGGCCCTAACCCTTGCCTCCAACCAGTTTGGCCCTCACCTGGTAAGAAATTTTATCCGCGATCGCAGTACCCAGGGGTCCCTCGGGATCTTTCTCTCAACTTATGTCTATGCACTGGTCACAATGCGCGGTATTGAGGGTAGCACTGGGGAAATCACTACCTATGGCTTTGCTATCCAAGTTGCATTACTGCTCACTCTAATCAGCGTCGGCTACCTCGTTTATTTCATCCACAATGTGGCGCAATCCATCCAAGTGGATAACATCGCCCACCAGATCAACCTGGAATTCCACCAGGCAATAAACCGTGAATACCCAAGCTCAACAGAGCCCAAAAGCGGCGAGCACTTCGATACTGAGCGCCTGGCATTGGGGCCTGGGTGGATCCCCTTACCCACTCCCCGCGGGGGCTATATACAAATCATCGATCGGGAAAAAATGATTGCCATTGCGGAAAAATTTAATTGCTGTGTGCAGGTCCATTGTCACCCAGGCTCCTATGTGCATCACTGGGGACACATCGGCAGAATTTATCAGGGCGACAACCCTGAAAAGATAATTCCACCACTGCAGTCCGCCCTACAAATTGGCGCATTGCCCACTGCCGAGCAGGACATTGTTTTTTCAGTGCGCCAGTTATCACAGATTGCTGTACGTGCACTATCCCCCGGTATTAATGATCCTTTCACAGCCTATTCCTGTGTTGACCGCCTCATTGAGGGGCTGGGTACTGTGCTGCAAAGACCGGAACCTGCGAATTGTTTTACTGACTCCAGCGGAGCTTTACGCCTAATCAGCTGCAAATTGGAATTTGCTCAGCTGCTTGATGCTTCACTGGATGAAATCGTCGAACACGGCCGCGCCAATGGCGTTTTTATGCGCCACTTACTCAACGCATTGGAACATCTCGCCGAAGTTTGCCAAAGGGAAAAAGACAAGACTGCACTATTTAATTATCTGCAACGTCTGGCCAACGACAATAAAAACTTTATTAGGAGTGAAACCGATTCCACTGAAATTCAGCAAATAATATCTGCTATTCAAAAAAAGCTCGCCAGCTGACACTGCAACCTAAACAAGAATCATTTTCGTTGCTATTTTCGGCCAAATTCGTGTTAAAAACCGTGTTTTTTCTGCATTCCGCAGCTAACAACTTCTTCTTGACTTGCCGCAAATCGCAACGCAAACTCGGCCCGGATTGCAGCTATCACCCTAAAATAAATTGTGGGAAATCGGTCAGCTGCAGACATAAGTGACTAACACAATTTAGTGACTTTTTATTGCTACTTATTTCAAGTAACCAACAAATAGGAATTCTCTGAGGGTGTTATCTAGCTCGCAGGGCCACAGGAGCAAAAGCTATGAAAGGCGATCCCAAGGTTATCGAACATTTAAATAAAGTACTGGGCAATGAGCTGGTAGCTATCAACCAGTATTTTCTGCATGCGCGCATGTACGACAACTGGGGTTTAAAAGAGCTGGGCAAACAGGAATACCACGAATCCATCGATGAAATGAAACACGCCGATTGGCTGATCGAGCGTATCCTGTTCCTTGAGGGTATCCCCAATCTGCAGCACCTGGGCAAATTGATGATCGGTGAGAATACCGAGGAAATGCTCAAGTGCGACTTGAAGATTGAATCCAAAGCAATTCCCGATCTGCGCGAAGCCATCGCCTACTGTGAATCGGTACGCGATTACGGCAGCCGTGAATTACTGGAAAAAATTCTCGACTCCGAAGAAGAGCATGTCGACTGGCTGGAGACTCAGCTCGAACTGATTGACAAAGTGGGCATTCAAAACTACCTGCAAACTCAAATGGAAACTGCAGCCGGCCACTCTGGCAAATAATTAGAACAACCTTAACAGGTATAAAAAAACCGCAGTTTCAACTGCGGTTTTTTTATTCTCAACCATGTACTGCCGCTTTCACCAGGCAGATACATCGAAGCAAAAACGAAAATTAACCTTCGCCTTCACTCTCCGCCGATGCCTCATCGATCAGGGTTTTCAGCTCACCATTTTCATACATTTCCATAATGATGTCGCAACCGCCGACCAACTCACCCTTCACCCAAAGCTGAGGGAAAGTCGGCCAATTGGCATACTTGGGCAATTCAGCGCGAATATCTGGATTAGCCAGGATATCCACATAAGCAAAGCGCTTACCGCAGGCCATCATCGCCTGGGAGGCGCGCATGGAAAAGCCGCACTGGGGCGCGTTGGGGCTACCTTTCATGTAGAGCAGAATGTCGTTGTCAGCAATCTGCTGTTTGATGTTCTCCAGTGTATCCATAAGCGTGAGAAACCTCAGGTGGTGGAAGCAAATTTATTAACGTGTATCGCATCGGCACCCAGCCATTGCGCACGGTCGGCCATTGTACCTCAGCGCAGGGGGGAATAAGTACCCGCAGCAGTGCATAGCCAAAAAATGCGCACCACTCCCCAATGGCCCCATCCTTTACAAAGAGAAATCAAATAGATGGCCCACACGCCGTAAAGGCTGTGTTAGCATTAGTTCAACAATATAATTTGCAGATTAAAATACATCAAACAGAATTATCTGCGGAAACGACTTCTATTAAACAAACCCAATGATTAAATAAGGAGGCGTCTCAGTGCCCCCCCACACACTGATGCACAACTATGGCGAAAGGACCCTGACCCTGGTCCGCGGCGAGGGAAACTACGTGTGGGATGATCGCGGCCACCGCTACCTGGACGCTATTTCCGGTATCGCCGTCTGCGGTCTTGGCCACTGCCATCCAAAAGTCACCGAAGCCCTACAGGAGCAGGCCAACACCCTGCTGCATGTATCCAACCTGTACAACATTCCTCCCCAGCAGCAGTTGGCCGACCGGCTCGTATTCCTATCGGGTATGGATAATGTATTTTTCTCCAACTCCGGTGCTGAGGCCAATGAGGCCGCTATCAAGCTAGCGCGTAAACTCGGTAATGAGCGCGGGCTGGTGACACCGCAAATTGTGGTTATGGAGGGCGCTTTCCATGGGCGAACCCTCGCCACGCTTACGGCAACAGGCAATGAAAAGGCACAACAGGGCTTCGCCCCCTTACCCGAGGGTTTTTTGCGGGTGCCTTTCAACGATGTGCAAGCCATTGAAAACCTGGCAGAACAGCACAGCGATATCGTCGCCATACTGGTGGAACCAATACAAGGGGAAGGCGGTGTCCGCGTACCAGATACCGACTACCTAAAACAACTTCGTACACTCTGCGATCGACACAACTGGCTGTTAATGTTGGATGAGATCCAGACCGGCAACGGTCGCAGCGGCAGAATGTTTGCCTACCAGCACGCCGACATAGTGCCAGATGTATTAACCACCGCCAAAGGGCTCGGCAATGGTGTCCCTATCGGCGCCTGCCTCGCCCGCGGCAAGGCTGCCAGCCTTTTCACCGCTGGCAGCCACGGTTCGACCTTCGGCGGCAACCCTCTCGCTTGCCGTGCCGGTCTTGCCGTGCTGGAGACTCTTCAGGGCGAGTGGTTAATCGAGCGCGCAGAAAAACTGGGCGAACAATTACTACACTCCCTGCGCATGCGACTGGGCGATTGCCCTGGGGTAGTGGATATTCGCGGACAGGGTCTGATGATCGGTATTGAACTCAACCACCCTTGCGCTGAGCTGGTTGAGCAGGCTAGGGAGCAGGCGTTGCTGATCAACGTCACCGCCGTCAATGTGGTGCGGCTACTGCCTCCACTCACCCTTACTGACGAGGAGTGCCAGCAACTGGCCGTCGATGTCAGCACTCTGATTCAACAATTTATCCCGCAGGCAGTCTGAAGCACTCAAAGGAGAACAATTTATGGCAACCAGGCATTTCCTCACCTTAATGGATCTCTCCGCAGAGGAGCTAAAACAAATTATCGAGCGCGCTATCGAATTAAAAACCTTACGCAACCAGGGCATTACTACCGACCTTTTTCGCGGCAAAGTGCTGGGGATGATTTTTGAAAAGTCTTCCACCCGCACCCGCGTCTCTTTTGAAGCTGGCATGGCGCAGATGGGTGGCAGCGCCCTATTCCTATCGCCGCGGGATACTCAGCTGGGGCGCGGTGAACCCATCGAGGACAGTGCCCGAGTCATCTCCCGCATGGTCGACATGGTGATGATCCGCACCTTCGGCCATCAAAATGTGGAGCGCTTCGCAGCCCACTCACGAGTGCCCGTAATCAATGCTTTATCTGACAGTTACCACCCATGCCAGCTGCTCGCCGATATCCAGACTTTCGTCGAACACCGCGGCAGCCCCGCGGGCAAAGTGGTGGCCTGGGTGGGCGACGGCAACAATATGTGTCACTCCTATATCAATGCGGCGCGGCTTTGCGACTTTGAACTACGTATCTCTTGCCCCCAAGGATATGCTCCAGATGCCGATATTGTCGCTGCCGCCGGCGATCGGGTAAAAGTTGTGCATAACCCTATGGAGGCCGTGCGCGATGCCGACTGGGTCAGTACCGATGTATGGGCTTCCATGGGCCAGGAGACAGAACAACAAGCCCGCAGCGAAGCCTTCGACCGCTACCAAGTGAATCACGAGCTGATGAGCCACGCTAACGAAAACGCAATTTTCATGCATTGTCTACCAGCGCACCGCGGTGAGGAAGTCAGCGCCGAATTACTGGAGGACGAGCGTATTTCCAAGGTGTGGGACGAGGCGGAAAATCGCCTACATGCACAAAAAGCACTCATGGAGTTTTTACAGGAGCACAGCCAGTAAGGTTTTTTATGCGTCGGTCGATGGCGTTATTTACAACCTGTCGACTGGCCCATCCTCCACCCTACCACCCCTCCACCAACTGACATCCGTATAAAAAACGACCACGCACTTTTTTCGTGGCATCAAAATACAGGTTCAGACGAAACAATACGGATGAACAAATAATAACCAAGCATGTTGCAACAAAAAAATCACGCCACAAAACTGATCATCTTAGTACCAACTTGCTCAAATTGCGCACATTCGCAAATGGTTATTGCCGTTGTTAATTTAGAACGCCCCGGCTATTAAAAAAAATTGTAAGAGCTTGTATTACCCTTCTCCCTTCACTGACAAATGCCATGCAGCCCAGCTGTGGCGGGACCTGCCGCGGAAGTGGCTACTGACTCAACACGCCTACCCACAATTTATCCACAAACAACCACAAAGTTATTCGGCTTGAACTGACCCGCCTACCGCATTATCTTGTAGCGCGCTCGAGGCATACCCCCTATATATTGGGGTAAGGGACCTTGAGCATCCCCAAATCTAGGGGCGAATCCCGGCACTCCGCCACACTTTTTGGCGGCCGGTGCCAGACGCTGCTTTTTTCAAAGCAGAATCAGAGGTAAGCGGGCGGAAAGGAATGATCCGCCACAGGCAGCAGCCGGCAAAGCTTAACTGAATGCCGGCCACCGAGCCGCCTGTTTCCAGTGCCTTCACGGTGTGGGAGGAATCACTGGCCAAGCGATGGACTCGCTCCGCACATGCCACGCAGTCCAGTGGCGCTGTTCTGGTGAACACACGCGGACAGACAACAATACAAACCTTTCGGAGATTTACATGCACACAGAGACAGGGCGCTCTCAAACCGTGCCTGCGGCAAAATCAGGCACAACCAGCGACCAGGCTACTGACGGCACCACTCTGGCCGCCACCGCACCGGGCCAGATCCGCGTCATCAAGCGCAATGGTACCGTTGTCCCCTACGACGATGGCAAAATTTCCGTTGCCGTTACTAAGGCCTTTCTCGCTGTTGAAGGCGGCACCGCCGCTGCGTCCAGCCGTGTACACGAGCAAGTCGAGGAGCTGGTTGGCCAGATCAGCGCCACCTTTAAGCGTCGCATGCCCTCTGGCGGCACTATCCATATCGAGGAAATTCAGGACCAGGTGGAACTGGCCCTGATGCGCGCCGGTGAACACAAGGTTGCCCGCGACTACGTACTCTACCGCGAAGAGCACGCACGCCTGCGTGCGGAAAAAGAAAAAAGTGCCAGTCAAACCGAACAGGCTGTCGATGCGCACCCCAGCATCCGCGTTAAACTCGACGACGACAGCCTTGTTCCCCTGGATATGGAGCGCCTGCGCACTGTTGTCAGCGAAGCCTGTGAGGGTCTGAAAGACGTCAACGCCGAGGCCATCCTCAGCGAGGCCCTGAAGAACCTTTACGACGGCGTCTCCGAAAACGATATCAATACCGCCCTGGTAATTACTGCGCGTACTCTGGTTGAAAAAGAGCCAAATTACACTTACGCCACGGCCAGCCTACTGCTGGACAAGCTGCGCTCCGAAGCCCTGCGCTTCCTCGATATCGCCGAGCGCGCCACCCAGCACGAGATGGAAAAACTTTACGCTTCCACTCTGCCCGCTTACGTGAAAAAGGGTATCGAGCTGGACCTGCTGGACCCGGCCCTGGCCACCTTCGACCTGGAAAAACTCGGCGAAGCTTTAAAAGGCGAACGCGATCACCAGTTTACCTACCTGGGCCTGCAGACTCTGTACGACCGCTACTTCCTGCACAGTGACGATATTCGTTTCGAGCTGCCGCAGATTTTCTTTATGCGCGTCGCCATGGGCCTCAGCATTAACGAAGAAAACAAGAACGAGCGCGCGGTAGAGTTCTACAACCTGTTGAGCTCTTTCGACTACATGAGCTCCACCCCGACCCTGTTCAACGCCGGCACCCTGCGCCCGCAGCTGTCCTCCTGCTACCTGACTACAGTACCGGACGACCTGCACGGTATTTACGGTGCTATCCGCGACAACGCCATGCTGTCCAAGTGGGCCGGCGGTCTCGGTAACGACTGGACGCCGGTGCGCTCCCTGGGTTCCTATATCAAAGGCACCAACGGCAAGTCCCAAGGTGTTGTGCCCTTCCTGAAAGTGGCCAATGACACCGCAGTAGCCGTCAACCAGGGCGGTAAGCGCAAAGGCGCTGTGTGTGCCTACCTGGAAACCTGGCACCTGGATATCGAGGAATTCCTCGAGCTGCGCAAAAACACTGGTGACGACCGCCGCCGCACCCACGATATGAACACCGCCAACTGGGTCCCCGACCTGTTTATGAAGCGCGTGTTCGAAGACAAAGAGTGGACCCTCTTCTCCCCGGCCGATTGCCCGGACCTGCACGACCTGTTCGGCACCGCCTTTGAAGAGCGCTACAACCACTACGAGCAACTGGCTGCCGAAGGCAAGCTGCGTCTGTTCAAGAAGATCCGCGCACTAGACCTGTGGCGCAAGATGCTGGGCATGCTGTTCGAAACCGGCCACCCCTGGATCACCTTTAAAGACAGCTGCAACCTGCGCAGCCCGCAGCAACACGCCGGTGTGGTTCACAGCTCCAACCTGTGCACCGAGATCACGCTCAACACCAAGGCCGACGACGAAATCGCCGTGTGTAACCTGGGCTCTGTCAACCTGGCTCAACACATTGGTGAAAACGGTGAACTCGACCGCACCAAACTGGCTAATACCGTAAAAACCGCGGTACGTATGCTCGATAACGTTATCGACATTAATTACTACGCGGTTGAAAGTGCACGTCAGTCCAACATGCGTCACCGCCCTGTGGGCATGGGCCTGATGGGCTTCCAGGACGCGCTGTACAAAGCCGGCATCGCCTACGCCAGCGATGAAGCCGTAGCCTTCGCCGACAACACCATGGAAGCGATTAGCTTCGAAGCCATCTCCGCTTCCAGCGACCTGGCTGCCGAGCGCGGCAAGTACCAGACCTACGAAGGCTCCCTGTGGAGCAAGGGTGTTCTGCCACTGGATTCCATCCAGATCCTGGCTGAGCAGCGCGGCCAGCAATTTATCGATCAGGACACCAGCTCCTCTCTGGACTGGAACGGCCTGCGCGAAAAAGTAAAAGCCCAGGGTATGCGCAACTCCAACGTGATGGCGATCGCCCCTACCGCGACCATTGCCAATATCACCGGGGTTTCCCAGTCGATCGAACCGACTTATCAAAACCTGTATGTGAAATCGAACCTGTCCGGCGAATTCACCGTAGTAAACCCCTACCTGGTACACGATCTGAAAGATCGCGGCCTGTGGGACCAGGTCATGGTTAACGACCTGAAATACTACGAGGGTTCTGTACAGAAAATCGATCGCGTACCAGAAGACCTGAAAGCAAAATACCGCACCGCGTTTGAAGTGGAACCGCGTTGGATTGTGGATGCCGCCAGCCGTCGCCAAAAGTGGATCGACCAGGCCCAATCCCTGAACCTGTATATTGCCGGCGCTGATGGCAAGAAGCTGGACCTGACCTATCGCATGGCTTGGTTCCGCGGTCTGAAGACCACTTACTACCTGCGCGCCCTGGCTGCCACTACCACAGAGAAATCCACTGTAAACAGCGGCACCCTGAACGCGGTAAGCGCACACGGCAGCAGCAATGGTGCCGCCGCCGCAGCGCCTGTAGAACAGGCTGCACCCGCACCGGCTGCAGTGCCGCAGGCTTGCTCTCTGGACGATCCAGACTGCGAAGCCTGTCAGTAAAAATTTGGCCCCTCCTGGGGCCTGTACTCACTCTCGGGGGAGAGCGTCGTAACCGCAAGTGCGGGCATGACCATGCGCAACGACCCCGGCCCACCCGGTATGCAAACACCGGGAAGAATTTTCGGGCCGGGGATCGTCTGCGTTTTTTCCCAACTGCGTTTTCAGTAACCCGCACAAACTGTGCGGCGTATGAAAACCACGAAAAAAACTTTGCCACAAACCTCACAGCCGTGCGGTGAAAACCCAAAAATAAGTTTTGGCTAAAAGCAAAGTGATAATTGATCTGGCACAGAAACTTTGTGCCCCGCTGGGGTAAAAATACCTGCAGCGATTGACCACTGCCGGAAAATTCCGGAATAGCACCCCTGGCCTCGCTCTGCAAATGTAGCGCCAGGAAGAACACAGAAATTAATATCGAATTTTCGATAACGAGACCGATTAAAAGGGCCGACTATGCTGAGCTGGGACGATTTCGAGACAAAGCCCCAACAACCCGAAAAAGCCGTTAAGGCGCAGACCGCAGCGGAGCCCCAGGCGAAATCCGTACAAGAGCCCAGCGCTTCTTACTCTGCGGAAGCTCCAGCGAGCTCCACCACAAAAAATGGCTCCGCCGCTGTTGAAGCTGCACGTGCAGCCGTTGCCAGCCTGGACCCAGCGCCCGGCCTGGAAGAACTGGAAATGGGCGCAGCCCGCATTCAGGTGGATGAAAAGCGCATTATTAATTGCCGCGCCGACCTCAACCAGCTGGTCCCCTTTAAATACGACTGGGCCTGGCAAAAATACCTGGATGGCTGCGCCAACCACTGGATGCCCCAGGAAATCAACATGAACAAAGACGTGTCCATGTGGAAAGACCCCAACGGTCTGACCGAGGACGAGCGTCGCATCGTAGAATACTCCCTGGGTTATTTCTCCACCGCAGACTCCCTGGTTGCCAACAACCTGGTACTGGCGATCTACCGTCATATCACCAACCCAGAGTGCCGCCAGTACCTGCTGCGCCAGTCTTTTGAAGAAGCCATCCACACCCACGCCTACCAGTACTGTGTAGAATCCCTGGGCATGGATGAAGGCGAAGTCTTCAATATGTACCGCGAAGTACCCGCCGTTGCCAAAAAGGCGGCCTGGAGCCTGTCCCACACTCAGGCCATTGGCGATCCCAACTTCAAAACCGGCACCGTTGAATCCGACCAGGAGCTGCTGCGCAACTTGATCGCCTTCTATGCCGTTACCGAGGGTATCTTCTTCTACTGTGGCTTCAGCCAGATTCTGTCTATGGGCCGCCGCAACAAAATGACTGGTGTTGCCGAGCAGTTCCAGTACATCCTGCGCGACGAGTCCATGCACCTGAACTTTGGCATCGACGTGATCAACCAAATCAAGCTGGAAAATCCACACCTGTGGACGGCGGAATTCCAGCAGGAAGTGACCCAGATGATTCTCGAAGGTATGGAGCTCGAAGTGGCCTACGCCCGCGACACTATGCCCCGCGGCGTACTCGGCATGAATGCAAATATGATGGAGGAATACCTCCAGTTTATCGCCAACCGGCGCCTCAGCCAGCTGGGCCTGAAAGAGCAATTCCCAGGCGCACAGAACCCATTCCCGTGGATGTCTGAGATTATGGACCTGCGCAAAGAGAAAAACTTCTTTGAAACCCGCGTTATCGAATATCAAACCGGCGGCGCACTGCAGTGGTAAGAGAGGCTTCCGGCCAGTGAATTACTACAAAAGGAAAAAGTAGTCGCTCACAGGAAGAGAAGTATTGAAAACGGGCTTTCAGCCCGTTTTTTTTATCCGATTCTGAATAGTTTAAAACCGAAGCGTAAAAAAGGCTTCCCCTACCTTTCCACAGGCCCCCACCAAACTCAACACTCATTGCAATACACTCTGCCCCCTCGGAGTCTATTTTTAGTGGAGAGTGCTTGCCCCCCCTTAATGAGTAATTCATTAACTTTTTAGCAGAGCCTGGCCCTCTCCCACCCTAATCAAGTAGCTTCTTACTGCGAATCGCTAACCGTCACCCAGCCAATAGGGCTCCAAAGAATAATTCCCTAGCGTGCTAAACCAGTTCCAGTAGTTTTCTGAAATCAAGGACCTAAGCAAAGAGAAAAACTTCTTTGAAATCCGGATTAACTAATATCAAAACAGCCGCACAGCGCAGGGGAAGAGATGTGTAAGTCTCAATATTAAGTGACTAAAATCACACCATCTGGCAACTTTGAGAATACTTCTTATTTGTCGAGTTAAGCGTAAAGCAATATAAAAAAGGTTTATCCATACTAATAGCGAGTTTTCGCTATTTCGGAACCCTCCCTAATAGGCTGTTGCAATGGAGTTACTATAAAAATAGTCGCTCACAGGCAGAGATGTATTGAAGTGAGTGGTATGTAATTTTTATGTTTAGCCGTTTACTCGTCGAAATATTTTATGTGCCTTCAAAATTTTAGTGACTTTGATAAAGTTAGGTGTTATGTAAAAGATCTAAAGAATTCCAATCCTGTTGAGCAAAACAAATGATTTAGCAAGAACACTTCTAAAATTGCATAAAATTACTTTTTATGGAGCCGAATACCTTGCCAAGCTTAGGCAAATCTGCCAGGAAAATTTTCTAGCTAAAATGGAAAATATCTTACCTTAGATTACCTTCTAGTCCATAACACACTTTACAGCTAAAAGATAACCAAAGCATTAATCCACGATCGCTGAAGCTAACAACGTGCACTCACCATCTAAAAAAATTTCAACCTTAATGATTCAGCAACGGAAAAAACACTCTGCGAAATGACCTTGCATCTAATTTTTCGGGACTGGCACTTGCTGAAAACACTCCTAGTTAGACGACGACTTTTAATATCATCATCTTCTGCAAGAAATGGCCTTGGTAAATATTCCTAAACATAATCAATACCTATAAAAGGGATAAGGCATTTTGCAATTTCAAAGGAGCTATCCAGCATAGCAGCCCCACTAAACATCCTTTACCCATAGCTCGGACTGATAAAACAGCTATGGAAGAGCTGTATTTATTTACTAAACATGTAATTTATCTCGTGATTTAACAGCCTTAGAGAAAAGAACAATGTCGCTGAGTACGAAATCGGCTAAATCCGCTTTCGTTTTGGTGGTCAAGCCTCAGGGAGTGCTCTTCGTGAAGCTACTTGAACTGGGGGAGTAGCAATGACTTGTACGACTCTATCCTGTTGGAATCCAGCGTACTCGTAGAGGAGGGCTAGCTTTCGACAAAATTTCATAGTTTCTTGCAAATAAAATGGCGACGAAAAGGTGCGCTCAAGCCTGCCATGTCATCGCATGAAAAATGTCGCGTAAAGCAAGCATAAATCTAAATTTCTATGCTATAGGTTCTCACTCTGTAAGTGAGCCTAATTCACTTGATGTCCCCCCTGATAACAAAATGACACGAATAAAATTCACACACAAACGCTCTGCCCAGGAGCCCTAGGCTACTGGCCGAGGCGCAGCATCACTTGGAGACTCCCCATGAAGAACGATGAAGTGACACCTGAGCGCACGGAAGAGGTTGAGCCGACTACCTTACCTGGCGACACGACTGCACTCACGCCGGTACCCATGACTGTTGTCGAGGTCACTAATTGGCGATACCAGCGCTTAAGCTGCTTCTGGGGAGGGCCGAAGGGGCTCGATTACGGTCTATTGCGCGGACACCAGGATATTCAAGTCGCGAATGCCTACCCGGATCAAAATTCCACTTATTTCGTCGGTCAGTTCAAATTGCCAAAAGGCGCTTACCTGAAGCTGCGGGGACATTACGGTCACCTGCGTTATTTCTCACTCACCATCGCAAACAATTTGCCGGGCGGAGTACAGGGGAACGGTAGTTACCTGCGTGACGACCAAATCGTGCCCGATGAGGGCTCAATCAACCCTTTTATGTCGCCCAATAGACGCGATGTGCCGACAGAACGCCGACGCTACACCGTATATATCCGCTCGGGGCAGGCTCCTCACAAGCCGCGCCCCAATACACTTTATACCGGTACCAACTCTGAGCGAGCCGGCATCCACCTCGCGTTTCGTAACTATATGCCCGACAACGGCTATGATGGCACAGGCAACGTGCGCATGCCGCCACTTGAGGAGGGTGGATTGCCAGTTGAGCTGGGCCTACCAACAGTCACGCTGCACCTTCCGGAGACCCCGATCCAGGGCGAAGAGGGTTTGTATAACAGCGACGATATGGTGCTAACAGGCGAAAGAATGTGCCGTGCATTATTGGCTTCTAAGGAGGGGCAGAAGCAGGAATTCCCGACTAAAGAATGGCTTCAATTGATCGAGGACTCCTGGGACCGGGTCAATGCACCTGCTATGCCCGCCCCCATGTTCCAGCGATTCTGGAATATGGATTACAGTGTCAAAGGCGCCTTCATCCCCGATCCGATCAAGCGGGTTACCCGTTGCCCTGCAAGCAATGACGGAGCATGGCTGAACAACCCCGACACTGTATACATGGTTGGCCTGTTCTCGCTAGCTTTTGGCGAGGTCGTGGTGATCGAAGGTAAGATGCCAACTTTTCCTAAAACCAAGCATGGTCAGGTGAGCTGGCCCGAAGAGCAAACCCAGGTACGCTACTGGTCTCTTACCACCGGGGGCACGGCACCGTCGGGTCTGGGCTGGTCAACAATCTTCGATGAAGAGATACCACTTGTTGAGGATCGTAAGTTCACTATCGTCATGAGCCGGGCGATTGATCGGCCCAAAAATGCAGACCGCGAGCACGGCGTCAAATGGATAGAGTTCGGAGCCGGCGAGGGGCACTATATCGGCGCTCGCAGCTGGGTCAACTGCGTCTACATACGCTACCAGGCGTCACTGAGCAACTACGACTGGCCGAACTCCCCCCTCAATATTCCGGTACCTACTGAGGAAAATCCCGCGCCTATGGACAGCCTGGTCATGGGGCCCTACTACCCTACTGCGAAGTACATGTCGAAGAAAGAGTTTGAGCGGCTTGCTTAAAGGAACTGCAATTCCTCGATAGTAATTCAACTTTGCCAAACTCCAGAAAGCGAAACTGGCCCGCCATGTCTTTAATGAAACCAGGAGTAGCCACATAACATGGCCAAACGATCGCCGGTAGGCGCGATCTTTTCGGTAACCGCTTTCGCGGTTACCAGGCCATCACAAGAACTTTACCGAGGAAATACTCGGCACTGGTCTCGATGCTCTTATGGCTGCCCCGAATTTCAGAGTCACAGGCAAAAGCCCTTTTCGATACCTTTCTTGATCACAGCTTTGTGACAAGAGCAGTAACAGTGGAAACTGAAGCTTTATCGACTCATGACTTAAATTGCACAATGATAAACTGCCCCTAGCTTGTATAAACAAGCTCCAATATTGACAGAGCTTCTCTAATAGCAACTAGAGACTCTAGGTCAAAAATAGGCTAAGCCAACAGATAATGTACCTATCTTATTTAAACGTCGTTAGATAGAGTAAATCTGAGCGTTATCTGCTATAAAAATCAACCCGTAACCATTTGATTTTATTGAAGTTTTATAATGTATTATATGGTAAAGTTCGCAACAGGTTTCGGGCTAATGAATTACCACAAAAAGAAAAATTGTCGCTCATAAAGAGGGTTGTTGGAATAAGCCTTCAAGCCGATTTTTATTGAGAGTACTTCGATTTACTCTCCAAACCAGTCATAGATTTATATTCTATAGAATCCCTACCGCTCCTATCTACTACCAGGCAACACATCAAACCATCTGGACAGTATCTTGTATTCGCGCATAATGCCTCGCATTGACTGTGTTACTGTTACACACTTATTCGAGCAGGCCTGTAAATATCAGCCTGCTAACAATCAGCCATTGCGAATTTATATATGAGTACTCCCAATCTAAATGAAGTAATTAACCAGAGTTGTGAAGACCGATACGAATATTTCCTGAGTGCAATCGGTGAAGAGCGGGAAATTTGGATATTAGTCGACAACCAAAACTGCTTCCTCAAAATACATACCGATGAGGACGGAGGTTTTGAATATTTACCCGTATGGCCTACGTCAGAATTTGCTAGCGCTTATGCTAAAGATGAAACCGAACTCACGCCTAAAAGTATTCCCCTCCCACAGTTTCTGAAGAAATGGCTCCCCGGCTTGAGAAAAGATAATATTGAAGTTGGTGTATTCCCCGCACCAGATAAAAGCGTATGGATTACTGGCACTGAGGAGCTGGAACACGACCTACGTGAAGAGTTGAATAATTTCTAATGTCACTGGCCTCAAACTGGGTTCTATGGCAAACCTCTGACACTCTAAAAAGAATTGATAAATAGCTACAAAGTTAACCGTTAACTCGCAATAAAAATCTCACATCCCAATGGGGTTTTTATTGCGTTTTTCTAGGAAACTCGGCCCCAGCTTAGGGACTTTAGTAGGTTCCCCGAATTGGATAGTTATGCTCCGGATTTCGAATAAACTCGATCCCCATCAACAAAGTCTGCAAGTCTGGTCTGGCGAAGGGTGCATTAGAAATATCAACGATTTGCAGCTTACCAGCCTCATTAATCACAAAAATCCCGGGTTCGGCAAAAGGCTTATCAGTTTCCTGTGGAGACCTGGGATTGGAGATATAGACTCCAAGTTGCTGCATCTGAGGGATGGATAAATTGTAACCTATCGGAAAATCTGGTTTGACCTCCTTCATTTGTTCAGACGCTTTCTCGGCGCTATCCGCTGACACAGCTGTCACATAAACGCCCTCTTCATGATATCTCGGCAGCAGCACATTCAATTCCCGTAAATACTTGGTACAGAGCGGACAGTGCTTACCTCGATAAACCACTACCATTTGCCAGGGGAAGCTCCCTTCCATTTTACCCAGCTGAATTTTCCCACCACCCAGCTTGGCCACTTCAATAGCAGGGATTTCAGCACCCGCTGCCAACTTAAGATTGCCCATAAAGCCGCTCCATAAGACTACTGCCAAAGACACTCTATCAAGACTAGCCCTTTAGAACACGGCTGACTTGAGAAGCCAAATGTAAGGAGGACTACATCGCCCACTCTCCAATGATAGAAGCTATAGTTATGACTAATCGGACAAAAAAATCAAATATTAAATACAGGTGAGTATATGAAGTAACTCTTATCAGTTTTATTCTATTTGATACTCTTTAAAGGATATATTTGCACTGAGCGAGACTATCTGGAGAGATTACTGACTGACAATGCCAGATATATATTTCCCAGGAATGAGTTCTTCGAACTATTCCGGTAAGCCCCATACAATAAACAATATAGATAGTTAACGTTTTGGAATACGCACCATTTCCAAGGAAAAGATGACCGAATGGCACTGGTAAGTAACAGCGGTTGATACCACCCACCTTGAACTTTCCCTAAAAAAAGCCCGCTATAAATAAGCGGGCTTTATCCTGTGAGGAAGCAGGAAGCGATTAAGCCCCCTAATGTGCCAAAAAAGGCACAAAAGTAAATCTAAAAATTACTGAGTACAGGCAGCAATACGACCAGCGCTGTTCTTACCAATACCGCAGTTCAGACCATTAGGAATGCCGGTATAATCTGGGGACATAATGCCACCATTACGCTGTGCATCGTGGTCAGTATAGAGGCTTGCCAGGTTATATGAACGCGCTGTGCCCTTGTGATCGTTGTCACAGGAGAAGATAGCGCTGCCATAGGCAATGCCCAGGAAGGTTTTGTATTCCTTCAGGTCTGAATAGAGATTACGCTTGGCAGAACCGGAGCAGTTCATCTGGGATGCGAGATTAATATAACCATCGTCCTCACCAGCAAGCAATATAGAACTTGCGGTTGCAACACCAGGGAAACCAGCATAACCACCAATGGTATATACGGGCGATGCCAAGTTAGTGCCCACATAGTTGCGCACGGAGTACACATCATTAGTTTGCAGATAACGTACCGCTGAGCATTCACGACCGATAAATAGGTCGTTAACCACGCTTTCGATCCAGCTACCATTACACAGGCGATCGACGAACTCGGTGCCTGTAATAGCCCCTCCAGTGGTAAAGATCGCAGCAATACCATTCATAGCTTTGTCGAAGTCGACCTCTACAGCAAAGCGGTCATCTAAACCGGCAACATTTCTGGTTTTGGTTTCCGTTTTACATCTCTTCCAAAACCAGCGACCAGTACATACCTTATTGCTCTCAGTAATAGTATTACTATCAAACTGATTATAAGCACGATTGTAATAAGGAGACCCAGGCACTGCGTTACCAGATAAGTACATCATTTGTGCAGCGCCCTGGCTATGGGCAATCACCCAAAAAGTATCATCGGCTTTACATTGATTCTCATGTTGATAGCCATCTCCCTTACCGCTGCGAATATCGATAATCTGCCTGGCAATTTCGCCAGCTGTGCCATCATGCCAGTAAGGCATTTCACCTTCATCGGTGGAGTTATAACCTACAACTCCATAGTTGCCGCCATTGATTCGCAGCTGCTCAATAAAATTACTGCCGTTATATTTATCAAAGAAAGCTTCACTCCAATAATCTAGGGCTGGTTGCTCTAACTTACCCTGGGAGTTGGTGCGCTGTTTTATATGCCCTTCGGTACCATGTCCGTGAACCAGGATATAGCAGTTATCTGCCGCAGCAGATACGGAAGCAAATAGGCCAGCCAGTGCGAGTGAGAGACTCGCACCTAGTCGTTTACAAAGAGTCATTGTTGTTTCCTTATATTTATTTCCCGGCTCTAGATCACACTTCCCAAAAAATTATTTTTATTGGCCGGAGTCATTTTTGGACAGGGAAAGTTATCCGGGGATGCTCAACGGATATAGGACTTAGGGCGCCAAACGAGAACCGGGGGCGACAGGCTTGCGGACTAGCCAGTCACATACATTTGACTACCAGCTGCTAATCGAATTAACTCAAATCAAAATTGCCTTGATCGGTACTGATCCATAAACCCAATGCAAGGAATGTTGAAGTTACTACTCCCCTCTATTCCCCTCTATTCCCCCCCCTCTCTCAAGAAAGAAAGTCTGCCCAAGCCTATTGAGGCTCACCCTCCACCAGGCCCATTTAGTAAAGATTACGAGGTATCATCAAGTCATTTACATCCTTAGACTTCTCAAAAAAACGCTATAGAAATTAGGGCAACTATGCATTCCCCTGAGGAAGATATTCAAGACGGGGTAAAGGTATGGGGTGTTAGGCAAACGCTCTATATGGATATAAACCCAAAATATGAGATGAATTACATCGCAGACGTCTGTGCAAAATCGAAGTATTCGATTCCATAGCTGGAGTCTATTTTGTTCCAGGAGGTACTACCCGCCTGCCGCTTTAACTTAATGATACCAGCAGCTCCAGAAAGGAAAGGATTGGAGCTTCACGGGCTAATACAGTAGATATTCAGCAGGCACCGCTTTGGCAAAGGAAGGCCAGTCTAATTTAGAAAATATACCTTGAGTCTTTGCTTACCTATTAAACAAAAAAATAAGTTTTGCAGAGTTCAAGCAGAAACATGAAACTTATTCCACCATTTATAGAAAATGACCCAGCAACATTACTGAGCACAAACTTACTATCCTTTTTGACGGAGGGGCTTAATTAGTACTCTTGGAATGATAAATTATCGCCTGCCACACATTCTGCTGACCACCACCATAATTTTCAATTTTCGGGTTCTTAATGTAGCTCCAAGCTACCTCACCATCACCTAAATACATCGGTTCATCTAGCCCCCCAACCATGGTTGGGAAGTTGAACTGGGCCCTCAAAAATATTCAAGTCCGAATCGATATCTAAAACATAATACGCTTTTGGGACTAATAACCGCAGAGAGTTAGGGCTATTAATTCGATCAAATTTCAGATTATCCGAGATACATTGAAATTTAGCATAACCGAGTAAATAACGACCATTTCTTAAGCCAATCAACTGAGGATCACTAATTTGGCAATTATTATCCTCAACCAACCATTTAAAGCCCTCACCATCAATGCTGCCACTACCATTAACCTTGGTAATTCCCACACGAGTTAAAAAAGAGGAATCCAGTCCGTTACCGGAATAAAGAGCCTGGCGCTCTATAATGGGATAATCATCATTATCATATTCACTCTTATGGGCCCTATAAGAGAGAAAACAATTAACCTCCCAATTTGAACTACATCCCTCATCAAAAGCATCTACATCATTAAGATCAGCACCAACCTCATCACGAAGGTAGCGCTCCATATCTGAATCTTCTATGTATTTAGGAGAAACAATAACTGATAGGTTGGTCTCCGCATCTAGAGGTACCACCGTATGGCCTCCTCCATTGGATACCATCGCTAAAGTAGAAGTACAAAATGATTAAAATAGCCTTCGAGTGAATCACTCCGCTCCATTTTTATCGCAATTGTACCCAAATGACCACGTGACCATTGCCCCAGCCACGGTTATCTGAGCCACTCACTTTCAAAGACCAATCATTTCTATTAATGATTGTTAAGCCCGCAGAGTAGTAAGAGCCAGGGCCAATATTTTTTTGTTAAAAAAAATTCCCATGATTTTTCTTCACCCCGTAAGTCGCTACAAATATAGTCATTATTTGGTTTGAGATACACGTAAGCCAACGCGACCTTATTAGCTATGCAATCGATTTTCCGTGATGCATCCACCGCAAAAACCGTGACATAGATCAAACTGCAAAAGACAAAAGGTCTTGATAAAGCAACATGAGAACAAAAATACTACGCAAAGTATTGAACATTGATGCGAGCAGTCACCAAAAGAGAACTTATTAAAAGATCATAGATACAATTCAATAAAAGTGTAGACAAACAAATAATCAAGGTATTTCTTATTAATGTTCAGTAAGCAAGCTATATACTTTGATTGAGATAGAAAGCTGCTAGGTTATACAGCTTTTAACAAAAATTATCATTCTTCAAGCTATTAGGGCCTGGCAACAATATACGCCTATGAAATAAATCGATATTCCACCGCATAAGTAGTACACCTGTAAAAACCTAACAAGGATATAGTGAAATGAAACTACCACTACTAATTATCAGCTTGCTCTTATCTAGTGCTTGCCTGGCAGCTCCAGAAATTAGAGGTACACCCCAGGACCTACGTGGACTCCTCCACCCGGCGGAGAGTATTGTTACCATCCGTGGCAGCGCGGAAGAAACCGCCTACTCCGATAAGGCCATTGTCAGTTTGATTGTCACAACGGAAGAAGAGCTACTATCAAATGCAATTGACGCCAATCACAGGCTCCGTTCCAAATTGCATCAGAGCCTGACAGAGGCTGGAATCAAGGGAGCAAATATTAAAAGCTCAAAATTTTCCTCCTCACCCCAATATGGCTGGATGGGCAAGAAACCCAAGAGCTATAAGGTTGTTAACCGCGTAACTATTTCAATCAACGAGGAAAGCCAACTCCACAGTATTGCGCAGCTCACAGATCAAAATAGAGAAGTTGAAATAGCAAACACCACATTTGAGCATTCAGAAAAGCATTTGTTTAACAAAAAAGTTAAATCCAAGGCTCTGCAAGATATTCTGGAACAGAAAGCAGATTATGAAAAGGCGCTTGGTGTCCAGCTGACACCGATAGGCATTCGCGGTGATAACATACACTACCGAGCCACTGAAGGCGCCATGGCTATAGAAGAGGTTGTTGTTACCGCTTTCCGTGACTCCAGCAGTAACTTTGAGAGCAATTTTATTGATTCTGGCCAGGATAAATCATTTGATGAGGTTATTTATGAGGCGGAGCTCTCTGTAGACTTTCGAGTTCGTCCTCAGCCATAGTTAAGCCAGTTCTAGTGTTATTACAATTCTGATGATCTGAGCCCACTCTTTAAACTGCTTAAGCAGTGGGCTCCATCTACCAGGCTTAACCAACTACCCAACAGATAAGGATAATATCTGGCTAATCTCATTTAAGCTGCGGTTCGACTGCGCCTGCCAAGTTTCAATAGCCGCTTGCAGTGCGGCCCAGTCTTTTTTTGAAGAGGGAGATTTATCTACTACCCCCTCTCTCACCAGAGCACGAATAGTATCGCTGGCAAAGACCAATGTATCCACCCCCATACGACGCAAAAAAACCTGAGCGGTTTTGCCTCCCAGTCGGTCTCCACCTTTGCGTAAACTCTGGAGATTCTCTACGTAGTTTTTCGTATTCCAGCTAGCAAAATACTCCCCCAGACTCCCATTCTTATTGGATAAATGCCAGAAGAAGTCTGCATTCCGGGAGATTGAGCGGGTTTTGGTCCAATGCTTAATCATGCCCTCCTGGCGCATTAAGTCATCCAGCGCTTCCTCAGAGAGATATCGGCAAAAGGACAAATCAAAACCATAAAAAATATGCTCTATCCCCGGCCATTTTTTCTCCACGACTTTCCAACTAAACCCCGCCTGAAATACAGCCCGAGATGCCGCTGACAACCATTGATTGTTGGGTATTGCTGAGATTTCTTTAGCGGGTTTAGGCTTTGTGAGTCTGGCCGTAAGGCCTTTCTTTCCGCCGAAACGGTCAATGACGGGGGCTTCAATATCGAGAAAATTTCGCATTTATGCTTAATATCCTTTAATAGCTAAAGCATGTCGTACGAGTGATGAAGTTAGCGGTGAAAACATTTGACAGGACCACAGTGTGTCCAGGCTATCGGAGTGAGCCTATCATAGCCTCTTCTCCCACCTTTTTTAGAAGGCCGTTAATCAGTAGGGGAGCTCTTACAATTGGCTTGATCACCGCAGGGATGTAAAGTTGCCTCCATACATCAGCGCATAACAATCTACGAATCAATCAATCTCAGGTGAGCTCATCAATCATACGCATCGCATCCTGAGCACCATAGGATTGCCTTCTGGTAGGTTCAGCTTCAGATGGCGCTTGGGCCTGGCTCTGTGAATGGCCAGAAGGCTTGGCAACATTCACCACTCGCGCCATCGCTTGGTAGGGGTAACCCGCATTAAACGCCAAGCCACCAATCGGCTTCCAGCCCTCATTCAGCAGCTGGGTAACTTCCTCTTCCAAACTGGAAAAGCCAGACTTCCCGACGGCAATTTTATACTCAGCTTTCTTCACATCTACCTCCTGTACCGCATGTTTTTCCGATTACGCCATTCACACTCTGTAACCGGTACATAACCTTATTAGGCTCAAAGGGGCGGAGTTTAAAACACTTACCACCCACTCTAAAGTAATGGATACCAGCCCTAGAGAAACCTGTGAACTCAACCCGGTAAAATCAACCAGCTCATCCCCGCAATAATCAACGATGCGGTCACGCTGAGTACCGCCCCCTCGCGAACCATATCCTGTATCCGCACTTTACCAGTCCCGTAAGCAATGGCATTCGGGGCCGTGGCAACAGGCAACATGAAGGCACAGCTGGCACTCATAGCAGCGGGGATCATCAATACCATAGGTTCAAAGCCCGCAGAGGTCGCCGCCACAGCGAGAATGGGCATGAGTAGAGTCGCGGTAGCTGTATTACTGGTGATCTCTGTAAGAAAGGTAACTCCCAAACATAGAATCACCAACATCAGCCATAGTGGCATGGCAGTAAGAAAGGACAATCCATTACCGAGCATGTCGCTTAAGCCAGAAGTTGAAAATCCTTTAGCCAGGGCAATACCACCTGCAAATAACAACAACATACCCCAGGGAATGGTTTCCGCTGTCTGCCAGTCCAGCAAGCGCCCTCCTTTGCCATTGGGTACCAGGAACATTGCCACCACTGCAGCGAGGGCTACGGTACTGTCTCCCGCCGCTCCTATCCCCAGCCAGTCGCTCCAGCCACCAAACGGTGCATTACGGGTTACCCAGAAGAAAATAGCGATGGCGAACACTAGCAAAGTGCGTTTCTCCTCAGCCCGCCACTCACCGACTTGGGGCGGCTCAATTTTATTCTTCAAGTGAACATTGCGGGTAAGCCAGAGGGCCATTATCGGTAAAGTTACCAGGGCAACCGGTACCCCGATCTTCATCCAGCCAAGAAAGCTAAACTCCCGACCGGTGACCTCTTCATATATTCCCATGAAAATGACATTGGGCGGTGTCCCCAGAGGCGTCCCCACACCTCCAAGGCTTGCTCCATAGGCAATCCCCAGAACCAGGGCAACAGTGAGGCGCTGATTATCAATACGAGAGAGAATTGCCAGAGCAATGGGTAACATCATCAGGGTTGTGGCGGTATTGGAAATCCACATACTGAGGAAACCAGCGGCCAGCATAAAACCGAGCACCAAGCGCCTACCGCTAGATACCCCAAAGATACGCAACATATACAGAGCCAATCGTTCGTGGGCACCACTCTTTTCAAGGGCTTTCGACAGAATAAAAGCGCCCATCAAAAGCAGAATCACATGGCTACCGAGGGATGCCGCAACAGTCTTATGATCCGTCACACCAAATAGGGGTAAAAGCACAAATGGCACCAGAGAAGTGGCGGGAATAGGAAGCGCCTCTGTTACCCACCAAGTCACTGTTAGCAGGGTGATCGCTGCCGTTACTGCCGGAAGATACTGCATCCCCAGTAGAGTCAAAAAAATGTAAAACGCTACAGCCAGTAACGGCCCCAAGACGATAAATTGTTGCCGCGCAATCGACATACCAGCTCCCAATTCACCCCTAGCCAGAAGGGTTAACTTTCTTATTGATTTATTCCCCAGGTGAATTTGGTGAGCAGTGCTACCCCTCTCATCTGGAGCTGCACAAAATACAAGAAATCGAGGGGCTTTCGCAGCCTTGACCTGAAGAAAATACTCCAGGAAGGGGGCATATTTAAATAAGCAGACCTAATAGTCATGGGGGAAGAGCTCAACCGCCGTCACCAAAAGACAAGCCCAGTGTCATAGCAATGAGAATTTTCGCTCCAATCCAGTAATGAAGGACCCTTTCTACTTAACGCTTAATTTGTACAGATGTACAATGCGCGCCAATCATGACTTTACGACCTTTGCTGCTTGCTAACACCCAAGCGCCTGTCGACTGACTGAATTGAGGTACCCCTTGAATCATATCGCTCTCACCGCCCTAATCGCATTAGTTAGTAGCGGCGTTTACGCAGAGGAGAAGCCTTTTTACCTAAAAGCCTCACTGGGTAATATGCAGTTTGATAGCGAAGACTCCACTGCGATAAGAGAGGACCTCCACTCAACCGGCTACGCATTGACTGTTGGCTATCAGGTAAATAACTATATTGCCTTCGAAGGCGGTATAGCGAATCTCGGCAATATCCACAGAGACTATGAACAGAGCGCTCACGGCCTCGAGTGGCACAATGAAGATGAAGTATTAATAGAAAACTACGATTTCAGAAGTCAGCAGGAATCCAAATACAATTCTTATAGCTTAGGATTAACCCTTTCGACGCAAATTCAACAAAACTTAAATGCCGGAGTTCGCTTTGGTGTACACCAGTGGAATGAAAATAACAGCGGCCAGGCTGAAGACACCGGCAACCGCAGCGTATACAGCCTAGACCGCGAGCTCTTGTATGCAGAGTCCTACGATAGGTCTTATAGCTGGAGCAATGAGAAGGACAGCGGCAGCAACCCATACTACGGTGCTGAAGTTAAGTGGAAGAACGGTGACTGGGGCATCAACCTGGAACACACCATCTACGAGATTAAAAAAGAGAAGGCCAACCTGTCTTCTGTCGGCGTAACGTATAGCTTCTAGGCAATTCACTGCCAGCTCCTATTTGAAGCCCTCAAATTGAGGCCTTGTAAGGCGGGTGCTCACTAACCGCCAGCACAAGGCCCACTAAACCCTCAGTGTGTAAATTAAACACCTCAATCCCAATCTTCCCTGCTCCACCCTGTACATCTCATTTTTATCCGGCAAACTATCGCCCTCCAAAAATAACACTAAAGGGGCAGAAGGGATTCATGAGCACGATACCGAATACCGTGGCAGTACTGGACAAACTGCGCTGGAATGCCCATCTGTGTAAGCACAGCCACTTCCGCGCCTCTATGAAGGGGCGCAATCTGCATGTGCTCTGCGGAGTCCCCATAGTGGTGGTCAACTTATTCCTCGGCTCTCTATTCTTTTCCCTAATCAATGCGGAGCTTCCTGACTGGACCAAGTGGAGTGGCGCCGCTTTAGCCTTGCTGGCTGCTTTACTGGGGGGAGTACAGACTTTCTTCAACTTCAAGAAAAACTATGAGGGACACCGCCAGGTGGGTAATGAATACCTAGCCATTGCCAGAGAATGTGAACGGTTAATTGCCCTCTACTTTGATCGCATTCTCGACCTGGAGCACCTCTCCAATAAAATTTCCGAACTCAATACCCGCTACAGTGAAATTAATCAACGGGCCGAAGAATTTATTGTCTCCGACAAGGTTTATCGCCAAGCGATGCAGATACAAAGCCAAAAGGCCAGCAAGGAGCCTTCTTTAGTGGAGCGCATGAGGAATACTTCTTTCGAAGAAGCTAAAATAGGCTCACAGGTAGAGAGTTCCCAAGAACCTCTCAACAGTTAATAGTCATTTTCAGCAGCGGTAACTATGCAGAAAGAGCACAGCGATCATTCACCCAGCAAACACAATTTTCCCCTTTGCTATTTGGCCACTGATATTCGCACACCCAGCAATATCGGTGGACTCTTTCGCATTGCCGATGCCCTGGGCGTAGAGAAAATTTACCTGGCTGGAGATAGTCTGCTACCACCAAACTCCAAGATCCGTAAGGTATCCCGCTCAACTGAGCAGCACATTCCCTATCAACACGAGGAAGATGCCCTAAAAGCCGCCTTAGCACTACGGGAAGAGGGATACCGGATAATCTGTTTAGAGATCACATCCAGAAGCGTTGAACTGGGTCAAGCCCCTGTCGTTGAGGGAGATAAGGTCTGCTTGGTTTTGGGGGCTGAAAAAGATGGAATTGCCTCCGAAATACTGGAAATAGCCGATGCAACGGTGCACATCCCTATGCATGGGGTTAATTCCTCAATGAATGTCACTTCGGCCTGTGCTATCGCAAGTTATGAGCTATTAAGAAAGATGACTTCCTCTCGGTCCGCTTAAAACAACAAACTTCTTTACAGAGTTATAGACACAACGGCAGGATAAATAATTTATCTCCTTCCGTTATTTAAATTCTGCCCTCAATCCGGTACTTTTAAAGTTATATTTTTCTTGTGTACATAATCCGGATCACCGCCAAGCCGCTTGTTACAATTCAAGTTGTTAATCGACTGGATATCGGAGTTACTCAGATTAAAATCGCTTAGTAAGAAGTTAGTTCCTATATGCTCTAAAGATTCCGATTTAGGTATAACAATACGATGCTGCTGAATATTCCACTTTAAGATGACTTGTGCCGGCGTAGCTGAATGCTTTTCAGCAATTTCAGCGATCACCGGGTCCATTATCGGCTTCTCAGCCAAAGGCACCTCTGCCCAGCCCCCGGTACCCAGTGGGGACCAACAACTAATTGCAATTTTATGAAATTGACAATAGTCAACTAGTGGTTGCTGGGTGAAATATGGATGCAACTCTATTTGGTTAATAACCGGGCGAACTTCGGCAAAAGATGCTATTTGCTCAATATCTGATTTGCGGAAATTTGATACCCCTAAAGCTCGAACTTTTTTCTGTTGGTATAGCCCCTCCATCGCCTCCCAGGTTTCCCGTGTATAAGCGGGAACGGGCCACTGGATTAAATAAAGATCCAGGTACTCCAGTTTCAAACGCTCCAAGCTTCGTGCAAAAGCATCGTGAGTCTTCTTTCCTCCCTGCTCGGTATCCCAGACCTTACTGGTAATAAACAGTTCACTCCTGGGGATACCCGACTCCTTGATAGCTCGGCCCAAGGCGCGTTCATTGCCATATAAAGATGCCGTATCGAAATGCCTATAGCCAATTGCCATGGCCTTTAGGATTACCTCGGTGACAAAACCATCATCTTGCTGCCAACTACCTATCGCAGCCATCCCCATTCCGATTTGGGGAATCTCCACGCCATTATTTAATTCGATAAAATACATACTCGATCCCTTGCCAAATGCTGCAGTCTCTACCCACAACAAACAGCCACCCTTGTTCTAATTACGCCCGGCGCTGAATATAGGTGATACAAGTTGTTAGCGACGAAGTTTTCAAATAAATAGACATTTAATTAAAAAGAAAAAAAGAAATACACCACTCTCGATTGCATAAACGATCTCAATGTCATTTGTCGAAATATTTCGAGAATAGTGCACTCTTTTTTGCGAATCGATATAAAAACCCAAGTGCAAAAGCCAGGAAATCTTGGCTACCATTGCATCTCTATTCTTTGCTTTATGTTATTTAGGCGGTAGAGACCCCGCGAATTCCACCCCCCGATTTACCCACTCATCGAGGTCCTGCTCCACTGCATCTTCCTCCACATAGACCATCCCCTTTAGAGGGCGACCGGTATAATCCATAGGGCGAGTATAACGCTCAGCCAAAGCATCCTGATAATTATCCGGCCCCACCCGCACCATCAACTCTTCACCAACCACACCACAAGCCATATTGCCATTTAACATAAATGCGAGGCCACCAAACATCTGCTTTTCAGAGAGCCCCTGACTTCCCTGTAATAAATTGCGCACTTTTTCTGCTAGTGTTTCGTTGTACGCCATGACAATCTCCTTAGTCACTGTTGCTAGGTAGGAAAAAGAATTTTTGGTACTGCTGGGATCTGCGCCAATAAAAACGCGACAAGCGAAAGATCAGTCGAAGGGAATTTATGAGTAGCGCCCCATGCCGAATTTCTGCATAGAAGCCAATTAAAAAATTGTGAATCGATACAGATAACTGCACCATAGCGAGAAAAGTTATTTCGAATAATCCTTTAAGTGTAGCAGGAAATATCCAAAGCGCCCCAAAAAGTAAATCGTGCCAGATGCAAACACTGACAAAACCATAAAAAATCAATTAATAGTAAAAATACACTCGACACTGAATTCGAAGAATCACTATCGATTTTGAAGGGCGATTTAACAGCTGATACAGGCGGCATATCCTTATGCCACAAAAATCCATTTACCTGCCTAGAGAATAATTTGCACCCCGACAGAATTGTGAGGTGCAGAAGAGAATCGGCTTAGTCGACAAATACCCGTGCATTGCGGAACAAGCGCATCCAGCCGGAATCTTCTTTCCACTCATCTGGATGCCAGCTGTTGCTGACAGCTCGGGCAACACGCTCAGGATGCGGCATCATAATAGTCACGCGGCCATCCTCAGAACTTAGGGAGGTAATACCATTGACCGAGCCGTTGGGGTTGGCAGGATAAGTTTGGCTGATTTCCCCTTTGTTATTCAGGTAGCGCATCGCGATAGTGCCAGAAGCTTCACACTTCTCCAGCGCCTGCTGATCGGCAAACTCCACGCGCCCCTCACCGTGAGCAACGGCAACCGGCATGTAAGTACCCGCCATACCTTTAAACAACACGGAAGGTGAGTCTTCAATGCCTACCAATGCGAAGCGCGCTTCATACTGCTCAGAGAGGTTGCGCACAAAGCGCGGCCAGTGATCCGCACCAGGAATCAGCTCTTTGATCACTGAGAACATCTGGCAACCGTTACACACCCCCAAGCCGAAGGTATCGTTGCGATTGAAGAAGCCTTCAAACTGATCGCGAGCACGATCATTAAACAGAATGGTTTTAGCCCACCCCTCACCGGCACCCAGTACGTCGCCGTAAGAGAAGCCACCACAGCCCACCAAACCTTTGAACTCGTCCAAAGCGATACGGCCGGACAGGATGTCACTCATATGTACGTCGACAGCGTTAAAGCCGGCGCGGTGGAAAGAGTGCGCCATTTCCACTTGGCTGTTCACACCCTGCTCTCGCAGTACAGCAACTTTCGGGAGAACACCTTTAGCGATATAGGGCGCACTGATATCTTCGTTGATATCGAAAGTAAGATTTACTGTCAGGCCCGGATCTTCCTGGGCGATTGCGGCAAATTCCTGCTCGGCACACTCAGCGTTATCGCGCAGGGATTGGATACGGAAGCTGGTTTCCGACCAGATCTGCTGCAATTCAGCACGGGAGCGCTTGAAGATTTCAACACCGTTATTGGTGATGCACAGGTGTTCGTTATTATTCAGGTAACCGATCTTGTGGGTAGGTACACCGACAGCGGCAAAGCGCTGTACCAGCATATCCGCTTCACAAGCGGGAACCTGTAATACTGCACCCAACTCTTCACTGAACAGCGCGGCAATCGGGTCTTCACCCAATTCATAGATTTCCACATCCATACCCACGCGGCCGGCAAAGCCCATTTCCGCCAGGGTTGTGAATAGACCGCCGTCGGCGCGGTCGTGGTAGGCCATGATCAGGTCTTCGTTCAGAGCCTGCTGCACCACCTCGAAGAAACTTCTCAGCTTCTTGGCATCATCCAGGTCTGCGGGCTTGTCGCCCAACTCGTTGTAGACCTGTGCCAGACAGGAAGCGCCCAAACGATTTTTGCCAGCACCCAGATCAACCAACAGCAGCTCACTCTCACCTTTATTGGTGCGCAGCTGCGGGGTCACTGTTTTGCGTACATCGGTAACCGGGGTAAAGGCAGAAATTACCAGAGACAGCGGTGCGGTGACTGCCTTCTGCTCGCCCTCTTCCTCCCAAGCAGTGCGCATAGACATGGAGTCCTTGCCCACTGGGATGGTAATGCCCAACTCGGGACACAGCTCCATACCCACCGCTTCTACGGTGCGATAGAGTTTTTCCTCTTCACCCGGGTGACCCGCAGCGCACATCCAGTTGGCGGAGAGTTTGATATCGGACAGCTGCTTCACTGGGGTACAGGCGATATTGGTAATTGCCTCACCCACGGCCAGGCGACCAGAAGCCGGTGCATCCAACAGCGCCACCGGGGTGCGCTCACCCATAGACATGGCTTCACCGGCGTAGCTGTCATAGGCAACAGTAGTCACCGCACAGTCCGCTACAGGTACCTGCCAGGGACCGACCATCTGATCGCGGGATACCTGGCCGGTTACAGTGCGGTCACCAATGGTAATCAGGAAGCTCTTGCTGGCCACCGTAGGCAGGCGCAGCACACGCTCAGCCGCTTCGTTCAGGTCGATATCCGCGGTGGAGAAAGCCTTGGCTTCAACCTGGCGAGTCTCTGCTTCGCGGTGCATGCGCGGCGGCTTACCGAACAGTACCGACATCGGCAGATCCACAGGCTTGGAATCGAACTTCTTGTCATTCAGCAACAGGTGCTTGTCTTCGGTAGCCTCACCAACAACAGCGTAAGGCGTACGCTCACGCTCACAGATTTGCTCGAAACGCTCCAGGTCTTCCGGCATAACCGCCAGTACATAGCGCTCCTGGGATTCGTTACACCAGATTTCCAGCGGGCTCATACCCGGCTCATCACAGGGCACATTGCGCAGTTCGAAATTACCGCCGGTACCGCCATCTTTCACCAACTCGGGGAAAGCATTGGACAAACCGCCCGCACCCACATCGTGGATAAAGGCAATCGGGTTGCTCTCACCCAGCTGCCAGCACTGGTCGATCACCTCCTGGCAGCGACGCTCGATTTCCGGGTTCTGGCGCTGTACTGAAGCAAAATCCAGGTCTTCAGAGCTGGAGCCGCTGGCCATACTGGAGGCCGCACCACCACCGAGGCCAATCAACATGGCCGGGCCACCCAGGACTACCAGCTTGGCGCCGGGGGAAAACTCGGGCTTTTCTACATGCTCTTCGCGGATATTGCCGTAGCCGCCGGCCAGCATAATCGGCTTGTGATAGCCGCGACGCTCGCCATCGAAATTCTCTTCAAAGGTACGGAAGTAACCGCAGATATTCGGGCGGCCAAATTCATTGTTAAATGCTGCGCCACCGATGGGGCCTTCGATCATAATGTCCAGAGCTGTAACGATACGCTCGGGCTTGCCGTAATTGGACTCCCAGGGCTGTTCCCAACCGGGGATCTGCAAGTTGGAAACGGTAAAACCGGTCAGGCCCACTTTCGGCTTGGAGCCGCGGCCCACCGCGCCCTCATCGCGAATTTCACCACCGGCACCGGTACCAGCGCCGGGGAAAGGAGCAATTGCGGTGGGGTGGTTGTGCGTCTCCACCTTCATCAGCAGATGAATGGCCTCATTACTGAAACCGTATTCCTTGCTTTCCGGGTCTGGGTAGAAACGTCCAGCCACGTTGCCCACCACAACTGCGGCATTATCCGCATAGGCAGACAATACGTTGTCGCCGCCTTTTTGGTAGGTATTCTTAATCATGCCAAATAGAGAATGCGGCATTTCTTCGCCGTCGATAGTCCAGGAGGCATTAAAGATTTTATGGCGGCAGTGCTCGGAGTTCGCCTGGGCGAACATCATCAGCTCCACATCGGTGGGGTTGCGATCCAATTCCTGGAAGCTGGTGAGCAGGTAATCAATTTCGTCTTCGGCCAGGGCCAAGCCCAGTGTCACATTGGCAACTTCCAATGCCTCGCGGCCACCTTCGAGAATATCCACACCACGCAGCGGGCGGGGCTCTTCTTCTATAAACAGCTGCTCAGCCTGTTCGAGCTCGGTAAAGACCACCTCGACCATACGATCATGTAGTTGTGAGGCCAGCGCCTGGCGCTCGGCCTCGCTAAGCTCAACCCCACTCAGATAGTAGGCAACACCACGCTCAAGCCGATGAATTTGGGTGAGACCAGCATTATGGGCAATATCAGTGGCCTTGGAAGACCAGGGAGAAATAGTGCCCGGGCGCGGCACCACTAGGATCAGCTCGCCTTTCGGCTGGTGCTTCTCTTCGCTGGGGCCGTACTGGAGTAGCCGCTCAAGCAGCGCCATCTCCTTGTTATCCAGTGCGTCGCTATCGGCGAAGTGTACGAACTCGGCGTAAAGATCGTCGATGGTCGGTAGCAGCGCGCGCAGTTGGTTGAGTAGTTTTTTATGGCGGAATTTCGACAGTGCGGGAGCACCACGCAGAACTAACATTGCGGGAGATAGCCTCTTGTCTAAATGAGAAAGATTGCGCGAAAGAAGAATCGCACAAGGCCCCGGAAATTTGAGAGGCGCAATTGTACCCGAAGCGCCGCAACTCCAACACACCCGCCCGTCACTTGAGTACACATGAACTAAATAGCAATCAATGTGTTCAAAAGGCGAACAAAACCAATCGTAAATTCACCGATTTTATTAGGGGGTTAAAACTCCCTACAAAAGTCTTAATGGCATTTCAAGCGCCCATGTCACAGTGTCCTAAAGCCAAATTGGGCAGATTGTCGTCAAATAATGTAAAATTGGCAGACTGTGCCATCATTGGCGAGGAAAGCCCTGGCGGAAATACCCGCAGCAGGCCTTAGGCATAACAGCGATAAAACCAACGGACGAGCTAGAGGGGACAGCCTATGATGATGAGAAGCCGAGCGCTGCGCTATGTCCGCCGCGTGTGCAAAGGTATCGCGCTATCCTGCTGTGCCTCCCTATTAGTTGCCAGTAAAGCACCGAATACCCTGGAGCGAATTAAAGCTTCCGGTGAACTTGTTGTCCTCTCGCAAAACGGCCCCACCACCTATTACGAAGACGCCTCTGGCAATCCCACCGGTTTTGAGTACGGCATGCTGCACGCTTTTGCCGAAGAGCTGGGAGTCAAGCTGGTGATTCGCGATGTGCACAGCCTGGATGATATGTTCGCTCGCCTGCGCGATCCCGAAGAGGGTGCCCATTTTGCCGCCGCCGGGCTGACAGTGACCCCGGAGCGCCGTGAACAAGTGCGTTTCTCCCCTTCTTATTTCGAAGTTCGCCAACAGATTATCTACCGCCTCGGAGAAAAACGTCCTCGCAGAACCAGTGACCTTGAAGGTAAGACCATTGCGGTTATCGCCGGCAGCGCCCATGCCGAAGAATTAAAAAAACTCTCACAGCGTTACCCCAATTTGCGCTGGGAAGAAGTTTCTGATGTCGACGCTATGGAGCTGGTAGAGATGGTACACCAGGGCCAATATAGCTATGCGGTGGTGGATTCCAACGCCTACGCTGTGCACCGTGGGCTCTACCCCAAAACTGGAGTGGCTTTTAATCTCAGCCAGTTCCAACCGGTTTCCTGGGCTTTTCCCAAGAGTGACGACGACAGCCTCTATCAGCGAGCACGACTGTTTATGTTGCGTGCCAATACTAACGGCATGATCGCACAGCTGCGCGAGGAATTTTTTGGTCACGTCAGCGAACTGAATCCCGGTGGTGCCCAGGCATTCGCCAGGCGTAGCCGCGAGCGACTGCCCAAGTGGCGCGGAGTTATGCAAAAAGTGGCCGATCAATACGAGTTGGATTGGCATCTGTTGGCTGCACTCAGCTACCAGGAGTCCCACTGGAATCCCCGCGCTCGCTCACGCACTGGGGTTCGTGGCCTGATGATGCTTACTTTGAATACCGCCAAAGAGCTGGGGGTCAACCGCCTCAACCCGGAAGAGAGTATTGAGGGCGGCGCTCGCTATATCGTGCATATCCGCAACAAGCTACCGGAACGCATCCGCGAGCCCGACAGAACCTGGATGGCTCTGGCCGCCTACAACGTGGGCTACGGTCATCTGGAAGATGCCCGCGTACTCACCCAGCGCATGGGCGGCAACCCGGATCTGTGGCCGGATGTACGCGACCATCTGCCACTACTGGCCAAGCGCCAATATTACAAATCTACCAAGCACGGCTACGCACGCGGCTGGGAGCCGGTCACCTATGTGCAAAATATCCGCCACTACCAGGCTCTGCTGAGCTGGACCAGCCGTATCGAAGAACAACGCCTGGCGGCCAATGATGAAAACGGTGGGATTCTTGCAGAAAACAGCGCAGTGGAAACGGAAGGTAGTGCCGCACCCGCGCTATAAATTACAGGCGCCAGAGAGATGGAAGACACTGTTAAAGAGATCGAGAAGTTTATCGATTATCTTGTACAGGCAGGAGTCCACTGCCGAGTGGATGAGTTGGAGAGCGTCTACCACAGGAATATGCAGGTCTTCATGCTCGATGATTCTGACCAGTTGACCCTGGCCGATAAGAGCGCATTTATCGATTTATTCAAACACAAGCGCGATGCCGGTGAATTGCCACTGAACAGCTGGACAAAAATTCACCATGTGGCAGCGAACAACAACTCTGCGCTGGTAATATTTTCCCGAAAAAATAACTTAGCTGGCCAGGAAAGAAAATTAAGGCTGGGCATCGACCTAGTTTATGAGGATGGGCGCTGGCAAGTCATTCGGGAAATCATCTTTCTGGAGCCCCCCTACCCTAGCTAACTCCTTCGTAGCAGTTACACTGGCCGCCCCCTATAAAAGGCCCACTGTACAACGGATAATTTGTTGAATCCCCACCTGGCTAGTAGAAACCAGCTAGCTTTCCGCTTGAGACACTCCCCAGGCACAAGGCAAAAACTGCAAGTCCTCTGGCTCATCAATATCTGGTAGCACTTCCAAACACCGGCAGAGCATTGCACATTCCTGTAGGCGCTCCAGGGTTTGCTGGGCAACCACCTCCGTGCTCCAGGAAATGTCCTCAAACAATCTCCAGTGCACCCACTTGAGCCCCAACAGGGTGTATCCACCATCTTTTGCCGGGTACATAACTGCATCGGCATTCTTTAGCGCAACGGCCGCCTTACGCAGACGCGCGGCCGTTAATGCAGGGCAATCTGTGCCCAGTAATAAAAGTCCCTGGCCCGCCACCTGATAAGTATTGGCCGCTTGCCACAAACGCTGGCCTAGGTCGCCTTGCGTCTGATTATGCAGAGTTACCCCCCTGGGTAGGGCTAGTGTTTGCCAGAAGGGATGCAAGGAGTCCGGTGTAACATGTAACTCTACTGGGCCGAGGTCGGCTTTTACTGCTTCCATTAATGTCTGCTGCAACAAACGCTCAGCCAAAGAGGCAGCACCCTGCTCCCCAAGAGCTGGAATCAAACGGGTTTTTGCATAGCCGGGAAGGGGCGCCTTAGCCATTACCACCAAACGCAGAGAGGGCAGAGAAGAGTTACTCATAGCGTTTTGCCAGACACTCCGCCGGAACGCCGCGCCAGTAATCGAAACGCAAACGCCACATTAACAAGACTGTGCGCCAAATTCCGAACTTTTGCCAGCGGCGCCCAGAGGTAGTGACTCTCTGACGCAGACAGTGGGGCCGCACTATTTTTAACAGTTGCCGGCTCAACTCAATATCTTCCATCAGTGGTTGCCGGGCATAACCTCCCACCTCATTGAAGAGGGAGCGGCGAACAAAAATCGCCTGATCACCTGTGGCGATCCCACTCAAACGAGAGCGCCAATTAATCATGGTAGAAATCAGGGGAAACCACAGGCTGTCTCCACTGATACGAATATTAAAACGTCCCCATTGTGCCCCCCTAACCGAGGCAGAGGCAATGGCACTCAGAGCACCTTGCGGTAGGCGAGTATCCGCATGTAGGAATAACAACCAACTGCCACAGGCAACCGAAGCACCCGCATTCATTTGAAGCGCGCGTCCACGTTGGGATTGAATTACCCGCAACCCGGCTGCAGCGGCTATCTCTGCACTACCATCACTACTGCCACCATCAACCAGGATTATTTCACAACTGCTGTATGCGACCAGCTCCCTCAGTTGCGCTACCAGCTTGGGTAACTGCTCCCGCTCATTTAACAGGGGCACAATAACACTGTATTGCACTATCTTGCCTCAACTCCGCCTCATCCCTTTTTTACTTAGGCCTTACCCCAGTCTCCACTGGTGAAATTTTTCCAACCAGCGCAGCAAGCGTTTGGGTGCATTGGCCCGCTTCCAGTTTCCTGCAACAAATTTATTGCCTTCGGTCATTGTCGGATAGATATGAATGGTGGATAGGATTTTATTCAGCCCCAGCCCCTGCTTCATAGCAAACACAAACTCGGCGATAAGCTCTGCCGCATTTTCACCAACAATTGAAACGCCTAATATTTTATCTTTACCTGGTACTGTTATTACTTTAATAAAACCCTGTGCCGCCCCATCTACAATAGCCCGATCCAGATCATCAAGATTATAACGAGTTACCTCATAAGCAATATCATGTCGCTTGGCCTCGAGCTCACTGAACCCAACACTGGCCACCTCAGGATCGATAAAAACTGCCCGAGGTACCAGCGAATAATCTACGGCAAATTTCTTGATATCACCAAAAAGGCCATTCACTGCAGCATACCAGGCTTGGTGCGAAGCCATATGGGTAAACTGATAGGGACCGGCAAGATCCCCAGCCGCGAGAATATGGGGGTGGCGAGTGCGCAGGAAAGTATCGGTTGTCAGTTTACCATCCTGTAACAAATCCAATTTTTCTAGCCCGAAGCCCTTGGTGCGAGCGCGCCTGCCAAGTGCCAGGATAACCTCATCAAATGTCACCTGTGTTTCACCCTCGGCATTACGTAAATGTAATGTGCTCTCCTGGCGATCTTTATTGCCACTAAAAGAAACTGCCTCATGCCCAGTGAGAAGACATACCCCTTCAGATTTCAATGCCTTGGCAACAGCCTCCGATACTTCGTGGTCTTCCTGGGGGAGTAGACGTTCATCCCGCTCAATCAAGGTCACCCGAGACCCCAAACGGGTAAATGCCTGGGCCAGCTCACAACCAATGGCACCGCCACCCAGTAATACCAATCTATGCGGAACCTTATCCAGTTCAGCAAACCTATCCCAGAGTGTTTCACTCGTCAGATAATTAACTGTATCAAGGCCGGGGAATGGCGGCACTATAGGCTCGGCACCAGTAGCCAGGATAATGGCACGCCCACGCAAAGATCTTTCACCGCCACTTTTCAAAGTGATATCAACTGTCCAGGGATCAACCAATCGTGCATAGCCTTTTATCACTTCCACACCGAGCTCTGAATAACGCTCCACGCTGTCATGAGGCTCTATCTGCTGGATAGATTCACGCACATGCCGCATCACCCCAGGAAAATTAATCTCCGGTTCCGGCAGCCGCACACCGAAATTACCCGCAGTACGTGCGGAGTGCGCCACACGAGCACACTTGATCAATGCCTTACTGGGCACACAGCCGGTATTCAGGCAATCCCCCCCCATGTCCCCAGACTCAATTAATGTCACCTTAGCTTTTACTGCCGCAGAAATATAAGCACTGACCAACCCTGCAGCACCTGCTCCGATAACAATAATATTACGGTCAAACTTTTTAGGTTTTTTCATTGGAGTCTCACTTGGCCTCGCGGCGACGTTTAAGCCAGTTGAGGAAGTATTTTGCCAACAGAGGGAAAATACCCAGCAGCGCAAAGGACAAAAGCAATTGAGGAGAAGCGATATCTTTAAGGCTTTCTATTCGGGCGAGTTGCGTTCCCGCATTCACGTAGACAATTGTGGCCGCAAGCATGCCTAACTGGCTCACCCAATAAAATGTCCAGACTCTCAGGTGGGTTAACCCCATCAAGATATTAATCAGAAAAAACGGGAAAATAGGTACAAGGCGCAGGGCAAAAAGATAAAATGCGCCTTCCCGCTCAATACCTTTATTCACAACTTGGAGGCGTACCGCAAACCTTTCCTGAATATAATCGCGAAATAAGTAGCGGGCCATAAGAAAAGCCAGAGTGGCACCGATACTGGAAGCAAAAGACACAATAACAGTGCCCCACAACAAACCAAAAATCGCACCAGCGGCTATGGTGAGAATAGCCGCGCCAGGCAAGGACAAGCCGGTCACCAAAATATAAAAAATTAAAAACAGGAAACTCACTAAAAATGGTGAGGCCGCTTTCCATTGCTGGAACTGCTCTCCGCCTTCCTGCAACTTGTCTAGACTCAACCAGTGATGTAAATCAAGTGCGTAAAAAGCAATCACCAATACCGCGATAACCACCAACAGCAGTATTTTTTTACTCATAGTATTCCTGCCCTATGGCTATAAAACCCTTTCCTCTTACAGAGCTCCACCACAGCTACTACCCTGCCCCGCAGTACAGCCATAGCAGTGATCTGCCACTGCAATCGCGCTCCCCTGCAGATTCTCATCGAGTAAATCATGCAGGTGCGGCCTACCTGGCACAGGAATATCTAGCTGCTGATTAAAATCGCAATCGAATAGATTCCCCTGCCAGTCAACACTCACCAGGCTGCGACACATAACGCCATCGAGATTTTCAGCGCTATAACTGTCACGTAATAAAGTCATATAATCTTTAAACTGCCCCTTGGAAATCAACATGGAACCAAAGCGCTTGATGGGCATATTAGCGAGCGCAAACAATTGATTGAACTCAATATTAAATTGCCTTCTCAATTCTCTGCGATAGTCCGCCTCCAGGACACTCTGCTCTGGGGGTAAGAAGGGGCCTTGAGGGTTGTATACCAAATTTAACTGCAAACCACTGTCTGGCTTGCCATAACCCAGTTCATTGAGCTTTTGCAGACCGGCAATACTCTTGTCAAAGACCCCTTTGCCCCGCTGTTTATCGACGTTATCCATGGAATAACAAGGAAGGGAAGCGACCACTTCCACATGATTTCGGGCGAGAAACTCCGCAGTATCTTCCTGGCCTGGCTCGAACAAAACTGTGAGATTACACCGATCAATAACCTGCACTCCCAATGCCCGTGCAGCACTGACCAAGCCGCGAAACCCCCAATGTAATTCCGGTGCGCCACCAGTGATATCCAGTCTCCGAATACGGCGCTTCTCAATGACCTCCAACAGCAGTGCCAGGTTTGCATCCGACATCATTTCCGTGCGATTGGGGCCCGCGTTTACATGGCAGTGCACACAAGACTGATTACAGCGATAACCAATGTTGAGCTGCAGGGTTTCGATAGTACTGCGGCGTATTGCCGGGAAATCAGATATTTCAAGTAACGGCAGTGTTTCATGCATATGTCTCAGTGCTCCACTTCTTCCAACACTGATTGTGTCGGTTCAAGCAGTGGTTTTATTACAGCGAGCTGGCCCTGCGGCATTGTTTCCACAGGTGTGACCAATCCACTGGTCAATGCCGTATGGGCAATGGAGTCAGGTTTCTCCATACCCAATAATCGAATGGCCTCTGCTGCTATCAACTGGGCACGCGCAGCATTTTGCTGCAGATTGGCGATCGCCACTTCCGCGGTAACCGCTTGCTCACGAGGGTGCCAACAGTCGTAATCGGTGGCCATTGCGAGTGTGGCGTAGGCAATCTGCGCCTCTCTCGCCAATTTTGCCTCTGGCATATTAGTCATACCAATAACCGACGCCCCCATGCTGCGATACCAATGGGATTCCGCTCGCGTTGAGAACTGTGGCCCCTCAATGCACAAGTAACTACCACCCCGATGTAACTGCACCGGCTGCTCGGCCTGGGTGGAAGCAAAGGCCCGCGCCAGACAATCCGCCACTGCGGAACATACGGGGTCTGCCATAGAGACATGGGCTACAGCGCCACCACCAAAAAAAGTGCCCTCACGCTTGCGCGTCATGTCGATAAACTGATCGGGAATCAACATATCCAGTGGCCTGACCTTCTCCTGCAGAGAGCCAACCGCAGAGAGAGAGAGCAGATAGCGCACACCCAACTGACGCAACCCATGGATATTTGCCCTGTAGGGCACCTCAGAGGGGATCAGCCTATGACCGCGTCCATGGCGGGAGAGAAAGGCAACCGGGATACCCTGCAGCTTGCCACACAGAATCGGATCCGATGTCGGGCCAAATGGGGTCTCCACTTGAACCTCTTGCACATCAGTCAGCCCCGGCATTTCATAGAGACCACTCCCCCCAATCACACCAACCAGTGCTCTAGCCATGTTCACTCCTAAGTAGTTAGTTTTTCCGCAGTATAGAATTGAGCAATGACCCTGTATATCGCCAGATAGGGTGCAAAATACTCCCTAAGAACGCACCTAGAGCCAGAAATACTCACGGTAATCCCACCGATAGTAGTCCTTCAGCACATACCAGTAGATTTTGCGAGAGACCTTTGCTGTACATAGACAAATTGATTGCCTATATTTACCCGGGTAATATTATTTTGCCCGGATAAATTAATAGGAGACTTTTGTTGTGCCAGAATACGTAGCCATTGAGCGACAACAACTGATTGCACGGGGCACACTGGAGTCGATCGTTCGCCAGGTAAAATCCCGTGAAACACCACTTGAACCCATGGTTTTTTCAACCGATAACTGCCAAAGAATCGAGATCGATTGGCAAGGCGATATTGAGACGGTACTAACCAGATTGAAGCCCAGCACAACACCTACCAGTGCAAAGCGAGGGCGCCCAAAGTTGGGAGTCATTTCCAAGGAAGTCACATTGTTACCCCGTCACTGGGAGTGGCTGAGACAGCAACCAGGCGGAGCCTCCGTAACCCTGCGCAAGCTGGTGGAGCAGGCCCAGAAAGATATTTCACTCGAAGAGCGTATCACCACAAGCCAGCATCAACTCGATAGATTTATGCTGCAGGTTGTTGGTGACGCCCCAGGCTTCGAAGATGCCAGCCGCTCCCTCTATCGAAATAGCAAAGTAAGCTTTGAAAAAGCCATCCGAGCCTGGCCAGAAGAAATCAAACACTTTGTTTTGGCCAAATTTAATGATATTGCAGAGATACATAGTGGAAATAAGTAATAGGGATCGTATATGAGCGAACAACAAGACAACATTTTCCTCAAGGGTGCACTTTTACCGGTTTTCTTCAAAACAGCGGCACCGATCATTTTTATAATGTTGGTAAACGGCTCTTTTACCCTGCTGGATGCTTATTTCCTGGGGGAGTATGTAGGCCCTGACGCACTGGCAGCTGTCACCCTGACATTTCCAATGTTTATGTTGCTAGTGGCACTATCCTCCTTAATATCGGCTGGCTACTCCAGCGTTCAGGCCAGACTCTTGGGCGCGGGAAAAACAGATAAGGCAAAACAGGCTTTCTCTCAGGCAATCACCTTGGCACTGTTAGTTTGTGGCCTTCTTATGGTGCTGTTTACTCTTGGGGGTAAACAATTGACGATGTTAGTAGCCAATGGCTCCCAGCCGTTGGCGGATATGGGCTACACCTATTTAACAGTTCTTGTTTTCCTATCTCCCGCCCTATTTATTGGTTCCGTAAACTCCGACACATTACGCTGTGAGGGGAAACTATCGTTGATGGCGATAGTTTCTTTAAGCTCCATACTTCTTAATATCGTTTTTAACTATATTTTTATTGCCCATTTTCAAATGGGAGTAGCGGGCTCCGCTTATGGAACAGCATTGGCTCAATCAATCGCCCTGATGATAGTGGCCGGCTATCGTCATTACGGAAAAACAGTCATTGATACACAGGTCATCCGCCTCTCCTATGAGAAACAATATTGGAGAGAGTTTCTGTCCTTGGGCTTACCGGCTAGTTTGAGCTATATCGGCGTTTCCCTCACCTCTATGGCAGTTATATTCAGCCTACAGGCATGGGGAGCGGAAAACTATGACGCTACCGTTAGCGCCTACGGTATTACCACTCGGATTATGACTTTTATTTTTCTACCCCTACTCGGCTTAAGCCAGGCTTTTCAAACGGTGGCTGGAAATAATGCTGGCGCAAAGATCTGGTCGCGAATGGATAGTAGTATCAATATCGCCCTGACTGCGGCATTCGGCTACTGCCTGCTGCTTCAACTAGCTGTCATTATTTTTAAAGACACTTTAGGTGGGCTATTTGTTAACGATCCTCTGATCATTGAAGAAGTAGCGCGTATCCTGCCAATGATGACTCTGGTTTATTTCTTGGCTGGCCCCCTCATGATGGTTAATACCTTCTTCCAGGCGATTGGTGACGCCAAACGAGCAGCCATTCTCGGACTGGCAAAAACTTATATATTTTTACTGCCTTTGATAGTGCTACTACCTCTGGCCGTTGGTGAAGTTGGAATCTGGTATGCAGGGCCCATTGCTGAGTTATTACTACTTAGCCTGACGGCTTTTATTCTTTACCAACGCAGTCGCACACACGGTCACAAATACGGTTTGTATAGCACCTAGCAGTACCGAATACTTCAGCGGCACTGATAGAAAATGTAATTTATCTTTTAGTAAATTTTGCGCCTAAGCCTAAAGAGCCAGAAATTTAGAGGGTACGTTTAGAGAAGAAAATAAAAACGTAAAAAAGGGAGGTGCTGACTCCCTTTTTTAAGTCACCTTCGCAGCAACAAACTGATCTACACCATTGGCATCGCAAAAGATCTTGGTAAGGTCAAACGCCTGCCATCGTACAAATAGGAAAGCATATTTAAATCACCCGCGCTGGGATTCCAACTTGAATTATTTACCTGGTTGGGGGTAATTTTACAACCGCCTGTCCTGGTATTTTCCCTGACCCCCAGCGCTTGGGCTTGAGCATCGTACATCATGATAGACTGGCCATCGAATGACGAGCCATGAGTCATAAAGCGTGCCATTGTCTGGGTGCGGGTTTGCACTTGTAAAGAGTCCAGAGTGCTCTGCACTGCCATGGGAGCATCTGAACGCATATGCTCGTGGGCCAATCCCAGGGTATGACCAATTTCATGTGGAAGCGAGGCAATCGCAGCCCGATTCCCTCTCCAATTAACACCGCAATACTGATTTGTTGTATTGGTATAACCTACGGTGGCACTACTATCATTATCCCGGATAGTAATCACACCCTGCCCGGCCGCTCCCACCTGCAAAAATTTAATCGCCGCAAACTGAAACGCCCGATAAATACACAACTCCCAGCGGGACATGGCTTTCTTAACCGCCGTTACATAGCCAGCATCAAGATTATTCGGTACGTAATATTTAACGATCCCATTGGGCCAGACTCCGCCAACATCCTCATTTCTATCCAAAGAAAAACCACTAAAGACCAACTTATATGAAATATTTCGAATATTTTTATCTATTGATAGTCCCATGCTGTGAACCTCCACATTTATTAGGTCATTATTTTGAGAGTTAATAAATCCTTTATCTAACTTACAACCGGACTCTTAAAAACCAACCTCCGCATTTGATCCCAACAAGGAATTTATACCCCAACAAATTCACAACACCTAGAAAAAATTAAATAACCCCTAAAACACCCCAAGAAAAAATAAAAATAAGATACTTTCTCAAACAACAATAAATATCATTCAATATTTAATTGCATAAAAAAGAAAAAATATGAAAAAACCACAAGACAGAAGAAAAATATCAGCAAAATGCACAGAAATAGCGAGTAGCCTGATAATTAAAATGGCTGCGCAGAGAAATTAAGCTGGCAACAAAAGAAGCCAGGGGAAAGATTGGCTCGGAATTAGGATGACGGTTGAGTTTAATAAACAAAAAAAGGCCACCCAAAGGGTGGCCTTTTTTTGTGCTAGCCGGCTAGTAATTACTTACCAGCCAGTAACTTCCTTCAGAGCGTCGCCGATCTGAGCCAGGGAGCGCACGGTTTTAACACCAGCGTCTTCCAGAGCAGCGAACTTCTCGTCAGCGGTGCCTTTACCACCGGAGATGATCGCGCCCGCGTGACCCATACGCTTGCCGGGAGGAGCAGTTACACCAGCGATGTAGGAAACTACAGGCTTGGTAACATTTTCCTTGATGTAAGCAGCGGCTTCTTCTTCAGCAGTACCACCGATCTCACCGATCATAACAATCGCTTCGGTCTGCGGATCATTCTGGAACATTTCCAGGATATCGATGAAGTTGGAGCCCGGGATGGGGTCGCCACCGATGCCCACACAAGTGGACTGGCCAAAGCCGTAGTCGGTAGTTTGCTTAACCGCTTCATAGGTCAGGGTACCGGAACGGGAAACGATGCCCACTTTACCCGGCTTGTGGATGTGACCCGGCATAATACCGATCTTGCACTCACCCGGAGTGATAACACCCGGGCAGTTCGGGCCGATCAGGCGCACGCCCAGCTCGTCGCACTTCACTTTAGCGTCGAGCATATCCAGAGTCGGGATACCTTCGGTGATACAAACAATCAGCTTGATACCAGCGTTGGCCGCTTCCAGGATGGAGTCCTTACAGAAAGGCGCAGGTACGTAAATTACGGAAGCTTCAGCGCCGGTCTTCTCTACCGCTTCTTTAACGGTGTCGAATACTGGCAGGCCCAGGTGAGTCTGGCCGCCTTTACCCGGAGTTACACCACCAACCATCTTGGTGCCGTAAGCAATCGCTTGCTCGGAGTGGAAAGTACCCTGGGAGCCGGTGAAGCCCTGGCAGATTACTTTAGTGTCTTTGTTAATCAATACTGACATGATTATTTACCCTCCGCAGCTTTAACCACTTGCTGAGCCGCATCGGTCAGGCTGGTCGCCGCGATAATGTTCAGGCCACTGTCGCTCAGAACCTTGGCGCCCAGGTCTGCGTTGTTACCTTCCAGGCGTACAACAACCGGTACTTTAACGCCAACTTCTTTTACTGCGCCCACAACGCCTTCAGCGATCATGTCACAGCGAACGATACCACCGAAGATATTGATCAGTACGGCTTTTACGTTCTCGTCAGACAGGATGATCTTGAACGCTTCAACAACGCGCTCTTTGGTCGCGCCGCCACCAACATCCAGGAAGTTAGCTGGCTTGCCGCCGTGCAGGTTGACGATGTCCATGGTACCCATGGCCAGACCAGCACCGTTTACCATGCAACCGATGTTGCCATCGAGAGCTACGTAGTTCAGGTCGAACTTGGCAGCGTGCGCTTCACGGGAATCTTCCTGGGAAGGATCGTGCATTTCGCGCAGGTCCGCGTGGCGGTACAGCGCGTTGCTGTCGATTACCACTTTGGCGTCCAGGCAGTGCAGGTTGCCTTCGGTAGTAATTACCAGTGGGTTGATTTCCAGCAGGGCCAGATCTTTTTCTTCGAACATTTTCGCCAGGCCGAGGAAGATCTTGGTGAACTGCTTCACCTGAGTCGGGTTCAGGCCCAGTTTGAAAGCCAGCTCGCGCGCCTGGTAAGGCTGAGCGCCTACCAGCGGGTCGATGGTGGCTTTCAGGATTTTTTCCGGAGTCTCTTCCGCTACTTTCTCGATCTCAACGCCGCCTTCGGTGGAAGCCATGAAAACGATACGACGGGTGGAGCGGTCAACAACGGCGCCAAGGTACAGTTCTTGGTCAATGTCGGTGCAGCTTTCAACCAGGATACGGGAAACAGGCTGGCCATTTTCGTCTGTTTGATAAGTTACCAGGCGCTCGCCCAGCCACTTCTTGGCAAACTCTTCAATTTCTGCCTTGGAATCTACCAGCTTTACTCCGCCAGCCTTACCGCGGCCACCAGCGTGTACCTGGGCCTTTACTACCCACTTATCACCGCCAATTTCGTCAGCCGCTGCTACTGCCGCTGCCGGGGTTTCCGCTGCAATGCCTTTGGAAACCGGCAATCCGTATGCCGCAAACAGTTGTTTGCCCTGATACTCATGCAAGTTCATAGTCAATACCAATTCACATGTGAAATGTGTTTATTAATTGCAGATCTCTCTGCACCTGAAAGACAAAACTCAAAATTTCCGTCGTTGCAAATTTTGAATTCCGCAAATGAAACCGGGGCGCTAATTAATCAATAATTAGTGCCCCGACATCGAAAAAACTTCTTACTTGCGCTTCTTGCGATTTACGGTGTGAATCGCATGACCGTTCACGCCCAGTGCCGCTTCTTTCACGGTCTCAGACAGAGTCGGGTGTGCGAATACGGTCATACCGATATCTTCGGCGCTGGAGCCGAATTCCATCGCGATCGCCACTTGCTGAACCAGATCGGCAGCAGACGGGCCAACGATGTGGGCACCCAGTACACGGTCAGTTTCCGCGTGAGCGATGATTTTCACAAAGCCCTGGGTATCGTTGGCGGCCATAGCGCGACCGTTGATAGCAAACGGGAAGCTACCTACGTTGTAGGGCTCGCCATCGGCCTTCACCTGCTCTTCGGTGCGACCAACCGCAGCGATTTCCGGGTGGGTGTAGATCACGTTGGGGATCACGTCGTAGTTCATCATTGGCTTCTGGCCGGCGATGCGCTCAGCGACTACAACGCCCTCTTCAGAAGCCTTGTGTGCCAGCATCGGACCGCGTACCACGTCACCGATCGCCCATACGCCCGGTGCAGAAGTCATGCACAGGTCGTTGACGTAGATAAATCCACGCTCATCCATCTTCACGCCGGCATCTTCAGATAACAGGCCTTCGGTATAAGGACGACGGCCAACGCAGACGATCAGCTTGTCGAAAGTTTCCTGGTGCTCTTTACCATCTTTGTCCTGGTAAGTAACAACCACTTCCTCGCCCTTCACTTCAGAGCCGGTTACGCGGCAAGCGAGGCGGATATCCAGGCCCTGCTTCTTGAAGATCTTCTGGGATTCTTTGGCAACCTGTTGGTCCATGATCGCCAAGAACTTATCCATCGCTTCCAGAACAACCACTTCGGAGCCCAGGCGATTCCATACTGAACCCAGTTCCAGACCGATAACGCCGGCACCGATAACGCCCAAACGCTTGGGCGTTTCAGAGAATTCCAGAGCGCCGGTGGAATCGACAATAATTTTGTTGTCTACCGGAGCGGGCGGAATATTTACCGGTACAGAACCGGAAGCCAGAATGACATTTTCGGCTTCGTAGACAGTGCTGTTGCCTTCGTCGTCAGTGACTTCCACTTTTTTGTTGGCCAACAGTTTGCCGGTACCGAAAATGGAGGTCACTTTATTGGCGGTGAACAGGCCCGCTACACCGCCGGTCAGTTTCTTAACGATCTCGCCCTTGCGCTCGATCATCTTGCTCACATCCATCTTGACCTTGCCGACTTCAATGCCGTGCACGTCGAGAGCGTCTTTGGCCTCGTGGTACTTCCAGGAGCTGTCCAGCAGTGCCTTGGAGGGAATACAACCTACGTTCAGGCAGGTACCGCCGTTAACGTATTTACCTTCCTTGTTTTTCCACTTTTCAATACAAGCAGTCTTCAGGCCCAGCTGAGCGGCACGGATGGCAGCGACATAACCACCAGGACCAGAGCCGATTACGATTACGTCAAATTTTTCCGACATGATCAGTTCCAGATATTTCTAATGCAGTGTGATCGAGGGGCCCGCAGGCCCCAGAACTTATTTTTTAAACTTCGAGCAAGATACGCGCTGGATCTTCGATCATTTCCTTGATCGCTACCAGGAAGCCAACCGCTTCTTTACCGTCGATCAGACGGTGGTCATAGGACAGCGCCAGGTACATCATCGGCAGGATTTCCACCTTGCCATTTACCGCCATCGGGCGCTCCTGGATTTTGTGCATACCCAGAATTGCCGTTTGCGGCGGGTTCAGGATTGGAGTGGACAGCAGGGAGCCGAATACACCACCGTTGGTAATGGTGAAGGTACCGCCAGTCATCTCTTCGATAGACAATTTACCATCGCGGGCGCGAACACCCAGATCGCGGATATTGTTTTCCATATCCGCCAGGCCCATATTTTCCGCATTGCGCAGAATCGGTACAACCAGGCCTTTCGGAGAGGAAACCGCTACACCGATATCCTGGTAACCGTGGTAAACGATATCGTTACCATCGATAGACGCGTTCACCGCGGTGTAGCGCTTCAACGCTTCTACCGCAGCTTTCACGAAGAAGCCCATAAAGCCCAGACGAGTGCCGTTGTGGGTTTTTTCGAACAGGTCTTTGTAGTTCTTGCGCAGGTCCATAACCGGCTTCATGTTCACCTCGTTAAAGGTGGTGAGCATGGCGGTGGACTGGGAGGCATCCAGCAGGCGTTCAGCAATACGCTTGCGCATGCGGGTCATCGGCACACGCTTCTCCACGCGCTCGCCCGGAGCAACAGCCACTTCGGCAGCAGCGGCGGGAGCAGCAGCGGCGGGCGCAGTGCCCGCCTTCATTACGTCTTCTTTGAGAACACGGCCACCCTTGCCAGTGCCTTCAACACCCGCCAGATCGACACCCTTCTCAGCGGCCATTTTCTTGGCGGATGGCATGGCAATTTTGTCGCCAGCAGCGGGGGCAGCCGCTTCGGCAGCCGGAGCTTCTGCTTTTTCTGCCGCCGGGGCAGCGGCCGCGCCAGCGCCCGCTTCAAACTTGGCAATCACTTCATTGGAGAGGACGGTATCGCCCTCCCCCTTGATGATTTCAGTCAGCGCACCATCGGCAGGTGCAACAACTTCCAGCACAACTTTATCGGTCTCGATGTCCACGATCAGTTCATCGCGGGACACAGCTTCACCGGGTTGTTTATGCCAGGTGGCGACAGTTCCGTCCTGAACAGATTCAGGGAAAGTTGGCGCTTTAATCTCGATCGTCATTTTTTCTGTTTCCTGAGATTGACTCTTCACTTATTACTGCCGCCGGTTACTTGACGGTCAGCGCCTCGTTGATGAACTTATTCTGTTCTTCAAGGTGCGTGGACATGTAGCCCGCCGCAGGTGCTGCGGATGGGGCGCGGCCCACGTATTCCAGATCCAGCTTCGGATGGGTTTCCGACAGTAGACGACGCAAGTGGTGCTGACTGGAGTACCAGGCGCCCTGGTTCATGGGCTCTTCCTGACACCAAGCAACACTCTTGATCTTCTTGAATGCGGATACCGCTTCCACAAACTCTTCGTCTGGGAATGGGTACAGCTGTTCGATTCGTACGAACGCAACATCTTCCTGTTCACGCTCCATACGGGCTTCCAGCAGGTGGTAGTAAACCTTGCCGGAGCACAGCACCAAGCGTTTCACTTTTTCTGGGTCTACGCCCTGGTCCTGGATCACGTTATGGAAGCGGCCTTCGGCCAGCTCTTCCAGGCTGGAGGTGGCCAGCTTGTGACGCAAAATCCATTTCGGGCTCATAATCACCAGCGGACGACGCATCGGGCGTACCGCCTGACGACGCAGCAGGTGGAAGATCTGTGCCGGAGTAGTGGCATTACACACCTGAATATTGTGCTCGGCACACAGTTGCATAAAGCGCTCTAGACGTGCGGAGGAATGCTCCGGACCCTGGCCTTCGTAGCCGTGCGGCAGCAACATTACCAGGCCACACATACGGCCCCACTTGTGCTCACCGGAAGTGATGAACTGGTCGATTACTACCTGGGCACCGTTGGCGAAATCACCGAACTGAGCCTCCCAAACCACCAGGGATTTTGGTGTAGTGGTGGCGTAGCCGTATTCAAACGCCAACACCGCCTCTTCAGACAGCAGCGAGTCGTAGATGTAGAAAGGCGGCTGGTCTTCGAACATATGCTGCAAAGGCACATAGCTCTGGCCATCTTTCTGGCTGTGAATCACCGCATGACGGTGGGAGAAGGTTCCGCGACCCACATCCTCACCGGTAAAGCGGACCATAAAGCCCTCTTCCAGCAAAGTGCCATAAGCCAGTGTTTCCGCCATGCCCCAGTTCAAGGGCAGTGCGCCACCGGCCATCTTGCGGCGGTCATCGTAAATCTTGGAGACCTGGCGCTGCATCACAATGCCATCGGGCACAGCGGTCATACGGTTGGCCACATCCTGCAACTTCGGCAACGCATAGCCAGTATCTGCAGCTACTTGCCAGTCGTGGCCCAGGTAGGGGCTCCAATCTACAAACATGGAGGAGTCCGGCTGCTTCACCAAGCCGGTGGCCACGTCCTCACCCGCATCGAGTTTATCGCGGTAGTCGTTGGCCAGCTTGTCCGCGGCAGCCTTATCGAGAATGCCCTCACCCACCAGCTTCTCGGAGTAGAGGGTACGGGTAGTTTTATGCTTGCGGATAGTCTGGTACATCAGCGGCTGGGTACCAGAGGGATCATCGGTCTCGTTATGGCCGCGACGACGGTAGCAAACCAAATCGATAACGATGTCTTTCTTAAATTCGTAGCGGTAGTCCACCGCCAGCAGCGCGGCCAATACGACCATTTCCGGGTCGTCGCCGTTTACGTGCAGCACCGGCGCATCGATCATCTTAGCCGGATCGGTAGAGTACTCGGTGGAGCGAGCATCTTCGCGCTTGCTGGTGGTAAAGCCCACCTGGTTGTTCAGTACGATGTGCACAGTACCACCGGTGTAGTAACCGCGGGTCTGAGACATCTGTAGGGTTTCCTGCACCACACCCTGACCGGCAAAAGCCGCGTCGCCGTGGATGTTAATCGGCATTACTTTCTCACCAGTCCCGTCTTTACGACGGTCCTGGCGAGCGCGTACAGAACCAACCACCACAGGCGCACTGATTTCCAGGTGCGACGGGTTAAAGGCCAGCGCCAGGTGTACTTCACCACCGGGAGTCATTACGTTGGAGGAGAAGCCCTGGTGGTATTTCACGTCGCCGGAGGTATCCAGAGTTTTCTTGCCCTCGAACTCTTCGAACAGGTCCGATGGGTTTTTACCGAGGATATTCACTAGGGTATTCAGACGGCCACGGTGGGCCATGCCGATCACGATTTCCTTCACCCCGTAGGTACCGGAGCGGCGGATCAGGGCGTCCATCATCGGGATCAGACTCTCACCACCCTCGACACCAAAGCGCTTGGTACCCGGGTATTTGGAATCCAGATGGCGCTCCAGGCCCTCTGCTGCAGACAAGCGCTGCAGGATTTCAATCTGGATATCGGTGCCGAAGTTGGCCTTGGACTGGCTGCGCTCCAGGCGCTGCTGAAACCACTGCTGCTCTTCCAGATTGGAGAGATGCATGATCTCTGCACCCAGATTGCCACAGTAGGTGCGCTCCAACCCCTCTACGATCTCACGCAGGGTCGCCTCTTCTTTGCCGAGGAACAGGCTACCGGTATTGAAGGTGGTATCGAAATCACCCTCAGTCAGGCCGTGGTAGCTCAACTGTAAATCGGGCACCTGCTCGCGGGCCATCAGGCCGAGCGGGTCCAGGGTCGCTTTCTTATGGCCGCGATGGCGATAGGAATCGATCAGCTGCAGAACTTTAATCTGCTTGCGCTCGTGTTCGATATTGACGGAGCCGGAACCGGGCGCCGCTACTGGGCGCGCGCGGTGTTTGCTGAGCAGCTCGAAGTGCTGGCGCACTGCGGCGTGAGAGACATCGCTGCTGCCCTCAACGCGGGGGAGGCTGTCGAAGTAATTGCGCCACTCCTCCGGTACACCGTTGGGGTCGTGCAGATAGGTCTCGTAAAGCTCCTCCACATAGGCAGCATTGCCCCCGGAGATATGGGAGCTACGCCACAGCTGCTCCATGGTACTTTCGTGCATTTTGATGCCTACCTCGATTGCAGTGGACTCTCATCGCTACAGCCACTGCGCTTTCCTTCACTCACAAAAGGGGAGGCGCACAAAGCCACCTCCCCTTTTTAATTTAATACCGACCGGAGCCGGCTTTTGTATTAGATAAGCGCCCTACCTGGCACCGGGCCCACCAAAGGTGAGCCCTGAAGACTGCTTTGCAGCCTTCATTAATCCCTATACAGCACGCGTCAGCAGCATATTGCGAATATGGCCAATGGCGCGAGTCGGATTCAAACCCTTAGGACATACGTTGACACAGTTTTGAATACCGTGACAACGGAACACACTGAAGGGGTCGTCCAGGTTGGATAGACGCTCGTCAGTGGCCAGGTCGCGGCTATCCGCCAGGAAGCGGTAAGCCTGTAGCAGGCCGGCCGGACCGATAAACTTGTCCGGGTTCCACCAGAAGGACGGACAGGCGGTGGAGCAGCAGGCACACAGGATACACTCGTACAGACCGTCGAGCTTTTCGCGATCCTCTGGGGACTGCAGGCGCTCAATCGCCGGTGCCGGAGTGTCATTCTGCAGATACGGCTCAATCTTTTTGTACTGCTCGTAGAACTGTTCCATATCCACAACCAGGTCGCGAATCACAGGCAGGCCCGGCAGCGGACGCAGAATCAGTTTACCCTTGGGGGCAGCTTCAGACAGTGGCGTAGTGCACGCCAGGCCATTGCGGCCGGAAATATTCATACCGTCGGAACCACACACACCTTCGCGGCAGGAGCGGCGGAAGGACAGGGTCGGATCCTGAGCCTTGAGCAACTCCAACACGTCCAACACCATCAGGTCCTTGCCCTGGGTGTCGAGCTGGTAGTCCTGCATGTAAGGCGCTTTATCAGTTTCCGGGTTGTAACGGTAAATGCTTACTTTCAACATACTCTATTCCGCTCCCGAATCAGTAGGTCCGAGCTTTCGGTTCAAAGGCTTCCATGGTGGTCGGTGCGAAGTTTACCGCACGCTTGCCCACACGCTTCTCAGTTGGGAAGTACATGGAATGACACAGCCAGTTTTCATCATCGCGCTCCTGGAAGTCTTCGCGGGCATGGGCACCGCGGCTCTCAGTGCGGGTCTCCGCGGCAATCGCGGTGGCCTCGGCAACTTCCAGCAGGTTCTGCAGCTCCAGGGCTTCGACACGGGCAGTGTTAAAGGCACGGCTTCTGTCATCCAGGCGTACATTCTCAATACGCTCACGCAGGTCAGCCAGCTTCTTCACACCTTCCGCCATGTAGTCGCCGCGGCGGAATACGCCGAAGTGATTCTGCATTACACCTTGCAATTCTTTGCGCAGGTCCGCAGCTTTCTCACCGGTTTCGTTGGTTTCCAGACGGTTCAGACGCGCCATCGCCGCCTCCAGATCGGACTCGGAAGCTTCGCGGTGCTCGATACCTTCACGCAGCGCCTTCTCGATAAACAGCCCGGATGCGCGGCCGAATACCACCAGGTCCAGCAGCGAGTTACCACCCAGGCGGTTAGCGCCGTGTACAGATACACAGGCAACCTCACCACAGGCGTAGAAGCCATCGATGATCTGGTCGTTGCCCGCAGCGTCCTGGGTCAAGGCCTGGCCGTGAACGTTGGTCGGAATACCGCCCATCATGTAGTGACAGGTGGGAACAACCGGAATCGGCGCCTTAACTGGGTCGACATGGGCAAAGGTCTTGGACAACTCACAGATACCGGGCAGACGGCTGTTGAGCAAGTCTTCGCCCAAGTGATCAAGCTTCAGGAACACGTGATCGCCCTCGGGGCCACAGCCGCGGCCATCGAGAATCTCAAGTACCATGGAGCGGGCTACAACATCGCGAGAAGCGAGGTCCTTAGCGTTGGGCGCGTAACGCTCCATAAAACGCTCGCCGTCTTTGTTGATCAGGTAGCCACCCTCACCACGACAACCTTCGGTCACGAGTACACCGGCACCGTAAATACCAGTCGGGTGGAACTGCCACATCTCGATGTCCTGTACAGGCATACCTGCGCGCAGGGCCATACCGACACCGTCGCCGGTGTTGATGTGTGCGTTAGTGGTGGAGGCGAAGATACGGCCGGCACCACCGGTAGCGAATACTGTCGCCTTGGACTTAATAAACACCACTTCGCCATCTTCGATGCACATGGCGATCACACCCACCACGGCACCGTCCTGGTTCTTCACCAAGTCAATCGCAAACCACTCGTTCAAAAACTCGGTTTGGTGCTTAACATTATTCTGGTACAGCGTGTGCAGGAGTGCGTGGCCAGTACGGTCGGCGGCAGCACAGGTACGGGCTGCCTGGCCACCGCGGCCGAAATCTTTGGACTGACCGCCGAATGGGCGCTGATAAATACGGCCTTCCTCAGTTCGGGAGAAAGGCAGGCCCATGTGCTCCAGCTCAAATACCGCTTCGGGGCCTACAGAACACATGTATTCAATCGCTTCCTGGTCACCGATATAGTCGGAGCCTTTAACGGTGTCATACATGTGCCAGCGCCAATCATCATTGGGGTCAGAGCTGGCAATCGCACAGGTAATACCACCCTGGGCGGATACCGTGTGAGAACGGGTTGGGAATACCTTGGTAATTACCGCAGTTTTATAGCCGGACTGGGCCATCTGCAGAGCCGCGCGCATACCAGCACCGCCGCCACCAATCACAATCCCGTCAAAAGAAATAGTACGCATGTTCGCCATTGCTTATACACCCCAAAGAATTTCAATGCCCCACACCGTGTAAAGCACGGCAACCGCAGCCAGAATCACTTCTACGAACAGGCGCAGAACAGTGGCCTTACCGCCCATCACCCGGTTGGTGATGTAGTCGGTAACCACAGACCAGAGGCCGATCCAGGCGTGAATCACGGTGGACAGCAAGGCAACCAAGCTGAATACACGCATCCAGCGCTGGGCGAACAATTCAGACCAGGCCTGGTAGCCGAAGTCTTTGGTGAAAAAGATAAAGCCCACTATAAAGAGGACATAAGCGAGCAGTATTACTGCGGTAACGCGCTGGTAGAGCCAGTCGAATGTGCCGCTACGGCCGAAGCTAGTTACTGTTCTTACCACAACCATACTCCCACTAAAAGAATAAGGATTACACTCACCACCAGCACGGCAATTGCGCTGCGGCGACCACCTTCGAGGCTCTCACCCATACCCATATCCATAAACAGGTGACGCACACCGGCCAGCAAATGGTAAATAAGAGCTGCCAGGGAGGCCCACAGGATGAGCTTGGCTGGAATACTGTTAAATGCTGCCGCCATATCGGCAAAGCCCTGTTCGGATTCCAGGCTGGCATCGAGCATGCAGAGCAGCAACGCCACAACGGCGAAGAGCACCACACCGGATACACGGTGCAAAATGGAAACCAAAGCGGCAGCGGGAAGCTTTATAGTGGAAATGTCTAAATTGACAGGTCTGTTTTTGTTCACAGGAAAAACACCTTGTTGCCCTGAACGACCGGGCGCCCGTTAGCTTTTCAAATTGGGAGGGACGAGCTGCTTGCTGATCACTTTGCACTCGACCTGATGAAGCCTTGTACAAAGTAGCCGTACCATGGCGCAAGCCGCGCGGATTATAGGCATTCGATAGTCAAAACACAACGAACGCCTAGGAATACGCCACCTCAGCACACCCCGCAGGCACAGGATTTAGCTCAACGGGATTTCCGCAGATTTTTGCGCCCACGACCAGGCAAAAGCTCTACCAGCCCACGCTGTCGCCGAATATCCTGTTGCCGGCCGACTGGCCGTCCACCCCTTTGGGTTTGACAATTTGCGGCGCGGCACTTAAGTTTGGCCCCGCTCAAAAGGCCGCCAGCACCCGAAAACACTAGGAAAAGGCCGCCATAAGAACAGTTTTTAGGAGTCCGCAATGTCCGATAAAAAAGCGCACCTCACAGTCGATGGTATCGACGGCGCTCTTGAGATGCCCGTTCGCTCCGGCACCCTCGGCCCCGATGTGATCGATGTCGGCGGCCTGACCAGCAAAGGCTTTTTCACCTACGACCCGGGCTTCGTATCTACCGCCTCATGTGATTCCAAGATCACTTTTATTGATGGTGGCAAAGGCCAATTATTGCACCGGGGCTACCCCATCGAGCAACTAGCAGAAAAATCCGACTATCTGGAAACCTGCTACCTGCTGATGAATGGCGAACTGCCCAATGCAGAAGAAAAGAAGAAGTATGTAGACACTATTATGTCTCACACCATGGTTCACGAATCCCTGGTGAGTTTCTTTAAAGGCTTCCGTTACGATGCCCACCCGATGGCGATGATGTGTGGCGTAGTGGGTGCTCTCGCCTCCTTCTATCACGACTCCCTGGATATCACCAATCCGGAGCACCGCGAGATTTCCGCGCACCGCCTGATTGCCAAGATGCCAACCTTGGCAGCCATGTGCTACAAGCACTCCCAAGGCATGCCCTTCATGTACCCGGACAATAGCCGCAGCTATTCCGAGAACTTCCTGCACATGATGTTTGGCAATCCCTGCGAGCCCAGCAAGATCGATCCGGTTGTCGCCAAGGCAATGGACATCATCTTCCTGTTACACGCTGACCACGAGCAAAACGCCTCCACCTCGACCGTGCGCCTGGCGGGCTCCTCTGGCGCCAACCCCTTCGCCTGCATCTCCTCCGGTATCGCCACCTTATGGGGACCCGCTCACGGCGGCGCCAACGAGGCAGTACTGAACATGCTGCAGGAAATCGGCGATGAGAGCCGTATCGACGAATTCGTGAAGCGCGCCAAAGACAAGAATGACCCCTTCCGCCTAATGGGCTTTGGTCACCGCGTCTACAAGAACTTCGATCCCCGCTCCCGCGTAATGCAGGGCATCTGCGATGAAGTTCTGGGAGCCATGGGTGCCGAGAACGATCCACTGCTGAAGATCGCCAAGAAGCTGGAAAAAATCGCCCTTGAGGACGATTACTTCGTTGAGAAGAAACTCTACCCGAACGTCGACTTCTACTCCGGTATTATTATGAAGGCTATCGGCATCCCCACCGATATGTTCACCGTAATTTTTGCCACCGGCCGCACTTCAGGCTGGATCGCACACTGGAACGAAATGATTTCCAACCCGTACAAAATTGGTCGCCCTCGCCAGCTTTACACCGGCTATGCCCAGCGCGATTATGTTCCACTGGAACAACGCTAATAAAGCTCAAAATAAAAAACCCGGCAATGCCGGGTTTTTTATTTCCTGAAATAGCCACCTGGAATTTAAAAATATTCAACAAAATTCAAATAACGCAATAACCCAGGCCCCCATTAATTGTGACGAGGTTCTCAATATTAAAATTCTCACCCTGATGCAACTCCCGCCACACAGAAAAACACCTGTCATGCAATGTAAAATCCGCGCCTCTCGGACCGGGTGAATTTGCTGTGTAGTTACCGCACCTCAGCGACTACCCGCCCGCGGTTTCCCTTACCCATACAACACACAAAATTAAACCTATTAAGGGCACAGCATATGCTTAGCTTTATCTCCGGCATGTTCAGAGGTAGCAAGTCCTCCGACAGCGTCGACCTGGAAGAAAAATATACCCGCAGCAACTATGCCAGCGCTAAAGGCAGCCGCACAATTTCTTACGACCCAACTCTGATCAAGGCCCTGGAGGACGATCACCGCCACTTAATTGGCATTTTCCAGCGTATGTGGTCCGAAGGCTTTGAAAAGCAAAACTATCGCCAACTGTCACAACTACTCACTCAATTTAAATCCGGCTTCCAGGCACACCTGATAAAGGAAAATGTTCGCTTCTACGTCTATCTGGAGCAGGCCCTCGCCGGCGATGCGCACACACTGCAGGTTGTAAAAGATTTCCGCACCGATATGAATGAAATCGCCAATGCCGTGGTGCAATTCTGCAAGCGCTACAACCATGAAGCCTTCACCCCGGAAATGGTTCGCGACTTTAAAATGGATTACCAAAAGATAGGTGAGGCACTCACTCGCCGCACCGCACTGGAAGAAAAAGAACTTTACGTTCTCTATCAGCCTTCCTAAGTATTTTCGGACTAGAGAGGTCCAGTTCGTTACTCAACATCTACAGGAATTAGGCGTGAGCCAATGAGTGAGTAACAACTTATTAAAAAATACTTTGAATGGATGTCTGCGACCCACAAGGACGGGGCGCAAACCTTTTCCCTTTAGAAGCCTGGCTCCAGGCCCTCACTGACTCAAAATATTTTTCTAAAAATCGCTTACCAACCCAAAAGCGTTAGACGCATACCCGACAGGTAAGTGAAAATTATTTTGGAATTATTTCGGATAAGCGCATCTAGCCCATAAGAGTGGGGCGCATATTTTTTAGCTTATTTAAAGCTACACCCCAGGGATAACCAAACTTACCCACCTAATAGGTATTGACAGTGAGGGCCTGATCGAAAATATTTCCTCAGCAAATAAAAAGTGGTAGTCACGATCAGGCCAGCTACTTTTTTTGCTAAAGCCAGCATCAAAAAAAGCGAACAATAACAACAACTTAAAAAAACTTTCCAGCCTGACCTCCCATACCTTCCTATTCTCTCTCGCGATTTCTATTCAACACTAGACGTTTATTTAATTTTGTTTAAACATATAGAAATTAGAATTTAAAAAAACTCATAACGGTGGAATATTGGCCTAGGAAGTTCTGAAAGCTTTGTGGCTTAAAACAAGAAGGACAAAAGGCCAGTAGTAAAAGCCGGGGGATTCGGGGGAAATATGACTGAACTAGAAAGTTCAGCTGCTCGTCAATATTCACCAGATGGCGCCCGCACCAGCGACAGCAGCTATCCGATTTATGTAATTGTAGGCACTGGACCGGTCGGGGTTCGCTGCGCACAAAAGCTGCTTGAATTCTGTGACGAAGCGCAAATTGTTATCTATGGAGCGGAAACAGAATCACCTTATAATCGTGTAAAATTATCTCAGTACCTCTCTCGCCATGTGGAACGGGAGGAGCTGGATAATCCCATCCTAGGTAAAACTGACCACCGACTCGCAGAATATATCGACCGTAAAATCGTCTCTATAGACCGTGTCAAAAAAACGGTAACAGATGCTGCCGGTAATATTCAGCCCTACACCAAGCTGATTCTAGCCACCGGCTCCAACCCCAAAATTCCCACAATACCCGGTGCAGGCTTACCCAGCGTTTACCCCTTTCGCAGCCTGCGCAATACCAATGATCTAATCGCCCTGCGGGAGCGGCACGCCGATATTTGTGTGATCGGCGCCGGCGCCCTGGGGCTGGAAGCGGCAACGGCTCTAAAAACACCGAAAAATACTGTCACGCTTCAATCCCGCGGAAAATTACTAAGTGGCCTTTTAGGCGAGGAAGGCGAAGAGTTTTTAAAATCCTCTCTTGCCGCCCTTGGTGTGCAGCTGAAAACGGGCTCAATTCTTAAGTCAATTGAGCAGCAGGAAGAAAAATCCCATTTACACTTTGAGGACGGCGAAAGCCTCAGCGTCGATGCCATTGTTCTTTGCACTGGTATTCAGCCGGAAGTCTCCCTTGCCCAAAAAGCCGGACTAAAAATCGATAGAGGGGTTGTAGTTAACGAATGGATGCAAACCTCCGATCCGAATGTTTACGCAATTGGTGAATGTGCCGAGTTTGATCAAAAGGTTTATCAGCTGGTTCGCCCCGGTTATGAACAGGCGGAAAGCTGTTGTTCACATATTCGCCGCGAACATGGCGGAGAGATTTTAGAGCGCCCCTACTCCGGCAGTTACACAGATATCCAACTCAAAATCGCCCATATTCCTTGCGCTATTATGGGAGACGTTGCCTCCGATAACCTTCACCAGCAGGAAAATTTACAGAGCCACGTTTTCCGTAATCGGTTCAAGGGTATTTATCGCCGGCTATTTGTTCAAAATGGGCGCATTCTCGGTGCTATTTATATTGGCAGCTGGGATGAGGCCAACAGCTTGCGCCAAGCGGTGGCTCAGGAGGAAAAAGTCAGCGCACAAGCGCTTAAGCAGTTTGCAGACGAGGGCCGTCTATTTGGCCAGCAGGCGTCAAACAGTATCAAGAGTTTTCCCGACAGCTACCTGGTGTGCCAGTGTAATTCCGTCAGCAAAGGGGAATTATGCAAGGCTATTTCCGAAGGCAAGCGCACGTTAAACGAACTGCAGCAGGCAACCACCGCCGGATCTGTCTGCGGCAGCTGCCGACCCTTAATGGCCGAGCTACTCGATACCCCTGCGCCTAATCTGGTTATGCGCCACGCCAAGGGTATATTAATCACTTCGATCATATCGTTACTTTTAATTACCTTGTCATTCCTGATGCCACCCCCGCCAATATCCAACTCGGTACAGGCCGGCCAATTCTGGGAAAAACTCTGGTACGACAACTTCTGGAAACAGGTAACCGGCTACACGATTCTCGCGCTGTGTTTTTTTACCGCTGCACTCAGTGTGCGAAAGCGCTGGAAAAAACTATCTTTCGGCCATGTGGATCACTGGCGTTACGCCCACAGCCTTACTGGGGTAGTTGCCGTGGTCGCACTTGCTGTGCACACAGGCTTCCGTATGGGGCAAAACCTCAACCTCGCACTCATGCTGGTCTTCCTTGGGGTTACTGCTACTGGCTCCCTTGTTGGTGTTTTTATGGCCCGCAACCATCACTGGACCGATCTCAGACTACGCGAACATCGCAAGTGGTGGTCACGCGTTCACTACGCCTTACTTTGGGCACTGCCGGTACTCCTCGCCTATCACATTCTTGCGGTTTATTACTTCTAAATGAAATCTTATCAATTTAAATTTTGGCATTACGGACTGCTATTGACCCTGGTTGTAGGTGCCTACGCTTCCTATAACCTAACGGCAGATGACAAGTCTTTATTTATAACTGGCAAGCCCACACATGGCCATCATCAGATAGAACTCGCTTGCACCTCTTGTCATACCGATGGGTTTTCAGGGGAGGAATCTATTCAGCAATCTTGCCTAAGCTGTCACGCAGAAGAATTAGAGCTGGCCGATGATTCCCATCCGCGCAAAAAATTTCTCGACCCTCGTAACGCCCAATTACTGGAAACCCTGGATGCACGCCAGTGCATCAGCTGCCACACAGAACACAAACAGCAAATTACTCGCGAAATGGGTGTCAGCCTGGCCGGGGATTTCTGCTTTCATTGCCACAGCGAAATTGCCGAAGAGCGCAGTAGCCATGAAGGTATGGGCTTCGAGACCTGTGCCAGTGCCGGCTGCCACAACTACCACGATAACGGCACCCTTTATGAAGATTTCTTAATCGCCCATGTCGGACAACCCGATCTGCTCGAGGAGGCAAAGCTTCCGGCCCGTACCGCCATGCAATCCTGGTTACAGGAACATCCCGATGCTCAGCCCCTACAGATGCAGCAGGCGGATATACAGGAAGAAACTGCAACTGTAGAAATCGCTGCGGCTTGGGCGCAAAGCCCCCATGCTCAAGTGGACGTGAACTGCAGCAGCTGCCACGCCAATGGACAAATGCAATTTACTAGTGCTGAGGTTGTGGAACAGTGTGCAAGCTGCCACAGCGAGCAACGAGAATCTTTTACCCAAGGTAAACACGGAATGCGCCTCTCATCCAAGTTGCCACAGGAATTTGTTCAACAAGTTGGTGCCATGACGCCACACCAGGCCTGGATACCCATGCAGTCTGACGCTTCCGGGGAACTCAGTTGCACCAGTTGTCACGGCCCACACGATGTCGACTTGCAGTTCGCTGCTGTGGAATCCTGTCTCAGCTGCCACAGCGATGAGCACAGCTTGGCCTACAAGGAATCGCCGCATTTCAATACCTGGCAATCAGATCCAGAAAACGGAGTTAGCTGTGCCAGCTGTCACTTACCGCGGGAAACCCACGGAGAACAGGTTGTGGTCAATCATAATCAGAACCACAATCTCCGCCCCAATGAAAAAATGTTGCCTGTCTGCCTGAACTGCCATGGAGCGGAGTTTTCCCTGGCAGCCATGGCGGACGAAAAACTGATCTCTCAGAATTTCAAGCATAAGCCTGCGGATAAACATGAAACGTTTGACTTAATCCGCGACCGCATTGCAAAAATTTCCAAAAGCAAAAATAAGCAAACACAATCCCAATAGGAGGGGAACACTATGCGTATTGCCGCTTGTTTTATCGCCGGACTGGCCCTACTCACTGGCTGTGAAAAAAACCAGGGCGTGGCACCGGAGCGAATGGCGGATGCTATCTTTGCCGTGATTGAGGCAGACAGAGCCAATTACACCAACAAGGTAGTTAACCGTTTGCAAAATGAGGAAAAAGTTCTGGATGCCGACGAGCACTGGCAGGATAAAAAATTACTGCCGTTGCCCGCACAAATGATGCGAATGGGTGCTGAGCGAGTCGCGGAAAAAGAATCTGGCTTCAGCTACGCCCTGCTGTCCCTATGGCCGGTAAATAAACAGAACAAGCCGCGCACCGAAATGGAAAAGCAAGGTTTGCAGTTTGTCATCGACAACCCAGGTAAAAACTTCTATGGCCGTGAGACACTCGGTGATACCGAATACTTTACGGCAGTTTATGCCGATGTGGGTGTATCCCCAGCTTGTGTCAGCTGTCACAATGACCACGCGGATAGTCCACGCGATAATTTTGAGCTTGGCGAAACTATGGGTGGTGTAGTTGTTCGTATACCGCTTTAATTTATCGCTTGAACTTTCTTAGCTGATCCAGCCCCCGGCAAATCCACTGCCGGGGCTCTCCCCAACGCTCTCTACATGTAACAATCAACGATTTTCTTTTATCCCACAGAGCTAATTGCAAAATTTCTCAGAATTCCAATATTTACCGATAAAATCAGCAAAATAATAAGAAGAAATTAAGAAAAATATTTTCAGTAAATACAATTAATTAGCGGCCGAATTCATTTCGACCGCTCCCTCTTTAATATGACTGGCTCTACTCCCGCTTTAACCTCGCTGAAATCATTCAGACCAGTGGTCACCCGCTGTGGGCCTATTTCCGGGCTAGTTCAGTCTCCATTACGGACCGCTTGTTGTTAACGCTTCGCTCCGCAAAGCTCACCTAGGCATTTACATATTAGACTCGCAACCTAGAATATCAAAATCAAGGTACTGGTATAACATGCTCTTAACCAAGCTAGTAGGCATTTTTTCCACAAAAAATCATGGAAAACGAAACAAAGAAAAGAGCAACCTAGGAGTTTTTAAAGTGGTCACTTGCTTAGATTTTTTTGACTTTTACCAAGAGACAACAATGAACATCTTCAGATTATTTTAACGGCGCAATCAGCCCTTCCAGCCCTTCAATTTTGATCTCCAATGTCAGAGCCATCAACTGCCCCAACTTCCCAGTAGGAAAACCCTCTTTGGCAAACCAAAGCAGGTACTCCTCAGGGAGATCAATAAGCACTCTACCCGCATACTTACCGAATGGCATTGGAGTTTGGGCAATATCAATCAATTGTTGCTTTTCAAACATCGCAAAATCCTTCAAATCTCTTATTTTGTGCTATACGCAGCCCACAGCTTAGATATTTGTTGCTGACTTATCTCCACCCTACACTGGCTGCGAAATTATTCGGTCTGTCTTACCGAATATCTATCCCTCAAGCATCACTGAAAGGGGTGACTATGCGTATCAAAGCGATTAAATACCTCAGCTTAACCGCAGTATTGGCCCTAGGCCTCGGCGGGCAAGGCTGTGCCAATATGAGCGATACCGACCGTCGCATCGGAACCGGCATCGGCGTCGGTGCCGTTACCGGCGCCCTAATCAGTGGAGGTCGGCCCGGTGGCACCGCAGCAGGCGCCGTGATTGGCGCAGGGGCAGGCTATCTCTACGATAGAGAAAGAAAACGCAGAGACTATTATCGCTATCGCGGACGCTACTATCGCTATTAATGTTTAATGGAGAATCGTCAGGCTCAGAGTTAATGCATGGCGTAACCCCTGGTGCGCCTAACGCACCAGGGGTGATCTGGGAAGAGAGTTACTAGGAAAATGAGCAAAATTCAGCTAGCTGCATGTTCTCTAGCGAGCCACTCTAAAGCAACTTAGTCTTGGTTTTTCCACAGCGCTCACAGCAATACTCTGTGACGAGCTTGCCCTGCTTAACATCAAACTTGCGCTCGGTAACCACTTTCCACTTGTGAAAACCTTCCCGGCAAAGAGTGCTGCCTTTGTGTTTCTGCCAGGTGGTTTTTCTTTTAAAAGGAATCACATCTCCCATATTAGTGTTCTCGCACAATAAAGTTTGAACACTAATTTTATTTTGGAACAATAAAGTTTGAACACTAATCACTTCAAGAGCCTAACTGTACCTTTGGGGTATCAAACAGGTGAGATAAATGAAGAGGTAAGTTGCTTCAAATTACACACACATACCGACAATTTTATCCTAAAAAAAGAAAAAATTAGATATAGCATACCAAAAAAATCTTTATTCAAAAAATTCTTTCTATTTATTTGCTTATTGGTTGGTTACACATCTAGCGCTCATACCTCATCATTACAAGTGAACCACTCGATCTTTGATGGAATCCATCTAGATTTGTAGCAACGCAGCCACTAATCCTCGGCAATGGAGCGCTCAGTCAGAAAGGTCAGAAATAGAAGAGTTATCTAGGTAGTAAAGACACGTCTAACGCCGCCCCCAGCTGTATTTCCCTACTTAACCAGGGAAATTAATAAACCCCAGCCCCCATAGCCTCTGAAATTCCCTATCAGATAGCAGGAATACACCTTTCGATAATCACAGATACTCAAGGTTCATATCTCTATCCAGAGATGGCTAATTCTGCGCTCTTGCAAGAGCGATCAATCGAGAATTACTCTCCTCCCAGATTGCCTATGATAATTATAAGTGCCGGGAGGGTGCGCGTGCATTTTGAATTCAGAAGTAAAGTTTCAGCACACTATCCGCAACACAAACCAGGCGACCTGAACCTTCAACCTCTACCTCAATATGATTGATCATTTCCACACTACGCTTCGATGGCACCAGGGACTTTAAAGTCGTACGAGCTCGGATACGATTGCCAGTCTTAACTGGATAAGGAAAACGCACCTGTTCAAGGCCGCAGTTTATAATCATTCTAGCTTCAGGGTAAGGCGGTTTTTCCGGATTGACAGCATCGGTGAGCTCGGGAATTAGCGATAGGACCAAAAAGCCGTGGGCAATTGTGCCTCCAAACGGCGATTCAGCCCTTGCTCGTTCTGGATCAATATGAATCCACTGGCGGTCTCCAGTTACTTCGGCAAAACTGTCAATGCGCGACTGGTTAACTACAATCCAGCGCCCAATATATATCTGCTGACCAATACGTGCTTGCCAGTCTTGGTAGAAAGCGATGGCCTTAGGGTTCTTAATGACTTGTAATTCACGATTGGTAGCAGGATCAACAACCGGCCCAGCTTTCGAAGTCCAGGAATTTTTAAGCAAGTTACTGATGTAATAGGACAACTGATGCAGGTGATTATCATGGGTGCTTTTGAGGTCCAAATTGTTAATCCGAGCCCTAAGCAACCTTTCCTTTTCCCTGATGTACTCGAGCACGTCCATCATCTCATCCTGTATTAATGACATTGAAGCAGCGTAACTGGACCTAAAATTAATTTTGTGCGGCAGCTACTTCCAACTCCACGTCTTGTTTCTAAAACGCCTTGCGGCTGAATAGGTTAAAATGGTTTGGTTCCAATCGACCCAAAGGCGACAACGCCGGCGACTCCATCGCTACACAAAGCCAATAGCGTTGCGCCAACGTGCAAAGGTTAAACCAAAAGCTCCCCCTTTCTCTTACCTTACACTCAAGCCACGTGGCTGGTTGCGAGTTAAGCAAAGATACAAGATCAAACTCGATCGTAGAAAAAGGCAGTCGAAGCCCCAAACCACACGCTTTGGACACAGACTCTTTAATGCACCAAACCCTTGTTAACAATTCACAGTGAGCAGCGCTTGGGATAGTCATTACCTGGTCATATTGCTCTGGACTAAGTAAATGCCTGAAATTTAGACCTGAGCCCAGTTCACGAGCAAGGGGCTCCAGATCTATACCTGGATCAACGGTAGAGCTAAGCGCAATCGCGACCACACCACTAGCATGAGAAATACTAAATTTTATTGGGGCCACACTTTGGTTTAAAACTCTAGGCCTGCCTTGCTCATCAGGGAAAATTTCCCAATCTGCCGGCAAAATACTTACGCCACTTTTAGTGGATAAAACATAACGCAGTAGGTAACGACCAAGCAGAAAATGTAGGCCCGCTGCTCGATTAACAATCCCACTATATCTTTTCTGCTCAGCCTCGCTAACTGTGGTGAAGACAGTTTGCGGATCATGCTTAATTAGAGTTTCAAACTCCTTCACGGTAGCAATCCAAAGACCTATATCCCTGTTAACTCCGGTCTTCATAGGGTCCGCTCAAAAAGAATAATGCAACTTAAACTCGATAAAATCCTCATCCCGTACTGGATACAGCCAAGTATCACTGCGGCCCGCATTGAGGAATAAAAACGCCCGAGTTTCGATTCTGAAATAATCGCTCAGGCGGTGCTCCAAACCTAAGTCGAGGTAATTGCCATGACTATCAAAGTCATAACTTATGACACCTCGAAATTCGCTGTCACCGGTCCCACCGAAGCTAGCTCTAAGGCCGACAAAGAGATCGTTCTGACCTAATGTTTCAGCTTGCTCATCCCTATCGTCGATTAGATATTCGGCGATCAAGGACAGATCCTGCATACTATCCGGTAGCGAATAAACCGGGTGCTCAAGGCCGACGTTTGCAGCAAAGAAACCCTGCTCCAGTTCGCTTCCAGTTTTCGCTTCCAACTTCAAGGTCGTGTCGCCGAGGAGATAAAGTGTATCCAGTAAGAAATTCTCGGTTTCGATGTAAAACGGGGTCAACATCGTCGCTGTAGGGCTACGCCTTACCAGTAGTGGCGCCCGCCTAGTGCCTCTGAAGTAACCGATCCCCGTTTCTAAATCACCAGCGTAAAAATGGCCTCGCAGAGCAACATCTCCACCTCTATTCGAGCTTTCAAAAAGTGCCCGGCTCGAAATCGGTAGTCCGAATGACGGGCGCTCTGGAAATTCTCGCTCACGAAAAGTTGGCAGATAGAATATCGATAGTTCGCCGTTATCAAAGCGCAGGCCTAAAGATGCGAAGGTCTGCCCCATCTTTTCCTTTCCGTCGACAGCTTGGCGCAAGTCAGCCTGATTAAGTACATTGACTATATTCAGAGATTCAGAAACGCCCCAAAAGAAAGTGCTAACACCGAGATTCAGCGATAACTGGTCACGGCGCCAGTGAAGGCTGGCTTGGCGGATATCGGCATATCGACGCTCCCCATCCTTCTCATCCCAGCTACCAAACAAGCGCAGCTTATAGCCAGTATCACCAATATCCCCCTCAGCATCAGCTTCAATTTCAAGTCCCGGTCCGAAGCGGTAGCTATCATCGATGGCCAGCGACTCCTCTTCTGCAAATATACGAGCCGTGGCCGCGATATCAACAGAATACTTGTCAACCTCGACCTCTGCGAGGGCCGGCATGATAGTAAGGCTTAGACACAGCTGCACCCAAAACGCTAAACGCAAGACCCCCATACCCTTAATCCCGGAGTGTATTGCGATGGAAATTCGCAACCGAGAGGCCGGTACCAAACTCGATGCGACTATAGCTTAAGATCGTTACGTTTCCACTCTGCTGATTATGCATAACCACCTCCATTGGCCTCCAATAACGATCATCGTAGAGGCGAAAATCCCTTGCGGAAAAAGTCTTGAGCAGCGTTTCCTTACGGTCGAAATAGTCTATACGGAAGATACGTCGAGCACTCTGATCAACCCAGACCCGCTGCCGGCTATATGCAGAGTGAGAGTCTTCTGGCACTCGGTCAATCACATCACAAACCAGGGCACCATCTTCGCATGATTCCTCTCTCACGTAGGTATAGCGGAAATCGTCGACCGCCTTATCAGACAAATCCTCGAACGAAAACTCACTACCGACGAACGCACCACTCTTATTGCGAGATGAGATCCTCTTAATACGAGAATAGGCAGGCAAATATAACCACTGCTTATCGGTATCCTCTAACTGCGGATGCGTTAGAAGCGCCGTGCCCCGGATATCAGCAGGAAAATTGAAGCGGATTAACGATTTGTCTCCACCCTCGTGACTCTCAAGTGAGCTGATCTGAAGTTCACGTCGAGTTTCATCTCCGGCCCTGTTGCGTAGAATCATCGTCAATTCGGCAACACTGTCGCCGTAACCAAGATCACGGTTATCCACTGCCACTGCGACGTCCCGCCCCTTTTGAGCATCGCTAGCAGCCCCTTGAACCGGCAAACCGATTAGGCCACAAAGTATTGTCACTGGAAGGAGGAGACGGTAATCAGTTCGCATTATTTAGTTCCTTGTCGGTACGAAATTGCAGGTTCGACGTACGTGTCCTGCGCATAAAGGTTAGAACCAATGCTGGTAGTAATATCAGGTCAAATACCAATGCCAACACAATGGACATCCCCGTGAGCATACCCATCTGGGCATTTTTCTCGAACGCCGAGGTCGACAATAGAAGGAAGCCTATCACTAGCAGCATTGAGCTGATCACGATCCCACCCATAGTCTTGCTAATGGTTTCGCTTACGCTATCTTCGGGACTGAGCCCCCGCTTTAGACCGTTGACATACTGATAGAGGAAGTGAACTGTATCATCGACGATTATGCCGATCGCCATTGCCGACACCCCGGCCAGCCCCATTGAGATCTGACCATTAACGAGATACCAAAATCCAAATGCTGCTGCGACTGGAAGCAGGTTTGGAACCAAACTCAATAGACCAATATCGAGTGAGCGGAATACCAACATTAACGTCAATGAAATCACCACAAACGCTAGCGAGGCTCCTTCAAGGAGACTTACAATATTTGATTGGCCAATGTGGGAAAAAATCACTGCGGGACTGCTGTGATAGATATCAATGGAGCGAGGTTGGTTTTGCAACAACCACTCTTCGACCCGTTTTTCAAAAGCAATTAAGCCCACCGAGCTTAGATTCTTTAATCGTGCAGTCAGTTTCACCGAGGATTTATTCAAATTCACCTGATGGGTCACATCACGACCAAACGGCAACGACATCTCGTATAGTAGGAACTGCTGTGCAGCGGTAATTGTATCGCCAGGTAACCGGTAAGAGTCCTCATCACCACCATTCATCAAACGGTTAAGATCCTTGATTCGGTGCAGGGGGCTTGCAGTTGTAAAAACTTCTGGCTGCTCATGTAGCCAGTCATCGAATGTATCAAGAAACTGTAAAAACTCTGGCTGAAACATACCGTTCTGCTCTGGTACCGAGAGCGAGTAATCGATTGTATAAATACCAGAAAAGTGGCGATCGATACGTTCAGAATCAGCACGGAAGGGCTGTGACTCATCAAAATAGCGGATTAAATCATCGTTTAATTGATTCAATGGACTGAGTGCAGCGACGCATAGGGACAAAGGTAGCATTAGCCACAATATCCGCCGGCGGTAAGCGATAACCCAGCCTGACAACAAAGCCATGCGATTAATCAGCCGGTTGGCACCTGTTTCCCGCGTTGAAAAACGAATACGCAACAGAAGCTGTGGTAGAACCGTAAACGACAAAAGTAGCGAGAAGAGCACACCTAAGGCAACTATATTGCCAAGATCTCGAAACGGCGGTGAGTCACTAAAATTCATCGCCAGAAAACCGATAATAGTAGTGACATGGCTCACCGCAATCGGCTTGAGATTGCGCCGGTAGGATTGCAAAACTGCTTCTTCACGACAAACACCACTGCGTATCTGGCGCTGAATATAGCTGAGGATGTGGATGGCCGACGCTACTATCACCGTGAACATGATGATTGGAGCCGATACTGATGGCGCGGACAATTGAATACCGAGCCAACCAGCTAGACCCAAAGATCCTAGCAGTGCCAACACTACTACCGTCAAAATAGCGCCACCTGCAGCAGGTGATCCGAGAATCAGAGCAGCGCTGACCAGCACGAAAAGGATCATCAACGGTATCAGCGTGATGAAGTCTTTTTTTGCCGCCTGGAAAAAGGCACCGTTCATCTCCACCACACCGGTGACAAAAAAACGATGATCCGGATATTCCATCTTGAATGACTGAATCAACTCATCGACAGCACCGGTAACGGCTAGCACTTCGGCCTTATGGTCTATCCCTGGCAACCGAATGGTCGCATTGATCGCGGTAAATCGCCCGTCCTTACTAACCAAATTGCCAACCAAGTCCCTCTCACTACTAGCGGCAGTTTCAATAAAAGCGATCCTTTGCGGCGTCAATTCGTCAAGCTCGTAGACGAACTCCTCAATCAAAATATCATCGTCTTCAGCAGAGCTATATGGGAAGTTCGTTAGCGAATCTACTCGAGAGACATGGGCCGTCCGCCACAACGCGCGCGTCATTTCATGTATAAGGCTCAGCGTACGCTGGTTGTAGATGTTGTCATCCACCGGTTCAATCATGATGAACACGTTATCAGTCGTGCTATAAGTATCTTGCATCTGCTCCAAGCGCAGTAGGTCACGATCGTTATCATCGAAGAAAACGCGATAATCACTGGCCAGCCCCATCCGTTTTAGGCCAACAGCCGACATCAATGTGAGCAACAGCACCAGCGCTAATAGCCACTTACTGGCGCCAGAGCGAATGATCCAATCGGTCTTTATATTTTTGTTCAAGGTATTTCTTTCCTTTCGGATAAAAAGGCTCGCAGCGGCGCCATTACTCGCTCTACATCCTTCTCAACCCCCATTACCAGCTCCGACGCTCGACAACTAAGCCATTTACGTCCCACTAAGAAAAGCCCAGGCTCTGGAGTCCTTCCATAGTTTTCAATGAAGCCCCTCTCATCGACACAGTGCGGCAACTTTAGCCAGCTCGTTCGGTCGCAATAGCCTGTTGCCCAGATCACTGTATCTATGTCACGCCAACCGACGGACTCGAAACGGATTTGACGGCCAGAGCACTCCAAAGCACGGCCAACAATCTTTACGCCTTTAGCCTTCAGCCGCCTATTGTTGTATTCACCACAGGGGACAGGGTTACGCTTTTTTAATATCTTCGCGATGAGGCTGTTCTTATCGGCGGAAAGGATACGCAAGCGATCAAGCCACCAAAAAATATCACGTCCGAACAAACGGTTGGGAGGCAGGCCACGTGGGGAACCCGTGGCCAACAACAGATTACAACGCCCCGCTAGCCGGTCCACGATCTGACGCCCAGTAGCACCATCCCCGATAACGGCAACAGTATGGCCATCAGAAATGACATCGGTTGAGGCGAGACTACCGTCTAGTTGCTGCACCTCCTCAGCAAGCTGGGAACTTATCGCCGGCACCTGCGGCACCTGATTAGCACCAGTAGCATTGACGATGCTGGCGGCGAGCAGTGAGGTGCCGTCGGCAAGGTCGACCTGAAAACCGCCGCTCGGAAGGCGATCAAGACAAACAACTTCACAGCCTTCCCGGATCTGAAGATCAAAGTGGTCTGCATAGCGGGCCAAATAATCAGCTATTTCTCCTGTGTTCGGAAAGCCCTCAGGATCGCCCGGAAACGCTAGTCCTGGCAGGGCACAGAATTGACGCGAAGTGAATAGCTTCATGCCCTCAAGCCGGTTACGCCAAACGTCGCCAATACTATCCCGTTCAAGCAGAAGGTAGTTGAGACCAGCCTGCTGCAGTCTTCGTGCGGTGTGAAGACCGAACTGGCCTCCACCGATAACTATGCAATCAAGTTCCGACATCAACCGCGCTCCAAAGCTGTTCCTAAAAAATTATTTTCGAGATGTGCCACAAGAGCGTTGATCGTTGGGTAGTCGAAGGCTAGCGTCGGATCGACGTCAACAGAGAGGTGGTCCTCCACCATAGTCGATAGCTGGACATGGTCTGCCGAGTCTAAACCTAGACTTGAGAAAGAGGTGTCACTGTGCTTATCAATCGAAAATTCTGGTGTCTTAGCAGCGATAAAATCTGTGATCTGTTCCACCAGGTTTTTCATTCTAAATTCATTCGTCATCTTATATTTCCTATCAACGGTTCATGCGAGCTGCGTCTCTTCGGCTGCAATCAGATCCCTGCAGGCAGTCCTACGAACTTTGCCGCTAGTGGTTTTCGGAATACCGCCAGGCTTGACCAGCAAGAGCTGGTCGAGGGCGACATCATGTGCCAACATCACTGCCTCACGCAGCTCCTGTCGGAGTTCATCGTGGTTTCGGTTAAGAAAGGCGTGGCGGCGAATCTCAACAATGGCTGCCAGTCGGTTTTGGCCATTGCTCTCCACGGTGAAAACCGAGGCTCCGTTATTGCCTGCCGCATCAGGATGGTCACTACAGGTACGTTCAATATCGTATGGATAAAGGTTGCGGCCGCGCAGGATTAACATTTCCTTGATCCGCCCGGTGATATACAACTTATTGTCACGGACGAAGCCCATGTCACCGGTTTTGAGGTAATAATGACCGTCGCAGGGCGATATACGAGCACCGAATTGCTGCTTACTAATCTCAAGGTTGTTAAGATAACCTTGTGCTATTGAGGCACCACTAATCCATATCTCACCAATACAATCCTCATCTGCTAGCCGGCCACTCTTCGGATCAACAACCTTCAAAGTCATCCTTGGCGTGATACGACCGCAGCTAACCACTTGACGCCCCTCGCCAGCAGATTGCAGTCGACCAGAGTCAAATGCTGCGGGATCGAAAGCCAGGGTTTCAATGCCTCCACCTATCGGCCCTCCAGAGACAAACAAAGTGGTCTCAGCCATGCCGTAGCAGGGAAAGAAAGCAGCAGAAGAAAAACCGTAAGGCTCGAAACGCTCAGCAAATATCCTCATAGTGTCGGCGCTGACAGGCTCAGAGCCATTCAAAGCCACCTTCCAGCAACTCAGGTCTAGTCCCGATAAGTCCTCTCGCTCACCTATGAACTTGATGCAGTGCTCATAGCCAAAGTTAGGTGCAGCAGAGCTATGAATTCGATAGTGAGATATCAATTCTAACCACCGGCGTGGACGCTGAACGAACTTCATCGGGGGCATGAAGACATAGGTACCACCAAGGAACAATGGCTGCAGCATATGGCCTATCAGTCCCATATCGTGGAACTGTGGCAGCCAGCCGCCAGCAATTACACCTTCGTGGTGGCCACACGCCTGCTGGATAGCCAATTGGTTATCGATAATGTTGGCGTGACTTACCATCACACCTTTGGGTAGATCAGTAGAGCCTGAGGTGTACTGAACAAACGCCAACTCATCTGGAGTCGGAAGAGGTAACTCTACATCTTTAGCAGCACAAACCTGCTGCTCATCAATCCAGGCCTGGTCGCCCAAATTAATCGCCGGTAATTCTGCTAATTGTTCAAATAGCTGTTCACGAGTCTCAGCGGTCGTCAGAATGGCTTTGGTCTTTGCATCACCAAGAATACGAACAGTGCGCTCTAATTGCTGAGCATTGCGACTCAGGTTCAGGGGTACAGCAATGACGCCAGCCGCGAGGCAGGCGAGGAAGTTGACCACAAAATCAAGACCAGCAGGGAAAAGCAGAGCAAGCGGCTGGCCTCTATATCCGCGCTCGACTAACAGTCGGGCCCGTTCCAGTACCTGCTGATTCAGTTCACCGTAACTCAGCGATAGAGCACTATCAGGCCCATGAGGCTGGAATACGCAGGCGGTACGGCTAGGCTCATTAACCACGTGTCGGGCGAACTGATCCATGAAGCGCTGAGCTGGAAAAATCTTATCCGTCATGAGCCCAACTCCTCACCCTTTAAAGCTCATGCTTTTGAGCTGTGCCACGCACCGCTGCAATGAATCAACAAAACGATCTATATCATCAAGGCTGGTAAAGCGGCCGAAGCTAATCCTGATCGCACTTTGTATTTCTTCATCACTTAGCCCCATTCCTTGTAATACAGGCGATAGTTGACGGGTCTTGTTGTTACTGCATGCAGAGCCAATCGACACCACAATCCCATCTTTCTTTTCCATTAACAGAGCAAGCGCCTCACCCCGAATGCCTGGAATCGATAGGTTTAAGGTATTGGAAATCGCCCCCTCATAATGACTAGCACCATTGATATGTGTTTCGATAGAGGATTTGCCAAGCTGTTCGATCAAGTGCTGTTTGCACTTCAGACAGTGATGGTCCCAGTACTCAAGCTCCCTGCGACATTCGTCAGCAGCCTCACCGAGTCCGGCGATAGCGACCAAATTCTCGGTGCCAGAGCGCATTGCCATCTCTTGTCCACCACCATGAATCAAGGGAGATATGCGATCTATATTCTGGATATATAGGCCGCCAATACCCTTGGGGCCATAGAATTTGTGTGCGGAAAAAGAAACAAAATCAGCACCTAATGCCTCGACATCAAGAGGCCGCTTACCTACTGCTTGCACTGCGTCGACATGGAACGGAATGCCTCGGGAGCGGGTCAGCCTTGCCACCTGATCCACAGGTTGAATAACGCCGGTTTCATTGTTCGCATACATCATGGAAATCAACCTGGTGTCAGGCCGGATAGCTTCAGCGACAGCCTCAAAACTGACGGCGCCGCTCGGTCCCGGCTTCAAGCAGGTGACTTCGAATCCGAATTGGTGGGCGCAGTATCGGATAGTTTCTAGAACTGAAGGGTGCTCAATCGCCGTGGTTAGGATATGGCCAGCCCTACCCAGGTCGTTCATCAGGCTTCCTTTAATAGCCCAGTTATTGGCTTCAGAACCGCCGGAGGTAAAGAAAACTTTTTCCGGCGCGGTACCCAGTAGGCTGGCGACATGGGTCTTTGCTCGCTGGATTAGCTCACGATTACTGGTCGAAGGAAGCGTACGCCCCGATGGATTAGCAAAGAGCCGAAGCGCAGAGGACATAGCCGTAGCTACAGCCTCCGACACCGGGGTTGTGGCGTTGTAGTCGAAGTAACCCTCAATCGAGTGAGTATTTGTCATGGCATCACCTCCCGACAATCTTTGCCAACTAAGCTCAGCAACCTATGATGAAGCTGCTGCAAAATCTCAACACAATGGTGTTGTGATGGCTCTAGTTCACCAAGCATGCCTTCTATTTCGCTACTTGTTCTCCCGGCAAGCCGTTCCGGTGCCAACCCCTCAAGCGAGGCACAGAAAATGTTGGCCGTTGCCACCGAAGTAGCGCAACCCCAAGCTCTAAAGCGAGCACTGTCAATCAGTCCATTGGTGATGTTGATCTGAACGCGAATCCGATCTCCACATACTGGATTGCCAATTTCATATTCGTAATTGGGTTCGTTAATATCACCGACATGGGCCGGGTCGGAAAAGTTGTCAATGATGATGTCGTTGTACATGTTGTAGCTCCATCTTGGACAGCTGTAATTAGGCGACGACTGGACAACTGCCGCTAGCAGCCTGCTCTGCGTCCAAATCTTCAAGCCGCTTATCTAAATTAACCGCACAGCAACCAAATTCTTTTGACTCAGGTAGGCGCATTACATACTGCATGCGTTGACCACTTCTTCCCGAACGACTCGGTTCAGGCAACAGTCGCACCAAGTCCTCAGTAAGCATGAAACCAGGCGTCGAACGTGCGAGAGGGTCAAGAATTGCCAATTGGCCGGTCTGGCCCGGTTCGACCTCTCGATCTAGTTGTTTGGGGTCTCTTACCGAGAAATGAACGAAGGGGGAGACATGCTTGATTCCATACTCATCGTCAATAGCAATGACATTGGATTCAACCAAGGCGTAGATGTCACGGATCTGGCTCTCTTCCACGCCCAAGTACTCGATACATTCACTGTTGAATTCTGCACGTGACAACATCTGGCCTGAGAAGCGCTTCCACCCCCCAAGAGTGATGATGTAACTACTCTTATCGAGTTTAATTCGGGTGTTGGTAGCTTTGAGGTAGCTGATAAAACGATTGATCAGGAATGGAGGACCAATCAAATGGCGACTGAATTTATCATTCCAATCCTCAAGCTGCTCTAAGGCCTCTTCGGGCTTAAAAGATTCTTGCCGAACCATGAATCTATGAGTGTCCAGCAGACCTGCGAGCATATTGAGCGCCTTGATCATGCCCATTTCAGGAATTTCCTCGGTCGAGGGGCAAAGATAAAGGCCGGCACCCTTGGAGATCTTTAGGAATTCGCGATACATCGAGTAAATCCCCAGCACCGCATTGTCAACGGTGTCTGCGCAGCGGCGCGAAACGCTGGGAATACCAGAGGTACCTGTGCTTCGCATTTCTAGCTCTACATCACGTAGGCTGACTGAAAGTAACTTATGGCTATCGTTTGATTTAAAAAGCTCAATGGGAACCAGAGGTATTTTGATCAGGTCAGTTGGAGTTGAGATCATATCCGGTGTCACTCCTTTGCTATCGCAAGCGGAGCGGAAAAAAGCATTGTTCTCATAGTGATAAGCGAATGCCTCATGGATCAAGCCTGTCTTGAAATCCAGTAAGTTATCCTCTGTCATCGAATAGAGTTCCGCCACAGATGACAGTGCCACCTTTAAAGGGTCCAACCCGTTTTCCTTGAGTATGTTTTGTAACTGTATCGACATTTCAATCTCCATTTTTAAAGTCAAATAAGACACGGCCTCAATCGTCTATGCGGAGGCATTTAGGCTATTTTTTTACTGTTTTAATCAAGCTGATATATATCAAAAAACTTAACAAAAACCTCAAAGCTTGAATTAAGAATGGTTTAAACATCAGAGAATTTAGAACTCGACTGAAAGACCCATCCGGGAATCATGCCGGATAAACCTGCAGGGTAAACCTGTCGGGTAAATCTGCCGGGTAAATCTGCCGGGTAAATCTGCCGGGTAAATCTGCCGGGTAAATCTGCCGGGTAAATCTGCCGGGTAAATCTTTGACCACCATCAAGAGTCTCTACTCATCGATTCTATTTATTATTTTCCGAGAGAAATATTAAACACATTAGAAATTTTAACAATCACTTTAAAGTAACTTTCTTTTTTTTATTTTTCTTGCCGCGCAGTATGGTTTTTTTTTGCTACATGACCAGCCCCTCTCACTTACACCCGCTTACAATCTTACCCCTTCAAATTACCTCTAAAAATCAGCCAGAACAATCGGTCCGCCAATCACATAAAAATCATCTTGCGATCATGAACTCACAACAAAACGAACAGATTTTATGCGTATTTTTTTTGCTATTGAAGCTTGCACTCACACCTGAACTTCGACTCCCAACGGGAAACCCCAGAAAGCTCCTTGACGCCAATTACAACAAATTACAGCTTATATTTTGGTAACATATTGTGACCAGCCAATTAACAAATATAAACTATTTGATGACAAGCTTAATAGAATTAATTCTATCTTAGGGGTAGCGTAAATTCGCACAAATATTCAAGCCTACATTGTCGTTTCTCCTAAATCTTTAATCTCCCTGCTATTTTTCAGCAGAAAATTCGTATTTTTAAGTAAAGATTGATACACCACATTCATATAAACCACACCACAGTTAACAACACGCCCCGCAACACAAAGCAATTTATTGGATATTTTTTTATTACAGCAATCCACTTTAAGGGGGGATAGTACCAAGTAAGGCGCAACTGTACTTCCACCTCTTTTTCTTTTACCTGTACCAACTAAACCCCATTAATTCTCATGACTAAAATGCAAAACTCAGTCTAATTTATGACGGCCGCCCATGATAATCTATTTATTAATCTTTATTTTTTAACTATTAATAAAAAATCATCCGCATTATCTTTGCGAGATCCCCTATTGCACCATTAAAACCACAGAAGCAATGGCCATTTTCAACACACAAAAAACCAGAATACCGCTTTAGACATCCCTCAGAAATACCCAATCGTGCTTACACATTTTATTACTGTAGGAAAATAGCTATTCAGCAGGCACTTTAGAAGCATCCATCAAACTAAAAATGCTGAAAGCTGAGCACCAGGGATAGATCTACCTACATTCGTAGATAAACTGAAAAACATTATCTTTGCTGGCCAGTTTACAGAAGCACTACAAAATCGGCTTCACTTATAAAGCGCATACCAAACCTCGCAGGTATGACTGAAGATAAGAGCTGATTTCTAGCTAACTTTAGGAGCACTTTGCAAAATGAGAGAGCATATGGCACGCGCAACCTACGTAACATTTTCTTATTTCATCTAACAATGGCGATATTTAGTATCTATAGAAACAGAGCACCTTCCTAGCACCTCCGAGCCACCCCCCATTTAAGCCCCATACTTCGCCCTAACTTAGTGTTAAATTATTAAACTCAACTTTCCCACCAAAAGTATCCACTAGGCCGGAAGTTATGAAGAGTATAAATTTTTACAGGCACAGAACTACACACTTAATTGAAAATCGTTATCATTACCAACATTACCTATAGAATATGAGCGGCAGAGAACTTTCTGAAGCATCTAACTCGATGAAACAGCTGCTCGACAACTATTTTCCATACTGCTTTAAGACTGAAGAGATATAGATCAAATCACCGATCTAAAGCATTGCACCATACTTTGCCAGGAAGCTCACCTAGTAGACGTTAATGCCACGGCTCAATATTCTTTTCAACAGAAGGTACGTATCAATTTTTAGTTATAGTCAACTAAAAATTTAGAGCTATGAAAAAAAACACTTGAGGACTTCTTAGGCTTCTATATCCAAATGAAAGATATTCAACGCCCAGCAATACTTTGACTAGGTCCTTTGGAGGCTGTAAGGGAATATTCGGCAGCATATAATAATAAAATTTCTGCCTAGACCATCTAGGTCAAAAGTGAAAAAAGTGCGTCATGTCATAACGCAATAAAATGGATACACAAAACTGCTCTATGAAAGAAAAGCACTCATAAGTTCGCCAACTCAAGCCTTAAGAGATCATTGCACCTTTTGCTCTCATAAATTAGTGACAAGCATCTTCAGGTAAGACTTCCATTGATCTACAAACTATTTTAGACAAGCCACTAGGAAGCTGATATTACTCATACTATTAAAACCTTAAGGTCACTTAGGATATTTTGACTTTTCGAGTGGACTCCCTCGCCTCTTTAAGAATCAAAAAACCTCCTCGAATAACAACAGCCGAAATTATTAAGCCTATAGCAAGATCAGGGAAACGACTATCGATTACCGCCACTAGTAGACCTGACATAATCACTCCTAAATTTGCTACAACATCATTGGCTGAAAAAATCCAAGCGGCTCTCATATGTACCCCCCCTTCCTTATACTTAGATATTATTAGGAGGCAAACAACATTTGCTAACAAGGCAGAGGCCCCTATTGATATCATCAGTATACTTTCTGGCTCACTACCAAAAAGCGATCTCCTACAAACCTCATACAACACCCACAACCCCAATATAATTTGAATTATTCCACTGACATTAGCTGCCTTAGCTTGATATATAACCCCTCTACCGACAACAAATAAAGAGATCCCATACACAGCAGCATCAGCTAACATATCCAGAGAGTCAGCAATCAATCCTGTTGACTGAGCAAACCATCCAAGAGTTAATTCAAGCACAAACATAATTGCGTTGATCACTAGCAGCACCATTAAAGTGCTTCTCTCTAATTTATCTGCTTGCTCTAAACCACAACCACATTCAGACATATTCACACCCTCTCTAAACAGAACTCCACTTAGGGATATTTATGCTTTAAATATCAACAATTACTTACTTCAAAGTCTCGCTCGAGGCTAGATCCTGTCTTTTTTAAAAAACTCAGATCATATTTATCAGTCAACTTCATGAGAAATAAAATTACAACTCACTAAAATAAGAAATCAAAGGCCCCAGCACTTCTGTTAACTCAATTTAGGGCCTATAAAGGTTGTCTTTGAACCAGAATAAAAATCTGCAAGCAGTAAACCCATACTAAAAGCCCGTCACTCGATTGAGACAATAGAAACATCTATTATTTTCTACTTATCTAATATAAATATCTAACGCATCCATCTTTTTCATGCTCAAAAATGAACCAGCGCACTTAAATATTTTTATTAAAATTTTGCCCACCCCTACCTAAATATAAGCAAAGGTGAGCATCGTAAATTATGTTTTTATTTTTAATATACCCTCTCTTCCATGCACTATCCGATAAAGCAATGGCAGTACAAACAAGGTTAGGATAGTAGAAGAAATTATGCCTCCAATCACCACCGTAGCTAGTGGTCTTTGAACCTCTGCTCCAGTGCCTACATTCAAAGCCATAGGAACAAAACCGAGACTTGCAACCAACGCAGTCATCAATACTGGACGCAGGCGGATCATAGCGCCATCGATAATAGATGTGAGCAACTCACCACCTTGCTGACGAAGTTGTCGGATGAAAGAGAGCATTACCAAACCGTTTAACACCGCCACACCAGATAGTGCAATAAATCCTACTCCGGCAGAAATAGATAAAGGCATATCGCGCAACCATAGGAACAAGACACCTCCAGTAAGCGCCAGGGGTACTCCACTGAAAATAATTAAGGCATCCTTGAATGAACCAAAGGCCATCACCAGAAGCCCCAGAATTACCAATAGTGTCAGTGGAACCACTATCGAGAGGCGAGTACTGGCGGATTCCAATTGCTCGAAAGTGCCGCCGTATACTAGCCAGTAACCTGCAGGCAAAGAGACCTGCTGATCAATACGACCCTTCGCCTCTTCAACAAAGGAACCCAAATCACGGTCACGGACGTTGGCCGTTACCACAACACGTCGCTTGCCATTTTCCCGGCTGATCTGGTTGGGGGCAGGGGTCATTTCCAAGTTAGCAACTTCTGACAAGGGCACATAGCTACCTAATGGGCTATCAGTGGGTAACGGAACAGGTAAATCCCCAAGGTTCTCATAGTCTCGTCGCAAGCCTTCCGGCAGACGCACTACCAGATGAAAACGGCGATCGCCTTCGTAAATCAATCCAGCCTCTTCCCCTCCAATAGCCGTTGAAACCAAATTTTGCAAGGTTTGCAGATCTATTCCATAGCGGGCGAGTGCGACTCTCTTCGGCACTATTGATAGAATCGGTAGACCTTCCACTTGTTCTACGCGAGCATCAGCAACACCCTCAATTCCATTTAGCACACCGAGAATTTCATTTGAAGAAGCCACCAGCTGATCCAGATCATCACCGAATACTTTAATACCCAGGTCTGCACGTACACCGGAAATTAGTTCATTAAAACGCATTTGGATTGGCTGGGTGAACTCGTAGTTATTTCCCGGTAACTGACGCACAGCTTTTTCGATTTCAGCAACCAATTGTTCCTGGGGCAGTTTCGGATCAGGCCATTGGTCACGTGGTTTCAGGATCACAAAGTTGTCGGCTACATTTGGCGGCATTGGGTCTGTTGCTACTTCTGGTGTACCAATTTTTGCGAATACTTTATCTACCTGGGGAAACTCCTTAATACGCTGCTCCAACAAGCTTTGCATTTCTACAGATTGCTCTAAACCAGTACCAGGAATACGCAGGGCGTGTAGTGCGATATCACCCTCATTGAGCTGAGGAATAAATTCAGAGCCCAGTGTTGTTGCAAGCCAGCTGCAGAACAGTACTAATGCAAGAGCCCCAGAAAGTACTAACCAGCGCACTTTCATTGCAGCAATCAACAGTGGTTTATATAAAGATTTGGTCGCAACAATAACTTTGTTTTCTTTTTCACTGATTTTACCTGTCAGGAAAACGGCAACTGCTGCAGGCACAACGGTCAATGAAAGCACCAGTGCAGCGAGTAAAGCCATCACTACAGTGGCAGCCATGGGGTGGAACATCTTCCCTTCCACACCTGTAAGCGAAAATAGAGGGATATACACCACGGTAATGATCAAAACACCAAACAAACTTGGGCGAATCACTTCGTTGGTAGCTTGGAATACTAGCTCCAAACGCTCTTGTAGGGGCAGCTTGCCTCCCTTGCGATGCTGGGCTTCGGCAAGTCGGCGAATCGCGTTCTCCACAATTATCACGGCCCCATCGACAATCAGGCCAAAGTCAAGAGCTCCGAGACTCATCAGGTTGGCGGAAACACCCGTTTGCACCATGCCGAAAATGGTCGCAAGCATGGAAAGCGGGATTACTGCTGCAGTAATAAAGGCAGCTCGAATATTTCCCAGCAACAAAAACAATACCACGATAACCAGCAGCGCGCCCTCAACAAGGTTTTTTTGCACTGTAGCGATAGCTTTATCTACCAGAGTGGTCCGATCATAAACCGCCTCTACTTTAATACCTTCAGGTACGGTTGATTTTATTCGCTCTAAGGCTTCCGCCACACTTCGAGCTACCTCCCGGGAGTTTTCCCCTACCAGCATCATAGCTGTGCCCAATACAGTCTCTTCACCATCGCGAGTGGCTGCACCGGTGCGAAGCTCTTTTCCAATAGCTACTTTGGCCACATCCGAAATTTTAACCGGCACCCCGGCGCGACTGGTAATTACCACATCCTCAATTTCGGCAATATTTCGCAACTGCCCTGGTGAACGCACCAGAAGTTGCCGTCCATTCTCCTCCAAATAACCAGCACCGCGACTTTCGTTATTGCGGCGCAGCGCAAGGGCGATATCTTCCATGGATACGCCAAAGTTAAGCATCTGTCGAGGTTCGGGCGTTACGTGATACTGCTTGTTATAGCCACCGATGGTATTAACTTCAGTAACTCCGGGGACTAAGGATAATTGCGGTTTTATAATCCAATCTTGAATTTCCCTCAGTGAAGTAGCGTCGTAAGGCTGCCCATTGGGCTGGATGGCGCCAGGCAGAGCCTCCACGGTATACATAAAAATCTCACCGAGTCCGGTAGCAATAGGACCCATTTCAGGCTCTAACTCCGGAGGCAAATGACTTTTAATACTACTGAGACGGCTATTAATTAAGTTCCGAGCAAAATAGAGATCTGTACCCTCTTTAAAAACAACAGTGACTTGGGACAAACCGTAGCGAGAGAGCGAACGGGTATATTCTAAATTAGGCAAGCCGGCGAGTGCCGCCTCCACAATGTAAGTAATCCGCTGCTCCGCCTCTAAAGGTGAATAACCAGGAGCCTCGGTATTAATCTGTACCTGAACATTGGTGATATCTGGAACCGCATCGATTGGAAGTCTCTGATAACTCCAAACCCCCAGGCCCACCAATACAAAGATCAGGGACAGTACAAAGTAGCGCCGCTCAATTGAAAAGCGCAGTATACTTTCAATCATCTTCTGACCTCATTTAATGGCTATGTTCAGCGCCGGACTTTTCAATATCCGCTTTGATCAGGTAGCTGTTCTCGGTGACATAGCGATCACCCTCATTGAGACCACTCAGCACTTCGGTAACAGTGCCGTCGCTACGGCCCAGTTTAAGTGGACGAATTTCATAGGTTTCTCCCACTTTGATAAATACCACCGTCCAATCGCGGAAAGGTTGTAGAGCACGATTCTCGACCACTAAAGGCACAGATTTTTCATTGGTTACTACTTGGCCTTGGACCATTAGATCGGTAGTCCAGAGTTCATTGGGGTTTTCAATCACCGCTCTTGCAATCGCGAAAGGCTGACCATTACTGCTCGGAGCAAGGCTGGTGATAGTTGAGTCAAAAGAACGGTCACCAGCTGTAATTGAAACCTGTTGGCCTAATTTGATCTGATCGCGACGCATCGGAAATACTTGCAACTCAGCCCACAGCTGGTCGTAGTTAGCTATGGTAAACAGCACCCGTTCGCCACTGAATTCACCTTGGCTGGCTTGCTTATCAATTATCTGACCGCTAATAGGAGCGACCAGTGGATAAATTTGCAAGCTGTCATTGGATTCGATAGTAGCAAGCTCTTCCCCTTTCGCTACCAAATCGCCAAGCGTTTTTTTAACAGTGATTACGGTTCCTGGGTAACGTGCACGCACATGACTGAGGTTACGATGATCTATCGCAGTTTTACCATATAAGGTAACGCTTTCTTTAATTATACCTGGAGCAGCAATTGCAGTTTTAATGCCTGCCTTTTTTGCCATTTGTTCAGAGATCTGCACTCGACCTTCATGGGACTCATAATCCCAACTTGTGCGCTCCCCGTTGTAAAAAACAGAAACGGCAACATCAAAGGAGTGAGGTTCCTTTATTACGCCTTCACCGCGGTAATACCCAACACTATCCTCCCAGGCAAAGGGTATTTGATCCACTTTTCCGCCAAGTCTTTCAAGCTCTACGGAAACACGAGCATTCTCTAAAGGTTTACCATTCAGAGAAATCCAGGCTCGAAACTCTGGCTTTACACCACTTTCATAAATAAGCAACTCGGCCGTTAGATCCCCCTCAGTCAGTAAACGGCCACCATTGGGGCCCTTTTCCTCCTGATGCTCTTCATGTCCGCCATGGTTATCATTATTAGAGAATTGCTTCTCTTCCCGTTCATCATGCTCATCATGCTCATCATGGCTATCATTGGAGCCCAGCTCCTCATCTTGCTTAACATGTTCATCATAACCACCATTTGCATGACCCAGGCTTGCAATCCAAAATCCAGAGAAAATGAGGAATATGGATAATATTGCCAGGCGAATTACTTTACTTAATCTGCTCATATCTAAATCCAAAATTATTTTCCGTTTCCTACACTCTCGGAACCTAAAGGCCCTGCTGTAAGCTGCTCAATCTCAGCGCCGAAAAGAAGTACAGACCGCGCTGCTTCGATTCGTGCACGTTCAGCATCAAGTAACTCTTCCCGAGCAACAATTAAGTCAAGATAAGAACTCCGGCCACGACGATAAGCACGATCTACTTCAGCCAATGCCTCGCGAAGCTTAGGGATTACAGAATCCTGCAAACTGGAGACAGTGGCCAAGGCCAGTTCGCGACTGGTAACGGCAAGAAATAGCTGAGGATAAAGTTTTAGTAATGCCGCCTCGCGACGGAGCATAACCTCATCCAACTCAGTCATTGCTGTTAGCTCGGCACCACGATTGCGTTTTGCAGTAAAGAGTGGAACTTCGAAACCAGCTAAAGCAGTAGTTTCGTCAACAGCCCGATTCACGAGAAGACCTGCAAACCACCCGACATCTGGCTTAGAGTTGGACTGGGTGAGGCGAAGCTGTGAGGCTCTGAGACGGTCTTCGGAAGCAAAGCGCGCTATAGCTGGGTTTTCCTGTGCACGCGCATAAAGTTCGTCAAAACTAGCTCCGGGCTCAAAACGATAGAGCTCACTGGAGTCTACTCGATAATCTATACTCGGCTGTCCCCACAGAGCCGATAAGGCATGCCTGTAGTACACTAGCATGCTCTCATCCGTCTGCTTAGCGAGGTTTGCTTTTTCCAGGGCGGACTCCGCTCGTAGGCGTTCAGAAACCGGGCTAGCAGCAGCGCTGACTCTGGCGCTAACAGCGCTTAGCGTTTCACGTGCGAGTAATACCTTCTCTCCAGCCAATACGACTAATTCCTGGGCAGCAAGAACCTGAGCATAGCGACGGATAACTTCTGCCAGAAGATCTAGCGCCTTAGCTTGCTCATCCGCGATCAGTAAATTACGCTGGGCATTGACTACATCTATTCGAGCTCTACGTTTATCCCCTAGCTCAATTACGGACGATAAAGTTACCGTCAATTCAAGCTCATTGTCGGCATCATCCTCGGGATCTGGCGCATTATTGGAGCCACCATCACCAAAGTTCTTGTATTGAGCCTCACCTCCTAGGCTTAACGCAGGCCGAAGTGCTGCAGTCTCTTCAGCACCATCTAGACCTCTTCTCTGTAATGGGAATACCGCAAGCTCCGGATTCTGTGCGAGCGTCAGCTCAATCGCATCCGGTAATGTCAGTAAATCCCCCTCCTGCGCGGATACTGATTGCGCAGCTAAATACATTATCGCCACCATCAACTGGAATATGGCACGACGACGAATCACACCCTCAGTGAGCGTGCAGTAAAAATCCATGGGTATCTCCCAAGTCAGTTTTTATTCGCGCAAGGGGGCCTAGTAGCTCTCCTTACTCGCGCGGTATTGGAGCAATCAGACTTGGGTTATAGGTGGGCGGAGTAGAGGCGTAAAATAACCACTGGGAACACGTGTATTGCCGAATTCTCGATAATTAACGATTCCGTTCAGAGTAGAGTGTAGTGATTGACCTACCAGAACGGTACAGGTACTTCCATGGCAATGACAGCAGTGATTACATAAATCCAGAAGAAGTGAAGATTGGTCAGTCTCATCCCCACTGGAGGGGGCCTGTAAACTTAAATCAGAAAAGGAACTGTCCGGTTGAAACGGTAAATTTCCGAGCAGATCTTCATCATGATGTAGAGACAGGTGATTCGTTACCTCCTGAACTTCTTCATGGCTATCATAGAATGCACCTGCGGTCTGAAAGACCATAAGCACAATCAAAAAAAATGATAGTCGAACTACATTCATAAAGGTTACAGAAAGACCAGAATCTACTGACTGCGATTTTAGCAAGTAAATCCAAATGCCTCAACTAAGCTCACTGCCTTAAAGTTATCATTAATCCTAAAGTGTCTATTTGGTCACACCTTCTATCCAAGTGAGGAGTCAGCCTCTAGAAGGCTCAACTTACAGATAGTGACACTTACACTAGTAAGGGGTCTATCAGCCCCATAGTCCACGGAATTTTGGTTGGTAAGGTAGAGCTTTAGAAGGGCTATATTCTTCAATTGATCAGGATGCGAGACCATAATACTAATGTTAAAGTCATTGGATAAATTCGATTTCTTTTAGCTACTGTTAACCTTGCGTGAAAGTGGGGGGTTAACTTTGAATAAGCGACCCAAATAAAAGTCTATGCGACATTCATTTAGGAATGATTTTGATAAGAGAGCTTTCGTGAAGTCTTAGGAGGTTTATTCAATTATACGAGAGGGCAGAGTTTAAATATGCCCACATTATAACTTACCTTGGAGAACAAATGAATGAAGACACTTACTAGTGAATACTTATCAGAAACCCCTATGCTTGACTTTGAGAATAAAACCATTCAGATGTTAATTGAAAACAAGAAGTGGCGTAAGCTATCTCAGTATGACGCCATTGGTGCCATCTATAAGTTTGTTCGTGATGATATTTTATTTGGTTACAATAGTGATGATCGTATTCCAGCTAGCAGGGTACTGAAAGACGGGTACGGACAATGTAACACTAAAGGAACATTGCTAATGGCTTTGCTTCGCGCTGTTGGCATTCCTACACGCATTCATGGATTTACTATTTTTAAAGACCTTCAGAAAGGTGCTATACCTAGTTATCTATTCTATATCGTACCTGAACGAATTATCCACAGCTGGGTTGAAGTATATTCAAATGATAGGTGGATCAACCTTGAAGGATATATTATCGACCGCCAATACCTGAACAAAGTCCAAGAAGGGTTTCGTAATCAATGCTCTGAGTTTAAAGGCTATGGTATTGCCACAAAATGCCTACAAAACCCACCCATTGACTGGGAGGATAAAGATACATTTATACAGAAAGAAGGTATCGCAGACGATTTCGGAGTTTATACGCAACCTGATGATTTTTATCTGCTCTATGGAAGTAATTTAACTGGCATTAAGAAATTACTATTTCGCTTCGTGATCCGTCATTTAATAAATATCAATGTTAAACGGATTCGAGCAAAGGGCTTAGGTAAATGTAATACCTTAGAATTAAGCTGATAAAGTATAGCAATATCAACTCTAGCTCTAGTCTGAGATTTAAATATGTAACTTAACTGCCACTATAGGAGGTATGGTGGGTATCATTTCCTTTAGATACAACCTAGATTGCCAACATAAGTGACACACGCTTACCCGCCAGAAATTCTAGCGGACTCAAGTAATTTAATACCTTCCTTGGGCGGGGGTTGATTCGGAATACTGCATCATCAATACGGCTTTTGGGTGTCTTGCCAATTTCTATGCCTTTCGGGAAAAAACGCCTCAGTAGACCATTAGTGTTTTGGTTTAATCCGCACTCCCAAGAGTGATAGGGCTTTGCAAAATATATTTTGCATCCCAGTTTACGCGCGATCGACTGGTGACCTGCAAATTCACCTCCGTTATCGAAGGTTATCGTTTTATATATTGCCTGATACGGCTTCAGCATCTGCTTGATCGCACGACTTACTGTCTTCTTACTCTTATCTGGCACCCTGCGAGTGATCAACAACCTAGAGACTCACTCTACTAATGTCACAAGATAACTATCTTTACCACAAACCGTATCGCCTCCCAACGGCCCAGCTCGGTATTTTCATCAACGATCGCTGGTCATTCTTCAATGTCAACACGCTCCGAAATGAGCTTTACTACTGCCCCGGAGCCTGTACGCTTCCGGTAAGTCTTGCCATTCCGAGGCAGCCGCAGTTTCCAATGAAGCCGACCTATCCAGCGATATATTGTTGAGCAACTGACCACTTTTTCACATTTCTCAAGCTTCATTCGTCCAGCAATTTGTTCGGGACTAGCGTTTTTTAGCTGATGGTCGATTTACACCTTCATGGCGAAATCAAGCTTGGTGTACTTACGAGCCCCATGCCGCCTCTGCAACGCCTGTCGGTGAGCGCTCTCGGCGCATTAAGGGTAAAAGCGATTAAGCTCTCGCGAAATGGTTTTATTGGAACGATTCAGCTGTAACGCTATGGCATGAGCTGAATAGTTCTGTCCATTGAGGACTTCGATCTGGTATCGTTCTTTCAGGGGCTGCTGGTTGGTATGGGTTCCCATAGGGTTCCTGGCTTGTTTGTGTGGAAGCTAACCAGCCTACAGCCAGCTGGTCTCCTTCGCTACGGCCAAGTGTGTCGGTAATTGTGGGAATCTAGGACCTAATACCTCCTTTTCCCATGCTTTCTATAAAACCAGTGTTTCAATTGGAGCCATTTCCTTTTGGATGCTCCTCGGAACAGCCATAGTGGGCACGATACGCTCAAACAAAAAAAGCATCTCAACCTGGCTTCATCACCTCAGTTTACCCGGCCTTATACTGGGCCTATTGCACAGCATGTTAATTGGGACTGAAGCCGGTTCTTCTATGATGATTCTGATTTACAGCTTGATGGCCTCAAGTATTGTAGTTCTAGCCCTGGTGAGCTATCTCAAGCTCAAGAATAGCTAAATTTAGCTTGACACAGGAATCCACGTTTGTAGTACATGGATTCCTATGTCAAACTACAAAATATGGTGTCGTCCTTTCCCGAAATAGCAAATTCTACCCAAACTGAGAGATACTAGTGCACATGCCAATACATTCACTTTCCAACATATTTCTTTTAACCTAGAGATGATCTTTAGTATTGATTTCTTCAGAAATATTAGTAAATCACTATTAAATCACTTAAGCACTTCATTTATAAGTAGAATCCTCAGCCAGCCGGCAGCCAAGTAATCACTGAAAACCCTCCTCTTGACTGCTAATAGAAAAAAGGAGAGGGGCAATGGCGAGCAACTATGAGTACGTATTGGAAGCTTGACCGCAATATCACAGGAAGAGACTTCGTCGTCGGTGACGTTCACGGCAATCTATACCAGTTACAGGTTCAGCTGGAAAAACTCAGGTTTGACCCCGGTATTGATCGCTTATTCTTTCTTGGTGATATTGTTGATCGCGGCCCAGATAGCGCCAAACTAATTGAGATGGTCGACCAGCACACTTACATCAGCATCCTTGGCAACCATGAAGCAATGATGATTGCAGGGCTTGAGGATTCCAACGCCAGTAAATTACATTGCGCGAATGGTGGATCTTGGTTTTACGAGCTCCCCTTCCAAAAACAGCAAAAGATTGTCACAAAAGCCAGAAGCTGGCCCTGGGCTATAGAATTAACCGGCGACACAGCCCAGGTTGGACTTATTCATGCTGATATACCTCAAAGTAATTGGCAGCTTGTTAAGGCGCTACTTGAAAACATCAGTGACGCTTGGTCGGACGGGGCCTCGCTAGCAGAAGCTGAGATCATGGCGGTGGCTAAGCTGCTGTTGTGGCAAAGATCATTAGCCAAGCACCTATATCAAGATGTACTAGAACTAGGGCATAAAAAAAGAACAATGTCGCAATACAAAAGCGCTTTTCTAGATCGGATAGGAAAGCTGCAGAATGTGGAGCCTCCATTGGTTCGCCCGTTCGAGATTAAGGGCATCGATAGAGTGTACATGGGACACTCTTATGTACCCGCCCCAACAAATGTGGGTAATTGCTATTTCCTAGATACCTACCGTGGAGATGCCGGAGAAAAGTTGACTATTCAGCATATTAATTACAAAGAAAAGAGTCATCATTGACCCCGATACCATTAACAAAAACCAGGCTTTTATATACCAATGTTTGGAACTTGGGCTTGCTACGAACACCGCACTAAAGTCTCCCTCATAAACTATACCCTTTCACCCTCTATTAATTTGATACCTTATTTAGCAGCGTATAAGAATCCCTCCCTCAACTAGTAGTAAACAATCACCTCCGCGCTTCATCATAGGCAATCTAAAATAGGTTCTAATTACATCAGATGAAACTTTTTATTTCTTCTCTCATAAGAGAAAACATGTTAATTTATTTTTTATGTATTCAATATATGATCAACCGAAAACGGAATCCCTCCACTCCTTCATTCTAAGAACTCTATTCTTGGCAGGCTCTAGGGATATAAGCGGCGTACTGAGAGGATGTGATTGGAGGAAGTACCCCTATATCTCAGATATAGAGAAAGAATATTTTTTCCTCTTTCCTCGCAAATCTCTCTTCGAGATCCTTGAATCGACTTACGCTTTCTCTAGAGGATATCGCCAAAGTTTTTACAATCGCATGCGCTATGACATGTTTCCCGATATATTTGACTGCTCTCATCCACCCCTTAATAGATATGTGATACCACTTAGATTTTGCAAAAAATGTATTGAAGAAAAAATAAGTGAAACTGGAACTTCATACTTTGCGACTGAGTGGCTCCATGGAACATATTGTGAGAAACATGAAACTATGTTGTGGAGAGTCAAGAAATCACGTGAAGCCAAAGCTAATATGCAAAATATATTACGTTACATTATGGCAGCACATTGGGAAACAGCAGAAAATTTTATAGAAGTAACAAAAGAGGCTTATAAAATTCCCTTTAAAAATCAAAAAATGATGAAACCACAACCATTTAAACCCACCCCAGAGGACATATATATTGATAAAAAAATTTATGGCACCCTTCTCTAAGCCATTAAAAATGAAGCTATTATCCAGTTCGTCCTTTTACTGGCTGAGGTGGTGGCAGATTAAACTCCAACCAAGATAAGTCATTTAGGTAAAGCCAGAAAAAGGCTTCGCTGCAAGCCTTTTTAATGTCACGCCGAATTGCGCTGGGGTTCCCCAATCTATACCTTAAAATACGAAGTCGGCTTCGACGCCTCTTTGACTCCCAGTGGCAACGCCTTCTCCAGGTAACCAAGCCGGGCTCACTGGAAATTACCTGTTCTACTGAGCCGATACCAATGCCGCAACGTTCTGCGATCAAGCTTCGGTGAAGACATGCTCGCGCTAGGCGAATAATTCGCAATTTAACGCTGGGCGTCAATTTTTTGGGCTTCAGGTTCACCGAAATACCATATCGAGTCGCTAAGCGCTTTAGATAACACCGGCTCTTCCCCGTTAAACGATACACTTCAGCCATTGAGCGACCTTCGCCAAGTAGCGCCAGGCATTGCTTCTCAATCTTTTTATTTCTATCTCCACCCAACTTTATAGTCTTACTTTGAACAACAGGCCTATAAGTAAGTAGTTCCCGGGCTTCTTTAAATAACCATGCACCAAATAATAAATGACGAAATGGGTGATGGCTTCCTTCAATTTTTAACAATTCTGAAAGGTATCTGAAATCAAATTTACCTTTTGGAAGAGGTGAACAAGTGCTACCCCGAAAACTTTCAACAGCGAGAGAAAATTGTTGCTGTAAACTTTGCCGACGTACCCGCCCGTTATTAGTAATAAAACCGAGCTCTGCCAATCGATGTCGATAGATCAAAGCTAGATTTAAAGGTTCTTTCCTCTTTTCAAATAGCTCCATGAGGCTGCGACCAAATTCAGCAACAGCGACCTCAATATCTGTTGCAGGCAATCTCCTTCCTCTGTAAGTTGGTAGAAGTCTACTGATTATTCTTTGCCGGTCCTTTAGCAATATCTTTTGAAGAAGCACATAGTGAGCAGCACACGCAGTAACCCCAGGAATCTGGTGTGCTCGATGCCAGTAAGAGACTCCATGGTCAACAATATCTTGGCGTGCACACAAGGTACACCATTTGAGGCACATTGAATTCCCACTAGCAAATGACGGTAATTGGCTTTCTCGTAGCGCCCGAGCTCCATCATTGGCGAGGAGAAGACTTTCAAGTCTATCGGCGTGCTCTGGTAAATAGAAAAAAAAGAGGGGGGCTAACGTTTGATTGAAAAGAATCCATTTCGCATCTTCTCCAAAAAACTCAGCGAAATGAGCAAGGCCTGAGGTAAGAAATGGGTGAACTGATGCACGGCTAGAACCAAATACTTTTTTAGTAAACTCCCCTGTATCTTCCCCTAATATCGTCACGTGACGTATCAAGCGCCCCAATAACAACTCGTCTGGCAAGGGGGGCAATAGGCACTTATTTAGATCCAAAAGTTAACTAAAAGCCGTAAGCGGGTTTTCACAGAAAATACCTGACTTCTTTAAAAGATCAACAGGATCAACTTCCTCAGAGGCTCGCTGAAACAAACAAGGATCATGAATTTTAACATCCAGGTTTTCGGCATTAATTAGCTTTATAAGACTATCAGCAAACTCTGGATGGTGAGGACGACTTAAATCTCCGGGTATTTCAACAAATTTACCCTTAAGGGTTGAGACAGGTCTTTTTTTCGCCAAATCACTATCAGAACGTTTCACGCTATGAACTTGACTTTGTGGCCTAGCTCTTTTCAAGTAAGAAATTTCTAGATTGCGTCTCATCTCTTCTGTTGCACTTCTCGTAGCTCGAATTGCGATACTTGCCCCCTTTTCCAAGGCCTGCTCGGAAAGCCGTTCATCTGATGAGCCGATCAGTAATCTTTGTGCAGCAGCAAAAATTCGAACTGCAAGGTCCATATTTCCAACCGATAAACTATAAAGCTTATCACTAAGCTCTTCAGTCAGGGGTGTTTCCACATTAGTCCACTGGAGATCCCATAACTCATCAACAAATAACCCCCACTCCTCCTCAATATTCGCAAGTAACTTAATATCAAAATAACCACCATTTTCAGCTCGCCTTGCAGACTTAAAACTCTTGCTCAGTAGATCATCAAAAGGCGGGTTTGCACAAAATAAAATCGGCACTCCGAGGTTGTTAACTAAGTTATGTAAAAATCTCAGAAGTCTATCACCGCCACCGGTTTTCCCTGGCTTTAGGTTCTGCATTTCGTCAATGACGAGCATACCCAAGAAACTAGATTTAATTTTTGCCTCAATTTGACCGATCAGGAGGGCAATAGTTCTAGCTGGCTTTGTCTGTGAGAAACCTAGCTTTCTATCCAACTCCTCCAAGATCCTATGGCACAGTCCTTTCACACTAGAATCATCTGGACAATCTATCTTCATCCAAACCACCTGGCGCAGAGGCATGGCAAAGCCTTGGTATCTTTGATGAACAATGACATCAGGAAAATAACCCAAAATCTGATCCAGCATGCAGGTCTTACCAACACCACTCTCACCAATAATTGTGATCCCGCAACCCTTTGGCTTAAAAAAACCAGTTTTCGGTTCAATCTTTGGCCGATCTTCAAGAGAGTAATGAAGGTAGTTCATAGTCGTAGGAGATAGAGGACACTTAGCGGAGTAACCTTCTTTTAAGGCTATCTCAATTGCTCTAAAAACTGCTAAATAGATAGCCTGTGGTTGCCTGAGAGCCTTTAAGCGGCTTAAATATTCTAAGCGTTCTAATGGCTCCAATTTGGTTTCCTCCACGGACCGATTGGGGTAGTAACTTAACTTTTCTCCCAACTCATGGAGCTCCAACTTTCTTGGGAGAGCTTCAATTAGTGGATTTCCACGATGCTCAGGAAGGATCGCTCTTTGGTACTTCGCTTTATTAATCCTCATTGATTTCTTTCCTTCTTTCGCTTGAGCAATGACACCACACTTTCCGCTTTATTAATTCCTATTTCCTTCAAATAAGTAGAGTTATCGTTATTAGGTTGAACATCTTCTGCGACATCACCAGATACTCGCCTCTGAAGAATTTCCTTTTTTCTTCTCTTCTTCATGCCACGTATGCGTTCAACTTTAGAAGAAAGTGGTGGGGCACTATTGGCGCTGTCTTTCGCACTTTCTACGATTTCTCTCCTACGATTATGCCGCTCTATCGACTTTGCTTTCGGCTGAAAAACTTTCTTATTAATTTTTTTCCAATCTTCAAAAAACATAACATCAGCTTGATGCTTTTCTTTTAGATTGGCTGATTTATGGACAAGTGAACAACGAGTAAAACCTTCGCACTCTTGCAATCTCACATAGATAAACGATGAATTGTCCTGATCAATTCTAGCTTCCATAATCCAGCTACCGCTTCCTCGAGCAATCACCTTCCAACTTTCGAAATCTGGATGATCACATTCGTAGTACATAGAATCATTTAATCTGATTCCTTCACTCGTCATTGATACTTTTTCATAAGGCAATAGTCGAGCCCGAACATCAGCCTCATTTGCTTTATTTAAAGCATGGCGATGCTTTTCGAGATGAACTTTCCAGTAATTCAATGGAGTAGCGAGAATATCCGATTCAACTAACAGCGTTGACTGTGCCGCTAGGCTTTCAAAATATGAACTGTTATGCTCCAGGACTGCATCTATTAACAATTTTGTTATTTCAGGTAACGTAAGAGCTGCATCTAATCTAGGATCTTTGTCACCCCTTACATATTGTCTGCCTCTAGTCGTTCCCATGAGTTCATGTACAAGCTTATCGTTTAGAATACTAAAACGCTTTTCGACAATCCCCTTCAACTCCGCTCGGTATGGAGGAGCTATACTCAAGTGGCCAATCAGTGGGACTGCAAGCTTTTCCGCATTTTTACAGATAAACTCACCACGATCGCAAAGTAACCGCTGCGGGATATGATTGCACGGCCAGTCTTCTTCCTCTATCTCTAATCCAAATCTCGCACAATACGTTTTCTTTGATGTAAAACTGTTGACAAGAGCTTGGCGTCCTGCTCGCCAGGATGCATACTCCATAGAAACATGAAGGCCGACAATCATTCGACTTTCTTTATCCACAACACAGTAGACCGTCGGCCGCCCAAGAACGTGGTTCCTCCTAAATTCCGATACTACGTGGACATCCAAAACGGTGGCGTCCAATTCAAAACAACTCCCAGGCACTTCGGTGTGATCCGTTGCAGAACCACGAAGCCCACGATGATTACGATTAAAGTCACCCTGAGTTGTTTGCTTTCTGATTAACTCATCTTTAGGAACTAGTTTTTTGACCCAGTATAGAAACATACGATAGGTTGGCACATTGGCATATCGTTGCTGCCTATCCGCAAGAATCAACTCTTCAGAGTAAAATTCCTTTAACATATGATCATAAATTCGGCTAAATTTTGACCTCTGTCCTTTAAGCCCATACTTTTTCATTGCTTTAAGAAACTTTACTTTATCATCTTCAGTCGTATTGACTCCGACTGGGACTGATAAACTAGGTGTAGATAGCTGAGTACGTGTACCACGCTTAACTTTTCCCGCAACCCTGGACTTCCCCGCGCCTCCAGAATAACGATAGGATGGTAGTAAGGCATTACGCTCCTGCCCATATTTCCAGAACAAATTAAGAAGCCGATAGAGAGTTTGAGTACTCACTCCTAATTTTCTCGCATGCCCCGAAATCAATCGACTTCTTTGGTTTAAGAGTAAATCTGGTAGCAAAGATGACTCCGAAATTAAATCCTCAATTAACGAAAAACGATAATCTCTCTTAGTGAGATGTTTTTTGGGGATATTTTCTTCTGCAGATAGTTGATAAAAGGGAATTGGAAAAGAACTTTCTTTCACTCGACCTTCATCGTGAGCTTTTTCAAATTCAGCTATTGAAATTTTTAAGGGCCGTTCGAGGGCCGCTTCTTCGTGCAATAGAAACAATGCTAATAAGGAGTCTTTTGGAAAATGTTCTAGTACGCGATACTTTCCACTCTTAAAACCATCAATACAGCTGATCTCCCAAACACTGTTTCGCTCAACTTGCATACTTATCATCCTTACCAGGACTAGGTATTGCCATTATTTCAAGAATTCCAGTATCTGCAATCGGCTTATCAAGATTAACTTCGATTAGCTTAGTTGCGATAACCATTTTTAAGAGTGGTAATGCATAATCATATTCAACATTTAACTTTTGGATGAAGTTATTACAAATATCTTCTATGAATACAGTTCCTGTGGAGAGTAAAGTCACAGCTTGATTCATTAGTGAATCATAAAACTGCAACCCCTGGCGAGAAGGGGCCGTAAACCATTGAATATTTTTTGACTGTATTTTGTTTCTCTCAGTCATTACAAATACATAGAATGGGATTTGCTGCTGCTGCCACCAGATACGCTCAATATCAAGCTTTTCTGCCGTCCGCTTGTCACCCAGTTGACTCTCAGGCTTTACGCTGATCGCCTCATACCAACTATTGACGCCATCGGAGCGAGTGAGCACAAAGTCTGTCGTCATGACATTAAGTACGCTCCCTCTCGAGCCCTTTACTGTTGGATGATCAATATTGAGGATTTTTGCAATCTTAACTGACAGGTCTAATGGAAGGAGGGGGAACTGTTCGCGAATATCGATTACTGAATCGCAAAATTCGCTGAGATAAAAGAAGCAACTTTCATGCTCAGAGAGCGTATGATGCTCCCGGTTGGATTTAAGCCCTTGAATTTTTCCGCTGTTGCCGTACGACCTAACATCCTGCACTCGAAGCCAGGGCTTATAGTTATCGCCTTCACCTAGCCCATATTTGTTCTTTAAGGCCCGCTGAAAATCAGCCAATGTCTCTAGTCGTCTACCCCGTGCCACAAAAGTCACTCCATTCTTCATACCTTTAGGGAATGGTAACCTAGTGTGCAGACTTTATTGTTCCAAACTTAGTTATTGTGCAAACTTTTTCTACAGTGTGCGAACTTTATTGTACCAAAACAATTAGGCGACCTCCCCCGCCGCGTGCCCAGAAGCCCAGGCCCACTGAAAATTAAAGCCCCCCAGCCAGCCAGTCACATCCAGCACCTCGCCGATAAAATACAGCCCTGGCTGGGTTTTGCACTCCATAGTACGCGAAGAAATCTGATCTGTATCTACGCCGCCGAGGGTAACTTCTGCAGTGCGATAGCCTTCGGTGCCATCGGGAACCAGCGTCCAGGCTTGCAACTTAGCTCCGAGTTCCTGCAGCTCTATTTCAGTAAACTGCTTGAGGGGACGGCTGTCGATATGCTGCCGCTGCAGGAAAAACTGCACAAGCTTCTTAGTCCAAAGCTCAGCCAAAACACTGTGCAAGTGAATCTCCGGGCTCTCCCGGCGGCGCTGTTGCAGCCAATCGGCCAGATCACGATCCGGGGCCAGATCGAAAGTCACTTTTTCGCCTTCGCGCCAGTGGCTGGATATTTGTAACACTGCCGGTCCACTTAAGCCTCGGTGAGTAAACAGCATCTGCTCGTGAAAGCTACCCTCACCACAGGAGGCCGTCACACTAAGCGAGCTGCCCGGTAGGCTACCCTGTCGCTCCAAATGGCGCTTGTGCTGGGTAAAGGGCACCAAGGCCGCACGAGTGGGAATGATATTGAGCCCAAACTGGCGAGCGATATCATAGCCAAAGCCCGTGGCCCCCATGGTGGGTATCGACAATCCACCAGTAGCCACGACTAGGGACTCACAGTGAACCGTCCCCAGGCTGGTCTCAACACGATAACCACCCTGCCCCGACTCTACTGAGGATATGGTACAACGGGTGCGAACCTGAGCTTTGGCTGCACGGCACTCCGCCAATAGCAGGTCGAGAATATCCTTGGACTTGTTGTCGCAAAACAATTGGCCCAGTGTTTTCTCGTGGTAGGAAACCCCATGCTTATCCACCAATGCAATAAAATCCCATTGGCTATAACGCGCCAGGGCAGATTTACAAAAATGGGGATTGCGGCTATAGAAATTTTCCGCACTGGTGTAGAGGTTGGTGAAATTACAGCGCCCACCGCCGGACATCAGGATCTTCTTGCCAACTTTATTGGCATGATCCAATACCAGCACACTGCGGCCGCGCTGGCCGGCAGTGGCGGCGCACATTAAACCCGCTGCCCCAGCGCCGATAATCAGTACATCGACACTTTTGGGCAGCTGGCTATGGGATACATCACTCATGAATTAGGGCTGCGCAATCACCCAAGTATCAGGTACGAGGCAGGGTCACGCCGCGCTGCCCCTGGTACTTACCACCGCGATCCGCATAGGACACATCGCAGACTTCATCAGACTCAAAGAACAGCATCTGCGCTACACCTTCATTGGCGTAGATCTTCGCCGGCAGATTAGTGGTATTTGAAAACTCAAGGGTCACATGCCCTTCCCACTCCGGCTCCAGCGGCGTTACATTGACGATTATGCCGCAGCGCGCATAGGTGGATTTACCCAGACAGATAGTCAGTACTGAGCGCGGAATACGGAAATACTCCACTGTGCGCGCCAGGGCAAAGGAGTTCGGTGGGATAATACAGTACTCCCCTTCCACATCGACAAAGCTGTTTTCATCGAAGGTCTTGGGGTCCACGGTAGCCGAATGCACGTTGGTAAAGATCTTAAACTCGCCAGCACAGCGCACATCGTAACCATAACTCGAAGTACCGTAGGAGATGAGTCGCTCGCCATCATTGCCATGGCGCACCTGGCCCGGCTCAAAAGGCTCAATCATGCCGTGCTGCTCAGCCATGCGGCGAATCCACTTATCGGACTTGATACTCACTCCGTCCCCCTAAAAGAATAATCAGTGCTCAACAAAAGAGGCGGAATCATAGCCGGTTTAGACTGTGCAAAAAAGTGCCAATCGACGCCTTTCGACCTTGTCGCCAACCACTAACTACTGTATAAATCCACAATAATCTGTATATATATACAGTCACCTGATTAGATCCGATTGAAGACCGAGACAAGAATGCGGGGTGGCAATGTGAACAAAGCCAAAAACTTCATACAAAACAATCACTTGGAAAACCAAGCCAGCTCCTCGATCAGACTGCGACACTTTAGAGACAAGAAGGCCTGCCAAGCAGCCAATGAACCCCAAAACGCAGGGACCACTACCGGTTTCACCAGCTTGGATGCCCTTCTCAAAGACCGCGGCTGGCCGCACGGTAGCACTACTGAGCTGCTTGTAGCCCAGGCAAACTCCAACGCATTGAGTCTCCTACTCCCTATGCTCGCTGAACTTACCCAAAAGGGAGAGATGGTGATTCTCATCAAACCCCCATTTACTCCCAGTGCATCAGAACTTGCCCAGCATGGTATCCAACTGGAACAGCTATTATTAGTCCACCCCCGCGACAAGCGAGACTGCCTCTGGGCCATAGAGCAGTCCCTACAATCCGGAGGCTGTTCCGCAGTTTTGAGCTGGCAGGGCGAGCAGGCGATAAGTTATCGAGAGCTGCAGCGCCTGCAGCAATCCGCCGAAAAAAGCGGCTGTCTTCACTTCCACTTCCGCCCCCAGTCAGAAGCCCCACGTCCTTCACCGGCCAGACTAAAACTCCAACTGGATAACAGGCAGGAGCAGCTGGCCCTCAGGTTGCTCAACCAAACCGGAGGTCCCAGTGGCCAACGCCTACAGTTGAATAGACATCCAGACATCTCACCCAAACAACCCCACCAAATCTTGCACTAAGCTGCGCAGAAAAGGCTCTTTATGCTCTGGCTCTGTATTCGATTTCCTAAACTTCCCCTGGAAGCATTCACCCGCGCTCAAACGCCAAGAGAGAGAAGTCAGCCTCTGGCGATAGTGGAAAATGAAATCATAGAGGAGCCAAATCAAGCCGCCTTCAAGTCTGGAGTCATCTCCGGCCTGAGCATTGCCAGTGCTCGTAACATATGCCCAGGTTTACAGATAGTGCATCGCGATAGGGAAAGAGAGCAACGGCAGCTGGAGGAACTGGCGCAATGGGGATTCAGCTATACACCTATGGTTTCTGTAAAGGCAGCAACTGTAGAGGATATCCATCCCCCTCACCTCTACCTCGAATTAAGCAACTGTTTAAATATACAGGGCGGGCTCAGGTCGCTGTTGAATCAACTGCAGCAGGAACTTACGCAAATGGACATCGCTCATTGCCAGGGCCTTGGTCACAGCCCCAGTGCAGCGCTACTGCTCAGCCAATTACCGGAGCACCGCCAATGGCTACAGCAAACCCCTTACCAACCCACACCAAAACAGCTGAAGTATTGGATCAGTCACGCCCCCAGTAAGCTGCTGGGGTGCGATAACAGAACTATAGAGGAGCTCTATTCCCGTGGGTTTAAGCGGGTAAGTCAGTTATTAACTACGCCTCTATCAGAAATAGAGGCATGCTTTGGTTACGCTTTTCTCGATTACCTGGCTAGACTCAGTAGCTCCCTACAAAAGCCAATTTACAACTATCAGCCACAAACAGATTTTGATGGAAAATTATTTCTTTCGAAGCCACCTAATAAAAATATAAAAAGTCAAAAACTTATTAAAAAATTAAAAGAGCGCCTGGGACATCAAGCATTCACAAAAGTCATTATGAAGCAAATCACACAAAACCACTACTCGCTCGAATACTCCACGAAAAAAGCAATCCACAGACAGGCTACCGGGAAACTAGATTAATGATGCGCTTTTCCACATCAATACCTGCCACAAAGAAAAATAAACCACTGACGTTAATTGTTTTTTTCTGATAAAAAGGCAGGAGGCACATATCTCGGCAATCTGGGATTTACAGCCAGTAAGACAATTTTGCTAATAGACGCCTTTTGCTGGAGAGGCTCTCAAAAAAGCGAAAGCCCCGTAAACGGGGCTTTCCTCACTTAAAAGCTGCTAACTTCACACTTAAAGCTGTGGCTATTAAGCAGAATGATTTAGCATTCTACCCAGCCCTTATTACACACATCGGTTCCAGCCAGGCTAGCAGTAGTCCAAGTCATGCTTGAAGTGCCAGGTACAAAAGCCGGGCTGACTCGGATAGTCTCGTTGGTACCGTCACCATCCAGATCACCCAGATCGAGATCAATAACTCCGTCATTGATAGCTGTAACGGCTCCACTTATATCCGGGACTCCATTATTGCCAGCATCGCAAACAGTGAGGTCGGCGCCGTTGCTCTGGGAGCAGATTGCAACTGCGGTTTTAACTGCATTAGCTTCACTTGCCAGTACCTGACCAGAAGCGGAGCGAGTGTAATCTTCATAGGCCGGCAGAGCCACTGCAGCCAAAATACCAATGATTGCCACTACAATCATCAATTCAATAAGAGTAAAACCCTGTTGTTTTTTCATTGTAACCGTCTCCATACAGACTATTTAAATATGTGAATCCCGTGAGGAAGTCGCTAAACAAGATACAAGGTTTGTGCCAAGTTTGGCAAGAGAAGACAGAGCCGCAACATTACAAGTGAGAGGCGTATCACTATCACCTGATCCCATGCAAGTATCACTTAAAATTATTGACACCCAACTAAATCATTTGACAAAAAATGTCACCTTTAGACATCAGAGGAGCTTTTAAAAAGCAAACAATACCTTCAATTGGCTCAACAAGCATTATTCGCTATATTTGCCTTACTTTTGATCGTTTGCCTCAAACATCATTAGGTTAATAATTAAGCAGCAGAGATCTCTAATAAGATCGAGAGCGCAGCAATAGCAACAGTGGTTTCTCCCATGACTAGCTCCTCCCTCAGCGGCTTGGCAAAACGCTTAGTAGCCGACCAACTCTTAGACGAAAGCACCGCCGCCTCTGCCCTAAAGGCTGCCCACCGTGCAGGGCAAAGTTTTGCGCAGCATGCCGTGGAAGCCAAACTGGTAAAAAGCCGGGAACTCGCCAGCATTGCCTCTCATACTTTCGGCACACCGTTATTTGATCTCGGAAGTTACAATTTCGAGATGATCCCCAAAGGAATTGTCGATGAGAAATTAATCAGCAAGCACTTTGCCCTTCCCCTCTTTAAGCGAGGAAATCGCCTCTTTGTTGCAGTCGCAGACCCTACCAATCTAGCTGGCCTTGACGAAATTAACTTCAACACAGGCCTGAACACGGATGCTGTGTTGGTTGAGGTCGATAAGTTGACCAAAGCCATAGAAAGCTACCTCACCAGCAATGAGGACATAGGCGCTGGGTTAGATGGCATAGAGGATGATGAACTTGACTCCCTCGACGTTAGCGATAGTTCAGAGCAATCTGAAAGTGACACCGAACCTGGTGGCGACGAAGCGCCAATTGTCCGCTTTGTAAATAAGATTCTTCTTGATGCAATACGCACAGGAGCCTCAGATATTCATTTTGAGCCCTATGAAAAGGCCTACCGTGTTCGCCTGCGTACTGATGGCGTTCTCCATGAAGTGGCCAAGCCTCCCATCCAACTGGCTACAAGAATTTCTGCCCGCCTGAAAGTAATGTCCAAAATGGATATCTCGGAAAAGCGGGTACCCCAGGATGGCCGCATTAAGATGAAATTATCCAAGACCAAGGCTATCGACTTCCGGGTAAACAGCCTTCCAACATTATGGGGTGAGAAGATTGTCCTGCGAATTCTCGACCCCTCTTCCGCAAAACTGGGGATTGATGCACTTGGCTATGAAGATGATCAGAAGAAGATCTATATGGATGCCCTGGCTCAACCTCAGGGGATGATACTAGTAACCGGCCCCACAGGCTCTGGAAAAACGGTTTCTCTATATACAGGCCTGAATATTCTTAATACCTCGGAACGAAACATCTCCACAGCGGAAGACCCAGTGGAAATCAACCTGGAAGGCATTAACCAGGTGAACGTTTCCAACAAAGTAGGACTTAACTTTGCCGAGGCACTTCGCTCATTCCTACGCCAAGACCCAGATATCGTGATGGTGGGGGAGATCCGGGATTTAGAAACCGCCGAGATCGCGATCAAAGCAGCACAGACCGGCCACTTGGTGCTATCCACGCTACATACAAATTCAGCGCCAGAAACCCTAACGCGCCTGATGAATATGGGGGTACCCACCTTTAATATCGCCACCTCAGTCAGCATAATTATTGCTCAGCGTCTGGCGAGGCGCCTGTGTAATGAATGCAAGAAACCCGTCAATCTACCCGAGGAAGTTCTAGAGGCAGAAGGCTTTGATTCAGTTACGATTCCCAAAAACGAATGGACTATCTTTCAGCCCGCTGGCTGCGAACACTGCTCTAAGGGGTACAAGGGCCGTATAGGAGTGTATGAAGTGGTTCGCATCACGGATGGCATATCCAGAATTATAATGGAGGGCGGCAATTCCATTCAAATCGCCGACCAGGCACGCATGGAAGGCTTTAACAACCTAAGGGCTTCAGCATTGCGAAAAGTAGTAATGGGTATTATCAGTCTGGAAGAGGCTAATAGGGTTACCAAAGATTAATCTCCCTTCAATTATATTCTGGAGAAAAGGGAAACATACCTGGCAACTAAAACAATAGTTACTTACTAAAAAAATAGCGCTCGAAATTTTACTCGATATTACCCTGCGCTAAACAGCTGGTATAAGCACTTATACCAGCATAAAGATTCAGCCTATGCCTGCGAGGCAAATGAAAAGTAGGAATAGTATTTATGGCCAACGCCACAGCAATCACCTATATCTACAAAGGTGTAGATAGCAAGGGGGCCAAAGTTCAGGGAGAGATCAATGGCGCCAGCCCTGCCTTGGTGAAAGCACAGTTACGTAAACAAGGAATTATTGCAAATCGCGTTCAAAAAAAACCTAAACCATTATTTGGTAACGGAAAGAAAAAAATAAAACCAATTGATATAGCCCTCTTTACTCGACAAATGGCTACGATGATGAAAGCTGGTGTACCTCTGGTACAGAGTTTTGAGATTGTGGCTGACGGGCTAGACAACCAAGGTCTGAAAGAGCTGATTTACAAGATCCGGGATGAAGTATCTTCTGGCACAGCCTTTGCCGACGCCCTACGTAAACACCCTCTATATTTTGATCACCTTTTTTGCAATCTAGTTGCCTCTGGAGAGGAGTCCGGTGCGCTAGAGACAATGTTGGACCGCATAGCTACTTATAAAGAAAAATCTGAGTCACTTAAAGCTAAAATCAAAAAAGCAATGACCTACCCAATTGCAGTTATTATCGTAGCTGTCATTGTAACCTCATTGCTTTTAATTAAAGTTGTACCTCAATTTGCTAAAACTTTTTCTAGCTTTGGCTCAGATCTTCCCTACTTTACTCAAATAGTTGTCAAAATGTCTGAATGGATGCAAAGTAATTGGTTAATAGCATTATTCGCCATTACTTTTACAATTGCTGGAATCATAGAATCAAAGAAGCGCAGCAGAAAAGTTGCAGAGTTTTTTGATAAATTAATCCTCAAGCTTCCAATTCTGGGCACTATTGCCTATAACTCTATTTCAGCAAGGTTTGCTCGCACCCTATCTACAACTTTTGCCGCTGGCGTACCATTAATTGATGCTCTTAAGTCAGTAGCAGGGTCAACAGGCAATAGTATTTACGAAGAAGCAACTCTCAAAATAAGGGACTCTGTAGCTACTGGTATCCCATTAAATTCAGCACTCCGATCTTCTGGCCTCTATCCTGTAATGCTTGTCCAAATGACAGCCATTGGTGAGGAGTCTGGCGCTCTGGATGAAATGCTTCAAAAAGCCGCCGATTATTATGAAGAGGCTGTTGATAACATGGTAGACAATCTCACAACTCTTTTAGAGCCAATGATTATGGCCATTTTGGGGGTCCTTGTTGGCGGCCTACTTATTGCTATGTATCTCCCAATATTCCAGCTAGGAAAAGTAGTATAAAATGGTTCCGGAAAATATAGTATTGCACTCAGCTCTACTCCTTGGCAGCGCTTTTATTATAGGCCTGATAATAGGCAGCTTCCTTAATGTAGTAATCCTTCGCCTGCCAATAATGATGGAGCGGGAATACAAACGAGATTTTTATAGCTACTTCAACACTAAACCAGACACCAAAGAACAGGAAGAACTCGAGAAGCCTTTTAATCTAGTGCTACCCAACTCACACTGCCCCAAGTGCAAAACCGAAATCAAACCCTGGCAAAATATTCCTGTAGTCAGCTATCTACTTTTGCGCGGTAAATGTGGCTCCTGTGGCACGCCGATTTCCAAACGCTACCCTTTGATTGAGTTGGCTACTGGAATTCTCACCGCAGTAGTGGTTTGGCAGCTGGGTTTTACTTGGCAGGCGCTGGCGGGCTGCGTCTTTACTTGGGCTTTAGTCGCACTAACCGGTATCGACTTCGATAAGCAGTTGTTGCCAGATAGCATTACGCTACCACTGCTCTGGGGCGGCTTGTTAATAAACCTTTGGGGTATTTTTGTTCCACTGCAAGATGCCGTTATTGGAGCTATCGCTGGCTATCTTTCTTTGTGGCTGGTGTTTCATATCTTTAAGTTGGTTACCAGCAAGGAAGGTATGGGAGCTGGGGACTTCAAGATACTCGCAGCTATCGGGGCCTGGTTTGGCTGGCAGATGCTGCCTCTGGTAATTCTGCTCTCTGCCGCAGTTGGTGCTATAGCGGGTATTTCCTGGAGCCTGGCGGTTGGACGGGATCGCAATCTGCCGATTGCCTTTGGTCCTTATCTGGCCGGTGCAGGCTGGATTGCTATGCTATGGGGTGAGCAGATTGTTGATTGGTACCTGAGATTTTCCGGCCTATAGGTAGCCAGCCATACCAGCTACTTTCAGGACCCGATTAGCCCATCTGAGGCAAGTGAATTACCATTAACCCGGCCACTCATTGGCCGGGTTTCTTGTTTTTAGCTCCAAACTTTTTATTACAGGGAGACAAGCCATTGTTTCGAGTAGGCTTAACTGGAGGTATCGGCAGTGGCAAGTCAGCCGCCGCGGGGTACTTTCGCGAGCTGGGCATTCACGTGGTGGATGCGGACTGGGCCGCAAGGGTAGTGGTACAACCTGGCAGACCTGCGCTGGAGCAGATAGCCCGACACTTTGGCGCAAATGTATTACTAGAAAATGGTGAGCTGGATCGAGCGCAACTGCGTGTCTTAGTGTTTGATCATGATGAAGAGCGGGCCTGGCTGGAAAAGCTATTGCACCCTTTGATACGCGAGGAAATCATTACCTCGCTAGAACAGAGTTCTAGCCCTTACGCGATACTGGAGTCACCACTATTGATCGAATCCGGCCAATATCAGCTGGTAGATAGAATCTGCGTGGTAGATTTGCCGGAAAGCTTACAGCTGGAGAGGGCCAGCGGTAGAGATGAAAATCACCCAGAACAAATACGCAAAATTATGGCGGCACAGCTTAACCGACAGGAGCGCCTGGCCAAGGCTGATGATGTGCTGAACAATTCTATAGGATTGACGGAGTTACGCAGCCAGGTACAAGCTTTGCATCAGAAATATTTGCAATTAGCGAAGTCTTAGCACGACTCTACTAATGTAAAATAATAGACCCTGAGACTACCCCAAACATCGAAGAAGCTGTACCAAACCTAAAATGCCCAAGCCAAAAGAAGCCCCAAGCCTAAACTGCCCCACCTGTAAAAAGCCGATAGAGTGGAGCCATAAGTTTCCCTTTAAACCTTTTTGCAGCGAGCGTTGCAAATTAATTGATCTTGGCGAGTGGGCCAGTGAGGGGCACAAGATACCAGGCGAGTCTATTTATGATGACGTTTTGAGTGATGACCTAGACCCGAGCAAGCAGCGCCATTAAGTCGAGATCTATGATTGCAGCCTATGCATAAGACTCTGCCAAGACTTTACATAGGCGTGCTCGATTTAAACTTCCACAGCCTTGATAGCCTCAATAATCGCCTGGTTGGCATCTGGGAACTGATAATTGTTTAGTTCCTGTACCGCCACCCAGGCGGTCTCCTGCCCCTCACGCCCCTGAGCCTCACCGGAAAATGCCGTTACCTGCCAGGTGTCCAGCAATACGGTCTTTTCCGCATACTCATGCTGGATTTCCACCAGAGGCTGCAGTTGCTCAACCTCAATTGCCACTTCCTCAAGCAGCTCGCGGGTCAGAGCCTGCTGTACGGTTTCCCCTAGCTCCACCTTGCCACCAGGAAACTCCCAGCGCCCGCCCATATGCAGATGATCCGGGCGGCGGGCAATTAAAATTTTGCCATCGCTGCGACGGACTACACCAACAGCAACATGAATAACACGGCTCACAACAACTCCTCAGGTGCGATATTCGGCGTTGATGGTGACATACTCGTGGGAGAAGTCACAGGTCCAGATATGCTCACTGACGTTGCCACGGTCCAGCTCTATACGAATGGTAAATTCAGGCTGAGAAAACACCTGCTCGCCCAACTCTTCCCGGTAGTCCACCGCGCGACCTCCGGCCTGTACTACCTGCACAGTATCCAGGTAAATATTGACCTTTTCAGTATCCAGACCATGAGTTATTGCATTGCCAACAGCCATCACTAAACGCCCCCAGTTGGGGTCTGAAGCGTAGAGTGCAGTCTTTACCAGAGGGGAATTACCTACTTCGAAAGCGACTTTAAGAGCTTCTTCACTACTCTCCGCACCTTCCACCTGAATCGTGACAAATTTGTTGGCCCCCTCACCATCCCGAACCACATCCTGGGCCAGCTCGATATGCACCTCGGTAATAGCTTCCATCAATGCGCTATAACCTTCATCAGCAGGGGAATGGATAGGCTTACCTTTTACTCCACTGGCAATGAGCACACAGGCATCATTGGTAGAGGTATCGCCATCTACACTAACGCGATTAAAGGAGGCATTTACGGCCTCCTTCACCATTTGATCCAGTAAAGGCTGGGCGATGCTGGCATCAGTGGCGACATAGGCCAACATGGTCGCCATATTTGGCTGAATCATGCCGGATCCTTTGGCGATCCCCACGACCGTAATTTCTTCACCGCCAATATTCAGGAGACGCTTGGCAGTTTTCGGGCGAGTATCCGTAGTCATAATGGCTTTTGCTGCCCGCCCCCATCCGCTTTCGATTAGTTCGGCAGCAGCGCTGGGGATAGCATCCAATAAACGCTGCAAAGGCAGGTGCTCACCAATCACCCCAGTGCTGAATGGCAATACCTGCTCTGCTCGAACATTCATCGCTGCAGCTACTGCTGAACAGCAGACCCTGGCGTCGCTTAGACCACGCGCACCCGTGGCCGCATTGGCGTTACCCGCATTAACCAGCAAGGCGCGGATATTGCCCTGTGCGATATGCTCCTTGGCTACCAGTACCGGCGCCGCACAGAAGCTGTTCTGGGTGAAGGTGGCCGAGACCGATGCACCCTCGGCGACCTCTATTAACAACAGGTCATCACGGGACCAATCTTTGATCTTGGCTGGAACACTGGCAAGGCGAACCCCTTTTACGGGAGGAAGTAATGATTCAGGCATATCTGATCGACTCTAGCACCGGCTTCGGCTCTAGTTAGTTAAAGCTAGCTGTAGGTAGAAAAGCGCCATTATTAGATCCTACCTCTTTCGAATCAACAATTATCCGCACTTGATGCGGATAAAAATATAAATTCCGCAGAATATTTTCTTGTCAGTCAAAAAAATACCCCGCATATAGCGGGGTATTTTCTAACTTAAACACTACAGTCTGAAGGCCTTAGCTCTGGGTAGAGGAAGCCAACTTACCGTGGCACTGCTTGTATTTCTTGCCAGAACCGCAGGGACATGGGTCATTACGGCCAACCTTGGGTCCACGGCGCTCTGGCACAGGTGCCGCCTGCTGCTGCGGCTGACTTTCAGGAATTGCGGAGGCCTCGGCATGCTGGAGCTCCAGCTGCTGCTTACGCTGCTCTTCCAGGCGGCGCTGCTCCAACTCGTCCATTTGCTCGCGGGTCATAGGTTCCACATGGGCCAGGATACGTACCACCTCGTGCTTGAGGTTTTCCAGCATACTCTGGAAAAGGTGGAAAGACTCGCGTTTGAACTCCTGCTTAGGGTTCTTGTTGGCGTAAGCACGCAAACCAATACCCGCTCGCAGGTGGTCCATGCTGGAGAGGTGTTCCTTCCATAGCTGATCCAGCACTTGCAGCATGATCTGACGCTCCACTGTCGGCATCAGATTGGCATCGCCAGAAGATTCACTAATGCGCTCCACCTTGGTGGCGTAAGCGGCTTGAGCTTCGGCAACAACCTTCTCGCGCAGCGTCTCCTCGTGCAGATTGCGGTCTTCATCCAACCATTTCTGAATAGGCAGCTCAATGCCCAGTTCACCGGCCAACTGCTGCTCCAGTGCCGGGATATCCCACTGCTCCTCAACACTCTGTGGTGGTACAGAAGCGGAGATAATTTCATTCACAACATCTTCGCGAATAGCGTTGATGGTATCGCTGATCTGACCGGCTTCCAGCAGCTCATTGCGCTGGCTGTAAATCACCTGGCGCTGATCATTGGCCACATCATCATATTCCAGCAGCTGCTTGCGAATATCGAAGTTGCGCCCTTCAACGCGACGCTGGGCTTTTTCAATCGCATTGGAGACCATGCGGTGCTCAATAGCCTCACCGCGCTCCATTCCCAGCATCTGCATAAAGTTCTTCACCCTATCGGAGGCGAAGATACGCATCAGATTATCTTCCAGAGACAAGTAGAAACGGGTTACACCGGGGTCACCCTGACGCCCGGCACGGCCGCGCAGCTGGTTGTCGATACGGCGCGACTCGTGACGCTCGGTGCCGATAATATGTAAACCACCCGCCTCGATCACCTGTTCGTGGCGCTTCTTCCACTGCTCCTTCACCTTGGCCACTTCGGCCTCACTCAAATCACTACCTTTCTCCTGAGTGAGCGCCTCGGCCTCAGCCTCCCAGTTACCACCCAGCACGATATCAGTACCGCGACCGGCCATATTGGTTGCAATGGTGACAGTACCGGGACGGCCAGCCTGAGCAATTATTTGTGCTTCACGTTCATGGTATTTGGCATTTAGTACCTGATGCTTGATGCCCGCCTTTTGCAACATGCGCGACATCTCTTCAGAAGTCTCGATAGAGGCGGTACCTACGAGGATCGGTGCCTGCTTATCACGGCAGAACTTAATATCCTCGATAATGGCGTCCATTTTTTCTTCTTTGCTCAGGTAGACCAGGTCGTTGAGGTCATCCCGCTGAATATTCTTATTAGTGGGGATTACTACCACATCCAGACCATAAATCTGCTGGAATTCAAACGCTTCAGTGTCTGCGGTACCTGTCATACCAGAGAGCTTTGGATAGAAACGGAATAAATTCTGGAAGGTAGTGGAGGCTAGCGTCTGACTTTCAGACTGGATCTGAACATTCTCCTTGGCTTCCAGCGCCTGATGCAAACCCTCGGAGAGACGACGGCCCGGCATAGTACGGCCGGTGTGCTCATCGATCAGGACAACCTGACCGTTTTGCACGATATAGTCCACGTCCCGGTTAAACAGTACCTGGGCACGCAATGCGGCATGCACATGGTGCAGCAGGCCCAGGTTACCAGGGGCGTAGAGAGATTGATCTTCTTTCATCAAGCCGCTGCGAGACAGCAGCTCTTCCACCAACTGATGCCCCTGCTCGGTCAGCTCTACCTGGCGGGTCTTCTCATCTACGGTGTAGTGTCCCTCACCACCTTCTTCGGCACGCTCCAGCTGTGGAATCAGCTTATTCATGGCCAAGTAAAGGTGAGAGGAATCTTCCGCCGCACCAGAAATAATCAACGGGGTACGTGCCTCATCGATAAGGATTGAGTCCACCTCATCCACGATGGCAAAGTTTTGTGGGCGCTGGGTACGATCTTCCTTGCGTAACACCATATTGTCACGCAGATAATCGAAGCCAAATTCGTTGTTGGTGCCGTAAGTAATATCGGCCTGATAGGCGGCCTTTTTCTCGTCCGGGTGCTGCTGGGAGACAATCACTCCAACAGTCAGACCGAGAAATTCATAGACTGGGCGCATCCAATTGGCGTCGCGGGATGCCAAGTAGTCGTTGACCGTAACAATATGTACGCCCTTGCCTTCGAGCGCGTTCAAATAAGCCGGTAAGGTCGCTACCAGAGTCTTACCTTCACCGGTACGCATTTCCGCGATACGACCTTCATGTAGCGTCATACCGCCGATTAGCTGTACATCGAAGTGACGCATGCCCATTGTGCGCCGACCCGCTTCACGCACTGCAGCGAAAGCTTCCGGCAGCAGCTGGTCTAGAGTTTCCCCATCTGCAATACGCTTTTTAAACTCTTCTGTTTTGGCACGAAGAGCTGCATCATCCAGCTTCTGGAAATCCTCTTCCAGCGCGTTGACTTTTTCCACGACGCGTCGCATGCGCTTCAGCTCGCGGTCATTTTTTGTACCAAAGACCGATTTAATCAGTTTGCCAATCATTATCTAGAAACCACTTATCTTATGTGCGCTATCGGCGCTAATGCTGGGCAGATATTGCACCGATACTCCTTTATGCGAGGGGTGCAAGTAAACAGGAAGGCGTAAGCGCTGGCAACTCTTATGCCAAGCTGCCAGCAATTACGCGTAAAGGAAGGATAGTTGTTATCTGCCTGTACGGCGGATATAGCTGGCCGGGTCGACCGTGCGATTGTTCTTAAAGATCTCAAAGTGTACATGGGGACCAGTGGAGCGCCCACTGGACCCCATTTGGGCAATCACCTGCCCTTTCTTAACTACATCACCGAGCCCAACATTGAGCTCACTGTTATGGCCGTAGCGGGTGGAATAACCATTACCATGATTGATTTCCACCATATGTCCGTAGCCGTGACGCTCATCAGCCCAGGTAACAACACCGGCGGCTACAGATACTACGTCTGACCCCATCTTACCAGCAAAGTCCACACCTTTATGCCAAGTGCGGCGCCCTGTGAAAGGGTCGGTGCGATAACCATAACGCGAGGACATCCAGCCTTTGGTGATCGGGCGCCCAGCAATAAATTGCTCATCCTCAAGCTGCAGGTTTGCCATCAGGGACTCGAGCGTATTGAGCTGCATTTGGCGATCATCTACTTTGTGAGACAAGTCACCAATCACTTCGAGAAACTCGGGGGGTTGATAGGGTAAATCTGAAGCTCCGGCGATGCCAGGATCTTCCGGACCACCCACTGCAGGCACAGCGCTAAATTCAAACTCGCCCTGATCGAGATTGGCCGCTGCGGTTAGGCGCTCACCCACAGCATCCAATCGGGTAAGACGCGCCTGCAATTCAGCCAGTTTTACCGTGAGCGCAGCAAGTTGCTCGTGAGCCTCGCGATCGGCCTCCTCAATTTCCTGCTGCTGCTTACGTAAAGCGCGCTCCCAAGCCTTGGCTGTACGCGCATCAAATAAATCAGTTTTGGTCACGGGAAGATTGGCACCCAGGAAGAAGGCACCAACCGGGAGGCCCAAGAGGCACAAGCTCAATAGCGCCTTGCTCAGCCCACCAAAGTTGAAGCTGCGGGTTGCACCGCGCTCATTGACCAGAATTACTTTCATAACAAGCAGGAGAAGTCCGATATCTTGTAATTTTGCTGTCTCTGTAAGTGAGACGAGGCTCCAGTGCAATACCTCACACTAAAAGACCGGTCATCCAAATACCCAAAGGGAAACAAGGTTACCAGAATTACCCCAACCCTCTCTGGCGAATCTGTCACGTAAAAAAGCCGGCAATATAATGCCGGCTTTTTTATTGAGAGTTTAAACTGCCAGTATTGGCTTAACGTAGGAGATTGGAGCTTCTTGCTCTCCCTCGAATGTCACCATCTCCCATGCGTCCTTTTGAGTCATCAAATGACGCAGAGACTTATTGTTCAAGGAGTGGCCGGATTTAAAGGCTTTAAACTCACCGATCAGACTGGTACCCAGAAGATAAAGGTCGCCAATGGCATCGAGAATTTTATGTTTCACAAATTCGTCTTCGTAACGCAATCCACCTTCATTCAGAATGCGATACTGGTCAATCACGATGGCGTTATCCACAGAACCACCCTGAACCAAACCCTTAGAGCGCAGGTACTCAATTTCGTGCATAAATCCGAATGTACGCGCACGACTCACCTCTTTCACAAAAGAAGTACTGGAGAAGTCTACGGAAGAGGTTAGGTTACGCCCCTGGAATACCGGGTGGTCAAAGTCGATGGTAAAGGAGACCTTGAAACCATTGAAAGGCAGGAAGCTGGCTACTTTATCGCCCTCTTCCACGGTAATCGGCTTCTTAATACGCAGGAATTTCTTCGGCGCAGATTGCTCCTGAATACCAGCGGACTGGATCAGGAACACAAAAGGACCGGCACTGCCGTCCATAATTGGTACTTCCTGGGCGGACAGTTCGACAATCGCATTGTCGATACCCAGGCCCGCCATCGCCGAGAGTAAATGCTCCACGGTAGCGATGCGAACATCGCCCTTGACCAGGGTAGTGGAAAGTAGCGTATCGCCCACATTCTCTGCGCGGGCTTCAATTTCGACCACCGGGTCCAAGTCCGTTCGACGGAACACGATGCCGGTGTCTACGGGAGCCGGCTTCAAGGTCAGGATGACCTTTTTGCCAGTGTGCAGACCTACGCCAGTGGCGCGAATAGCATTTTTAAGCGTGCGCTGTTTGATCATGAAACTATCTTTTCCCAGTCGGTGGTCTACGCAAAACGCGCAGCAAGCCGCCGATATTAGCACAATTGCGACGCCAATACCAATTGTGGGCGTGTGGTCAACTTAACACACCGCCACCGTCCTTCTAAGGATAGTTTAAATAAAGATTGGAGCGCCACATCTCAGTCGCTGAGACAGCATTTTAAGACCATGAGCGCCGGGATCACTGTAAAAAATTGTTAATTAAACTCTTACTTGCCTATTTCCTTACCACGCATAGCAGAGTAACTCTGATATCAGGTCTTATGGAACTGGGCAAACTTCTGATTTAGCAATACCAAAAGTGATATCAAATACAAAATTCTGCGATAAGCCGCCCCGCAGAGGCGACACCCAACAATAAGCTGGGTGGACATGAGCAGTGTACTGCCTCTGCGGCGGCTACTCTCAGTCTGCCTGGCGGCGCAGGAAGGCCGGAATATCCAAATATTCCATATCGGCATCAGCAGAACTGAGCGACGGAGCGGGGCGCTTGGGACGCTCTACATCCACCCTAGGACGGGTGTCGGCCGCGCTCTCACGAGAGACTAGCCCTGCGGCACCGTGGCTTTCACGCATATCGCGCATATCCCGGCTCTCACGCATGTCTCGAGTCTCGCGAACATCGCGGGATTCACGCACTTCTGGACGACGTGTGTTATCTACCACTTTAGCCGGGCGAGCCGCAGGAGTTCCCTCACCCAGGCCAGCGGCTACTACAGTCACCCGCATTTCATCACCCAGCTTATCATCCACTGCCGTACCAATAACCACTGTGGCCTCATCAGAGGCGATCTCCTGCACGATCTCACCCACTTCAGAGTATTCACCCAGGGTCAACTCCTGACAGCCAGCTTCTTCACTGCCGGTAATGATGTTGACCAAAATACCGCGTGCACCAGCAAGGTTAACGTTATCCAACAGAGGACTGCGTACAGCCTTCTCCGCCGCTTCACGAGCGCGATTCTCGCCAATGGCAGAGCCGGAGCCCATCATCGCCATACCCATTTCAGACATCACCGTGCGTACATCGGCGAAGTCCACATTCATAATGCCGGGGCGGATCATCAGATCGGCAATACCTTGAACCGCTCCGAGTAACACGTTGTCAGCCTCTTTATAGGCAGACTTCATGGTGATTTTGCTACCCAATACTTCCAGCAGGCGATCGTTAGGGATAGTAATCAGGGAGTCCACTTTGTCGCGCAGTTCGAGAATACCCTCTTCGGCTACGACAGTGCGCTTGCGGCCTTCAATTTTGAACGGGCGAGTAACAACAGCCACGGTGAGAATGCCGAGCTCTTTGGCAATCTCGGCTACAATCGGCGCTCCACCGGTACCAGTGCCGCCCCCCATGCCAGCGGTAATAAACACCATATCAGCACCGCCCAAGACTTCAGCGATGCGATCGCGGTCTTCCAGAGCGGACTGACGACCGATATCGGGATTGGCCCCAGCACCTAGTCCACGGGTAATCGTATTACCAAGCTGTAGGATAGTTTGCGCTTCAATATCTTTCAGCGCCTGAGCGTCAGTGTTCGCGCAGATAAAGTCTACGCCCTCCACGTCGCTGGCAATCATATGCTTAACAGCATTGCCACCGCCGCCGCCGACTCCTATTACCTTGATGACAGGTTTATCCTGTACGCTATCAACTAGCTCGAACATCGCTGTTCCCCTTTCTTGCTCATGTCGAATTTTACAGCCACGCCTAAAAAAAATCCCTTATGGGACGGCTAATTCTGGTTGCATGCTATTACAAATTTCCACGAAACCAGTGCTTTACTTTGTCCCACCACTGATTATCGTTACGCACGGGCTGAGTTCTTCCCTCTGCAGCCTCTTCCTGCTGCATTGCGTACATCAATAATCCAACTCCGGTGGAGTAAATTGGATTGCTCACAATATCGCTCAATCCAGAAATTCCTTGAGGCACTGCGAGACGTACCGGCATATGGAAAATTTCCTCAGCCAGCTCTACCGCACCCTCCATTTTTGAAGAGCCTCCCGTTAAAACCACTCCTGCTGCGCACAGGTCTTCAAATCCACTGCGGCGCAATTCCGCCTGCACCAGAGTAAACAGCTCGTCATAGCGCGGCTCTACTACTTCAGCCAGGGCCTGACGGGACAAATCCCGGGGTTCCCGATCTCCGACACTCGGTACTTTTATGGTTTCACCTTCCCGCGCAAGTTTTGCCAGAGCACAGGCATATTTTATTTTTAAATCTTCGGCGTGCGGTGTCGGGGTACGCAATGCCATCGCGATATCGTTAGTCACCTGATCCCCAGCGATGGGAATCACTCCAGTATGGCGAATTGAGCCACCGGTAAAAACAGCAATATCGGTGGTGCCCCCACCGATATCCACCATACATACTCCGAGTTCTTTCTCATCTTCAGTCAGTACCGCGTAACTGGAAGCCAGCTGTTCGAGAATGACATCCTCCACTTCAAGACCACAGCGGCGGATACACTTCTCAATATTTTGTGCCGCATTGACGGCACCACTGACTAAATGCACCTTTGCTTCGAGGCGCACACCAGACATACCCAGAGGCTCTTTTACCCCCTCCTGGTTGTCGATCAGGTATTCTTGCGGCAGCGTATGTAAAATTTTCTGATCCGCGGGTATAGCAACTGCACGAGCTGCATCAATTACCCGATCCAAATCCTGTTGGGTTACTTCACGATCTTTAATAGCCACAATGCCGTGAGAATTGAGACTGCGAATATGGCTGCCCGCGATACCGGCATACACAGAGTGAATTTCACACCCCGCCATTAATTCTGCTTCCTCCACCGCACGCTGAATAGATTGCACGGTGGATTCAATATTTACCACCACACCTTTTTTCATCCCGGTGGAGCGATGGGAGCCAATACCAACAATATTAAGCTCCCCGTTAGCAGATACCTCACCAACGATGGCAACCACCTTGGAGGTGCCGATATCCAGCCCAACAATCATGCGCTGATCGGATACTTGTGTCATTTTTGTGCCAACCTCGCTAGGCCATACCCCGGCTTTCCTTTCATTATCAACCGGATCAGCGCCTTCGCTTTTAAACTTTATCTTTCCACAGCGGCTACTGCCGCGTCCCTGTTTACTCTTGCTCGTTCTTCCACTGAACCGCTACCGCGTTACCGTAACGAGTATCTACCTCGGCTACTTTTTGTAAATAAGGAGCAAGTAACCCGCGACTCAAAGTGAGAAAGCGGTTAACACGCTCCAGCAGTGCCTCATGACCGAGTTTTAATTCAATTCCCGACATCAACTCCAGACGCCAGCCACTAAGGTCATCAAATGACAAGCGCTTCACTTCCATATCCCGCGTAGTCAAAAGCCCCGCAAGCGCTTGGTATTGGGACATAATTTGCCCAACCAATTCTTCATCCCCGGCGAGCTCGGGTAGTGTACCCACCTGCATTTGTTTCGGCCGTGGCAGCAGTGCACCACTGGCAACCAACAAACGATCACGGCCCCAGATGGCAAGTGGCTGCGCCTCGCTGACTTCAACAACAACGCCTTTGGGCCAGCGGCGACTTATGGAAACCTTGGTAATCCACGGTTTCTCTAGCAATGCTGCGCGCATCGCGCGGATATCAACAGAAAAAAAACCCGCTTGCAAATACGGCAGTAAAATTTCTTTAATCTGCTCTTCAGTTACAGCATTAAAGGTTCCGCGAACCTCAACTTGCTCCAGTGCATCAACTCGACTGATCTGAATCGCCGGTAGGTGCTGCCACAACCAGTAGCCCCCACTAAGCAGCCCACCAAGCAAGAACATTAAGACACTGGTAAATAACCAGGGGCGCCAGTGGAATCCCCGCTTCTCTCTCTCTTTGAGAGGGCTGGCACCACGAACCGAGGCCCGGGGAGTCCCTGTATTTTTTTTTTGTGCAGACCTCACTACCACTCAAGCCTCGAGGTCTTTCTCACCCAGGCGCCATTCCGCCAACCTCTGTGAAAGAGCCCCAACATTACCCGCGCCCTGAGTCAGAACCACATCGCCGGGTTCCAGTAGATCAGCCAGGATCGGGGGAACCTGATCAACGGTTTCGACAAAAATGGGATCGACCTGGCCTCGATTGCGCAGGCTACGAGCCAAAGTCCGCCCATCCGCGCCGGCTATCGGTGCCTCCCCAGCACTGTAAACATCCAGCAAAATTAGTTTGTCCACCTCGGACAGCACCTGAACAAAATCCTCAAACAGATCTCGGGTTCGGGTATAGCGATGCGGTTGGTAAACCATCACTAAGCGCCGATCGGACCAGCCGTCACGTACAGTCCTGATAGTTGCTGCCACTTCCCTTGGGTGGTGGCCATAATCGTCCACCAGCATCACTTTTTCTGCGTTACTGTCGTCACTAATAGAGAAATCTCCATAAATTTGGAAGCGACGACCGACTCCTTGGAAACCTTGTAATCCCTTTTGAATAGCTTCATCACCGATACCCTCATCGGTAGCGACAGCAATTGCCGCAGTAGCATTCAATACATTATGAATACCAGGAGTATTTACCGAGACCTCAAGCAGATCACCCGCCGGACGCTGCACTTTAAAATGGCTTCGCAACGGCTCCTGTTTAACCTCGACAATGCGGAAATCATTGCCCTCAGCAAACCCATAAGTCAGCACCGGCCGGGAAAACTTGGGAATTACTTCCTGCACATTGGCATCATCGCCACAGACCACAGCAAGACCATAAAAAGGCAGGTTATGGACAAAATCAATAAAGATCTGTTTGACCTTTTCAAAGTCCCCACCATAGGTTTCCATATGGTCCGCATCAATATTCGTGATCACCGTCACCATCGGTTGCAGGTGAATAAAAGATGCATCACTTTCATCTGCCTCAGCGATTAGATAACGACTTTCGCCCAATGCCGCATTGGCACCTGCCGAATTGACCAAACCGCCAATCACAAACGTCGGATCTTTTTTATCCGCAGCAAAAATCGAGGCTATCAGGCTGGTAGTTGTAGTCTTTCCGTGTGTACCCGCCACGGCAATACCATAGCGATAACGCATCAGTTCCCCGAGCATTTCCGCACGGCGCACCACCGGAATTCGGTTTTCGTGGGCGGCGACCAACTCTGGATTGTCGTCATGCACGGCCGAAGAGTTAACAACCACATCGACACCGCGGATATTTTCCGAACTGTGTCCAATTTCAACCCTAACACCAAGCTTTTGCAGACGGTCTGTTACAGCTGATTCGCGCAAATCGGAACCAGAAACCTCGTAACCCTGATTCTGTAGCACTTCGGCAATGCCGCTCATGCCTGCACCACCCACTCCGATAAAGTGGATGCGACGAATGCGGCGCATCGTCGGTACAGCATAACTTTTTTCCATATTGGCACGCTCAGAAGCCATACTTTCTAACCTTGATCCACTCATTTTTTATTTGCTATCTGACAAGAGCCAGCTGTTCAGCGCAGGCACCTACTACCTGCTCGGTTGCATCAATTTTTGCCACACTGCGCGCAGCTTTCGCCATCGCAAGCAACGCTTGAGGGTCTGAGAGAAGCTTCTGCAATAATTCTGACAGACTCTGTGCATCCATGGCGCTCTGCTGAATTACCACAGCGCCACCGGCATTCTGTAACCACTCGCCATTGCGTGTCTGATGATCATCAATCGCAAAGGGAAAAGGCACCATAATTGCGCCCACACCAGCGGCAGCGATTTCCGACACAGTCAGCGCCCCGGAGCGACAAATGATCAAATCTGCAACGCTATAGGCATCGGCCATATTCGCAATAAAAGGTACAACCTCTGCCTCTACTCCCGCAGCCTTATAAGCTTCTTGGGCCAACGCTGCATGACGTTCACCCGCCTGATGAACCACTTTCGGCCGTAGGGATAACGGCAGAAGAGCCACAGCTTTTGGCACCAGCTCATTAATTGCCACAGCGCCGAGACTGCCACCGAGCACCAGCAGGCGCAGTGGTGCCTCATTTCCGATACGCTGTTGCGGCTCAGGCAAACTCGCAATCTCAGTGCGCACCGGATTGCCAACCTGCTTAGCACCAGGCAAACCACTGGGGAAAGCCTCCAATACCCTACTCGCGATTCGAGCAAGCAGGCGGTTAGTGGTGCCGGCAACCGCATTCTGCTCGTGAATAATCAGCGGAATTCCACTGAGTCGTGCTGCTACACCACCGGGACCGGTGGCAAAGCCACCGAACCCGAGCACCGCATCTGGTGCTACCGCCCTTACCACGGCACGGGCCTGGACCACCGCGCGAAAAATCTGCAGAGGTGCCTTGAACAAGGCCAATTTGCCTTTGCCACGCACACCCTCCACACGAATACAGTGCAGTGGAATATTCGCCTCGGGAATTAAACGCGCTTCGATACCGCGCTGTGTACCCAGCCACTCAACACTGGCACCGCGCTCCTGCAAGGCTTTTGCCACTGCCAGTGCTGGAAATACATGGCCACCGGTACCTCCGGCCATCAGTAAAAACTTCTTATTGGCGAAAATTTTTTCTTCATGGGACATCAGACTACTTCCCCACTACCAACGCCAGCACTGGTGCGGCGCCGGGCAAAAATTGGCAACTTCCCAAACAAACCAGGACTTTCCTCACTATCCCCGGCTTGCCCAAATTGCCCTCGCAATTCAGTGCGAACCCTCAAAGCCAACCCCAATAGGGCACAGCAAATAATCAAACTACTACCACCGGAACTGACAAACGGCAGGGTCAGCCCCTTAGTCGGTAACAACCCTGAAGCCACTCCCATATTCACAAAAGCCTGGCCAGCAATCTGTATTGCCATACCAAATGCCAGTAAAGCCGCAAAAAATTTTTGTTGCGCCAGGCCTTCACGGACCAAACGCAATAACGAACAGGTCAGGAGCACAAAAAGCCCAACAACAACCAAGCCGCCAAACATGCCCCACTCCTCGGCGAGGATGGCAAAAATAAAGTCGGTATGGGCCTCGGGCAGATAAAACAGTTTTTGCACGCTATTACCCAGCCCCACACCAAACCATTCACCACGACCAAAAGCGATGAGCGATTGGGTCAACTGATAGCCACTGGCAAACTGGTCTCCCCAGGGGTCTAGAAACGTTAGCAGGCGCTGCAAACGATAGGGGCTCATCAGCGCCATCAAGGCCAAACCGCAAGCCGCTGCCGCCACGAGTAAAAACGTGTGGGGTAAGCGTGCACCACCCAAAAACACCATCGCCAGCACTGTGCCGGAAAGTACTACCACAGAGCCGAAGTCCGGTTGCAATAACAGTAAAAAAGCAACCATCGTGAGAATAACCACCGGTACCATAAAGCTGCTCCAGTGGTGTAATTGCTTGCTGCGCCGGGTTAGAAAACTGGCAAAAAATACCAGCATGCAAAACTTCGCCACTTCTGCAGGTTGGATAGTAATTCCCGCAAACACCAACCAACGTCGACTACCATTTACCTCTCGACCAATACCTGGCACCAATACCACGATTAAAAGCAGACAGGAAAACAGTAACAGTGGCCAAGATAGGCGCGACCAAATAGCCAATGGGATCTGGCTTACCAATAACGCCGCAATTGCCCCAATTAACAAGAATACCAAGTGACGCTTCAGGAAATACCAAGGGTCTGCATAAATATCTGTAGCAAAAGCGATCGACGCTGAAGCCACCATCACAACGCCGATGCTCACCAGCGCCAAAACGCTAAAAGGTAAAAGAGCATCGAGAAAATCACGCCTGCTATTTAGGGAGGGCAATTCACTCATTGTCCCTCCCGTGAGCACTCACACAGCGTCGCTACAATATTGCGGAAGTCTTCACCACGCGCTTCAAAATTGCGATACATATCAAAGCTGGCACACGCCGGGGAGAGCAACACGTAGTCTCCGCTATGCGCCAAAGTTCGGGCCTTACTCACAGCATCCGCCATAGAATCAGCGCTGAGTGTGCTGCACTGGCCAGCAAACACGCTGGCAATTTTGTCGCCATCAACACCGATTGAAACCACTGCACGCAGGGAGCCTGCGCTTTTCTTCAATGCGGAAAAGTCTGCACCTTTACCATCTCCACCTGCGATTAAAACTATTTTACGGGTTGAGGTCGCCAATCCATCCAGCGCGGCCTGAGTTGCACCTACATTAGTGCCCTTAGAGTCGTTGACATAAGTTACGCCATGTAAATCCGCCACGCGCTCACAGCGATGTGCCAAGCCAGGAAAACTACGCAGCACCGACAGCATTGCCGCCACAGGCAGCCCCACTACAGTACCCATGGCCAATGCAGCCAGAGCATTGGCAATATTATGCTTGCCCACCATCGCCAGCTCATCGACCGGCAATAACTTCTCACTTCCTTGAGCCAACCACTCACGCTCCCCAGATAAGCACACACCAAACTGTTTTAAGTCCGGTCGATCAAGGCCGAAAGTCCACTCACGCCGCTCGCGCGACAGAGGTCCCTGGCTCAGGGGGTCATCGCGATTAACCACAAATACTTCTGCACCGCGATAAATCCGTTGCTTCGCCCGGTGATACTCCAACATACTGGGATAGCGGTCCATATGGTCCGCACTCATATTCAAAACAGTCGCTACTGTTGGAGTGAGGGAATAAGTTGTCTCCAATTGGAAACTGGAAAGCTCCAGTACAAACAACTCCGGTAAGGGGTCATCCAATAAATCGAGCACCGGTACGCCAATATTGCCACCCACCCGCACAGAAATGTTGGCGGCTTCAGCCATTCTGCCAAGTAGTGTCGTGACCGTGCTTTTGCCGTTAGAACCAGTAATCGCGGCCAATTTCGCTTTAGACTGCTTTCGCAGTAAAGCCTGGGCAAATAATTCAATATCACCAACAACCGGAATACCCTCGGCAACGGCCTTTTGCAAAACCGGCTCCGCCAAGGGCACACCTGGGCTGACAATAATTAAACTGGCCGCAAGTAAAGTGTCTGGACGTAGCGGGCCGGTTTCCACCACGACCCGAGGAAACTCCTCCTGAAAAGCCGCAAGCCCTGGAGGGTTATCACGGCTATCCACCACCACCGGGGTATGACCATGACGCAGCAGGTAGCGCACCACCGATTGCCCGGTAGCGCCCAGTCCAATTACCACTTTATGCTGCGAGGAAGTCGCGATCAGGCTCATTGTATTTTTATCGGAGTTTCAGTGTTGCCAGTCCAGCCAGAACCAGAATTACCGTGATAATCCAGAAGCGCACGATTACCCTCGGTTCGGGCCAACCTTTCAATTCAAAATGGTGGTGCAACGGGGCCATGCGGAAAATACGCTTACCCGTCAACTTGAAGGACGCAACCTGCAGGATGACTGAAACAGTTTCCATCACAAACACGCCTCCCATAATAAACAGCACAATCTCGTGGCGAGTGATCACCGCAATGATGCCCAGTGCCGCACCCAAGGCCAGGGCACCTACATCCCCCATAAACACCTGCGCCGGATAGGTGTTAAACCATAGGAACCCTAAGCCTGCACCGCACAGAGCGGCACAAAATACGGCGAGTTCCCCCGCACCAGCAATCGCAGGAATATGTAGATAATCGGCAAATTCCGCATGTCCAGATAAATAAGCAATAATTCCCAGTGCCCCGCCTACCATCACCGTAGGCATAATTGCCAGGCCATCAAGACCATCGGTCAGATTAACCGCATTACTGGAACCCACCACTACAAAATAGGTCAGCAAAATAAAGGTGACGGGCCCAAGATTAATAGCGACGTCTTTAAAGAAAGGCACAAAGAACTGGGTTTCCGCCGGGCTGGTCGCACTCATAAATAAATATATGGCCGCCCCTAAACCGGCAATGGACTGCCAAAAATATTTCCAGCGCGCGATGAGGCCACGGGGGTTCTTGTGTACAACTTTTTTATAGTCATCGACAAAACCTACCGCGCCGAAGACAAAGGTCACCAGTAATGTGACCCACACATAGCGATTACCAAGATCCGACCATAGCAGCGCCGAAGCAAAGATCGAGGCGAGAATCAGGGTGCCGCCCATAGTGGGCGTACCGGATTTACTCAAATGTGTTTCAGGGCCATCGTCGCGAATCGCCTGACCCACTTGTAAATGGTTCAGCCAGTTGATCATACGTGGTCCAACAATCAGGGAAATCCCCAGTGCGGTAAGGGCCGCAAGAATTGCGCGGACAGTTAAATAATTGAACACCGAAAAGGTGCTCACATGTTGTTGTAATAATTCCGCCAGCCAAAGCAGCATTACGACTCCCCTCTGCTGTTGCCAAGCAGGGCCTGAGCGACCAGTTCCATACGGGCACTACGAGAACCCTTCACCAAAACAGTGGTGTTGTTATCTAATTCATGGGTCAGAGCCGCGATCAACGGCTCCCGCTCCCGATAATTCTGCAGGGGCTCATTGCCCCCATGGCTAAATGCCAAGCTGGCAGCAGTGCCTAATGGTCCCAGGGTAAACAGCGCATCAAGCCCACGCTCTCGCGCCAGATCACCTACATCGCGATGCATATCCTCAGCATCCGGCCCCAACTCCGCCATGTCCCCAAGCACCAGGATTCGTTTCCCTGGTCGTTGTGCCAAAAGCTCAATAGCCGCACCTACAGAGCCCGGATTCGCGTTATAGCTATCGTCGATAACTGTGGCTCCACAAATACCGCGCTGCTCCTGCAAGCGGCCGCTGACACCTCTCAGGCTTGATAGCCCCTGAACAATTTCTTTTGCCGATATCCCCGCGGCAAAAGCACAGGCTGCCGCTACTAGAGCGTTGTGCACGTTGTGCTCTCCAAGTAGCTGAAGCTGCAACGGGTAGCTAAGCCCTTCAATCACTAGGTCAAATCCGGCACAGCCACTGTTATTCAGGACAATATTTTCCGCAAAGATTTCACATTGGCTGGCAAGCCCCACCTCTAAAGTGCGCACACCTTCGGGCATTCGCCCGCGCCAATAGTCTGCGTAATTATCATCGGCATTAATAATTGCGGTTCCACCGACATCCAACCCTGTATAAATTTGACCTTTGGCTTTGGCGATGGCGTCAATAGAACCAAACCCTTCAACATGAGCGGGCATAACATTATTGACGGCACTCACTTGTGGCTTGCCGATACTACACAGATAAGCAATATCGTCAGGGCCATTCGCCCCCATCTCCAAAATCAGTACATCGTGCTCTTCGCTGAGACCGAAAAGGGTTATCGGCAGACCGTACTGGTTGTTTAGGTTGCCTGCAGTCACACAAGGTGTGTGGCGTTGGGAAAAAATCGCCGATAGCATTTCCTTAACCGTGGTCTTGCCACAGGAACCAGTAATCGCAATTACTGGACCAGAGAATTTCTCACGACACAACAGACCAATTTGTCCGAGTGCTACGGTAGTATCTTTCACCCGCCACTGAGGCAGGCCGCAACCCCGAACCTCCCGATCAACAACTAAGCCAAGTGCCTGACCATCAAGCTCTCCGACAAAATCATGAGCATCGAAATTGTCACCAACCAATGCAACAAACAGTGCTTGGGGGTTTAATTTACGAGTATCTGTGCACACCTCAGAAAATTCGACCGGGCCATTGATCAACTCACCACCGAAGCGTTCTTGCAGTTGCTTAAGAGATAACGACCCAATCACTGGGCTTCCCCCTTCATCCCTTCAACCTTGAGGGGCTTACCCATACGCCGAAGCAACGCAGAAGCTGCCTGCTCACGATCGCAAAAATGAATTTTTTCGCTGCCGATAATCTGGTAATTCTCATGGCCCTTACCAGCGATCAGCACTATATCTCCCGGCTGTGCCGCAGCCACTGCCTGGCCAATAGCCTTGGCCCGATCAATTTCTACTTCAATATTACTGGCAGCACCTTCGAGGATATCGTCGATAATTTTTTGCGGCTCTTCACTGCGGGGATTGTCGCTGGTAACAATGGCCCGATCGGCCATTTCCGAAGCTATACGCCCCATTGAAGCGCGCTTACCAGTATCACGATCACCACCACAGCCAAATACACACCACAATTTCCCACGGCAATAAGGGCGTGCAGCGGCCAACGCCGCTCGCAACGCATCTGGAGTATGGGCGTAATCGACCAACACACCCACTTCATAGACACCTTCGACTTGAACTCGCTCCATACGACCGGGTACCCCCTGAATAGAGGGAAAAACCGTGAGAATTTCCTCGAACGGCATACCCGCCGAAGCAGCAGCAGCGATAACGGCAAGTGCGTTATAAATATTGAAATCGCCAATCAGCGATGCATTGAGTTCACCGCTCCCCCAGGGAGAACTTAGCTGGACAGAAAAGCCTTTTTCATGACGGCGTAAATCTGTCACATGCAGGTCGCCCGCCTGCAGGCCATAGGTCAATACACGCAACCCGCGCAATCTGCAACGCTCCGCCAGTTGAGCGCCGAAAGGGTCATCCAGGTTTATAATGCCGCGCTTTAATTTTGGCAGGCCAAATAATTTTTCTTTGGCAGCCCCGTAGGCTGCCATATTGCCGTGATAATCCAGGTGGTCGCGGGAAAGATTGGTAAAAATTGCGGTATCAAAAATAAGACCATGTACTCGGCCCTGAGACAGGGCATGGGAGGAAACTTCCATCGCCGCAGCACCTACTCCGCGTCGGCAAAAATCGGCAAAGTCCTCCTGTAGCCGCACAGGATCAGGAGTTGTAAGACCCGTCTCATGCAGCTCAATCACCCCGTGATTCCATATGCCATTGCCAATGGTACCGATCAGGGCAGCGCTGCCAAAATGCCGAGCCAATAACTGGGAGGTGAGATAAGCGCAGGTAGTTTTACCATTGGTGCCGGTCACTCCCACCAAATGCATTTTTCCGCTGGGATTATCGTGGAAGCGCGCGGCTATTTCCCCCACCCGCTTAGCAAGCCCGGGTACGGTAACCACAAGGATATCCTTGTGGGTTTTACATTCCAGTTTGTCCCCATCTGCCAACACTACGGCAGCGCCAGCTTCTATTGCGGCATCAATATATTCCCGCCCATCCACGACAGAGCCGCGCAACGCCATAAAAGCATCGCCAGCTTTCACCTTGCGGCTATCCAGAGCTACACCACTAACAGGTACATCGGGTATGCTCGCGTATCCGGGCACCAATTCCTGCAGGGAGATAAATGATTGTTCGCGCTGAGTCACGACTTTGAACCCCTTCCGGTTAACTGCGCGGCCAGCTGCCGTTCCGCCGGCTCTTTAAGCTCTGGCGGTACTTGCAGCAGGCGCATAGCCCCAGCCATCACAGCGCCAAATACCGGCGCTGCCACTTCACCGCCGTAGTACTTCGCCTGGCTGGGATCGTCTATTACTACAACCGCGGCAAGGCGCGGCTTGTCTGCGGGAATAAATCCCGCAAATACTGAGCGGTAGCGATTATCGGCATAACCACCACTACCAACCTTGTGAACAGTGCCAGTCTTGCCCGCCACTCGGTAACCCTCTACAGCGGCTTGACGGCCAGTGCCGCGGCTGCCAATTACGGTCTCCAGCATGGCGCTCACATCCTTAACGAGCGGCCCTTCGACTACCCGCTGCGCCTCAGAATCGGGCTTATCGTCAGATAGAATCAGGGAAACCGGACGTTTAAGCCCACCGTTAGCCAACACGCTGTAGGCCTGGGCCAATTGCACCCCATTCACGGTTAAACCGTAGCCGAAGGCAAAATTAGCCCGCTCGATTGGGTGCCAGCGGCTGCGGCTAGGTAGGATTCCCGGCGTCTCACCAGGAAAACCACTGCCAACCGCCTCCCCCAAACCCAGGCGGTAAAAGAGTTCTCGAAGCGTATTTGGTTCCAAATCCAGGGCAATTTTTGTAATACCCACCTGACTCGACTTGGTGATAATGCTGGTTAGATCCAACTTGCCGTAGTTGACCGGATCCACCAAAGTTTTACCGGGCACGCGGATATAACCCGGGCTTGTATCTATTTGGGTATGGGGCTTGTAGCGACCTGTCTCCAGCGCCGCCAATACCGTCAAAGGCTTTACCGTAGAGCCCGGCTCAAACTGATCAATCAGAGCTCGATTGCGCATGGCCGCCGCCCTAACTCCCTTGCGGTTATTGGGGTTAAAAGAGGGCTGGTTAGCCATAGCGAGGACATCGCCACTGTGGATATCCAAAATCACCATAAAACCGGAAGCGGCACCATTTTCTGCCACAGCACTTTTTAATTCCCGATAGGCGAGGTATTGCAGACGCATATCAATCGAGAGGCGCAACTCCTGACCGGGTTGAGCCTCTCTCTGAATAGCCAGTTCTTGCACCGTGCGACCTTTCAGGTCCTTAACCACCTGCTGCGCACCTGGCTCTCCGGACAACCAGTTATCGTAAGCAAGCTCAATGCCCTCCTGACCGCGATCGTCGATATTGGTAAAGCCCAATAGCTGCGCAACCACCTCGCCGGCGGGATAGAAGCGGCGGTATTCCTTTTTGCTGTAGACACCGGGCAAATCGAGAGACAAGACCCGCTCCGCCTGCTCTGGGGTCAGGTGGCGACGCAGATACATAAATTCCTTATTGCGGTATTTTTCCAGGCGCGCGGTCAACTTATCCGCCTTTAACCTCAGCGTCTTAGCCAGTTGCTTTACTTGTTCGGGACTGCTCTCGCGCAATAATTTGGGATTGGCCCAGAGGCTGTGCACCGGGGTGCTAACCGCTAACAGCTCTCCGTTGCGATCGACAATGGAACCCCGATAGGCGGCTATCTCCTCGGTACGGATGGTGCGCGCGCGCCCCTGATCCTGCAGGAAGCGATATCCCCGTTCCGCTGCAGGAACCACCTGTAACCGCGCCAAGTGAGACACCAGTGCCAGGGCGAGCAGGCACAACAGAACCGCTACCAGCACAAAGCGCCAGCGAGCGATTCCCGGTTGAACTTGCTTTTTCTTTACTGCGCCCATAATTTTCCAATTTGGCGTTATATTGTCATCCTGAGGGCAAACCTCTTAGCGGGGCGATTTAACCGGTACCCCGACAGCGCATCGATAAACAAATTTTCTTATGTTTATTAAGTCAATTTCCGGTGTACACTACCTAAAAGAGCCGCCTACACTCCGACCAAGCCAATCACTCCACTGGCACCAAGATCTGCTCTGAAGGGCTCGGCATGCGCATTTTTAATTCTTCCCGGGCCACTTTCTCCACACGGCTATAAGCAGACCAGGCCCCCCGCTCAAGCAGCAGGCGCTCCTGCTCATAACGCAATTCATCGCGGGTCTTTTGTGCGCGGCCTAGCTCTGCGGTCAATTCTCTGCTGCGCTGAGTCGAATACACCACTGCCAACGCCGAGGCAATTGCACCCACCCAGAGCACAGCAATGCCAAGAAACGACCGTATTGGCACAGAATCAGCACCCACCCTGCTTTTCGGCAATCCGCATCACCGCACTGCGCGAGCGCAGGTTTTCATCCACCTCAATGGTGTTAGCCTTGACCGCTTTGCCCACTGAACGCAGGGGCTTCGCGATTTGGCTATCCATTACCGGAAGTCCGCGGGGCAATTTGGGTCCGCGCTCTTTTTCGCGGATAAAGCGCTTGACCATGCGATCTTCCAGCGAATGGAAGCTGATAATCACCAACCGGCCTCCCGGCGCGAGCAACTGCAGAGACTTCTCCAACGTACTCTGCAGGTCGTTCAGCTCACCATTCACATGAATGCGAATAGCCTGGAAGACTCGAGTAGCCGGGTGCTTACCCTTTTCCCAAGCTGGATTGGCTGCCTTCACTACCTCAGCCAAATCCAAAGTTCGCTCGAAGGGCTTTTCAGTGCGACGGCGAACGATGGCTGCGGCCATTCGCCGCGCGAAACGCTCCTCGCCATATTCTTTAAACACCCGGACCATCTCATCCTCGGCCTCGGTATTCACCCACTGCGCTGCGCTGATACCCCGGCTAGTATCCATACGCATATCCAGCGGCCCGTCCTGCATAAAGCTAAAGCCGCGCTCAGCCTGATCCAACTGGGGAGATGAAACCCCTAAGTCCAACAGGATTCCGTTAACACTTCCCGCCCTCTCGCCAACAGCGAGATCCATATCGGCAAAGGAGCCGTGCCAAATTGAAAAGCGCGGCTCAGCAGCAAAACGCTGCTGCGCATAGTCAATCGCCTGGGGGTCTTTATCCACAGCCAACAATTGCCCCTTGGGGCCCAGTTGTTCGAGGATCGCAGCGCTGTGTCCACCGCGCCCAAAGGTCCCATCCACATAGAAACCTTCGGTGTCAGTCACCAGAGCGTCCACGGCCTCGCGCAACAACACACTGCGATGCAATTCTTGAGACACTCGGTGTACTCCTTATAAAGAAAGGGAAGCCATTTCCTCGGGCATTCCCTCCTCGTCGTCACTATTATCGAGCCAGGACATCCATCGTTCCTCGCTCCAAAGTTCTAATTTCTTGCCCTGCCCCACGAGCATCAGCTTTTTCTCCAGCCCCGCATATTCGCGCAGAGTAGGAGGGATCAAAACGCGGCCATTGCCATCCACCTGCAGCTCACAGGCATAACCAATCAGTAATCGCTGGGCCCGGCGCGCCACCTTATTAAAGCTGGGAAGGGCCTCGACTTTAGGCAAAATTTGCTGCCACTGCGGCGCCGGATAGACCAGCAGGCAACGCTCCTCTGTATGAGCTGTGATCACCAGGCTACCGGCGCACTCCTCCAGCAAGCGGTCGCGGACCTTCGCCGGTATCGCCAGACGCCCCTTGGCGTCCATATTGATTGCATGGCTGCCTAAATACACTTTGTGAGTTCACTCGCTCTGCTAGGCGATTGTCGCGGAAGGCCCCTTCATCCAGCGGGCCGATAGCGGGAAAAATTTAAACTTACGCCACACTGTGTAAATGCCCACTTACAGGCGACGAATAAACCACAAAGTTCCACGAATTTCCACTTTTACCCACTCTCGACACTATAAAACTGGTCGACGCAAAGTCAAGGAAATCGACCGCAAAGTCCGCATAAACCCCAGTAAAATCGGGGTCTACAGCAAAGATGGGAGTAATGACATATAAATCACTGTCACAAAGTAACAAAATGGAGTGGGCACCCACTTACAAAATAGTCAACCATATTAAACTAGCCGCCACAGCACCAGTAAGCGCGCCACGATCAAAAACAGGGGCACATCCGTTCCATTCTCCGCCAAAGACTATGCCAAGCTAGAGGGAACAAAATAAAAAGCCCGGCGAATGCCGGGCTTTAGATATGTGTGAGCTGGCCTGTAAGCCGGGTTCTGTCGAGGACAACCATTCATCTGGGATGCCTGTCACCAGACACCTCAAGCGACCTACCCGCCCTCAGTGCGGGTCACACCTATAGAGGGCCTATTTGGTCTTGCTCCGAACGGGGTTTACCGTGCCGCGGACTGTTACCAGCCGCGCGGTGCGCTCTTACCGCACCCTTTCACCCTTACCTGTGCTTCCCCAGACCAAAATCGAGGGAAGCCATCGGCGGTCTACTCTCTGCTGCACTTTCCGTAGGCTCGCGCCCCCCAGGCGTTACCTGGCGTTCTACCCTATGGAGCCCGGACTTTCCTCCATCGCACAAGGCGACAGCGATTGCCCGGCCAGCTCGCGGCGAAGAGTAATGAGGCGACAGCCGGAATGCAACAGGCATTTTCCCTGAACCGTGAAAGACAGCGCCTTATTTTTGCTCCAGGCTCCAGTTATACAGGACCTTCTTATTAACACCGGTAATCTCCGCAGCAATAGCGGCGGCCTTTTTCGGCGGTAACTCGGCCAGTAGCAGAGTCATCACTCGCTGCGCCTCTCCATCCAGCGCATTGTCGCGGCGACGCTCAGCACCACGCACCAACAATACAATCTCTCCTCGCTGCTGATTACTGTCGGAACGCACCCAATTTACCAACTCACCCAAAGGCATCAACTGGAATGTCTCGAAGGCCTTGCTCACCTCCCGCGCAATGACCGCTTCGCGCTCAGCGCCAAAAATCTCTGCCATCGCCTGCAAGGTATCTGCGACCCGATGGGGTGCCTCATAGAAAACCAGAGTGCGGCTGTCTGATGCCAACTCCTGTAATGCTCGCTCACGGGGGCCGGATTTGGAGGGTAGAAAACCCTCAAAGCTAAAACGGTCACTGGGCAAGCCGGCAGCACTCAGCGCGGCGACAAAGGCACAGGCGCCTGGGATAGGCACCACGCGAACACCCTTTTCTCGCGCCTCGCGCACCAGACGATAGCCGGGGTCGGAGATTAGTGGGGTACCGGCATCGGAGATCAGCGCCACCGTTTGCCCTTGCTCCAGGCGATGTAGTATCTGTCCCGTACGCTTGCCATCGGAATGATCGTGATAGGCCATTAGCGGCGTATCGATATTGAAATGGGAAAAGAGTCTCTGACTGTGACGTGTGTCCTCTGCCGCAACCAGATCGGCGCATTGTAGAACTTCAATCGCTCGCGGTACCATATCGGCCAAATTACCGATGGGCGTAGCAACAATATATAGCAGCGCCTGATCCGGCCCCATAGCTGTTCACTCCAAATATAAATATTGCGGGAGAAGAATATGTTCGCCTCTTCCCGGCGTACCTCTACTGTGATCACCAGCGTGGCAGCCGCCGCTCTGACACTGGCCTTAGCTGCCTGCCAGACTCCAGCCTCACGGCCTGGGGGCTACCAGCCCTCCTATCCGGCAAACCACCAAGTCAGCCGCAGTGATGCCCTGCGGCTGCTGCGCCGCGCAGATACCCTGCCGGCACCCGCTAGGGACCAACAGCGTCTGCAAGCGGCGGCTATTCTATACGAGCTGGGCGACAAAGAGACGGCCAAAGACGCAGTAACCCAAATAATTCCCGAGCAGCTCAACGACACTCTGTTTGCCAGCTACGCCCAGGTTTACGGCCATCTACTGGTTGATAATGACGATTTCTTCGAGGCTTTAGACCTAGCAACCTCGACGCGCCTCGACAGCGTCTGGAGGCAACTACCCCGCGATACCGCCCTGCCGTTGCGAAACCTGCGTGCCGACCTATGGGGGCTTTTGGGAGACTTGGATAGCGCTATATCTGAGCGCCGCGAGATTTCCTACCTGGCCCAATCTGATGAAAGTATCACCGAGAACAACAACGGCTTCTGGCAACTGCTGACCCAGCTGCCCTCCAGCGAACTTCAGCAGCGCGCTAACAGTAGCAGCGATACCCAGATGCGCGGCTGGTATCAGCTCGCCCTGCTGGGGCGCGATACCCAGGCCGATATCAGCTCTCAACTCACCGCCCTGAGCCGCTGGCGGGAGCGCTGGCCGGCACACAGTGCCAATTCCCACCCACCCGAGGCACTGCAACTACTGGAACGCCTAGCTGCGCAGCGGGCAGATAATATTGCCTTATTACTGCCTATCAGTGGCTCACTGGGCAGTGCCGGCCGCGCGATTCGCGATGGTTTTATGGCCGCCCACTACACCGCTTTAAAAGCTGGTGCAGCAACGCCTCGGGTATTGGTGTACGACACCGGTAGCGAGCAACCTTTCGAGGAGATTTATCAAAATGCTGTAGACGCGGGGGCGCAGTTTGTTGTCGGCCCTCTCGATAAAAGTAAGGTCGCTAATTTGCTGGCCACTGAAAAGCTACCCGTCCCCACACTCGCACTGAACTATGGCGACAGGGGCCGACTTACTGGCGACCTGGTCCAATTTGGACTGGCAGTTGAGGATGAAGCTCGCCAGATTGCTCGTCACGCCTATCGCCAAGGACATCGCCAAGCGATGGTTTTGAGCACCAATAGCAGCTGGGGACAGCGTGGTGCCGAAACGTTCGTGGAGGAGTGGCAGCAACTCGGCGGCTCCGTAAGCATCAATGAAACCTTCACTAATAACAGCAAATTTTCTGACCTGGTCAGCGATGTCCTACTCATTCCCGACAGTAAGGCGCGCAAGAAGGCACTTCAGAGACGCCTGTCGGCGCCACTGGAGTTCACCCCACGCCGGCGCGGTGACGTCGACATGGTCTTTGTTGCCGCCCTGCCGCAGCAGGCGCGACAGCTCAACCCCATGTTGACCTACTTCTATGCTGGAGACCTGCCGGTTTATGCGACCTCACATGTTTTTGCCGGCCAGGCCAACCCAAATCGCGATCGAGATATCAATGGCGTGCGCTTTACCGCACTGCCCTGGCTGTTTGAAGACAGTGAAACCAAAAGGGATATCGAAGAACAGGTAGCCCCGCAGGCAGCATTCGCCCGCCTTTACGCTCTGGGCGCAGATGCTTTCCGCCTCTACCCGCGTCTGCCAATGTTGCGCCAGTTCCCAGAGCAAAAAGTACACGGCCTCACCGGTGCACTGAGCCTAAGCACCGACGGGCGCATAGTGCGCGAGCAGATGTGGGCTCAAATTGAAAAAGGTGTACCGGTACCGATTACAACCATAGAACCCCCGATACCAGCGCGACAACCCAGCCTGCAAGCGGATAATAGTGAAACTTTTTAAAGGCTCCACAGGCAGTATCGGCGCCCACATGGAGGGCGCCGCGGCACGCTATTTACAGCGTGCCGGACTCACCCTGATCGAACGAAATTACCGAAGTCGCCACGGAGAGATAGACCTTATCGCCCGTGAAAGCGATACTGTAGTGTTTGTGGAGGTGCGCTTCCGCCGCAACAACCGTTTCGGCGGGGCCGGAGCCAGTGTGGATATTCGCAAGCAACAGAAACTGCTCGCCACTGCTCACGGCTATTTGCAACAACACAAACTGGACTGTCCCTGCCGCTTCGATGTCCTTGCTATAGAGGGCGATGCGCAAAACATTCAGTGGATTAAAAACGCCTTCGAAGCTTGAGGCAAAACCGAGATTTACCTTGCCAAGTATGGCGAACCCCAGTTCGCCAGTATTAAGGACACAATGGAACAGCGAGTCGTAACCCTTTTTCACCACAGCCTGGAAGCCACCATGAACGCCGGTGAGATACTGGCGCCCCTGATTGCGGAAGCCAGTGAGATGGTGGTGCACACACTGCTGGCAGAGAGCAAGGTGCTGCTCTGCGGCAATGGGGTCAGCGGCGCCCTGGCACAGAGTTTTTGCTCTCAACTTACCGGGGGGTTCCAGCGCGAGCGCCCAGGCCTGCCCGCCATGGCCCTTAACAGTGACGGCGTCTCCATGGGCACCGTTGCGCAAAATCACGGCAGCGCCGATACCTTTGCGCACCCAGTGCGCGCACTGGGACAACCCGGCGACCTTTTGGTAATTATCAGCAGTGATGGTCGCGACTCAAATCTCGTTCAAGCCATGCGCGCTGCACGGGATCGCGATATGGGCATACTGGCGCTGACCGGTGGCGACGGTGGCGATTGTGCAGCCCTGCTAGACACACACGATATTGAACTGCGAGTGCCTTCTGATGTCGCAGCAGAGGTACACCAGGTGCACCTTCTGACTATTTTTTGCCTGTGTGATCTAATCGACAGCAGCCTTTTTGGTGGCTACGAGGACTGAACCATGAAAAAAAACCAACTTTCCTTGGGAAAACGCCTTCTCTCTGCCCTTGCCGCAACCGCATTACTCGGTGGCTGCAGCACCGTTATGGAGGCTACCCACGATGGCCCCATTCAACAAGATCCCGGCAAACGCTCACTGGGCACCTATATCGATGACGAGAGAATCGAAACGATAGTGACGGTCAATATCAATAAGGCACATCCGGATCTGAAGACCTCAAATATCGATGTAACCTCCTTTAACGGAGTCGTGCTACTCACTGGACAGGTGCCCGATCAGGAACTGCGCCTACTCGCCGGGCGCACTGCCAGCCAAGTACAAAATGTTCGCCAGGTTTACAATGAAACTCAGGTTCGCGGTAAAGTTACTTTTCTAGCCTCTACCAGCGATACCTGGCTGACCACCAAAGTAAAAACCAACTTACTCGCTCACAAAGAAATTGATGGTGCGCGCATTAAAGTCGTGACGGAAAACGGAGTCGTTTACCTGATGGGACTGCTCACCCCAGCCGAGGCCGAGCGCGCTGCTGACCTCACCCGCTCGATTGGCGGGGTTCAGAAAGTGGTGAAAGCGGTGGAATATATCAACTAACAACACATCCACTGCGCGCTACTGTAGCTAGGCCTTAATAAGAGCCTGGTGATATCGGTCAAAAAGAACAAGCGCAAAAAAACGGAGGCAAAAGCCTCCGTTTTTTATTTCTAACTATCGCGCGGGACCTATACCCGCTCAATCGCTACTGCTGTGGCCTCACCACCGCCGATACAGAGGCTCGCCACCCCTTTTTTCACATCGCGCTTTTCCATCGCCGCCAGCAGGGTGGTCAGGATGCGGGCACCGCTCGCGCCCAAAGGATGCCCCAATGCGCAGGCGCCACCATTCACATTGACCTTCTCCCAGGGCAGATCCAGCTCGCGCATGGCCGACATGGTCACCACAGCAAAGGCCTCATTGATTTCAAACAGGTCTACATCGCTGACGGACCAACCAGAGTTTTCCAGCAGCTTGTGCATGGCGCCCACCGGAGCGATGGTGAACCACTCGGGTTCGCGGGCAAACTGAGCCTGTGCCTTGATCACTGCCAACACTTTGAGACCGCGCTTCTCCGCTTCACTCTTGCGCATCAGCACCAGGGCGGCGGCGCCGTCAGAAATAGAGCTGGAGTTGGCCGCGGTGACAGTACCATCCTTGCGGAAGGCCGGCTTCAGCTGGGGAATCTTATCTGGGCGGGCATTGCCGGGGGCCTCATCCGTATCAACCTTTACCTCGCCCTTACGAGAAGCGATGGTCACTGGGGCGATCTCACGAGCGAAACTGCCACTTTCGATGGCTGCCTGGGCCCGAGCCAGGGATTCCAGTGCGAAAGCATCCTGCTCCTCACGGGTAAAACCGTATTTTTCGGCCGTACTCTCGGCAAAGGTGCCCATCAACTTGCCATCTGCCGCGTTTTCCAGGCCGTCAAGAAACATTGAATCCTTGACCTCGCCGTGTCCCAAGCGCATGCCGGAGCGAGCTTTGGCCAGCAGGTATGGGGCATTACTCATGCTCTCCATACCGCCGGCAACGATGACTTTGCCTTCACCCAAGAGTAGTGCGTCGCGGGCCATCATCACGGTCTTCATACCGGAGCCGCAGACCTTATTAACTGTGGTAGTAGGCGTGCCTTCGGGAATACCCGCAGCCAGGGAAGCCTGGCGGGCAGGCGCCTGCCCGACTCCGGCCGGAAGCACACAGCCCATCAGTACTTCATCGACATCGGCAGGAGACACGCCGGCGTCTTCCAGCGCCGCGCGAATGGCCGCGGCGCCCAGCTGCGGCGCGCTCAACGCCGACAGGCTCCCCTGCATAGCACCCATTGGGGTGCGTGCCATTCCAACGATCACTACTGGATCTGAGGTTACATCGCTCATTCTGTCTGCTCCCAGTTCAGCGCCGCCATCCCTGTCGTGGCGGCAATTGTTTTTAATGTCGCGGCATTATAGCCGAAGCCATACCCCGCTCCGCCAGAACCCCGGGGCAATACGTCTCGATCGCCACGGGGGCATGTTACTATCGACGCCAATCACAAGAAAAAGTGGCGAGGGGATTATGGAGATTTCAAGCATCGTCGTTCTGGTTGTTTTGGCCGCACTGTTGTTCTACGGGATCGGCATCTTCAACCGGCTGGTATCCCTAAAAAATCGCAACGAGAATGCCTTCGCTCAGATTGAGGTGCAGCTTAAGCGCCGCCACGATCTGATCCCCAACCTGGTGGAAACCGCCAGGGGCTACTTACAGCATGAGAGGGATACCCTTGAAGCGGTGGTCAGTGCACGCAACACCGCCATTAGCGACCTGAAGGCCGCGGCAGCCAGCCCTTCCAACGCCAGCGCGATCGACAACCTCGGCCGTGCTGAAAGTGCCCTAAACAGCGCTCTGGGCCGCTTCAATGCTGTTATGGAGGCCTATCCAGATCTCAAGGCCAACCAGAATATGATGCAGCTCAACGAGGAGCTGAGCAGCACCGAAAATAAGGTTGCCTTTGCCCGCCAAGCCTTTAACGACGCAGTCACCAATTACAACATTTACAAACAGAGCTTTCCCCCCGTTCTACTGGCGGGATTCTTTGGTCACCGCGCCGACGGCCGCTTACTGGAGTTTGCCGACAGCGAAGCCATCCAGGTAGCACCACGAATCGAGTTTTAAGCGATGAACTTCTTCGAGTACCAGGATAAGGCCAGGCGCAACAGCGGCTTGTTAGTCGGACTCTTTACGTTGGCGTTAATTCTGCTGGTTGGATTGACCACCTTGGTGGCTGCCGCTGCGGTTTCGTATTCCCGCGGCCAGGCTTTTTCCCCACTAGCGATCGAGCAGCTGCTCGGCTGGCAGACAGTGGGCTACATAGCACTTACCATTGTGGCTATCGTGGCCCTGGGCAGCCTGTACAAACTGCAGCAGCTGGCCGCCGGCGGTAAAGTGGTAGCTGAGTCGCTGGGCGGGCGCAAACTCAATATCGCCTCTCAGGGCCCTGCCGAACAGCGCGCCCTGAATGTGGTAGAGGAGATGGCCATCGCCTCCGGTACCCCGGTGCCAGATGTGTACCTGATTGAAGATCAAGCCATCAATGCATTCGCCGCCGGCTACAAGCCTTGCGATGCGGTGATCGGTCTTACACGCGGCTGCATTGAAAATCTCAACCGAGACGAGCTGCAGGGCGTGGTGGCGCATGAGTTCAGCCATATCCTCAATGGCGACACACGTCTGAATATCCGTATCGTCGGCCTACTGAACGGCATATTGATTATCGGCCTGCTGGGCCACTGGCTGGTGCGCGGCGTCTACCCCAACAGTAGAGATAACCGCGGTCGTATACCCCTGTTTGCTTTGGGCCTAGCTCTGATGGTGTTGGGCTATGCAGGCACATTACTCGGCAACCTAATCAAATCCGCTGTGAGTCGGCAACGGGAATATCTTGCAGACGCCTCTGCGGTCCAGTTCACCCGCAACAACGCAGGTATTGCCAACGCCCTCAAGAAAATTGGCGGCTGCAGCACTGGCTCAAACCTCAGTAGTGGCAGAGCGGCTGAGTTCAGTCATATGTTTTTTAGCAGCGGCCTAAAGCGCTCTTTTTTCAACCTGTTCGCCAGCCACCCTCCCCTGAGCAAACGCATAGCGCGGCTAGAACCGAGCTGGAATGGCCTCTACCTCAATGAGCGAAGCTCCACTGCAAAAACACAAACTAGAGAAACAAATTCCGGATCAACTATCCATTTCGTCGACTCAGCCCCCTTCCAGGTCGCCCTGGAAGCGGTGGACAACAGTATTGCCTGCCCCAGTGCACAACAAGTGCAATACGGCCGTCAGCTACTGGAATCTATCCCCTCCGCTATCCTGCAGGCTGCTCACGACCCCTTCATCGCTCGTGCTCTGATTTATCATCTGCTGCTGCACAGTGGGGAGAGCGAGCGCGAGACCCAGATGGTGCTATTGAAGAAAATCGCCCATCCCGCGGTAGTAAGAGAAATGCACAAGTTAGCTCCACAACTAAAAGCCCTGCCCGACAATGCGCGCCTGCCGCTTTTAGATCTCTGCGTACCCGCACTCAAAGTACTGGTTCCACAGCAATACCAGGTATTCAAGAGAAACCTGATTAAACTATTGCGCAGCGATGGAAAGATTGAGATCTGGGAGTGGGCCCTGTATCGAGTATTGATGCACGCCATGGAAGAGAGTCCCGATCGGCAGCGCCTTTCCAACAAGAAAGGCGCTGGTAACGATGCCTCTCGTTTCCTGATCGCAGCCATTGCCCATGCGGGTAATAGCGAGTACCTACCGGCAAAACGCGCCTACGAGCAGGGGCTAAAGTTTTTACAGCTAGAGGTTACTCCACTGCCAAGCCGCAAAGATATCGATCTGCAGCATCTGGACAAAGCGATCGCTATAGCCTGTCAAATGAAGCCTTTAGAAAAGCCCTTACTGCTAAAAGCGTTGGTTTACACTCTAAACCACAATGGCATTATCAAGGCGGAAGAGATTGAGCTGCTCAGAGCGATAGCGGACAGCCTGGATTGCCCTATGCCGCCCCTAGTATTAAAAGAAAACTAGCCTGGCAAATTATTTACTCTTAAGGCGCGTGGTGCTGATAGATTGGGCCTATGCCCACACTCCATAAAATAACGGAGGTGATTAGCACTGTGACCATCAACACCAAGGCCACGGTCAACACTGCGCAAGCATAAAGGAAGGCCCGCTCTTTATTCATATTCATCAAAATGGGGATGCCTGCAAACACCAGATAGATGGAATACATACCCGCAATTCCGACCGCAGCCATGGTCAACCAGGGGTGTGGGAAAAGCACGACAATGCTGGCAAGAAAAATTGGTGTGGTGATAAAAACGGCGAGTGCTGTACCTTCATAGTGCCTAGTGGGCTCATCCCCCTCGACCCCATAGGACCTGGCCATCCAGTTGATAAATTCCCCTAGGAAATAAACACCAACCAAAAGAGCAAAATAGGTAACGATTGATAAAACCGCCGCACTCTCAGGGGTCAGCTTCGCCAAGTGCCCGCCTACTTCAAACCCTACCCTAGTTACACCAAAATAACCGGCAACTGTAGGTATCAAAGCTAGAAATGGCACATGGGTCATGAATACCTGGAAGAAAGAATGCCTGTCCGCCCGTATAGCTTTCCACTCTTTCTCTGGGTTGGTCAGAATACCAATAGTGTGACTGAGTAACCGCACGCTTATTCTCCCTTTAATACCCTGCTTTGCAGTATCGGGGGTCGGCGCGAAAATAACCAATGCAAATAAGAAATTAAGCGCCACTTTCAAATCAGGTTGATTTATATCAATGGTGGATACTCATGCGATTTCGACCACTGCGTTTAGCTTTATAAAGTGCCTGGTCCGCAGCTTTTAGAATCTCCTCAGCCCTTCTCAATCTCCTGCTTTTCTGGGCAAGGCCGATACTAACTGTTACCTTGACTTGCTGGCCCGTACGGTTCTCAGAACGCCAAAATTTATTCCCAGAGCTACGTTTTCCTGAGCGCAGATGCATAGGGTAAGAGGCAATTTTCTCCCGCATAAATTCCAGCTGTTTCTCTGCCGCCTCCCGGTCACGCCCCGGTATCAGCAACACAAATTCCTCACCACCGTAGCGAAATAATTGCCCCGGTGCATATCTGGCAATTTGGGTAGCCACCATCCGCAATACCTGATCTCCAAGCTGATGCCCAAAGCGGTCGTTCAGCTTTTTAAAATGATCGATATCAATCATCGCAATGCAATAGTGCCACCCCGGTGTAAGCATTTGATAGCGAAACGCCCTCCGAGACTTAACCCCGGTCAGTTCATCGCGAAAAGCCAACTCATAACTACTCCCAAGCAACGAAGTTAGAAGAAGTAAGCCCGCTACAGACATCAGAGGAATCAAGGGCATACCACTCCAAACCCCATAAAACATTAGCAGGTTGCAACTTAGCAACCCCATGGCTGTTGGTCCTGGGTAAAGGATCAATAGAGCGAATGCCCCCATTGAAGCCGCCATACAGGCCAAAAGTGGTAGTGGGGAGGAGAACGATTCAAAGGCTAACGACCAAGCCGGCAAGTGGGGCAACGAGAACTGCTGCAACAGTGGACCAAAGTTCTGCTGCATCCAAAAGAGCCCCATCCCCTGCCCAAGAAGCGCCAATAGCCAGACACCCCCCAAATAGCCCCAGATACTACGATCGCGGCTACAACTAAATAGCATCACATTGAGAGCTATCAATCCCAGGTAAATAGGTAGGTCCTGCTCCCACCCCAATAACCAGTCCAGGCGAGTCGCCCCATAGAAAGCCATCAGCAGCAATGCAGCCAAACCAACCCGGCTGGAGTGGTAAAAAAAACTGAGTAGAAGCGCCCCTACCAACAGGAGAAATGGCAGCTGGGCATTGTGCAGAAAGGCCAAATCAAGCCAGGGTAAGTATTGGACAAGCGGTAAACCCAGAAGTAGCCCAGGTATCCAGCTAAAACGCAGCCACTGCAAATACGACGGCATGGTGATGAATAGGAACTAAAAAATAACAGGCAATTTTACGCAACTAGCAAGCGCGTATTCTCAGAAGTAAGTCACAGAAATAGAGAGGAGCGAAAATAAGCTAGAGTAAAAACAACAAAGGGGGCAAAACCGCCCCCTTCGAAATCCTGATGCGACTACTTCACCACCCTTAGCGAGGGCTTTTTCACCGACTTTTTGCCTAAACTGGTAGGCGGTGTCGGCTCCGGCGGTTCCGGGGTCTCTTCAGGCTCGAACACCATGCCCTGCCCATTTTCACGGGCATAGATACCGATAACCGCCCCTACCGGGACTTGTATATCGGTAGGCACGCCACCAAAACGCGCATTAAATCTGATCGCATAGTTGTCCATGGTCAGGCCAACCACAGCACTTTCCGAGACATTCAGCACAATCTGGCCGTCGTCGTTAACATGCTGTTGAGGCACCAAGACTCCAGACAAATGGGTATCCACCAGAATATAGGGAGTGCACCGGTTATCGGTTATCCACTCATAGAACGCCCGTAAAATGTAAGGGCGATTGGATGTCATAGCCGGCTTACTCACAAAAGTGTCCTCAACGCATTTCCCGTTCGTACTCAGTCAGGCTCTGCTGGAAGGCTTCGCGAGCAAATAGGCGATCCATATAATCCAGTAACGGCTTAACCTGCTTGGTTTTAGGCAAACTGACTTCAAACTGCTCAAGACGCCACAGCAGCGGGGCCATGCAGCAATCAACCAGAGAGAACTCTTCATTAAAGAAATAGGGCAACTCGGTAAACATCGGCGCGATACCAACGAAGCTATCGCGCAGTTCTTTACGCGCAGAAGCTACATCTTTGCCGCCGGCCAAGATTTTATCTACCAGCGGGCACCAGTCACGCTCGATGCGGTGCATAATCTGGCGGCTCTGTGCACGGGCAACCGGATACACAGGCAGCAACGGCGGATGCGGGAAACGTTCGTCCAGATATTCCATCATCACCTTGGTTTCGAACAATACTAAATCGCGATCTACCAGGGTGGGCAAAGAATTATAGGGGTTGAGGTCAGCGAGCTCGGCTGGTTTATCATCGGGATCAACATCAATGATGTCGACGGAAACTCCCTTTTCTGCAAGCACAATGCGCACGCGGTGGCTGTAGTGACTGCGACCATCGGAAAAGAAGGTCATCGAGGAGCGCTTGTTGGTAGGCACACCCATGTTCAATCTACCTCAAACTAGTTGGTCGGCGAGCGCCAACCTTTTCAAAATATAAAAGGGTGGCGGAGCAACTCCACCACCCATCAAAGAGAAACCGGCGAAACTTAGTGGTGTATGTCTTTCCAGTACTCGCGGTTCAACAGCCAGGCGAAGATAAAGAATACAAAAATAAACGCCAGCACGTAGAAACCAATGCGCTTGCGATCTTCAGCCATAGGCTCGGCAATGTACTCCATAAAGTTGACCAAGTCATACATAGCCTGGTCGAACTCTTCAGGATTCATGGAGCCCTTCACACTACCGACTTTCAGGCTGCCACAATCGGCATCCATAATGGGGTTGCCCAACTCATCGCGCACAATCTTGCCGTGGTCGCGCTTAGGACCCGGGGCACATTCCGGCAAACCCTGCAGCTCCATCAAAACATGGGGCATAGCGACACTGGGGAATACCAGGTTGTTCACACCGGTAGCCCGGCTGTCATCCTTGTAGAAACTGCGGAGATAAGTGTAGAGCCATTCCGGTGAGCGGGAGCGGGCCACCAGCGTCAGGTCCGGAGGTGTGGCACCGAACCACACCTTGGAGTCATCCGGACGCATGGAGATCTCCATCAGATTACCAATCTTATCGTTGCCCAGAACCAGGTTCTGCATCATCAACTCGTTGGGGATATCCAGATCGGTGGCAACGCGCTCCCAGCGGGAGTAGTTGGCACTGTGACAACCCATGCAGTAGTTGACGAAGTACTTGGCACCGCGCTGCAGAGACGGCTTGTCCTGCAGGTCGATATTGATGTGGTCCAGCTCAACACTGGACTCGGCACCTACGGCCTTAATCGGGATAAGGGTCAGCAGTCCGACAACCACGATACCAATAAACAGGATACCGAAAGTCTTGGCGCCAGACGGGCTGGTTACACGCTCAGGTTCCGGATATACGTCATCGCGGTTAGTAATCCACGGCAGAGCGGCAAAGAAGCCCGCCAGTAGAAGGGTTACCACAGCCATGAAAGTATTCACAGAGAGATTGGCAACGGCCATCCACAAGAACAGCACACCGAAGCCGATACTTACAACCCAGGAACCAATGCCTTTTTTGCTCTTCGGATTCGTCCAGACCGGCATGGTCAGGAAGAAGGCGAAATAGAACAGAGTCGCCACCTGAGACAGGAAGTTGCGTTCAGGGGTCGGAGATTTAACACCAAGATAACCGAGGATAATAAATACCGCAGCGAACACCAGCAGTAATGCCTTGGGCAACCAGCCTTTGTAGCGGATGGAACGCACCGGGCTCTTATCCAGCCAGGGCAGCACAAACAGCACCGCAATAGCAGCACCCATAGCAACAGTACCGAGGAACTTAGCCGGTAGAGGGCCAATATCCATAGTTACTGCGCGCAAAACTGCATAGAAGGGTGTGAAGTACCAAACCGGGGCAATATGTGGCGGTGTCTTCAGCGGATTTGCCTCTTCGAAGTTAGCGTACTCCAGGAAGAAGCCACCCATCTCCGGGAAGAAGAACACCACGGTTGCGAAGATAAACAGGAATACCGCAATACCCACCAGGTCGTGAACCGAGTAGTAAGGGTGGAAAGGCACGCCGTCTTTGGGAATACCGTTCTCGTCTTTGTTCTTCTTGATCTCGATACCGTCTGGGTTGTTAGAGCCCACTTCGTGCAGCGCAAGAATGTGCAATACCACCAACAATACCAGCACCAACGGCAACGCAATGACGTGCAGAGAGAAGAATCGGGTCAGAGTAATACCTGAAATCAGGTAGTCACCACGAATCCACTCCACCAGGGTGTCACCGATGCCGGGTATCGCACCAAACAGGGACACGATCACCTGGGCACCCCAGTAGGACATCTGACCCCAGGGCAGCACGTAACCCATAAAGGCTTCGGCCATTAGCACCAGATAGATACACATACCGAAGATCCACACCAGCTCGCGGGGCGGCTTATAAGAGCCGTACATCAGGCCGCGGAACATATGCAGATACACCACCACGAAGAAGGCAGACGCACCTGTCGAGTGGAGATAGCGTATCAACCAGCCCCACTCCACATCACGCATGATGTATTCAACGGAGGCAAAGGCGCCCTCTGCAGAGGGGTTAAAACTCATTACCAGCCAAATACCGGTCAACAACTGGTTGACCAGTACGAGCAGGGAGAATACGCCGAAGAAGTACCAGAGGTTAAAGTTTTTGGGCGCATAGTACTTGCCCATATGCTTATCCCAGGCCTGGTAGATCGGCAGACGCTGATCAACCCAGTCACCGAAATTTGCTAGCCATTTCATGCAGCGCCCTCCTGGTCTACACCAATCACGATTACAGCATCGCTTTCATAGGAATAAGGCGGAACCTCCAGATTGGTAGGTGCCGGAACACCGGCGTATACACGGCCAGCCATATCGTATTTGGAACCGTGGCAGGGACAGAAGAAACCGCCCATCCATTCGTCACCGCCAAGGTCGGCGGCACCGACTTCGGGACGGTACATAGGCGCACAGCCCAGGTGAGTACACAGACCAACCAAAACCAACAACTTCGGCTTGATAGAGCGGTTTTCCGGGTTTACATAAGCCGGCTGGATAGACTCTTCGGAATTGGGGTCTCGCAATAGCGGCTCCACCTTTTCCAGGTCCTGTAAAATCTCGTCAGTACGACGGACCACATATACCGGCTTGCCGCGCCACTCAACGGTGACCATCTGACCCGGCTCAAGTTTGCTAATGTTGTACTTAACCGGAGCGCCCGCAGCTTTCGCCTTGGCACTCGGCTTCCAGGAAGCGACGAAAGGCACGGCCACCCCAACCGCACCCGCACCACCAACTACAGAGGTAGCAGCGGTTAAAAAACGGCGCCGTCCTACATTTACACCGTCATCACTCATGACGTAGTTCTCCCATCACAGCGATCCCGGACAGACCGGAAATGCGCTGGCCCAAACCCAAAAAGTCTTGAAAGAAGTTCCGCTCCGGCAGATTGCCCGCGCGAATAAACCCCACAAATCAAGCGGATACAAATCCGCGCAATGTTAAAGAAAATGCCATTTTGATACAAGGCAAAGACCTGGGGAACGTCTGGAATTGCGCGGTGAAATTGCGAGAAATTGAACAATTCCCAAATGGGTATTCAAAGTCACAACTACCGGATAGAAAAAAGCCCGGCAATTGCCGGGCCCAAAAGAAAGCTTAACGCTTGGAGAATTGCGGCTTCTTACGCGCTTTGCGCAGACCCACTTTCTTACGCTCAACCTCACGGGCGTCGCGGGTAACAAAACCAGCGGCGCGCAGCGGTTGACGAAGCTCCTCATCGTACTGCATCAGGGCGCGGGTCAGGCCGTGACGGATTGCACCCGCCTGACCAAAGGAACCACCACCTTTTACAGTTGCGATGATGTCGAATTTCTCGACCATGTCTACTTTTTCCAGCGGCTGACGCACGATCATGCGAGCTACCTGGCGGCCAAAGTATTCGTCCAGGTCGCGACCATTTACGCTGATCTTTCCTTCACCGGGCACGATAAATACACGAGCGGTGGAGGTCTTGCGGCGGCCGGTACCGTAGTATTGAGTAGTTGCCATCAGATTTCTTCCCGTTTAGATCGCCAGTTCAATCGGCTGTTGTGCCGCGTGAGGATGTTCACTACCGCCGTATACTTTCAGCTTCTTGAACATGGCGCGACCCAGAGGACCCTTCGGCAGCATGCCTTTAACGGCGCTTTGAATGGTACGCTCGGGCGCTTTCTCGATCAGCTTTTCAAAGCTGATGGACTTGAGACCACCGGGGTAGCCGGAATGGCTGTGGTAGATCTTGTCTTTGGCCTTATTGCCGGTCACGCGAACCTTCTCGGCATTGATCACAATAATGTAATCACCAGTGTCCACGTGGGGCGTGTATTCAGGCTTGTGCTTGCCACGCAGGCGGTGTGCGATCTCGGCAGAAATACGGCCGAGGGTCTTGTCCGCAGCGTCAACAATGTACCAGTCGCGTTTTACCGCTTCTGGCTTGGCACTGTATGTCTTCATGTTATAAACACCTGTAATATGACCCCCTGGTTTTAGGGGCCGTCCCACAAAAGAGCGCGGATAGTACAAAAGGAGTGCTCGCTTTTCAAGCGATTTCTGGGGCGCCCACCCTTCTCGGCAAGCGAGGCTATTCCGGGCGATGCGCCCTCTCCAGGTACTCCCTGGACTGCATTTCCAATAACCGGCTGACCGTGCGCTCAAACTCAAAACGCAGGTGCTGCCCTCCATATAATTCTTCGGCCAGTACCTCTGCAGAGATAACCAACTTGACGCAGCGATCGTAGAATTCATCCACCAAATTGATAAAGCGGCGCGCCTGGGCATCCATGCGCTCATCAAACTTCGGTACCGCCGCCAACAGCACCGTATGAAATTCCCGCGCCAACTCTATATAGTCATTTTGTGAGCGAGGACCATCGCACAGATCTGCAAAATTGAACCAGGCAACATCATCTGCCACCTTCAGTGCGCGGATAGGACGCCCCTCAACCTGCAAGTCGACATCACTGCGCACCTCACAACCATCCACGATCAGACGGGAGAAACTGCTGGACAGGTTTTCGTCTGCCGCTCTGTCGAGTGGAGCATGGTATAGCTCCAGTAACTCCAGGGTGCGCAGCCGGTAGTCGGTGCCACCATCGACATTCACCACCTTGGTGTGTTGCTGAAGGAGTTCTATAGCTGGCAGAAAACGGGCTCGCTGCAAACCATCTTTATAGAGCCCTTCCGGCACGATATTAGAGGTGGCCACTAGAGCCACCCCACGGCGGAACAAGGCATCCAAAAGGCCCGCCAGGATCATAGCGTCAGCGATATCGGAGACAAAGAACTCATCAAAACAGAGCACACGCGCTCTTCGCGCAATCTTGTCGGCTACCTTTTCCAGCGGGTTTTTCTCCCCGGCATACTCCTTCAGATCCAGATGAACCTGGCGCATAAACCTGTGGAAATGGGTGCGCTGCTTCTGCTCAAAAGGCAGGGACTCATAGAAGGCATCCATCAGATAGGTTTTACCGCGCCCCACCCCACCCCAGAAGTAGAGCCCGCGCTCAGGCCCAACATCGGCGCCGCGCAGACGTGAGACTAGCCCGGCAAGAAACCCTCGCTCAGCCCTTGCCACCAAGCGCAGGTGCAGATTTTGCAGCTCCTGAACCGCTGCCCTCTGGGACGAGTCCTCCAAAAATTCAGGGCGCTGCAGGTCATTCTCATAGCGCTCAAGAGGGGAAAGTAAGAGAGGTTTGGCGGGCAACATAGATGAAAAATTCTTCAACAGCTAAATCACAGGCGCGCACTCTACCAAATTCACCACAAAGCCGCCTAGGCGACAAAGGTACAACATCGGCGACCCCAGCCAAGCCCTACCCGCGTCCGATTCGCCAGCCTATACCGGCAATTCGGAACTGGCGGTAAATTGGCGTGTCGCAAATAACTAACAACCTTAATTGTCAGATTAATAATCGCGTATACTGGGCCCGCTAACATTGGGCGACAGTCACTTAACGTTGACCATCCAGGGCCTCAGACAGTATCGCGGTCCAAATAACCGCCATCCATAATCATGCACCAGGGATCGCCAGTGCCATATAAGAGCAAGTTCGGGAGGTAGGAAGTGCACTCTACATCGGTATTAATTTTAGTTGGCATTCTAGGAATGACGCTGGGTGCTTTTTTAGCCTACCTGGCGATTCGCGGGCGCTCCAGTATTGACCGCACCCAAGAGCTGGAACAGCGCCTGCGAGAGGCCAATAGCAAGCTCGAGGATTTCCAGCTACAGGTCAATGAACACTTTGACCAAACTTCTCAGCTGGTTCACAACCTGACCGAAAGTTACAAAGACGTTCACGAGTATCTATCCAATAGCGCTTTACGCCTCTCCAACCAGGATATAGGCCGACAAATGCTTGAAGCCGGTAGCGGCAAACTGAAAGAAGACGACAAGCAACTTCAAGAGATGGAACCACCAAAAGACTGGGCACCAAAAGAGCCCGGCGCCAAAGGCACCCTCGATGAAGATTATGGCCTGGAGAAAGAGGCCCACGCAGGCAGCTAACAAGTAACAAGAACCCAATAAGCTCTATTTTTCGCAACGGTGTAAAATCGAAAAAGGCGGGATATCCCGCCTTTTTCATTAAGTTGTAAACTTACAGACTCTGATAATAATCCATCAGGATCTGCGCCACTTCCGGGCGGGAGAACTCCGGAGGCGGCGCAATGCCATCCCCCAGCATTTCACGTACCTTGGTTCCAGACAGCAGAATAAAGTCTTCCTTAGTGTGATCTGGTACATCACGCATCATCACAACTTTATTGAGCTTCTTTGAGTAGGCCGTGTGATCGGCTCGGAAGATTTCGATTTCCAAAGCACCCTCAGGTACCTTCTCATCGAAAATAGTCTGCGCATCGAAGGCACCGTAGTAATCTCCAACACCAGCGTGATCTCGACCTACAATCAGGTGGCTACAACCACAGTTCTGGCGGAACAACGCGTGCAGCACAGCTTCGCGAGGACCAGCATAGAGCATGTCAAAACCGTAACCGGTCACCATTACGGTATTAGCAGGGAAGTAGAGCTCGACCATCTTGCGAATCGAGGCATCGCGTACCGGCGCAGGGATATCACCGGGCTTCAACTGCCCCAGTAACATATGAATCAGGACACCATCCGCTTCTACCGCTTCGAGAGCCATCTTACACAGCTCTTCATGGGCGCGATGCATAGGATTGCGGGTTTGGAAGGCCACCACTTTGCTCCAACCACGCTCGGCAAATTCATTGCGAATTTCTACCGCTGTGCGGAAGGTATCCGGGAAGTCGTTGATAAAATAACTAAAGTTCAGTACTTCGATAGGGCCAGAAATTAACTGACGACCAGCGGATTTAAAGGTGGCAACACCGGGATGCTTATCATCCAGGGTGCCAAAGACCTGCTCGGCCATCGCATCCATCTGCTCATCGGATACGGTTTCAATCGATTCCACATCCATGATCGCCAGCACCGGGTTACCCTCAACATTCGGGTCCCGCAAGGCGATTCGAGATGCCCCCTCAATAGCACTGGTGTCTTCAACAACATTCAACACCGGCACAGGCCAAAAGAGGCCGTCGACTGTGCGCAAGGTGGCAGCAACACTCAGCGCATCGGCCAAGTTCATATAACCGTGTAAGGGGTTGAAATAGCCCGCTCCCAGCATGACTGCGTTGGCGGCAGCGGCAGAGCTAACCACAATAGAGGGCAACGACTCCGCCTCATGCATCAGCTGGTGATGCCGCTCGCTGTCATAAACAAAGCGAGGCTGCAGCTCAACACTGCCGTGGGGACGAACTAAGGACATTTTGGTCTCCAAATACAAAATTTGCCGGTTAGTCAATTATCGGCTGGCCATTATACGCATCTATAAAGGCTGACCAATGTCAAACCTATACAGAGTGGGGGAGTATAGCTCCCCCTATAGCCCACCAAACAACAATACTGCTCTAAGAAATTGATGCTCTACCAAAACACAATTTTTAAAAGATGGTACATATATTCGAAGTAAAGGCTGGGGGTAATCTAGCCAGGAAATAAACACTGGGAAAATATCCCCGAATATCTGTTTGGGGCTGTCAACATCAATAGGGCATAGATATAAGAACTGGGACGAGAAAGGTCAGCTTACCCCCCTCGATCAAGCTCAATAAGCCTTCTGGGGACCACAAGGTAACTATAAACACTGGCAAGCATATGAATGGACTGCCTTGAAGGCTTCTAAACAGAAGTCATTGATGCTGATCTTTTGAATACCCCCACTAACGCACCCTCAATAGTCACTAGGGGGATAGAAAACTCCTCGCAGAACCCCTAACTCACCTTGAACTAACCACTGAAACAGCAGCAAGGCTGTACTCGGCGAATCCCCAGCGAGAGGTGTGTATAATCAGCGCAAATGAGGAGTCTCGAGTGTCCCAAAATCGCTTTTTACAGGATTGGGCCCTGCCTGCCCTGATAGGTTTGGCTATGGCCGCACTACTATTGGTCATATTTCCGCAGTTGCGCGGCACAAACCCCACACCTCCCCAGGAGGATTGGCAGGGGCCGGTTTCCTATGCCCAGGCAGTCAATATGGCTGGTCCCGCTGTAGTTAACATTTATACCCGCATGGCACTACCACAGCGGCAACACCCACTATTTAATGACCCCCTTTTTCGCCGTTTGTTCGACAATATGAATGTCCCACAGAGGGAACGCATGCAGTCGAACCTCGGTTCTGGGGTTATTGTCAGTGACAACGGCTATATTCTCACCAACCACCATGTGGTCGACCAGGCAGACGCTATTGTCATTCTGCTCGCCGATGGCCGCGAGGCACAGGCTCGCATGGTCGGTAGCGATGCCGACTTTGACTTGGCCGTTTTGAAAATCGAACTCGACAGCCTAACTTCTATCTCAGTTGGTGAGCCCGAATCCGCTCAAGTAGGCGATGTAGTTCTGGCTATTGGCAACCCTTTTGGGGTTGGCCAGACGGTCACCCAAGGCATCATTAGCGCCAAGGGACGCCACTTGGAAAACTCCGGCACCGGAAGCCACCTACAGAATTTCTTGCAAACTGACGCTGCCGTGAACCCGGGTAACTCCGGCGGCGCATTGGTGGACTCCCGCGGGCGCCTGCTCGGTATTAACACTTCTATTCTCAACCAGTCCGGCTACTCCGGCGGGATCAGCTTCGCCATTCCCGCCAATATCGCTTTTAAAGTAATGCAGGACATTATTGCTTACGGCCGCGTTGTACCCGGCTGGCTAGGCATCGAAGCCAGCGCAATCAGCCCACAGATGGCTAAGGAATTCAATCTCCTCTCCACCGGTGGCGTCATGATTACTGCCATCTACAATGAGAGCCCAGCTCATAACGCCGGACTCAAACCTGGAGATGTGATCACCCATATCGATGGACTCCCCATTGGCGACGGAAAGCAAGGTGAGGCCACCATGGCAACCCTGCGTCCTGGAGACACCATCTCCATTACCTTCACTCGAGAGGGGCAGTCTCATACCGTGGAAGCTACCGTGTCAGTCAAGCCTGACACAACAACCCCTGTGGAATAGCCTGCCGGGGAACAAGGAAGACAACCTATGCGCACAATCATCCTTACCATCCTCGCGACTCTTGTTGCCGGGCAATGCTGGGCCGATGACAAAGAGGAACTCCAAAAACTACTACATTATTTTATCGATAATGCTGCCAGCAGTGCCGAGGCCCATCAGCGCTTTTGGGCTGATGACCTTGTCTATACCAGCTCCGCGGGAAAGCGATTTGGCAAAGCAAAAATCATGCAGGGCATGGAGACAGCTGGCGATGAGCCAATAACAGTGAACTACGCCGCAGAGGATATCGATATTCGCCTACTCGGAGATACGGCAGTAGTAGCTTTCAAATTAGTCGCCAACGATAGTATCGAAGGAAAGAAAAACTATTATTTAAATACAGGCACTTTTGTGAAACGCCAGGGAGACTGGTTTGTAATCGCCTGGCAGGCAACCCAAATTCCCAGAGAAGGAAGCCAGTAGAAATAGGATATTGCGTGGGCCAGGCTAGTCTCCGGCCCGCCTTTCCCGCCAATTCTCGCGAACATTAGCCATAAATCGGGATTCACTGGGTACATTCGCCTGGGCAATTAGCCCCCTAGCAAAAGTCTCTACCTCCTCCCTGCTTCTCCCCTCTCCGGAAAAAGAAGCTCGCACCTTAATAAATTTATCCTTGCGTACAAATAAATAGGTATGGGTATCAAAGCGCTCCCCATCTGCGGCGAGGAAATAACCGGAAAGCCTGGTCACTGGCATGTCCTGCCCCTGCACGCGCCATATTTCTGAAGCCTCCTCGCTGAGATCCAACGCCTGCCACTGAGCCTCCCTCTCCACCAGCTCAAGTTCCTGGCGAACCCTATCCAGCTCCTCAACCTGCGTCTGCTTCAAATCTCCCCACTCCCAATTGGGGATTGGGTAGACAAAAACATCTACAGAATCGAACTGAAACTGACGGTGCACGTAGCGCGTTTGAGCCCCAAATAACGGGTGGCTTGCAAGCACAAGGGGGTTGCTCACATACTCACCAACAGACTCCGGTAAATTCAGAGCCGAGTGGTAGTCACTCGCTCCAATGGATTGATAGAGATACTCCGGAGCCATAACCCTATCTTCCTGCAGTAAAGCTATCAGCTCCCCTGCTACCACTTTGGCCAAATCCCGCTTTGCGGTGAGCGGAGAAGTAAACAGACTTATTGTTGTTGTGAACGGAAACTCTAATTGGTAGCGTTTCAAGGGAAGGCCGTGCCAAGTCAGGATTGCATCGATATGGATATCCTGCGTGGTACGCATAGGAGCCAACATCAAAGTGGCACCGGCTATAACCGCCTCGCCGATATCCTCTATCCCCTCCTCAGAATAACCGGCAGAAGTTACCAGTAATTGGTAAGGTATATCGTCGTTACCAGAGTGCACAGAACTAAAGGCTGTGGAGGCTTCCAGTTGCCCCAATAGTTCCGTGTAGTCCACTACACCATACTGACAATATTTGAGCAGAGAACTTTCGGAATAGTCGTTACAGCGCCGTTCAAAATCCTCACCAGGCATCTTGGCGAATAGGGATAGGGCGGGAAGGCTCTGCTCAAACCCTGAATATTTTTCAACGCTATATTCATCAGTCGTCGCACAACCAACCAGGCTAAGGGCGGCTAAACACAGAAGTAATTTACGCATGATGTGCCTTACTGGTGCCAGTTACCGCGATAAGGTATTCGTTTATTTCTTGATCCGAAAGGCGGCAGAGCGAGCATGGGCTTCCAACCCTTCACCACAAGCGAGGGTGGCAGCTACACGACCAAGCTGATCGGCACCTTGTGGGGAACAATAAATAATCGAACTGCGTTTCTGAAAATCGTAAACACCCAGGGGCGAGGAGAATCTCGCGGTACCACTGGTAGGCAGCACATGGTTGGGCCCCGCGCAATAGTCCCCCAGAGCTTCTGCAGTATAGCGGCCCAGGAAAATCGCACCGGCATGACGAATTTGCGGCAACAAAGATTCAGGATCAGCCACAGAAACTTCCAGATGTTCGGGAGCAATACGATTAGAGATTTTTATTGCCTGCTCAAGAGAGTCCACCAGAATCAGAGCACCGCGATCCATTAGTGACTTGGCTGCTATTGTTGCGCGAGGCAACTCCGCCAGCAGCCGCTCAAGGGATGACTCCACCGCATCGAGAAATTCTGCGTCAGGGCAGAGTAGAATCGCCTGCGCCTGCTCATCGTGTTCGGCCTGGGACAGCAGATCCATCGCGATCCAATCTGGATCGGTGGCCCCATCGCAAATAACGAGTATTTCCGAGGGCCCGGCGATCATGTCTATTGCCACATGGCCAAAGACCGCGCGTTTGGCACTAGCCACAAAGATATTACCGGGGCCAACGATCTTATCTACCGAGGCAATCGTTTCGGTGCCATAAGCCAGTGCGGCCACCGCCTGTGCACCACCAACAGTGAACACTTGATCCACTTCGGCAATCGCTGCCGCGGCCAGAACCAAATCACTGATCTCGCCCTCGGGAGCCGGAACCACCATAACCACTGAATCCACGCCAGCAACCTTAGCCGGAATAGCATTCATTAATACCGAGGAAGGGTAACTGGCTTTACCCCCAGGTACATAAATGCCAACACGCTCCATTGGAGTAATCTGCTGGCCCAGTACTGTGCCGTCTGCCTCGGTATAGCGCCAGGAGCCCTGCTTTTGGTGTTCATGGTATTCACGTACGCGCCGGGCGGAGACTTCAAGGGCCTCTCGCTCCTCGAATCCAATACGGGCAAGAGCCTCAGTCAACGCTTGTGAAGTTAAACAAAAGTCTTCTGCTCCAGTAAGATTGCGGCGATCAAAACGGTTAGTATATTCAATAACCGCAGCATCCCCTCGACTGCGCACCTGCTGCAGAATTTCTGCAACTGTCTCCTCGACCTGTTTATTGGCCACCGCCTCCCAAGCGAGCAACTGCCTTAATTGCCCATCAAAATCTGTGTCAGCGGCACTTAGCCGACCAATAAACTTGCGAGTCATAACGTCTAAAAATCTTCTAGTTCTGCGCGACAGCTGTCGACAATTTTTCAATCAGCTGACTGATTGGCTGATACTTCATCTTCATGGCGGCCTTATTGACAATCAAGCGGCTACTGATATGCGCAATCATTTCACGAGCTTCAAGGCCATTGGCTTTTAAGGTATTGCCACTATCCACTATATCTACAATTTCATCGGCAAGATCCATCAATGGAGCCAACTCCATTGCGCCATACAGCTTGATAATGTCCGCCTGCCGCCCTTGAGCGGCGTAATGTCGCTTGGCGCTCTCAACAAATTTTGTTGCCACTCTTATCCGCCCCTTCGGCAGAGCGGCCCCCTTCACCCCTGCGGTCATCAGACGACAGCGCGCAATACCGAGGTCAAGAGGCTCATAAATACCGTCAGCATGATGTTCCAGCAGAGTATCTTTACCAGCAACCCCCATATCCGCAGCGCCATGCTGCACATACGTGGGAACATCTACACCACGCAAGAGAAGCAGGCGCACCCCCTCGCAGTTGGTGGGGAAAATCAGCTTGCGGCTTTTCCCTAGGTCTTCAAGTGGTTCCAGACCCGCCGCTGCGAGTAGAGGTAAGGTTTCTTGCAGGATACGCCCCTTGGTCAAGGCGATCGTGATTTGCATAGTCATTATTAAGCCGGCTCTTTTTCGAGAGCCGCCCCGACCAAAGGGGCGGCTGTCTCAACTTGCTAACCAGGTACTCGGCGAATACTCGCCCCCAGTTGCTGTAATTTTTCCTCAATACATTCATAACCCCGGTCTATGTGGTAGATACGGTCGACTGTGGTAGTGCCTTCAGCAACCATACCTGCAATCACCAGACTTGCTGAAGCGCGTAGATCCGAGGCCATCACGGGTGCTCCTTTAAGCTTCTCGACACCTGTGACGAAAGCCGTATTACCCTCAAGGGTGATATCAGCACCCATACGATTCAACTCATGAACCTGGATCAGCCGATTCTCAAAAATAGTCTCCACCACGGCGCCTTTACCCTCAGCTACGGCATTCATAGCGGTAAACTGCGACTGCATATCGGTGGGGAAAGCTGGGTAGGGTGCGGTGCGGAAACTCACCGCCTTAGGGCGGTTGCCCTTCATATCCAGCTCAATCCAGTCATCACCACAGCTCAGGTGTGCGCCAGCCTCCTCAAACTTCACCAATACCGCATCGAGGATGTCCGCACGGGTATGCAGAAGCCGAACCTTGCCACGAGCTGCTGCCGCAGCGGCAAGAAAAGTGCCAGTCTCGATGCGATCCGGCATAACGGTAAAGGTGCAAGGGGCCAACTTGGGGACGCCGTGGATGCGCATAGTGTCAGTGCCAACACCCTCTATCTGTGCCCCCATGGCAATTAGGAATTCTGCCAGGTCGACGATCTCAGGTTCGCGCGCGGCATTGTGCAATACCGTGGTGCCCTCTGCCAAAACTGCCGCCATCAGCAGGTTTTCTGTACCACCGACAGTAACCTTCTCCATAACGATATTGGCGCCTTTAAGGCGGCCATTGGAGCGGGCCCGGATAAAACCACCGTCAATGGTTATTTCTGCACCCATCGCCTCCAGCCCTTTCAGGTGGATATCCACCGGACGACTGCCGATCGCACAGCCGCCAGGGAAAGAGACATTAGCTACGCCGTGGCGGGCCAGTAGCGGGCCCAAAACCAAAATAGAGGCGCGCATGGTTTTCACCAGCTCGTAGGGCGCCGTCAGATCGTTGACCGAACGGGGGTCTATTTCAACACCCAGCTTCTCATCAATTGTGACATCACACCCCATACAGCGCAGCAGGGTGATCATCGTGGTGATGTCATTGAGGTGTGGCAGGTTATGAATATGTACCGGACCATCGGCCAAAAGTGCTGCGGCCAAAATTGGCAGAGCGGAATTCTTCGCACCAGAAATTCGCAGGGTGCCGGAAACTGGGCTACCACCCTCTATTATTAACTTATCCATTCGGTCTCGTATTTCGGGAGTCGCCTGAATACAGGCGACAGGTTATCGACTGGCTTCTTCTGGAGTAAGGGTCTGCATTTGCACGGCGTGCAAAGTGCCGTCGGCAATTTTGTCATTTAGCGCCGCATAAACCAGCTGTTGCTTTTTCAAGCGGCTTAGGCCTTCAAAGGCGCTGCTCACCACAGTCACCATCAGGTGGCTACCTTCAAAGGCGACGTCGACATTACTCTCGGGGATATGACCCTCAATGAGGGTTTTGATTTCATCTGGTTGCATAGGTGGGATTTGCGTTAGTTAAAAAACATCACGCAAGTGTACTTGAATCATGGAGGGTGCGCAGCTGCGCACCCTGAAGTTCGCCGACTAGCTCACTTTATCGGCAACATCCTGTCCTGCGGACCAGTTGGAGATTACCTTGTCGATATCCCCATAAGACTGCATAGATTGAGAAAACTGACTGCGGAAAGTTTTACCCAAATTAACGCCATTTAAGATAACGTTAATCAGCTTCCACTCTCCAGCGCGGTTACGCACCAGAGTATAAGAAACTTTGGTAATACCCTCTTTGCTGCGCACTTCCTGCAAAACATTAACCCGGTTCCCACTGGGCAAAGTTCCCGGGTTGACCACTTTCACATCGAGGTCGCCAAAATTTGCTACACCCCGAGCAAATGTTGCCACCAAATCTCGACGAAAAGCACTGGAAAAACGGGAGCGCTGGGATGCAGTCGCCTGTTTGGCATAACGCCCCATAACACCGCGCGCGATAAAATCAAAATCCACAACCGGCGTCAGGACCCCCTCAATAGCGCTGTAATATCTCTGCGGATCAGAGTTGGCATATTGGGCATTTGAGCGAATCACACTCAACAGTTTTTGGGAAACCCCTTCAATCATTACATAGGGGTTTTGATCGGCATTCGCAGCGGGGACCACAGCAGACACCAATACTGCGCAAAGTACAAATCTTAGCCACCGGGAAAAACCGTACCGACCAATCCAAAATGATGTATTCACAAATACTCTCCAATTAGCAAATCATTCCTTGGACGCACACAGCGTAAATAAGTGCCATGACGAAGCTGCTAGCAATCAGTCCCAGTAAATGGGAAATTGTCGTTCATCCGCTGAGTGACATAGCTGACAGCAGCGGCGGCAGACTATACCATGACCGCGCCCGGTGGTGTGGCAGTGTACGAGCGTGTCATTTGACACTCCGGCAGGCGACCGGTTTTCCTACATGCCTGTTGGGTGTTCGTATTTAGATTAGCACGACAATCGCAGGGACAACTGCGTCAAACATAGTTGATAAAGTCTGCCCCCTAACGCTCAAAGGGCTCAACATAAAACCGGACGAAGATAAGTCATCACTTTTTTACCTTATAAAATTAGAAACTATTAAATTAGAAGTCAGTAATTCAGAGGCACCCAATGACCCAGGATTTGATATTGCAGGCCGGGCAGCGCACCGTGCGAATGGAAACGGAAGCTGTTGCCGCACTGGAACACCGGATCAACGGCGACTTCCAGCGCGCCTGCGAGATGATCCTACAGTGCCCCGGACGTACCATCGTAACTGGCATGGGTAAATCAGGGCATATCGGACGCAAAATAGCGGCCACCCTTGCCAGTACTGGCACCCCAAGTTTTTTCGTTCATCCAGGGGAAGCGAGCCATGGCGACCTGGGAATGATCACTCGAGACGACTTGGTGATTGCCATCTCCAATTCAGGCTCTTCCGCTGAAGTACTCACCCTACTGCCACTGTTGAAGCGCCTGAGCATCCCCATGGTCAGCATGACTGGCAAGACAGATTCTCCCTTGGCTCAGGCGGCAGAGGTAAACCTGGATATTTCAGTGCAAACTGAAGCATGCCCCTTAAATCTGGCACCAACCTCATCAACCACTGTCACCTTGGTTATGGGTGATGCTCTGGCCGTGGCCCTACTGGAGGCGAGAGGCTTTACGGCTGAAGACTTCGCTTTCTCTCATCCTGGTGGAGCACTTGGCCGACGCCTGCTACTGAAAGTCGAAGATGTTATGCACGCAGGGGAAGAACTACCTCAGGTCCAACCCGATACTTTGCTATCTAAGGCCCTACTGGAAATGACCAGTAAAGGGTTTGGTATGACCACTATCGTCGACGTAAAAGGAGAACTGCTTGGCGTGTTCACCGACGGGGACTTGCGCCGCGTAATCGATCACAAAATTGAATTAGATAAAGCCACTATGGAACAGGTGATGAGTCGCCGCCCCAAAACGGTATCCGCCGAGACCCTGGCTGCAGAGGCACTACGCATTATGGAAGATTACAAGATCACCGCGCTGGTTGTGGAGGATGAAGCCCACCACCCGATCGGTGTATTACATATGCACGATATACTGCGCGCCGGCGTAATCTGAGATAATCAAACAATTTGCAGGGCCCATTAGTGCTCTAAAAAACAGTAAACAAGGACAACTCTGGTGGTTTCAGAAGAAGAAATAAACGCAGTATTGCAGAAAGTACGCTGGTTGGTATTGGATGTAGATGGCGTCCTCACCGATGGCAAGCTCTATTTCGACAATAACGGCAATGAGCTGAAGACCTTCAATACACTCGATGGGCACGGCATTAAAATGCTGCAAAATTCCGGGGTTCGCGTAGCCATTATTACAGGGCGACGCAGCTCAGTAGTGGAACGCCGCGCTCACGATCTTGGCATCACTAAACTGATCCAAGGGCGCGAGGACAAATTTATAGCACTGCAGGAGCTCTTAGCCGACGAGCCATGCCGCCTAGAAGATATCGCCTATATTGGCGACGACTATCCTGACCTTCTGGTTATGACCCGTGTCGGCTGCCCAATAGCCCCTCCCAATGCAGCCCCTCCAGTCAGAGAGCGCGCCCTGTGGATAACCCGAACCTACGGTGGTGAAGGCGCTGTACGCGAAGCCTGTGACCGAATTATGCAGGCCCAGGGAACATTTGACTCTGCACTTGCCCCCTATATTGGTGAGCAATAATGCGTACCTGGCTACCGCTGCTATTAGTAGTGTCGCTAATCAGCGCTGGCCTATGGCTTTCGGAGAGCCCGCCAGATCAGCTGCTGGGAATCCGCCCTACCCCCCAGCAACATGACAAAGCGGCAGAACTGATCATCCGAAACGCCAAGACACGCCACTTTAATGAGGAAGGAAATCTAGCCTATCGCGTGGACGCAGATCAGATAACCTACTACCAGTTTAAACGTCGTGACCGGGCAGACCTGACCGAACCTCGCATGGTTTTTTACCAAGATGACCAGCCTAAATGGCGTACCGAGTCTCGAGAAGGGGTGGCACACAATCGTGGTGAACGAATAGTCCTAAGTGGCGATGTAGAAATTGATGAACTACCCACCCCTGGTGGCATCAAATTGGAAACGTCCAGTATTACGATTCTGCCCGCGAAGGAATTCGCCGAAACAGACAAAGTTGTTACTATAAGCTCTGGCCCAAACCGCACCACCGGCAAAGGCATGCGCGCTTACTTGAATGAAGACCGGATGGAAATCCTATCCGATGTAAAGAGCATCTATGACACTGACTAATTACCGCCACCTGTTAAAAGTCTCCACCATCGCAGCGCTCCTGCTCACAGCCTCATCAGCTTTTGCACTGCCTGAGGACCGCCAGCAGCGGATCAATATCAGCTCTGATGCAATGAATGCAGGTCTAAATAATAACTTGGTGGTATATAGCAATAATGTTGTTATAACTCAGGGCTCTTTAAAAATACGGGCAGACCGCGTTGAGGTTTATTTCACTCCAGAAAAGGAGATTAGTCGTGTAGTGGCCGTGGGCAAACCCGCACATTTCCAGCAAAAGATCCTCCAGGGTGAGAACCCCGTAAAAGCCCGAGCCCAGCGCATTGTTTACCAAGTGGGCTCTGAGGAGTTGCAACTAACCGGTAAAGCCCATGTTGACCGGGAAGGCAACACACTGACAGCGGAAAAAATTGACTACGACCTCACTACCGAGCAAATGAGCGCCAAGGGCCAAACAGGGAAAGGGCGTGTAGAGATGACCTGGAAGCCCGAGAAGAAAGAGAGCTCTCAAGACGCCAATGATAATCAAGGTCAGTAACTCCCCAGCTACCACCCCTGTATAAGTAACAAATATTATTGCACCGGCGGGCATCACTTAGCCCGCGGCATGGATAGATTCGGTACACACTATGCCAACGCTCAAAGCGTTACACCTCGCGAAACAGTATAAAAAAAGAAAAGTCGTCCAGGATGTCACTGTCAGTGTTTCCAGTGGACAGGTCGTCGGCCTCCTCGGCCCCAACGGTGCCGGCAAAACAACCTGCTTTTATATGATTGCCGGGCTGGTGCAGGCCGATGCTGGCAGGGTGATGATCGACGATGAGGATATAACCCGGCTATCCATGCACGGACGCGCACGCAAAGGTATCGGTTATCTCCCCCAAGAAGCCTCTGTATTTCGCCGCTTGACGGTAAAAGACAATATCTTAGCAATCCTTGAAACCCGCAAGGACCTCTCAAGAGACGAGCGGCAACAACAGGCCCAAGCACTACTTGAGGAATTTAATATAACCCATATCGCGCAAAGCCTGGGTATGGCCCTCTCTGGTGGAGAACGACGCCGAGTTGAGATTGCCCGCGCTCTGGCCACCAACCCCGGCTTCGTCCTGTTGGACGAGCCCTTTGCTGGGGTAGACCCCATATCGGTGAACGATATCAAGGAGATTATCCGCCACCTGCGTGATCGCGATATTGGCGTACTAATCACAGACCATAATGTTCGCGAAACGCTGGATATCTGTGAGACCGCTTACATTGTCAGTGAAGGTCATATCATCGCTGCAGGCACGCCGGATGAGGTACTCGCTAACCAACAGGTGCGCGAAGTTTATTTGGGACATGAATTCACTATTTGAAGCTAACTACCAATTTCTGTCCTTAAATTCTTCACTTAAGACGGGAATAATCATAATTTTGGAAACATAGCGCCAGCTATCACTCCAGGGCCGGCACGCTTATTGCTTGTAATAGATTGAAGAGAGGGGTAGTCTGCGCCATCTTAGGACAATTTGATCGACCCCCTGTCTTATCGGCCTGCGGCGCTCCACTATGAAGCAGTCTCTCCAGCTCAAGCTCGGCACACAGCTGACCATGACCCCCCAGTTGCAGCAAGCAATTCGCCTACTGCAACTCTCCACACTCGATCTGCAGCAGGAGGTCCAGGCAGCACTGGACAACAACCCAATGCTGGAAGCGGATAGCGAAGAGCAATCCGTAAAGGTGGATGAAAATCAACCACAGTCTGAACAAACACCGGAAAACACAACACAGCCGGTAGAAGAGCGCGAACTGGCCGAGGGGGACTGGGACCAGGCAATTCCTGATGAGCTGCCCGTCGACTCGCGCTGGGATGATATCTACACCAATAACAGCGGCAGCCACGAGTTAGATTCCTCTAGCTATGAGCGTAACTCCACCTCCATCGGCCTTCAGGATCATCTACGCTGGCAGCTGAACTTGACCCCCTTATCTGAGCAAGATAAGTGGATCGGTGAAAACTTAATTGATGGCATAGCCCCCAGCGGCCTCCTTGGTACTTCTGTGCAGGACGTCGCCACCTCTTTATCGATCGATGAAGATGAGGTGCTCGCGGTTCTGAAGGCTATTCAGCAGTTTGATCCCGCTGGCTGCGGGGCTCGGGATCTCAAAGAATGCCTGCAATTACAACTGCAGCAGTTGCCGCCAAATACCCCTTGGCTAAGCCAAGCGCAAAACATTATTGAGAAACACTTGGACTTACTTGGCAAAAGGGATTTTCGCCAGTTGAGTCGACGCACACGACTCACTGAAGCCCAGCTTGGCGAGGCCATTCGCCTAATCCAGACCTTAAATCCCAGTCCGGGAGAGAGCTATGGCGGGCAAGAACCGGACTATGTAATTCCGGATATTGTCGTTTCCCGCAAAACCCTTCGCTGGCACGTAGAATTGAATGCAGAGATCACCCCAAAGATCCGTATCAATGACCACTACGCCTCCCTGGTCAAGCGTGCCGACAACTCCAGAGATAACAATTTTTTGCGGGATCACCTGCAAGAAGCACGCTGGTTTATGAAAAGCCTGCAGAGTCGCCACGAGACTTTACTGAAAGTAGCCAACTGTATTGTCGAAAAGCAGCAAGGTTTTTTTGAGGAAGGCCCGGAAGCCATGCGACCTATGGTGCTGGCAGATATTGCTGAATCTATTGGCATGCATGAATCGACCATATCCAGGGTGACCACCCAGAAATACATGCTCACGCCTCGCGGCGTGTTTGAGCTCAAGTATTTCTTTTCGAGCCACGTCAGCACAGACTCCGGTGAGGATGCCTCTTCAACCGCTATCCGCGCACTGATCCGCAAGCTGATTGACGCAGAGACCCCGCGCAAGCCGCTCTCAGATAACAAAATTACCCTAGAGCTCGATAAACAGGGTATTAAAGTAGCCCGCCGCACTGTGGCGAAATACCGCGAGTCAATGGGAATTCTCTCCTCCAGCGAGCGAAAACGCTTGGTCTGAAGGGGCCGCTTGGGTTTCGACTCATGAGGTAGGCCAAGTCATAACCTGGCACCAATTACTACACCTTCGCAACCGAACTCCAAACTTTGAGTGTATCCTTCCATTCTGGGCCACTTCCTAGTAGGGTTGCGACCCGAAAGGAGGCTCGCCGTAATGTGATGCACCTGGTAAGGAGAAATCCATGCAGATCAATATTAGTGGTCACCACGTCGACGTTACCTCGCCAATGCGCAGCTACTGTGAGAACAAGCTGGAAAAGCTCTCAAGGCATTATGACAATATAACCAACGCGCAAGTCATCCTATCCATAGACAAGCTGATCCAGAAAGCCGAAGCCCGAGTACATATCAATGGTCACGATCTTTGCGCGGGTTCGGAAGACAAGGACATGTATGCGGCCATTGATTCGCTTACAGACAAACTGGACCGCCAACTGAAAAAACACAAAGAGAAGTTGCAGAACCACCGCTGAACTATGACACTGGAAGCTTTACTCTCTCCCCGCCTCAGCCTTTGCCATCTGGCGGGGAGCAGCAAAAAAAAATTGCTGCTCAATATCGCCCAGGCTGTAGCCGAACAATATCCACAGCATGACTCTGACACCATATTCAACCAACTGATTGCGCGCGAGCGTCTAGGCTCCACAGGAATTGGCGAAGGTGTGGCTATCCCCCACTGCCGTCTTCCTGGATGTGAGCACCCCATTGGCGTGCTCTGCACTACAGAACCCGCCATAGATTTCGACGCTATCGACCGACAACCTGTCGATCTGCTCTTTGTCTTGCTGGTCCCTGAAGATTCGGAACAACAACATCTCGATACACTGGCTGAAATCGCTGCGCTCTTCTCTAACACCCAGGTCCGGGACAAGTTGAGGCAGGCTGACACTAGCGACGCACTCTACGCCCTAGCTATAGATTCAGCCGCAGCGGCCTGATTCTAGCTTTGCGCTCATATCCTGGTAATCCGATTCCGGAGTCACGACTTATAAATTACCGCCAGGAATATAAACACCATTTAATTAACGATTAAATGGTATAAAGAGCTAAAAAGAGGGGGTCCCCATGCGCTTGATTATCATCAGCGGCCGCTCCGGCTCTGGTAAAAGCTCCGCACTTCAACTACTCGAAGATGCGGGCTTTAACTGCATCGACAATCTGCCGATTAGCCTGCTACCCGAACTCATCAAGCGGGCTGAGCAGCAAACGACTAAAGGGGACACCCCCCTTGCCCTGGGAATAGACGCTCGCAATCTCTGGCAGGATATCAAGCAGGCCCCCCGTGTTATTGAAGCCCTGCGCAGTACCGGCGTAGAGTGTGATGTCATCTACCTGGACGCCCGCGAACCTGTACTGGTACAACGCTTCAGCGAGACCCGCCGCAAACACCCCCTAAGCAATGATTGCACCCACTTGCTCGAGGCCTTGAAACAAGAAAGAGAGCTGCTAACACCCGTCTCAGCCATGGCGGATATGGTGATAGATACCAGTAGCCTCGGTTTGCACGAGTTACGGGAGCTGATTAGAAGCCGCGTGGTGGGCGGACATTCGGAAGGGATGGCAATACTTTTCCAGTCTTTCGGTTTTAAATATGGGGTGCCAGTGGATGCCGACCTGATGTTCGACTTACGCTGCTTACCAAATCCCTACTGGGAACCCAATCTTAGGAAAAAAACCGGATTGGACCATGAAGTAGCCGAATTTTTACGCTCCCACCCCAAAACTAACAAGATGGAAGCAGATATCACCGGTTTCCTAGAGAACTGGCTACCCTCTTTCCAGGAGAGCAATCGCAGCTACACCTGCATCTCCATTGGCTGCACCGGAGGAAGACACCGCTCAGTTTATATGGTTGAACAACTGGCACGCACTTTTCTCCACAAATTTGGCAACATTCAAGTCCGTCACCGCGAACAACAGAGATAGTCCATACAAATCCGCTACCTATGCAAAAACAGCGCCTCACCATCATTAACAAGCTCGGGTTGCACGCTCGCGCAGCCAGTAAGTTTGCCCAAACCTCTGCCCGCTTTTCCTCCAACATCAAAGTGCACTGTGGCGATAGATCGGTGGATGGCAAGAGCGTTATGGCGCTTATGTTACTTGCCGCCGGGCAGGGCACAGAGTTGGAGCTGGAGGTAGAGGGCCGTGATGAGAGTGACGCACTCGGGGCTATCAGCACTCTCGTCTCAGAGCGCTTTGGAGAAGCCGAGTAATTTGCAAAGGCGAGCGGCTCTGGATAGAGTCCGCCATGGCGTAATAACGCCGCGACTTTCTTATGGTCTCTACTCCCTAAACACCGCTGAGCAGTAAGGATTTATCGTGTCCAGCCCACCCCAAGCCGAAATCAAGTTCCGCGCGCAAAACCAGCTCAGCGAGTTGTTCGCCGCCCTCGATAGTGGCACCGGGCAGGAAGTCCGGCGCATGCTCAAAACCCTGACCCCGCAGAGTATTGCGCAGCTATTGGAAAGCTCCCCCCCGCGTATTCGCCAGGTTCTGTGGAACCTGATCGATCGGGATGTCGAAGGTGAAGTACTGCAAGAGCTCACCGATGAAGTGCGCAGCCAAATCCTCGATACCATGGATACCGAGGAGATGGTGGAGATTATGGAGGGGCTGGATGCGGACGATATCGCCGATATCCTTCAGCAGCTCCCCGAACGTGTTGTCTCTGAAGTCCTCTCAGCAATGAGCGAAACCGACCGCCTGAGGGTGGAAAGCGTACTCGCTTACGATGAGAATACCGCTGGCGGCTTAATGGACACCGATACTATCTCGGTGCGCCCCAACTTAAGCTTGGATGTGGTGCTGCGCTACTTGCGCCGCCATGAGCAACTGCCGGAATCCACCGATAGCTTATTTGTAGTCAACCGGCGTGGCCAATATATCGGGCTGCTACCGCTTTCAAAGCTTCTCACCACAGACCCCTCTGTCACGGTACGCGAGGTCGTCAATACTGATGTGGAGCCAATTCCCGCGGATATGCGCGATACAGAGGTGGCCCGGTTGTTTGAAAAGTATGACTGGATCACCGCACCAGTAGTGGATGAACACAACCGCCTGCTGGGTCGAATTACAATCGACGATATCGTCGATGTTATTCGCGAAGACGCTGACCACTCCCTGATGAGTATGGCGGGCCTCGATGAAGAAGAGGACACCTTTGCTCCGGTAAGGCGCACTGCGCGCAGGCGCGCCCTCTGGCTCGGTATCAATCTGCTCACAGCCCTTCTCGCCTCATGGGTAATCAGTCTGTTCCAGAATACGCTGGAAAAGGTCGTTGCCCTGGCGGTATTGATGCCGATTGTCGCAAGTATGGGGGGGGTGGCCGGCAGCCAGACACTCACCGTGGTGATCAGGGGTATGGCTTTAGGCCAGATAGGCAAAAGTAACCTCAGTTGGCTACTCTCGCGGGAGCTCGGCTCTGCATGCCTTAATGCCCTGCTTTGGTCTCTGGTGATGGGGCTAATCGCTGCACTCTGGTTTGACGACATTACCATTGCGGTCATTATTGTTGCGGCCATGGTAATCAATTTGATTGTGGCAGCGATGGCAGGAGCAATCTTACCGGTTGTATTGCGGGCAATAAAAATCGATCCGGCATTAGCCGGTAGTGTCGCACTGACAACCGTCACCGATGTGGTGGGGTTCATGTCCTTCCTTGGCCTCGCCACCTGGTATTTTGGCTGAAAGGCAATACACTCCCCGCTCAAACAGAGCCGGTACGATCCGGAACTTTTATACGGAACTGAAGATGTACGAATACGACGATGAAGACCTGCCCAAGAGCAAGACGCAGGTAAAACAGGAGATGCACGAGCTGCAGGCCCTGGGGAAGCAATTAACCGAACTATCTAAAGCCCAGCTCGCCGAGGTGCCCATTGATGAGGATATGCGCGAGGCAATAGACACCTTGGGGCGAATCAAGTCCAACGAGGCTCGCCGTCGCCAAATGCAGTATATTGGCAAGCTGATGCGCAGTGCAGATCACGAAGCGATAGAAGCCGTGCTGAATAAATTTAAAGAGCGAGACCAGCAGCACCTGCGCTTCGATAAAATGGCCGAAGACTGGCGCAGACGTCTACTCGAAGAAGGTAATAGTGCCCAGGGTACCTTTTTTGACCAGTACCCCCAGGTAGACCACCAGCATTTACGGCAGTTGGTACGCGACTCCCTGCGTGAGATCAAAAACAGCAAACCACCCAGTAATCAGCGCAAGCTGTTCCGCTACCTGCGTGATTTCTTTATTCAGGCATCACAGTAGTTCTCATTCACCCACCGCATGTCACACGGGCGGCCCTGCTCCGCCCATAAACTCCATTGACTTATACCAAAGCCAAATTGCATTAACTAAAACTACAAAAGAGTCTCGCTCAAACCAAAAATCAGACAAAGATAGTATGAGATCTAGCGATTATTGTTTGACATCCCCGGCCGGCTCAAAATCTAAAGCCAGCGAGTTCAAGCAATACCGCAGGTTTGTCGGTGGTGGACCATCCTTAAACACATGCCCCAAGTGCTCTCCGCATTTGGATAATACCTCTGTGCGCCTGAGCCCCCAGCTGAAATCATCCTTTAATACGATATTCTGCGGATAGGCCACATCCCAAAAGCTGGGCCAACCAGTACCTGATTTAAACTTGTGCTTTGAACTAAAAACCGGCAGACGGCAGCCTGCGGTGACATAAACACCTTCTTTTTCGTTGTATAACAATTTGCCACTAAAAGCCCGCTCCGTATCTCCCTGCCAGAGAACCTTGTAACGGTCCTCGGGGAGTAGCTGCTTCCATACCGACTTGGGGATCTGCTCTAGCCCTCTGCCTTCGGCTATACGTGATTTGGCTTCCGCCACTGTCATATTCTGGATTCTTTGGTCATCAGCCTCAGAGCAGGCCGATAGAATCAGGGCAAACACCAACAGGGGCCATAAGGCCGGGGACCTCACCATCTTGCAAACTCCTGTCCTCACTCAGTTATACCTACCTAATAGGATAGAGAACTAGATGCACATGCAGTTGAGCTCTTTCTGGAAGTGTATCCTCCCAATAAGCAGGCTAAGAGCCCGCTTCATCCGCCAAAGGAGGCGTTGGTGCACGGCTGATTCCCTGATCCGGTTTTGCCTGTTTCCCTGCAGCCTCAGAGGCGGCCCCCTGACGCTCTGCACCATCTCCATCAAAGAGTCTCTCGAAACGCATTTGGGGGTCAGCCCAGTCACCGCTGATGCGATAACTTACACTGGCCATCTTCTTCACCTGCTTTTTAAACGCTTTACTAATGAGATAAACCCCTGCCGCGGCCGGCAATCCCCCGGCAAGAGCAGCAACCAGGGCTAGGTTGTTACTTACTGGCAAAGTCGCCACCAGGGTCAAATCCAAATCTTCCCGCAATAAATTGACCCTTCCCGCCATCTGCAGCTCACTGGTTGGCCCCTCAACCTGAATAGGCACTGCAATCAACAACTGCCCATCCCCTTCGAACACGACCTCTCCACGCACCCGGTCGAATGCCATACCACTCTTATAAAGGTCGGAGAAATCCAATCGCAAGCGGCGCGCCCAGGTATCGAAATTAAACAGCGATAACAACCGCAAGACCGTTGAGCCAGCAGTACCGGTGGAACGAAGGAAGCGGCCATCACGAATATCTATTTTCAAATCTCCGGAGAGCAAACTACCCTTGGCCATGGCCGGAGACCCATCCCAGCGCAAGGCTGTATCAAAGGTCGCAGACTTACTTTCAATAAGCGGTTCATGCCCCATCTCACGCTGAATATCAGCGAGATCATCGGCTGCCAGGCGCCCAATAAATTGAGAGGAATTATTGCCCTCCGCATCGCGCATCCACATCAATTGCGCTCCCAAGGCTTTTTCACCACCACCACGTCCCTGCAGATGAAACCCACGGACACTACCGCGAATATCGCTTAGAACCAGGCGGTCTTCGGATGGCCGAACTTCAAATGACCAGCGCCCGAGCTCCTCCCCCCCCACTCGCAGACTTTCCGTGCTGAAATCCAGAGCTGGCAGCGTCTGAAAATTAAAATCTGCCCAGGGGTCCAACAACTCTTCCGCAAAGGGCTGCTCAGCCAATGTAGCGCCGGAAATAGTCTGCCTTTCTTCAGGAGCAGGAAGGCGTAAATGCGCCAACTTTAAACGCAGAGGTTTTTGCCCACCGAGCGTTCCCGAAAGTCTTCCCGCCGCCATTTCACTATCAAAATCTAACTGCCACTTTGAACCCACTCCTCCACCAGTGACATGAATATGCTCAATAGCCACTGTTCCCAATTGCAGGCTATCTGTGCTTAGGTCGAGACTAATCGGCAGTGGACTGGAAACATTGTCAGTTGTCTGTCCACTTTGGGGAAGTGCAGTCAGGCCATCCAGGTTGCTTGCTTGCACCTTATGAATCAGTGATGGTGCTTGTTCGGGCCGAGAGGATGACTCTTCGACAACCGATGAGTCATCTTGGTAAACGCCCAATAGCTTTTCCCAGCGGGGTAAATCAACATTGGAAATGTCACCAAGGATACTCACCCCTCTTTCTTCAGGTAATTTTGCCTCGGCATTGAGCGCAATAGCCGCTCGTTCAAGAGCTCCGTTCACCAGCCAAAACTGCCCTTGCAGGTGCTCACCGTAGTTCAGGTGAAATAAGCTGCCCTGATCACCAATGGGAGCTCGCAATACAAAATTCGTTTTACTTTCAGAGGGCTTAGCCAGGGGCTCCGGAAGATTTACCGCCACACCAGCAAGATTTGAGGTCAGCTCGAAAACTGCAGCATAAGGAGCCTCTTTGGATTTTGCTGGGATAGTAATAAGTGCCTGGTAACCCATGGTACCTTCAAGCCATCTCAGCTCAGGACGCTGGCTCCAGCTATAGATCGACTCAGTTCTGGCACTGCCATCCACGACCACCTGCGTATCGCGCGCATCGGCATCACCTATATGACGTATGCTCGCATTTATTGGCCGCCCCCAGAGCTGACCTTTCAGCTTAGTACCTTCGAGGCCAGTATCGCTGTCAAAAATGACATCACCAGCCAGAGCCTCAGCATGCAAGCGCAGATTTTGCAGCTGTAAATCACCACGACTCAACTGCAATTCAACTCTTTGAGCTGGTGATACTGAAGCGCCACCCAGGGGCTGAGTGAGGTTCAGCTGCCCGCGAATATCTCCCGACAACAACCACTCATCAAAAGCATTGCCGAGCTGTTTGCGCAAAGGGGATTCGCGCAACAAGCGCAAACCATCAGCAGCCGGCCCCTGAAGCTGGGCGGTCACATCCAGACGTGAGCCTTTATCTTTTTGTGGGGTTACTTCCACTAAAACTTTATTCGCATCCACTCCCCAAACACGGGCCTTGTCTGCACTGACAGAAACATTGCCATCATCCAGCCTGAGTAGGCCATCAACAGACTGAACCTTAGGCCATTCGTCGGCATACTTAAGATTGGCGCCAGAAAAGTCTGCAGCCAACTGTACTGTTTGACGCTTATTGTGAGCCCCCAGCGCACGTAGAGACTCATCCTTGCCATTATTGCGATAACTGCTGCCACGGTAAATAAATGCGGCAGTCTCAACTCGACCAGGATTTCCGTTGCCCAGCCCCTCATTCAACCAACTGCGCAAGTCTTCACTGACATTTGTCGGCACCAGCTTCTCTTGAACGCCAACATCCGCATCACGCAGAGAAAGCGACAGGAGTAAATCCGTTGGACGGCTCTGAGGATGGAAAGGCAGGGACAACAAAAACTGCCCGCGAACTTCGCCCAAATTTCCATCTAATAGCAAAGGGCCAGAGAAGACATTGATTTCATTCGAATCCTTACTAAGGCTCCAGGCCAAAGTTCCGCTGGCTTGCTCAAAAGAGAATGCCTCGGAGTAAAGATTTGGAAATCCGGCTTGCAAGTTCGAGCCATCCAATTCCACCCAGCCATCGTTACCGGCAAACTCCATGTAGCCACTCAAGCCGGCCACTGATGGCGCACCGCGGAATGCCTGCGTGCTGATATTGTGCAAATTGGCACTCAGGCTCACCGCACCTTGCGCTTCTTTGCGCAGCTGCACGCGTCGCAACTGGCCAGAAGGCTTCAGGGACGTCAACCACTCGCCTGCAGCACCCTGCAAAACATCCAGCCGAGTGAGAATATCGCTCCATCCCGCTAAATCGATCACATCTGCGGACAGTGCTACTCCCTGAAGGTCGTTACTAACCTGCAGGTTTAGCGGCGGCATCTGCAAGCCCTGCCAATCGATTTGGGTATCCTGTAAAGCCAGACGCCAATGTTCACCAGGCAACCAGCGACCGGAAATATCTCCAGAAAGCGCTCGTAAGGGCGCCATTGTGTGATCTCTGTTTTGTACCAGATCACTACTTTCACGCTGACTTTTGCCCTGCCTGCCTTTCTCTGGCGCCTCTTCTGGCTGATCCAAGTTTGATACCTGAGCAAGGTCTACTCGTCCGACCAACCGATAGCCACTGCTCGCATCGCTGTGCAGCCACAGGCGTCCATCCGCCCACTTACGCCCATTCCAATGAAAACGGTCGGGTAGCGGGGTCAACTGATGGAGTAGTGACACAATATCCTGGTCCAACAGCAGCTCATTGAGCTGCATATAACCTCGCAGTGAAAATTGTTTTTTATTGCGCGGGTTACCACGCCCCTCGAGCACCAGGCGGAGAGTCTCAGTGTTACTAGCCTGCTCTTCGCCTTCGCGGGAGATAAAAGCGCGGGCCGTAAGACGATGAAAATCACCTCGGTTTTCCAGAGAAATTTGTGGCAAGTTGAGCTCGGCAACCTGCTCATCAGGCAGCCTGACAGTGATTGCCGCATCGCTGATCCAGACCTTGGGGCTCAACTGGAAAAGTCGTGCCGGGTCCGCTGCCTTGGGGTTGGACACAACCCTGCCGTCAGGCTTTAGGGAGATATCGGGGAAGCCGTCCAGACGCCACTCGCCCTGCTCATCTCGGCTGAGTCCAGCAGTAAAGGCGTGCATTTGCAGGTCTTTCCACACCAGCTCACGATTCCATAGGCTGGCGAGCAAATCCAGTTGGAACAGGCCGTGCCCCATACGCAACTCGCCCTTCTGCCCAAGGCGCAGGCCGTCGAGCTGTAATGAGACTTGCAGTGCTTCCCAGCGCAGGGAGATACGGTCCATCTGTACCGGAACCCCCAGCTGACCACTGAGCCAGCGGCTGATCTGCGGGCGATATTCCTCAACTTGAGGCGATAGCAGGCGCCCGGTTTGAACAAGGATTGCCAGGGCAATCACCAAGCTTACCGATAACAGCCAAAACTTTCGCGCAAGCCAGCGCAATAAGATCATCATCACCCCCACTCTTCCACGGTGCTGTCGCAGGCATCGCAACGACCAGCATCGAAAAACTGCGAGGAGGCTAATAATGATTTACACAAGAACAATGTCGTACTGCTCCTGGTTGTAAATGGGCTCTACTTGGAACTGTATGGGCCTGCGAATAAATTCCTCCAGATCGGCGACATTCGCCGACTCTTCATCCAGCAGCAGATCGATTACCACCTGACTGGCCAAAACCATGATTTTTTCACTATCGTAGGCGCGCGCCTCACGGATAATTTCCCGGAAGATCTCAAAGCAAACTGTTTCCGCACTCTTTAAGGTGCCGCGCCCCTCACACACAGGGCAGGGCTCGCACAGGATTTGTCCTAGAGATTCCCGCGTACGTTTGCGGGTCATCTCTACCAAACCGAGTTCGGAAACCCCGGTAATACTCGACTTAGCGTGATCCCGCTCGAGGGCCTTCTCCAGGGTGCGCAATACCTGACGTTGGTGCTCAGGATCTTTCATATCGATAAAATCGATAATGATGATTCCCCCGAGGTTGCGCAGGCGCAGCTGGCGGGCAATTGCCGTTGCCGCCTCCAAATTCGTCTTGAAGATAGTCTCTTCCAGGTTACGGTGACCTACAAATGCGCCGGTATTGACGTCAATAGTACTCATCGCCTCGGTTTGCTCGACAATTAAATACCCCCCGGACTTTAGCGTCACCTTATGCTGTAGGGCGCGGCGAATTTCCTCCTCAACCCCATACAGATCAAACAGGGGACGCTCACCGGGGTAGTGCTCGAGTCGTCCAGCTATTTCTGGTGCATACTTGCCTGCAAATTCTGCCGCGCGACCGTGCGCCTCGCGGGAGTCTATACGAATCTTCTCGGTATAAGGGCGCGCAAGATCACGTAGGGCACGCATAAATAGCGGCAAATCCTCGTAAATTACAGAGGGCACTACCCGCTCCTTGATGCGCTGCTCCAACTCCCCCCAAAGTTTGTAAAGAAAGGGGATATCCCGTAGTAACTCCTCCTCGCTAACACCCTCAGCCACGGTGCGCAAAATAAAGCCTCCATCAGCGGAAAGGCCATCTTCGGCGAGACGTGACGAGGCGGCCTCCACCAGCTTACGCAAGCGCTCGCGCTCTCCCTCATCCTCGATACGATTGGAGATCCCGATATGACGGGTTTGCGGCATATAGACGAGATAGCGGGCAGATACTGACAAGTGGGTGGTCAGTCTCGCGCCTTTACTGCTAATAGGATCTTTTACTACCTGAACGACCAGGGGCTGCCCCTCCCGCACAAGAGCGCGAATATCAGCAACTTCAGCATCCCTGGACTCCATCCCATCATCATCCAGGGGGGCGATATCAGAGGCATGGATAAACCCGGCGCGCTCCAGGCCAATATCCACAAAAGCCGCCTGCATCCCCGGCAATACCCGAATCACCTTGCCCTTATAGATATTGCCAACAATGCCCCGACGCGCACTGCGCTCCAGGTAGACCTCCTGTAGCACACCATTTTCTACCAGTGCCACTCGGGTCTCTGTTGGGGCAACATTGATCAGCAATTCTTCACTCAAGACTTGGCCTCCTGCCAGTAAGAAATCCCGGCCTGTTCCAGCATCGGAACTAACGCCTCCAAGGGCAGGCCAACCACATTGCTATAACTGCCGCTGATAGACTCCACTAACGCGGCTCCCATTCCCTGAATACCATATCCTCCAGCTTTATCGGCAGGCTCACCGGTGTGCCAGTAGTCTTGAATACTCTGGACTGATAACTGGCGAAAGCGCACCCGGGTTTCCACCAGACAGCTGAATTGCCTGTGCTGACTGCGAAGACAAATCGCAGTCAGCACAGAATGCTCTCTGCCCGATAGGGCCGACATCATGGACTCAAAGTCAGTAAAATCCCGCGGTTTCTCCAGGAGACGCTCACCACAAAGTACGACTGTATCGGCCCCCAGGGCCCAGAGCCCGGCCTGTTCTGGTGTCGCCAATAACCCAGCCACAGATTTTTCCTGCGCCAAGCGCTGAATATATTCTTGGGGAGTCTCTGAAGCTTCTTTCTGCTCAGGCACCGAGGGCGGGCATTGGGAAAACACAACGCCTATTTGCTCCAGCAATTCGGCTCGACGTGGCGACCCCGAAGCAAGAAGAAGACGGTTCGAAGAGGTGATATTTGTCACTGTACTACATATTCCCTGTGGGCCAGCGGCTGATTATAGCGATACTGATCGAAAAATGATCAGAATTTTACATTGATTTACAGACTGACGAGACGCTCAACGAACCTGCAGCCGACTGCAGAGGCGATGCAATAGCGGAGCAACCCAAGGCCATAGCAGGGCCGTGGTGAGTGCCGGCCATAAGAAAGTCAGGCCGGGAACGGTTTTTCCCTCCAAACCATGTACCCAGTTACCCACAACCTGGTGGATACCCACCAAAACGAACACCCATAGAAGCTGCTGAGCTGGATTAAAGGCCCTGGTACGCTGGTAGGTTAACAGGCTGAAATAGGCCAAAACTGCCAGAGCCAATGCATGGGTACCGAGACTGGCTCCGCTGATCAGATCTTCCAGGATACCCACCAGCCAGGCAAAACCAACGCCCAAGGCCTGAGGCATACGAGTAACCCAGAAAATAACCAATAGGGCCGGAAACGCGGGGCGGAACCACAGCCACTGCTGTGGCAAGGGCATAACCACAAGTAACATCGAGAGAAAGAGCGTGAGCGTGATAAACCAGCGATTATTCGCTTGCAAGGCCCTGCCCCCCACTCCCGATTACCGCCAGAACAAAGCGGCTGCGACTCATACGCCCGCGCGGGAGCACTTCCGCCTCGGCAAATGGTTGGCCCGGATCTCGGGAGATCGACATAACCTCGCCCACTGGGTAGCCTGCGGGAAAACGTCCACCGAGACCGGAACTGAGTAGCAGATCACCTTCGCGGATATCGCTGGTATTCGCAAGATGCCTGAGCTTAAGGCGATAGAGGTCACCGGTGCCCTCAACGACGGCACGCATACTGTTGCGTAACACTTGGACAGGAATTGCGTGGCTGGAATCAGTGATCAGGAGAATCCGGCTGAACGCATCCCCAGCCTCAATCACCTGCCCGAGCAAACCACTCGCATCCATCACCGGTGTGCCCACATCAATACCATGATCGCGCCCTTTATCGATCAACAGCACATGCTCAAGGGGGTCCGGTGAGACACCGATAACCTGGGCCACTAGCACCCGGTCATCAACCATTTCTGCCGAATTCATCAGCTCCTTCAAACGCGTATTTTCCGCCTTGACCGCAGCCAATAATTGGCTGCGCTGCTCCAACAGCAATACTTGACGCTTGAGACGGTCATTTTCTTCAAGCAGCTCCTCGCGAGAGCGAAACTGCTCTCCAGCCCAATCGCCAACACGCTCTGGAGCACCAGTGATCCAGTAAAGAGGCGCTGTAACACCAGAAAGACGCTCGCGAGTAGACTGGAACCAATTGGTGTAGTGGTCTGCAACAATCAAGGCGATTGCTAGCGGCACCAATAATAGAAGGCGGAACTCAGGGGAGGGGCCGCGGGTAAAAAGCGGTTTCAAGGGCAGCCACCTTTGTACAGGTCAATGATTATTGATCTCACAATATATCGGATGTCACTGAAACGTGAAACTAACTGCCGGCAGGGCTACCTCACTAATTGTTAGGAAAACCCGCCAGCTTCAATCCACTCAGTTGGACATCAGATACAAACGGCTGCGATCCAACATATCCAGGGCCTTACCGCCACCGCGGGCAACACAGGTAAGGGGGTCATCAGCAACGATCACTGGCAGACCTGACTCTTCCATCAGCAGGCGATCCAGGTCCCGCAGCAAGGCTCCACCGCCGGTTAATACCATGCCGCGCTCAGCGATATCCGAAGCCAGCTCGGGGGGAGATTGCTCAAGGGCACTTTTCACCGCTTGTACAATACCAGTTAGCGGCTCTTGTAAGGCCTCAAGAATTTCATCGGAATTCAGGGTAAAACTACGGGGCACCCCTTCCGCCAAGTTGCGGCCGCGTACATCGATCTCACGAACTTCACTGCCCGCGTACGCACAGCCTATTTCTTCTTTAATACGCTCAGCAGTGGCATCACCGATTACGCTGCCGTAGTTGCGGCGTACATAGTTGACGATGGCTTCATCAAAGCGGTCGCCACCGATACGCACAGAGTCGGAGTAGACCACGCCATTGAGGGAGATAATGGCAATTTCAGTCGTACCACCACCGATATCCACCACCATGGAGCCGCTGGCCTCCTCCACGTTCAGGCCAGCACCAATCGCCGCCGCCATCGGCTCTTCAATCAGAGATACTTCGCGGGCGCCGGCACCCAGAGCAGATTCACGAATCGCACGACGCTCCACCTCGGTGGACTGACAGGGTACGCATACCAGCACACGGGGACTTGGGCGCATCCAGCTGTTTTCATGCACTTTCTTGATAAAGTGCTGCAACATTTTTTCAGTCACTTGGAAATCGGCAATCACCCCGTCCTTCAGTGGGCGAATCGCTGTGATATTACCGGGGGTGCGGCCGAGCATACGTTTGGCTTCCACTCCAACTGCCTCAACGATTTTCTGGCCATTGTAGTGACGGATTGCGACGACAGAGGGCTCGTCGAGTACTACGCCGCGATCGCGAACGTAAATCAGCGTATTGGCGGTTCCCAGGTCAATGGAGAGGTCACTGGAGAACATGCCCCGCAAACGTTTAAACATGGAATTCGATTACCTTGTACTAATTGTCAGCCCCCAGATCGGGCACTGCGGGCGCGGCTTATTTTATGGATACAAATCCTAGTTAGTCCGCGCAAATAATTCTGAGTTCCGAGCCGCATTTCGAATCGGAATTTACGCAATACACCGGAGTCTCTGAGCGCCCGGCAGGATTGGGCAAACTCTAACAACGGCACCGGTTCAGGGCAAGGCTGAAGCCAGGCTAATCGATTGCAGATTTCCCCCTACAGCTGAGCCGGTGAGAATAGCGGCCTATTGTGCTAAATTTGCCGGCCCTGCCCCGTCCTTATACGGAGCAACCCAGATTCGCAACTGAAGCCGGAGGAGCTCTATTGCCATGGCTGTGGATACGCAAACCGTAGAGAAGCTGGCGGAACTCGCTCGCATCGCCATATCCGAAGAAACCATTGAGGAAGTCAGCGGCCGCCTCGGCGATATTCTTCAACTGGTGGACCAGTTACAGGCCGTCAACACCGATGGGGTCGCACCCATGGCGCACCCACTTGATGAAGTGCAGACCCTGCGAGCCGACAAAGTAACAGAAACTGACCAGCACCAGAGTTTCCTGAACTTGGCCCCCCAATCTGAAGAAGGGCTTTATCTAGTCCCCAAAGTCATCGACTGAACAGGCCCCCAGGCAAGCACCCAATTATTCGATTTCGCCCTGAGCCCGCCCAAAGCCTTTAAGGGAATAACATGCACCAGCTTACTATCGCCGAGATGATCCGCGGCCTGCAGAGCAAGGCATTCTCCAGTATGGAGTTAACTCGCCATCTACTTGCACGAATTCAACAACTAGACAGCAGCTATAACAGCTTTATTACCGTAACCGAAGAACTCGCCATATCGCAGGCCGAAGCCGCCGATCAACGTATTGCCAAAGGCGAAGCACCCACCCTGTGCGGAGTGCCAGTTGCTCATAAAGACATCATCTGCACCAATGGCATACGCACCAGTTGTGCTTCAAAGATGTTGGACAATTTTATTCCGCCTTACGATGCCACCATAGTGGAAAACCTCAACGGCGCCGGCACCGTAACTCTGGGCAAAACCAATATGGATGAGTTCGCCATGGGCTCCTCCAACGAAAGCAGCTATTACGGCCCAGTAAAAAACCCCTGGAATACCCGTTGTGTACCGGGCGGCTCATCCGGAGGTTCCGCTGCAGCAGTAGCGGCGCTGCTAGTACCTGGAGCCACGGCCACAGATACCGGCGGCTCCATTCGACAACCCGCCGCGTTGACCAATACCACCGGCCTTAAACCTACATACGGCCGTGTATCCCGCTGGGGTATTGTCGCCTATGCTTCCAGCTTGGATCAGGCAGGCCCTATTGCGCGCAATGCTGAGGATGCCGCTTATCTGTTGTCTGCTATGGTCAGCCACGACCCAAAAGATTCCACCAGCCTGAACCGTCCGCATGAAGACTTCACCGCGGGACTGAGCGACTCTATCGCCGGCCTCAAAATCGGAGTCCCTAAAGAATACTTTGGGGAAGGCTTGAATGCTGAAACAGCCGCCCGCGTACAAGATGCCCTTAAGGAGTTTGAAAAACTCGGGGCCGAGCTGGTGGATATCAGTCTGCCACATACTGAGTTGGCTATTCCCGCTTACTACGTCATAGCCCCAGCCGAGGCCTCCGCCAACCTATCCCGCTTCGACGGGGTGCGCTATGGCCATCGCTGTGAAAACCCCAAAGATTTGCGAGATTTATATATGCGCTCCCGCGGTGAGGGATTTGGCGAAGAAGTCCAGCGCCGCATTCTGGTTGGCTCCTACGCGCTATCCGCTGGCTATTACGATGCTTATTACAATAAGGCCCAGCAGGTGCGCCGACTGATCAAGCAGGATTTTGTACAGGCCTTTGAAAAAGTCGACGTAATTATGGGGCCCACCACACCCTCCCCAGCGTTTGAGTTGGGAGCCAAGGGGGCTGATCCGGTAGCCATGTACCTGGAAGATATCTATACCATCGCGACCAATTTGGCGGGCCTACCAGGCATGTCTATCCCCTGTGGATTGGTAAACAATTTGCCTGTAGGGCTTCAGATTACCGGTAACTATCTGGACGAATCCCGCATGCTCAATGTTGCGCATCAATACCAAGGGGTTACCGACTGGCACCAAGCCAGCGCCGTATAAGGAGATCGACTGTGGAATGGGAAATCGTTATCGGGCTGGAAATTCACGTGCAGTTATCCACCCAATCCAAACTTTTTTCTGGTGCTAGTACCCGTTTCGGTGCGGCACCGAATAGCCAGGCCTGCGCCGTAGACTTGGCCATGCCCGGCACCCTGCCTGTCCCCAATGAGGAAGCCTTTCGCTACGCGGTTATGTTTGGCCTGGCGATGAATGCGGACATTGGTAAACGCTCTGTTTTTGAGCGTAAAAACTATTTTTACCCAGATCTCCCCAAAGGCTACCAGACAACCCAGTTGGAACAACCTATCGTTGGGGCTGGCGAAGTTGAAATTCATCTAGAGGATGGCAGTAGTAAAAAAGTACGCTTGCACCACGCCCATCTAGAAGAAGATGCGGGCAAATCCTTGCATGAAGACTTCCACGGCATGTCTGGTATCGATTTAAACCGCGCGGGCACACCTCTGATAGAAATTGTCTCAGAACCCGATATGCGCAGCGCCGCCGAAGCGGTTGCCTACCTGAAAAAAATCCACAGTATCGTCACCTATTTGGGCATCTCCGATGGAGATATGTCTCAAGGCTCTCTCCGCTGTGATGCCAACGTCTCCGTGCGATTAAAGGGAGAGGAAAAGCTGGGCACTCGCACCGAGCTTAAAAACATCAACTCCTTCCGCTTTGTTGAGCGAGCTATCAAAGTTGAAGCCGAGCGTCAGATCGATATTCTCGAAGATGGTGGCAGCATAGTGCAGGAAACCCGACTGTACGACGCGGATAAAAATGAAACCCGCTCCATGCGCAGTAAAGAAGTTGCCAATGACTATCGCTATTTTCCCTGCCCAGACCTACTACCTGTAGTGCTCACCGATAACTATGTCGAGCAACTGCGTGAACTACTTCCTGAGCTGCCCGATACCAAAGCCGAGCGCTTCCAGTCAGAGTACGGCTTATCTGCCTACGACGCTGACCAACTCACTCAGGAGCGCGCCAGCGCCGACTACTTTGAAACAGTATGCAAATCCTGCGGAGAACCAAAACTCACCGCTAACTGGATTACCGGTGAGTTAGCCGCACTGCTGAACCGTCAGGAAATCTCTATACAGAATTCCCCAGTTAGCGCCCAGCAACTCGCCGGCTTAATCATGCGTATCAAAGACAACACCATCTCCAGCAAGATTGCCAAACAGGTTTTTGAAGCTATGGCACAGGGAGAGGCTAGTGCGGATGAAGTTATCGAAAAGCGTGGTCTCAAGCAGGTATCTGATACCGGTGCCATTGAAGAGATGGTAGAGACAGTTATTGCTGCCAGCAGCGCACAAGTAGATAACTACTGCAAAGCCGACGAATCCAAGCGGCCCAAGATGATGGGCTATTTTGTCGGCCAAATCATGAAAGCCTCGAAGGGTCAGGCGAATCCACAGATGATCAACAAGATCCTCAAGGATAAGCTCGACGCTCTCCTTTAAACCTTTTTAACCTGCGGCCAGGTTCAATCTACCTGGCTTCTTTCACAGAACTAAGGAAAAGATTTTGAGCCTAAAAAAAGACAAACAAAAAGTCCTCGGTGAAGTATTTGACGAGGAGCGAATTGCCGGCTTCCTGGTGGGGGAAGCACCAAAAAATACCAACCGGGATTTCCATTTGCTTGAGCGCGCCTACCGCAGTATGAAAGCGGAGAGTTTTGCCACTTTTGTACAACTATTTCTCGCCGAAGGTCACGACCTCAATAGTATGGATCCGGATGGAAAAACCTTATTAACCCGTATTAGTGAACACCGCCAGAGCAGCGAGTACATAGAAATACTAAAAGCCGCCGGTGCTAAACACTGATTGGCCGCCGCGCACCTGCGAGAGGTAACTTTATGACTTCAAATCCAGTCCATGGTATTGACGCGCTAATGCGCGGCGCCCGCCTATTAACCAAGCGTGAACTACGCCCCTTTATCCTGGTCCCCTTGCTGATCAACCTAGTGTTATTTATCGTGATCAGCGGCATCATGATTACCCAACTCGGTGGTCTCAGTGAGTTTATCAGCAGCCTGCTGTCACACACCCCAGTGGACACTACCAATATGTCCTGGTGGGAAGCCGTGATGGCCAAAGGTGCCGCCTGGACCGCCAGCGTTTTTCGTTGGCTCGCCTGGATCATTGCAATTCTGGTGTTGTTTTTATTTTTCCTCGCCTATGGCTATTTGTTTGGGATAATCACCAATATTATTGCGGCCCCTTTTAATGGCCTCCTGGCCGAGAAAGTTGAGGAACTTCTCACCGGTAAAGCACCTCCTGCTGAACCAATGATACAGATGGTATGGCGCACACTGGGACGGGAACTGCGCAAGTTAGGTTATTTTATTTTCTGGGGAGTGATCATTTTTCTGATATCCACAGTAACCAGCTGGACCATAATTATCCCTGCCGTATTAGCTGCAGTTTGGGGTGCCTGGTGTATGGCAATACAATATGTTGACTACCCTCTCGATAACCACCAGCGTCCTTTTGACGAACTAAAGAGCGTACTACGCAGGCGCAAACTAACCAGCCTCGCCTTTGGTGGAAGCGTAATGCTGGCCAAGATGGTGCCTATTTTGAATATCTTCGTAATGCCTGCGGCAGTGGCAGGGGGTACCGCACTCTGGGTAGAGCGACTGCGCAGGGAGGGAGATCCTGGCACAAACTCTCACCAATACCCGGCCTAGATAGGAACAAGGTAATTGTCTGTCTCTTGATCTCTAGATGAATGTTTCTTTAACTCCAGTGAGTGGCAGAATGAGTCTGCTTCTCACTAAAAATGCATCACACTGGCTAGGCAGTTACTCACCCACCTAATTATTAGTACAAGCGTTAATGAATATCCTAATGATTACCAATGAATTCCCACCCTCCATCGGTGGGGTTCAGACTCATGTGCTCGAACTCTCTAGAGCGCTTGCCAAGCTTAATCACTCAGTACACGTACTGACCAGAAAGCCTTATGAGAACACTCCCGAAACTGACTGTTTTGACGATGTAACTGTTGAGCGCCTGAAGTTGCCAGACAGTCACCTACTCTACGACTGGCTATTACGCAGAAAAATTCGCCAACAAGTACGTGAACGTAAAGTTGACATTGTGCATGTGCACGGCATGCGTCCTTTAAATGCCTGCAAGGGGCTAGATGTTCCCGTTATTTTCACCAATCACACCTCCTCATTTGTCAAAAGAGCACAAAAAGGGAAGAAAGCGCTCAAGAAGATGCGCAAACAATTGGATATTACTTCTAGCATACTTGCTGTCAGTGAAACCCTTATTGCCAACACTAGAGAAACGGGTTACCAAAAACCGATAAGCTTTACCTGTAATGGTGTAGATACTTCTGTATTTCATCCGGGAGAATCCTCCCTCAGAGAACAATTATCGATTCCAGAAAGTGCTTATGTTATTGCTATCGGCTGCCGACTCGAACGGGTAAAAGGTGTGCGTTTTTTGGCTGCGGCAGTTGCAGCGATTGATGACCCTCAACTGTATCTGGTTGTTGCTGGTGAAGGTAAAGAGTCAGCAGAAATTAAAGAGTTACTAAAAGATAAAATAAGCTCAGGACACGCACACTTTCTCGGTAATGTCAGCAACAAGGAGATGTCAAACATTTACCGCGCCGCAAACGCCTCTTCGCTACCTTCTTTTATGGAGGGAATGAGTATCGCCGGCCTGGAGGCAATGGCCTCGGGACTCCCCCTGATAGCCTCAAATGTTGGCGGCACGCCTTATATTGTCAACGATGGCATTACAGGCATTTTGACAAGGCCTGGCTCTGTGGAGGATCTACAAGGAGCCATTAAGCAACTAATGAATGACCGAAATTTGAGTAATCGCATGGGGAATGCCGCACTTGCCGTGGTACAAGAGAAATTCAGCTGGGAGAAAGTTGCCAACCAAGTACTCACTCACTACAAACAGTTGACTCGCAAATAGAAAACCAGCTGGTACAAGAAAGCACTTTTAGTAGAAATCAGCTGCGAAGAGACCACAACCGCGGCACATCAACTGGCTTATCCTTAATTACGGGGGACAAGCATCTCATAATTCCTTCAAGCTCACGTAATAACAATGGGTTTTCGAGGTACTCTCCCATCAGGCTTTGCAGAGATTCTCTTAACAGAGCATCGCGCAACTGTTGGGGATGCCTCACACCGACAGATAGAATCTGCGGTAACCAAGAGGATAAATCCTGCAGGGTTAAATAGTCATTTCCCTCTTCGGGATATCCAGAAAAATCATCACTAAATGCCAAACCCGAAGAATGTTTCAGGAAATGACTGTTAAGCGATTTATTACAGCACTCAAATCGTCTAAAGAAGCGCTCTGCCTCAACTTTTGCAGGGAAAGGCTCCGAAACTTCCAACCTCATCATCGGCTTGATTTTTTTTATCTCCGACTTAGAAACGCCAAGCTCTATTAGCTTATTAGTTAACAGAAATTCCTTTCGACCGACTCCCTCATTCACACGAACAGATGGGATGCAAAAATTCACTCCAAGCAATGAGCAAAAATCACTAACCACATCGCCTTCACGCAAGAACTCAGCAGAGAAATCCCGCACATTCAGGGCAGTTTCCCCAAAAACTGCAGCCCATATTTTTAACTTTGAAAAATAGTCAAAATACATCATTAAGTCAGTATTGAGATATGGGAAAGCACCTTCGCAATGCCCAAATAACAAGCTGGAGGGACTGACATCAGGTGCTGCCGCCCGTGCAGCCTGTCTTTTAAATGAGAATGCCTGTAAATCCTGCCGTCGCAAATAAACAACGACTTGGCAGCGGTCGAAAAATCTTCGACACTCCTTGTAGAGACTATCAATATCTTCAAAAGTATGCAGAAAACACAGGTGCTCCGCAGACACAACGACATTATCACCGCGACTTGATGCCAGTAAGTCACTAAGCCGCCGGTTCAGACGATAGGACATTCGACCATTTTTTTTCTGGAAATCGACAGTACGAGAGGAACTCCCCTTTTTCCCCAAGGAAAGAAACTCTATACCTTTTGAACTTAATAATTTGGTGGATTGTTTTAGAGCAAGCTGCAGTGCACTAGAGCCAGTTTTATGAAAACCGATATGTAGGAAGAGAGTTCGCATTCGAATACTTTTTGATTTTACATAGGTAAAAAAACATCCGAATTCAAGGCTGTATCAAACACCTGAACAAATGGGGCAGCCCACGGAGTGAAAATCCCAACAACAGGAAAAATCTATACCAGTGTAGTTCAAGGAGAGAAAAGGGAGGTCAGAAGAGGGAAAAAGGCAAAAACTGATGCACTCATTACTTATTAAGTAGATAAGGTATGTTTCCAATTACTAGAAACGCCAATAGGCCTTTAGCGGCCTATTAGCTTAGATGGAGTCAATGACGAGAACGCCCCCGGCCACCACCGCGACGGTTACCGTGCCCTCCACGATGGTCCCTATCACCACCACTGCGACGCACTTCGACTCTCGGGGGTTCCTGTAGTAGCTCTTCCGGTGGGACTTCACATTTGAGCTTCTGCCCCAGTAACTGCTCGATCGGCTCCAGACGCATAGCATCATCCTCACAGGCAAAGCTGATCGATGTTCCAGTCTTGCCAGCACGACCGGTGCGGCCGATGCGATGAACGTAATCCTCAGGCTCTTCGGGAAGCGTGAAGTTCACCACATGACTAATGCCGTCGATATGAATACCGCGCCCGGCCACATCCGTGGCTACCAACACCTTGGTTTTACCCGACTTGAAGTCGTCGAGAGTGCGTACACGCTTGTTCTGTGCCACTTCGCCGGAGAGTAGACCGGCGGAAATGCCGTGGGCGAGCAGGTGTTCATGCAAGCGGCGACACTGGTCACGGCGGTTGGCGAAAACAATCAGACTGTCCACCTCATCTCGCTGTAAAATATTGTAGAGGAGTGCGTACTTCTCCTCACTAGCGGCCAGATAGACATGCTGCTCGACGGAATCGGTGGCCACTCGTTCAGGTTCGATTTCTACCACTACCGGCTCTTCGGTCCATTGCTCCACTAAGTCATCAACTTCGGGGGTGAAGGTGGCAGAGAAAAACATGGTTTGGCGATGAGTCTTGCGAGGTGTCTGGCGTACAATCCTACGAACCTGGGGAATAAAGCCCATATCCAGCATGCGGTCGGCCTCGTCGATCACCAGCACTTCCACTTGATCCAGGAAGCAATCGCGGTTGCCGACAAAATCCAATAGGCGCCCCGGTGTCGCCACTAGAATATCCACTAATCGCTCATTCAGATTGCGCTGTTGCTTATCGTAATCCATCCCCCCCACCAGGGTATGGATTTCCAAGTCGGTGTATTTGCACAACGCCTTGGCATCATCGGCGATCTGCATTACCAACTCGCGAGTGGGAGCGATGATCAGGGCGCGGGCTTCACCGGCGTAACGCTCACCATCAAAGGGATGACGCAACAGATCATCAATAACGGTAATTAGGAAAGCTGCGGTCTTGCCAGTGCCTGTCTGGGCCTTGCCCACCAGGTCGTGGCCATTCAGGGTGTGAGGTAGAGAATGGCCCTGGATTGGCGAGCAGTACTGGAAACCCAGGTCGTGAATACCGCGCATTAACTCCGGCGGCAGGCCCAGGTCATGGAAGCGGACCTTACCCTCTTGCTCTGGAACCTTGAAATCACCCAAGGACCAGGGCGTTGCCGGGGCCTCCGGCTTAGGAGAGCGAGAACGCTGACGTCCCCTCTGGGAACTTTTGCCGCCGCTCCGGCGCGAACCTCCCTCGCTCTGGCCAGATTTCCCCTCGGCTTTTTGGCCTCCACGAGGCTTTTTAGAGGGATTCTGGCCACTTTTACGCTGCTGGGAGTGCTCGTCTCCCTGGTGGGGAGTCTTCTCCTCAGAGGAGGAGGAACGGCGGAACAACTTTCCTATCAAGTGAAATACTCGCTCAAATGTTCAAATAATCGGCGAGTATACCACCACTCTAGGTGGATTCTCGCCCACTACAGTGGCGGCACAGCCAATAATCAATACTAAAGAAGCGCCCCGCCCCACTACATAACAGTGCCAACAGCATAATGAAGTAGGTCGCAGAAAACTCTATGCCGTTCTTCAGAACAGTAAAACTACCCTTCTCGGATAACCACTCATAGTTGCCGTGCTCTTTTAGGAGTTCTATAGCCTTCTCTTTGCGAGTGATGGCTTCATCAATCAGGTCCTCGCGCCACTCCCAAGGAGCAACCAGAGTTTTATCAGGCAGGGCTGACCACCCATTCTCCCAGTGTGCGGTAAACGCCGCCACTGCCATCACAAACATTAAGGGGATCGCCACCAACCTAGTGGCAAACCCCAGTAGGATGGCAATACCGCCAAAAAACTCCGTCAATGCCGCTGCCCAAGCCATAAACAGTGGTGCCGGCAGGCCAAGACCCCAGTCGGGGTTACCAAACCAAGCGGCCACACTATTGATATCCCCCATTTTATTGAGGCCCGCCAAAATAAAAATCGGCGCCAAATAAATCCGCAGTGCCAGAGGCCCGAGCCAGTCGATTTTCTGCACCCAATGCACAAAGCAGCCATACCAACGACCCAGGGTATTCATAACAGAACCATCCTTTTCACTCTCTTTTCAGTATATGTGTTCACTTTAGTCGAGCGGCCCAGGCATCTCTTACACTGCCTCCAACTAAGCTTGTTCTTCCGAATCGCGGAATGGAGTAAATGCATAGTGAATACCTACGTACTGGTTCATGGCCTATTTCTCGGGGGATGGTGCTGGGGCCCCGTAGCCAGGCTGCTGACTGCCAACGGACACCGGGTATTCACCCCCACCCAGACAGGCCTGGGAGAGAGACGTCATTTACTTTCACCCACAATAGGTATGGATACTTTTATCCAAGACCTGGTGAACGTAATCGAATTTGAGGAATTAAACCGGGTGATTTTAGTGGGGCACAGCTTTGGGGGCATGGCGGCCGCCGGCACCGCTGACGCACTTCCCGAGCGCATTCGCCATCTCGTTTACCTGGATGGTGCCATTCCCAATCCCGATCACGCTTTTGCCGAACAACTACCGCAAGATATCCTCGCACAACGCCTGGCAGAGGCAAAAGAAATTCACGGCACCCGCTGTTTTTTACCGATGGATCCAGCACAAATGGGGATTAAGAGTCAGGATGTTCAAAATTGGCTGCGCCGGCATATGACCCCTCACCCCGTGAAAACTTATTTGGATCCCATCCAAATGAGACTCCCACCCGAGCAAGGACCGGCCTGCACTTTTATTCGCTGCACCAAGCCCTACTACCCCCCAGCCAATGTAAGCGGTGAACGCGCGCAAAAGATTCCCGGCTGGCACTACCGAGAAGTTGCCGTCAGCCACGGTTGTATCTTTCTCACACCGCACAAAGTCGCCAGATTATTGCAGGAAATTCCTCTGTAGCCGCTGGGAGAAAACTTGATTTAGCCGTAGAATATTCCGCCTTTATGGCGACGGGAAATTCTTGCTGTCAGCTCCCATCCAGCTCCCCCGCTCTGCTTTAAAGATCATTTGGCACAACCGACTGCCTCAATAACATTTTCTGCCCAGCCCCGGCTGAACTTGGCTGATATACCAAAATCATCGACAGGCTCTGCCTTAATAAACTTGGTTTTTCCCTTGCTCAAGATTTACCGACGCGCCATCTCCACCGAACTCTCCCACCTCACCACACTGGGGGGCCCCTTAGTAGTCAGTAACTTGGCAGTGGTGAGCATGGGCGTTGTGGATACCATTGTCGCCGGTAACGCCGGGGAGGTAGACCTGGCCGGCTTGGCGCTGGGCTCAAGTATTTGGGCTGTATGCGCAGTCACCCTGATCGGCCTGCTCGCTGCAGTATCCCCGGTTGTTGCCCACTTGCGCGGAAGTCGCGATGAGGAAGGTTGTGCAGCCCAGTTACACCAAGCTCTCTGGATTGGCTTGATCGGCGGCATATTAGTGCTACTTGCCCTACTCGCCGTGCCTGTGTGGAGCCAGTGGATCAAAACCGAGGAGCCTGTTCGACAGGTTTTACAAGGTTATATCCTGGCACTCACGGTAGGCACCCTACCCTTTGCCCTCGGAACCGCCCTGCGCGGCTATTGTGAGGGTATGGGACAGGTGCGCCCAGTCATGCGTATATATCTGGCCGCCGCCCTGCTTAATATCCCCCTGGATATTCTCTTTGTATTTGGCGCCGGCCCTATACCTGCTATGGGCGGTGCCGGCTGCGGCTGGGCAACCGCAGCGGTAAGTACTCTGATTGCTATCGCCCTGTTTTGGCACGCCGCCACAGATCCGGTATACCACCAACTCAAGCTAAAATTGATACCGCCCAGGCCCAACTGGCCCATTTTGAAGCATCTTTTGGCTGTAGGACTGCCGGTATGTGTCGGCGCTGCCAGTGAGGTCACATTTTTTGCCAGCTTGACGATTCTGCTCGCACCCTATGGTGCAGCCATAGTGGCAGCGCATCAAATCGGCATGAGTATCGGCTCGATTTTTTACCTGGTAGCCCTGGCGCTAGCCCAGGCCCTGAGCATCCGTACGGCACACTTACTCGGCCAGAAGCGCCCCAAGCGGGCACTGTTTGCCGGTAAAGTGGGGATTGGTAGTGGCGTCGTGTATGCCCTCGGAACAGGTGTACTACTGATCACCTTTCGCCACCTGTTTGTACAGGCTTATACCAACAATGCGGAAATTATTGCAGTGGCAACCAACCTACTACTGCTCTGTGCCGCCTACCAATTGGTAGACGCCGCTCAAGCCATGGCCTGGGGAGCACTGCGAGGTTACAAAGACACCCGCGTTCCCATGTATATACAGCTGTTCTCTTACTGGCTGGTAGGGCTCTCCAGCGCCTATTGGCTGGGTGAAAACTTCTGGGGCGTTTATGGCTACTGGACTGGTGTCTGTATCGGCCTGGGCACCGCCTCAATCCTATTAGCGCTTCGACTGCGACGAACCAGCCGCAAAGCCATTGCCAAAACCTGGGGAATACAGGTTGGTTCACATTCCCAGGGAACGCTTTGACTATACTGGCGCTCCAAGTCCCCAAGCGTGCCGGGCAACAACAATAACCGGCACCGCCCGCACAAGCAGTTAACCGGAGTTACCCAATGATCCCGCGCCTTTTTCCCAACGGGCCCCGGCGCCTGTTGAGCCTTGCCCTGATTTTGGCCTCAGCCCAGACCTGGGCAGTGAGTGCCACCACCGGCGAACAAGAAAAACCCAGCGTGAAGGCACAGGAAAAAGAGCAGGAAGGCGTCATCTCAAAGGCGGAAAACTTGCAATTGGACCAGCCGGTGATTACCGAGCTGGGCCCACCCAGTGGCGCCGCGGAACCAATTATTGATACGCAGGCCAATGGGGAAGCCCCCCCTCAGAAATCACTGCCCCAGGCGGAAAATCTGCAGTTAGACCAACCCATCAATGAACTGGAAGCACCGCCTTCAAATAAAGAGCCGCAAACCAGGCCCACAGTAGATACACCCACTCAGCCAGAATCATCCCCTACCGGAAATACTTCTATGGAAGTAGAAAAGGCCAAGCCCCTGCGCTTGCTCGGTGCCGAGGTAACCCCGGCAACCTCCACCCGCCTGGCCTGGTCTCCCAGTCAACACTTTGAGGGTGTCTACAGCCCCACCGCCGTCCTGGTTGTCAACGGTGCCAAACCGGGACCGGTACTCTGCCTGACCGCAGCGGTCCATGGAGATGAATTAAACGGCGTAGAAACGGTGCGCAGGGTCATGTACGACCTCGATGCTGAACAGTTAAGTGGCGCGGTAATCGGCGTGCCTATCGTTAATCTGCAGGGCTTCCACCGCAGCTCACGCTACCTCACCGACCGCCGCGACCTGAACAGGCACTTCCCCGGAGACCCTAATGGCTCTTCTGCCTCACGGATTGCCAACTCCTTTTTCCACGAAGTCATCAGCCGCTGCAATGCAGTGGTAGACCTGCACACAGGCTCTTTTTACCGCACCAACCTGCCGCAGTTACGCGGCGACCTCACCAACCCCAGAATCGTGAAAATGACCAAAGGTTTCGGCTCCACTGTGGTACTCCACAGCGCCGGGGCCAAAGGCACCCTGCGTCGCGCCGCGGTGGATGCGGGTATCCCCACTGTAACTCTGGAGGCTGGCGCGCCGATGGTGCTGGACGAGCGCTCCGTTAGCCACAGTGTGAAAGGGATTCGCACCCTGCTTAACCAACTGGGTATGGTGAGCAAGTTCCGCCTATGGGGTGATCCCGAGCCCGTGTACTACAACTCCACCTGGCAGCGGGCTTCCACTGGCGGCATTATTTTTAGTGAGGTTCAGTTGGGAGAGTTTGTGCGCAAGGGAGATCTACTGGGCACAGTGACCAATCCCATCACCAATGTGCGCACAGAAATTCGCTCGCAGCACAACGGCCGTATTCTCGGCATGGCGCTGGATCAGGTGGTGCAACCTGGCTTCGCCGCCTACCACATCGGTATCCAGGCTCCGCAGGAACAAATCAGCCCGCCCGAAGAGGTCATCCCAGAAGAGGCGGCTGCACAAAAACCCCAATCTCCAGATGCCCAAAAAACAAGAGTATCCGACAATAGCGCCGCGGACCTCCAAGGGGACGAGGACTAGCCCGCTACTGCGGGCCACTCACTTTATCGATAATCCTGGGGCTGGGCTGCTCCAAGGGCTCCGGTTGCAAAGTGATATGCTCGATATCAAAGCGCTTGGTCAGGGTCCTCCTCAAGCGCTCCAACACCGCGGGCCAAGCACTTAAATCATCCACCACAATGTGTGCCGACAGAGAGATGGTGCTGGAATCCAGACGCCAAATATGCAGGTCGTGTACTGAGCGCACACCTACCTCCGCGGCCAGGGCTTCCCCCACAACTGGCAGGCTCAATTCCCGAGGAACACGCTCCATTAGCACATCCACCGCATCACGCAGCAGACGCACACAAGAAATCAAAATCAGAAAACAGATCAACAGCGATAACAGCGGATCAATCGGCACCCAGCCAGTAAAGTAAATCACCGCACCCGAAGCCAGGGCGGCTACTGAGCCGAGCATATCCCCCATCACATGAAGCAATGCGCCGCGAATATTGAGCGTGCGCTCGCCACGCAGTAGCACCCAAGCCGCCAGAATATTGATCAACAGGCCCGCTGCAGCTATCAACATCACCGTACTGCCGTGCACCGGTTGGGGACTGCGCAGGCGGTTGATCGCCATAAAGGAGATTCCCACAACAATCAGCAACATAATCAGGCCATTCGTCACTGCTGCCAATACTTCCGCACGCCCCCAGCCAAACGACAATTCACGGTCTGCGGGCTTTTTTGCCAGCACCGCAGCAATAGCACCCAGTGCCAGGGCAAAAGTATCCGTGAGCATGTGGGCGGCATCCCCGAGTAGCGCCAGGGAGCCCGACAGCCATCCACCGATGGCCTCAACAATTGAAAAACTAAGCGTCAGAATCAGAGCAATAATTAGCGGGCGGAGGGCGCCATTTCCATTGCGATGGTGAACGTGATCGTGCATGAGCTCCCTCCCTTTTAAATCCTAGTAATACCCGCCCGGCTAGTTTTTTCGCCCCAGGGTTATGCGCTCCCAGCCGGAATAGTCTTTGCGACTCTCCACCTCTCTGTAACCGGCAGCAATAAAAATTTCCCGTACGGATTCTGCCTGCTGCCAACCGTGCTCTACCATCAGCCAGCCGCCGTCTTGCAGAAAATTTCCCGCGCGATTGGCGATTTCTTCAATATCCGCCAGCCCATGGCGCTCAGCCACCAGCGCAGAGTGTGGCTCGAAACGCACATCGCCCTGGGCCAGATGAGGATCCGCTGCATCGATATAGGGGGGATTACTGACGATCAGGCCAAATTGCTGGGGCGGCAACTGGGCAAACCAATCACTTTCCAGGATCTGCACATTGGTGAAACCGAGGCGCCTGCGGTTATCCTCCGCTAACGCCAGGGCAGCGGGAGACTTCTCCGCCGCAATAATCTGCCATCCCGGTTTTTCCGAGGCCAATGCCAGGGCAATTGCCCCACTACCAGTTCCCAGGTCGAGTGCGCGCAATTTCTCTTGAGGGCAGAGTTCCAGCGCGGCTTCCACCAGCAGTTCAGTATCCGGGCGGGGAATTAATGTAGAGGCATCGACCCTCAAGGTGAGAGACCAGAACTCCCGCTCACCGGTCAAGTGAGCCACAGGTTCACCCTCTTTACGACGCGTCAGCAGTCCATCGAACTCACTCTGCTCACTCGTGCTCAGCTCGTACTCCGGCCAGGTATACAGCCAGCTGCGCTCACGGCCGAGAATATGTGCCAACAGGACCTCTACGTCGAGTCGCGCTGACTCGCTGTCGATAAGCTCAATACTGCGGGCGAGATTATCCTTCACACTGCTCATAGGAAAACTCTACCCAATATCGCCACACAACACGGCAACTACTGCCCCATCGCCGCCAGCTGATCCGCCTGGTGTTCGGTACGCAGCGGCTCAATCACCTCTTCCAGGGCACCCTGCATCACTTCATCGAGCTTGTACAAGGTCAGACCGATACGGTGATCGGTTACACGCCCCTGGGGGTAGTTGTAGGTGCGAATGCGCTCGGAACGATCGCCGCTACCCACCAGGCTACGACGGGCATCAGAGATCTCCTGTGCAGCAGCCGCCTCTTGCTCGCTGGAAAGCTTGGCCTGTAATAGTGCCATCGCCTTGGCCTTGTTTTTATGCTGGGACCGCTCGTCCTGACACTCCACCACGATGCCGGTGGGTAGGTGCGTCAGGCGCACAGCGGAGTCGGTTTTGTTGACGTGCTGACCACCAGCTCCCGAAGCGCGGTAGGTATCCACACGCAGATCGGCCTTATTGATCTCGATCGCATCGCGCTCGTCTGGCTCCGGCATTACCGCCACGGTACAGGCGGAAGTGTGAATACGCCCCTGGGATTCGGTTTCCGGCACTCGTTGCACACGGTGTGCACCGGATTCAAACTTCAGCCTGGCGTAAACATCTTCACCGGCCACACGGGTGATAATCTCTTTGTAACCGCCGTGCTCGCCAGCATTCTCACTGACAATTTCAATACGCCAGCCCTGTTTTTCTGCGTAACGCGAGTACATACGGAAAAGATCGCCGGAAAAGATCGCCGCTTCGTCACCGCCGGTGCCAGCGCGAATTTCCAGGAAGACATTCTTGCGGTCATTGGGGTCCCGGGGCAGCAGCAGGGTTTGCAGCTCGCGCTCCATGGGCTCCACCTGGACCTCTGCCTCACGCAGCTCCTCCTGGGCCATTTCACGCATCTCGGGGTCGCTCTCGCCAAGCATTTCCCGCGCCGCAGCCATATCCTCTTTCAGCTGTTTGTAACGGCCGTAACACTTGACCACTTCTTCCAGCTCGGAGTACTCCCGCGATAGCTCACGGAACTGATCCTGATCGGAAATTATGCTGGCGTCACCAAGCAGCGCGGAAACTTCTTCGTGGCGCTCCTGCAGATTCTCCAGCTTGTTCAATAGGGATTCTTTCATTTCTGTTTTTTCTCTAATTCGGTATCGGCGAGATCATCGAGCCCCACCACTTCGCGGGCGATACGCAGCCGCTCCAGATCGCCATCCGCAGTCGCTTTTTTCAGGCTGATCGTGGGAGCATGGATCAATTTATTGGTCAGTGAACGGGCCAGCTGCTCCAGCAGACGCCTGGGGTCATCGCCCTTATCGAGCTGCAGCAGTACCCGCTCAAGTTCGGTGCCACTTATCTGCTGTGCGCGCTGGCGGTAGCTGCGAATCGTGTCCACCGCTCCGAGAGCACGCCCCTCTTTGGTAAATTCCGCCGCAGCGCTATCTACAATTTCCCCGGCGGCCTCGGCGGCGCGTTCGCGGGAGCGCATCCCCTCATCGATCACGCCGCGCAGATCGTCAACACTGTACAGGTAGACATCGTCCAGCTCGCCGACCTCGGTTTCAATATCCCGTGGCACAGCGATATCCACCATAAACATGGGGCTGTGACGGCGCTTGCGCAGCGCGGATTCCACCGCCCCCTTCCCTAAAATCGGCAGCTGACTGGCGGTGGAGCTAATCACGATATCGGCGCGGGACAAGTGCTCGGGAATATCTGCCAACAGTATTGCTTCAGCACCAAAATTTTCCGCCAAAGACTGCGCGCGACTCAGAGTCCGATTAGCCACAATCAGCTGCTTAATGCCCTGATCTAACAGGTGGCGCGCCACCAGTTCCACCGTCTCACCGGCACCGATCAGCAGCGCAGTTTGTTGCTTCAGGTCGGTAAAAATACGCGAAGCCAAGGATACTGCCGCATAGGCAACAGAGACGGGGTTTTCACCAATCGCCGTCTCTGTGCGCACCTTTTTCGCCACGGTAAATACCCGTTGGAAAACCCGGTGCAACTCACTGCCGACACTGCCAGACTCCCGCGCCACCGCATAGGCGGACTTGATCTGACCAAGAATTTGCGGCTCCCCAAGGACCAGTGAATCGAGCCCACAGGCGACGCGCATCATATGGCGCACCGCCGCCTCACCACTGTGGATATAGCTGCAACCTCGCAGCTGCTCCAGCGGTACCTGATGATACTCGGCCAGCCACTGCAGCAGCGGCTCCGCCTCCACATTGCCGTAGATTTCGGTGCGATTACAGGTGGAAAGAATGGCGAGTTCCCGGCAGTCGAGCGCCTTACGCGCATCCCCCAGGGCACCGGACATCACCTCGGGTGCAAAAGCGACCCGTTCGCGCACCTCGATTGGCGCACTGTCGTGGTTGATCCCCAGGGTAACAATTGGCATAGAATTCCGTCGGCTAAATCTAGAGGCGCGTCATCCGCATTCGGGGCGCATTTTCACGGGCCACCGCTTTGCTTGCAAGCTGATGAGGCGGTTTAATTATGCGCTGATTTGAATAACCGGCCCAGGGCCCGCGCTCCAGAAGCGGATTCACGGCTAGAATTATATGGCGATAAACGTTTAAAACACGCCACTCTGACACTGCATCCCAGTAGCAGCCATGTATGGATACGATCTATGCTTCCACCCCGTCGTCCGCTCCCCCTCCTCAAAAACCAAACTCTATCACTCGGTGCGCTCTGCCTATCCCTCGTCTACCTACTGAGTGCCTGCGCCCAAATGCCGCCTGAAACGACAACCAATGAGGAAACCGAGCCTTCAGCTCGGGAACAGCATCGCGATGAAGGGACGGCCGCTGCCGGGGAGGATACAGCGCGCAGCTTCCCCATAGATACGTTTTACACACTGCTGGTAGCCGAAGTCGCCGGTATACGCGAACAGTACGATGTGGCCCTGGCCAACTACTACCACCAGGCTGAAGTTACTAAAGATGCAGGCGTGGCAGCGCGTGCAACCCGCATCGCACGCTTTCTCAATGCGCGTCAGGCCGCACTGCGTTCGGCACAGTTGTGGGCTGAGCTGGAGCCGGACAATGCGGATGCCCAACTGGCACTGACCGCAGAGCTCACCTTGTCTGGAGAGTTTTTAGAGGCCATGAAACACGCTGAGAGAGCGCTCGCTCTCGGCGGCAAAGCACCGATGCAATCTCTCGCCGCCACCGCCATCGGCCATCAACAACTCGATAAACAACTTCGTGCTGAATTTGCCCGGCTGGCTGAGGTTTACCCCAATAACGATGAAGTCGTTATGGCCTATGCCATGGTATTGCGTGATGCGAAGCAGTACAGGCGCGCCCTCGCACTGGTACGCCACATTCAGGAACAACACCCCGAACAAATCGATGCACCGCTGCTACAAAGCCATCTTTTGGTGGACTTGGATAGACGCAACGAAGCCATTCAATTATTGGAAAATTTAGTCAAAATTTATCCAGAGGAAACCCGCCTGCGCCTACAATACGCGCGCCTGCTTATTCGCGAAGACCTCAATCTTGCTCGCCAACAATTCGCCGAATTAGTTAAACAGCGTCCAGAGGACGGCAACCTGATTTTATCCCTGGCGTTGATTCACTATGAAACCAACCAGCTCGGTGAAGCCAAACCCCTGCTCGACCGTCTACTGGAACTAAAACAACACGAATCGGCGGCACACTTTTACCTGGGCGGACTCGCGCAGAAGCGGGGTGACAACGACACTGCCGCCGCACACTTCCAACAAGTGCAACCCGGCAACGATTACGTGGAGGCCATTACCAAGGGCACCAAGCTACTCGCAGTCAGTGGTAAACACCGTGAAAACAGCCTGTGGTTTGCCAAGTTGCGAGAGCGGCACCCCGGACAGGTAGAACATTTTTTCCTGATGGAGGTCGAACTGCTGCGCAGGAATGGTGAGCCACAGATGGCCCTACAAGTGGCAGACCAGGCCATTTCTAAACTGAGTAACAGCGGCCGCCTGATGTATAGCCGCGCCCTGCTCAACGATCAGTTGGGCAATGCCGCAGCGTTTGAGAAGGACCTACGTACACTACTGGAACGCGACCCGGATAACGCCACGGTATTAAATGCACTGGGCTACAAACTGATCGACGATGAGACCCGCCGCCAGGAAGCCCTGCAACTTATCAGCCGGGCTCTGGAGCTGGAACCGGAGGATCCAGCCATTATCGACAGTATGGGCTGGGTGCAGTACCGTCTGGGGAATTATCGCGACGCGGAAAAATATTTGCGCAAAGCCCTGGAAAAACTGCCGGATCACGAAATCTCTGCCCACTTGGGTGAGGTGCTCTGGGTCCAGGGGGATCGCGAAGCGGCCCTCAAAGTCTGGAACGATGGGCTGGCCGCCAATCCAGAGAGCAAAATTATTCCGGCTGCGATGAAACGACTGCAAATCAAAGAAACACTGGAACAACATGTATCCGACAACTGACGCCGCTACCCGTAAGTTTTATTTACTCCTGGCAACAGCATTGACTCTGCTGATCTCCGCCTGTGCTGGCCAAAAGACCAAAGAGCCCGTTGCTCAGGAGCCCCCCGGCGAAACTGCAGCTCCCACCTCGGTAGCCCAACTCAAGCAGTGGACTATCAAAGGAAAACTCGGAGTGCGCTCTCCGGCAGATAACGGCAGTGCCAATTTGACCTGGCAACAGAGTGGCCCGCAAAATTTTCGTATTCACCTAAGCGGCCCCTTGGGTGCTGGTACCACGATAATTTCCGGTTCCGCTGGCGGTGTCAGTCTGGTGCGCGGCAATGAAGCGCCGGTAGTCGCCCGCGATGCCGCCCAACTCACCCAGCAAACTCTGGGCTGGCCGCTGCCGGCTAGGGAAATGTTCTACTGGGTACGCGGTCTTCCCGCGCCTGGGCCAAGAGGCGCTGAAAAACACAACGGCCAGGGCGAGCTACAGAGCCTGCAACAATCCGGCTGGTCCTTGCGGTTCAGCGATTATCGCCAAAACGGCCCTTACTTACTTCCCACACGTATTAAAGCCCAGACCAACGGTGCCGCCGGGCCGGTACAAGTCACTCTGGTAATTAAGGACTGGGCTTTTTAAATGCCGAAGCCCCGGCATGCGGGTATGATGCGCCCAACAGAATTAACCGGCCCAACATTCCCGCATGCTGACCTTACCCGCCCCCGCAAAACTCAACCTGATTCTGCGTATACTCGGCCGTCGCCCCGACGGTTACCATGAACTACAAACTCTCTTTCAAATACTCGATTATGGCGACAGTCTTGAGTTCTCCCTGCGGGACGACGGCATTATCCGTGTGGATGCAGGCGCTTTGGATGTTCCCGAGCAGGACAACCTGGTCTATCGCGCAGCTCTGCTGCTGCGTCAAAATATGCAGTGGCAGAATAAATCGCTTCCCGGTGCAGATATCCGCCTGAGTAAAAAGTTGCCACACGGTGGCGGTATCGGCGGCGGCAGTAGCGACGCAGCCACTACTCTGCTCGGTCTCAACTATCTGTGGCAGTGCAATCTATCCATCGATACCCTCGCAGAGCTTGGCCGGCAACTCGGCGCAGATATTCCAGTATTTGTGCGAGGGCACACCGCCTGGGCCGAAGGTGTTGGAGAAAAACTCACACCACTTTGCACAGAAAAACGCCACTATTTAGTCCTTGCTCCCGGTTGCCAGGTGAGTACCGCAAAAATTTTTTCCGATTCCCGTTTGACAAGAGATTCCGACGCAATTACATTAGCGGCCCTTCGCGAGGGGCAGCTCAATGAAACGCCACTCAGCAGTAAAAAGCTGGAAGCTTTTTCCGGTAACGACTGCCAGGAACTTGTTGAGAGTCTCTACCCTGAAGTTCGCGATGCCCGAGAGTGGCTGCAGCAATTTGCGCCAGCACAACTCACCGGCACCGGAGGTTGCGTTTTTGCCGCCTTCGGAACTGAGCAAGCAGCCCGATCGGCACTTGCCAGGCTACCGCGAAAATGGCAGGGTTTTGTTGCGGCCGGTGTACAGACTTCACCGACACATCAGCAGCTCGCGAAATTAACCTCAAGCAATTGAGGAAAGATACTGGGGCGTAGCCAAGCGGTAAGGCAGCGGGTTTTGATCCCGTCATGCGAAGGTTCGAATCCTTCCGCCCCAGCCATTTTCCTTTTATACAGTGGCACCAGCAAAAACCGGTTCCGACATGTTTCAGTCGACACTGACCCAACCGGCCGAGGCCACTCGTAGCGGGCTACAAAAAGCCTACCCCCGAATTCTAAAGAATAATGTCGAAGGCAGTTTTGCATGCAACTCCCTGCCGTCGACCCGGAGGCTTTCCGAATATCAAAGCAACCACCTGGGTGACCAGGAGCCACGGCCAGCACATTTAACAGCTTCGCTATCCGCTCTATCGCCCCCTATAAAAAGTGGTGCTATCGCATCCTAACTGCTAGCAAATTATGCCGGCATCTACACTTCAACTCACTTCAAGACAGAATTAAAGGAACTCGCAGTGGCTGACTTAATGGTCTTCACCGGCAACGCAAACCCGGAACTGGCGCAGAAAATTGTCGACCATATGGCGATCCCCCTGGGCGAAGCCACGGTCAAGCGCTTCTCCGACGGCGAGATTGCAGTTGAAATTACCGACAACGTACGCGGTCGCGACGTTTTCGTAGTGCAATCCACCTGCCAGCCCACCAATCGAAACCTGATGGAGCTAATCCTACTGGTTGACGCCCTGCGCCGCGCCTCAGCCGGCCGCGTTACCGCAGTGGTTCCCTACTTCGGCTACGCCCGCCAGGACCGTCGCGTGCGCTCCCAGCGTGTACCAATTTCCGCAAAAGTGGTTGCCGATATGATGGTGAGCGTGGGTATCGACCGCGTACTGACTGTCGATCTGCACGCCGAGCAGATTCAGGGCTTCTTCGATGTGCCTGTGGATAACGTTTACGGCTCTTCCGTGTTGCTCGACGATATCGAGCGCCAGAAGTACCAGAACCTGGTTGTGGTATCCCCCGATATTGGCGGTGTTGTTCGTGCCCGCGCCGTGGCCAAGAGCCTCGACTGCGACCTAGCCATCATCGACAAACGCCGCCCCGCCGCCAACGTTGCCGAAGTGATGAACATCATCGGTGAAGTTAGTGGCCGCACCTGCCTACTGGTAGACGATATGGTCGACACCGCTGGCACTTTGTGCAACGCCGCCAACGCCCTGAAAGAGCACGGCGCCGAGAAAGTTGTCGCCTACTGTACCCACCCAGTACTTTCCGGCAATGCCATCAGCAACCTGAACAACTCCGTTCTGGATGAGCTGGTGGTTACCGACTCCATCCCGCTGGGTGACAAAATGGAAAAGGCTCCAAAAATTCGCCAGCTGACCTTATCTGCCATGCTGGCCGAGTCCATGCGCCGTATCAGCAATGAGGAATCCCTCTCTGCGATGTTCCGCTAAGGACTCCTTATCGGCAAATAGAAAAGTGCCCCGCAGCAGCGGGGCACTTTGCGTTTGGGACTGATTCCCGTAGAATACGCGCCCGCCCGGCACTGCCGGGCTATTACTTCTGGGCAAGCGCCCAATTTACACTAACGCCAGAGCGGTCCGGTCGCAGGTCTCTCTGGACAGACAACCCGAGGTTTTACCCATGTCTGATATCAAACTGAACGCCATTGCCCGCAGCGATGAAGGGAAAGGTGCGAGCCGCCGCCTGCGTCGCCTGGAAGGCCGTGTACCCGGCATCGTTTACGGTGGCGAAGTTGAGCCGCAGTCCGTATCCCTGCTGCAAAAGGACCTGTTCAAGGCCCTGGAAAACGAAGCTTTCTTCTCCTCCATGCTGACCATCGACGTCGACGGCAAAGAAGAGAAAGTTATTCTGCGCGATCTGCAACGTCACCCTGCAAAGCAGCTGCTTCTGCACATTGACTTCCAGCGCGTTTCCGCCAGCACCAAAGTACACGTGAAAGTGCCCCTGCACTTCCTCAACGAAGAAACCTGTAAAGGCGTTAAGGCCGGCGGCATCGTTTCTCACACCCTTACCGAGCTGGAAGTCAATGCTCCTGCCGGAAAACTGCCCGAGTTCATCGAAGTAGACCTGGCGGACCTGGAACTGGATGGCATCCTGCACATCTCCGACCTGAAACTGCCGGAAGGTGTTGAGTCTGCGGATCTGAGCCACGGCGAAGACCACAACCTGGTTGTAGCTTCTATTCACAAGCCTCGCGGCGCTGTTGAAGCTGAAGCCGAAGAAGCTGGCGAAGGCGAAGAGTAATCACCTTGGCTGCGGCACCGGATACTCCGATCCAGTTGATTGTCGGCCTGGGCAACCCCGGGCCGGAATACGACCGGACAAGACATAACGCCGGTGCCGACTTTGTTGTCGAGCTGGCACGCCGCCACGGCACTCAGCTCAGCTCCGACAGCAAATACCACGGCCTCACCGGCCGTGTGCGAATCGGCAACCGGGAAGTCCGGCTGCTGATTCCCACCACCTATATGAATCGCAGTGGCCAGGCTGTAGGCCCGCTGGCGAACTTCTTCAAAATTCCCCCGGAAGCCATATTGGTCGCTCACGACGAGCTGGATCTGGCCCCCGGTATCGCGCGCCTGAAAGCTGGCGGCGGTCACGGCGGACACAATGGCTTGCGGGATATTATTGCCGCTCTGGGCAACAACCGGGACTTTATGCGCCTGCGACTCGGCATCGGCCACCCCGGTAGCGCCAGCGAAGTGGCGCGCTTTGTCCTTCAGCGCGCCCCCAGGGCGGAACAGGAAACTCTGGCTGACGCCATCGATCACTCGATCGACGTGCTGCCCACCGCCGCCAGCGGCGACTGGGGCGCAGCCATGAAAACGCTGCACACCGCCAAATAGATCCCACCGGGCGGCTTGCCTTTTGCCCCGGAAATCTCGATAGTGTGCTGCGCCAAATTGCCGGTATTTTCCCGGCTGGCCCGGATCATTCGGAGGCCGCGCTACCCAGCCCGCCCAGACTCCCGCCAGCGCAATCACTACCGGACTTCAAACGCAATTAGCAGAGAGCGCTTCGCGCCTCAGGCAAACGGAAAAATATCACCATGGGTTTTACTTGCGGTATTGTCGGCCTGCCTAACGTGGGCAAATCCACCCTCTTCAATGCATTGACCAAGGCGGGAATCGACGCAGAAAACTTCCCCTTCTGCACCATTGAGCCGAATGCCGGCGTAGTGCCAGTGCCGGACCCCCGCCTCGACAAGCTGGCGGAGATCGTCAAGCCTCAAAAGGTGATTCCAACCACCATGGAGTTCACCGATATCGCCGGACTGGTTGCAGGCGCTTCCAAGGGTGAAGGCCTGGGAAACAAATTCCTCGCCAATATCCGCGAGACCGATGCCATCGCTCACGTTGTACGCTGTTTCGAAGACGACAATGTCATCCACGTGGCCAATCAGGTGCACCCGGTATCCGATATCGAAGTGATCAACACCGAGCTGGCACTCGCCGACCTGGACACTGTGGAGAAAGCCCTGCAGCGCTTTACCCGCGCCGCCAAGGGGCAGGACAAGCACGCCATCAAGATGAAAGCGCTGCTGGAAAAAATCCTGCCACACCTGAACGAAGCCAAGCCGCTGCGCTCCTTTGGCCTGTCCGAAGATGAACTGACGGACCTGCGTGAACTGAGCCTGCTCACGGTGAAGCCCACCATGTACATTGCCAACGTGCACGAAGACGGCTTCGAAAATAATCCGCACCTGGACGCCGTTGCCGCCATTGCCGCTGAAGAGAACGCTGTACTAGTACCCATCTGCAACAAGCTTGAAGCGGAAATCGCTGAACTGGACGACGATGAGAAGCAAGAATTCCTGGAAGAACTGGGTATGGAAGAGCCCGGCCTGAACCGGGTAATCCGCGCCGGTTACCAGCTGCTGGGCCTGCACACCTACTTCACCGCCGGAGTGAAGGAAGTGCGTGCCTGGACCATTCCGCTGGGAGCCACCGCTCCGAATGCCGCCGGCAAGATCCATACGGACTTTGAGAAAGGCTTTATCCGCGCCGAAGTGATTAGCTACAGTGACTTTGTCGATCACAATGGCGAGGCTGGGGCAAAAGACGCAGGCAAGTGGCGCCTGGAGGGTAAAGATTATGTTGTCGCTGATGGTGACGTAATTCACTTCCGCTTCAACGTCTAATCCCCCTGCTATCTATCCTTCGCCTCCCCACCCCGGGGAGGCTGTCTCTGCGGCGTAAGATCCATGGCGCAATCAAACTGGAAAGTCGGCCTGCCTTTGGCATTGACCACCGTCTTTATGTGGGCAGCCCTACCCATCGCCCTCAAAGGCCTTTTGGAACACATCAGCCCTGAGACCGCCACCTGGTATCGTTTTGCTGGCGCGGCGTTGTTGGCGGGACTCTACTACGGGCGTGCACGGCAATTGAAATTAAAGGCACTGTTCAGCCGCAGCCTGCTGCTGTTCACCCTACTCGCCGTGGCCGGGCTGCTGTTGAATTACCTCACCTATGCCAGCGGCCTAAATCACATCACCCCTGGTGCGGCACAGATCGTGATCCAGCTAGCCCCGCTACTACTGCTGATCTCCAGTGTTCTGTGGCTTAATGAACGCTTTTCTCCGAGACAGTGGGCCGGTGTGGCCCTAGTGGTGATGGGGCTACTGTTATTTTTCAACCAGCGCCTCGCCGAGCTGGGGAGCGGCGCCGATAGTGATTACCTGCTGGGGCTCGGATTGATCCTGATCGCCGCGGTATCCTGGGCGGTATATGGCTTTTTCCAGAAGAAAATCCTCAGCCGCGCCACGCCTCAAGACTTGTTGGTATTGATTTATATTGCTGGCACCCTGTGCTTCCTGCCCATGGCAGATCCACTGGATGTCGCCCATCTGGGCTGGCTGGACTGGCTGCTACTTGCCTTTCTTACCGCCAATACACTGATCGCCTATGGCGCCTTTAGCAAGGCCCTGGCGCACTGGGAAGCCTCCAGTGTCAGTGCCACTCTGTCACTAGTACCAGTAATCACGCTGCTGTTCAGCACCCTGGTGAGCAGTATCTGGCCCGATTACATCGCGGTGGAGCCGCTTAACTGGATCAGCTGGAGTGGTGCCGCTGCGGTGGTGTTGGGTTCCGCCCTCGCCGCTATCCGTTCCGGGCATCGCGCCAAGGGCTCTGCGGCTCCAGATGAAAAAAATCGCTAACTAACTGAAAAGAATACAAAAAAGTGTTGACACACCCAGCCCATCGATTAATAATGCGCGCCCTCGGGACAGCCGAGACAACAAAAGAAATGGCAAGGTAGCTCAGCCGGTTAGAGCGCAGCACTCATAATGCTGAGGTCGGGAGTTCGAGTCTCCCCCTTGCTACCATTTCAAATCACAGAGACTATTCTTTGTGAACCTTGAAACTGGGGCGTAGCCAAGCGGTAAGGCAGCGGGTTTTGATCCCGTCATGCGAAGGTTCGAATCCTTCCGCCCCAGCCATCTTCCAGAATTTATCCCGCAGGCCCGAATCAGGGCAGCACTCAAAGCCAGATTACTTAGCAGCTGATATTTTTTATCGCAAAACATCTAGTCTTTGCCGCCGGCGCGCAGTCGCGCGCCAGCACTCGCCAAGCACTCTTATTTAACCCCCGGTATCAAACTCTCCTCTACGGCAACGGCCTTAATCTCTGCACCAGACCCAATTGCTGCCGCGCCACGGCTGCGCTCTCGGCGCAACCCCAATACTCGCAGCCACTCGAATCCCAGTAAGCACAGCAATAACGCCAATAGCACTAGAGGTCCTCCCAGGCCGCTTAGGGCTTGCCGTTCCGACGCACAGGTCCACACAAGCTGTACAACACACAGTAGAGCCACAATTAGCAGGGTGGGTTTGCGCCCCAGCAAGCTCACAACAAAAACACCAAGGGGCGCCCCCAAGGCCACCACCGGCGCCGCTGCCAGCCAGTTACCAAAAACCCCTGGCTGCCAGTCGCCGGCCAGCGACTTCACCAGCACACCGAGTACAGAGCAGAAGGCCATGATCACTACCGAGGTGGGAATCGCTACCTTCAGGTCCACACGGCTCAGCAGCACCAAAGCCGCGTACACCAGCATATCCACACCAACCCCGGTTACCGAGACCACACAGAAGCCTGCAAAAGCCCCAAGCAGAAGACCTACACGAAAATCCGTTGGGCACTGCGGATCACCCTTGTGCTCACAGTCGGTGATCTCGGAGAGCCGATACAAATGAAATATCCCAAAGCTGCCCCAAAGCACCGCGAAAGAGAGCTTCACCCACAGCTCGGAAATCATCGGCGCAAACAGCAATATGCCCGCAGGAGTGGCCAATAAAGAACCGAGCAAGGCGCCGCGTAGCATCGACCAGGCTAACGGCTGCTGCCGACAAAGAATAAACAAGCTGGCACTAACCATACCGATCGACTGCACCGCAAAACTGAAGTCGCGGCCGAGACTGGCAGGCATATCAAATAAGAGCACCAACACGGGGAAGCCCACCGTGCCTCCACCCATGGGCGTGGAACCGGCGGCATAGCTGCCGAGCGCCATTGCAAGCGCCATGGACCAATGCTCCAGTGCCAGGGCCAAGTTATCGCCCTGCATAACGAGAAACAGCCAGACTCCGTAAAATAACGCCAACCAGGCAAACCAGTAGCGGAGAGAGAGCCGCGCTAGGTATTTCATTTTATTATTCGCGAACTTAAACGTCAGAGGGGCTAATAGTGGTACGAGTGCAAGGCGGGATCAAGGAGGGATAATGACTGCTGATAACTGCATCTCGTAATACTGATGCGCGCAGGCAGCCCGGCAACCGCAATTGCCGAGCTGTACAGGATTAGTTCAGACGCTTCTTGCGAATCAGATTCTGAACCTGCATGGAGGACATCATGGAAGCGTAGATCGCCGGCAGAGCGCCACGCTTGCGCAGTTCCAGGAAGTCTTCATCGGACAGCTTGTTCAGCTTCTCTTCGTCAATCACGTAGAAACCAGTCAGATCGTAGGGCTTATCTTCTTCGGTAATACGCAGAGTCAGCTTCTTCTGGGTCAGCAGGTCTTTGGATACCAGGAATTCGATAAACGACTCGGTAACAGATACGCGCTGGGCAGTTTCTACCACCGCCTGAGCGCGGTTTTTCAGGTAGTCAGTCTGCTCGCCCTCACCGTCAAACAGAGCCTCGCCTGCGGACTCACTCAACATACTGGAGTCTTCATCGATACACAGTACCGCCTGATCAGTGTTCTCTGGGTTCTTCACCAGCACGAATGGGTAGGTGCGAACCTGCAGAGGAATGTAGCTGCCATTCCAGCCCTCAGCGCCAGAGAACAGGTTTTCACCGGGACGCAGGCCCGTAAGAGCCACCACTTTAAACTGCTCAGTATTCTGGTCTTTTACGAACAGGATCGGATAGCTCTGGGCCGCCTGAACAATTTCCTGAACCACCAGCGGCAAAATATGATTGCTGCTCACATGGTCAAAAGTGATGTCCTGGGTGAGTTTCAGGTTGGCGTGTGCCTTTTTATCCAAAGCTTTGATCTGTGCCATAAGTACAACTCCTAGCTACTTTTATAGTTACTTAATTTTCAGAGATACCCTAACGTACCACTTAATTGGCTTATAAACGATGACAAGCGCTTTCCTGTAGTCGCCGGAAACCAAAGTCAGCATTAAACAGGTAAGCGGGCCAACAGGCAAACAAAGCCTGTTGTAAATGCCAAAAACCAAATTTAGTGGATTATAAGGAAGACTTTCAAGCAGGCCGCAACAACTTGTTTGAAAGAAAGTCATTGAGGAGATACGAAAGGACCCAGTGACGCGTTTAGATAAATATTGCAACCCCACTAACGAATAACTTCCAGGCACGCTAATGATAAGGTGCTACCAAGTTATATAAGCATAGGCCGACAACTTGTTATTAATTTCCCATAGCACAAGTTGCCGACGGGACTGCAGCTCTACCTACAGGTTTAACTTAGCTTTCAGCTCACTGACCGCTCTACTGAGTACAATATCCGTACCGCTACGGACACCATCCACTGTACGCTCGACTAAAATATCCGGTTTAACTCCATAGCCAACAAATTCACGCCCATCTGGATAGGTATCCCGCTTGGTACAAACCCTAAAAGAACCACCTCCAGGAAGATCGAAAAATATTGGCTGACCTGTACTACCATTTGTTGGCTCACCAACAATGGTAAAGTGCTCAAGTGAGTCAGCATAAATCAAGAAGTCTTCCGCTGCCGATGCCGTGTTTCTTCCAGTTAGCACATAAGTAGGCACTATGTGATTATTATCCAGTTTAGCCTTAAGCTTTTCTGAAGGGTCCCCACCGACTTCCCATGCATTCCCCTCCCCATAAGGGCGATATTTTTCCATCTCCTCAAACTGGTCAGCAAAAGCGCCCCAGGCTTTATAGGCTGCGATATGCTTGGGAGTCTTCCAGACAGAGCCTGGTAAATCTCGGTCAGCCAAATAAGAGATAATCTCTCCTGCGTGACTGGTATTGCCGCCACCATTAAAGCGTAAATCTATTATCAACCCTTTTGATTTGGCAATATCTTCATAATGAGATTTAAACTGCTCAACAACCGCCTGTTTCCCAAAAGTATTTAAAGCTACATAGGCTATATCATCATCAAGCCACTTAAACTCAAATGGCTCACCATTCGACTGAGGTTGTGCAATAGAGGTGTAATCAATCTTCCTCCCACGCGCATCCCGCTCAACCTGTACTTTCTTAATTTCACCTTTAGGGGTTTCTATAGTGAGCTCAACTTTGGAACCCGGAACGCCGTCCAACAGATCTCGCACAGCTATACCCCATAAAACGTGTTTGGTAGAGCTGGCGATATAAGGGATCACCTGTTCCTTCATGTATTCCTGCACACCCTGGCCATCTACAGTAACAATGGTTGACCCCAAAGGAATTTCAGGTGCTAAGCTCCTCTCCACCCCGATTATCACCGGCTGCTGGTCAGCTTCCTTTAGGCGAATAGGCGGCCATCCGACATACTTAGCAGGCATATCTTTGGGGAAATAAACATTGGTGTGACCATCCTCAAGCAATGCGTTAAAGCGACTTAACTCACGATAGTATTCATAGCTGTTTTCTGTAGCTAAAACTCGAGGAATAAATTCGCGATACTTCGCATCAAAGTCAAGATCTGGAACCTGATCGAAGAAAGCAAAATTGTAACTGACCTCTTTCCAAAACAAAGAAAGACCGTATAACTTTTCTTCATCAGATAAGTTATCGGGCACTACATCAATGCTATCTGCATAGGTAGTGCTCGCTGAGGCAGCCACAATAGAAAATGCTAGAATTATTTTTTTTAACATAATATACGTCCTAAAACCAAGGTGCCTCATGCTACAGATTTAAATGAGGTAGATAGCTCAGCTCACCTTAAAAAAAGAACATTTCATCGTGAAAAGTAGATAGCCTAAAGCGTAGCTTCTTTACTTTCATTCTTGTGGATAAGCCTTTAACGTGAGTGCCAAAATCTCTTTCACCACCATTTCTGGCTCATCATTTTGAGGATAGTGATAGCTCTTCTCAGTCAAAACAACCCGCCCCTGTGGAAATGCATGGGCCCAATTTGAATGTAACTCCCCCCATCTATCCCGGGCCTCATCAGTAAAGAAAAGAAGAGGAGGATTGTCATACTTTTTAATTGAAGCAATTACTGTGACGGGTATATCTGGGATTTGAGGATAGTCAGGTAAAGGGCGTTTAGACCAAAAATCCAGGTACTGATTCGACATGCCGTTCTTCATATCATCCAGTTTTACCTGAGCAATTTGCTCTTCGGCCAATTCCAAATTCAGAGATCGCATAATATCCACATCATGCTCAGAAGAAGGCTCTATCAGCATCAACGCTGCCATTCTTTCAGGGTACTGGGCGGCAAACGTTCGGGCTACATGAGCGCCATAGGAGTGCGCAATATAAGTAATTTTCTCTTTAACCCCCAAAGCCTCCAATAAGGCCTTGGCCCCTTGAGCATAATCCTCAGAGCTAAAATGTTTCTTGATGGCTGTAGAATTACCATTGCCAACACGCGAGTAACGTATAACTCGTGCATGCTCTGCTAACCTATCATAGATTGGATTCCAGTCAGACATGCCAGCCGAGCCCCCCGCTTCTAAAAACAGGATAGCCTTACCAGATCCTTTGATCTCATATTCAATACGGTACTCACCCACATGAATCTGTTCCGGCGACGCAAAAGCATATAGCGGAAGTGCAAGCACTATGAGTAGGAGGATTTGATGCATATACAACCCATAATAACGATCAAAGAATCCAAACTTAAAAAATAATAGAGCCACTATGTGGCAGCAACACCCTGCCCTAAGCGCGCTTCATTGCCTGGTCCGGGGTGTTCCGGTACCAGCTGAGCCAATCCCAAAGAAACCAAAGCCATCAAAGATCCAGCAAAGAAAACCATCGCTGGAGAGGTGAGCCATAGCAAACCAAACAAAACGGGGATAATAACCGCCGCGATATGATTAATGGTAAAGCTGACACCTGCAGAGGCTGCGATGTCACGTTCATCCACGATCTTTTGGAAATAGGTCTTGATGGCAATGGCCATAGAGAAAAACAGATGATCGATAATATAAAGCGCAGCTGCCATCATCGCGCTCTCCACCAATGCATAACCAGCAAAGACTAGTGCTAAACCAATATACTCCAGAGTGAGGATTCGGCGCTCACCAAAGCGAACAATAAACTGGCCAATTTTCGGGGCAATATATAAATTCAACAGGTGGTTTACGGTATAAAGTGCAGCAACTTCTCCTACGCTATAACCAAACTTCTCAACCATCAAAAAACCAGCAAAAACAATAAAGATCTGCCGACGTGCACCGCTCATCATTGTCAGAGCGTAGTAAAGCCAATAACGTTTGCGTACAACCAACTGCTTTCTCTGGCTATGGGGCTGGGGAAATTGAGGAAAAAGTATCCAGGCCACCAGGGCAATAATAACTGTGCTCCCTCCTCCAATCAGGTAAACCCAGGAATAGTCCAACCCGCCAAAATCCATCAAGCCCCAAACTAGCCCATAGGCCAATAATGCGGCAAAAGAGCCAGCTGCAGCCATTCGCCCCATCCAGATTGCCGAAGTCTTCTTTGGAAACCACTGCAAAGCCAGAGAGGTTTGCAGGGTTTCATAGAAGTGAAAACCGATCGACATCAATAATGTCGTGAGTAATAAACCTGTGAGAGATGGAAAAAAACCGGTCAGCATCACACCAATCCCGGTTGCTACAAGTGAGAGAAGCGCCAACCGCTGCTCACGAATAAGCAGCAAAACAAAGATCACTGTAAAGGCAAGGAAACCTGGGATTTCCCGCACACTTTGCAGCAAGCCAATATCAGCCCCAGTAAATGAAGCTTTGGCTATCACAAAGTTATTAAGGAGGGTATTCCAGACAGAAAAAGAAAGTGGCATTGAGGCTGCAAGGATCAACAGCAGAATTTCCGGTCGACGGAGGCGTTGTAACATAGCGGGACTCCTACACTGAGGACAGCAATATACGCTATACAACGCTGGCGTGTAAATTGAGCTTAAGATGACTGCCAATCACCACCAAACCGGCTATTAATTCTGCCTTGTAGTAAAGACAAGGCTCTTCTCATTTAAACCCCACTGGGTCACTTAGAACTTACACAAATAGAGTTCTGAGACTTCAGTGTCTCTCTCGTAAATATGATCAAGTGCCCCAATGAGATTCTTAATCGCTACATAGCAGTTTGCAATCACTCTTCGGCGAAACATTGACCCTGTAAACCATTTTCAATATGCATCAATTATCACCTATGCTTTGACCAGGACTCAGATCACCCATTTTCCCACACTACGGCATATACGTATAAATTCTCCTTGACGGCTTAATCACTGGAATTGGCAAATGAACATCTCCCCAAAACTTCCTGCGCTGTCACTAAAACTCACTATCTGCGTCATATATTTCTTATCGACGTCATTAAATACTGCTGCACAAGAAAATAAACTGCCAGACGGACTCAAATTAAACGAATGGAAGGTCCCCTGGCAGGGACTGCCCAGAGACCCCCATGTGGATAACAGGCAGCAAGTTTGGTTCTGTGGGCAGGCCGGCAACTACATCGGTCGATTTTCTCCGTCTGATCAGACGTTTAAAAAATTTGAGGTCCCTGAAGGAACCCACCCTCACAACTTGATAGTAGATAAGCAGAGCATGGTTTGGTATGCGGGCAACCGCAATGCTCATATTGGGCGTATGGATGCTGAGACCGGTAAAATCACTCAATACACAATGCCTAAAGGTGTAAATGATCCACATACACTGGTATTCAACCGTGAGGGCAATATTTGGTTTACAGCCCAACAGAGCAATCGCATAGGTATTTTGGATGTAAATAATGGAGAGGTGAAAGTAGCTACACCACAAACTGCCAACGCACGCCCTTATGGAATCAAGGTAGACTCACAAGATCGCCCCTGGGTTGCTCTATTTGGCACGAATAAACTAGCTTGGGTAGACCCTAAAACCATGGTGGTAAACGAAATCTCAATTCCCCGACCAAACGCTCGGCCTCGCAGGCTGGAAATCGATACATCTAACAATATCTGGTATGTGGACTATCCAGAGGGCTATCTTGGCAGATATACGCCCAGTACAAAAGAATTCAAAGAGTGGAAGCTCCCCACTGAAAACCCTCGCCCTTACGGAACCGCAATGGATAACAAAGGCCGGCTATGGGTAGCAGACACCGGTGATATTCCTAACATCATCTTTGCTTTTGATACAGAAGCACAAAAGTTTGTCAGTCAAACGACTGTACCCAGCGGAGGCAACATTCGATATATGTATTTTAACAATAAAGATGGAAGCTTTTGGTTCGGTGTCGATTCTGGATTTCTAGATCAGGGAATACCAAAAAAATGATTCTTTTAAAAAATTACAGATAAATTTATAAAAGTAACTCCCAGCAGGAAACACCAAGGGCAGCCTGCTAAAACTGGAGTCTATCTAACGACCTCAACACAGTGTTTTAGCCCAAGCGATGCTCACATCCTTCTTTTTTCTCCGAAGGAAGTATACAGATAGTAATAGCCACATGTTCATTTTTATATTCAAGCAAGGGGTTGAACTTGAGGACTACTCAGTTAGCTCCAGCAACCCAATCGAGAATACATTTACAAGGTAGATGTAGATCTTAGCGCAAATATAAATGCAGAAAATTCTGCACGAAGAAAGAAATCAATTAATTGATGAGAACTCCAGCAATAGAATCCTCTTAAATATCCCCCCCAACAAACGCCTCTCAATATAGGAGCAGGCTTCCGAAACTTATTGAGGGGTTACTTTTCCACGACTTGTAACCTTTAATTTAAAAAACACCAACCATTAGAGAAGATTTCTTTGACTTAATTAGGGTGGCACTAAAAATTTAGTTAAATCTTGATTACATATAAAGTAAGAATGCAGGCACCTACTCTGGCCGAGGCTGCCAATTGATCACAGCGGGATAGGCCTTATTCTCGCACAACCAAATTACTGCTCGAATCCCAGGCCTAAGTCCTGCTTGTGGATCAGTAACCTTTCCCCAGTCACTCTCCAGAAACTCTTTCCCTTGTAAACGGAACTGACCGAGAAGTGCTTTCCAACTAGGCATCGTCAATTCTAATGATTCTTTGGTGTCGTAATCGGTGGAAATCCATACTTTAACGCTGTTTCCTGTCCGCACTAATTTTATCACCTCTCCCTGCCAGGAAGTCAGCTGGTTCCTATTACAAGCAACATAGCCTGGCACAGCGAGCCTCTGGGCAGTTACGTTAGCCGTATTCATAGATATCAAAGCAAATAGGATAAAAAATCGGATACTTTTCATAATTATCAGTGTATTGGGGGGAGTAATCCCCCCAAAATATTATTATAGACCGCGGTAGGTACTGCTTTGCTCATCTGCGCGAGTAGCCTGCCCCTCTGTGAATTCGTACATACAGCTATCGTCAGTGTAATCCATAAAATTTGTAATCGGATCAAGACCGGCTGCGTTCCGCCCCCTAGTACAGGAATCCCTACCTACTGGACACCCGTAAGCCGGCGACCTCTCGGCAGGAGTATCGGAAACATAATCCCCATTTCCACCACAGCCGCCCTGGAAGGTATGATACAAACCTAACCAGTGGCCAACCTCATGAGTAAGAGTATCGCCCTCGTTGTAAGGTGCTGCATCGCCACCAGGCACAGAACCGGTTAAAATAACTACCCCGTCATCCAGCGGATCTGAAGAATAGCTGCTTGGGAAAGTTGCCCACCCAAGTAGACCACCGCCGATATCAGCCACATAGATATTCAGGTCTCCCGCATCACCAACACGCAATGAACTTTTCATAGCGCGCTCTGCGGAGGAACCATATCCAACGTTATACCAAGAATTATTAGCCGTTACTGAAGTTGAAACCAGATTGAAAGTAAATGGTGTACTCGCATAAGCATCATTAAGTACTGCCATTTGCGCATTAATTACATTGCTGGGTAGCGACCCATTATTGGCGTTATCAGTAATAACATGGAAATATACATCAATAGTTACAGAACCCGCTGGACGTAGCGTATGAGTTCCACTGCTTATACTACGAGACTGTCCGCGCAGCGCAGTAAAATGCTGCTCTTTCAAAGCAGCCTCCTGAATAGAGGGGTGATTAGTGCCACAACGTTTAAATTTAGCGTTGTCATTAGCACGCTCAAGTGAAGAATCACTTTCAGCAAAACTGATAGCAGGTGATATTAGCAAACATAAAGATAATGCAGTTTTTATTGAAGTTGAAAGATTAGCTTTTCTCATAACTTGAACCTTAATTTTTTTATTAAATTGACAACCCCAGACAGCCCGCTCACCTTCCATGCTGAAGACAACTACTGTCAATAGTACCAACTCTCAAAAAAGGAATAATGACATTGGTTTCTTTAATGAGGCGGCAAGCTCAACCAAATGGCATAAAAAGAATTAAATTCAAGGACCACTTCAAATGAAGTTTCCACACCAGAAACACAATAAAGACAGGAAAAATAGTTTCACAAGTAATTATCCCTGGGCAAAACACGATTAAAAAATTAATCGCAATTTAAAGCCCCAGCTGCTACAGGTACCAATCGACACAATTTCGCTTTTAAAAAGACAATTATCACCTACCGCTGCACCCAACTATATTTACTACCATTTCACAAGTGATATAAATCCATGGGATACATCCTATAAGCCATTTTATAACTCCCTTTTTTATATTGCCTGTATGTTAATTACATTAAGGAAGTTATAAAACAGCTTCTAGCGTTACTCACCATCTAGGCAATCGGTAACACTCTTACCATCGTTACCCAATTCGGAGTAAACCGATATTTAAATTAACCACTTAATAAAGTACTGGCAATACTTATATTGCCCATACCTAAATCTCAGCTCTTCAATTTATGACCATTCTAAGCTGCCTCTTTAGCACGCCATAGATCACAAGTAATAGGAACTATAAGATACGGACACATACAGAGAGCCCTCCAGACACCATAAAAATTTCTGGCTAATAGACAATCAATCAAAAGCTCCCCAATTTCTCAACTCACACATTTTCTCACCAAACTCTTTTATAGTCATGATGTCTGGAAAGCTAACATAGTAACGCTCCTCTAAAGCCTCTATTTTTTGCTGCATTACTTTTGGATTTTCCATATCCTCTTTATCATGTTCATAAACTGGAAAATACTTAAAAACCAAATCAATATCAAAAGGTTCTTTACCATCTAATTTTGCTTTTTGCTTAGCCTTTTCCAGCCTTTCCTGCCTTTCTTTTTTGTGTCGTCGCCTTAATTCAGCAACAAATTGCTTTGCAGCGTCACCTTTAAGCCTCATATCAATCTCCAAACCCACCATGCTCTTCAATAGCTTTACCCCAAGTTCTCCCCTTATACTTGGATAAGGTTGAAACCACATCCTCTTTCCAAGCTCCGTCAGGTAAAGGGTCGGTTATTCTTGCTATCTCAGCATCATCAACTTCAGTATGTTTCAACTCATTCATTTCAAAAGTTGGATCACTTGTAAGTTTAACGTATTCAGATTGATCAAGAATATCCAACTCACCTTGCTCAACTCTAGCGACCAGCTTTTTATCTCCTGAATGGGATGTACCATAAAGCTCGTAAACCCCAAGCTCCGGATTATCCTCAAAAAATTTTATTGTCTTCTCTCTGTTTTCTCTTGCTGGTTTGAAACCAGTCTCTCCCACAACTTGAAAAGGGACTATAGGGTCCTCACCACCAGGCTTTCGCATTAGAACACCGATTAAAGAGATTTCGAGCGGAGCATCCATATCAGAGACATTAAGTTTTCTTCCTGTGTTTTGCGCCGCATCAACTAACTTTTGAATATCTTCAACATCACCTAAACGCTTATCTACCATAAAGCTTACAGGCTTTCCTAATACATCCTTTTGTTTTAACAATTCGGCTTGTACTCGTTTAGCAAGCATTGAATTCTCAGCATGTACCTGGTCATATGTGACAGGAAATTTTGTGTTATCAATCAGTAATTTCTTGAACTCATCAGGGTTAATTACTGCAATGTCATTCATACTTTCGACCCCTTCCACTCCGCCAGAGTTAACAAAACGCGACTTACCACTACCAGAATTGCCTCGCATAGCGAATATTGTTGGTTCATCAACTGATTGGCCTAGACCTGTAATACGATTTAATTTTTCTTGAACCAAGTCATGATGTAAAACTTGACGCTCCTCATCCCATACCCCGTTTACTTCATAAACTTCTTGTGTTTTCTTACCTTCCGAAAGTTCTCTTGCTGCTTTTTTAGGACAAATTGAAACTACTTCGCTAGAAGTAAGCCCAAGAGGATCAACCCAATGTATCGGATTAGAGCAATAGCGGTATAAATTGATTCCCCTACTAAACCAATAGGATCCTACTGAGTAAACTCCCCTACCTGTGATTCATAGTATCTAAACCGGTTGTAGTGCAGCCCGGTTTCTTCATCGAAGTGCTGCCCTTGGAAGCGAATCGGCTGTTCAATTTGGTTTTCGAGAGCCACGGCGATATTGCCATAGCTCTTGTAGGCAACGCCTCCACACCACTTCACCATCTTGGTTGGTGAGGGTATCCGGGATTTCGAGGTGGTCTAGGTGGTAGTAATAGACCTACTTATCTTCATTAAGTGCAACAGGTTTGAAAGTCTTCGGTTCGAAGTAGTATGTACGGCTATTAAGATCCTGCTGAGTTTGGAGATCTCTTTTGATTTCTTGCAGGAGGACATCACCATCCCAAAGAAAGCCAGTTTGATCATCGCTAGAAGCCTTACTAATAAGGCGCCTTAGAGGGTCATATTGGTAGTGAATCTCTAGTTGAAGCCGCTCTGCCTCATCTTCTACCTTAAGCTTTTCTACCCGCACCAGCTGCTGGCGACTGTTGTAATGGTAGCGGGCTTGCAATTTTTGGCCATTACCGCGTAGCTCGGCAATACGGTTGCCGTGGATATCGTAGCGGTAGTGGGTATCACCACGAAAAGCGAGGCAGTTGCCTTTGACTTGAGTGGCGCTGGCCTGTTGATTTGCTTCGCCTTTCGGGTTGGGGGCGACAAGAATATTGTGTAGGAACGTGGACAAGGCATTCGGGGTTGGGTCAGGCGGACCAGGGCATCGTAATAATAACTGTACTCAGGGATTGAGCCCTGAGTCGGATCTTATTCCAGGCCGTTGACCTTGCCCAGACATTGTTTTTCTTGGTATTGCTAATCAGCCGATCAGTATCGCTGCCTAAGTAGGTTTTGGAATTTACTGGCAGGATTGAAGGCGAAGTTAAGCACTTCATACTCATCCAATATAGTAGCTAAAGCCCCCTAGCCGGTATTCCTCTCAAGCCAATCACAGGCTGGCTAGCCAGAGATCAAGAGAACATTGGCAACACATGTTTCACTCCTTAATTACCATTTCGATCAGACCTAAATCGACCCATTTTCTTTCTATGTAATTTTCAACAAGAAATGGAAAAAACTATATGTAAGTTCGCACTCAAAACAGCCTCTTCACTTATTGAAGAATTAATATTACACCTAGCTCACGAAGTGATCCCCACTAAAATTTAACGCTACAAAATTATATACAACCAACTTATCAAAGACTTAATGGAGCAATCAACAACCACTTGCATAGCGGGTGGTATGGTGAAAGCCCCCAGAGGGGGCTAGTTACAACCCCGCTAGTTGAATCTGTTCTTGCCGGCGTTCTTCGACCTCTTGATTCTTGATGCACTCTCGAATCATCTGCTCATCAAGCCCCACTGTACTCACGCAGTAACCCCGAGCCCAAAAGTGTCTTCCTGTGAAATTTCTTTGTACATGTTTGTACTTCCGAAATATCTGGATCGCAGATTTCCCTTTCAGAAACCCAATCGTATTGGAAACACTAAACTTCGGAGGAATCATTAACAGCATATGAATGTGATCCCTCATTCCGTACCCCTCGACTAACTCAATGCCTTTTTGACGACATAAGTCTCGGAATATTGCTCCAATCTCCCGCCTCAATGTCCCAAATAACGCTTTCTTTCGATACTTGGGCACAAATACCACGTGGTACCTGCAATAATGTTTCACGTGAGTTTGGCACTGCCAATCTCGCATATGGCCTCCTTCTAGAACTTGCCCGTTCATGGAGGCCATATTTTTACTCTGCACGCCGGAACGGCTGAGCCTTGTCAAGTCTCACCGCCAGAGGCGGTGGTTTACCTGTGTGTTAATTAAAACTAACCTATCATTAGAGGAATAATTTCAAATAGGTGCATATGTCGAAATATTATTCCGGCAACTAAGAGGCTTCATACACATTCAAAACATAGCAAAACTAGACTTTTTGTAAATTAACAATATTACACTCTTCAAAAACTGGACTCCCTGCATAATATGCAACCAACTCATCTGCAAAATAATAAAACAGATGAGGCTTATGTATCTTTTTTATAAAGTGAAATGGGATCTTCGATTCTCCATAGAAGGCTCCAGCCAATTGACCATATATAGCACCAATAGTATCACTATCACTTCCAAGGTTTACGGCTTTCACAAGGCCATCTTCAAAATTTGAAGTGTTATAAAAATCCCATAAAGCCGCCTCTAAAGAATCAATGACATAACCGGATGAGAGTATTTCATCTCTTGTTTTTTCTTATATGATCCCAGTGCTATTTTGTTTACCTTCTCGCAAAGAGGATGAAATCCCCAATAGCCGTTAACTGGAGCATATCCTTCGCTCAAAAGTACATCTTTTGTCTCGCCATACAAAGCACCAAGAATCAGAGCTGAAAAATACCTACATGAATCCACACATTCAATTGCGGGATGAGTTGTTTTTGAACTTTCTCCAGCCATTCGGATACCATCCTGTGGCAGGCTAGCAAAAAAAGGGGGACCGGAGCCAGCCTCATTAGGGAACCATTACCTGCGGATCTTTCATGGTTAGAACCGGAAAACTCTTGCCCTGTTTCAGAGAACTTACTGGGGGCTCTCGCAGTAGCATTCCCTATATCAAAACAACTACCAGTGGAACTAAAAAGACCATCCTTCCACCACGCTAGATAAAGCTCCATTTGATTTCTTGCATCGAAAGATTTCTTATCAAGCAAGCTATAGGCTAGACAAAGAGCCATACTAGTATCATCAGTCCATTGACCAGGCTTCAACTTAAATGGTCCTCCCCCTACAATTTCTGTTAGATCCTCTTTATCTGGTCTCGCACCAAATTCCAGGGTTGTACCTAGGGCATCTCCAATAGCCAGACCTAACAAGCAACCTCTATATCGATCAGCTAGAATACTAGAGTTCTTCCCAATTGATCTTGCAAAGTTGAATAAGTCTGCCTGTGATCGAGAAGATTCTCGATAGAGAAAGTAGTTTAGTAGCCATTGATTTTTAGTCTGACTTTCCTCACAAAACTTATTAGACAATGGGGGAACACTCACTTCAATAACCATTATTCCTCCTCCAAATCAATACGCCAAATACCATCTTCATCTTTTTCTTTCTTAGTTATTTTAAATTCTGTCCTCGCACAGAACAAAATCTCATCTATCGTAATTAATACTGGTGATCAGTTGGTCTATATCATAGACGACCGGGCGACGGTGCAGGCTCTAGAATTAACCGGCAGGGTTGAAGGCAGTATTATATTGGTGACTGAGTTTATCTTTGCCCTGCCAATCCACAGTCCCGCGGCCACTGGCATCGTATTCCCAGCACAGCTTGTGGTGGGTGTTTTCCGCATCTCATTGAAAAACTACGTCTTATCTGCTTTTTCATAGGCATCAGCTATATTTTAGTTAAGTTTACTCACCAAGTGAAAGGCTTACTTAGTACTACACCGACATTAATCAATACAAACTCCCGAGAAATCCTTTCGAATTCAGACACTCCCATTAGGCCATTCCTTGATTTAAAATGTGAATGGATTGTCGTTAAACTTGATTGCAGAAATAAAAAAATCTCTCTTTCTATACACTTCCAAAAGCTGTTTTAATATTGGTTAAAAACTATTCTAAAGCAGGTTTATTATGAATGAATGCCATCTCTTCTCATGGGAACAAAATCAGAATCAAGGACCAGCTTCCTATTTCCAATTTTCTGGCGCTGTAGTTTGTAGTGAACGCATTAAATGGCTTAGGATATATGTTTTAACCGACCCCCAGGAAAAGCATATTTCAAAAACACTTGGGCACTAAAGCCACCCCCTACCATATATAATCACCCAGCTAAAATAGACTTAAAAAATCAAAAAGCCGTGAGGCCTCAAATGGGTCTTTAGCCACCTTACCTTTTGAGTTAAGCCACTCAACAGAATTCAAATTTATTGTTTTTTTATTTTCACTAACAGCCATTATAAAGCTCTTAGTGGGCGCAATTCTTGCCCAAGAAAAGTCACTATTCTTGACTGCACTCCCCCTAAAATCGGGCAAGACTAGCCTCGAAGAAGAAAAATCACAATCTAAAATAGTAGATTTAACTATTTCCGAATTAATAAAATAACTTGAGCTAAAGCTAGACAAACCCCATTTAACATGATCGAACTTAGCACTATTACCATACAAAGACTCTAGCTCGCACGAAACAAATTCACATTTTTTAAAGTAAGATTCATGCACTCTGCTGTTAAACATATTAACTCTAGAGAAATTGCAGTTAATAAACGTGCAATAGCTCAAATTCAAATAACTTAAACTACAATCCGAAAAGTTTTCCCCTTCTATCTCCAGTCCTCTAAGATCAAAAAGCTGATCAAAATCACGATCATTGACACTGTATTTATCTGTCAAATAGTCTTCAAAAAGATATTCATCCAAAGGTTTATCTGACTGTAAAGCTGTTACTACCTGTATTGCTTTCTTAGCTCCGTTATCAGTTTTCCACCTCGAATTAAATTCATTCATTCCTCTAGACCTTTCCCAAAGTTAGGGTTTTCAACCCATTCTTCAAGTTCCAATCTCCCTCGGGCATTTTCTTTAACCTTTGCCACGGCTTTAATATGCTCAGTTTTTATGTCAGCAAAAACAGCACTCTCTGACTCTGCTATATACTTATCCCCCCGAATCTCCCAAATGCATTCTCAACTCTTCTTTCTAGAAGTTCGTTAACGTTAAACATTGGAGCTCCCTCAATCTTAACAACTATCCCTACTTCATCTGCCCAATCTATCGGCCCCTCCATGCTCGGCCATAGGGCTCTTAATGAAAGGTGATGTCCCCCTGAATGCACTATCATCTCCACCATTAGCGTAATTTATAAGATCAATATTATCACCTTTTGCATGTAATCCATTTGCAAACAAATCATCAATAGATATGCCTTCAGGTATTCTCATACCATGGCAACCCTTTCCATGCATTACTGTAGGCTCAAATGCCTTACCGTTGATAATTGCTACTGGAGTACCTTGATCAACTTGTTTGATCGTGTCGTTAGGGGGTTGAGTGTCATTCCTATCTCTCTCATTTTTTCCAGTAAATAGAGCTTTAATTTTACTAAAGAGGCTAGGTTTACTACTTCTCTCAGGATCTGCTTTAGGAGGACAATCTTTGGATGACAAACCTAAAGGGGCAGTCCAGATTAAAGGGTTGGGAGCATACCGATAATTATTCGATCTACCTAATAACCCAATCGGTTCCTGCTGAGTAAACTCCCCAACCTGTGGATCATAGCACCTAAACCGGTTGTAATGCTGTCCAGTCTCTTCATTAAAGTACTGCCCCTAGAAGCGTATCGGTTGCTCTACTTGGTTTTCATGGTCTAAAGCGATATTACCGTAGCGCTTATAAGCAACACTCTATATAACTTCACCGTCTTGGTTGGTAAGAGTATCTGGAGTTCCTAGGTGATCTAAATGGTAATGATAAACCTGCCCACCTTCTTTTTGTGCAGCCGGTTTGAAAGTACCCGGTTCGAAATGGTAGATGTAGGTATTCAGATCCTGCTTAGCTTGGATATCGGTTATGTTTTACCGCAGGGGGACATCGCCATCCCAGAGGAAATGGGTTTGTTCACTATCTGTTGCTTTACCAATACGACGCCCCAGGCGGCGTATTGGTAGTGTATGACCTGCTGGAACTGTTCTGCGCCCTTCTCTACATTTAGCTTTTCTATCCGAACCAGTTGTTGGCGGCTGTTGTAGTGGTGGCGGGTTTACAGTTTTTGTCCTTTACTGCGCAGCTTGGCGATACGATTTCCTTGGATATCATAGTGATAGTGGATATCACCCCGAAAAGCGAGACGGTTACCTTTGACCTGGGTGGCGCAGGCCTGCTGTTTAACTTCATCTTTCGAATTAGCGGCGGCGATAATATTGTGCGCGGGGTCGTGCACAAAGTATTCAGGGTTGGGGCCGTCTACCTGGGTAAAGCCATTGAGGGCGTCGTAGTGGTTGCTGCGCTCCAAGATTGAGTCTGACTGAGTCGGATTTGATACCGGACCATTTGACTTGCCCAGACGCAGCTTTTGCAGGCGGCCTTGAGGATCGTAGTTTCTCTGGCTTTCCAGCCCATTGCCGTATCGGCGCTGGCTTTCCCTGCCCTGTTCATCGTGGCTGATGCTGGTGATCAGTGATCTGTATCACTGCCTATGGGGCGGCGGTGTAGGCTTTGGAATTGGCCGGCGGGATTGAAGGCAAAGTTCAGTACCTCACCATCGGGTAAAGTCGTGACAATACGATTACCGACGGAATCGTATTGGCGGCTCAGTTTGTCTTTGCTCTGCCAGTCGGCCAAAACGCGGCCATTGGCATCGTATTCCCAGTAGCACTCACCGTTTTCGTTAGTAAGGCCAATTAAATTTCACTCGCCGTCGTAGGCGTAACAGGTACTGCGACCTTTGGAGTCGGTGACTTCGGCCAGTAACCCCTGAGAGTTGTAGATGTATTGGGTGCGGGCGCTATCTGGAGTGGTCACCACATGGATACGATCCTGGGCGTCGTATTCGTAGCCAGTGACCAGAAACCCGATTAAAGGTTAATTAATCGTCAATAATTTACTCTGACCCCATTATTTACTGCGGCCTTCAGAGTCGGTAACTTCGGCCAGCAACCCTTGGAGGTTATAGCTGTATTGAGTGCGAGCACCATCTGGCGTAATTACCGCATGGATACGATCCTTTGCATCGTACTCGTAGCCGGTATTTAGAAGCCTGATTAAAGGTTAAAGAAACGTCAATATTTCACTCTGACCCCAATTATTCAATCTTTTGTCGATTTATCTCAACTGAGTTGACTTCCTAGATTGTTGTCCTAGCGAGTTAATTTAAATTTAACAATCTCAAGCGTCTCTTTATCAATCACAGCTTCACCAACTCCCCCCCAAAACAGGAGATTTAAAAGGCCGTGTAAATTTCACGATATAATTTTCTTTATCCTCATCAAACAAAATCAAATATTCTTCTAAATTTAATTTAGTCCCTGAAGACTCAATATGCTTATTCAATTGATTCCATGCAAGCAAATACCCACTATATACTTTTGTTTTAACTCTTTGTTCATTTAGTTCTTCTAAATCAACATTGCTAACCATAGAGACCCCCCGTTAAAAATAAAAAAAATACACAAACAAATAGAGATTTCATAAACCAAAACTACTAAGGTGAACATCTTTTGGCGACGACCAGAATACTGTGCGCGGAGTAGTACACAAAATATTCTGGATTGGGCCATCCACTTGAGTGAGGCAGTCTAGATCGACGTAATAGCGGCTGTGCTTCAGATTCGAATCGAGCCCTGAACTGGGTCGGTAACTAGGTTATTGGTTTTGCCCAGCTGTAGTATTTGGGGATCATAGTCCCAGTGGCTCTCCAGCCCATTTCCATGCTGGTGCTGGCTTTCTCTGCTATGTTCATCGTGGCTAATGGTAGTACTTGGTTGATCGGGGCGTTAGTGGTACAGGCTCTGGAATTGGCCAGCGTGGCTAGAGCACAATTTTGATCCAGTGAATTGGATTGTATAGCTGCCAGAACGACGTTACGCTGTAAAAGCACTCTTCACACTCTCATATGGCTAGACATTTTACCATTACACTAGCTGCATACAAAAATCCTTGAAAGCCGAATTCAAGTTTTAACGAAGTCAGCAGAGGAGGGTAACCAGCCTCTACCAACAAACAAACTCTGGGCGCAAGATTTGTATGATTGCCTACAATTTCTCTCCCCTGTTCCAGATAACCCAAGGCCTCTCTATACCACTAGCTGGCTATCACTTCATCAAAATAAATACAATAGTCAGGGTATAGATCTTATATTTCACTCCTTAGGGCCTTTCCAAATAGAAATCAAGCCCATAGAGATACATATATTGTTTCTCAATCTATGACTTCCTGAACTTTCTCACTTTTAAAGTTAATCTCTACCCGAGCACCCTAGATTTTTTTTTACCCACTCATCTTGATCCATGCCACCAATTATGACATTGATTATAAAAGAAAATACATACCCACGATCAAGATCTTTAGACAACAGATATTTAAGGTATGCTTCAGCTCTCAATTCATCTTCCTGGTGGCAAATTTCTCTAACACGACTTCTCGTCAATTCATCAATTTCTTGGTAGCTAGAAAATTTACCCTCCTCAACCGGGGTGACAGCAACACCAATTACTTTTTCAATTTTCTTTAAGTGCATTCGATGTATTCTTACTTCATTATTTGTTATTTTCTCGCCCACCTTCATAAGCCTCTTTGTACTTTGCTAACGTTTTATCAAGCTTGCTTTTGTCTGTAAGCTTGGCGCTCGTGACTTCAATTCCCTCTGGAACATTTTCCAGCGGGACTTCAAGGAGTTGCGCCTGGGCATCATGAGTAACAGTGGTCACTGTAGGACCATGCAGCACCTCTATGTCTTCATAGCCCATATTTTTCCTATGCTTGCCAAATGATACATTAACTATAGCTTTATTCTTCGCATCATTAGCATCTAATCCCTCATCTAATGCAAGAGAGTATTCTTTTTGATAATTATATTTATTTGATTTTGATAAACCACCGGGCAGACTACTTGGTGGCAAACCATTATTTTTTTCCATGAATTCTAGAATGGAAATTGATAGCAATGCCTCCGTAAGACTAAAACCAATTGGTTTTAGTTTAACTCCGTCATTATCGTTAAATATCGAAAAAGTGATCTTACCCTCACCCTCAGACAACTCAGCCAAACCTAAATCTAATTTGTTTCCATCATCATCTCTGACATAGAACTCGAGATATTCATCACCCCAAATAGATTTAAATTTAATATCATTTAGGGTTATCTCTTTACACTTCAAACCAAGAGGATCAATCCAGGTAATCGGGTTTGGAACATATCGATAGTTATTCACTCCACCAAACAACCCAACTGGATCTTGAGAAATGAATTGTCCAATCACCGAATCATAATAACGGAACCGATTATAATGCAGCCCCGTCTCCTCATCGTAATACTGGCCTTGAAAGCGGATCCGTTGCTCTACCTGGTTTTCATGGGCTAAAGCAATATTTCCATAGCTCTTATAAGCAACACTCCATACCACTTCGCCTTCTTGATTGGTGAGAGTATCTGGGGTTCCCAGATGATCCAGGTGGTAGTGGTATACCTGCTCTTTCTCTTGCTTACTTTCTTTTAAAGCAACCGGTTTGAAAGTGCCCGGCTCGAAGTAGTAAGTACGGGTATTGAGATCCTGCTTGGTCTGGGTATCGACTTTATTTTCCTGCAGGAGTACGTCGCCATCCCAGAGAAAACCGGTTTGCTCGCTTTCACTCACTTTACCAATACGACGCCCCAGAGGGTCGTATTGGTAGTGAATCTTTTGTTGAAGCTGCTCTGCCCCCTCTTCTACCTTGAGCTTTTCTACCCGCACCAGCTGCTGGCGGCTGTTGTAGTGGTAGCGGGTTTGCAGTTTTTGTCCTTTACCGCGCAGTTCGGCGATGCGATTGCCGTGGATATCGTAGCGGTAGTGGGTATCACCACGGAAGGCTAAGCGGTTGCCTTTGACCTGGGTGGCGCTGGCCTGCTGCTTGGCTTCGTCTTTCGAGTTAGCGGCGGCAAGAATATTGTGCGCGGGGTCGTGCACAATATATTCGGGGTTGGGGCCGTCTACCTGAGTGAGGCGGTCGAGGGCGTCGTAGTGGTAGCTGCGGGTGCCGCGCAGGCTGTCCTCAATTTGGGCAATCTGGCCGGCTTTATTGTATTGGTAGCTACGCTCAAGGATGGAGTTTGACTGAGCCGGATCTGATACCGGGCCATTTGCCTTGCCCAGGCGCAGTTTTTGCAGGCGGCCCTGAGGATCGTAATCTCTCTGACTTTCCAGCCCATTGCCGTGTTGGCGATGGCTTTCCCTACCCTGTTCATCGTGGTTGATACTGGTGATCAGCTGATCGGTTTCACCACCGACAGGACGGCGGTGCAGGCTTTGGAATTGGCCGGCGGGATTGAAAGCGAAGCTCAGTACTTCACCATCGGGTAATGTTGTGGCAATACGATTACCGATGGCATCGTATTGGTGGCTCAGTTTATCTTTACCCTGCCAGTCGGCCACAACGCGGCCATTAGCGTCGTACTCCCAGCGCAGTTTACGGTGGGCATTTTCCGCTTCAATTAGCTGACCGCTGCGGTTGTAGCGGAAATTGGTGATGCCGTCTGGAGTGACTTCTTCTAACAGGCGGCCGAAGGGGTCGCGCTCGAAGATGGTGTCGATACCCTTACCAGTATCAGTGTCGGTTACGGCTCTGGAGCTGATTAAGTGGCCAGCGCGATTATAGGCATAGCGGGTCACGCGGCCGTCGAAGCCAACTTCTTCAATCAGGCGCTCATTGAGATCGTATTTAAGCTGGTAGCGCTCTCCGTTTTCATTGGTGAGGCCGACTAAGTTGCGCTCACCGTCATAGTGGTATTGCAGGCGGCTGCCGTCCGGGTTGGAGCGGGTCTTAACCTGGCTGAGGCCGTCGTAGGCATAACTGGTACTACGACCTTCGGAGTCGGTAACTTCGGCCAGTAACCCCTGAGGGTTGTAGCTGTATTGGGTGCGGGCGCCATCTGGAGTGGTCACCGCATGAATACGATCCTGGGCATCGTATTCGTAGCGAGTGACCTGGCCGGGGGCGTGTTGTACTTCTTCCAGGCGACGAGCGTTGTCATAGCGGTAGTGTTGGGCGCGGCCCATAGGGTCTTTGACCGCCGCAAGTTTACCCTCGGGGTTCCACAAGTAGCGGGTGGTATTTCCCAATGGGTCGGTAACGCTGCCGATCAGACCAACGGGGTTATAACCGTATTGGGTACTGTTGCCGAGAGGATCTTTAGTGGCAACGATCTGACCTTTTTTGTTGTACTCGCGTTGCCACTTATTCCCAGCAGGGTCCGTAATTTTTGCGGGCAGACCTTCGCTATTGTATTCAATGCGGCGCTTATTGCCGGCGGCATCGGTTTTTTGTACCAGGCGGCCTTGATTATCGTATTGATAAATCTCTTCGCGCAGACTGCCATCGTCACTTGGCAGCTGTACCTTAGTGATCTGGCCCAGATCGTTATATGTATAAAGGGTCTCGGCACCTTCCGGATCGCGGTGATAAATGGGCAGGGCGCGCTCATTGAAACGGTAACGCTCTTTACCGCCGCGGGTATCCGTGACGCTAACCCCCTTACCATCATCATCCCAGGCAAACTGATAATTGTAAGTGTCCTGCCCATCGATAGGGTCACCCCACTGACGAGCACAGCGGGCGGAGGGACCTTCGGCATCCCATTCGAAGTGGAAGCGGTAGCCGGTTTTTAGGGTACGCTGCTTAATAACATGCTGGTGATACTGATACTGCTCACTGTGGCCATCAGCATCGGTGGCCTTGATCAGGTCGCCTTCATTGTTGTACTCATATTTTGCGAGAACTTTAATACGACCATCGCGGGTTTCTTTTTTCAGTTCACCAATATGTAAACTTTTTGCCTGCCCTTCCGGAGGACTGATATGCAGGGCTTCACCGAGACTGCTCTCGATACAGATTAAACGCTCATCGATATAGTGGAACAGGTAGAAGTTGCCATAACCATCGCGAATTTCTGCAAGCTTAAGAGTCCCCTTATCCCCGATAGCTTTAAAGTGCCTCTGCACTCCATTGGGGGCACCATAGGGGGTAACTATCCAATGTTCATCATTAACGCGAGTAAGCGATAACTGCTCCACCACATTGTGGCTGCGACCGCTATCTCCTGGTGCCGGCAGGTTAATCACTCGGCCCTCGGCATCGTGGAATTGCACCGCTTTACCGGGTCGCCATAGCAGTTTTTCCCCCAGGGTATGAGTCCAGCCATGTCCCAGACCAAAATCTTTGGGGTTACTGCTACGGTAAGTACGCGCTACAGTGAGTGGCAGGGGCCCATCTAATACCGTATCCACCAGAGTGAGACGCTCCTCACCGGTTTTTAGGTTGATGGGCTCTCCGCCCTCACAGGCATTCGCATTGCACTGGGAGGTACTACCATTTTGGTTAGTGCCGGTCTCACTATTAGCGCTATCCGGTTCATTGGAAGTAGAACTGCCGTTGGCCTGGCTCCCACCATCGGTATTGGAGCCTGAGCCACTCCCCTGGTTGCTTTGATTACCGTTACTGGAATTACTGGTAGAGCTATTGCTAGAAGCAGAGCTACTGGAAGCGCTACTTGAGGAAGAACTACTCGACGAGGGGCCGCCGGACGGTGTTGGTACCGCGGCTTCAGAGGAACTCAGGTCGGAGAAGCTGGCACCATTGCCCTTGGCATTGCCGCCGCGTTTTTTGGAGAGCAGATTGCGCTGCTTTTTCAGCTTGGCAAAATCCATCATCAGGTCGCCGATGCCACGGAAGGCTGTTAGCAGGCGCGTATTTTTCGCCATAGCCGCTACCGCACCAATACCCCCTGTAGCCGCAGCCAACACGATGGTGAGAATAATCTCAAAAGCTCCACCACCGGCCATTTCGGTGATTTCTAAACTGTGCTGGGCACTGGCGTAATCCTTGGCAAAACGGATGATGATATCGCGTAGCGCCGGATCGTCATAAATCAGTTCAGCCACCTCAAGGGCCAGATCAAATTGCTGCTTGGTGATTTTAGAGGGGTCGAAGCCGAGTACATCTACCGCTTCTCGCTGAACAGCCGATAAATATTCCCGTTGAGACTCTACAAGACTTTTATCATGGAGCAGGTAATTGACAACCGCTTTATTTTGCTCAAAGGACTGGCGTACAGGATGGATTAGTGCAGCCACTTCAAGCACGTCTTTAGCCCAAACGGCCAGCCCCCAGGCAGCGTTGCCCAGGCCCGTAGCGCCTCGATTAATATAAGCACCTACCTTCTCTAGACCCGAGCGCTGTTCATGGCGCTGCTGAATCAACGCAGCCTCAGCCCGCTCTTGAGCAATAATCTGCTGAAACCCTATACGGATTTTGCTGAGCAGTTGCGCCTGCTTGTCGACCAGCTCGGTAGCGGCAAATGGGGCTTCCTCAATAATCAGGCGGTTTTGTACCAGGGCCAGGTAGATTTCTTTTTCCCGGCTGGTTAAATGTCCCGGAGCTTCACTTAAGGGGCCAAGAAATATCGTACCCGACTGACTGGACTGGATACTGACACTCAGCGTATTGCAGGAAATCCCATTCAAGCCGAAAAAGTATTCATAGATCTCCTGAATGGCGGCGTTATCGAACATAGATAAGAGCTGGGTGGCATCCACCTGCAGGGGAATACCCATCTGGTACGCCCAGCCAACTCTCACCATATAACGAATGCCTTGCCTATTCTCGACACTTAGCTGCATGGATAATCCTTCAAACGCCGTAAGCCCGCTCTACGCCAGCTTCTTTTATCTTTGCCAGATCCAATAAATCATCCCGATTTATCTTCACATCTATTTACAACCCGGCGCACATGGCCGGCCTCTATTCCAATAAAAATTGTTCACTCTGCAAGTAATAACACGATTAGTACTTGTCACAGCCCAAAATCTTTTGGATTAGGATGTTCGCAATTTGTGAAATCTTAAATAGTAAACCTCATGATCCCGAAAGCTTATGGAAAACTACTTGCCAATAGCTCCAATTTACCGGCACCTGGATGGGATGAGGCCAAAGCTACCGGTAAGGGATACCTGAAATTGCGACCTATCTGGGCAGATTACCGCAAATAGGTCGAGGGGGATAGATAAACGGCATTACACGAGTACGACAACGAGTGCAGCGCTGCAGACAAATAAATTACTGAAAATATTTTGAATTAAGCGTAATAAATATAAAGGCACTCATCCTAGCAACAGATAATTTACTGCAAAGATCTAAAAGAAAAATCAAATTCGAATTTAACCGGCAATAACTCATTAAAAAAGTTATTTGTGCTGCCAACCCTCTTCACTGCTTTAACTAGTAGCTACTAGTTGGATCTATAGAACCACTCCAGGATCAGGCGCAACGTGAACAACATCACAAACCAGGAGAGGAGAAAAGATTGGAAAGAATTTAGAGCTGGGTGAAAAAGTGAGCAGCTGAGAATGGATAAATGAAAAGTTTATCGACAATCTTTCTTTTCAGGTGAAAGCCATTACTAATTTCAACTCCCAAATCGTTAGTAATGACTTACACCATAAAGATTTATTCGATTTCTTTAATACGCATCGAGTTGGTATGACCACCGACATTGAGGCGCTCACCTTGGGTGATCAATACCCGCTGGCCTTTTTGCAGGTCTATGCGCGCGCCCAGCACTTCGATAATTGACTCGGTAAGGTGCCCCAGAGGCACCGTGGCTGGATCGTAACTGATGGGCTCTACTCCGCGCAAGAGTACCAGCTGACGTGCAACATTGGGGTGCCTTGTCATAGCGTAAATCGGCAGGCGGGTATTGGCGCGGGACATCATACGCGGGGTTCGGCCAGACTCTGTCAACGCAGCCACTGCGCAGAGATTCTCCACTCGGGCAGCCACATCAATAGCGGCCTGGGCGATCACGGTATCAATACGATCCGAAGCACCATGTTCCTCTGGCGAGTAAGGCACACTGCCGAGATACTGCTCTGCCCCCACAATCACCTCACTCATGGATTCCACTGCAGAGACCGGGTAATCTCCTGCAGCGGTCTCTGCAGAAAGCATCACCGCATCGGTACCATCCAGCACAGCATTAGCCACGTCCATCACTTCCGCGCGGGTAGGCGTTGGGCTGGTAATCATGGACTCCATCATTTGCGTCGCGGTGATTACGCCGCGATTAAGCGCATTGGCACGGTTGATCAGTTTCTTTTGCACACCCACCAGAGCGGGATCGCCAATCTCTACTCCTAGGTCGCCACGTGCCACCATAATCGCATCAGAAGCAAGTATCAGGGCATTCATCTGTGTATCGTCGGCAACGGCTTCGGCGCGCTCAATCTTGGCCACAATGGCGGCCTGGCTACCAGCAGCCTGCATGGCCTTGCGCGCGGTCTCCAGGTCCTCGGCACAGCGGGGGAAACTCACTGCGAGGAAATCCACTTCCAACTCGGCAGCCAGTTCAATATCGCGGTAATCTTTTTCAGTTAAAGCTGGCGCGGACAAGCCACCGCCAAGCAGGTTAATGCCCTTGTTATTGGAGAGTTTACCACCCTGTAGCACACGGCAATACAGTTTGCTGGCAGTTGTACCCGTCACCTCCAGGCGAATCTTGCCATCGTCGAGCAGGAGAATATTACCGGAATGGCAATCGCTGATCAGGCTGGGGTAGTCGACCCCCACACGATGCTCATCGCCCCCTTCCGGAGGGCAGTCGAGATCCAGTGTGAACTCATCATTGTTCTCAAGCGCCACGCTGCCGGCTGTAAAACGGGCAATTCGAATTTTGGGGCCCTGTAAGTCGCCCAGTACTGCGACAGTTTTCCCCTGGGCCTCAGCAGCATCTCGCACTTCCCGCACCCGACGGCGATGGTCATCGGCACTACCATGGGAGAAATTTAAACGCACAACATTCACGCCGGCACGAATCATTTCATCGATCACACGCGGCTTATCGGTACCGGGTCCCAGAGTGGCGACGATTTTTGTATGGCGAATCATATGGTCCCGTTAGATATTTGTTTGAAAGAAAATCTCTACGACCGGCTAGCACTGCAGAAGTAAATTTAGCCGGCCCACTAGAGTACAAGACGAATTCACAGGCTTTCCCACAAGGGTTTTCTAATTTAGGGGCAACCTATCATAAGAATATACTCAGGCAGATTCCGCCACCGGCAGATCCAACTGTAAAGCTGCTGCCATGGCCAAGCTGGTATCCAACATACGGTGGGAGAAGCCCCATTCATTGTCATACCAGGCCATCACCTTCACCAGATTTCCATTCACCCGCGTGTGATTGGCATCGAAGTGGCTGGAAGCGGTGGTGTGATTAAAATCCACAGAAACCAAAGGCTGGTCGCAATAGCTCAAAACACCACCACTGGCTTCTGCGGCGCTCTGCATAATGCGGTTTACCTCTTCAACCGTAGTATCGCGGCCCGCAATAAACTGACAGTCCACCAGAGAGACGTTACTTACCGGCACCCGAACCGCCATTCCATCCAAACGCCCCTTTAATTCCGGTAATACCAGACCCACGGCCGCCGCCGCCCCAGTCTTGGTGGGAATCATATTGTCGGCCGCGGCACGTGCCCGATAAATATCCGCATGTACCGCATCCTGAGTATTTTGGTCGTTGGTATAGGCATGCACCGTGGTCATAAAGCCCCGCTCAATTCCCAGCGTACGGTGCAGCGCCTGTGCCACCGGTGCTAGGCAATTGGTGGTGCAGGAAGCATTGGAAACTACGCGATGCTCCGCGGTCAGGTTACTATTATTCACACCGTAAACCACGGTGAGATCTGAATCTTTTGAAGGAGCGGAAATCAGCACCGCTGCAGCACCGGCTTCGATATGGGCAGAAGCAGAAGCCTTGTCAGTAAAGCGGCCGGTACATTCCAATACCAGATCCACCCCCAGCTTTCCCCAAGGCAGTTTAGCCGGATCGCGCTCCTGATAGACCTGAACTCTATCAGAGCCGATAATCAACGCATTGCCATCCACTTTTACTTCGGTGGCAAAGCGGCCGTGAATAGTATCGAAACGCGTCAAGTGCGCATTGGAGGCAACCGGAGCCAAGTCATTAATCGCAACCAGCTGGATACGATCGCTGTAACCAGACTCGTAGATGGCACGGGTGACGTTACGACCGATACGGCCGTAACCATTGATGGCGACTTTAATTTTCATCTGGCTTTACCTTTTTATTAGCTTCTGGTTATCCCCTATTGCATCCATTTATGAATGCACTCTAGCGAACTTTTATGACGATTTGCCTGATGGTGTAGCGCACTTGCATCAGTCACTAAAGTACTACCCGAACAATTCGGGAGCGGCACAGGCAATTAACAGATTAGAATTTCAGTGCTGCAGCCTGTTGCGAAAGACGGGTAATCTCGGCCCAACTTTTCTCCTGTACCAAGGCACTGGAGGCCATCCAGGAACCTCCCACACAAACCACGTTGTTAAGTGCCAGGTAATCCGCCGCGTTGTTGGGGCTCACACCACCGGTTGGGCAAAATTTTACTTCCGCTAATGGACCGGCAAGGGACTTCAGCATGGCCACACCGCCGGCGGCCTCAGCAGGGAAAAATTTCTGATAACGGTAACCCCGCTCATACAGACCCATCACTTCGGAGGCGCTTGCGGCACCGGGTAATAGAGGCACATCACTTTTATCCGCAGATGCCAATAGTTTTTCTGTTGCACCAGGGCTTACCATAAAGCGCGCTCCTGCATCGACAGAGCGGCGCAGGTCATCGCCATTTAGCACTGTGCCGGTACCCACATGAGCCTCGGGTAGGTGTTTGGCTATTTGCTCTACTGCAGCCAAGGCCGCTTCTGTACGCAGGGTCACCTCAAGAACATTCAAGCCACCTTCGAGCAAGGCCTCAGCCAGGGGCAACGCATCTTCAGCCCGCTCGATAACCAACACTGGGACAACACCAGCAGACTGCAAAATGTCGGCGATATTTTTCTGCATCAATCAATTCCAAATCGTTCGTTAAGGCGCCCAATACACAGTGACCGGCTTCAGTCCCTGCTTGAGGATACTGCGCACCGGCATTTCCATTTCATCACTACCGAGCAGGGCTTCACGATAAACCTTAAGTTTTTCCTCACCGGTAATCAGTAGTTTGATATTTTTTGCCTGTAAAATGGCATTTAGGGTCAGCGTCATACGTTCGGTATTGGTACCGGTTACGGCACTCTGTTGCGCGGTAATGGCGCTACACAATTTGTCCGAATCTGGATTTAGTGCTTCGGCAAGCCCTTGCGCATGGGGAAATAAAGAAGCGGTGTGGCCGTCGTTACCCATTCCCAGAATGCACACATTAAAGGGGCGCGGCAGCTCGTCATAGGCGCGCTCACAATCAGCTTCACCCTCTACAGCACTAGTATGCGTGTTTTTCATGCCCAGCAAAGTGGCCTCGGCGGCATTACTTTGCAGCAGGCTGTTTTCAATAAATGCCTGGTTGCTGCCACTGTGGGATTTTTCTACCCAGCGTTCATCCACCAACGCCGCCGTAATCTGCGCCCAGGGCAGTGGACGCTTGGAAAGTTCGCGATAAACCGGTTCCGGGGTACTGCCTCCCGAGACAAGAAAAGTGGCTTGACCAGACTCTTTAATGCCTTGCTGCAGTTCGCAGGCACAGTCGTAGGCCAGTGCCTGTACCAGGCGTTCACGATCGATAAAGAATTTCTCTTCTGCCATGAATACTTCCATCCATCGTCATGGATTACCTTAAAAATAGGTAATCCACAAAATCATTAGTAGGCGTTAAACCATTGGCGACCATCACGCGCTAGCAGTTCGTTAGCTTCTTCTGGTCCCCAGCTCCCCGCAGGATAGGGCTTGGGCTGATTTTTGGTTTCACGCCAGTGTTCAATAATAGGGTCCACCCAGGCCCAGGCTACCGCCACTTCATCGCGGTGAATAAACAGGGCCGAGTTATTGGCAGCGGCATCGAGCATCAACCGCTTATAGGCATCACTGCGGAAGCTGTCATAAGTGTCTGAAAGCGTTAAATTCAATTCCGCCGGCTGTAGCTCAGTGGTCAGGCTATCCATTTTCTTGGCCATCAAAATCAGCCGGATGCTCTCTTCCGGCTGTAAGCGGATAACCAAACGGTTGGGGACTACATTGCCGGCACTCTCGTCATAGACTAGGTGGGAAACTTTTTTGTACTGCACCACAATTTCCGCACAGCGTTTTTCCATACGCTTGCCTGTGCGCAGGTAAAAAGGTACTCCCGCCCAACGCCAGCTATCGATATATGCACGCAAAGCGACAAAGGTTTCCGTGGCACTAGAGCCACCTTCCAGATCATCCAGATACCCCGGCACCTTTTGACCATTAATTTCTCCAGCAACATACTGGCCACGCACAACGTTTTTATCTACCAGGCCGCCCTTTAGTGGGCGCAACGCCTCCAATACCTTGATTTTTTCCGCTCGAACATTTTTCGCGGTCATGGAATTCGGAGAATCCATAGCGATCAGGCACAAAAGTTGTAAAAGATGATTTTGCACCATATCCCGCAGCGCACCGGTTTCATCATAAAAACCCGCGCGGCCTTCAAGGCCGACAGTTTCAGAAATACTAATCTGTATATGGTCAATAGTTTTTGCATCCCAAAGGTGCTCGAACAATACATTACTAAAACGCAAGGCCAGCAAGTTTTGAACGGTTTCCTTACCCAGGTAATGATCGATGCGGAAAATACTATTTTCCGGAAAGTAACTCGCAATTTTGCTATTGATTTCGTCAGAAGTCTGCGCGTTATAACCGAGAGGTTTTTCTACCACCACCCGGGAATTTTTACTAATCAAGCCTTTGGATGAAAGGTTTTCGCAGCAGGGGCCAAAAACACCAGGGGGAATAGCCAAATAAAAAATTCGCACTCGCTCGGGATCTGATTCGAGGATGTCCGATAAGTGCGTCCACTGTTGATCCGGTACAGAAATATCCAGGGCCACAGGGCGTAATAACTGGCTAAAACCAGTCCAGATGGAATTGCAATATTCACCATCGCGCAAATGCTGCTGTAGGGCCTGAAGTGCCACATTTAGATATTGATCGGCGTCTTGCTGGAGGCGACAAACAGGAAGAATTCGGCAGCCCTCTGCTAAGCTGCCCTCTCGGTAAGCGCGATACAGTGCTGGAATCAACTTGCGCAGGGCAAGATCACCACCACCACCAAATAACACCATATCAAATGGGTTAGACATAAATTTTGCTCTGAAATCGTTTTCTACTGCGCCGTTTCTTTTGAGCGACACATATTAATAAAGGATACTGGCACCACTCTCGGCACCACTGGCGATAGCGCGCATATTGGCAAAGAGTTCCCGGCCCATACCGCGGGCGCTTTTAGATAAATCGCACTGAGCGAGTTCGCGCGCATGTAATTCCGTTTCATCCACCAAGACCCGCAACACGCCAGCTTCGGCATCTAGCTCCACTATGTCACCATCGCGCACCTTGGCAATGGGGCCGCCTTCGACGGCCTCAGGAGACATATGAATAGCCGCCGGCACCTTGCCGGAAGCACCGGACATGCGCCCATCGGTGACCAGGGCCACTTTGAAGCCTCGATCTTGCAGTACACCCAGGGTTGGAGTCAGCTTATGCAGTTCAGGCATACCGTTTGCTTGTGGTCCCTGAAAACGCACTATCGCAACAAAATCCCGTTCCAGCTCGCCAGCTTTGAAACGCTCCAGTAATTCATCCTGGTCATGCAGCACAATCGCCGGCGCTTTCACCTTGAGATGCTCTGGTTTAATCGCGGAAACTTTGATCACACTACGGCCGAGGTTGCCCTCCAGTAGCTGCAAGCCACCGTGATGGGAGAAAGGATCGCTAACAGGGCGAATCACTGTAGTGTCGCCGCTCTCTTTCGCCGTTGGCCGCCAAACTACACCATCACCAGACTCGTTGAGGAAGGGGTCTTGGCAATAGGACTCAAGACCACTATCCCCCAGCACCGTGCATACATCACCATGTAACAGACCAGCCTCAAGCAACTCACTCATCAGGAATTGCATACCGCCAGCTGCCGCAAAGTGATTAATATCGGCCGTACCGTTTGGATAGACATGGCACAACAGAGGCACCACTTCAGAGAGGTCGGCCATATCCTGCCACGTGATCTGGATACCGGCAGCTCGCGCCATCGCTATTAAATGCAGCGTATGGTTGGTGGAACCACCTGTGGCGAGCAGTCCCACAATACCGTTAACAAATGTTTTTTCTGTGAGGATTTTCGCGATGGGTGTGTGCTGGCTGGGCTCAGTAATTTTTGCTAACTGTGCCACCGCCGCTTCATTAAGTGCATCGCGCAGGCCAGTGCCAGGATTGACAAATGAACTGCCTGGCAACTGCAGGCCCATAATTTCCACCAACATCTGGTTGCTGTTAGCGGTGCCGTAAAAAGTACAGGTGCCAGCACTGTGGTAAGAAGCGCTCTCCGCCTCCAACAATTCGGCACGACCAACCTTGCCCTCAGCATAGAGCTGGCGAACTCGTACTTTTTCCGCATTAGAAAGCCCAGTGGGCATTGGGCCCGCCGGTATAAAAATTGAGGGTAGATGTCCAAAAGCGAGGGCACCGATTACCAGTCCCGGCACTATCTTGTCGCAGATACCGAGGAACATAGCGCCTTCAAAGACATCGTGGGAAAGGGCGATGGCTGTGGACATGGCAATGACATCGCGGGAAAAGAGACTCAGCTCCATACCTGGCCGCCCCTGCGTCACCCCATCGCACATCGCCGGTACCCCACCGGCTACTTGCGCAGTGGCACCGTGACGCGCCGCCGCCTCTTTCAAGCGTGGCGGATAAAGCCCATAGGGCTGGTGCGCTGAGAGCATATCGTTATAAGCGGTAACAATCCCCAGATTGGGACCACGCCCGGAAACAATAAGCTGCTTGTCCTTTTCTGGAGAAGCTGCAATAGCATGGGCCAGATTGCCACAGGACAGGTGCGTAGTGGCACGCCCTTCAATGTGCGCCTTCTCCACCTGAGCCAAATACTGAGCGCGGGTTTCCTCACTGCGCTGGATAATTCGCTCGGTAACTGCCTGAACCTTGCTGTGAACCATGACTCTTCCGTATTAATTCTGCTCGATGCACGCTTGAGCTGACATCGATGCCTTATTGCGGTGGCGGCACAGCCACCATTGAGTTTTCATCCCTGAAAAGGCCTTTCGGCAAGTAAAATCCCGCCGCCTGACTGGGTTGTAGTGCGGACGAAGCCCTATCACCCGGCAGGCGATGAACAAGCTGGAGAATTCCATCGCCCACCCAGCAAAAAAAGTGCACTTTTTTTTCAGGAAAAACTAATAGGCTTGATCAATACCCCTACCAAACCTCAAGAAATGCACTTTCTTACCAAGCCTAATTTTTACCGGAGCCCACTAACTCCATCGGATACTAATGGGCCAGTGAGATCAAAACCTCCCCCCTCCAGATGGAGTAGAAAGCTCACAAACCTCAAATGGCACTAGCAAAATAAGGCCCTGCAAGCTTGATGAAGCGCATTATGTAGTAAAACTACAAAAAAGATCAAGAGCCAACCTATAGCCGACATAAGAACCAAGCCATTAGCCTGGGAAGGCCAAGTGAAACGATGCGAAATCCTCCAATAAAGAGAATTAAACGCCACAATAGCAAGATATACGGGAAATATATTTTTGGTACCAAAAGGTAATAATGTAAGAAAATTACAAAAAGATGTCAGATCAGTATATTTTGCTCATGCCCACTACCGCCATTAACCGGGATTACTAGCTGCTGCCAAACTGTCAGTACCGAGTGATCCTTTTTACTTCGGATGGTCCGAACAAAGAAGATGAGATGAGCTTGAGGCTGAGGCCTACCCAGGGCAGGTTTTGCGAGAGGAATCGGTGCCGATGAAAGTCACTATTAATGACGTTGCCGCACACGCAGGCGTATCAATAAAGACAGTTTCCCGGGTCATAAACAATGAACCCTCTGTGCGCCCCAGCACCCGTGAGCGGGTCATGCAGGCGGTACAAGCCCTAAACTACCGTCCCAACCTGGCCGCACGCAATCTGGCAGGTACCCATTCCTATTCCATTGCCTTTATATACGACAACCCCAATGCCTACTATGTGATCGACATGCAAAAAGGCATCCTCGAAGCCTGCCGCGAACGGGGCTACGAACTGCTTATCCACCCTGGCAGTGGCCGAAGAGAAACCATCCATGAAGAGTTGCGCAAACTAATAGAGCAAAGCCGAGTTGCCGGACTGGTACTCACTCCCCCTTTCTCCGAGACCCGGGAAGTTATCGATACTTTGAAGTCACTGGATGTGGAGTTTGTACGAATAATTTCCTCTGAAGGTTGCGGCCAGGGAGAGGAAAACTGCATTGCAATTGATGACGAAACCGCCGCTTTCACAATTACCCAACATTTATTGCAGCTGGGGCACAGACAAATTGCCTACCTTGGCGGTGGCGCCGAACACTTATCCACCCTCAGCCGCCTAGCGGGTTACAAAAAGGCCCTGCAAAAAGCTGGCTTACCTTTTACTGAGGAACATGTCATAGAGGGCGAATACTCCTTTGACTCCGGCGTAGTCGGGGCGACCGCCTTATTACACTCAGTCACCCCTCCCACGGCCATCTTTGCCGGTAACGATGAAATGGCTGCAGGAGCACTTTTTGCCGCGCGCATGTTAAACATTGAGGTGCCACAACAACTTTCTATCGCTGGCTTCGAAGACAGCCCCTTTTCACGCCAGACCTGGCCGAAGCTCACCACCGCTCACCAACCGAACGAAGATATTGCCCGTCGCGCTGCAGAACTATTATTGGAGCGTATTCAATGCCGTGGAGGACAGGAAAAAGAACAACTAAACGGCGTAAAGTCAGATAGCAATTACCGTAGCTTTACTCCGAGTCTAATCGTGCGAGAATCCAGCGGTCCGGTAGCTGAGAAAGCCTACAACCCTCAAACTTGATTGAGAGGCAGGCACACTACTCACCATAAACCTGACGCCCACCAATCCAGGTTTTTTGTACATTAAAACTACGGTCGAGCAAAATAAAATTCGCTTTGGCTCCAGGAACAATACTTCCGCCCTGCGAACCCAGAAACTGGCAAGGATAGAGGCTTGCCATTCGCAAGGATTCACAGATATCCAGGCCACACCAGTCGCTGATATTACGCACTGCCCCCATCATATCCAGATGCGAACCGGCCAACTCTCCGGTATTTGAAGTGAGCTTATCCCCCTCTCTAGTTACCACCCGATCAAATAACGGAAAGCTCAGCGCATCACTCCCCACCAGGGACATGGCATCAGTCACAAGAAGCAGCTTTCCACGCGGCTTAACCTTGAGCGCCAGAGTAATAGCCTCGGCACTGACATGATGACCATCAGCAATAATTCCGCACCAGGCTTCGTCGCTAACTAGGGCTGATCCCACCATACCCGGCTCGCGAGAGTGCAACGGCGACATGGCATTGTACAAATGTGTAAAACCCACTGCGCCAGCCTGCAATGCCGAACGCACGGTTTTCCCATCGGCATTAGAATGCCCCAAACACACCCGCACCCCCATAGAAGACAATCGACTGATATCCTCCATGGGCACTGTTTCCGGCGCCAGGGTAACAACCTTGATACCCAGATCCTCTCGCGCATAAATTTCCCACTCCTCATCGCTAAGAGGACGAATAAATGACTGCTCATGAGTCCCCTTTTTCGGCACGCTAAGATGTGGTCCTTCAAAGTGGATACCGATCACACCGGGTACTTGCTGATGCAGCGCAGCACTAACCGCATTCGCAGCTTCCTGCATAATATCGAGACGGTCGGTAATCAGCGTGGGGAGAAAAGCTGTAGTGCCGAACCGGGCATGAGCCTCGCCCATTGTACGTAGCCCTGCAACATTGGGCTCTTGGTTAAACAGTACACCACCACCACCATTCACCTGCACATCCACCAACCCCGGCGCCAATAGGCCCTGTAAATAAGTCGCTGAGGACTGCGGGGATTTTCCAACGGAGGCAATGCGACCATCATCGTCGATAATCAGTGACACGTCCTCCAAGATCCGTTCACCATCAAAAAGCTTCTCTGCGACCAGGGCGAAAGCCACAACCTCTCCTTAACACTGAATATTATTTACACCGAAATTTCTGGCAGATTACTACACGGTCTGAGTGACCTTTTTTAGGCCTGCCGGCTCATCAGGATTAATACCGCGGTTTACTGCAACATGGGCAACATCGATATAAAAGCGCTGCAGCAAAGCAAGGGGGGCGATGCGGGGATGTACTCCTTTACTCGGCACATGCAGATTGATCAGGCTTGCCCCTCTTTGCACTATGTCATCAATTTGCTCACTATGCGCCTTGAATGACTCATCCTCAATAGGGACATTTACAACGGTCAGCTTGTCCTCAACGAGAGTTACCGGCCCATGCAAAAATTCTGCACTGGAAAAAGACTCCGCATGGATATTGCACACTTCTTTTAATTTCAGCGCCAGCTCGCGGGTTATGGCATAACCGGGACCGCGTCCGAGCACCACCAGATTCTGCACCGAAGCCAGATCCTCAGGTCTCAATTGTATCTCTGCGCGAACAGCAGCTTCTAAAGTTTCAGGTAGTTTTTCCAAGGCCAAGCGGAGCCTCTTGTCACCACTCCAGCAAGCCACCAGCTGCAAAATTGCCGAAAGCGTGGTCAGGTAACTTTTGGTAGCTGCCACCGCTTTTTCCGGCCCCGCCTTCAAGGGGATCAGTAAATCGACAATATCCTTGATTGGCGCCTGCTCATCATTCACCAAGGCTACCGTATAGGCGCCGCACTCCCTGGCCATCTTCGCCTGAGCCAGAATATCCGGACTGCGCCCCGACTGAGAGATCACCAGCACCAATGCCCCTTCCAATTTCAATCGGCGTCCATACACACTGGAAACTGAAGGCGCCGCAGCAAAAGTGGGCGTCCCTGTTTCTATTTCGATCAGATACTTGGCAAAAACACCAGCATGGTCAGAAGAACCCCGCCCAACAATCATGACAAAGCGTGGAGCATGAGCTTGCAAACGCTCCCCCAGGCGCTTCATCACTTTCGCATTCGCTTGTAGCTGTTCAGCAATTCTTGCCGGAGCCTCTCGGGCTTCGGACTCCATGATCGTCGTAGTCATTCCATCATTCACTCAGGCTACCCCTCCCCCCAAAACCGGACTCCCGGCAAACTTTTTGGAGGAATCCAACTATCAGTTTATGTGCAGGTAGCACATAAAGAGCGGCTGTTTTAATAGCTAGGGAAGTCATTGTCACTTCTTTTATCAAGCCATTTTCAACTCATTCCCGATAAGCGTATAAAGCTTCCCAAAGCAGGCCTACACGAGAGAAACAGGAGATTTCACGCCACAAGACGCTTATACCCTAATCATCTATGCTTTCTAATAATTCCCCGACATCAATCGGGCAATGCCTACAGGAAAAATCAATGACAAAAGCGGGTGGCACGCCAATACACCATTTCTGGCGAGTTATAACGCTCCTAATCCTGTTGCTATTTATTAACAGTTGTTCCAGCATCCAATTTGCCTACAACAATGTGGATTACTGGATTCGCTGGAAAGCCCAAAAATATGTAGAACTGGACCGCACCCAAAAAGGTGAACTGCAGGGCGCCCTCAACAGCTTTTTTCGCTGGCACCGACAGACCCAACTCCCTCGCTACGCCAACTTTTTGAACAACCTAGCAAAAAGGGTCGATGAAGGAGCACTGGAAAATCCCAACTTGCAACCTATCGATAAGCAGGTCCATCAGTTTTTAGCCGCCGCCAGTGAAAATGCTTACAACCTGATGTTGCCTTTGGCAGCGCAGTTGAGTGAACAACAGATTAATGAACTACAAGGCAATATGTGGAGAAAAGAGCAAAAGAGATTGGAAAAATGGCAACGCTCTCCGGAAAAAGTACAACATAAGCGCGACAAAATTATCCGGAGAGAAAGCATTCGCTGGCTCGGCGCCCTTACCGAAGAGCAAAAAAAAATGATTACCGCCTGGGTATCCAAAATGGAGTACAACCCTCTACAGCGCATCGAGCAACGAAGACTCTGGCAATCCAAAACCTTCGAATTATTGCGTAACAAACCGGAGGGATACCTGGAAAAAATCCGCAGCCTGCTGCTCAACCCAGAACAACTTTGGTCGCAAGAATATCGCCAGAATCAGGAACAGCGCCAACAGCAGGCGCAAGAACTGGCCAAAAAAATATTAACGAGTACCAGCCTTGAACAACGCCGACATCTCAGTAAAACACTAAGAGAATACGCGCAGGACTTTCACTCCCTCGCCAACCAATAAAAATACCGAAGAAAAAAGATAAAGCGCACTTATAAGCCAATGCACCCTAAAAAGTAACCTTCAAAAATCGTAACATGGGGCTGACTAAGCCCAGCTCATACTGCTAAGCTCGCCAACTCTAATGACCAGCCAGGGGACTTCACGTGCAAATCGAATCCGCCAGTTTTGACCAGTTAGCCGAGTGGGAAAAAGAGCTGAGCTCCCACTATGAGCGCATCCGTCAACACGAGCTAAATCTGGATATCACCCGTGGCAAACCCTCCACTGAACAGTTGAATTTATCCGACAAGCTCGACGGTATCCTGTGTAACGATTACCGCGCCGCAGGAGGCACTGACACCCGCAATTACGGCGGTTTAATCGGGCTCACTAGTGCTCGTGAACTTGGTGCGGATATGCTTCAAGTACCCACAGAAGAGGTTATCGCCGCAGGCAACAGCTCCCTAACCCTGATGTATCACGCAGTGCTAACCGGCTACCTGTTCGGCTTTGCCGGCAATACCCCCTGGCGAGAATTGAAAGCCCCCAAATTCCTCTGCCCTGTGCCCGGATACGATCGGCACTTCAGTATTTGTGCACAACTGGGGATCGGTATGGTCAGCATCCCCATGAATGATCAAGGACCTAATATGGACCTTGTAGAAAAGTATATTCGTGAGGACAATGAAATTATCGGTATCTGGTGCGTGCCCAAGTACTCCAATCCCAGTGGTATCACTTACAGTGATGAAACCGTAGAGCGCCTGGCTCAGCTCGGCCAAATCGCCAATCCAGGCTTTCGAATATTCTGGGATAACGCCTATGCTGTACACGACCTTGGACACTATGTCAGTCTCGCCAGCATTCGTGCTGCCACTCTGGAAAATGACACTGTAGACTCAGTGCTTCAATTTGCCTCCACCTCTAAAGTCTCCCATGCTGGCGCCGGTGTCGCATTTGTCAGTGCCAGTAGTGCCAACCTGCAATCCTTGCAGCAACAGATGCAGACCATGACTATTGGCCCAGATAAAGTGAATCAGTTGCGCCACTCACGCTTCTTTACCGAATTCACCACCCTGAAGGAACACATGCGCAAGCATGCCAATATCCTTAAGCCCAAATTTGACTGTGTTCTGGAACACCTGCACAACGATCTGGCTGAAATGGATCTGGGCCAATGGGAAAAACCTCAAGGAGGGTATTTTGTCTCCTTCAATACCCGCAAAGGCTGTGCCAAAGCCATAGTCAAGTTGGCAGCAGAGGCCGGTGTAAAGCTCACCCCAGCAGGTGCCACCTTCCCCTATGGCAAAGATCCTGAGGACAGCAATATCCGCATAGCACCGAGTTTTCCGCCCCTGGAAGAACTCGACACCGCCATGTCGGTGTTTGTACTGTGCGTGAAACTGGCCAGCGTGCGCCAGAAGCTGGAGCAACAGCGAAAGGCAGAATAACCCTCTGAAATGGTTTGGCAGAGAATCAAAAGGGCGGCATTAAAAGCTGCCCTTTTGATTCAAGCAGCGTTTTCGCTTGAGAGATAGCGTCGTGCGAACTTCTCATCGGCTAAATCTAAATCGACCACCACGAGCCCATCAACGGAATCACAAAAGTCTGGATCAACATTGAAGGCGTGAAAACTAGTGCCACCCGGCTTGGTTAATGCAGCATACTTTTTGAAAAGTGGCGGTAAAACCACCCCCTCTTCACGCAACACTAGTTTTAACTGGCGCATATCCGCAATTGAATCCCCAGAGAGATCTGGCAGAGGTGCACCCGCTTGCAGGAAAGGCAGACGCGCATCGCCCAGTGGGTTTTGCGGAGCAAAATAATGGGAAAAATATCTTACAATTGCCGACTTTGCCCGCACCGAAAATGTTCCCGGCATAGAAACAGGCCCAAATAAATAGCGTACTTTATTGCGCAAGACCCACTGGCCGATAGCACTCCAAAGCAGATCCAGCCCTTTGCCCCTCCAGTATTCGGGCAGTAAGAAACTGCGACCAAGTTCTGCCGAACCCGGCAGGCAATATCGCGGTGGGGAGGGATAATTGAACAGGGTGCTGCTGTAGATTTCATTCTCTGCCAAGCTCTCGGTGCCCGCTATACGGTAGGCGCCCACTATCTGCTGGCAATGATGGTCCCACAGTAGCAAGTGGTCATAGTGCGCATCAAATGCATCCCAATCCCGACTCTGTCCTGTACCCTCACCCACTGCCCGGAAAGCCACTTCACGCGTACGCGCCAGCTCACGCATAACCGGGCAATCCGGCCGCTGCCGATAGAGTCGCACGGAGAAGTTCCCCTGGGAGGTCAGAGCTTCACAGCTCTCGATTATTTTTTTCACCTCCCCCCGAGACTCAGCAGCGGCAATAAGTTCCGGCCCCAGAGGCGCGGGAGAACGATGCAATTTATAAACATGTTTGCGCCAGAGAGCCGCCTGGGCACGGGGAGTTAGCGGCCAACTGCGGAAGTGCTCCGCTTCCAAGGGGCGGCCAATACGGATATCAATACCACGGCTGGCTTGCTTGAACATTTCTCGAATAAGCCAAAGGGTTGAAAGTGGTTTATTCAGCATCGACAGGCCGTAGAACCACCAGGAATTTCTGCCGAGCACTTGCACCGGTAAGATCGGTGCATTGGCCTTCTCAGCAAAGCGGACAAACCCAGGGTTCCAGCGCCCATCGCGCACCCCCTGGGGGCTTAGGCGTGAAACCTCACCGGCGGGAAAAATAATTACAGCCCCACCCTGGCCGAGATAATCATAAATCCCTTGCACATCGGCACGGCGGGTACGCCCGTTAAAGTTATCTACCGGCAAAAAATATGGACGCAATGGATGAATATTCCATAAAAGGTGACTGGCAATTGCACGCACATCCTTGCGCACTCTGGCAACCATATCGATTAATGCCAGGCCATCCAGGCTGCCCAGGGGGTGATTAGCCACAATAATCAAGGGCCCAGTCACTGGCACCCGCTCCAATTCCGAGGGATTTAACTCATAGCGGAAATTGAGGTCACTAAATAACTGGCGAATAAAATCCAACCCTCCCAAGTGAGGGTAACGCCTCCCAAATTCTACAATCTGTTCCTCACAACAAATTTTTTTAAGGGTAGCGGAGACCAATTTTCGTGTGGGCTTTTGCGGCGCTGCGCTGTACCAGGCATTTTTTTTTAACAGTGTTTCAAGCTGAATCATGCGGCCACCACCTCTGTCATTATGCTGGCTATTTTTGGGGCCCGGTACCAATGAAGCAGTTCCAGGCTGCCATCTTGTTGTTCTACCACGGCACTCATCGAGTCAACCCAATCACCGCAGTTTGCGTAAGTAACCGTACGCCCACCTCTGTTCTTATTGCGCAGCGCTGGGCGATGAATATGCCCACAGATAATCCCATCCATACCCTTGGCCTGAGCCTCACCCACAGCGACATTTTCGAAATCGGTCATCATTTGCCTGGCTGCACTCACACGGTTCTTTACTTGGCTGGCCAGAGACCACCAGGGCTTGTTGAAACGACTGCGCCAATAATTAATCCAGCGGTTAAATCGCAGCATAAGATAGTAACTGCGATCCCCAATGTGGTAACTGAACGGATTAATTTTGATATTATGTTCAAATTGATCGCCGTGGGTTACCCAGTAGCGTTTACCGCTGGCAGCTGTGTGAATCCAATCGCGCTCGATACGAATATTACCCAAACGTTTACCCGCCCAGCTGCGCATGGGGGCGTCGTGATTTCCGGGAATATAAATAACCTCCGGAGTAAGACTGCTTAACTCCGAAAGCATCCCCAACAACATGGAGGATGCCTGACACCAGGTGCCCTTCCCTTTAGAGAGGGCATACATATCGAAAATATCCCCTACCAGGTACACCTTATCGGCACGATTCTGTGCCAAAAAATCCGCCAACCGATGAGGCTCACTGTCTCTACTACCCAAATGGACATCAGATATCCACAGCGCATGGTAGCGATTGCCCATAGCAAGGCTCCAACCTTTGACCAGTTATCAACTCGCGTAAAGACTGATAACTAGCCTGCTGAGCGCCAACCTATGCCATGCAGTGGAATTTATCGGTCAATAGTTTGCAAGCCGCGAACAGGCGAACGCTTATTAGATATCAATCAAATACCATCAAGGCCAATGATCGCCTGCGCAGTCACTTTGCAGCGATTTGATGACAGTCCAGAGGACCTTTATTGAAGCTTATATTGCAGTGAAACCCGCTAGACTGCGAGGGCTTTAGGCGCCCGAATCAGCCTGGCCCAAGGCCAGCTGATTCGGTAAAGGGGGAGGGTTATTCGGTATCTTGGGGATGGCGAATGGGCGGCGCAAAGGGAAACTTTGCAACTTTATCGCCTTTAACTTCAACAATTTTGCCTGTCCCCTCTTTTTCCACCTCATCGATACGCACAATACTATGCATCGGGATATAGGAACGGGTTACCGAGGCAAACTCGGTTTTTAGCTTTTCTTCACTGGGGTCCACTACCAGCTGGGCCTTCTCCCCGAAAACAAACTCCTCGACTTCAATAAAGCCGTACATATCGCTCTGATAAATCGCCCGGGCATAGAGTTCATACACCTGGCTTTGGTTGTGGAAAATCACTTTATATATCGGGTTGGCCATAAGTCTCTCAGGATGGGGAATACCCCGAAGCTCGAAGTTGTTCAGAAAGCGGGCAAAGCCCGAAAAAGCGCGCAAGAATAGCACAGGTTCTCAACCGCTAATATAGCCATCTATGCAGTGCCGGGTCCTGTCGCTATAATGCCCCACCCGTTTAATTGACCAGTTTTTAATCAGGCACGATATGTCCGATACACCGGCGAAAAAGCTATACATCAAAACCCACGGCTGCCAAATGAATGAGTACGATTCCGCCAGGATGCGCGATCTACTCGGCGAGTCTCACGCTATGGTACCCACCGACGATCCCGAAGAGGCGGACGTTCTCCTGGTCAATACCTGTTCCATTCGCGAGAAAGCTCAGGAAAAACTGTTCCACCAGCTGGGTCGCTGGAGACGCCTCAAGGAAAAAAATCCCGAGCTGGTTATCGGCGTCGGAGGCTGTGTAGCCAGCCAGGAGGGCGAGGCTATCGCCAAGCGCGCGCCCTATGTAGATCTGATCTTCGGCCCGCAAACTCTGCACCGCCTTCCAGAAATGATGGAAACCAAAGAGCAGAAGAATGGCGTGGTCGTTGTAGATATCAGCTTCCCGGAGATCGAGAAGTTCGACCGATTGCCACAACCTGAAGCCGACGGAGCCACGGCTTTTGTCTCCATTATGGAAGGTTGCTCCAAGTACTGCACATTCTGTGTAGTGCCCTATACTCGCGGCGAGGAAGTAAGCCGCCCAGTTGCCGATGTACTGGAAGAAGTTGCACACTTAGCAGAGCAGGGTGTAAGGGAAGTAAACCTACTTGGCCAGAACGTCAATGCTTACCGCGCCGCCGGGGTAGACGGACAGGAAGTGGACTTCGCCGAGCTGATCACCTATGTAGCGGCAATTGATGGCATCGACCGCATCCGCTACACCACATCACATCCGGTAGAGTTCTCCGATGCTTTGATCGACGTCTATGCACAGGTGCCTGAACTGGTCAGCCACCTGCATCTGCCAGTGCAAAGTGGCTCCGACCGTATTTTAATGGCCATGAAACGTGGACACACCGCGCTGGAATACAAGTCCAAGATTCGCCGCCTGAAGAAAATACGCCCGGACATCTGCCTGTCTTCGGACTTTATCGTGGGCTTCCCCGGTGAAACCGACAGAGATTTCGAAGCTACCATGAACCTGATTCAGGAAGTGGGCTTTGATATATCTTTCAGCTTTATTTATTCCCCGCGCCCAGGTACTCCGGCAGCGGATCTCCCCGACGACACCCCGGAAGACGTCAAAAAAGAGCGCCTGCAGCTTTTACAAAACCGTATCAACCAGCAAGCCCAGGCAATTGCCCGACACATGGTAGGTAACACTGAAAGGGTTCTGGTGACCGGAGTATCCAAGAAGGATCCAGGACAGCTGCAAGGACGCACTGAAAACAATCGGGTGGTAAATTTCCGCGCCGATGACCTGGCCCTGATCGGCAAATTTGCCGATGTCCTGATTGAGGAGGCCCTGCCAAACTCCCTACGCGGCACTTTACTCACCTCGGAACTGGAAGAGGACTTATTCTGATCTGAGGCATTATGGCCCCCCTACCTTCCTGGCAAGGCGTGCTTTAAAACCACCCCTTGCCACCCAAATTTCCTAATAACACCTCTGAAATTACAAGCTGTAATTAAAATCGGGTAAAGTTAGAACCTATTGGTAGCACCCAAAGCTTTCCTATCTGGGGAAAATGGGTATACCCTAGCTATGAACCCTCTAGATTAAGGTGCCGGAAACCAGTTTGGAAACGCAAACCCTCGCTCAAAGTATTACCCTCGAGCCCAACGATGCTCGCCGTCTCGCCAACCTCTGCGGTCAGTTCGACCAACATCTGCGCCAAATAGAACAGCGACTGGATATTGAAATCCGCAATCGCGGCAATCAGTTCGCCGTTTACGGTGAAGCTAAAAAAGCCAAGGCTGCCTGTGAATTACTTAGCTTCCTGTACAAGGAGACTGACTCCCGGGATCAACTGACCCCCGATGAGATCCACTTAGCCCTGCAACAAGCCGGTGTAGAGGAGCTTCTCCACAAGGGAGAGAAGGGCGAATCCACTGAAGCAGACCAGGTGGTATTGATTCGTACTAAGAAATGCTCTGTGCGTCCCCGAGGTTTGAATCAGCGCAAGTATGTGCATGCGGTTCAGAGTAACGATATCAATTTCGGTATTGGCCCAGCGGGTACCGGCAAGACCTACCTAGCAGTAGCCTGTGCGGTCGAGGCCCTGCTCAAAGACCAAGTGGAGCGTATCTTACTAGTGCGCCCGGCGGTAGAAGCAGGCGAAAAGCTCGGCTTTCTCCCCGGTGACCTGAGTCAGAAGGTAGACCCCTACCTACGACCGCTGTACGACGCACTCTATGAAATGCTCGGCTTTGAAACAGTGGGCAAACTCATTGAGCGCAATGTGATCGAGGTAGCCCCCCTGGCCTATATGCGTGGGCGCACCCTCAACAACGCCTTTGTCATTCTCGATGAAAGCCAAAACACCACCCGCGAGCAGATGAAAATGTTCCTGACCCGGATCGGTTTCGGCTCCACTGCAGTGATTACCGGAGACCCAAGCCAGGTGGACCTGCCAAGAGGACAGGCCTCGGGGCTGCGTCACGCGGTAGAAGTCCTGGGCAAGGTCAACGGCATCAGCTTTACCCATTTCGGCGCTAAGGATGTTGTCCGCCACCCTCTCGTACAGCGCATTGTCGAAGCCTACGATATCCACGAGGCTGAGCGGGATGCCAGTGTCAGCAGCAAAGCCGACGAGAATGCCGCCTGAGGTTCCTCCACAGAGTTATGATTGATTTAACCCTTGATGTGCAGCGGGCTAGCCGCTGCACAAATCTACCCTCCGATGAGAAGATCCGCACCTGGGTCATTAACGCTCTCTCCGGTCGACGAGATGAGGCCGAACTGGCAGTTCGTATCGTCGACGAAGAGGAGAGCCAGGCGCTCAACGCGCAATATCGCGGCAAAGATAAGCCGACCAATGTCCTGTCCTTCCAAGCAGACTTTCCCGCAGAGCTGAACCTCCCACTATTAGGAGACTTGGTAATTTGTGCTCCCGTTGTGGAGAAGGAAGCGGAGCAACAGAACAAAACGACTGAGGCGCACTGGGCACATATGCTAGTCCATGGCACACTGCACCTTCTGGGTTATGACCATATCAAAGACAACGATGCGGAAATCATGGAAAGGCTAGAGACTGGCCTAATGACCCATCTCGGCTTTGCGGACCCCTACACCCCTCTCGATGAGGCGGGATAACGGGGGTTGAAATGAATCTACCCCTAACGATTACTGATTGAAATAGACGAGAGATATTCGGAGCATGGCCACTTCCATGACCACTGACGAGCCCCCAAGTAGTCACTCTTCCAGCAAAGCCAGGTCGAGTGAAAAGAACTGGCTGGAAAGATTGTTTGGTGCATTTTCTGCCGAACCCAAGTCCCGCGATGAACTATTGGACATCATCAAAGACGCCGCTGAAAATCAGCTGGTTGACGCCGAGGCCCTGTCCATCATCGAGGGCGCCCTGGACGTATCCAACCAGCAGGTTCGGGAGATAATGATCCCTCGCTCGCAGATGGTGGTTGTAGGGCTACAGGACAAGCCGGAAACGTTTCTCCCCAAAATTATCGAGTCAGGCCATTCACGCTTTCCTGTCGTCGGCGAGAGTATCGACGATATCCGCGGAATACTGCTAGCCAAAGACCTGCTCCCCCTGCTCCTCAAGGGCGTCGGCGAATTTCAACTCGAAGATATTATTCGCCCAGCCAATATCATTCCTGAAAGTAAGCGCCTCAACATTCTCCTGCGAGAGTTCCGTGAAAACCGCTACCACATGGCCATCGTTATCGACGAATATGGCGGCGTTTCCGGCGTAGTAACCATTGAGGACATCCTCGAAGAAATTGTCGGTGAGATCGAAGACGAAACCGATGAGGAAGAGGCTGATAGCTTTATCCGCCGGGTGGGAGAAAATGACTACATAGTCAAGGCCCTCACGCCGATCGAAGAGTTCAATGAATTTTTTAAATCCGAGTTCAGCGATGAAGAATTCGACACGGTTGGTGGTCTGATTATGCAGTCTTTCGGCCACTTGCCCGGTCGCGATGAAGTCACCCGCTTGGGAGACTTCCTCTTCCGGGTGCTCTACGCGGACAGCCGGCAAATTCACCTGCTGCGCGTGGCCCATATGCGTAAACCACCCGATGAAGATTGAGTGAGCCCCCTCTGGGGCTCTAGCCAAGATTTTCTCGGGTAGGATGCAGCCGCAACGGCGGCTACCGATTAAGCGAGTCTATGCGAAGATTACTTTTACCTGCCGCTGGTGCAGCTGCCGGCGGGCTAATGACGCTCTCCCTGGCCCCTTTCAACTATTGGTTGTGCGGCCTACTCTCTCTGGCGCTTTTTGCCGGGCTATTCCTGTTTGCCTCTCGCGGCAAGCCGCTACGTGGGCGCACTAGCCTCTGGCTAGCCTTCTGTTATGGGCTAGGCCTTTACGCCACTGGTGGCTCTTGGGTCTATGTCTCAATTACCAATTTTGGCAATTCTTCGCCGCCGCTGGGATTCGCACTCACCGCCAGCTTCGTCGCGCTGATGGCGGCGCTGCTTGCAGCACCGTTCTATTTCCTCGGTCGCTTTACCGCCAACAAATTTAGCTTCGCCCTCGCCTTTGCCGCACTCTGGTTTATCAGTGAATGGTTCCGCAGCTGGATGTTTACTGGCTTTCCCTGGCTGTTCGCTGGCTATGCCCACTTGGAGACCTGGCTATCTGGTTGGGCTCCGGTGGTGAGTGTCTACGGAATCGGGCTTTTTCTGGCCCTCTCCGGTGCGGTCATCGCACTAGCTGCCAGTGGCCGCTTGTCCCCCCTCAAGCGACCGGCCAATATTGTACTGATTGGAGCAGCAATCGTACCCTGGCCCCTCGGTGCTGCCCTGGCCAATATACAGTGGACTCAGGCAGAGGGAGGCATCATCACCGTTGGACTGGTACAGGCTAATATTCCCCAGGAGAAAAAGTGGCTGCCGGAGTTTCGCGGCGAGACTATTAGCCGCTATCAGGAGGGTACCCGCACCCTGAGCGAGCGTGATGTCGACGTTATAATCTGGCCTGAAGCAGCGCTACCCATGTTTTACGGCCAGGCTCCGAACCTAATGCAGGCTCTGCAACGCAATGCAGAGAAAACCGGCATTGATCTTATCAGCGGAATTCTCTACGACACCCACAGCCCTGTGGATAACTCTCGCAAAGTCCACAACTCCGCAGCGGTCTTTGGCCGCAGCCCCAGTGTTTACCATAAGCGTCACCTGGTACCTTTTGGTGAGTATGTCCCACTGGAGGAGCTGATTCGAGGCACTATCGAATTCTTCAATTTACCCACCTCCTTTATTCGCTCCGGACCCGACCAACAGGGGCCACTGAATGCTGCAGGAGCACGTTGGGCTCCACTAATCTGCTATGAAATTGTCTACCCTCGCCTAGTGGCGGATAGCGCTCTCACCTCCCAGGTACTCCTGACCATCAGTAATGATGCCTGGTTTGGTGAATCCATAGGGCCGTTGCAACATATGCAAATGGCGCAAATGCGCGCACTGGAAACCGGTCGCTATTTAGTCCGCGGCACCAATACCGGTGTAACCGCGATTGTCGATCCCCGCGGGCTTATCATTGAGCAGCTGCCACAATTTGAGCAAGCCAATATGAGCGGTGACATACGTGCGATGCGCGGCTCAACACCATTTATGCTTGCCGGAATTTTCTCAGTATTTGCCCTGGCACTACCAATGTTGGCGCTGGCTGTAATTCTCAATCGCAAGCGAAAAAACAGCGCTGCCAAGCCGATGACCGGGGGAGTGACCGAATAGTAATGACCTGCCACTGATCACTCTAAAGTGCGCCGCCGAGACACCCCGCATGTGCAGATGACTGCTATGCTGCATGCAATTTACCTGTGAAATTATGGCGGGGATGGGCAGTCTATGCATTGCTTAATCAGTGGTGGCACCGGTTTGATCGGTAGACTCTTTTGCCAACGCTGGCTCGCTCGTGGCGACACACTTACAGTACTTAGTCGCCATCCGGATAAGATACACCAACTCTGCGGAGAGTCTGTCAATGCCGCCAGCGCTCCTGAAGAGGTGCAAGAGCGGGTAGATGTTGTTGTCAATCTGGCAGGGGAACCCATTTCCTCTCGCTGGACCGAGAAACGCCGTGCCGAAATTCGCAACTCACGCCTGAATACCACCGAACGGCTAGTACGCTGGACACTCGCCCAAAGAGAACGCCCCAATTACTTTCTCTCAGGGTCTGCTATTGGATACTACGGAGACCGTGGCGGCGAACTGCTCAAGGAGGACAGCCCTGCAGGCGGTGGGTTTTCCGCACAACTGTGCCGTGACTGGGAAGCGGCCACACTGCCACTACAAAGGGCCGGAATGTGCGTCGGAATCATACGCACCGCTATTGTGCTCTCCAACCGAGGGGGAGCACTTCCCAAAATGCTACCGGCATTTCGCCTGGGACTTGGTGGACCAATGGGTTCTGGCGAACACTGGATGAGCTGGATTCACGAAGACGACGAAGTCGGATTGATACTTCACGCTATTGACCAACGCCTATGCACCCCTTTTAACGCCAGTGCTCCAGAAGCAGTTACCAATAACAGCTTCAGCCGCTTATTGGCAAAACAGCTACACCGCCCCTGCTTTTTCCGCTCTCCAGCCTGGCTGCTAAAAACCCTGTTCGGGGAGATGGCAGAAGAGCTACTCCTTGCCAGCGAAAGAGTGGAGCCCCGAGCCGCCTTAAACAGCGGCTACAGTTTCCAGTTTCCTACCCTGGAACAAGCACTAGCCGACCTACTAGCTAAAGACAATGCTAGTAATAAGGTAAGTGTCTGATTCCTGGGCACTTTTATTGGCTGGATTAGGCTATGCTGCTTAAGCCGCGACCACGCTACTCTCCAGGGCCTGCATTAAATAACGCCGACTGGATTCACTGGTGACTAAATCCCCGTGACTACCCATAGGGGCTGAGCCAACCCAGTGCGCGTGCCAGCGATACCACTGGGACTCCTCTGCATTTACCCGCAGCTCGATGAATTCCACTTCTGCAGGATCTAAACCGAACTCACGGACAATTTGCCCCGCAAATGTCTCGAAATTTTTATTCAAATGGGCCCCGCTCTCAGCACCGCCACATAGGAAAAATAGAATTCGGCCATCCTGGTCCACACGCTTGAAGCCGATCCAAACAGCCCGGTTAAGTCGGTTGTGCAATTGGATGGGAGTGAAGGAAACCGGGATGCCCTTCATCATAAGGTTATCTCGTTTATTGTTATGGTTGTTATCCACAGTCGCTACTCCAATGTAAGTAGTAATTAGCGGGTGAGATCTGTGGCGCCAGTCGTCCATTTACCTAGTACAACCAGCTTTCAAAAAACAGATGCAATCCCTCGCCGACGCCTATTCCCTCATGCCTGATAAGTATCTGAGAGCACCACATCACAAAAGTTCCTCAGCACTTTTTGGCCTGTGGCAGTGGTCGATATTGATACCAGGCTTGTGCCAATAGTTCCCGCCAATAGGCCTGAGTCCGCAGCAGCGCCTCAGCACTGGGAACCCAATTTAAGACCCCACCCTTTTCCCTTGACTCTAACTCAGAAGCACTGCCCACTGATAAAGGCTGTACCTTTAGGCCTGCGCGGGTAAAAACTGCCGCAGCCCTGGGCATGTGCCACCAGTGAGTGGCGAGCACAATAGTTCCCACACCTGAATTGCGCAATATCTCCGCGCTATTTACCGCGTTCTCTGCGGTAGTTCGACTGCAAGCTTCGCGCCAACTCACCGGGCGGGACATCTCATCCAACATTTTCGCCATCAACTCTGCCTCAGAGACATGCTCATCCGGTGAAATACGGCCGCCGGACACCAGGATTGGCATATCCCTTGGGACATGCTTTGCTGCCCAGATCACCCTCTCCAAACTGGACGCAGATAGGTACTCATAGCCTTGCTGATTATCCCGGTAAACACCGCCTCCGAGGATCACCACAGCCCTGGGAGCAGCCTCTGTATCAGGTAAATCTGCTACAACGCCCAAACGCTTACCGATCCAGCTTGAAAAAGCCGGAGTAGCACTAAGCCAGAGCAGACAAAATGAGAGGATCGCCAATGGCAGGGACAATTTCTCCAGCAAAGAGCCTTCAGGAAAAAAGCGTATCAAGAATGCCGCCAGCAGCCCCAGCATTGGCGCCAGTGGTGGCATCAACAAATTGACCGCTATTTTATACAGCTCAATCAATACTCAAGGCCGCCTTCTATTTGCCTGAAGCAACCATAGCCACAGCGGTGACAGGGTGTAATTTGACTATTCTCCGGCGGCTGAGCGAGATAACCACACCCCAGACATTGAAGTTCCTCGTCGGCCCCCACTATCTCACCCGCAAGGGCCCAGGGTTTGCCCTCACGGATACAGCGCATAAGATTGGGCCAAGCCGTTTCCGTAGGGTCCGCCGCGTTCAGCAACCAGTCACCCCCGCGCTCTTCCAGAGTAATCAGCTCCCCTCCCAGACCGCGCATATAATCCCCGGCTCGATGCAGATCATCTTTTAACCAGGCGCGAAGAAAAGCGACCTTATTTGCGGTCAGGTCCTCAACTGCCAGCTCTCCCTCAATCAAATCCTCCAGGTCTTCACGAAACTCATCGGCCAGATCGTCCTTCGGCGGTAACTTCGGTTCCTTCGTCACGGTATCCCTCCTATAATCTCGCGTTTACGCATCCTAAAAGATGCTCTGGGGGCCGTCCTTGATCGCAATCAATCCTTTTGCTTGTCGATCCAGAGCTGCTTCCACTAAAACACTGAAAAGTTTCCCCGCAAAATTTGATCACAGAGTATAGGTCCCCAATCAATGGAAGAGCAGTACAACCCCTCCGCAGTCGAAGCTTCCGCCCAGGAATTCTGGGAGGCAGAGAAAAGCTTTGAGGTAAAGGAAGATACCGGCAGGGAAAAGTTCTACTGCCTATCCATGTTCCCCTACCCCAGCGGCAAGCTGCACATGGGCCATGTGCGCAATTACACCATTACCGATGTTATTTCCCGCTATCAGCGTATGCAGGGTAAGAATGTCCTGCACCCCATGGGCTGGGATGCCTTCGGCTTACCGGCTGAAAATGCTGCGATCCAGAATAAAACCGCGCCAGCAAAATGGACCTACGCCAATATTGATTATATGAAGGGGCAATTGAAAGCTCTCGGATTTGGCTTCGACTGGTCCCGCGAGCTAGCCACCTGCCAGCCATCCTATTATCGCTGGGAGCAGTGGTTCTTCACCCGCCTCTATGAAAAGGGCCTGGTCTACAAGAAAAATTCCGCGGTGAACTGGTGCCCCAATGACCAGACCGTGCTCGCCAACGAGCAGGTTGAAGATGGTGCATGTTGGCGCTGCGGCACTACCGTGGAGAGGCGTGAGCTGGCCCAGTGGTTTATCAAGATCACTGACTACGCAGAAGAGCTGCTCAAGGACCTGGATAAGCTGCCGGAGTGGCCTGAGCAGGTGCGCACCATGCAGCGCAACTGGATCGGCAAGAGCCGAGGTGTGGAGCTGAGCTTTAGCCTGCCCACCACTGTGGCTGGTATGGATCACTTCGATGTTTACACCACCCGCCCAGACACCCTGATGGGCGTCACCTATGTATCCCTCGCCGCTGAACACCCAATCGCTCTGGAGTTAGCAGACACTAACCCCGAGCTAAAAACATTTATCTCTGAGTGCAAAAAGCAGTCTCTGTCTGAAGCCGATATGGCCACAATGGACAAGAGAGGCATGGACACCGGTCTCAAGGCTATTCACCCCATCAGCGGGGAGGAAGTCTCCGTCTGGGTAGCTAACTATGTACTGATGGATTATGGCTCTGGCGCGGTGATGGCAGTACCCGCCCACGATCAACGCGACTGGGAGTTCGCACACAAGTATCAGCTACCTTTGACTCAAGTCATAGCGCCCGCCGATGGCCAGGAAATCGATCTCAACAAAGAAGCCTTCACCGAAAAAGGCAAACTGGTGAACTCCGGCAATTTTGATGGTCTGGATTTTGATGGTGCCTTTACCGCGATTTCCGAAGTTTTAATAGCAGCAGACAAAGGCCGTGTGACCACCAATTATCGCCTGCGCGATTGGGGTGTATCCCGCCAGCGCTACTGGGGTGCCCCTATCCCCATGTTCAACCTCGCAGATGGTGGAGAAATCCCGGTGCCCGCCGAGAAACTCCCTATTTTACTGCCGGAAGATGTGGAGCTGGACGGTGTTCAGTCCCCCATTAAAGCCGATCCCGAGTGGCGCAAAGACGAACTCAATGGTACGCCGGTCGAGCGTGAGACCGACACTTTTGACACTTTTATGGAGTCCAGCTGGTACTACGCTCGCTATACCTGCCCAGACTTCGAAGAGGGCATGCTCGACCCCGATCGCGCCAACTACTGGCTACCTGTCGACCAATATGTAGGTGGTATTGAGCACGCCATCCTGCACCTTCTCTACGCGCGCTTTTTCCACAAATTGATGCGGGATGAGGGCTTGGTCAACAGCGATGAACCCTTCAAGCAGCTTTTGTGCCAGGGCATGGTGTTGGCTGAATCCTTCTACAAGGAAGAAAACGGCCATAAAACCTGGATCAACCCCGCCGATGTTGATGTCGAGCGGGATGAGAAAGGAAAACCCATCAAGGCAGTTGAGCGCGCAACAGGTGAAGAAGTAATTGCCGGTGGCGTTGTGAAGATGTCCAAGTCAAAAAACAATGGCATCGATCCCCATGCTGCTGTTAAAGAATACGGTGCCGATACTGTACGCCTGTTCACAATGTTTGCAGCTCCGCCCGAGCAAACTTTGGAGTGGCACGATGCCGGCGTGGAGGGAGCCAGCCGCTTCCTGCGAAAACTCTGGAAAACTGTACATGCACATGCTGCTGTAAGCACTAGCAGCGCTCAGATTGACCAACAGTCTTTGAGCGACCAGCAACAACAATTACGCCGAAAAACCCACGAGACAATTCAGAAGGTTGGCGACGACTACGGACGCCGTCAAACCTTCAACACGGCTATTGCCGCAGTGATGGAGCTTCTCAATGAGGTTGGTAAACTGGCGGATCGCAGTAATGAGCAGGGGCTGGCAGTGGAGAGAGAGGCTCTACAGGCAGCTGTCTTACTACTGGCTCCGGTAACTCCGCATATTTGCCACCAACTGTGGCAAATCCTGGGCAATAACAACACCTTAATTGATGCTCCCTGGCCAGTAGTAGATGAAAAGGCTCTGGTGCGTACCTCAATTACTTTGGTCGTTCAAGTCAATGGCAAAGTACGTGCAAAGCTGGATGCGCCTGCTGATGCGGACAAAGAGGGCTTGGAAAAACTCGCCCTAGCCGACGAAAACGTCCAGAAATTTATTGGCGATGCCACCGTACGCAAAGTCATCGTTGTGCCAGGCAAACTGGTAAATATTGTCGCGAAGTAAAAATTACTGCGCAGTTATATCCAACCAATAGCCGGGAGCATTATGCTCCCGGCCCATATCTGCAAACCCTTTATTTGCTGGCACTAAAGCCAGGTAGTTTATGAAAACATTTGCACGTCGTATCGTCCTGCTAGTTACCCTTGTGGCCATCGCCAGTTGCGGTTGGCACCTGCGGGGAGCGCCAAAAAACTTTCCTCCAGGCAGTACTATTTACATATCGAGTGAGAACCCTCGTAGTGATATTGCCGATGAAATTAGCCGTCTTCTGGAAAACGGCGGGGTCCCTGTTGCTCCATCCCCTATTGAAGCGGACTACCTACTCACCATTCATAAAGAAATAGAACGAAAATTAACTGTCGCCGTGGATTCTGAAGGACGGGCTTCTGAGTACGAGCTGATTACCAGCGCGATTTATAGCGTGCGTACACACAGTGGCGAAGTACTGCTAAATAAAGCTCAGGCCGATGTCTATAGATCATTGGAGTGGAACGTCTCAGAAATAGTCAGCAAGGGAGAAGAGGAACGCCTCTTACGCGCGGAAATGCGCCGCGAGTTGATTAGCCGAATGATCAACCGTTTGCGCCGTATCGATGTCAATGCCCCCTTGCAAGATAAGAGCTACTAGGTAGTTCTGTCATGCGTATTAATCCCCAACAGCTTCCCCAGCAACTACGGAAAGGGCTTGCGCCGGTTTATATTATCTCAGGCGATGAACCACTCCTGGTTCAGGAATCTTGCGACCAAATACGTGCGGCAGCGAGGCAGAATGGTTTCGCTGAGCGGGAACTTCTACATGCAGAGCATAATTTCGACTGGGGTTTATTACTTGCCTCAGCCGGAAATATGTCTCTTTTTGCAGAGAGGAAGCTTATCGAGGTACGCGCTCCCAGTGGAAAACCAGGGGATAAAGGCAGTAAAGCCTTACAGGAATTTGCCGCTCTCGCCAGTCAGGATTTGATACTACTGCTGGTTTTGCCCAAGCTGGACAAATCACAACTCAATAGCAAATGGGTTAAAACACTTGAGCAGCATGGTGCTCTCGTACAAATTTGGCCTGTTAGCGCCCAGGAAATGCCACACTGGATCAACCAAAGGATCAATGCCGCAGGGTTATCTGCTGAGAAAGAAGCTATACGTATTCTCGCCGAAAGAGTAGAGGGTAATCTGCTCGCAGCAAGCCAAGAAATCGAAAAGCTCAAACTTTTAAATAGTGACGGGACAATAACGGTCGAACTGTTAGAGCAAAGTGTAACCAGCTCTGCGCGATACAGTGTTTTCGATTTAATTGACAGAGCTTTGGCAGGAGAAGCCGAGAAAGCGATCAAAACGCTACAAGGCTTACGCTCGGAAGGTATTGAGCCTCCTGTGGTGCTCTGGGCCCTAACAAGAGAGATGCGCTCATTACTGGAACTAATGGAGAAACTCAATCAGGGCCAGCAACTAGCACGTTTAGTTCGCATCCAAAAACGCCAACCACTTGTACAAAATGCCTTAAACCGTCTAACTCCAAATATACTGGAGGCTCTTCTTTTAAAAGCCAGAGCCGTGGATTCGGCGATCAAAGGTGGCAACACTCACCAGTCCCCATGGAATGGCCTTATGGAACTCACGCTTAATTTGAGTGGACAGAAAAGCGTTTAGAAAGTTAGCCCAAGCAATCGGATTCTTTTAAACGCCGCTAATAAAAAACCCTCCCCGAAACGAGGAGGGTTTAGACAATAGTCATTATAGGCGTATTAGTTTTGAGAAACTGTAGCCATATTGCTGTTGCCGACCTGGTGCACACTGGCCATATTGAAATTGCCAGCCTGAGTTACATAGGTAGTGTTCTCGCTACCAGACTGTCCCAGGTGAGCACCGTGCTCAAAGCCATCCTGAGATACAACCATCAGGTTAAACTCACCCATGTCCTGATGGATCTCAGCCAAGTTCAGCTCACCGCTCTGGTCAACATCAACTGTGTTGGCCATACCTTCGCTATGGCCATAAGTGAAGTTGGCACTTCCCAGCTGATCAATATTAGCTGTATTGAGATCCCCAAACTGAGAGAATTCAGCTTCGTTATGATCACCCGTTTGTTGCAGAATTGCAGCATTATCATTGCCGTATTGGTACATATCGCCAATATTGTTGAGGTCATTCTGCGTAACGGTCATGGTGTTGGCATCACCATACTGACCAGTAACACTAGAGTTACCAGTGCCATTCTGAGCAATAGTATTGAAGTTATTGGCCCCATCCTGGGACATATTCAGATAGTTGAAGTCACCTGACTGCACCAAGTTAGAAGTATTTTCAACACCGCCTTGATAAACAAAACCGACGTTACCTTCACCAACTTGGCCTCCTACGAAGCCTTCATCAGAGCTCATCCAGGTGCTGCTCCAAACGCTGTTTCCATCACCAGACTGAGTGCTGACAAACAGGTTACTATCTCCGTCCTGCTGCAGGGCAGCCATATTGTCATTACCCTCCTGAACCGCATCAAGGGTATTGTAATTAGCCTCACCACCATCTGAGCGGTACTGATCTAGATGCATAGTATTTTCACTACCCATTTGAGTAGCATAAGCTGCATTGCCATTACCGCCCCACTGATGAACAACTCCCCAGTTACCCTCTCCCTGCTGATAGGAATAGGCTTGGGAGCTGTTTTGATCGAATTGCGTGGTTTCAGAGTAGTTACGGTTACCTACCTGAGTCTGGTCGATATAGTTCGCATCGGCGGTGGATTGACTTGCGTAAGCACGGTTGTCATTACCTTCCTGCCACTGATAAGCCGCATTATTGGTGGACTCGCCCATTTGATAGATATCAGCAGCGTTGTCATTTCCAACCTGCAGTTGATCACCATAATTAGCATCGGCCATTGCGTGACCAGCACCAACAAGCATTGCAATCGCAGCAGCAAGTGAAAGCTTTTTCATTTATGTTTCTCCATCAGACTAAGTAAACAAATACAAACAAAAAGAAAGCAGTGCTTTAATCGTGCTGAACGACCTGCACCGCATGGTTGTCACCGAACTGCGCGACAAATCCAAAGAGCCCATCTCCGTTTTGGATGATGTTGGCTGAGTTTCCATTGCCCACTTGATTTATTAGAGCAATATTATCTAAACCATTTTGTATAGCGGTAGCTTGGTTATAAGCTCCAGACTGGGAAATTGCAGCATAGTTATATTCCCCAGCCTGCTGAATTGCTGCTTCATTCGAATAGCCATCCTGAACCAAAAAAACTTGGTTGAACTGCCCAAACTGAGAAACTTCTGCAAAATTATATTCCCCTGTCTGAACGATCTCAGCTAACTGACCAGTAATAGACTCATCCCGTTGCAACATGAGATCCAGCTTTCCCTGACCAGAAAACAGCTCATCATGATCATCTAAGTCACCAGCCCAGACAGAGTTAATGCAGGTAAGGAGTAAAAATAAACCACATAGGCTCACTTTGATAACGCCCACCAAAATTCTCCTAAAGGTTAATTAAAGAGAGAGCCATTCCGCTCATCGAGGACCACTATAGGAATTTAAGCGAAAACAATAAATCAGAAAAAAGAATATTTTTTTGGGTGGGAAAACAATAAATATTTAAGACTTTTGTATGAAAGCCTTTCTAGAAAGTTGATTTAATACGAAGATGTAAGATATCGACAAGTAGATTTACTAAATTACACAAACTTACACAAAGATTCAACAAGAAAAACCGCCCACACAGAAATGTGAGCAGCTAGCAACCATTGCAAGACAAAGAAATTAGTCAGAATATTTAATAAAAAAATTATTCTAAAGAATTTTCACAGTTGCATCCGCATATTCACTCAATACAGATGCAGGGAATTCATTGACATCCTGCATTGCCCAAATATTATTCGTCACACCATTGGCAATAAGGTGAATAACTGCAGATTCAATCGCAGAAAGCACACAAAGTTGAGCCGGATCATTGGTCGTCATTCCAGCCTCAATCTCTAACAAACGCTTATACTCAACAAATGTGTAAACGTCTCCCTGGACCTGCCTTGATAGAATTTTCTTACTGGTTAAAACGCTATTTAAAACTCTTCCAGTTCTAACATCGACCGCACGCAAATTCACGGTCACTTCATCTACTCGATATTGCTCAGAAAGCCCAATACCAAAATAACGCGCACCGGCTCCGCCGGTTTTGATATTGGTATCATAAGCGACTATACCGCCCTCCAACATTATATTTGCTGACATCAGGGAGGGGAGCTCAAAGGGTTGGGGAGTTTCCTGCTCTTTGATTGCTGCTCGTATGATTTTTCTCTCAGTAAGCAGGTTTTGCAGCCCTTCACGTTCAAGAGTAACAAACCAACCTGACTCGTTGAGTACTTGTACGAGCATAGAGGCAGCGCCTTGTGTTACTGCAGTAGAAAAAGAGCTAGACGGTGCTGGCCTGTACTGGCCAGTTTGATCACTAAACCCATAAACCGCTACTACTATCTTCCCCCTCGGTAAGGGCAAATTCAAAAGATCTGCATAAGTACTCATTCGATCCGTCAAAGTGGCTTTTTGATGACCTGGGCCAAACAACGCCTCTCCTGCATTTTGAAAGAAACTACAACCACTTAAAATAAAAACCAAAAATATAACTATTATTCTAACCACCATCACCACCACCCTAAAGAACAAACAATCTATTGACCAATTAAATCAGTTACCAGGATTTAGGCCAACGACTACGATCTCAGAAAGCTCTCCTGTGACAGCATCTGTAATAGTTATAGTTAGGGTACCATCTACATCAAGTATGTTAACGATAAAGTCATCGGTTACGAGAGTACCATCATTTCCATCTCCAACATCTGTGAGCAACTGAGACAACAATCTGGATTCTAGTGTATCCGTAAACCTGTCAAGTGAAGATGAATCAGAGTATGGTGACTTACCAGCTTTAGGATCTTTTTTACTATTTTGAGCGCTGGCATTATTTAACAAATAATTACCATTTAATGGATTACCTCCGAAGGATGGATTTACTGGAGTGTAAATTAGCTCTGTCGAATAGGCAGAGACAGAAAAGAAAGATAAAACCAATAAAACATAGAACTTCACTATAATTCCTCCCCGGCCAAGTCCAAGTTTTGTGAAAATAACTGCTGCAGCCTTTGCTGTCGTACATTATTATTGATTTGAGCAACAGCTTGCTCAACTATCTGCCCAAAACGTCTTCTGCCTGGGTAAATAACAGTCCTGAACACCTGCTTATTCTCATAATTTACCCACACAACACTACCCCACCGCGCAGAAGGCCTTTCATACACAGTCAGGTTATAATCAAAGTCAGTCAAGTTGGATGTAATATACAACGATAAAGAGCGTGCGAACTCATGCCCTATGCCGCTTACTGTGTTATCAATCACCAAACCGGTAAGGATTGACTCTTCGCTCTGAGCAAACTCTGACTCCTGGGAAATAGCTGTACTAGAAATAAACCAAATAGAAAGAAATAGAACTTTTAATTTCACAGATTTTGACTCGCCCAACTACTTGCCTCCAATCTGTTTTTGCAACCAATCTTTTTATAAACCTTGTATAGGTGACTTTTAACGGTATGCTCACTAACACATAGTACCTCCGCAATATCTGCATTGGTTCTACACTCACAAATAAGCTCCAATATCTGTCTTTCTCTTTGTGTAAGGTTTGCGCTAGAATCCATCCATCTTTTAGGACGTCTATGCTGCCTTAAAAAGTTATGCAGAACATCTCGAGGAAACCAATATTCCCCCAGGAATATCTTACCTAATCGCTCCATAATAACCCCGGGCTCACATTTTGCCGGCATCAATCCTAGGACCTTCTCCCAGTGTAAGACAAAGTCAAACTCATTAGGATCGTCAACATTTAAGAGAATAATGCCAGGCGAGTTAGTAGAAGCATGAATATCACGTAATAATTGATCAAGATCCGCTTTAAAAAGCCCAACACAGTCGAGCAATAGATAATCAGCCTTAACTCCATCAAGTGAAAAAGATGGGACTCTCTGAACAATGGAGCATCTGGTTTTAAACTCCTCTTCAATATGCCCTGCAAAAATTGAACTCTGCAAGTTGACTGATGAGGTTAAGAAGGTAACAGCGGGACCCTTACAAACATGATCCTGCGAAACAACTTTGAGGCGTGCATATTCCTTATGCAAATTCATCTGGGTTCCCCCAATATGCAATCTCTTTAAGATTTTATCTAATGACTTCTTACTTTTTTATTATTTTCTATCCACATTCTCGATATTGAGAGCTAAATCTATTCGATCAACCAACACACTGCAACAGTAAGTGATACAGATAACAAAAATTCAATCTTAAGTGTGCCAGCGATTATCACAAATGTCATTTTTTCATACAAAGGTATTAAAGACGATTATTAAGTAACCAACCAGCAACATCCTTTTGTCTAAACTTAAAAAAAATAAAGCGTTTAAAAAACAGTAATAAATTTGCACTAACCCACAAAATTAATGGATTTATTTTAAATATTAGCATGAAAAAAAGCATACCTAGAAAAGTTAAAAACCAATAAACGGCACAAAAAGCCAAGTAGCAACAAAAATTAAAATTCAGCTAATCAATCACACTAAAATAATAAATACACTCTCTTTCATGAAAGTAATATTATTTTGGATAACCTAGCCAAAGAAACCCTATAAATTATACTTATAAAATATTTTTATAGTGCGTAATAGATTTAATGAGTGCGCAAATAGTAATCAGGACAGGACTACTTTATGATTTTGTATTGGTACGCTATCACTATGTCTCTTGGTACCCATTTGGTGTTTTGGTACAAGTAGATGAATCAAAGAACATATAACTATGTTAACCATTGAGGCTATGATCATGAGCGATCACCTTCACCCCTCTGCCCATGCAACCACTCATACGGTAAAGAATCAGACTTCCCCTCTCTCAGGGCACAACCTGTATGCCGGCGATCAGGCTCTACTCGATTCGGTACACCTTAATGGCGGACATTGGTCCGAAAATGATCTACAACGCTATGGTGAGGTTTGTGGAAGACCAGAAATGATTGAACGGGGTTATGCTGCCAATGAGTTTAAACCCATATTTGAAAGTCATGACCGAATCGGAAACCGTATAGACTTAGTTCGCTATCATCCTTCTTACCATCAACTTATGCAGCTTGCCTTATCAGAAGGACTACACAGCTCCCCCTGGAGTCATCCTTGTAGCGGTGCCAATGTTGCTCGAGCGGCAAAGAACTATCTGCATTGTCAACTTGAGGCGGGTCATGGGTGCCCAATCACGATGACTTTTGCCTCTCTTCCTTCGATAAAATTAAACCCATCAATCGCCAAGGAGTGGATCCCTAAAATTCTTAGCCGGGGCTACGATGGCAGTAATCGCCCCTACTATGAAAAACACTCTCTGACTATCGGTATGGGTATGACAGAGAAACAAGGGGGGTCAGATGTACGTGCCAACACAACCTGTGCAATCCCCATGGATGACGGAACTTATGAGCTACTTGGGCATAAATGGTTTATGTCTGCTCCTATGTGTGACGGTTTTCTAATTCTGGCTCAGGCACCGGGCGGGCTTTCTTGTTTTTTGGTTCCCCGATGGCGTCCGGATGGAAGTAAAAACCCATTAGAAATCCAAAGGCTCAAAGTGAAATCTGGCAATGTATCCAATGCCTCTTCCGAAGTGGAGATGCGAGGTGCCTTAGGATGGCTCTTGGGTGAAGAAGGTCGGGGAGTCAATGCAATTATCAAGATGGTCGCGATAACGCGTTTTGATTGTATGGTCGGTTCCTCTGGGGGCCAACGCCAAGCCGTATTGCAAGCGATATACCATGCATCCCATAGAGAAGCCTTTGGAAAAAAGCTAATTAATCAAGCCCTAATGCAAAATGTCCTGGCAGACCTGCAATTAGAAGTTGAAGGGTCAGTGGCCTTGACCATGCGCATGGCCCGAGCTATGGATCATGAAGATCAAGAACACGAACAAATGCTCCTAAGACTGGGAGCAGCTGTGGGTAAGTATTGGATTTGTAAGCGCAGCCCGCATCATGCCTATGAGGCGATGGAATGCCTCGGTGGAAATGGTGTTATTGAAAGTTTTATCACTGCACGACTCTACCGCGATGCTCCAATTAATGCCATATGGGAGGGTTCCGGTAATATCCAGGCTCTTGATGTGCTGCGTGCCATCACAAAAACACCCAATGTCGTAAATCACTGGCTGGATGAGATGGCAACAAGCATTGGTATGGATATCCGCTTCGATAAAGCTATAGATTCACTAAAAAAAGAGCTTGCTGATTTGGATCAATTTGAATACAGAGCACGCAGTATTATTGATCAAATGGCGATTGCAATGCAGGTTCATCTACTTTTACAGTCAGGCAACGAATCGATTAGTGATGCATTTATTCGATCAAGACTGGAAACTAGAGGAGCTCATAGCACTGGCAGTCTACCAAAGGGTGTTGACATTGAAACATTACTCAGACGCGGCGACCCGCTTACAATTGGTGATTAACTGCTTTTGGGAGAAGCAACTCGACGACAACCGAGATGTTTCTCCTGTGCAAGATAAAAGATTAGCTAAAAAAAACTATAACGAAAACCCAGTTGACCACGAACCCCATAATACTCAACTTGCTTTGGCCTATCTTTATTACCAATATAATAAGTTAAAGGTTCATTCGTAAGGTTTAAGGCCTCAGCAAAAATAACTAAATTGTCCCCAATCGTATAATTTGCACTCATATCCAGGCTTGTGTAAGCACCGTAGTACTGGTCTTCATTTTTATTGCCACCATGCTCTTCAATATACTCTCCCTTATGGTTTTGAGCTAAGCGAATGGAGAAAGCACCGTCATCATAATAGATAGAGAGATTATGTAATAAATCAGCCTGACGGGAAATCGGCACCGCACCATCACGGCCCGGAACACGCATTTCTGAATCCATCATGGTTAAATTTGTCGATACCCCAATATTTGAAAGAAATCCAGGGAGGAAATCCAATTTTCGCACGATATTAAATTCCAATCCCCCCAACCACGCATCTTCACCATTTTCCGGACTATAAATATCGACTCCTGACACCCCATTATATTCACCTTCTTTCACATCCTTAAAAATTGGATCTGTAATATCTTTATAAAATAGACCAGCAGATAAAATCCCGGAGTCATTAAAATAGTATTCATACATAAAATCCAGATTCCAAGAGTAAGTAGGATCAAGATCTGGATTACCTCCTATAAACTCATTATCGTGCTCGGCATAGTACCCTCCCGGATTCAGGTCACCAAAGTCCGGCCTGGCAAAGGTTCTGGTCAGCGCGAGCCTGATATTGCTATCCTCTGTGAGCGCATATTTTAGATGTGCCGATGGTAGAATGGATAAATACTCTTTATCACCATTAAACGGCACCAAATAGCCGTTATTAGCTTCATCGTTAACAAATACCTGGCTTTCCACCTTCGTTTGTGTCTGAGTGAGTCGTAATCCCATTACAAGAGTGGCTCTATCTGAAAGCTCATAATTACCCATACCATAAGCCGATAGGTGCCTCTCTGTTAGCTCAAAATTTCGCCCAAGAGCCCCTCCATTTTCAACTAGAGCTGATTCTTCGGGAATCAAAATGAATTTATCCCGGTTTTGGTTCCAAAAATTCTCCAATTGAGACATTGCAGCAACCTGAGAGAATTGGGAGTCATAGTTGATATCCAACTCTGATAGGAAATCATTTCTGCCAGGCTGATCAGACAAGGTAAAGTCAGAGAGAGCTGGGGCAGGCCCATAGTTTTCCTCATCCCAACTGTAAAATGCATCGGAGAATTCAGACACCCGTTCCTTGTCCCGATATTTCATTCCGAATTTTACTTCCAGCTCACTGGAAAACTGGGAGGTAAAGTCAAAAGTGGCTACCACTTTATCCTTTTCGTTGACATACACTTTATATAGTTCAACCCAAGATAGGCTGGACTGGGTTGGGTCCATTACAAAACCATCCGGGAGGTGAGTGGGTATATTTTCTGCTGGGTCAGTACCACCATCGATTTGGTTGTAAGCCAGCCCATCATCATCCAGACCAACATAACCTACTTCCGTTTGATCAAAACGCATTACAAAATAAGAGCGATCATCTTTATTGGGTGTATTCCCATAGCGGAATTCATTATCATAGCTGGCTAAATTCCAATTCAGCTGCTTATCATCACCAAAAAAGTGCTCTCCACCAACTTCAACACCTTGCATACGTGTTATCAAAGTATTGTGGATATGCTGAAGTTCCATTCTATCTTTATCGAACCGCAACCTGTGCTTGTAATGTGTCTCCTCATCTTCTAATGTCCCAAACAAACCACGAGCAAAAATCTTACCTCCTTCTTCCAATCGGTATTCAGTAGCAAGGTTTAACCCCAGGGTATCTCTGGTTCCGGTATAATCCCGCAGTTCCAATCGATATATTCCCTCCCCTTTACGGCGAGGCTCATAGTTATCTGTTGCCCAATCCCTGCTCCAACCAGTTACATTGGCCAAAAATCCCCATTTACCACCTTCACTTCTATCCCCATAAAGAATGCTCATGGATTTAATATCACCGTCAGCTTTATCCGCATAGCCACCAGATAGGGATATATCCAAAGTGCGTTCTTCTGGGGCTGTACGAGTCACAAAATTAACATTGCCGCCAATAGAGTCACCTTCCTGATCCGCGGTAACAGCCTTAGAGACCTCAATACGTTCAATCAGCTCCGATGGAAAGAAATCAAACGCCATAGCCCTGCTGGTAGTTTCCTCTTCTGCAGATGGCAAACGATGACCATTAAGGCTAGAAGAACTCCATTGGGACGGGAGGCCACGCACAGCGACAAACCGCCCTTCCCCCTGGTCACGCTCGATAGATACGCCTGCGACTCTTTGAACTGCCTCTGCGGCGTTACGATCCGGTAACTTACCTATACTATCTGCCGATACCACATTAACAATCCGGTTAGATTCCCTCTGTAACTCCAGGGAACGTAACTCTGTCTCAAACATTCGTCCAAGCACAACAATCTCTTCTATTTCGCTATCATCCTGGACACTCTGCTTACTACTTTCTTGTGCATGAGCGTAATTTACTTGTCCCACCAGCAGAGCAATCGTTGCAGGCAATAATTTGACATAATTCATTTTACTTCCCCTGTATCAATCAAAAAATGATTGGCAAATTTTTATCGACACAAATTAACTTGCTCGATCATCAACATAAATCTGGACTAGACCAGGATCCTAAATTGCCGCTATGACGTTTGTATAACAGGTGTGTGAATATTCCCTGCGAATATATAAATGAAAAATTTTTACCATCTGGAATGGTTATTGAATTTAAAAAAAGACTGTCACAAAAACGCAATCATAAGCACCTAAAATTTGGTCTAGACCAAATGGCAGCTATCGATAAAATGGAAAAAACCGGTAAAAAACAGGAATCTGATTCCAGTGAAGATTTCAACAGTGAGCTTTTCTTGCTACTCTTTTCCGGAGTTGCTGCATTCTTCACTTATTTTTGTATGTATGCTTTCCGCAAGCCCTTTACAGCAGCATCCTACGCCAACATTTCCGGCTGGGAATTCACTCTAGACTTTAAAACCGCACTTATAATTTCCCAAGTACTGGGTTATGCGTTTTCAAAAATTATCGGGATTAAGGTTGTCTCAGAGTTACGGCCATTGCAGCGGGGAAGAATGCTGGTAATTCTAATTCTTTTCAGTCATCTTGCCTTGATAGCATTCGCATTGATCCCCGCTCCTTATAATGTTGTCATGCTTTTTTTTAATGGTCTCCCGCTTGGAATGGTGTGGGGACTAGTATTCAGCTATTTAGAGGGGCGTCGTCTTACAGAAGCACTAGGCGCCATTTTATGTGTTAGCTTAATCGTCTCTTCAGGAGCCGTAAAAGCAGTAGCTGCATATCTATTGCTGGAATGGAAAGTGCCGGAAATCTGGTTGCCTGCAACCGTGGGCTTATTATTTCTACCTGCACTGATTCTATCGACATTTACACTCAGTAGAATTCCCCAACCCAACCAAGCAGACATCCGTGCACGAAAACAAAGAGTACCAATGACGAATAAAATGCGTTGGACTTTCGTCAACGAAACGAATCTGGGATTGTTGGCTTTAATCATTGCTTATGTTTTCCTAACGGCATTTCGTGACTTCTCTGATAATTTCGCTGCAGAGCTTTGGCAAGCTTTGGGTCATGGTCAAGCACCCCAGATCTTCCTTACCAGCACTCTACCCGTGGCACTGATAGTTTTAGCATCCCTGGCGCTACTTATTTTTGTACGTAACAACTATCGCGCACTGCAGCTAAACCAGCTATTAGTCGCGGGTGGGGGAGTAATCTGCATAACTTCAACTCTCGCATTTGAGTTAGATATTGTGTCCGGGGCTGCCTGGATGATTGGGATCAATATCGGGCTCTATATAGGCTATGTTCCATTTAACTGTTTGTTATTTGAACGTCTGGTCGCCTGCACCAAGAGCCTAGGAAACGCAGGATTTGTGATTTATCTGGCAGATAGTGCGGGTTATATCGGCAGCATTAGTGTCATGCTCTATAAGACTTTCGCGCAACCAAACCTAAACTGGTTACAGTTTACTCAGCAACTTTCCTATGCTACTGGTTTTGCATGTATTTTGTTAATGCTGCTATCACTTCTTTTCTTTCGCCGCTTGCACCGTAATTCTTCTTCACGGTCGAGGCTTATTACTTCTCCAGTATAAAAAAGGTTATAGAGCAGTTATGAAATTTGATATTGCCATTGTCGGTGCCGGGATACTAGGCAGTTTTGCTGCTTACCATGCACTCAAATCCGGAAAAAAAATACTGTTAATTGAAGCCAGCACTAAGCCTCACGGAGCCACGGTACGCAATTTTGGCCAAATAGTACCATCTGGTATGAATCTAAAACTATGGCGAAATCTGGGGCGACGATCGCTGGAACTTTATGGCGAGTTGGCGACAATAATGCCGGACGCACTCTGGCAGCATGGCTCTCTCTACGTGGCTTCTTCTTTAGAAGAGGCCAATCTACTAGAGGAAATGCATGAGATTAATCGTGAGACTAACTACGTTTCCAAGCTTCTTACCTCGACGCAGTGTCACAAACAAATTAATTTACTAAAGCAGAGTTACTGCCATGGTGGCCTCTACTATCCACAGGAAATGAGTGCCGAAAGCTCCCTGCTAATGAAGTATTTTTGGAAACTACTTGAAGACACGAAAAATTTACATTTTAAGAAGGCATCTCCGGTAATAGCCGTAGAGGAAGTCAAAAATGGGGTCCAGCTTCGCTGCTCAACAGGTGAGTCTTTTATTTCAGAACAGGTAATGATTTGTTGTGGCCACCAACTTAGTCATTTATTTCCGCACTTATTACAAACAGAACAACTACAGCTTAGTAAATTGCAGATGTTACGCACCCAACAAATCAAGGGAGTCAAAATACCAGGGAACCTGCTTACAGGTCTGACAATACGCCGCTATGAAGCATTTAAAAGTTGCCCTAATTATAAAAATCTACCGAAGCCCCATATTGATCCAAGCTATGGAAAATTTGGTATCCACCTTCTGTTTCGACAATCTGCCGATGGCAGCATCATCATTGGCGATTCTCATGAGTACTTCACTGCCCAGGACTCAGGCACTTTGGACTATGAAATATGTCAGGAAATCAACTCACTGATGGTAGCCGAAGCCAAGCGTATTCTTAATCTACCCCATTTAAATGTTGCCAGGATTTGGAATGGCTATTACAGCCAGGAAAGTAGCCAAGGCGTATTCCTAAAATCCGCAACAGAAAATATTCATTTAATAACCGGTATTGGAGGAAAAGGTATGACAACCGGACCAGCATTAATGGAACGGGTGGTGAAGGGTATTTTGGACAAGATCCCTCTAGATGAGGGCTTACTCGATGAGAGCTAATGTTGTCGATAAAATTAAACAGTTATTTTTGCAGTACGGGTATTTAACACTTGGAGAAAAATGCACGCAGCTACAGCATGCTACCCAGTGTGCCACCTTGGCGGAACACTCTGGTATCTCCGATGAAATGACTGTTGCCGCGTTTCTTCATGATATCGGCCATCTCCACGCTATAAAGGAAAAAATACCCGGGACGGATACTGAAGGCTACAGTGCACATGACCTAATAGGTGCAGATTTACTCGAAAGGTGGGGTTTTCCCAATACAGTCACGAAGCCTATCGCCCTACATGTTCAAGCTAAAAGGTTTTTAATGAGTACAGATAACATTTATGACACACGGCTATCCGCAGCAAGCCACAAATCCCTAAAAAAACAAGGCAAAAGAATGACAGATAAAGAAAAAGATAATTTTCTTAATACCCCCTTCGCCGAGGATGCTCTGCGTCTGCGCGAGTGGGATGATTCAGGAAAAGTGCCTGGTTTAGGCGTAGCTCCTTTGGATCACTGGCTAAAGATCTGCTCAAAGGTACTTAGTCGATAGATATTTTACCGCTCAACTCCCTTATCAATTACCAAAAAGGAGATAATCCATGGAACCACTGCAACTTAAAGCTGCTATCCTCGACTGGGCCGGAACCTTAGTAGATTTTGGTTCCCGCGCCCCTTTACAAGCGTTTATGCAAATTTTTGCTGAGGCTGGAGTTACGGTCAGTGAAGAGCAAACCCGTATTCCAATGGGTACTGAGAAGAAAGAACATATTCGCCAGATGCTACAACAAAATTCCATTCAAACTGCCTGGCAAGTGGTTCATGGGCGCCCATCCCAGGAATCTGATATAGACGGACTATATCGCCGTCTGGCCCCGATACAGATTCAGGAAATCGATAGGCACAGCCAAATAATACCCGGAGCCGACAAACTATTTGTCCGCTTGCGTGAGCGTAATATACGTATTGGTAGCACCACAGGTTACAGTCGCATAATGATTGAGGGCATGCTGGCAAAAGCTCAACAACAAGGCCTAGAGCCCGACTGTATTATTGCAGCAGATGAAGCTGTGGGCGCAAGACCAGGACCCGCAGCTGCATTAAAGAACGTCATTGAAATGGAAATCCCGTCTGTCAGCCAATGTGTCAAGATTGATGATACCGCCGCAGGCATTTATGAAGGGCGAAATGCCGGCATGTGGACAGTTGCAGTGGTACTTTCAGGAAATGCTTCGGGATTATCCCTGGGATGTTGGCAAGCACTCTCGGAGGAAGAAAAAAGAAATCACAGTATTGGCGCTTATCAAAAACTTGAGAATTGCGGCGCTCATTATTTGATAGACGATATCAATAAGCTTGAACCCGTACTGGTCGATATCAATCGCCGACTCGCTCTTGGACAACGCCCCTGATAGGCTATCAAACTTCAGGAATACCAGTTTGGTAGCCCAGGCTTAAGACCGAGTTTCAGTCAAACCCAAGAGAAATACTGTGTCCTCCAGTTACGTAGAAATTAAATCACATATCCAACTGTTGATCGGTAATGGTCGCCTGGCCGCCAATCACAAGCTGCCCGCTGAGCGCGAGCTGGCGGAGCAGCTGCAAGTCACACGTATTACTTTACGAGATGGTTTAAACCGTCTTGAAGGTGAGGGGCTGGTGTACCGACAAAATCGCAGAGGCTGGTTTGTTGCACCAAATCGGTTTGTGATGAATCCGACACAAAAGGTAAATTTCAACTCCATGGCCCGACAACAGGGTTTTAGAGCAACCACCAAAGTACTTGGGGTCCGTAAGCTGACCGTAAGACACGATATTTATTCCGCCTTTAACGCCACTAAAAGTACCAGGTACTTTGAAATCCGAAGAGTCCGCTACCTGGACCAAAGGCCTGTCATGGTAGAAGAGAGTTATCTCTCATCAGAGAGTTTTCCTGAATTATCTGACTTCGATTTATCCGGATCTATTACCGAAATATTGCAAGATAATTATAGGGTAAATATCACTCACGAGCGCTGTAATATTCAGGTTGCTAACCTGGAGTTGCAATATGCAGAGCCATTGGGTATACACGCTGGTGCTCCAGGCCTGAGAATCTTAAGACTTCGCTATGATTCTGCTGAATATCTGATTGATTACAATATTGAATACTGGCTACCCCACGCCATAGAAATGGAAGTAGCCACTAGATAGTACTTATTTTTTACCGCACCTAAAAAATTCCTTGCTCTTTAATTTTAATGAGGGAGATTGGTTAGTTGTTAGCTTTTAAATAGCTGTCTTTTCTTTGCAGTATCGCTGTAAAAATCCCTTCATTGGGATTTAATAGCTATCGTCTATTCTATCATTACTGGTCTAGACCAGAAAATCATTGAAAATACGGGATATTCGATATGAAGACACTTATCTCCTGCCTGTTGTTAATTTCGTTTGTTTCCAGTAACCAATTCGTTTTTGCCCAGAATAATAAAAAGGTACTTCTAATTGGCGTTGATGGGCTGCAGTACGAAAAGCTCAAGGATATAGACACCCCCAATTATGATCGATTAATTCTACACAAGGCTTATACCGGTGGTATCAGTGGCTCTCAAAGTCAACAGGACACTAAAAGTGGCCCCGGCTGGTCCACTATCCTTACAGGAGTTTGGGTTGACAAGCACCAAGTCACGTCCAATGACTCAGGCCTGGCAAATGCAGAATTCCCCAGTTTATTCAAACGGATAAAGGAGGCTGATAATAGCCTTTGGGTGGGCAGCATATCCCATTGGAGCCCTATAAATACCAACTTTTTTACTACCGACCTGGCACAGGCTAACCTGGTTTTAAGTGGCCTTTCCGATGCGGATGTCACCACACGCGGCGTGCAGGAAATATCCTCAGGTCATGTGGATTTCCTTTTCCTGCACCTGGATGACCCCGATGGTGTCGGTCACAGCTCCTGTTTTGGCAATCACTATAACGAAAGCATTCGCACAAGCGACACTCAGCTGGGCGCTCTGTTAGATGCCGTAGATACACGTATTGCAAAAGGTGAAGAATGGTTAGTGCTTGTAACTACAGACCACGGCCGTGATTCTCGCGGCTGCGGGCATGGGGCACAAACTGCCAGCGAGAAAACAATTTTTATTGGCAGTAATTTGCCATTAAATGCTGAGCACAGCGAGTTTATTGGAGATATCCACAATGGAGATTTCAATGGAATTTATGGCCATGCTGCCCAAACCTCCATTGCACCAACGGTGTTGCGTTTTATGGATATTGAGCTGCAAACGAATTGGAAGCTGGATGGTAACCCACTGATTGGCAGCCCTGGAATACGTAAAATGATGGCTGCTGACAATAAGACAATTAAATGGTATTCCACAGATAGCGGACCCGTGGAGATTCACCAGAATGACCAGTTCATTGATGTCGTCGACGCTAGCTCACAAAGCTGGACCGACTATACAGAAGCACAGGGAGTCCTGGACTATGTATTCGTACATAACGATACCCCAGTTGCTTTGCGTAAATCGGCCCTGGAAATTACTGCTGGCCTGGACTGGAGCAGTGCACGTGCTTACTATTTTCGCGGTGACGATCAATATGTACGCTACAATAAAACCCTGGACAAAGCCTCTAGCGGTTATCCGCGCACGACCAATAACAGTACATGGCCTGGCTTGGGCGACTATGCCCACCTGATTGTTGCTGCATTTAAAGCCAACAGTGACAAAGGCTATTTCTTCTTAAATGACGGGCGTTACCTGCGCTATGACCTCAATGAAGATCGGGTCGATTCCGGCTATCCCAAATTGGTGGACAACAATACTTGGCCTGGTTTGGCTACCTACGCGACAACAATTCGCGCTGTCCTGAAATGGCCTAATAGCAAAGTTTATTTCTTTCTCAAAGACGGGAATTATTTACGCTATGACCTGGAAGAAGACCAACTTGACAGCGGCTACCCCCAACCAATCAATGACAGCAATTGGCCAGGACTCGGTCCTTATGCTACGGAGATTACCGCAGCCCACCAATGGAACACATTTCGCGCATATTTTTTCCTCAAAAACCAGCGCTATATACGCTACTCCATCACATCTGATCAAGCATACAGTGGGTATCCGAGAACAACAGATAATGAAACCTGGCCAGGCTTGATGACCCCCTGATTCACTACCAGGGCAAACGGTTACCATCCCAAAAAAACAGATTACCACTATCGGCGGGCGCCAGCTGTTGTAGTACATCCACAATACGCCCGGCACTCAGTGCCGGGCTGTATAATTTTCCCGGCGCCAGATTACCCTGGAAGGGTTTGGAAAGTGCTGTATCCGTAGTGCCCGGATGAATGGCCACCACACAACTGTTTTCCAATCGGCGCCCCCATTCAATAGACAGGTTTTTTACCAACATATTGAGTGACGCCTTGCTGATACGATAGCTATACCAGCCCCCCAACTCATTATCGCCGATACTACCCACCTTGGCAGACAGGGATACCCATAGCAGCGGCCGCTTGCGTTGTAATTTTCTATCCAGCGCCTGGGCCAGGTGCATATGAGTGAGGAGATTGATACGCATAGACTGTATCAACCAATCATCCTCACATTGCGCTAGAGATTTTTCCGGGCCATGAAATTCATCGTTCAACAATCCACAACAGTTAATTACCCAGTCAGGCGGAGAGGAAAATTCAGAAAGGAAGGTCTCGACAGCTCTGATAGAGTGCTCGTCCGCGAGAGAGACTGTCAGGTGACGACGCTCGCCGGCGTGTCCAGGTACCCGATCTACTGTACCACGGCTCAAAGTCACCAAAGTAATATCGGGATAGCGCCGAACGATTTCGGCGCCGATCGCGCGAGCCAAACCGCCCGAGGCACCAGCCAGTAATACCATCCTTGGTTGATCAAACATACCGGCCTCCATGCCGGATAGCTCGTGTGGCTTTATTTTGCCTTTTTGCCGCCGGACTTTTTGTCTTTGTTTTCTGATTTCTCAGCGACTTCCTTGACTACACGCAGCATAGGTTCATCTGAGCGGAAAATCAGGCCGTGAATCTCCGTAGTATTCTGCCCCTGCAACAACTGCTGCAAGTACTGCACTATCTGCTCAGAAATCTCCTGGCCAGGTACCAGAACAGGGATGCCCGGCGGATAAGGCACTATCTCATCGGCGCTGGTGCGACCGATAAGATTCTGTGTAGCGTCCACCCCATTGTCCATCAACGGCAACTCTTCCGTATCGGCAAAGTAGGCATCCGCCGGCAGACAGGTGAAGCGGGTAAACTCAGGCAGGCGGCGCGGAGTACCGACATGAATACGCTTGTGAGTATTCCCCGCCAGCTGCTTCAGCGCATGAATCAAGCGCAACAATTTACTCTCAGTACTGCCCAGGGTTACCAGTACTGTGATGGTATTGTAGGTGGTCTTTTCCACTTGAATACCGTATTGATCAAACAGCTTGATCTGCATCTCGTTGCCCGAGTAACCGCTGCGGGAAATATCGATGGTTACCTTGGTGGGGTCTAGGCCGATATTGTCACCCGCTAGAGGCTCAGCAATCAGGTCGTCGCGGGTCAGGGCTCGGAATACTCCGGTTTCATTGACTGCACGGCGAAGGGTTTCCACCATCTGCAGACACTGCTTGAGACGTCCATAACCCTCCATCGCCATTTGCTTACGCGCCACATCGAGACTGGCGATCATGGCGTATTGCGGGCTGGTAGACGCATGCATGTTCAGGTTTTCGCGGAAACGGAATTCGTCGAAGTCCGGGTCCTGCACATGAATCATGCTGGCCTGAGAGAAAGCCGACAACATCTTATGGGTACTCTGGGTCACATAGTCCGCGCCACACTCGAGCGCGGTCGGGCGCAATTCTGGGTGGAAGAAACCGTGGGCAAACCAGGCCTCATCGACCAGCACCTTGACACCGCGCTCATGGGCGTAATCGATAATAGGTTTCAAATCGTAGCGCAGACCATCGTAGGTACAGGAAGTGATAACCAATAAGCGCGCATCGCTATGTTCATCAAGCGCCGCCTCGATATCCGAGCGCTTCACCGGGCCATAAATGCCGAATTCAGGGTGCAGTACCGACTTCAGATAAACCGGCTCACAGCGATTCATCACTATCGCATGGTGAACCGATTTGTGGCAGGCCTGGTCGACGATAATCTTGCCGCCGCCACCGAGTATCTGCTGAATCACGACCTTGTTAGCAGTAGAAGTGCCATTGGTCAGGAAAAAGGTATGGCGCGAACCAAACGCCTGGGCGGCAAGATCCTGTGCTTCCTGAATTACCGAGTGCGGTTCCAGCAGGCTGTCGAGTATCTGTACGGAAACAGACAAATCCGTATTGAATACATGCTCGCCCATAAAGCGATAAAAGTCCCCTACCCAGGGGCTGTTGCGCAGGCTGTCGCCACCGGAGTGACCAGGAGTATGCCAAGCGTCACGTGCGGAGAATACATATTCCTTCAGGGTATCGGCAAAGGGCGTGGAGGCGCGGCGGGCAATAAACGCCTGTACCAGGCGGAACATATGGTTGAAATTGCCCTCTCGGCGATCAAACAACTCGTCAAAGCGGCGGCGCAGGTTGGTCAGTGACTTGACCCCACTCTTACCGGCAAGAGGAGTACCACCGGCGACATCACTTTGTGCCACCAAAAAAATATTGAGTTGAGAACGAAGTGCATGTATCTGGTCAGCAAGCAGATCGGCAGCTTCCAACCCCTGTGTATCGGTGCCACCATCTACGATAATCGCCTGAAGACGAGACTCCTCCAGTGCCAGTTGTTCCACATCTGCCGGTAACACCGCCTCAAACACCAGGCCAAAGGGGTTTTCATGCAGAGTCGCGGTGTTATTGAGGGCGCTAACCCAGTCTCCCGCTAATTTGCTGTCTGCGCTCACTAGCGCGACATGGCATTCCAGCTTCTGTACGCTGTGCTTCAGGTTGCCCAGTTCAGGCATCTTCATTTCCAAACCCATATTCTTATCCACCAGCATAGCCCGCAACTTGCTGAGGGCCGCTGCCTTAATTATTCAACTGTTTGATTTTATTAACTTTTATTTAGTCCCCCGGCAAAAGCGGAGAATCTGGAGTTCTTGGGTAAAAAACCAGGAGGCAAATACTAATGGAGCGGACCGGGGAATTCCGCGATGTCAGTGCTTTTGGCGAAAATCGCCAAAAGCGTGCTGACCGACCAGATCTATTGCCAAAGAAGGGGGTAAAGTTAGAACTTTGCGCTGCGAACAACGCCGTCGAATTCGAGGCAGTCCCTGACCCTTTGCCGTTGCACTTCGGAGAGGCGCTCAAGGGGAAAATAAGCTACCTCTGAGTGCTCACTAGAGAGGGTGATATGTCTTCTGTCGGTAAAATGGGCGCGGAATATGAATGCATGAGAGTTGTAGATTTTATGGTAATAGACGCCGCTCAAGTATTCGATACGCACTTCACGCCCTAACTCTTCATGACACTCCCGCCGCAGGGCCTCGTGGATGGTCTCTCCGGGATCGAGTGCACCACCGGGCAACCCCCAACTGCGGTTGGCATAGGTCGCCAGCAGCTGCAGGACCTCACCAGAATCATTGGTAATCACCGCATGCGCACTGAGCCGGTAGCTATCTTCAAATCCCATCGATTCCATCCCTGAATCTTTGCCCAATAGGAGTTAGAACCCCTGTGCCAGGGTGAAGCCGAAGCCAAGAGTCTGCACTGACTCATCGTAGTCGATCAGGCTTTCTCCGTAACCATTAAAGTAGCGAATGTAGCCATCCACCCGGTCACCCAGGGGAAAACCCCAGGTCAGTTCAAACGCACCGTGATTTTCCGAGCGCAGGTTATTGCGCACCATAACGGCTATGGTGTGATCGCCATCGCGGTAGCGGCCACCCAACTCAAAGTGGCCTAAATAATGCTCTATATCCGGATTGTCATCATCCTCACGATCCTCCTTGAGGCGATACCAGGGCTTTATACCAATCGAAAAATTATCCCGCTCAAAAATAAAGTTGGCGTATACCCGATTCCAACTGCGGGAGAAGGGTTCGCTGCGTCCATTGGACTGGTGGTTGAAAGCGATCTGGTTAGCGACATTCTGCCAGCCAAACAGGCTCCAGTTATTGAGCCAGGTGAGAATAAGCTCTGGCTCGTGGTTGGTCTCACGAAATGGTGCCGAGTTATCAGAGTTATAGGCTTGCCAAAAACTCCGGTTGGTGTAAGCCACGCTCATAAAAGAAGCGCTGCCAAGAAAACCCCGCCATACCGGTACTTGTACTGATAACTGGAATTGCACCTCGATATTATCAAGGTCTTTCCCTTCGCCTTCGTAATCCGAGAGCCCACCCTTCTCAGGAGTTGGGTTATAGGTAAATGGCAATATGTAGTTGGTCTTGTGGGAGGCAAGTGTAAAGGGGTTGCTGGCGGCATCGCGAATGGCCTGGGCCCGGCCACCAAGTAAGACCTCATCCGTAGGCAATTCCTCAGAGTACTCCTCCACCACAGGGTCGACTTCGAAGAAATCCTCCTCCAGACCAAGCTGGGCTCTCACCCGATCGGCACAGAGCAGGCGAATATCCCTCAGTGTGGTATCGGCGGAGGAAATCAGCAGCTGCTCGTGCAAGCACTGCTCTTGTTGTTGCTCCGGGGTTGTGTCTAACTCCTTAAGCTCTATTTCGGTCTCACCATCAATACTTGCCAAAGCGACATTAAGCGGTAACTGTGAAGTCACAAATAAGATGACCGCCAGCGGCATACCCCAGCGCGAATTGGTTTTGGATAAAGGCAAAATGGCTCCCCCATTAGCACATAAGTGTCGAAATCTTACACTGCGGTACTGAAAAAATCCCGCGGTATAAATTCCCCCGGCACTCTCTCAAAGTCCTGTTACCGGCGGTTGACTACGATGTGCATCAGACACAAAAAGTTCAAAATGTGGGAGAAAAGATATTTTGAGGAAATTCTTACCAGGCTGGAAAGGCTATAAGCCTCTGGCAGAGTGAATGATGCGTCAAATAATCATCATTATTCACTAGACTGATAGGCCCAATTGTGTTCACCGGGTATAAGTCCGGTGAACACAATATCGAGATAAAAATTAAAAAAGGAGACTGGTGAGACTAGGAGACCACTCCAGGTCTCTGAGGCGAACCTGCCACAAACGCCCGGTACTGGAAGGCCAATCATAACCGACTAATAGGCTGCGGTTATCCACATAACAGTGCGCATCCCGCTCAGCCTCGTCCCCCTGATAAATATAACCACTGATATCTGGGCCCAGATCCTGAGAGCGCTGACTAGCCTGATCACCCGCCATAATTCGCGCCGTGCGATGGCTTACTCTCGGGGCCAATAGCTTTCCTCGTTGAGAGGGGTCGACAATATCTGGAGAAACCACTTCCAAACCCGCTTGGTGTTTTACCAGTGTTTTCAATAGTGGCCCCATAAAAACGCGCATTAGAGGGAATAGCAGACGGTTTTCTCCCCCCAAACGCAACTCTTGTGGACCGTTGGGGCCACTCCAGTTTGCCTCTATTTCATCTCCTAATCTGGGAGGCTGACCTTCAGGGAAACACAAATGATAATGCGCACTGACCTCATCAACCTCATCGCGCCAATTCACTTGGCATTCACTCACCAAGCCATTATTTAGCAGCGCAAAGACCTCTATGCCGAAGCCTCGATCACCCACCAGTCTCTGGCTGACCAGAGAGCGGCGTCCAAGGGCATCAAAGCCCAACTGCCAGCTATCTTGAACAGGCATCTCACGCCCGTCACAGCTGTAATGATAACGCCCTTGTGCAAGGGTTGAGTTCAAACGCATTACAGATTTCCTCCCTGCTCACTGCATGCACCAGACCGATGGTTCAGTACCCAAAAAGTATTGCACAAGGTGGGTTGAGCACCCGGGCTTTGGCGCGAAAATTAACTATATATTTATGCGCTTGTACGGGGATTTCTGAGCAGAAATAAGAGGAGAAAAATGGATATATCTCATCGCTATCAAAACAAGTAACGCAAGCATTTACTAGCACTATTCCATGCTGTCATAGACTAGTTATTAAGAAAAATAAAGAAACAGCGACTGACAAATCCGACTCGTTAATCTTTGATAATACCTATCGATCAGACACAATGCTTAATAAAAATGAAATCCTGATTGATCCAATCCGCAATTCATTTATTTATAAGGCAACTTATTCATTGCTCCAGCACTGAAATTTAAAACTAATTCACCTGGCATCAACTGAAAATTCATTCGAGCAAATAAAAACTATTAATCACCCTACAAAACTACAGCCAGGAAAATAAAATTGACGCCAAAATGCAGTAACAAGCACCTACGTTAAAAGACCACAATCGCAAAAAAGATCTGGCTTTTATTATTAACAAAAGGTATTAAACCTCTTGATTCATTGGATGATTCAATAAAAATGAGTAACCGACATGCCAACCTTTGCCTATCAATCCATAAATTCAAACGCCAGTACCAATCATGATGTTGGTGCTTCCAACAGCCAGCATTTCACTCGTGTTACCCATAACCACCAAGCCGCCAATCAGAGTCCCTGGCTTTTGGTAATGCCAACCGCCAAAGGACTGGCCCCCCACACTCCGCTTTACGGCCCCGCCCAGCTGGTCTCCCAAGCACCTGTGGGTTATATGGCCAAGGGCCAACACAGCAACAGCCAATTTCTCACTATGGTTGAGGGCAAGGCGCGACAGACTCACCAACATCTCTATCGCTCGCTAAGAAAAACTTGCGATCTATTGGTATATGGTGAAATGGATGGGGCTAATAGCGAATGGAGCTCCATGCAGCAACATGCCGGAGCGCTGGTGGGATCAAGCTCCACAGGCAAGGCCTGCAACAGTTTTAGTGTCCATGCCGCAAAAACTACCCAACACCAAGTCCTGGGGTCAGGTATGGGCTGGATCGCGGTGAAAACAGGCAATGTCAATGCTGTATTTGTGCATGTCCCCAATAGCATTGCCAAGAGTGAAGGGCAAGCAACATTGTTTTATCAGAATATTAATAAATACCTGTTGCAGCAGGGCCACGGTGCAATTGACCTCGTGATGGGAGATACCAACCAAGGCAGCAACAGTTTTACCCCTTCAGTAATAAGCCGGGCAACAAACATGATCTTTCACGACGCACACCCTGCAAGCGAGGTAACACCCTCAGATTCCCATCAACGCAGTTTTTCTGGCACCAATAGTACTGCCAGTAAAAAATATGATGTAGCGGTTTACAATACTGCGACTATCAATATCGTAAATGTGGACTACTTATCACAGAGTACTGCAGTCAATATTGACGGTGTCAATATGGCTGCAGCTGTCACTGACCACATGGGTATTTTTGTTGACGTAACCAAGTAAGGCTGGCAGCCACTTCGGCTATAGATAGGATTGCAAAAACTTGTATATCCATGATCGACCTTATTGGTGGACACCTGGAGGTCGATCATGATTTCTCCCTCTATTTAAGCAACCGCTGCCTGCTGGGCTTGCGGAGTAATCCATTTCATAAAGTTGCCGGTTTGCTGATTGTCATAGAGCGCATTACCGTGTAAATCATTCACTACCTGTGCCGCACGCCAGGCCGATAAGCTCAACTGTGGCTCCGCAATACCGTGACTTGTCCGGCCAGTACCAAGGAAATACAAACGTCGACCACTCTCATCGCCGCTGAGTCTTGCCGCAAAAGCATCATCCAACAGCAAGCGACCCTCTGCATCGCGTGCAATGCGCTCTTGTAAAGGCGCCAGACAAGGAGGTAGAGCCTCACACAGGCCAGTGCATAGAATAACGATATCCGCATTAACCCACTCGGTACCATCTGCCTCACCCAGCAAGTGATTTTCCAGCTGCAGTTGATAGTCACCGCGGTGAGACATCTCCACCAGTTCGCGATTGGGCAATAATGCTACTCGTTCAGCATCCTTTTCCAGGTGCACAAGACGGTAGAACAACTGGTAAAGTTCCTTGAGGGTATCAGGAGATATACCATCAGAAGCCAGCTTCTGCTCTGCAACCACTTCCTCACGACGCTGAGGGCTCAACTGACGGAACACGTCGACATACTCTGGGGTAAACCAATCATTGGTGAAGGGGGTCTCATCCAATGGCAAATAATTGCTGCGGCGGGATACCCAGGTTACCTGCTGTGGGCGGCCCCAGTGTTTACTCAAAAGATTAATAACCACTTCCGCACCAGTCTGGCCGCCACCGACCACGGCGACGCGCTTACCACTTACATCCGGATTACGCAGGGCAATTTCCAACGCGTGGAAGCAATTATCAGACAGGAATGGGCGGCTGCACTCTGGAATATTTGGTTTTTTACCCGCTGCAACACACAAGTTTTTGGTGAGTACCTGTTCGCGACCATTGGGGCCGTGCACGTCCAGCTCAAAAAACTCCCCATTATCTACCACGCTCTGTACACGGCTGCTCATTTGGATAGAATCCAAGCGACGGGCAGCCCACGCCAGGTAATCGGCAAACTCGCGACGGGTTACTGTACGCTGTTCTGCGTGCAGAAAGTCATAGAAACGTTTATTTTCTACCAGGTACGCCAGAAAGCTACAGGGATTGGTTGGATCAACCGGCGTTACCAGGTCTTTCAGGTAAGAAGTCTGCATCATAGCCCCCGGCAACATTAAACCAGGATGCCAAGAGAATTCCGCTTTAGCATCAAAAAAGCGATGGCTCAAAGATGTGTCCCGCATTAGAGCGGCCACAGCCAAATTAAAAGGACCGGCTCCGATACCGGCGAGATCTAGGAAATTGCTCATGATTATGCCTCTAAAGCGGAAGCGGTTGCTGGTTGATGTTGCTGTGACTCTTGCTCTGCGAGCCAAAGGGGATTAGTCAGGTCTCCACCGACAATGGGGACCGGGCGTTCAGCGCTGTCATCGTAACCTTGACGCAGGCGCACGCGATTAATACAAACGCGCTCGATATGGGGACGGAACAAATTAAACTGCTGGAAACGCTCCGCCATACCGCCATTATCTCGCTGTGCGGATTCTTGATATCGGCGTAGGACCTTGGCTAAAACTCCGTAGAATTTCCTTTCCTCTAGACCAATCTCTATCATTAATTGGGCGGACAGATAGCGCAGCACTGTGACAAAGTGACCGGTAAACAAGTCGTGAATAATATAATTAGCAGGCAATTGATCGAGAACTTGTGCCGCCGATTCCGGCAGGTCCGCACGATCGGGAAAATCACCCTGAGCGAGACGCAAATCTCCCTGGAAATCCTTCAGAAGAACACGAACAACTTTGTTGTCGCGCAATACCAGCGTTAGGTTTTGCGAGTGAGCTACCAAACCTATGCCATAACGGCTAAGCAGGTGATAAAGAGGCACCACCGTAGCGTCGAATAGCTGCTCAAGCCAGGCTTCTACTGAAAGGCCGGAGGCTTCAATCAGAGCAGAGATTACAGACTTGCCGCTGCTATCTTTCTGTAATAACGCGGCCATTAAAAGATGGCGCTCGCCCTCAGCACACAAGCTTGCCGGGCTCTGCCTCCAGGTAGCTCCCAGTAATTCACGGTAACGATAGGGCGCGCCCTTTATCGACTCTTGATGTAAGTGCGGTACATGCAGGCCAGCTACTTCTTGAAGAACACCGGTGCCCCGCGATTGTAATTGCTCATCACGCTCACAGAGTAACTGCATCCATTCAGATAACGCCGGTCCGCAGCGCATAAACTTGCCTGGAATTCCACGGTAGCAGGAAGTATTCAATATCGTTAATGGCAACTTCACATGGAGAGCCTGCGGGCGCTTCAAGTTGGACAAGGTACGTAGTGAAACCTGCGGCAAATATTCATCGCCAAACTCACCGAGTAAAACCAAGTCACCACTAAAAATCTGTTGTGCATAATGCTGACTAATATGATGCTGCCATTGCCATGGATGCACCGGCAAGGGCAAAAACTCTTGCCAGTTAACCCCTTTCTCACGGCATTTATCGTCCAGCTGCTGTAACTGTGATTCGCTCAGGCTTTCTGCCAATAGCTGAGGCCAATCCCACAGGTCGCTATTGCCACTCACAGCGAGATCCCGGCGAACAGCAAGCCATAACAGCCTGACCCCCTGAGCGGCCTCTGTACCAAAGGCGTTAAACTCTTGTGCGCCCCAACCGATACGGCCTTTATTCACCATAGCCTTAGGATGACCATCCAGTAGGCACTGCAATTTTTCATCAGTTAGTGTGGCTAGGGTATGCGCTGTAAGCGATTCACGCTTTTGCAGCAAAGTAACATCCGCAACCAGGGTATTGGCCAGTTCGTGTAATAAATTGCCCAAAGTACTGGGGGAGGCTTCAAGATCCAGAGCAGCATCAATAAAAAACTGTGCTGCGTCATCCGCAGGTATTACTTGCCCATCACCTTCCCGCTCAATACTTTGCGCATCAATTAATAACCAATCCCACACAGTTAACTGAGCTTGGAAACGATAGATAACACCAGAAGCAAGTTCCACAAAGTAACGGGCACCCGTTTCTAGCTTTGCCGTCAGAGCCTGTTCATAACAAAGCTCAGCCAGAGATTTCACCAGCAGGTTTCTATTCGCCTGCTTCCAATATTTATCGCCGCTCATATTCCCCCCATACTCTGAAAGAATTCGTCTCGCTTGCACATAATCAAAGCAGCTCTTTTGTGGGGAAAATCAAATTCTTTAACTTTTTTCCAGCCAAAAGTGCCGTTGATGTATTTAAGCAATGCGCGATTATCCGCGCGCGGCTCTCCAACCAAAGTTTCTGTGCGAGCGTCATCCAGAAACATAAAATGGGTAACACCATTAAACCAAGCCTGAGCAAAACGGCCTCCCAGGAAGCGTTGATCGCCAACCAACATATGTGCACCGCGATCAAATGGCTGGCAGTCATAGTAAGGTGCGATACGATCTTCAAGCGCCCAATAAATTTCAAAATAGGCAAAGGGCTCACCATCAATACAGGCGATCAATGGATGCTTATGGGGATCTTGAATAACAGAGTCAATAAACTGTCTCTGCTTTTCTTTATCACCTTCTTCTTCCCAAAATTTTGCGACACGCTCCTGGTTCATCCAGTTGGTAAAGCGCTCCAAATCTTTCTCTGGATCCAGATGACGTAAACTGAAATCTATTCCCAGTGTGTGGAAATGACGGTGATAAACTTCCCCTTTAGGTGGTTCCGCACGGAGAGGGTGGCGAACTCCCTGCGTATTTTCTACCCATTGTAAAGGAAACTCACCGGCATTATTACCTCGATACCAGAGCTCTGTACGTTGATAAAAATTGCTGCGGGAAACTCGGCTTACCACAGTATCCGCATCGACAATATCCGTATTTTGCAATGCTGGATTCATCGCAAAAAGCCAGTCGAACCAGAGATCTAACGCTTCTAACGAATTTTCACCAGACGACAGGATGAAAATTGCTATTTCCTGTCCGGGAACATATTCAATTTGAAAATAGTTATCGCCATTTAACTGGCAACGATATCCTCCCACAGCAACTTGCCAAGAGCGCCCATCGGGAAGCTGACCGTGTTCCCCTAAAGATATTTCAAGCGCAGCTGTTGAGCTGGTCATAATTCTTTCCTTTCAATTTTTATCGTCACGGTGATCAAGCTTCGGCAACTTCAGCTTCTACTACCGTTCGCAGGGGGTTCGCCATAGTGTGATAGATGGAAAGCGGGTCTTCGGTGGTGGTTTCATTCATACCAATCACCGCACATTGAAAATTGCCCTTAGCCCAAATTTCATCGGCATTGAGCAAATACGCCAAACAGCTAAAGTCACGTCGCTGGCCTTCGTACAGCAATTGCAGGCGCTCGCGCAGCTGGCGCAACAACTCCTGCTCGGAAATTAAACCTGCAGCGGAAAGCGCACAGATCAAACCAAAACAGCTATTAACGATCAGGTAATACACAAAAAGGCGGTTGGCCATTTCTTCGTCAATGACATTCTCACTGTCCTGGGCCAGATTAGGCAGATAAGGTTTGAGTAATTCCTCGCCCAGGCGACTATAACCACTGCCTTGACAATCTCTGAAAAAACCAGCCACAGGCAGAGCACCCTCGAAGCTCAAAATCAGATTTTGTTGATGGGCGCCAAATAAAATTCCAAAATCGGCTTGGGCAATTAGCAAGGGCTCAATAACTGCATCGAGAAAAGCCTTAAACCAGCGTTTGCTAGCAGCCTCAATGGAAATATTTTCCTCTCCAGCGAGGCGCTGTACCAATTGCGCAGCCCGGCAGGGAGCACCATTAGGATGATCCTGAGTCAATGTTGCCAACAGGCAGGTATTTTTTGCGGCTGTTTCCAAGAAAGGATTTTCCCGAAACATAACCAGGCTTTCTATAATCTGCTCACCTCTACTATCGGCAAGCATCAGGTAGGCCGGTTCCGCCAACACCTGGAAGCGCGGGTAGCGGCTGGCAAACTCCTGCCCCAGAGGCGTATCTCTTACTTTTAAGACTTCGAGACCACGCACCATTTCTTTTGGTTGCAGAGTACGCACCGAATTAGTCAGCCTCAGGCTGAGAGAAAACTTGAGCATATAAGGGCTTTGAGCGCTGTAAATTGCGCGCAGAGAAGAGGTTGCCCGCCACGGTTCCCTGCCCTCACCCAACTCAATAATTTTTCCACTCTCAAGTAATTCGGCCACACGTGGGTCTTGCCCTAGCTGACACCACTGCCAGGGATGTGCCGGGATAGCAATAAATCCTTTCGGTGCCACCGGAGCACCATCCGTTGCACGCACCAGATCGGCAAACTGCGCCTCGCTAATTTCCGCTCCACTCGCTCCAAGCAAATATTGTGGGTCCACTCCCAGCCACATCAGGGCAAAGCTATTGCCAAATTCCGGGGCGTAACATTCGGCATCCTTATCGGTAAATGGATCGCGGCTTTTAGGAGTCGGATGGATAGAGTGTCCGCATAAAAGTGCCTGTTCCGACTCGACAAAAGTGAGGGGCTGAGTAAATAGTTTCTCTGTATCTGCGTGACGAGCATCCAGTGCCTGAGCCATATTTTTCACACTGGCCGAGACCCTGAGAGTAAATTGCGCTCTGGATTCTGCTGTGGCGCCAGGGAAAAAAGCAGGCTCCTGTGCAACCTGCTGCGCAGCATCAGCAAACCCAATAGTTTTGCTGGCACCCTCTGCGTTACGCAATATCATCGGCAGGGTAAACTGGTGCCTGCCACACTCACTGCGATAGGAGACACTCAGCCAGAGTTCGGCACCACTGGCCGGTAGAGGAATATGCACCGCCGGTACACTGATCCCTTGTGGAAGTTGCTCGCCAGCTCGTTCGTGCCAAATACCGCTATCTGTCTCTCGCAGTAGTGCATTGAAGAAGCAGTTGGCTGACATTCTTTCCGCAGCCATATTGACCTCCGTATCCCCGGCGGTCATAACTGGATTTTGAGCAAAAGCATCGCCGTCGACGCCGCCAGTGCTGGCTGCATCGGATTGAGGATTATTCATGGTGGTGATTCTTTATCGGCTAAATCTAAGTGAGAATGGTTTGCATTAGCCTTATGATGCAGGTAAATTTCTCGCACTTCAAGCCCATTGCCAGAGAAATTATCTGGCTGTGAACTCTTGCACAGGAAAAGGTCGCGTTTTTCTGTGATTTTTTATGAATTTGTTGTGGAGTCCCGGATGCGGAGATCCCTGAATCACCCCAAACATCACCTGCGTAAAATCAATATGGTGGTGGCCAGCCAGGGAGCTGCCCAGGTTGTTCTACTGACTCAAATTCCACTCATCGTTGAGCGCTGTGGGCTGAGTCTGGCCAGCATCGGGGGGTTAGTGGCCCTGGGTACTTTTTGCCTGATGATTGCCGGACCACTCTGGGGTGAAATGGGGGATAGGGTTGGCCGCAAGCCAGTACTACTCGCGGGGCTGACTGGTGCTCTGCTGGCCCAGTGCCTCTTTGTGGCTCTGTTGGTGGCCATGTCCCAGGGGTACCTGGAGGAAAGTAATGCCCTAATAGCTCTGGCAATCAGTCGTGTCATTTATGGATTGAACGCTGCGGCCATCTACCCCTGCTGCCAGGCTTGGGCTATTGACCTGGGGGAGCCAGAAAAACGCTTATCAATTCTTTCAGGCTTGAGTGCGGCGGCTAATCTGGGACGAGGACTCGGGCCACTACTTGCCTTGCCGGCTCTCCTCGCTGGCGCTCTTTGGCCACTGGCGTGGCTGATATTGCTACCATTCATCACCCTCGTTCTAACCGCCGGTCTGCCGAAAGGAAAGAGTTATATTGCAGAAACAGAATCCTCTGAAAATTCCTCCCTCCCTCCTGGTGCCCTGGCCCTGTTTGCCACCGCTCTGCTCGGTACCGTTAGTGTTGGTCAGCTGCAGGTTGTCATGGGACCTGCTCTTAAAGATCTCTACGGTCTCAGCGCCATGGGCGCCTCATCAGCTACTGCCGTATTGTTGGCTGCAGTAGCGATTTGTGGGTTCCTGGTTCAGATTGGTCTGGTGCGCAAACTCAAGGCGCCGCAGATGAGTTTTATGTTGGGCGTAAGCTCCCTATGCACAGGCACCATCTTGCTCTCCAGTACCCTAGGCAGCCTGCTCGCAGCTGCCGGCCTGCTGATCTTTGTGGTGGGGATTGCCTTTTTGGTACCGGGCTACAGCGCACTTTTGAGCCAAGCGAATCGACGCGGAGGCCGGCTATTTGGATTTCTATCACTGATGCACACCGGCGGTTACACTATCGGTTTTGCCATCGGTGGCTGGCTTTATGAAAGGGATCCGCAGCAACCTTTATTGGGATTACTGGTCAGCGTCTCACTTATCGCGCTTTTTGCACTACTCAGCAGCATAATCAGCAAGAAAAAGAAAGTGGGACAGACCCAGTACACTGCCAGGTAACAAAGTTATTGCTTAATTTGAAAAAGGGTGGCCTGTGCCACCCCTGAAGATTCAGAGATACCGCTGCCAGAATTCGGCCTGCCCAAACTCTTCATCCAGCGTATAAGGCTTGAACCCCGACTTGCGATAGGCATTCTTCGCGGCAAAGTTTTTTTCCAGTACTTCCATAGTCAGCTTACAGCCCCCTCTCTTTTTTGCCTCTAACGCCACAAAGTCCATCATGGCAGCGCAAACGCCCTTCCCCCGGGCGCGCTCACTGACGATAACATCGTGAATATTTATCAGCGGCATACAGGAAAATGTGGAAAAGCCGGTGAAACAATTAACCAAACCCAAGGCCTCATTATCGCTATAGGCGAGCACGCTGAAAGCACCGGGAAAATTTGCCAATTTAGATACCAGCTCATTGCGACAAGGCTCTGGCAATGGCCCCCCTCCACCAAAAGGATGGCGGGAGTATTCATCCATTAAATGGATAATATCCTCAGCCTGATGGCAGTCCGTATAATTCGCCAAAACTACACGCAATGCGCTGGAAGTCTCCGGGGTAACCAAGGCCATTATTATTCCTCCGACTTTTTCCACCTGGGAAATGCAAAAATATTGAAAAGCGAGTATGTAAACAAATTTTTGTTAATTTGACGATTATTACTGCCAAATAAAATCCATACCGCTTTTAAGCGCTCTTTTCATTTCCTGGTTAATTTATCGGAAACAGCAAAACTCAAGCCAAAGGCTCCCTTTCCAGTTCTCGACTAAAGGGGTCCTCTCCACCATTCATTGATTCAATAGCTCCTTCCTCTTCATCAGAATTAGAGGTGTATCCACGCAGCCGAGTCCGCCGCGCCTGTAGCTGGCGCATACGCAAACGGTGCCGATCAGCAAATCCAGAGCGCAAGGATGTGCGCTGTCGCCTACCGGGACCGGAGTGATTCCTTCTCGCCATCATTTCTCCTTAAATTGAGACCCAATGCTAAAAAATAGTCATCTTTCAGGTTAGCCCATACCCTCTTGGCCCGCAGGAATAAAGCCGCTATCCTCCCAACATTATGTCCAATTAGTCATATCAGGATACAAACCCATTGCACCCGCTAGATCATCTATTAAAAAATAATCAGAACTGGTCCGAGGCCACCCACAAGGACAACCCGGACTTTTTCTTAAAGCTTTCAAAGCAGCAATCACCGGAATACCTTTGGATTGGCTGCGCAGACAGCCGTGTGCCCGCGAATGAAATTGTCGGGCTTTTGCCCGGTGAGCTGTTCGTACACCGCAATGTCGCCAATGTGGTGGTGCATTCTGACCTCAACTGCTTATCCGTTTTGCAGTACGCGGTAGAGATTTTGAAGGTCAAGCATATTATCGTGTGCGGGCATTACGGCTGTGGTGGCGTACAGGCGGCACTACACAACGAACAGCTTGGTCTAATTGATAACTGGCTGCGCCATATCCAAGATGTTCGCGACAAGCACCACACTCTGGTTGACTTATTCCAGGAACAACAGCGTACAGACCTACTGTGCGAGCTCAATGTCTTGGAGCAAGTAATCCATATTTGCCAAACGACAATAGTGCGCGACGCATGGCGCTCAGGGCAGTCACTCTCTATTAACGGTTGGGTCTACGGGCTAAAAGACGGGCTGGTACACGATTTGGGGATTTCCATTCGCCACCCAGGAGAGATTGCAGACGTCTATCAAAATGCACTGACAAATATTTCCCAAGGCAAACACGATTAGCAGCACCCTCCGACGATCTCCCTTATATTTGCCCTAAAGCCGGTTGCCCTACAGCCGGCTACTGTCTAGCTAGCACGGGGGCACCATGCCAGACTATCGCCAGTGGGAATGTCAAATCTGCGGCTGGATCTATGATGAAGCCAAGGGCTGGCCTGAGGATGGGATAGCCCCTGGTACCCGTTGGGAAGATATCCCCGAAGACTGGTGCTGTCCCCAGTGCGGAGCGCGCAAGCAAGACTTTGCAATGTGTGAGCTGGATAAAAAAGAACCCCCCCCTTCTCCACTTGATACCGCGCTTGACTCCCCGTTACCAACTCATGAGGGCACTGCTACTTTCCGCCTCTGGGAGTGCATGGTGTGCGGATGGGTCTACGACGAAGCCAGGGGGTGTCCAGAGGAAGGCATTGCTCCCGGCACCCGCTGGGAGGATATCCCCGAGGACTGGAGCTGCCCGCAATGCGGTGTGGGTAAGGAAGACTTCGACATGGTGCTGGTGACTCCGGCATCAAAACCTATAGAAAATGACACTGAGCTAAGTGGCGGTGAAGTCTCCAACGAGAATCAAGCCCCACTAGTGATTGTCGGCACAGGCCTGGCCGGCTATCACCTAGCCTTGGAGTTTCGCAAGCTCGATTCTGTAGCCCCCCTGGTTCTGATTTCCAGTGATGACGGGGCCTTTTACTCTAAACCCCTGCTATCAGCCTCCCTTTCCCATGGAAAAACAGCCCAGCAGTTATGCCAAACCAGCGCTGAAGAAATGGCGCGTAAATTGGACGCACAGATTCTCGTACATACCCATGTGGCTTCAATTTCCCCCCACAGCAAAACATTACAGTTGCAGCAGGATGTTGATAATCACATAGCGGATATTCCTTACGACAGGTTGATATTGGCGACTGGTGCCCACTGCCGCAAATTGCCGGCTATTGCGGGCAATGCCCACGCAAGGCTATTTAGGATTAACAACCTGACAGACTACCACCGCTTTCGCACCGCGCTCGTTGGCTGCCAGCGGGTCCTCCTGATTGGTGCAGGTCTGATTGGTTGTGAGTTTGCCAATGATTTGGTGCAAGCCGGATATGAAGTGGCTGTGGTAGATCCTCAGGAGTGGCCGCTCGCCTCTCTCTTGCCAGAAGCTGCCGGTCGCGATCTCCAGGAGGTGCTCAATAACAGTGGCGTTCGTTTTTATCTGGGGAAATCCATTCGCTCCCTGAATCAAAATCCTAAAGGTATTGAAGCCCTGCTGGATAACGGTGAGACGCTAGTGGCAGATATCGCCCTGGCGGCACTGGGTCTAGAAGCCAATACTGCCCTGGCTGAAACTGCGGGACTGAAAATTCAGCGGGGAATTGCCGTAGACCGGAAATTACAGAGTAGCAATCCGCATATATTTGCCATTGGCGACTGTGCGGAGGTAGAGGAGCACCAGCTGTTTTACGTCGCTCCCCTAATGACTTGTGCCCGCGCCCTGGCTCAAACCCTTAGCGGCAATCCCAGTCCCGTACACTACGGCGTTATCCCGGTTGCGGTTAAAACAACCCTGCGCCCCACAACCCTCTGCCCTCCCCATCCAGGCGCCGAGGGCAGCTGGCAAGTATCTCAAGACACAAAAGGCGTCTGTGCCGAGTTTCGCAACAGTAGGGGAGAACTGCTCGGTTTCGCACTGACTGGCGCCGCAATTACAGAAAGGGAGCGACTGATGAGTGAGTGCATGCCGCTTATGGACAATAAGTCATTCGAATAACGCTATTCGAGCTTCTTTTACTAGCTTGCGAGGCAAGACGCGCAATCAGTACGCTTTTGCCGTAAAATGGCTGGCTAGCACAGTTTTTGTACAAGCAACCATCGTATGTCGACAGAAAGAAGCTCCATTATCACCCCCTCCCCTCAACAAAGTCGCCTCCTGCGCGATACTCTGGGCCAGTTCGCTACTGGGGTCACCGTTATTACCACGCAGGACTCTGAGGGACAGCCTGCGGGAATGACCGCCAACAGCTTTAATTCAGTATCTCTGGACCCCGCACTGGTTCTATGGAGTATCGACAAACAATCACTGGGCTACGAGGCCTTCACCACTCGCGAACACTTTGCAGTACACGTACTGCGCGCCGATCAGCAACACGTTTCCAACCTGTTTGCCGGTCGCGGGGCCGATAAGTTTGGGCAGATTCAGTGGAGCGAGGGCCCAGATGGAATACCTCGACTGGAAGAGTGCGCCGCCTATTTCCACTGTCGCCGTGTCCAATGTATTGAAGGTGGGGATCACACCATCCTGCTGGGAGAAGTTTTGGAGTTCAGTGCTTTCGGCGGCGAACCCCTAATATTCCACCGCGGACGCTACCGCGCCTTGTCTGGAGAATAAAAAAACCAGAGACTCCACCATCAAGACTTTTAAGGGGGCACTCTGCCCCCTGTTAAATTTTCCAAACCTATAAAGGTATTTGCCTGTCTGACTAGGTTAACAACCGATAGACTTAAATCACCCTTGCCTCATCATTTAATAATAAGCTTTTAAAAATTATCGGGGGGAGTTAAGCAACAATGAGCCCAAGCACACTTTTCTGTTTTGCCCACCGGGGATACCAACGCCAGGTCAGTGAAAACACTTTACAGGCCATCAACCAAGCATTGGCGTTGGATGTTGATGGTATTGAAATCGATGTCTGGAATATTGGTGGGCAGCTCTTGGTAACACACGATAGGCGCCTGGGTAGACTACTTTCCGGCAACGAGCTAATAACTGATCTACATCCAGACGCCCTGCGTCAACGCCCCCTACCCTGCGGTAATAAGATTCCAACCCTGCGTGAAGTACTGGAGTTAATCGGTAGTAACGCCCAACTCAATATAGAGATCAAGGGTCCAAATTCAGCTGCCCTAGTAGCCAAAGAAATACAAACATTTGTCAGCGACAAGGGCGTAAGCTTTGATCAATATATTGTTTCCTCTTTTGATCACCGACAGCTCCACGAGTGCTTACAACTGATACCCAGTGTGCGCCGCGGAGTTTTATTCAGTGGTATTCCTCTCGACTTAGCCGCGAGCACAGTGCCTTTGAAGGCTTATTCCCTGCATACCAGCTTGGATTTTATCAGTGCTGATTTGATTGCCGATGCAAAACAGAGAGGCTTAAAAAACTATGTCTTCACGGTTAACAGCCCTGATGACCTGATACTCCTAGCCTCACAAGGTGTGGACGGTGTTTTTACTGATCAACCAAAGATAGTACTGGACTTCAATATGCAGGTTATTACGAGCGGAAAATCTATCTGAGTCTTCATAGAGATTGGCCCATGAACAAAAAAACCCGGCAAATACCGGGTTTTTTATTGCTTACAATAAGTACTTCAGAGTAAATTTTGATTGGCAACGGCTATCAATTAATGAAGGCTTGATACCAGTCCCCAATCAAAAAAACCAATCCACTAAAACTCTGCACTCGCACGGAGATACCAAAAGCCGCCGTTAAAACCAAACGGTGATGTCAGAGCATGGCGAACGCCTAAATATTGCAGAGTACCGTCTTGTTCATCATCGGGCTGCACATCAAAAATATTTTCACCACCTATGGATAATTTATAATTTTCATAGAGAGTAAAGGTCGCCTCCAAGTCCACCAAAATTTCACTACCATAACTGTAGGTATCCGTAGCATCACCAGGACCAAACAAACCACCAGTAGACTCCCAATCACTGTAGCGATTGAATCTTAAGTAGCCGCTAAACAAATCACCTGTATCAAAATCAAAAGTCAGAGTTGTGCGATCACTGGGCACCTGATTTTCCAGGTCGAAGACTCTGGAGGCATTAATCGTATTAGTTTCTACTTTACTCACTTCTTGCTTATTGTGGTTGTGACGTAAATCCACAACCAGTAAATTACCTGCCACTTCAAAATCACTGGTAATGGCCAAGTCGATACCTGAGACTTCTGAATCGTATGCATTGACAAAATAGTTGGCATTGCTGTCTTTCAATAAGGCAGCATCCTCTACCCCTGCATTCTGTAGCAGCTCAATTTCTTCTGCGCCGATTTTATTGTTGCGCAATGCAAGGCGGTCTTCGATGTCAATGTTGTAGTAATCAAGAGTGACGCTGGTATTACTAAACGGCGTAAACACTGCCCCTAAGGTAAAGCTGGTCGACTCCTCTGGCGTCAACTCTTTTGCCCCCAAGGCCATTGCTACCGGATGGTCCACCGGATAGGTACCACTCGGAATCAGGTTACCACTGGAATCTGCAGTGGTAGTGACATTAAGGGTATTCACTTGCCCAGGGGTTGGCGCACGGAAACCCGTATTCACTGTCCCGCGCAGAGCAAGGTTCTCATTGACATCGTAACGAGCTGAAAGCTTCCAGTCGGAGGTGGAACCAAACTCATCATATTCTTCTAAGCGCAACGCCACGCCAAGGGTTAATGCATCAGTAACATCCGCTTCGAGGTCGATATAAGCGGCAATACTCTCAATACTGAAACTACCGTCTGAGTCTTTGGAGAACCCCTGAAAACCATCTGAGCCAACACCAAAATACACCGCCGTTGGGCCAACCTCAGTAGATGCAGTATCACCAGCTCCAATTGAATAGGTTTCCTCACGCCATTCAGCGCCAAAAGCAACATTCAGTGGGGAGGCAAAGGCAGCAACATCAATAGGTTTCACAAAATCTGCATTTAGACTGGACTCTTCCTGGGTGAGGGTGCCCGGTTTGAAACTAGTGGGTGACAAAACCCCGAGGCTGGGATTAATAGAGTTTTTCAATACATATTCCACCTCATTCTCTGCAACACGAGCACGCAGATCCCAGGTCAAACCATTTTGAAATTCTCCACGAGCACCTATTACAGCGGAGATATCCTGAATTTCCGCACCAAATTGTGGATTGTAACCACCCGGGAATTGGGTATAAATCGGATTGCGCAATACATAGCCACTGGGGCTGGAGTCATCCGCTACCAGGTAATCAGACGGATTTAAGCCTTGAGCAACAATATAATCAATCAGTGACTGAGGGGCGGCATCGGGAAGAAAATCGCCATCATCATCCTTCTGTAAAGTCGGCTCAGCTGCAAATTCATATTCCGGATCCAGCACCGGTTCGCGATAGAAAAAATCAGAAATCGTTTCATTACTGGAATACCCAAAATTACCATATAGCTCTACATTCTCATTAATATCCAGGCCACTATTGACAAAAAATTTCAGAGCCTCCACATCCGGATCACCCCAGCGTTGACCAAGTCCATCTAGAGGCACCAGATTACTACCCAGAATAGAACCTACTTCTTCTGCGCGATTGTGAGTGACACCACGCCAAGTTTTATCAGCTTTGGAATATTCTACAGTGGCATTAACAAACCCCTGATCAAAAAGGTTGAAACCAGCATTAGCGGCAAAAGAATTACGAGTTCCATCCCCCTCAAAATATTCACCAGTCTGAGCAGAAAGAGCAAAACCTTCAGCATCATCCTTTAAGATGATATTAACCACGCCGGCAATAGCATCGGAGCCATACTGGGCCGAAGCACCATCACGCAGCACCTCGACTCTTTCGATAGCCAGTGAAGGCAACGTGGAAAAGTCCACCGCCTGAGCTCCCTGATTGACCGTACCCAGAGGAGCGAGCTGTAAATTCACCAAAGCAGAACGATGCCGACGAGTGCCATTGACCAGTACCAATGTTTGGTCCGGGGACAAATTACGCAGGGTTACTGGACGAATAAATGCCGTACCATCCGCGATGGGAAAGCGCTGGGTATTAAACGAGGGAGCAATTTTTGCCAGAGACTCAGTGAGGTCAAAGCCTGCTTGATCTGCCAACTCCTCTCCGCCAACTACGTCAACCGGTGAAAGAGTTTCTGTTGGGGAAACACCTTCCTTACGGGTACCGGTAGTAATCACCTCTTCCATAGTACGATCATCGGCTGTCGAAGATTTTTCATTTCGATCCTGCGCAAAAGCACTTGGAGCAGTCAGCGCGATGGCGATTGCCAACGATAAAGGTTTTAGCAAATGGGTTTGCATATTGCCCGTCCTCTCTTCTCATTATTAATTCGGACAGCACACCACAGGTTACCCCTGATAAGTGATGCACAGTAATTTTCATGCGCACAATTTCAATAACTGTGCGCGACTTATTTCTGTGGGAATATGTCAGTTCGCCAAGATAGCTGCAAATTTTGGCGTCAGTGCTAAAAGACTTTCACTTTTTGGCATTTTCCCTCGTTCGATTAGACAACAGTTACTCTGGAAACCAAAATCCATGGCGTTTAAATTAATTTATAGCAATGACTGTCAGAGCCGACTGCCAGCCTTAACTGCCAATCATGTCATTTTTTTGCTGATATTTTAAAATCGAGGATGGAGATAATAGGCCCAGGGAAGAAAATTCCCTGGGCCCTCTTTTTTATTGCGGGGTATAGGTGACATCCAGCTCAAAGTTGGAAGTTTGACGGCTGTATCCGCGAACCATGATAAAGGCTTGACTATCACCGCTCGGCACTTGTAGCGAACAATTTTCGGCTGAACCATTCTCGTAGGGTCGGCAATCGTAGTAGCGCCAGGTTGGGGCTGCTCCAAACCGCACGTATAGATCTGCGTCATTGGTGCCGGTCATATCCGCAACAAAATTGGTTGCCGGTGTCACGCTAAACGGCCCGTAATGCTCCTCTCCACCACGAGTCACACTGCCAGAGAAGCTTTCCGTTTTCTCCTGACCTGGATCGGGATCCGGGTCGGGATCAGGACCTGGATCATCACCAATGGATCCCTTGGCCAGCTCTGCCACATAAGCGGCAGCCAGTTTACCGAACTTCACAGCGTGATTTGCATCGCCACCACTGTTGGCTAAAGTGTCATTGACAGTGTGGATATAAGGATTAGAGCCATTAAATGTGGCCTCGAAAGGGAAAGAGGCCGCGAAGCCCTGGTTGTGCCAGGAGGCATGATCGGAACAAGCATAACCACAGGTAGTTGTGCCGACACTAAGGTTCCCCAGATAGGTCTGAGCAAGATCTTTCAGGAAGGCATTCTGTGAGCTGTTAGTGTAATCACCAATAATATAAATATCACTGTTTGAACCATAATAATTGGTCATATCCAGTTGTAGAACACCAACCACATTTTTATTTTGGTTCTTGTAATCCGTAGCAATATCATCGGAACCACGCAAGCCAACCTCCTCTGCCGCATACCCCATAAAAGCCAGAGTTTTTGCAGGCTTGTAACCTGTTGCCACTATGGCATTCACCACATCGGTCAGAGTGGCGATACCCGAGGCATCATCATCGGCACCCGGTGCCCTTGTGCCTTCCCCGGTACCCCAGCCAACGGTGGAATCCAAATGCGCCCCCAATACCACGATTTCATCAGGGTTTGTTTGCCCCTGAATAGTGAGAATGACCGAAGGCTGAGCCCAACTATGGCTATAGAGCTGCACAGATGCATCGCTGCGAGAGCTAGTCAATGCTTGCCATTTATCCCGAATCCATTCAGCACCAGCTACGCCTGTAGTAGTGGTGTAATAGCGATTGGTAAAATTGGAAAGGCTGGTGATTGTCGAGCGAATATTTGCCTCAGAGATTTCCGCCTGTAGGGCATTCACCACATTTGCATTATCAATGGTATAGCTGGCAATACTCGACACGGTGTTAGCCAGTGGAGAGAGCTGCGCAGTTTGCGCCTCCTGCAGGGAATCATGCACCATAAAGCCACCACAACGATTGTGGCTATTATGCATTATCGTAGAAATTTCGGATAAATTATCCTCATTTACCTTCAATATGGTTATACCATTGCGCTCTCCTAGTGCATTCAGGGGCTCCTTAGCCATTAACGCACTGCTTTTTTTCAGGGATTGATAACCGTCACTGCCGATCGTTATCCACAAGTCCTCAGCTAAAGTTACACCGGGTACCACCAGTAACCCTAGTAGCGATGTACAAATCATTTTTTTCATTATCTTCTCCACATTGATTGATTCCCCCAGCGTAAGTCGGCAATTTCCCAAAAAACGCTGGGAGGCACTGGAGACTCATGCAAATTCCTTGCACAAACAGCATGCTTCGATGCCGACGAAGTTAAAAAAACCCATAAAAAACGTTCTTAAATACGCAACCTGACTCAAGAAGAAATACTGTACGACATATGGATTTATTTTTATTATTTAAACTTTGATAAACGCTGGGGTTAACAGATAGAAAAACTCAATAAAAATCAAAGAAACAAGTACCAACAGAAAAATGGTACTTGAACAATTTAGCACCACTCACCAAAAAACAAATAATAATTTTTAAGACTGAAGAGAACTTAAAAAATTCTGAATATAAAAAGTTTCGCTATTGTGAATAGAGAAGGACAAACACCAGGCGAATTAAATCCAATAAAGGGCTATTAGAAAACGATCGAAATCACTCAACATAATAAACTCTGTTGGATTAGACAGGGCCTATCGGGCAATGAATTACACTGCCTTCTTAACTCTATGCCTAAACTCTTACCCCTCTTCATTTTCATCTTATGTAGAGAGTGCAGAGACACTTTGGCATCGCACAAGGTTTATTGAGCCTTTAACCCATTCCCTTCAGCTTACAGTCAGGTTGGCTCAGGTAAGTTGCCCTTTTATCCCGATCATAGGAAACAGCAGTGAAGCTAAGATTTGGAACCCTTTCTTTGGTCGCCATCACCCTCTTAAGCACCGGTTGCGCCACCATGAGCAAAGATGAATGCCAAGTAGCCGACTGGCAGGCACTGGGTTATGAAGACGGCGCCGAAGGAAGAGGATTGAGTTACATGGGCAAGCGACGGGAGTCCTGTGCAAAGTATGGCATTCAGCTCAATACCAGTTCCTACCGCATCGGGCGGGATGAGGGGTTAGAACTTTTTTGTACAGAGTTACGCGGCTTTTCTGAAGGGCGTTCAGGGGAAAACTACGCCGGCGTTTGTCCCGCGGGCCTTGAAGGGCTCTTTCTGAAAGGCTATGAAACCGGCCGGAATCTTTTCATTGCCAAAACTGCAGTTGAAGAAATTGAAGCGGCTATTCACGATCGGGAGCTGGAACGTGAGCACCTCCTAGATGACATGACTGAAATAGGTGCCCAACTGGTTGAAGATGAAGCGACACGCGAAGAGCGGGTTACCCTATTGGCCGACATCGCACGTCTTAAGGTGCGCCATACCGAGCTGGGACTAGAGATTGACGACCTACTATTCGAGCTGACACAAAGACAATTGGAATATCAGGATTTATTGGCTATATCTCCCTACCCACAATAAGTAACAGGGTAAACCCGGGCGGAGGAGAAGAGAAACTGTTCATTAAACGACCTGGAGCATGGACAAGTTAGTTATTAACGCCACTCTTCAAATAGTCTTATCTGTAAGGAGTTATTATCTTCCGTCTTTAAATAAGTTTCTAATGCAGAATCCAATATAATTTACTGGCAGTATAGTTTTATTTTATTTTTTTTCTAAAATAAACGGCTAAAACAAAACTCTAACCGTATCTAGCTAACACTAAATTCTCTGGGCTCTGTCTATTTGGCTTTTATAAAAACAGTCATTATAAAAAGAAGACTAAAGAAATTGCTTACTTAGTCCCTAATTTTTCCCCGCATCGCCTTTACTTGAGAGCGGCGATTTTTATTTTTCAGGCGCCGCTCCTTTGAGCCTCGACTGGGTTTCGTCGCTATACGTGGCTTATCCACCCTGGATACCTGCTCGACCAATTGCTGTAAACGCTCCAAAGCATCTGCCCGATTTTTCTCCTGGGTCCGAAAGCGCTGGGCCTTAATAACCACAATACCATCAGCTGAAACTCTCTGATCACGTAATTGTAGTAGCCGGGACTTAACCGCCTCAGGCAGAGAGGAGCTTCTAATATCAAACCTTAAGTGAATTGCACTGGAGACTTTATTTACATTCTGACCACCCGCCCCCTGGGCACGGACAGCGCTGAACTGCACATCAGCCAGGTTAATCTTTAGACGGGCACTTAACATAATTTCAAATCCAAAACCAACTCAATGACCATTAGGGTGAGAACTTATATTTTACTGAAATTCATCACTCTTTAGGACACTCTCCTTTCGGTACCCTGGTACCCCTCATTCTTAGAAAAACACTTGCCCTTCCCATTAATCAGACGCACCATGAATCGAACGATTAAAAAGCCATAGCGCATTTACCTAAAAAGAATCATTCAGTACTATTGCGCCACTTTGTGCGTGCCTCAAGGCCCCCAATTTTGGGATGACCAAGCAGCCAGCCACTTAACCCGTGACTTATTTTATTGTCTGGGTCAAATCCGCTAGTATTGCCAAGCTTCCTTGAGGTACAGGAACAAAAAACAATAAAGATGCACGCCCAGTTGTTTCCTCTGGACTCCTCCCGATGTCTCCGCGGGTGTGCCATTACCGCGACTAGGAGAAAACCATGCCTAACGCCAAGCGCAGCCTTGCGGCGGCTATTGCACTTGCATCCCTTACCAGCGTTTCTGCAATTGCAGAAGAATCGGCCTTCAGCCAGGTTATTGCTTTTGGTGACAGCCTCACCGACGTAGGCAACTACGATGTATTCACTAATGGTGGCGATGCAAATGATATCGCTATCAATGTCATGTCCCAGAATTTGGGGCTGGGTCCTGTTACTCCCTCTTGCGCAGGCCTATCGCTGTGCCTCCCTGAGGTCAATGAGAATTTAAGCCAAGAAGAACTGCTGGCCTCGGCTAAAGCACAAGTAGCCAATGCTTTGCCTAATGTTGGCACTGGCTGGGCCGTAGGGGGCCATAAGGCAGCTGATGTTCTTCTTAATATTGTTGGTACCGAAAATTACCTGGCTTACTTGGAAGCTAATGGGCTGACCTACAACCCCAACATGCATAGTTTCGCTAGCGCTCTACTGCCAGACCCCACACGCGAAACTGCGACTGGACTGTATGCGGACTTAGATCAATTGGGATTATTGCTCCAAGGACCTACTAAGGTTGCAGAGCTCCTTGCAGCCGCAGAGCAATATGAGGCCGCTGGTGATGCTGTAAATGCGGCAACGTACAAGGCCATGGCAGATGGCCTACAAGCAATGATTGATGCCTCACCCGCCGCTATTATTGCGGATTCAGGCACTACCGGTAACCCTCACCCCACTGGACGCGGTTACTTGGAAACCACACTTGGTACTGTTGATGCCAACGCCCTTTACTGGGTAAATGGCGGCGGCAATGACTTGCTGAGCGGCTTTACAAGTGTCGCTAAAGGTGAAATGAGCATTGAGGAAGCCACTGCAAATGCAGGTCTGGCATCCGTGATGCTCGCGAGCGCTGCCGGCGCTTTATCCAACGCAGGGGCTAACTATATTCTGGTATCCAATGTGCCGGATATCAGTAAGACCCCAGCTGTTTATAAGGCTGTTAAAGACACTGTTGACTCCAGTAAAAGCGCAATTCAGCTTAAAGCGGCAGTAGCAGCAGGGCTAGTAACTCAAGATGAGGCTGATGCCCAACTGTCGACTGCTATTGAGAAAGCTTTACTTGATGCAAGTAAGGCTTCCGAAGACTTTAATGCCAATCTGCTGGCTCAAGCCAAAGATATCGACGGCGTTCTGATGGTCGACCAAGCCGGCCTGCTCAAGGTGGCCCTGAATAATGCCGCTCAACTGGGCCTGTCTACTGAATTCGAACAGGGCCAATATTGCTATGACGGCAGCGGCGGTGAGTGTATCGAGCATGAAGTATACGGTGCAAATGGCACTAACCCCGATGCTTCCAAGCTGATCTTCAACGATACCGTTCACCCCACCCAAGTTGGTCAGCAGGTTCTCGCCGACTACTACACCGCTATTGTGAATGCCGCCCAGGTCGCCGGTCAGCTACCGGACATCGGCGCACAGGCTGCTCGCACGCACATTAACAGCCTGGATGAAAACCTGGTTGGCGTTCGCTATAGCCAGGCCCAAACCGCAGTATTTGCTGGCGGCATTTTCGGTGATATCGATTACGACAACGGCTTTGCCGCCGATATGAGCGGCGATAGTAATGCCAACCTGATCGGTATGACCTACGCCCTGCGCGACAACCTGGAACTGGGCTTCGCGGTGAGCCGCTCTGATATCGATGTGGATAACGCCCGCTCCGATATCGAGTCCACCTCTACCAACTACAGCTTGTTTGGCCGCTTCCATCACGATGTATTCTTCGTTGAAGGTAGCATGACCCTGACCGATGTAGACTTCGACCAGGCAAACCGCGCCCTGACCCTCGGCAATAATTTTGCTTCCGAGCTGGAAGGCGATACCTCCGGTGAAAATACCACCCTGAGCCTGACGGTTGGTGCCAACCTGTTTAGCGAATCAAGCTTCCAGTTAGGCCCCTTCATCGGCGTAACCCGAGCGACCATGGAAGTTGACGGCTATACCGAAAAGTCCATTGAGGGCTTTACTTACACCGACTCCATGGGTAATGAGTACGACCCCCTGGGCATGAATTACGGTGACCAAGAGCGTGACTACAACACCTTGCGCTTCGGTGCTTTTGCCAATAAGAGCTGGAACACCATCAATGCCTACGCGCAGGTTTGGTATGAAGATACCAACGGTACTGACACAGATACCCTTGAGGTAGGTGTTAAGTCTATGGCTGGTAACATGAACGCTATGCCCAGCTATTCCAGCGTGGACCAAGGCCTCTTCGACGATGGTATGGGCCTGATTGCTGGTATTCGCTGGCAAGCGGCTGACTCCCTCGCTTTAAGTGCCAATGTGACCTCACGCCCAGCGGCTGAGCAAGCATCGGTCAATGTTACCTACCGCTTCTAATCCAGCGATAGAGCTAACACTCGCGCCCCTCAGGGGCGCGATTCTCTTCCCTCTTCACCATATTAAGTTCCTCCCGATCCTCCTTCTCGCTATTTAAACAGCGTACCGGCACAATACAAAGCCAACCCTCATTGTGAAAAAAGCCAGTATGTTTCAAATCACAACACCTAATTTAGTGATCAGTGAGCTCTGTGAAAGTGACTCGAAACTGATGCTCAACCTACTCAATGATGAGGACTTCGTGAGATATATTGGCGATCGCGGAGTGCGCACTCTTGAGCAGGCTAGTGATTACATTAAAAAAGGGCCAATAGCCATGTACCGCAAGTACAGCTTTGGTCTCTATAAAGTTGAACTTGGCAATGGTATCGGCATTGGTATATGCGGCTTAATCAAGCGGGACTGTCTTGATGATGTAGATATTGGCTTCGCTTTCTTAGCAAAATATAGAGGCAGAGGCTACGCGTTAGAGGCAGCACAAGCCGTGCTGGAATATGCTCAACACCAATTAAACCTAGAGCGAATTGTCGCGATCACGCTACCCGAAAACACATCCTCAATAAAGCTGCTGAATAAAATTGGGCTTCAAGTAGAGAAAAAGATTGTTTTACCAGGGGAAACAGAAGAGCTTCTCCTGATGGCATGGGAAGCTTAACAGAATAACAGAAGTCATTTGGTGTCCAAAAATACTGCCACCAATAATGACCAACTCATGAAAAATGACTGGATAGAGTGTCTCTTCTGAGCCGACAGTTTCAACCACCGGCTCAGCGACCTAAACTTAGCCTCTCCAGCTTGGCATCAGGTCCAACTTCCAACCATCTTGGCTTTTTATTATTCTGGGGGCATTGATTTTATATTTCATATCCATGTACTCCATCGTAATAACAAGTTTTGCCCGCTCAACGCCAAACTTAGTTTCGATAGAGTAGTCAATAGACTCCAGATCAGCCTCATCCCAATCAAAGGAATGATTTTTACTTTTCAACAGGATTTTCTTGTAAGCGGTTTGAATTCTACTTTTCTGGGTACGTATATAATCTGCACCCTGCATCTTCTCTACCAACTCATTGGTTCGCTTCATAAAACCTTTTTTACTGGATTCACGAATATCAGCATTTAGAGCCAACTCAATCAAACCTTCATGATCTTCCGCTGTCATAAATAAATCGTTGTAGCCTTCCTGATCCTGGGAGGTTAGCGCATCTACAAGATCCTCTGCCAAATCCTCTGGTGTTGAGTTTTCTCCACAGGAGGCTAGAAATATGACAGATAATACCAGCACAGCTATTTTTTTCATTTATCCCCTCAATCTAAAGACCATGAACAGGGGGCGGATAGTAGGCATGAGAACAATACCAATCAAGAGATTTTATGCTGACAGTAATCACACGTAATGACACTGATTGACTACAGCAGTAAAACTTCAAGATTGCTATTCTTCATTTGAACCCAGAAGTCCCTTCTCTTTATATCAGAACTCCAAACCAAGTTATGAACTGCGTTGATTGGTAGCTTATCACCAGAGACAAGTCCAATCTTTACCAGATATCGCCCCTACAAATCCAATCAAAATACAATTAAAAAAATAAACTTTTACTTTTGAGCTTTTCGATTAGTCAATATCTAGGGCTGGCATCCAGGCAAAAATATTAAATAGTATTTATTTGTGGAAACATTGCACCTGAAGATACAGCCGACACGGTCAAGAATCGTGAAATTTCGAAAATGAATATAAACAACTACTTTTGAATCATAATCATCTATTTAAATCATTTCCATTGAATAATTACACTATCAATTCAAGACAAATATGATAAAGCTTTAATGCCTTACAAAAATCATGGTTTCTTTATTGACATGCCACGGCGCTAAGCTAGTCTCCAACTTATTAATCTAGGAGAAGAAAGCCATGATAATCGCGACAGATATGCCTGAAGTGAGCAAATGTGCCGCAACTCAGTGTGCCTATAATGCTAATGATGCCTGCCACGCCAGGGCGATAACCATAGGTGAAGGCGCGGACCCAGATTGCGACACTTTCTTCACTAATTCCAGGCACACCCGCAGTTCCCGCACCGCGGGTGTTGGCGCTTGTAAAATGGAAGACTGTAAATTTAACGATGACTTCGAATGTTCAGCGGACCGTATAGAGGTTGGGCGTAATGGCAACTCAACAAACTGCCTAAGCTATACCCACTGAGCTTGGCTCAGCTGACAGGTTCCTCCCCAATAAAAAAGCCCGAAAGCTATCCGCTATCGGGCTTTTTCTTTTAAGGCATTACACGATCTTAATCTACAGCTTGTAAATCCCGTTGAGACTTCTCTTTGATATCCCGGGGCTCCCAAACTACCCCTTGAGTAGTCGCATGCTGCTTAAAGAGTGGTTGATAATGGGATTCCAGCACTTTGCGTTTAATTTTTAGAGTGGGAGTCAGAAATTCATTTAACGGAGTCCACTCCTCCTTACAGATAAAAATTGCCCGGATACGTTCATGGTACGGTAAACGCTCATTAACTGACTCCAGTATACGTCGCAACTGTTCATTGACCTCAGTACGAGGAAGCTTTTCCGCAGATTCCGATATGGTCGCCAACATCACAGGTTGATCCATACCATGCCCCAACACACAAAGTTGTGCCAAAAGGGTCTCATTACCGAAGTGTCCCTCCAGTAAGCTAGGCTGAATAAATTTTCCTTTACTCGTTTTAAAAGTTTCAGAGATCCTACCTGTAATATGCAGCAAGCCCCTCTCATCGATAAAACCAGAATCCCCGGTATGGTAATAACCATCCCGAATGGCTTCTGCAGTTTTCTCTGGCTCTAAGTAATACCCTTTCATCAGAGAGCCGCTTTTGAAAAGGATTTCACCCTCATCAGAAATTTTCACCTCGCAACCGTGGTAAGGTTTACCCACCGTACCAGGCACTGGGTCCTCACCCGGCATCACAAAACAGCCATAGATAAAGTTTTCTGTCATCCCATAGCCATCAGCTATCTGCATCCCCATACGCTCATACCAGCGCAATAGCTCGATGGAAATTGGTGAGGCACCGCTTACCAGCATTCGTGCCTGATCCAGTCCAAGCCCGGCACGTACCTTATTTTTTAACCAACTATTCAGGCCCGGAATTCTGAGCAGTACATTTTGCAACGCAGGCGGAATCTTCTCGTCAATTCCCTCCTTAAACTTGGTCCACAATCTGGGAACCGAGAAGAACATAGTTGGCTTGGTGCGCTGTAAGTCTTCGAGGAAAGTATCCAGGGACTCCGGAAAATGTACCGGCGTACCTGAATAGAGACAGTGGAATTCCACCAAGATTCGCTCTGCGGCATGGGCCAAAGGCAGATAGGAAAGCACGCGGTCGCTCTCATTAAAGCCATAACCACGAATCATATTGGGTACTACAAAGACTACCGACGACCATGTATGCATCACGCCTTTGGGATTACCGGTAGTGCCAGAGGTGTACATAATGGTGAAGAGGTCATCCTCATTAAAAACGGGACTTTCCTCATAGCGTTCATTAGAGGCGATAACAGCTCCCAACTCTTCATCGCAGTGTATTTCACAGCGCTGAATCGCTACCGAAGGTAGAGTGTCCGCCACTTCCTGAAGAGCGGCATTGTTATCTGTAGCTCCACAAAAAAGCAATTTCGACTCGGAGTGCTGCAAAACATAAGACATAGAGGATGCAGATTGCCCAGGATACAGAGGCACGCTAACCATACCAGCAAGCATGATACCTACATCAACAATGATCCAGTCAGCACAGTTTTTACCATGAATTGCAATTCGATCGCCTGGTTCAAATCGGCTGCGCAGGTAGCCCGCGATACGTCTGGCCCGATCCATTACCTCACGCCAGGTGTAATCCTGCCACTCGCGGCGCTGCATCTGACGAAGAAATACCGTTTCCGGTTCTTCCGCCTCTCTCTTGTAGAGAAGCTCCAATGGCTGCAGGCCCTTCACCTTCTCGTATCGCTCTTCTGGAGTCATCGCTTTCTCTCTCATTATTGTGTTTATTATGGTTTGATATTGGATAGCACTGTAAGACCCTGCACTTGGGTACTAGCAGCGACTTAAATTCCAGATCGCCAATTCAATTGACCGCGCACCTAAATCACCATTTTAGTGCACTCTGACTAGCAGCTTTCTAAGAGGTGCAGTCACAAATATATAGGTCAACGTCAGCTTATCGTTATTATTTAACTTAAAGTTACTGAATATGCTCGCTTAGTGCAATTACTACGCACTAGGAATAGATGTACCATTTCAGCAAGAGTGTAGACTACCCAGTCCGTTGCAATGAGTTTGCAATAAGATAGTATCTGGTGCACTTTTTGTGGAAAGGCAAAAGCTTGAGTTAATGAAAAAACTTAGAAAAGCTTACGGCGCAAGAGATGACTAGCTAGTACCAACTATAATCATGGTAGTCATAATTGTGAATACTTATATTCTTATACTTTCACACTTTAAAAAATCTAATTACTTTCCAGCCTAAACCGTCAAAACAAATGTGTGTTCCCAGAAATGACAAGAGCTAAACAGTATCGTTTTTTTAAAAAGATAAAAACTGGAATTATAATCGAATTAGCAGACCATCGCTGACTCTGACTAAAGCTTCGCTAGAAACACTCAACCAGTGAAAAACATTTACTAAATTAAAAGTTATTTTGAATAACTCACTGCTGCGAAGAACTTTATGCGCAACAGAGTTGAGAGGATAAAGGATGAGGAAGATAAAAGTTACAATTAAAGTATCTTAAAAAAGAGGAAAGCTCATCCAACTCTCCCCTCTTTTATTTTCTTATTTTTAGCTTACTGTCTCTCCATGAGCCTGCTTATCTGCATGGTATGAAGAACGCACCAGCGGACCACAAGCGGCATGCTTAAAACCGATTTGTTCTGCATAACGACGATATTCTTCAAACTCATCCGGGTGTACATAGCGCTGCACGGGCAGGTGCTCTTTACTCGGCTGCAGGTACTGACCGATTGTGAGCATATCGATATCATGCTCGCGCATATCGTCCATTACCTGGAAAATTTCTTCCTTTTCCTCACCCAGTCCCACCATCAAACCAGACTTGGTTAGTACATCCGGGCGACGCTTTTTGTACTCTTGCAGCAGCTTTAGGGACCACTTGTAATTGGCACCTGGGCGGGACTCTCGATAAAGGCGCGGTACGGTTTCCAGGTTATGGTTGAATACATCCGGTGCCTGCTTTTCAAGGATATCCAGTGCAATATCCATGCGCCCGCGGAAGTCGGGGGTGAGGATTTCCACTTGCAGGTTCGGGGAGAGCTCGCGAGCTTCGCGGATACACTCGGCAAAATGCTGAGCACCCCCATCGCGCAGGTCATCCCTATCCACCGAGGTAATAACCACATAACGCAGACTCATAGCGGCAATGGCCTCCGCCAGATTCTTGGGCTCTTCCGGGTCAAGAGGGTTGGGCTTACCGTGGCCAACATCGCAGAAGGGGCAGCGGCGGGTACAGATTTCCCCCATGATCATGAAAGTGGCAGTACCGCCACTAAAGCACTCACCCAGGTTCGGACAGCTGGCTTCTTCACATACGGTGGAGAGTTTTTGCGAGCGCAAGATACTCTTGATGCGATCCACTTCTTTTGAGGCTGGCACTTTCACCCGGATCCAGTCGGGTTTGCGCAGCACAGTATCACTGGCAATAACCTTGACTGGGATACGCTCTACTTTGTCACCATCACGCAGTTTCTCCCCCTGTTGAAGGCGGCGGGTGCGCTTTACCGGCACCAGATCGGGTTTATCAGCCATTACTCAATTCCTGCTGTTCCGCGCTCAGTTGCGCCAATACATGTTCTTCAAGTAGCTGCCACTTTGCCGGAGGCAGCTCCAAGGTACGCAGTAATTCGCACACAAAAATTTCCGCCACCTGTTCCCAGGAGGGTACCTGTGGCAATAACTCGGCCATCTGCACCATTTGCATGCCGGCATATCCACAGGGGTTAATTCGGAGGAAAGGGGCCAAATCCATATCGATATTGATGGCAATACCGTGGAAGCTGCAGCCGCGGCGCACACGCAGGCCTATGGAAGCAATTTTATTGCCACTGCGAGGCCCTTCTGTCAGATAGACCCCAGGTGCATCAGCACGGGGCGCAGCTGCAATACCCAAGGTTGCCAGCATTGCTACCGTAGCTTTCTCCAAGGCCGTCACCAGATCGCGCACGCCGATTTGGGCGCGACGTAAATCCAGCAATGGATAAACCACAAGCTGGCCGGGGCCGTGATAGGTCACCTGGCCACCACGGTCCACCTGCACCACTGGGATATCACCGGTATTCAACAGATGCTCTGCCCTGCCGGCCTGCCCCTGGGTAAATACCGGTTGATGCTCCACACACCAAATTTCATCTGCGCTACTTTCATCACGAAGATCGGTATATCGGGACATGGCACGCCAGACGATCTCGTAATCCCGCCGGGCTAGGTTGCGGACAATGGTCATCAAAGCACCATATGAACCGCAGGATGTACTTTCAACTCCTCAAAGAGGGCCTTGAGCTGGTCCTCACCTGTAGCGAGGATAAAAAAGGTCATCGAGGTAAACTTCCCACTGCTACTATCCCGAAGAGTAACGCGCTCCTCATCCAAACCGGGGGCATGGCGACGCATAACTTCCAGAACGAACTGATGCGCGTCCTCATTGGCATCGCGTACCACTTTGACCATATAGTCTTCGCAAGGGAATTCAATCTTCGGGGGTTTCTGATTGGGATCTTGACTCATACCACTCTCCGGGACCGGCCTTTGGACATTAAGAAAAGCTTAGGTGCAGCCGGGCGGCGATTATACAGTGAGCGCAGGGCAGTGGACAGGGAATGACAGAGGAACTGGTCAGGGAACCGGGCGAGCCGGCCAGGGAGGCAAAATTGCCACCCCCGGCTGGTCAACACTGAGCAAATTTAATTGAAGAAGCCCATAACAAAGCGCTTGATAGAATCCCACATGCGCTTGAAGAAACCGGCTCGGTCTACCTCTTCTGCGGCGACCGCTTTAACATCCGCGACAGTTTCACCATCGAGAGTCACAACAACTTTACCAACAGACTGACCCTTCTCGACCGGAGCTTCCAGCTCTCCATCCACAATCAGGTCGGCCTTGATACCCTCTTCGCCACCGCGTGGGATAGTTACAAAAATATCCTTCTCAACTGCTATGCCAACACTGGGTTCTTTACCACCCCAGACACGCTCGGTCTGCAGTACTTCGCCCTGCCCATAAACTTTATGGGTCTGGTAGTAGCGGAAACCATAAGCCAGTAGCTTCTGGGTCTCTGAAGCGCGTTTTTCATCGCTATCGGTGCCTACCACGATGGCAATCAGGCGCATACCGCGCTTCATGGCAGAAGCCACCAAACAGTAGCCAGCCTCTTCGGTATGGCCCGTTTTAATGCCGTCTACTGCGGAATCACGCCACAATAGGCGATTGCGATTGGGCTGGTTGATACCGGAATAACTGAAATACTTCTCGGAGTAGATGTCGTAGTGCTCCGGGTGGTTGGCAATCAGAGCACGTGCGAGAACCCCCAAATCCCGGGCGGTGGTCACATGCCCCTCAGCCGGCCAGCCGGTAGCATTGACAAAATTGGTGTTCTCCATCCCCAGCAGTTCGGCTTGCTGGTTCATCACTTCAGCAAATACCTCCTCACTACCTGAAACATGCTCAGCCAGGGCGATACTGGCGTCATTACCAGACTGGATAATAACGCCGCGCATCAGGTCCATAATCGGTACCTGGTCGCCAACCTTAACGAACATCTTAGAGCCGCCCTTGCGCCAGGCTTTCTCAGAGATACGTACCTTGTCATCTTCTTTAATGCTGCCTTTGATCATCTCTTCCGAGACAATGTAGGCCGTCATCATTTTTGTAAGGCTGGCAGGAGGAACCTCTTTATCAGCCTCGTGTTCCACCAATACCTGACCGGTATTGGCATCCACAAGCAAGTAGGAGGTAGCCGCCAGCTGGGGCGGCGCTGGAATAAGTGATTGCGCCTGGGCTAGGCCCGCACAAAGCAACAGAAAAGAGCAGGCGATAATCCGTGTGATCATAGGTGAGAGTCTCGTTAATCCTCGTGTTCGTTGGCTGGCTGTTAACCTATTACTTATTTTAAGCGATTAATTCACAGCGAAGGCTTATCACCTTATGCCGTGAGCCAGTAATAAAGACAAAATACAAGAAAATTCGCGCCATTGCGCAGTATTTTGTGAACGGTCGTTCCTATGACCGTCAATTCCATTGGTGATCACTGACGACTTGCTATCCCTCCTGTGCTGCCGGCATAGCTGATGACGGGTTTTTCAGCGAGTTCGAGAAAAGAATATCGTCAGGAATTTACGGTTCTCCGGTAACCGTGACCTTTCTCCACAAACTGGAATATTCACCGTTCGGACCGCACTTTTACCGATGGTTTTTATTCATACACAACCTGGGGCTCTCCCAGCTGGTTCTTCTGCACAGTTTCCCGTGCATTGGCCAGGGCTCGCTGTTGGGAGATTGGGCCTATGCGCACCCGATAAAATTGCTTGCCACTGCGCTCAACCGGACTGACAGAAACAGGATAGTCAATTGCTGCAGCCAAGCGAGCCCGAATTTTCTCGGCCTGGGCAGGGCTGCTATAGGCTCCCACTTGCAGGAAGGTATTTTCCGGCAGGCGGATACTGGCATCCTGGGGCAGGCCGCCAGTTACATCGCCAGCCAATAGGGTTTCCGTCACCGGTGGCAGGGTATTTGGGTCCAGCGCTTCTACCTCAACACGGGCAACGCCCTGATTCACATAGTCCAACTTTTGCGCTGCTGTATAACTCAGGTCGATAATTCTGCCGTGAACAAAGGGGCCGCGGTCGTTAATGCGCACAATAATACTGCGCCCATTATCCAGGTTGGTTACCCTGGCATAACTGGGTAGCGGTAGGGTTTTGTGCGCGGCGGACATGGCATACATATTATAAATTTCGCCATTGGCAGTGCGTCGCCCATGAAATTTGGTGCCATACCAGGAGGCCTTACCCTGCTCTTTGTAGCCCTTAACCGCAGGGCGTACGTGATAGGTTACACCTTTGACTTTATAAGGGCTTTTATTGCCCGCCGGTCCGATTGGTTCCCGCACGGGTGTGGGCTCCGGCGTAGCGAGCATATTTACCGGTTTGGCTGGGCCGCTATCCTTAAGGCTATCGAAGTCCTGCTCGCCCTGCTTATTCGGCTTAATTTGCGGGCCGCCACAAGCGACCAAAAACAAAGCGGCGAGTAGGAACACTCGCCGTATATTGCGCTGAAACATAATCCCCCCGGCGCGCGGCAACCTAAGGCTGCCGTCTCCAAGCCGCTGTTATCTATAACTGCTCAGTAAAACAGAAAATTATTGATTACCACCATCACCATTAGTTCCCGGCTTTGGCAATTATTCTCAGGAATTATTTATCTCCAACTCAGCTCTTTCCGCCGCGCGCTTTAACAATCTCCTGGGCAAGTTCATTCACTGCCATGGCGTAGAGGCGGCTGCGGTTGTAAGTCGTAATAGTGGAGAAGTTATTCAGGCCTAACCAGTACTGCTTGCCCTGCTCAGTCTGCAGAGAGAAAACAATCGCGGGCATTTCAGGTGCCACTTGGCTGGTAGCATTAAAACCTTTTTCCGCCAGCTCACCCACTGTCCACTCGGGCTGTAGGGTATCGTTGACGATGGTCATATCTGCATTGGGGCGCGGGTTGGCTAATACAGTCGTTGGCTCACCGGGCTTCCAGCCGTGCCTGGCCAGATAGTTAGCCACACTGCCGATCGCATCGGTTGTATTGGTCCAGATGTCCACCTTGCCATCTTCACTGAAATCCACCGCATAGGCGCGGTAGCTTGAAGGCATAAACTGGCCGTAACCCATGGCACCGGCATAGGAGCCCTTCAGCGCGAGAGGGTCCATACCTTGATCACGGGTTAAAAGCAGGTAGTTTTCCAACTCCTTGGTAAAGAACTCAGAGCGGCGCGGGTAATTGAAGGCCAGGGTGGAGAGTGCATCCAGTACCCGGTAGCCTCCCATATTGCCACCGTAGCGGGTTTCAACCCCGATGATCGCGACAATAACCTCAGCTGGGACACCATACTTTTTCTCAGCTTCCGCCAGGGCCTCAGCATTCTTATCCCAAAAATCCACACCGCCGGCAATGCTTTGCGGAGTTAAAAATAGCTTTTTATATTGATACCAGGGCTTGGCTTTTTCTGCGGGGCGCTTGATCGCCTTGAGGATAGAGTCCTTGCGCTTGGCATTGCGCATCAGTTCCTGCATTTCGTTGCGGTCAAATTGATGTTCTTGCACCATATATTCCACAAACTTTTGCGCGTCGGCATTATCGCCGTGGCCGGGCTCCTGCGCACAAGCTGCAAGCGCTAGCCCCATACCAACCAATAGTCCCGAGGTCCACTTCAAAACCACCGCTCCTGTCTTCATCTCGCGTCTCTACATCCAGTTTTTGATTTGCGCCGCTGGTTCATCAAAAATGTACCCTGCGCCGCTCGGTCCCTACGGCCATGAGAATACCGAATCCCGCCATTAAGGTAATCAGTGAGGTTCCACCGTAACTGATTATTGGCAAGGGTACCCCCACCACTGGCAACAATCCCGTAACCATACCAATGTTTACAAACACATAGACAAAAAAAGTGAGGGTAATACTCCCCGCCAGCAGGCGCCCAAATAGATGTTGCGCCATAAAGCTAATATAGATGCCGCGGGCAATCACCAGCACATAGAGTAAAAGCAGTAACAGGACACCGCGCATCCCCCACTCCTCAGCCAACACCGCGATAATAAAGTCGGTATGGCTCTCCGGCAGAAAGTCCAGCTGCGATTGGGTGCCCTGTAAATAGCCTTTGCCATACACACCCCCGGAACCTATGGCGGCTTTGGAATTGAAAATGTTCCAGCCAGCACCAAAGCGATCATCGTGAGGATTCAGAAGTGTCAGGATACGCTGGCGCTGGTAGTCCCTGAGCCCCCACTGCCAGATTGGCCAAGCGGAAACCACCAAGCCCATGGCCGCCGCTCCGATCATCTTCCAGCTCAACCCGGCCAAATACAGCGCGAACAGGCCGGAAGCGGCGATCAGGATAGAGGTCCCTAAATCTGGCTGGCGCACAATTAAAGCAGCTGGAACCGCCACGATGGCCAGAGCCCCAATGACAGTCACAAGGGACGGGGGCTGGGCGCGCTGGTGCAGGAAAGCCGCCACCATCATCGGCACTCCCAACTTCATCACCTCCGAAGGCTGAAAGCGGAAGCCGGCAATCTCCAGCCAACGTTGGGCGCCCTTGGCACCGGTGCCAAAGAGCAACACCCCCACCAGCAGAGCGCAGCCGCCCAGATAGGCCCAGGGAGACCAGCGCCGATAAAAATCCAACGGAATCTGCGCGACAATAAACATGCCGGTGAACGCCAGGCACATAAATATAGACTGGCGCCGCACGTAGTTCATATCGCCGCCAGAAGCACTGTAAAGCACCCCCAGCCCCACAGAGGCAAGCACCAATAAAAGCACCAGCAGTGGCACATCAATATGTAGGCGCCTCGCCAGACTCACCGGCTTTCGGAGACTGCCGTGAGCATCGGACAGCCGGTGAGAAAAATCGCGGCTAGCCATTATCCACCCCTTTGCTCAATCTGGTTTTCTGCGCCGTATTCTCTTGGGTGTCTGGTCGTGGCACCCACTCGGCAAATAATTCCCGCGCCACAGGCGCCGCCACGCCGCCACCGGCTTCACCATTCTCGACCAAGACCGCTACAGCAATACGCGGTTTATCCACAGGAGCAAAGGCGACAAACAGGGCGTGATCGCGGTGGCGCTCCTGCAGAGCCTCTGAGTCGTAACGGGCCCCCTGGGCTATACCCACCACCTGGGCGGTGCCGGATTTTCCAGCGACACGGAAGTTCAGGTCTTTACCCGCGCGTTTGCCCGTGCCATAGCTGCGATTGACCACCGCCTCCATGCCCTCGAACACCAGATCCCAATTATCAGGGTGCGCCTCCAGGTTATGCAGAATTTCCGCCGGCTGTTCGACCCCTTTGATGGTTTTCACCATTTGCGGGCGATAGTGGGTACCGCGATTGGCAATGGTAGCGGTCATCACCGCCAGCTGTAGGGGCGTCGCCAGGACAAACCCCTGCCCCAGCACGGCGTTCAGACTATCGCCAGGGAACCAGGGCATACCCCGCGCACCGCGCTTCCAATCCCGCGAGGGAAAGAGGCCGGAGCGTTCCATCGGCAGATCGATACCGGTCTTGGAACCCAGGCCGAAGTGAGCGGCCATATCGTGCATGCCATCAATATCCCAGCGGTGGGCCATATCCCAGAAATAGACGTCGCAGCTCTGCGCCATAGCCTGAATCAGATCCACCTTTTCTCCATGGCCCCAGCGCACATGGTCGCGGTAAAGACGTGGATCATTTGGCAGCTTATAGAATCCCGGATCCTTAATTTTGGTTTCACGGGTAATCAGTCCAGCCTCGAGCCCGCCTAACCCCATCAGCGGCTTCAGGGTGGAACCCGGCGGATATTGGCCCTGTACCGCGCGGTTAAACAGCGGCACATCGAGGGAATCACTCAGGGCGCGATAATCAGCAAAACTGATTCCGGTTACAAACAGGTTGGGGTCGAAGGAGGGCTTGCTGACGAAGGCCAGCACCCCGCCGGTGTTCACATCAATGGCGACAACTGCACCGCGGCGATCACCCAGGGCATCGGAGGCCACCTGTTGCAGGTGTGCATCCAGATGCAGGGTAAGGTCAGCACCGGGCTTGGGGTCCTGGCGCTCCAACACCCTCAATACTCGCCCGCGTGCATTGATCTCCACATTTTCATAACCTACTTCGCCGAGCAGGGTTTTCTCATAGGAGCGCTCCAGTCCCACCTTGCCGATACTGCGGGTGCCGCGATAGAGGCGCACGTCCTCTTTAGTGAAATTACTTAGGTCGCGATCACTGATACGCCCCACGTAACCAACACTGTGGGCAAACAGGTCTCCCAGGGCGTAGTAGCGCACCAACTCGGCCTCCACGGAAACTCCGGGCATGCGAAACTGGTTCACGCTGATCCGTGCGATTTCCTCCTCACTCAGACGAAACCTCAGAGGCACCGGCTCAAATGGACGGCGGCGACGCAAGCGTTTGCGAAATTTGGCCACATCGCCGTCACCCAGACGGACCAGATGGCCGACCAGTTCGAGGGTCGCGTCCAGGTCTTTCACCCGTTCACGCACAATAGAAAGGTTATAACTGGCGCGGTTATCCGCGAGCAATATACCGTTGCGATCGTAAATCAGCCCGCGAGTTGGAGCGACGGGGCGTACCTGAATACGGTTATCATCGGATTGGGTGCGGTAGTCATCGTAATCAACCACCTGCAAATTATAAAAACGCGCAATCAAAACCCCTAGCAACGCGATGACACCAACAATGGCCACCAACATGCGGTTGCGAAACAGTCGCTGCTCCGTGTGGGGGTCCTTGAGGTGATGATCGTGGGGCATTGGCGTTTTTTAAACGATTATGACTGGCGCGGGAAAAAACTAATTCGGACTACATTACCACAGCGAACGCACGGAGAGAGAATTCCAGTTGGCAAATCTCTCCGCACTTGGTCGCAAATGTCTTATTTGTGATAAGGGTGGCCGGCAAGCAGGGTCCAGGCTCGATAAATTTGCTCGGCCAAAACCACACGTACCAGAGGGTGCGGCAGGGTCAAAGGTGACAGAGACCAGCGCTGGCGCGCCCTGCTCAGGCAGTCCTGCGAAAGCCCGTCTGGGCCGCCAATCAATAAGCTGACATTTTCCCCTAGCAGCTGCCAGTCGCGCAGCTGGTCGGACAATTGCTCTGTACTCCAAGGCTTGCCCTTAACATCCAGCGCCACCACATGATCGCGCGGGCCGAGAGCAGCGAGCATGGCCTCGCCCTCTTTCTTGCGCGCTTTATCAATCAGTGCCGCAGAGCTTTTCTGACCCCGCTGCCCCAGGGGAATCTCCACCATTTCCAGAGCAATTTCACGGGGCAGACGCTTGGCGTATTCGGCATAACCCTCCTGGACCCATGCCGGCATTTTGCCTCCGGCGGCGAGGATGCGAATCTTCACTTAATCAACCCTGATGGGGATCGCTACCATCCGCCTCGTCACGGGTATTTGGAGTCATAGACCAGAGTTTTTCCAAGTCGTAGAAATTGCGCACATCCGCGAGCATTACATGCACTACCAGATCCCCATAATCCACCAGTACCCACTCGCCCTGCTCTTTGCCCTCAACACCAATCGGGCGCACACCCTCTTTCTTGAGTTCGTCCACCACATTTTCCGCCAGCGATTTTACCTGGCGGCTGGAGGTACCGGTGCAGATCACCAGGTTATCCATCACATCAGAGAATTCGGAAACATCCAGAGCGACAATGTCTTTGCCTTTCAGATCTTCCAGAGCATTTAGCGCGATATCTTTAATATTTGTCATAACACCTTGATTCATTACGGGTCACCAGTGGCAACCGATTCTGTGTAGAGTTGATGGTCTTCAATATATTGCAACACCGTTGCTGGCAGTAAGAAACGCGGAGACTGGCCGCTGCCCAGCAACTGGCGAATCTGTGTAGCGGAAATTGGCAGCAGGGTTTGCTCGCGCAAAACCAGGCGACCTGAGGCATATTTATGTAAATCGGCCAGGGTGCCGCGATGCTGCTGCAGCAATTTCGCTAGCTCGGCATTGCCAGTGGCTGCGCTCGCTTCCGGCAAGTGCCAGCCGGGTCTGGTCACAACGACCAGGTGAGCCAGCTCCAACAGGCGTTGCCAACGATGCCAGCGATGCAAGGTCAACAAGGAGTCAGTACCCATACAGAAACTGATGGACACTTGTGGCCCCAATTCCTCACGCAGCGCTTCGAGGGTATCTACCGTATAAGTGTCGCCACCGCGCTGCAGTTCCCGCTCATCCAGCTGCAATTCATCACAACCCGCCAATGCCAGCGCCAACATTTCACTACGCTGGCGAGAGGAAACTCCCGGACTCTGACGATGGCGAGGCTGATGGCTGGGTAGCAGACGCATTTCATCGAAACCCAGGGCCTGGCGCAGCTCTAGCGCCATGCGCAGATGGCCGAAGTGCACCGGGTCGAAAGTGCCGCCGAATAAGGCGATGGTCTGCCGCTTAGTTGCCAAAATTACCTCTTTACTGGCTGCCGGGCCCGAAAAACTATCGGCGGATATGCCCGTCACCGAGCACAATCCACTTTTGCGAGGTGAGCCCTTCGAGCCCCACCGGTCCACGAGCGTGGATTTTATCAGTACTGATACCGATTTCCGCCCCCAGGCCGTATTCAAACCCGTCGGCAAAGCGCGTGGAGGCATTAATAATCACCGAGCTGGCATCCACCTCGGCAAGAAAGCGACGACTGCGACTGTAATCCTGAGTCACAATAGCCTCGGTGTGGCCTGAGCCATAGCGGGCAATATGATCCATTGCGCCATCCATATCCGCCACGACGCGGATAGCGAGAATGGGCGCAAGGTATTCCTCACTCCAGTCGCTGTCACTGGCTACGTTAATCTGTGGCAATATCTCTCTGCTGCGTTCACACCCGCGCAATTCTACGCCCTTCTGCGTATAAGCCTCGGCCAGCCGCGGCAGAATTTTCCCAGCAATTGCCTCGGCCACCAACAGCGTTTCCATAGCGTTACAAACGCCGTAGCGGTGGGTCTTGGCATTCAAGGCGATCTCAAAGGCCTTCTGCTCGTCAGCCAGGTCATCGATATAGACGTGACAAACGCCGTGCAGGTGTTTGATCACCGGCACACTGGCCTCGCGGCTGACTCTTTCGATCAAGCCGGTGCCACCACGTGGCACTATGACATCCACATAATCGGGCATGGTGATCAGGGCGCCCACTGCAGCGCGGTCGCTAGTATCCACTACCTGTACTGCCGTTTGCGGCAAGCCGGCCTCGCGCAGCCCTGCACTGATGCAGGCGGCGATAGCCCGGTTGGACTGCAACGCCTCACTACCGCCACGTAAAATAGTCGCATTACCGGATTTCAGGCAGAGACTGGCCGCATCGATAGTCACATTGGGGCGAGACTCGTAAATAATGCCCACTACTCCCAGGGGCACACGCATCTTGCCCACCTGAATTCCGCTGGGGCGATAGCACAAATCCTCAATTTCCCCCACCGGGTCCGGTAGGTCGGCCACCTGTATCAGCCCTTCGATCATACCGTCGATGCGCTCATCATTGAGTTCCAATCGGTCGAGCAGTGCCGCATCCAGACCGCGCTCGCGTCCAGCCTGCATATCAGCCGCATTGGCCTTGGCCAGTTCGATCCGATTGGCTTCCAACTCGGCAGCAATTGCTGCAAGGGCACGGTTCTTGACCTCAGTATCTGCGCGCGCCATTGTGCGAGAAGCTTCTCGAGCGGCTCGCCCCATCTGTTCGAGTTTGTCACGGGTAGATTGCTGATCAGTGCTGGCTGTCGTGGTCACTTGGCTCTCCGTGCGAAATCCGGTCGGCCGCGCAGTATACCCCAGCAGCCGGGGGTTTAAACGGCATAAATGGATTCCTACTGTTGGGTTACTCCCGACTCCAACGATCCAGGTTCTCAGCAATATTGGCGAGACGGGCCAAGGGGTCTTCCAGGGCCAGCAAATCCACTCTCGCTTTATCCTCCAGGGGTAACAACTGGGCCAGTTGCCAGGACAAGGCATCGGCGGAGTCGACATTATCGAACTTGAGTGAAAGGTCCTTGGCACGCTCCTTTAACTCTTCCAGCACTGCCATTAGGCCATCGCAATCTGCAGGTATCGGCCGGGGGGCATTATCCGGCAACCACTCAACATCCCCCAGTAACAGGCCATCTTCAGCCCGCTCGGTATGACTTATACGGAAGCGACGCCGCCCTACTACCTGCACATGCAGCAAGCCCTCCTCCCCCTGACTCCAATCGACAATATGCACATAGACCCCAAGGGGCCAAACCGAGGCGTTGCCCACCTCGCCGCCAGAGCGAATCAAAACAACACCAAAGCCGCTCTCATTTTTCAGAGATTCGCTAACCAAATGCAGATAACGCTGTTCAAAGATACGCAGAGGTAGCGCAACACCTGGGTAGAGGGGCACGCTCAGGGGAAAAAGGGGGATCTGTTGCAAAATGCTCTCTCGTTGGGTGGGTTGAAGTACTAAAGATACCACTGCCAATAGGATCACCGAGATTACTGGCGAGGCTTTTAAGCGCCAATCCAATTGTTTGAGTGCAATATTCCACTGAATCCCGGTAATTGTCGGTGGCAAGCACGACCCACAGCCATTAAGCTGCTGCGGTTTATTAACGAATGGAGACTATTCATGCCTAAAGCAACAGCCCGCCATATCCTGGTACAGACCGAAGACAAGTGCCTGGAACTGAAAGATCAGATCGAAAATGGCGCCGATTTCGGCAAAATCGCGGAGCAGTTCTCCCAATGCCCTTCCGGCCGTTCCGGCGGTGACCTGGGTGAGTTCAGCAAGGGTATGATGGTGCCGGAGTTCGACAAGGTCGTTTTCTCTGAGGAACTGAACAAGGTACACGGCCCGGTAAAAACCCAGTTTGGTTACCACCTTCTGGAAATCACCAGCCGCCAGGATTAATTCTCCGTGAATTAATCTGCTAATAAAAAGCCGCGCAATTGCCCGGCTTTTTATTGCTAGCTCTAAAAAATATTCCCTCAGGCCTTGGCTGCGCCCTCTGGAATTTCCACCTCACTTCTATCTACAGAACCGGCACCCAGAGGCTTGAATATCACCAGTAACAGTGGCAACAAAGTCAGTGAGCCCAGCAGTGCCGCGGACATCGCCGAGGCGGTCAAGAGGCCAAAGTAAATAGAAGGCACAAACTTGGACAGCGCCAGGATCGAGAAGCCGGCAATAATGGTGATCGCCGTGTAGAACATGGCGCGACCGATAGTTGCATGGCTGCGATGCATGGTAGCCAGGTAATTGCCGTCTTTGGCAAACTCGGCGCGGAAGCGGTACAGATAGTGAATCGCGTGATCCACCCCTATACCCACGGTAATCGCCGCAATGGTGATGGTCATCATATCCAATGGAATACCGGCGAGCCCCATACCACCGAGTACCACACAGGCCGCCAGCATATTCGGTACCAGCGCGATAATGGCAATCGACAGAGAACGGAACAACACAAGGAACATTAACAGGATGCCCACAAATACCGCCCCCAGGGTCAGGATTTGGGACTTAAACAAGCTCTGTAGCATATTGTTGTAGAGCACCAGCAGTCCTGTCTGGTGGATGTTTTCCGGCGCTATACCCATTTCATTATGCGCGTAATCGTAAATGCGCTCGATCAATTCGCCACGGCGCAGATTCGGATCAGTCTCCATCACCCGCAGGGTGATGCGGGCCTGATTGTTCTCAACCGAGAGGTAAGGGTCTACCAATACGCCGCGGATTTCCGGCGGCAGGCTGGTATTGGCCACTGCCAACTCAAAGTCATTGAGCTGACCACCTTTCAGGTCACGAGCCACTTTGTACAGAGTGGCGAGGGACTGCACCTTGCCGATCTCTGGCTGTTCCTCCAGGTAATCGTGCAACTGTTCCAAGGTATTGAGACCAGCTACGGTAAACCAATAACTCTGTTCCTGAGACTCCTCTTCTCCGCCGAAAGGGTCATCTGAGGCAAAGGGATCTTCCTCTACCGCAAACGGATCTTCCTCCGCTTCCATGGCAAAAGGGTCTTCCTCACCTTCGAAGGCAGGCTCCTCTTCCACAGGCTTGTCGAGGATAATATCCAGGGTCACAGTGCCGCCCAGGCGGCGGTCAATCACCAGCATACCCTGGTAAATTTCGGTGGAATCATCGAAGTAATCGATAAAGCGGTTTTCCACTTTAAGCTGCAGCATTCCCGCCACACTGATCACCGCAGCGGCCAGGGACACCCCCAACACCACAAACTTATGGCGCTCGGCAAAGCTAGAGAAACGCAGGGTAAATGCATGGGAATTATCCTCACTCACTTTGCCCTGGCGCTTGGGCAGGATCATCAGAAAACTGGGGATAATCAGGAAGGACAACATCAGGGCTAGAGTTACCCCCATCGTCATCATCCAACCAAAGTCGATAACCGGGCGAATACCACTCACCACCAGCGATACAAACGCAACGATAGTGGTCAGGGCCGTGTACAGACAGGGCTTGGCCATAAACCGCACTGTCTGCAGCACCAGTGTTTCACGGCTCCAGTCGGGGTTTTGCGCAATATATTCGCGGTAACGCACCGCCAGGTGGATGGTGATCGCCAGGGTAATAATCAGCAGCAGCGCGACAAAGTTTGCGGAAATCACAGTCATGCGCCAGTCGAGCCAGCTGAGCAGACCCAGGATCATCACTGCGGTGGTGACACAGGTGAGCAGCGGTAACAGCACCCAGCGGGGCTGACGGAAGATCAGCAACAGAGTCAGAATAATAAAGACGAGGATGCCCACACCAAACACTACCAGATCACTTTTGATAAAAGTGATCATGTCCGAAGTGATCATGGTCACACCGCCGAGGAACAACTCTGCCTCGCCTTTGTAACCGGCGAGAATCCCCCGCACCTCATCAACTCGCGCCCGCGCTTCCAACTCCTGAGCAGTGCGGTGCTCCAAATAAACGGCACTCACCTCTTCCAAGCGCGCAGCCTCTTCCGGGCTCAAGCCCTCAGTATTGCGCTTGCGGCGCAGGGCATCGCGCTCGCGCACCAATTCTATACCGTGGCTATCCAGCGTCAGATTGGCGAGCAGTGCGGTGGTCTGGCCATCCGGGCTCAGAATCAATTCGCGGTAAATAGGGCTGGAGAGAAACTCCTGTCGGGCCAGGTCTCGATCAGTATCTGCCTGGGACAGGGTGCGAATCTCATCGGTGATATCGGTTAAAGACAGCTTGGGGCTGTACAGCAAAGGGACATCGAGGATGGTCTGTACACTGGAAACACCATCTACTCCGGCCAGCTCATCGCGTAACTTGGCCAGAGCTTGTAGAGATTTATCGCTAAACAGGTCGCCATCCTTATAGCGATAGGTGACCACCAGGAAGTCCCCGCTAGCGTAGCGCTCAGCGATCTCACGAAAATAATCCAGGGACTCATCGGCCTCCAGGGTGAGGGAGTCCGCCGAGGCATCGATCTTGAAGCGGGGCAAGCCCATCGCTGCCAGCAGGGTGAGCAGGCCGATAACTACCAACACAGCCAGTGGCCGCTTGGTTACCAGGTATTCATACGAGTTCTTGAAAGCTGACAGCATAGGTTTTTGCTTCTATCCAATAAATCAGTGGGCCGCAGTACGGCGCATATTTTGATCGCCCCGGCAGTGCTGGTGCAAATACAAAATTTGCGTTTACACGGCGCTATTGGAAATATTTTCAGGGAGTATCGATATGTCCCAGATCGCGCTCGGGAAACAATAGGTCCCGCACGCGCCGCTTGAGTTCCTTTGCTCCGGGAAAACCGCCATCGCGCTTGCGCTCCCAGATCAAATTTTCACCAATGCGGATTTCGAATACTCCTCCAGTTCCGGGTTGTAATGCAACCTGTTGTAGGTCATCCGCAAAAGTGTGAAGCAACTCCTGGGCCATCCAGGTAGCCCGCAACATCCAATTGCACTGCACACAGTAGTGGATGGTTATGCTCGCTTTCACTATTTTTTATCTCCCTGTGACCTACTCACCCCAAGCCGGCAACAACTTTTGTTCCACGCCCAACTGATCGAGCAGTCTCGCCACCACAAAATCGACTATGTCTTCGACCGTGCGCGGCTTCTGATAAAAACCGGGGCTGGCCGGCATAATCATCGCGCCCATGCGGGTGAGTTTGAGCATATTTTCCAGGTGAATCTCCGAGTATGGCGCCTCGCGCGGAACCAAAATCAACTGGCGGCGCTCCTTCAACGCCACATCCGCAGCGCGCTCAATCAGATTGTTGGAGGCTCCACAGGCAACGGCCGACAAAGTGCCACCGCTGGCCGGGCAGATCACCATGCTGGCCGACGCTCCAGTGCCGGATGCCACCGGCGAAAACCAGTCGCGCTTGCCAAACAATTTCAACTGGCCCTCCTGGGCGCCGAAGCGATCGGCGAGAAAAGCCTGCAGTGTGTCATCGTCGCCCTCAGGCAGTTGCAGGTCGGTCTCTGTATTGATCACTACCTGGGCCGCCTCAGACATCAACAGCCAGACGCGCACGCCAGAAGCGAGCAGGCACTGCAACAAACGCAGGCCGTATTGGGCCCCGGAAGCCCCAGTCATGGCCAGGGTAACGGTTTTATTAAATGTGGCTTGCTGCAAGATCACTTCCCCGATCACTAAAATGCTGACTCTATTCAGGTCGAATAGTTATATTTTTGCTCCAGGGCTCCAATCAAACGCTGATGGATACCACCGAAGCCGCCGTTACTCATCACCACGATATGACTGCCCTCGCCGGCGAGCTGCAGTGCCGATTCCACACCATTCTCGATAGTGTCAAAAATCTTGGCCGGCACCGGAGAGTGGTGAGTAACTTCATTCAGAGACCAATTCATCCCTTGGGGCTGATACCACAACACCATATCCGCACCGCTACAGGCACTGGCCAACTGGCCCTGATGCACGCCCATACGCATGGTGTTGGAACGGGGTTCAATCAAGGCGATGATCTTGTCCTTGCCCACTTTGGCCCTGAGGCCCGTAAGCGTGGATTCGATCGCAGTTGGGTGGTGAGCAAAATCATCGTAAACGCGGATACCAGCCACTTCGCCCAGGCATTCCATACGGCGCTTTACGCCTTGAAAACGCCCAAGGGCAGAGGCGCTTAGCTCTGGTACCACGCCCACATGACGAGCTGCAGCCATAGCGGCGAGACCGTTGCGCACATTGTGCATACCGGTGAGATCCCACTCCACGCGCGCCACTTCGGCACTCTCGAATAGCACGGTAAAACTGCTGCCATCCGCGGCGATATCCACCGCTCGCCAGTCGCCGGCACTGATTCCCGGCTGATCCTCACTGGCAAAGCGCTGAACTTCACTCCAGCAACCCTGCTGCAATACCTGCTCCACATTATCTTCTGCGGCGCTGACAATCAGGCCGTTGCCGGGCACCGTGCGAACTAGATGATGAAACTGCCGCTGGATCGCCGCCAAATCGTCGAAGATATCGGCGTGATCGAACTCCAGATTGTTGATAATCACTGTGCGTGGGCGGTAATGCACAAACTTAGAGCGCTTATCGAAGAAGGCGGTATCGTATTCATCTGCCTCCACCACAAAGAAAGGGGACTCCCCTAGGCGCGCCGAAACACCGAAGTTACCGGGTACACCGCCAATCAGGAAGCCGGGCTGCATATCCGCCGCTTCCAGAATCCAAGCCAACATGCTGGCAGTCGTGGTCTTGCCGTGAGTGCCCGCTACTGCCAGTACCCAGCGCCCGCCGAGGAAATGGTCACAGAGCCACTGGGCACCGGATGTATAGGCCAGCCCCTGTTCAAGTACCGCTTCTACGGCGGGATTACCGCGGGACATGGCATTGCCGATAATGACCAGGTCTGGGGCCGGCTCCAACTGAGCCGGGTCATAGCCCTCGGTGATCTGAATACCCACCTGCTGTAGTTGAGTGCTCATGGGGGGGTAAACATTGGCATCGCTACCGGTGACCCGGTGTCCTTCGGCCACCGCTAATTGGGCTAGGCTGCCCATAAAGGTGCCGCAAATACCGAGAATATGGATATGCATGGCGAAAATCTGTACTCCTGGGGGTTGCGGCGCAAGCTTACCACGGCAAAACAGGCCAGTAATTGCCAAATGCCCCGTTTGCCATGCAATTTACTCGCTATTCCATTAGACTCCGCCCCCGCACAGATCGGCCTCACCCCCGTTAGGGTGGTAGGAATTTTCCAGCTACGGCCGACACCCGATACGAGCTCCCGGAGTTCCCCACTGGCGCCGCCGAAGAGCGTCCGGCGGACAACCGGATCGGGTCACTTCCCAAGATCTCTATGAAAACAGGATAACCATGTCGAAGAAGAACGCCTTTTACGCGCAGTCCGGTGGTGTGACTGCCGTAATCAATGCCTCCGCCTGCGGCGTAATAGAAGCTGCCCGTGAAAACCAGGACAAAATTGGTAAAGTCTATGCGGGGCTGAACGGCATCCTCGGCGCATTGCGAGAGGAACTGATCGACGTGAGCCAGGAAAGTGTGGAAGACATCGCCGCACTGCGTCACACTCCCTCCGGCGCCTTTGGCTCCTGTCGCTACAAGCTGAAGAGCCTGGAAGAGAACCGCGCAGAGTACGAGCGCCTGATCGAAGTATTCAAGGCCCACGACATCGGCTACTTCTTCTATAACGGCGGCGGCGACTCCGCTGACACCTGCCTGAAAGTCTCGCAACTGTCTGAGACCATGGGTTATCCAATCCAGGCCATCCATATTCCCAAAACGGTCGACAACGATCTGCCGCTAACCGACAACTGCCCCGGCTTCGGCTCCGTAGCAAAATACGTTGCAGTCTCAACCAAGGAAGCGGCCATGGACGTAGCCTCCATGTGCGCCACCTCCACCAAGGTCTTTATCCTCGAAGTGATGGGTCGTCACGCGGGCTGGATTGCCGCCGCCGGCGCCCTGGCCCAGGAAGAAGAAGGCGATGCACCGCACATCATCCTGTTCCCGGAAGTGGCCTTCGATAAAGAGAAGTTCTTGGCCAAGGTGCAAAAGACCGTGGACGAGAAAGGCTACTGCGTAATCGTCGCCTCCGAGGGCGCCCAGTACGAAGACGGCACCTTCCTCGCCGATGCCGGCACTACCGACGCCTTCGGTCACAAGCAGCTGGGCGGTGTGGCACCAACCCTCGCCAATATGATCAAAAGCGAGCTGGGCCTGAAATACCACTGGGCACTGGCCGACTACCTGCAACGCGCCGCCCGCCATATCGCCTCCGCCACCGATGTGGAGCAGGCCTACGCAGTCGGTCGCGCCGCCGTGGAAATGGCGGCAGCCGGCAAGAATGCGATTATGCCGGCAATTATTCGTGCAGAAGGTGAAGAGTACAGCTGGTCTATCGCAGAAGCGCCGCTGTCTGAAGTGGCCAACGTCGAAAAATTTATGCCGAAAGAATATATTAGCGAAGACGGCTTCGGCATTACCGAGGCGGGACGCGAGTACCTGTTACCGTTAATTCAGGGCGAGGACTACCCCCCCTACAAAAACGGCGTACCCCAGTATGCAAAATTAAAAAAGCAGCTGGTGGAAAAGAAGCTGGATACTGAGTTTAAGGTGTAATCTTAAAACTCTTTCATCTAGATTTAAAAAAGCCCCCGAATAAAACCGGGGGCTTTTTTATTGAATATTGTTTAAGCGCTTGTTACTGCTACTCTACATCCAATCAAAATAAAAAATCATTACTATACAATTTAGCTAAATGAAACGTCTGTTCCTGATTTAGCTCTTACTATCTTCAACTCTGACTGCCTGGAGCTGAAATGCCACCACCCCCCTTTATTCTCATTTTAAAATCCAAAATATCTTATTGACACCACCAACCTGCCACTAAAGCCAGAAAAAACCATCATCCTAAACCCTCTAAAATTACCGCTGAAAATATCTAACAAGATGCTCTTTTCTTTGTGGTAACTTTATATTTATTCATATCTCTACCAGCCCCTAGCATGTAAACACAACCCGCTCAAAAAAATCAGCCACAACCGCAGAAATCGCCGCTCCAGCTCACCCACCAAACAAAAATAAAATCAAAAATCCTGAAAACTGCAAAAATACACCCTTCCTTTTGGTACAGAATTCTTAAAAAACATCCAAACAGCAAGTGGCACAAAAGTGCAAAATTTTCAATTCTCGAAAAAATAATCTATAGAAGCCCGCCAATTAAAAAAATTTTTTTGAAAATATAAAAATTATAGAAAGTAACATTTGAATTCCTATAGATTCAAACTGCATAATCAGGCGCCAAAGATAACCGGTTAAAAGTTATGAACAGAAAAATTATAAAGATCTCCCTAATTGCCTTACTCCTATCCGGTTGTAGCGGTGGCGGATCTGGTAGCAGTAGCACCGGCGATACTGCTGAAAAAAATCCACCGGTAGCAAGTACCCCTTCAACAGGAGACGGTACTCCACCGGCAACAGAAGATCCCTCAAATGGAGGTGACACCTCTATTGCACCAGAGCAAGTAAAGCTAATTGCTTTAAGTTTTGAGGCAATAAAGAAGTTCCGCTTCGCGTGGATTGATGCTGAAAATGCTAGCCACTATCATTTACTGGAAAACCCCGATGGGGTTTCCGGTTTTAGACGGGTTGCTGAATATATTCCCCAAGGTAATGAATCCCTAACACTCAAACTAGAAACAGCACTCTATTCCCGAACTAATGCGCAATATATTCTACAGGCCTGCAACGGTGAGGGATCTCAAGAAAGATGTAGTGATTCAACGATACTTTCTGTTGACGATTTTTTACTGACAGGAAGCATTGGCTATTTCAAAGCGAGTAATACAGATGCCCACGATGATTTCGGCAAAGCAATCAGCCTTAGTGCTGATGGCCAGACCCTAGCAATAGGGGCACCTCGAGAGGATAGCAACACCACAGGTGTTAATGGAGATGGAAGCAATAATGATGCAGATGAATCCGGTGCGGTGTATATATTTACTCTCAGTGAAAGCGGCTGGCAACAGCAGGCCTACCTTAAAGCCAACAACAATAGAAAGTGGGAGTATTTTGGTTCAGAACTCAGTCTGAATGCCGATGGCCAGACTCTCGCAGTAGGTACTGATAGTGGTGTTTATATCTTCGCCCGCAATGAAGATGACTGGCAGCAACAAGCCTACCTTAAAGCCAGTGATACAGATGCCTCTGAAAACTTCGGTGATTCACTCAGCTTTAGTAGCGATGGCCAAACTTTAGCTGTTGGGGCTTCAAGAGAGGATAGCGGAGCAGTCTATATCTTCACCCGAGATAAAGGCACCTGGCAACAGCAGGCCTACATAAAGGCTAGCAATAGCGATGAAAATGACCTTTTTGGTTATACTGTCGGCCTCAGTGCCGATGGCCAGATACTCGGAGTGGGCGCACCAAATGAAAATAGCAGTGCTACCGGTATTAACAACGATCAAAGTAACAATCGCACATATAATTCTGGTGCGGTGTATATCTTTGCCCGCAGTGACACCGACTGGCAACAACAGGCTTACATAAAAGCTAGTAACACTGATGAAGGTGATTATTTTGGTTCTTCACTCAGTTTAAGCGCAGACGGCAAGGTCCTGGCCATAGGAGCTACAGCTGAGAGTAGCAATGCTTCCGGTATTAATGGCGATGCAAATAACAACCAGGCAACGGGTGCTGGCGCAGCTTATATTTTTATTCGCAACAACGATACTTGGCAGCAACAGGCTTATATTAAGGCAAGTAATACAAATTCTTATGACCGATTTGGTGGATCTCTCAGTCTTAGCGCCGATGGCCAGTCCCTAGCGGTAGGAGCCATTCGGGAGGGTAGCAGTGCCATTGGCATTAATGGCGATGAAGGCGATAATAGTGCAGATTGGTCTGGTGCCGTGTATATCTTCGCCCGAAGTGAGGACAACTGGCAACAGAAGGCCTACCTAAAAGCCAGTAATACCGAAAAGGGAGACTATTTTAGTTTTGGTAATATCAGCCTCAGCGCAGATGGCCAGACCTTAGCGGTAGGGGCCTTTCAAGAAGATAGTGGCGCCACGGGCATCGGCGGCAATCAGCAAGATAATTCAGCATACTCTAGCGGAGCAGTATATATCTATTAGCGCTTAATTAGCCGATGAGAAACAAACTGAATTATCAGCTTGAGGGCTCAGCGAAAATTTCTTAGCAAAAATTAATAAGCCCCCACGGGGGCTTTTTTATTGGTGCAACCTAAAATTACTGTTTCTCTCCGATATCTGACCAAACCGCAAATTCATTGCCGCTGGGCTCGGCAAAATGAAAGCGCCTTCCTCCGGGGAAAGAAAAAATAGGTTTGACCACCTTAGCACCGCACCGCTCGACTTTTTGTAACGTATCTTCCAGGTCAGAACTATAAAGTACTACCAACGCGGCACCATTCACTGCTGAGCTGTGCATATCCGCCTGGAAAAAGCCACCGTCCAAGCCTGCGCCGGAGAAAGCGGAGTACTCGGGTCCATAATCTGTAAATTCCCAGCCAAAGGCCTCAGTGAAAAAAGTCTTGGTCTTTGCCAGACTCTTAGATGGGAACTCTACATAATTAATTTTTTCATGATTATCCATACCAAGCTCTCCCGATATTTTAATTTAATTCTCCCCTAACCAACGACGGGTTTTTCCGGCGTCTCCACCACCCGAAAACTGCCATTGGCCAGCGCGAGGGGTTGATCGTTATGCATAATAACTGCGCGATCCATCATCAAGTCAAAATCCAACATGGCGTAAAGAACAACTCCACGTCGGCCCTGGTAGATATTCGGCCGATAAACCAGTGCTGCCATGCGTACTCCCATAGGCGCGTACGAGTAACTGGCTTCACATACCAGCTTACCACCGGCAGTGATATAGCAGTTGGATTCTGACTCATAACTGACAATATAGGTGGAGAGATCAGGGAAATCCCCCACCTCGGAATAATGGGTGCCAGTCCACTCCAGGCTTAAACCTACGAGACTTTTGAATGCACACGACATAAAGGGGCGCCCCTGTAACCCAACAAGACAGAACCTAGTATGGTCCTTCTTTCTCCCAAAGGGGGTCATCAGCTTAAAAACAAATGGGGGCAATTAATTTTTTAAGGAGTGCGAAATAAAAAAGACCGCACCACCAGGGTGCGGCCATTCGCTTCTAGGGAAAAGCTATCAACTCAAAGAATCCTGGTGAAGCGACGACAGGGAATTCAAAACCCCAGCGCCAGGGCAACCAGAATATTTATTATTAATCAAAAATTGACATATATCATCTTGGCCAGGAAATTTTTACTACTTGAGAGGCGCTGTCTTCAGCGTCCTCACCATCAGTCACTGTGAGGGTAATTTCGTAATTACCCGTTTGTGCGTAGCGATGTAACGCCCAACGACCGTTGCGCTGCACTCCATCCCCAAAATCCCAGTGGTATTGCAGTTTATTATCACCACTGTATTGGCTGCGATCTTCTACCCATACCCAACGGAAAAAGCGATGGAGTTTAAAGTTGGCCTGCAATGAAATCGTATCATCCATCACTTCAACAATCTGTTCTTGTGTGGATACCGCACCGCGATCGTCTTTTACCTGCAAACGTACCAAGTAATTACCCGGCACATCGAAAGTGTGGCTGGGGTTTTGCTCGCTACTGGTTACACCGTCGCCGAAATCCCAGGACCAGCTCAACAGCTCACCATCTGCATCAGTGCTGTTATCGATAAAATTAATCAACAACCCTTCAGACTCCCAGCTGAATTCTGCCGTGGGCGCTAGGTTATCTGCACTCAGATCCAGCTCAACAATTAAGGGATCGTGATCGGATGCACGGAAGGGGCCTGTAGAGTAGAGGTTTTCCTGCTGCTCTAGGCTCTTGTGTTCAAGGTTGTAATCCAGCACTCGCGGTTCATCGGCATTGATATGCCAGTCCACAGCGGCAGTAACCAACGGAGCCAGTGAAGGGCTGGCCAGCGCATGATCCAGGTAGCCAGACTGGCCGTCATAGACATAGGAATAAGCCTGTCCCGCTCCGTACCATTCCAGAAGGTCGGTATAACCCACCCCTTCAAGAGCCGTAATTGGGTTTTCCATGGCGTAGCTGTTGAGGTCGCCCAGCACTAAAACACGGTCAACTCCAGTTCCGGTGGGGTCATTCTCAACCCAACTCACCAGGGCATCGGCAGCCTGAGTACGCAGAGCATTCCAGCAGCCCTGGCCATCCCCCTGATCGCTGTTCAGGCTGCCATCATTTGGACAACTTCCCTTGGATTTAAAGTGGTTCACCACCACGGCGAGACGCTCACCGGAGGAGAGTTCGGCAAATGCCTGTAACAGCGGCTGGCGGTTACCGTCATCAAAAGGATAATCCTGCAGAGTAACGGCGCTGCCAATCGGCATAACACGGTCGCTGCGGTAAATCATGCCCACGGCGATTTCATCACTACCCAGCTGCGTGAGGTCCGGCTGCACAAACCGGTAGCTCTGTCCTGATGCTGTAGCATTGAGCCCATTGACCAGATCCTGGATGGCACTATCGACACCGTAGCCGTCATTTTCCAGTTCCATCAAGCCGACAATATCGGCTTCCATACGCAGGATTGCAGAAATAATTTTCTCTCTTTGGCGCTCAAATTCTTCCAAAGTATCGGCACCGCGCGAAGTGGGAAAGCCACCTCCGTTGCCGTCACCATTGAAGTAATTCAGCACGTTAAAGCTGGCAACACGCAGGCTGCCATCACCCGGTAAGATGGGCGCTTCATCGCGTAGATTGACCGGGGTAAATTGGGGGACTTCCACAGGGTGAACACGGTAGGCACCAAAGCCGTACCCCATCACTCCGGTAAGGCCCTCCAGAGTATCGCCACTGCGCAAGGTGTTAGAAGCGCTGAGACCCGAGGCCGGATAAGGCATTGTCTCGGGGTTTTGCACTGTGGAACCATCGTCCAGAATAATCTGGTTGAGTGCGTTGGCTTCCACTTGAGCCGCCGCTGCGGCGCCCGGCATATTATTGTGGGTGGGGATATACAGGCGGCCGTTGGACAGGATCACTTCGCCATAGCGGCCCAGGTTGTAATGACCGTTAACGGTGAGGCTCTGTGGGAATTCAACCAACATCCCTTCGAGCTGCTCCTGCTCTGCCACAGAGCCAAACGGCATCTGTACATTAGCCGCCGTTACCTGATAGCCGCTTCCACAAATGCTGACACCATCGATCTGATTCAACTCTGTGAAATCAAAAAACTCATCGACGATACCCCCCACGCGCACCAGGTCGCCAACTTGCACACTCACACCGAAGCCATTGTCGTGTACAAACAGTCCTTCTGAAGTCGCATCCACGCCATCCTGATCGCTGTCCTCTTCCTGTAGGAAGAAACCAGCCAGGCCGGTATTGGGATCTTGGAAATTGCCGACAACCACCGCCTCAATTTCGTGGCGCTCGCCTTCAAGCGCACTCGCGGTGCCGCTGCCCTGAATCTGGCTGATTAAGGTTGCTGCATCGCCACAGGCCCCCAGCTCGATACCGCCATTACCGTCACCATCTCCATTGCCACCATCGGCGCCGTGCCAGCCCAGGTGATCAAAATTATTCAACCCCTCACTGGACCACTCCAGAGCGGGATCGAAGGTGCTGTTGCCATCGGAGCGGCCTGTCTGCACATCCAGATTGCGTACCAGGGTTTGGTTTTGTGTGCCGAGGCTGCTATTGCCCCACTGGCTGCCGGGGTCAGTACCAATTTGGCCGATCACATCGACAAAACCATTGGGACCTACAAGTGCTACTACATCGTCACCATTAAACAGGCCACTGGTGTAAATCTGGTCGGCCTGATCCAGCAACACCGTATCGGCACTGCCATGGGCCAGTACAAATACCGCACCGCCCTGCAGGGTACCACTCAAAGCAATGTTCGCGGAGGCGCTATCGGAACCATTGAAAAAAAGCTGGATGGCGTAATCACTCAGATCAATCGCAGTTTCACCGCCATTAAAAATTTCCAGCGCTTTATTGTTACCACTGCCCTCAATGTACTCCGAGATAATGAGGTCGCTGGCTTGGACCTCTGCAGCCATCAGTGGAAGACCCAGGGCTGCCAGAGCAGCCAAGCCAAATTGTTTCATCGTCGTTATTCCCAGTTGCCTGATACGGATTAAGCGGCGCAAAGAGTGGCGGGGAATTCCTAAATTTCGATGAAACAAATGTTAAATTTCGGTTTCATTGTGTGGTGATTGGAAAGGCTTGGCATTCGCGGGCAACCTAAAACCGTGTATCCGCGATCAAGCGAAGGGTTAACGGGTTCACAGGAGGTTGAGGAAATGCCACAGCGTAGGGAGATACTCTACAATCATTTATATAAGCACTTATATAAATTCAACACTATGAAATACAGCCAGCTGGGTACTCGCCTCAGGCATTTAATCGAATTACTGGATGGCGATGTCGCAGATAGTTACCGCACCTGCGGTATTAAAAACTACAAGCCGCGCTATACACCGGTGATGCGAGCCCTTACCCACAAGAGCCCGGTCACCATCAATGAAATAGCGGCCAGTGCCGCAATCTCCCAGCCGGCGGTCAGCCAGACGGTCAGAGATATGGTCCAGCAGGGATTATTAGAAATCCTCACCGGGGAGGATGCACGCCAGCGCAAGGTCCGTCTCAGCCGTAAAGGCCAGCGCTTACTACCAAAGCTTGAAGTCCACTGGCAAGCCACCGTTGAAGCGGAACGTTCATTAAATCGGCAACTGTCTACACCTCTAACAGCACTCGCCGAAGAGGCGATTGCCGCTCTGCAGGAACACCCCTATCTCGATCGCATTCAGCAGTGCACTGCCAAGGAGAATAAAAAACCATGAAACTGATTGCCGCCTTCAGCCTGGCCCTATGCCACACCATCTCTTCAGCGACTTACGCAAGTGACAACGATGAGGATTGCCGGTTTAATCCCACCGTAGTTATCCAATCCGCCGCTAGCGCTATTGCAGAAACTTATGTACTCGCAGATAAAGCCCAGAGTGTTTCCCTGGCGTTATCTGAGATGGCCAGTAGCCCTGAAGCTCTGCGCCTTTGTCGGGACTCCGAAAATTTTGCCAAGCTAATTACCGAGAAAATCCGAACACTGTCCGGAGACAAGCACTTCTATTTGGAGCCGGTAAGCCCTAATGAAGATTCCAACAACTGGATAGCACAGTGGCGGGCCGAGGCGCCCAAGAACAACTATGGTGTAAAGAAACTAGAGTTATTGCCCGGTAACATTGCCTACTTCAAACTCTCTTCATTCCACACTTTTGAAAATGCCCGGCAAAGCCTGGCCGCGGCATTTACCCTGTTGCAACACAGTGACGGTCTGATATTGGACCTGCGCAATAATGGCGGAGGTGATAGTGATACAGCCACTGCCATCCTCGAATCCTTTGTGGACCCCACTAACCCCCTACCATATGTCATTGAAACCAGAGAGAAGCAACATTCCCCTGAACGCATCAAAGAACTTCCTTGGCCAGCCTATGGCACCCAGAGACCCATGGTAGTACTGATCAATGGGCGCTCCTTCTCCGCATCAGAAAGCATCGCCTTCTCGCTGCAACAACTGGGTAGAGCCACTATTATCGGTAGTGCCAGCGCCGGCGGAGCCCATATGATGGATGCGCCTCAGACCCTGCCATTTAGCTTTGAAATTGGAATTCCCTCTAGTCGCCCGGTTTCGACTTTATCTAAGGAACTGGTTAACTGGGAGGGTCAGGGGGTGAGGCCGAATATTGAAAGCAGCGAGCAAGAAATTTTACAGGTGGCGTTAAAGGTTCTTAAAAAATAAACTGCGTTTTAAAGCACACCCAAACTTTAAAGCAATGGAAATGTAGAACTCAACAATGCGTACATCTTTACAACCTATAACCCAGAATAACTATGAGGCGGTCTGCGATCTGGATGTCGCCGAAGCGCAGCAAGAATACGTCGCCTGCAATATGTGGTCACTGGTGGAGGCACAGTTCAATTCAGGGTATGAAACCCGTGCGATTTATACGGGAGAAAAGCCCGTTGGTTTTCTTATGTGGGTGAAAGAGAGCCGTGAAAAAATTTCCATTTGGAGATTTATGGTTGACCAGAATCAGCAGGGGAAGGGGATAGGTAGGGCTGCGCTTCAGCTAGCCCTACAAGAAATCCGGCAAACACCCAATATCGAGCAAATAGAAATCTGCTACAACCCTAAAAACCCAGTGGCTAAAGACTTTTATTCCAGTTTTGGTTTTACTGAAGTGGGTATGGATAAAGACAACGAAGATATGCTTGCCATTATCAACCTCACCAACAAAACTCCTGAAGAGGCTGATGCTATCTAAACGGGCAGGCGGGCTTAGTGCCACTCCAAACCGGTAAATCGAGATCTTCTTTATTGTCTGATGGCGCCCCTGTGCGACTCTTAAAAGAACCTTCCTCTATGGTCAGGCGCATCAGGGCCGTACCCTTGCGCTCCTGAGGGTTTGGAGCGCGCACCTGGTTCCAGCGGCCGGGCTCGATATCTTCGATAATAGACTTGAAAACCGCATCAAACTCCTCTGGGTCCTGCACCCGCGCACCGCGGCAAAACAAAACTGCCGAGCGATAGTTGGCACTGTGATGAAAGGCGGATTTAGCCAGGACCCATTCGTCATAGTGGGCAAAGGAAATACACACCTGCTGCCCCGAATCCAGTAATTTCTGCAAGCGGCTTTTATTGAGCACATGAAAATACAAAAAGTCCCCATGGCGCCATACCGTCATGGGAATAACAATCACTTCACCATCCTGGGTAAAACCAATATGCCCCAGCTTCAGTTCATCGACCAAACGATAAATATCCTCGCGGCGATAACTGGCCCTCTTGGCAGCACGGCGCACCCGGCTTTTCGCAGTTACCGGCAGTTCAATCTTTGCGGAATCTGAAACTACCATTCTTAAAAACTCCCACAACGATTTATCAACAACAGATATCGCCAATATAGGGAGTTGCTGGTACTCTGATTAGATCCAGTTTTAATCAGTTAATGGTGCCAGTTTGAGAAGCCCCGATTTTGCCGACTTAACCCTGGACCCCAGGCAACCGTTACAAAGCCAGCTATACCGCAACCTGGTGGAGTGGATTTGCAGCGGCCGTCTCGCAGCAGGGAGCAAGCTCCCCTCCTCTCGTAGACTATCCTCCACCCTGAATATCAGCCGCAATACGGTCACACTGGTGTTAGAGCAGCTCAAAGCAGAGGGCTTTGTTACCAGCCGTGTCGGACAGGGCGTTTTTGTATCTAGCGCCCTACCCGCTTACGTACAGAAAATGCAGCACCAGGCATGGTATTCCCAAGAATCCGATGGTACAGCTCCCTTACCAGGGCTCTCAGCCCTTGGCCAAAAGCTGCAGACTGCCACGGCATTTAAAACCGACAGCGGTGTATCTCTACCTTTTTCACCGGGTATACCGGATCTCAATGCCTTTCCTTTAGCTATTTGGTCCAGACTCTACAGGCGCCACAAAGATAGGTTTCCACTGCTTGGTTATGGGCACAGCCAGGGCCATCCACCCTTACGCCAGGCACTGGCAGAATACCTGCGCAGCTGCCGCGGAGTGCTCTGTGATGAAAGCCAGATCATCATAACCAATGGCGCCCAGGAAGCCTTGAGCCTGTGCGCACAAGTGCTACTAAGCCCCGGCGATACCGCCATCATGGAAAACCCTGGCTACCGCCGCGCCCGCTGGGTGTTTCAAGCCTGCGGCGCCAAGTTGGCATTGGCCGAATTGCAAAGCGGCTATTTAGACGTGGATGCACTGATCAAAAGCCAACTGCACGGCAAAGTCCTCTACACCACGCCAACCCATCAGTACCCCATGGGCGGAGTCATGCCTGCCAGTGAACGGCTAAAGCTGTTGGACTGGGCCAGCAAGACGCGATGCTGGATTTTAGAGGATGACTATGACAGCGAATTTTCCTTTAAGCACAAACCTGTCGCCGCTCTCCAGGGAATGGCAGAGCATACCCCGGTTATCTATATGGGCAGCTTCAGTAAAAGCCTGCAGCCCGGCCTTCGTTTAGGTTACATGATCGTTCCCAAACCCTTTGTACAGGCATTTGCTCGGGCAAAGGAAATACTCTCCGGCCACTCCCCCCTACTTGCCCAGGCGGTTGTTGCCGACTTTATTGACGAGGGACACTTCGTACGACACCTGCGCAAAATGCGCATCAACTATCGGGAAAAATGGCTGCATTTTTGCGACTTGGCACGAGATAAACTTGAACCCCAGGCGCAACTCATCGCAAGTAGTGCCGGAATGCACTTGGTACTCGCCACGCCCGGCAGGAATGACCTAGAACTGTCAAAGCAATTAGCCCAGCACCGCTTCGGTAGCACGCCACTTTCTTTTTTCTACCCCGATAAATCATTGAACCATGGCCTGGTATTAGGGTTTGCCAATACCAGTAAACAACAACGAGAGGACTGTATAGATCTTCTGCAGAGTTTTTTAACACACTCATTCAGCTAGCAAACTTTCAATATCATTATTATTGGCAACAGCATTTCTATGCCATGGTCAGTAGAAAATATTGTTAGTGTATTTCTTATATACACTCACCCCGCATATGCCTGGCCAGCCCTAGCCTGAAGTTATCCACGCTTTCCTATTGCCGATAAAGACAACAACTTGGATGAAAACACGCTGAAATAGCGAACTTTTTTTGGCACAAGGATTGATCTATGGGGGTCGAATTCAACTAGGCTGGGTTTATGCACAATTCCAGCCAAACTTTAGATACTAGCCAAACAAAAGCGGCAACCTCGCCAACTGCATGGCTAGCCATGATAAGCCTTTTTTTAGGCGCCGCTTGTATCCAACTGGTAATTATGCGCTACCTGAATGGCGAGATGGCTCCGCAGGCCTTTGCAGCCGTATTAGAGCAGCTTATTCGAACGGAAGAAGTCCCCGCAGCTATTCAATCTTTAGCCATATTTTTCACCCCGCACATCACTAGCCTGACTTACTCACTGCATTTTGTCATTCTACTTGCCGCGGTACTCTTAATATTGCGGGTATTAATGACCCTAGGCGCCCTACTCATGTTTGTGAGCTTCATAGTATTATGGGGCTTTACTTATATGGGCGAAAATAGCTGGTTCTTTGAGTTTTTATCACCGGCTTTATATGCATTAGTCTTAGCGGTAAGCAACTATAGCCTCACCCCAAATATTCAGAAACCATCCGATCAAGCCTTATCTCATCCAACGCCCTATCACCAGCGTCTATTGGGCAGTATTCAGGCACCCGATATAAGCTTTTTGTCCTGGTGCCTCTGGGTGATTGTGGCATCTAGCGTGCTGTTCGCGATATTTTTGATGTCGCGTAACGGTGGCAATCACATACTTCTAGCCAGCCTTTTATCCAGTATCACCATTGCCGCCCTAGCAATACTTTCAAAATTTTTAGACCGATATCGCATAGTCTTACAGACAGAACAATCCAACCTACTGGTAGGGCGTTGGATTAACCTGTTCACCATCACCATAGGTGTTATGTTGATTTTCCAGGTTTATGAAGACAGCTTACTGAACTGGTTTACCGTAGAGGGCTATAGGGGGCTGGTGAAATCCTATGTAGAATACGGAAACACCCCGTTATGGTTTCGCAACGCATTAGCCTGGGTTGCAGAGCATGCCAATATTTTTATGCCCATTCAAAGGGTTTTCGAAGTCTCTGCCGCAATTTGCATGGTCATATTAGTTTTTCGGTTCCCTATCGTTCTATTGACTACCGGACTATTTGCCATTCTTTCCTTTACCGAGTTCGGCGTGACCAACGTTTGGCCCCCAGCCCCTGGCAAGCCCCCGGCCTGGGTATTTGAGCTACTACTCACAACTTTGGTGAGCTTAACTTGTGGCCTCTACTACCTTTTTGATGCTTTAAAATACAAATCCTGGCGTTACTGGCTGCTTGGTTCCAAGGTGTTTAAATCCATATCTAAGCTGGATAAACATCTATTGTTTATCTTGTTTTTTATCCTGGAGATAATTGTATTTTCAGTGAGCCCATCCAGCAAAGAAAACGATGTAATAGCATTGCACTTGGCAGCGCTCACACTGATTCCTTTATTTTATATATTGATACTTATAGATATTTATAGAAAAGACAGCACAAAACACTAATCATCAATCCGACTTAATCTTGGTCAAACTGATAAGCGTCCATTCGCGGCTCTCTACTCTTTTATCCACATAATTTATTCACACAAAAATTTAGCACAGGAATCAGAAAAACCTAAACCAAAGGCTTGGATAAAAATTCAATATCAAAAACAGGTTACTAAAGAATTAAAAGCTTGTTAAAGCTGAGCACAGTATTTCTATATTAAAAAAACAGACAAACTCTGAGCCATACAACTTGGTTGTCAATAGAGGCTTATCTTTATTACTTGAAACCAAGTTAGAAAAATTAAGCTATTTATTTAAAAGACACCCCACCTAGGATTTATCTACAATTTATTTCAAAACTTTAAATACTGTTTAGACAGGAGGACATAGACATTACTTGCCATGCCCTAGTTTTAGCACTAAACCAAAATATGATTCAAGAGATAACTTAGCACTTCATCATCTTCGACAACTAATCTTTCAAGCAAATCAAGATGATCACGATTATTTGCAATGATAAAATGACAGGGATTTCCGGACTTTAATAGCTTTTCTTGGTACTCCTTTGTCTGACGAAAAAACTCAGGGGTATCAAATTCAGGTACTATCAAATGTAGTGGACAGAGCTTTCTACCTTCACTTAGCGGCATTAACTGTGGGCTTACCTTCTCCGCCGACTCCATTGACATATTAATCGTGTCATTGACAAAGCTATTCACCAGTGGACGGATATCGAAAAGCCCAGCCAGAGAAAATGCGCCTTTGAACTTATCCTGCGTAGATTTTGAAATATCAAACTGGCTCCAATCTGTCTGATGTAACATCCCAACTAACTGACCACCTGCCGAGTGCCCCATCAGGTAAACTGCAGGCGTACCTCTTAGCTCTGCCTCCTTAAGTACCTTAGCCATTGCATACTGTGTCTGTTTTACTATGGACTCCATAGGCACGCCATTATTCCAATCCTGGGCCATACGATAACCAGGCATATAAACAGCAATCCCTTTTCTATTAAAAGGCTCAGCCAGAAAGGAAAACTGCTCTTTTGAGAACCATTGCCACCAACCTCCATGGATATAAATGACTATGGGTGCATCTTCAGCAACATTCTCAGGCCTAAAAATATCCATTGAACCTGAAAATTCCCCTTCCCCAAAACTAACTGTTTGCAGTCCACCTTTGATCGCCTGTCGGTAATTGGAGCTGTGACTCTCTGTGAATTCTACATGAGCTGGTAACAATTTTTCTGGCGGCAAACGATGATTCCACAGAGTCGGATTGTACTGTTCGTCAGTTTTTTCCCGGGTAAAACTATTCCAATATTCGTTCATGTTATATCCTTTCACTTCGCATTTTTGTCCAAGGCTTCAAAATGGTCCTCACGCAGGCGCATAGTACCGTCCTCCTGGAGAACCCAGAGCTCTCGTGTAATTACCCCTTGCGCGTTATTCATTCTCCAGTTGCTGGAAAGTACGGTTGAAGTGTCATCTACTGCCTCGATTTTTGTATCCAGATAAGTCACATCCGAGAACCCCTGAGCCACAAGGTTTTCCCAAAAAGCCTGTATCTGCTCCCGCCCCTGGAATAGCCCAAATGGCTTGGCCATCATTTGCGCATCTTTTTCGTACATAGAAGCGCAGCCTTCTGCATTTCCTTGGTTGAAAAATGACTTCCAACGCTCGCTGGCTATTACAGTTTTCTCAATTAATGCCTTATTCAAATCAGATTCCTCTTCACGATAATTAAGTATTAACTTTCTGCAAGCATAGTGCCCCAGACACCGCCTTTTGATAAACAGCCATAAAGTTAAATTAGTGTTTAGAAGAATTAAACAATGAAACCCTAACTAGAAGATATGCAAGTATTTCTAGCTGTTGTTAAAATGTGCAGTTTTACGGCAGTGGCTAATAGCCTGTCACGTACTAGACCGGCAAAGCCAAACGGTAACCCAACTGGAAAGAGGTCTGGGAATGAGGCTACTATACCGAAGTACCCGAGTGCTCTCGTTAATGTAAGCAGGCACGCAGTTCTACATTACTTGCCATAAAATAAGTATCCACCATTTTTATGGTCTAAATAAATCAACTGGTAGATCCTCTCCTGATGTAACGATACACCGTTATATCTCTTTAAATAGATGGCTGTCTGCTGAAGATTTAACTCTTTCCGAGTTAGGCTGCCTATTTGTTGCCACACAACACCAATCACTTTCCGTGCCTTATCCGCTTGCAGGCTTCTTAGCTCCTCAAACTTGTGTGCTTGCCCTAGGCGATATCCTCGCAATCCAGTATTGCCTCATAGCTCTCAACCGATCGTCAGAGGGTACCCCATCAAGAGGTTTGCTATTACTTTCTGGGAGTGTCCAGCTTTTCTTGGACTGTAAATCTGGTATCGCTGATTCTCACTCAGTTGATAGCAGCTCATCAGCGCCGATCTCTTGGTTGCGAGAGGTGACGATTCTATCAACTAAGCCCTCCCGTACTAATTGCACTTATAATCCGAAACCAAGACCAGATAAAATTCCAGACAATCCTATCTATAAAAACGCCCACTAAAGCGGGCGTTTTTATTAGAGCTGTTTAGTTCTTACTCTCCAATATCATAGAGGGTCCAAATTCTTGACGCAGTAGTATCACTACAGTCTCCTTTTGAAAGAGCCCCAACACCACTATTAGTACTCAGTTTTACTGTTTTCAGGCATTCACCAGTAGCTCTATTCCTAATACTGAAATAGTTAACCCCAGAATAGTTATATGGACCAAGGAAATCCCAGGTCGTAGAATCACTCGGCACACCGCTTGGTACTAACTGTTCGTATTTACGAAGATCGGTATCGTTACTGTCTTCGATATACTCGTCATTAGTGATATCATAGATCATGTAACCGCCATTATATTTTACGAGTGCCATGTCTGTTAGACTACACGATCCATTGAAATAGGCAGTCTGACCCGTGCCCGCGTTTGCAGTATATCTTTTACCCATACAACGACCAACAGTCGATGTATTATCCTTTAGATAGATTCTCTCGGCATTTGAGGAATTGGGTAAATCTACAATATCAAATGCAAACAATTCACTTACTGCTGTATCAAGATGACAGCTAGCTGCAACTAGACTTCCACTCTGGTAATCAAGGCACTGTCCGGTATATCGATTTTGCAGTTTAAAAACACCATCACTATTCCAGTCTGAAAAATCCCAAGTAGCAATATCTCCTATCGCAGGGGAAAATAAGATCCCAGAACCTTCCATATTTATCAAATTCAATCCATTGTGTGACACACGATAGCCGCCGTTGTATGGAAGAATTTGATAGATAACCGAGTCTATATCACAGCTTACAGTTGCACCAGCATTGTTAATGCACTTTCCCTCTCCGGTATGTCGCATACTGACTAAGGAATGGGTATCAGGGATATCGACTCCATCAACCTCCCAAAAATCACCCTCAATTTCATCACAATCAACCGCTGTGAGGCTGGCATTATCATCAAGTGCTAAACATCTTCCTGTACTCGCATTAATAAAATTAGGATAAGGGTCTAAGCCCCAAGCACCTTCTTTTTCGGCTATCCACTTGGAGTCCAACCCTTCTCCAGACCGAATAACGAAGCCATCAGAGTCTTCACCTTTGTCTTTAAAATTCCTGTTATCAGATATCCGAGTTATTTTAAAACCATCTTCAAATGGACGGAACATAAAAACATTTTTACTGATATCGCAAGTATACTGTGCTTTTGCATCTGAACCGACACATAAATCGGTATCTAAGTGTTTCAGTCTCACACCACTATAAGTTGGTACTGAAAAAGCCTCATAGAGTCGCATTGTATCTTCATCTAGCTGGGCCACGCCTTCCGGAGTGACGTGACTATACCAGTCCCAAGAGTCTACAACCGCTGCCAAATTATGAAGAATATGGTTTCTTTCTGCTTCATCTGGATATTTATCATCACTAGCATATACCCCCTCAGGAGTAATATCTGCTAAATGGTGTTCTCGGGCGCCCTCACATAAGCTTGAACCCTCAGCAGTATAAGAGTGGCCATAATAATCATCTGAATATTTATTTTTATCACACTCGGTTAGCATTAGTTCTCTGTAGGCGCCCAATTCTGAATTATACACATCTACAGCTGCAGAAATCATACCCGGTATTTTTGTACTTTCAGTAATGAAAATACCAAGCATTTCCAGTACCGCTTTGTATGAGTCAAACTCGTCACCGATTACCCGGTCAAAAGTTAAGAAAGTATTATAGTCTGCATTACAATTCGCTACGGAACCTTCTGGGGCAGTTAAATAAGAGTCAATAAATTCAGAAGTGTCATACTTAATTGTTTCTAACAGTTCAGGGTCAACGAGTTCATCGCTATCTATACCATTCCAGGTTGGATAATTTTCCTGATTAAAACAGAAACGATTAAATTCTCTTCTGTGTAAGAGTTCCATTTGAATAATGGAAACAAAAGCTGGCGCAACATTGTAAACCAAAGAGTTATACTTAGACTTCAAAATCTTTGGGTTTTCTGCATTCACTTCATCCAGTGTATTTTTTATTGTGGCCCCTAATTTTACTGCCAGCCCTTGATAGGCGTCTGCAACTTCATCATGGTAATACAAATTACCTAAATCAATAATTTCTCGTTTTGAATCTGATAAAATTTGATTTAGTGTATTAAGATCAGCTTCAATAAAGGCCGATTCTAGATCAGAAATTCTATTATTAAATTGCTGCAAACAACCAACAAGCTCTGGATCTGCCCCGTCTGTGGTTTCTTTGACAAATCCCCCGGTTATTGAACCATAAACAATTGGATACAAACCTTCTAGTATTGAAAAACCAGAAACGCCCAGCGCTGTGCTTACCACATTGTTAGCAACAACCATTCCTATCGCTTGACCATCAAGCTTTACAGCTGAGGTGGGTTCTCGTGAAGCATAGTCATAACAAGCGCCAGTTAGTTCCGCTGCGCTGGCAGACTGGTAAGCAACAGCTAGGGCAACACCTGCACATAAGCCTACCCGTTTCATAATTTTCATTTATTTAGACCTCTTAAGAGATTTTTTACATTTAAATTAGAGCAAATTCCCATTTAAATTTAGCCAAATAAGCTAAACAAAAGTAAGGTCCAGTTTTGAAAAAAACATGGTGCCAGAAACAAGATTTTTTAATCTTGAAAGTAAACCTTTAAGTACAATAAATTAACAAAACAATCTAGTTTCAAATGAAACCTTTTGTCGTATTGACACATCACAGTTCAAATCTGTGAAATCCATCAATTTTTTTCTTTGTAATTTTTAAAGAAGCTTAAGCAAATAATCATTTGATGACACGATGTAGATATAATACAAAAAAATAATAGAATTTAAGTTTGAATACTTCTTGGTGCAGGTAGTGAGTGCTCCAGACCTTTTTGACCTATCTCTTGATCGAAATCGCCCCCTTCAAAAGCAGCTCTATCAAATACTGATAGATTGGATAGTGAATGGGCGACTTACTAAGGGTACAAAGCTGCCCTCTTCACGAAGACTGTCTGAGAGCCTGAATATCAGTAGAAATACCGTTATCCAAGTGATTGAACAATTAAAAAAAGAGGGATTTCTTGTTAGTAAGGCAGGTAAAGCTATTTATGTCTCCAGCAACTTAGCTTTCTGCACAATTGAAACAGCCGAAAATTCTACTCTGAGCGAGAATAATCCAGAGTTCTCCTTACCACCACTCTCAGATTATAGTGAGACAATAAAATCTCGTCCTAAACTTAAGTCGCGCTGGCCCACCCTTCTTCCTTTCTCACCAGGTGTGCCAGATTTAAAGTTATTTCCCTTTGCTATCTGGAATAAAATATATCGACAACACCAAGATAGGATACCAATTAGCGGTTATGGAGATCCACAAGGATACTTAGCATTAAGAAAAAGGCTAGCACAACATTTACTGGCCTCACGGGGTGTTCGTTGTACAGCTGAGCAGATCATCATCACTAACGGAAGACAAGAAGCTTTAAATATATGTGCCCAAACAATACTTAATAGTGGCGATACAGTTTTAATGGAAAATCCTGGCTATAGAGGAGCTAGATTTGCTTTTCACGCAAAGAATGCAACCGTAAATTTGGTTGAATTAAATGAAAACCGACTGGATATAGATCGATTAGTCAGAGAAAACAAACAAGCAAGACTCATTTATACAACAGCGACTTATCAACACCCTATGGGTGGGGTTATCCCACTTCAAGAAAGAAGTAAGCTACTCAATTGGGCTGAAAAATCGAAGTGTTGGATATTAGAAGATGAAGCCAACGGTATATTTTCATTTGAAGAAAAGCCGATAGCCGCAATACAAGGCATGAAGAAACACACTCCAGTTATATTTATTGGCAGTTTTAGCCGTACACTTTTGCCAAGCTTCCGTTTGGGCTATCTTATAGTACCAAAGTCTGTTGTATCCTCTTTTGTAGATATTAAGTCCATACTATCAGGACCATGTAACCAGCTCCAACAAGCAGTGTTAGCCGACTTTATTAATGATGGGCACTATGTGCGGCACATTCGCAGAATGCAAATAAACTATCAAGAAAAGTGGGAACACTTCTGTCAGCTAATTCATATTCATCTAGAGCCAGATGTAAAACTTATTAAAAGCAGTGCTGCTATGTTTGTAGTTATAAAAACTCCAGGGCATGATGATACCTATTTGCATGAAAAACTTAACCAGAGAGGTTTCGGGAGTGCCCCATTGTCTCTATCTGACGCTAACAAACCAAAAGTATCCGGCCTAATATTAGGATGTGCCAATACGACTCACCTTCAACGACAACAGTTCGTTGAATACCTATCGAAGCTTTTAAAAAAACAAGGATAGTTACCCGAAATTTTCAACCTTAAGCTGGCACTTACTATAAAAATAAACATAATAAAACTATTAAAAACCACTAGCCAGAATATTATTACTGATACCTCTTAACAACGGTTTTCATCCACCTTAACAGCGGTGAAATTCACACTCCTACCCAATACAAAACTGTTGCTCACCCAATAAAGAAAACTTCAAACCTTATCAAGCTAAAATATTTAAGCATTATTTAAAGAGCATAATACCGCAATTATAAACTTCTAGATATTTACAACCGCATTAACTTATCGCACAGAATTATAAGTGATTGCGCTTTATAAAACTTTGCCCACCCCAAAACAAGTCACTGCATAAAAATTATATATTGCACTATTCGCAAATGGGCGCATCTCGACTATATAAGTTTTTCTCACACTATAAGCCCGCCCCAATAAGTCACCTAACTTTAACATAGGGAAATATCTTGCACTCCTAAATAAACAACTAAAAGTTAAACCGCTTCACTTACATTAAAACACCTTGCCATAATAATACCGAAATCAAATTCAACAACAAATAAGGCAATTAAATCAATTACAAACAAAAAAAGTAAGGTCCAGTTTAGAAAAAATCATGGTACCACCCGCTGAAAGGTTTTCTAAGGTGGTAAACTTGGCAAACTAATTTATGAAAAAAAAATAAACTCTGAAATCTATACTGAATGATAACACTCCATATCCCCAATCATATCTAAAAGGAAGTGCAATAAGATTTAACCATCAAACATTATTGAACCAATAATAGATCTCTTAAATTTACACATACCATCCTAATTTAAAAAAATTGTACAATAATGCAGCATATAAAGCCTCACACAACCTAGATCAAACAGATGAAATTAAACTTGAAAGTTATCATTCTCCTATAAATTTAATTTTATTTAATGGTACCTACGGTGAGTGCCCCAGATTTTTCTGACTTAATCCTAAATCGAGACAAACCTCTTCAGAAGCAACTCTATAATGCCTTAATGGCACGAATAATTAATGGGCGTCTATCACCTGGAGTTAAACTCCCTTCATCCAGAAGAATGTCTGAATGTTTACAAATCAGCCGAAATACTGTCACGCAAGTAATAGAACAACTAAAAAATGAAGGATTTCTTTTTAGTGAAGCAGGAAAAGGGATTTTTGTTTCTTATCACCTACCACATTGTGTAATAGATTCAAACAAGTCAAATTTAGTCAGTGAGAGTGGCAATAACAACAATGATCTTCCAGTGTTATCAAACTATTGTGAGATGTTAAAATCTCAATCTTCTCTTATGGCACGCTGGCCACCAACCCTCCCTTTTTCTCCAGGCATGCCCGATTTAAGAGCTTTTCCTTTTTCTATTTGGAATAAAATATATCGACAACATCAAGATAGGATTTCCATTAGCGGATATGGTGATCCAATTGGATATCTCCCTTTAAGAGAGAGACTTGCAGAATATTTACTTTTATCTCGGGGTGTTCGCTGCAACCCAGATCAAATCATTATCACAAACGGGAGGCAGGAAGCCTTAAACATTTGCGCTCAAACCATATTAAATCATGCTGATCCTGTAATTATTGAAAACCCATGCTACAGAGGTGCAAGAATCGCTTTTGAAGCCAAAAATGCAAAATTAAATTTTATTGATCTAGATGCAAATCGACTGGATGTAAGCAAAGTTTTACAAGCTAATATAGAAGCAAAATTAATCTATACAAGCCCAACTCATCAACACCCAATGGGTGGCGTTATTCCAACTTATGAAAGAGACAAGCTCTTAGACTGGGCAGAAAAATCTAATTGCTGGGTATTAGAAGATGAATCTAATAGTGTGTTTTCATTTGGAGAAAAGCCGATAGCGGCTTTACAAGGAATGCGTGAAAACAGCCCAGTGATATTTATCGGTAGTTTTAATCGTGTATTAAAACCAAATTTACGCTTAGGCTATCTTGTAGTACCTAAGCCCGTAGTATCTTCTTTCACATATACAAAAGCCACACTCTCAGGACCTTCAACACTACTTTATCAAGCAGTAATAGCTGACTTTATTGCCGAAGGACACTTTGTGAGACATGTGCGAAAAATGCAAAAACATTATCGGGATAAATGGAAGCATTTTTGCGAATTAATCACAAGTAAACTCGAACCAAATGTTAAGCTAATTAGAAGCAGTGCATCTATGTATGTTGTTATTAGTACACCAGGCTTTAATGACATCAAACTTGCACAAAAACTCAACCAGAATGGATATGGGAGTTCAGCGCTTTCCCTATCTTACGCAAATCAACCAGCCAAGTCTGGATTAATTATTGGTTGCGTGAATACAACACAGACTCAACGAGAGCAATTTGTGGAGCATTTAAAAAATCTACTAAAGGACAAAATAAATTATATTTGATATAAATTATACTGCTTCAACTCATTGATTTCACCCACCCTTAGACTGTATTTATATTAAATAGCTACAGTCTAAGATTATCTCCTGATAATATATCCTGCAATACCTATCCGCAAAATCCCACTACTACATCGCCTTATAATATGTATTACAAGCCCTATAAATTATGGCCGCATAATTGTGGAATATTATTAGTCCGTAGCAATAATTTAAATATGCTTTTCACCACTGACTTGGCACCGAGCTCCCCCAAAAAAAAGAAGTGTCCCCCGGGAAGAGATATTGAAAAGTGGCTACCAGAACATTCAACTTGTTCTTGAAGACACTCCCAATGACTAGAAGAGAGGTCCTTCAATGCATTATCTCCAAGCACCCTCTTAATAAGCACTCTATTTCTAATAAACGCCCAGTTAGAGGTATTCAGTAATACATTTTCCGCATCAGATATCGAATTACCATGAATAATTACAGGAAAAGGATAGTCGTCATAATTGAAAGTGTTCGCGGACTTAAGGCTCCATTCTAAGTCTTCCACAAACTGGCCATTCTTATACATCAGGCCCGTGCCAATCAATCCCACAGGGGTGGCCCCCAGGATCCTCTGCCGATAAATATCTTTTGGGAGAATAGTATGGCCGTTATAGGTACTTTGATCTTCCAGTGCCTGAAAAAACCAGGGGTATAAGCTCTCCCGGTTTGCCAGCCCTTCTGGTGTCATAGCGATATTTTCAGCATTTGCTTTTGGCAAGAAGCCTGGAACAGCGGGATCTCCCGACATGGCAACAAACATCACTATTGAGAAGCACTTACCAATCGCTTCCCTCCCAAGAGCTCCGGCAATCTTGCATCCCATACTCCAGCCACAGACGATCACCTCTTGCTGCAAGCTATTCTCAGAGACAATCTTGTCAATTACTTCCGCGACCTGCTTACCCCAATCTGCGATGGTGAAATTGGGATAATATCCATCAAAGGCCTTATTGGCGATGGGGAAGGATATCGCGAGAAAAGGGTGGCCTGAACGATGTACCCAATAACTGATAAAGTCTTCTTCCCTGGCCTCAGGGCAGCCATAAAAGATACGTGCCAAGTGAGAGTTACCCGGCACAAATACTATTAGAGGTTTGGATTTATCTGCAGCCATATAGCGATAAAGAACGGGGAATCCTGCTGCAGTGCTCATTACCTCCCCTTCTTGCAACCTGCCAGATTCGGTGTTCCCCATGCCGTTTACCACATCTGAATTATCCTAGTCAGCAGACTTATTCGCTTAAGGGCACCTCTATTTAAGAGATCAAAAAACACCCCAAACTCTTCAGCTCTTGCTCTTACCTTTTCCCCAAACTTCCTCAAGCCGCTGATCCCGCCCGCAGCGAAAGCGGTAGTATTTATAGCGTAGGGGATTGCGCTGATAATAATCCTGGTGGTAAGCCTCTGCCGGATAGAAAGTAGCGGCAGGCTTTATCTGGGTGACAACTTTCTTACCCAGCTCGGCCTCTACTTTCTTCTTACTCTCTTCGGCCAGCTTCTTCTCTTCTTCATTACCGTAAAAGATCTCAGCACGGTACTGGTCGCCCCGGTCACAAAACTGGCCACCGGCATCAAAGGGGTCCACGTTGTGCCAAAAAATATTGAGTAACTCGGAATAACTCACTTTGTTTGCATCATATTTAACTTGCACCACCTCGGCATGGCCGGTGCCACCAGCAGAGACCTGATCATAGGAGGGGTTCTTTACATGACCACCGCTGTAACCTGAGGTGGTTTCCAGCACGCCATTCACTTTGTCATACGGCGGTTCCATACACCAGAAACAGCCTCCAGCAAAAATAGCGGTTCGTATATCAGGAGAATCCTGGGCATATCCGAGGGTGGCTGCCAGAAGAATAAACAGAGTAAAAATACCGCGCATAACGAATTCCTATGGAATGTTCTATAAATGGTTACTCTTCTGTCGACTCATAGAGGGAAACTCTTACAGTGTGACACTACCCTGGCAAGCACGCAGGAAAATATCGCGATATTTCACTGCACTAAACGACATAGGATTACTGGCTGCCGAGGGATCTGCCGCAGCCATATGAGCGATTCTATCGGCGTCTTCGGCTTTGATACCGATTTCAACCAGGGTGTGGGGAATATTTAATTGCTGACGCAGACCGAGAATCCAATTCAGTACGGCATCGAAACCGCTCTCGAACCTATCTTTGCCGGTCAATTGCAGTGAGAGGGCCAACTGCCCCATGGGAACCTCTATAGCAGGCCGGTTGGCTACAAGCACATAGGGCATCAATATGGCGTTGAGTAAACCGTGGTGCTTGTCATATAGGGCACCGAGCGGATGTGCCAGGGCATGAATAGCTCCCAAGCCACGCTGAAATGCGGTGGCTCCCATACAGGAGGCTACCAACATCTGTTGGCGGGCTTTCAACTCAGTACCAATCATGTAAGCACGGGGCAGATAGTTCTTAATCAGACGCATCCCCTGTAGTGCGATGCCCTCTGCCATGGGGTGGTAAATGGGGGAATAATAAGCTTCCAGGTTATGCGAGAGTGCATCCATGCCGGTGGCTGCAGTAATCTGGGGGGGAAGATCCAGAGTCAGTTCGGCATCCAGTATGACGATATCCGGCAATAGTTTGGGGTGAAATATCAGGCGTTTTAGCTTCGCCTGCTCATCGGTTATGACCGCCACCCGCCCGACTTCCGAGCCAGTGCCCGCGGTTGTAGGCACGGCAATTACTGGGAGCATGCCGTCAGGGTCAACCCGCTTATAGTTATCGCCAATATCTTCAAAATCCCAAATGGGACGACGCTGCCCGGCCATTAGGGCAATCGCCTTACCGGCATCTATGGCTGAACCACCACCGAAGGCGATTACGCCGTCGCAATTTTTATCTCGTAACAGCTCGACACCACTGTCAATATTCTCACCGTTGGGATTCCCCTTGATTGTGGAGAAAATCTCCACCTCCAGGCCGTATTCCTTACAAGGCACCAATGCGCGTTGAAGCAGTGGTATGCCTGCAATACCGGGATCCGTTACCAGTAAGGGGTGCTGCATATTGAGATCAAAGCAGGCTTTGGCAAGATCTGATATCCGGCCGGGACCAACCCAAATATTGGTAGGAAAATTCCAGTTTACCCGGTATTTATCCACATTATCCTCTCTGCCTTTACTGCCTAGCCATTTAAAATTTCTTGTTACCCACAGTCTCTATGCATTTAACCGATAGGATAAGGTTAAAAAAAAATTTTCTATTCATGACCTCAACGCTATCTGGATATCCCACCTGTAAAAGCTCGGGGTTATTATCCATAGGCGAAACTAGAGCTGAAAAAAGCGCGATTGTTATTTTAGTAATTGGATCTGTAAAACCAGCAGAAGCATCATTAATCGACTACATCTTCTAAGGGCTCGACAGATTCAACCAACTTAATCACTGGAGTAAAGTCCACTGAATGACAGTCACCTTGATAGGACGCAATCAGTAGATCGCTCCCATCCCCCAAAAACCAATTTGCCGAACACTTCCCTTCCGATGTAAAAGTGACAAAGTAACCTGAATATTTGCCAATCTGTACCGAAGAAACTGGATGCTCCAATGGGTGCATTTTTAAGAACGCACTGGGGTCTCCTCCATTAACCAACAACCCTTTCCTCAGAAAAAACCCCATCACATTACCTGTATCATTCTGGCAAAATTCTATTCCCACATAGTCATTATATTCTCTGCGTATCGACCAACCATCAGGGACCTCTAGAGCAATATCTCTATAAACATAGGACTCCGCGTTTAGCACTAGGGGATAAGTTAAGAACACACCATAAATACAACAAGCAATCCACCTCACAACATTTCCCTCTTTACTGGTTTACTAGCCCCCAACTTTAAAGTGAAATGATTTGGGCCTGGTTAGCTGCTCAAACCCGACTCTGGACAAAGTACACCCCCTGCCAGATTGTTTAACGCCGCTCCAGGCCAATTCCGGGTCTAAATAGTCGCAGCGATTGAGAAACACTGTGCCCACTCGCAAGTGATCGCCAATTGCCAGGGCAGTTTCTTCATCTTGTGAAAAAATAGCTGCCGTCAAACCGAAAGGGCTGTTATTCATTAATTCTAGAGCCTCACCATCGTCATGGACTTTTTGCACCCCCAAAACCGGGCCAAAAGATTCATCGCGCATTACCCGCATTTTTTGCCGCACACCAGTAAGTAATTGTGGTGCCATATACTGAGTACCGCGCCTGTCCATGAAAAATTTACTGCTGTGCAGGTGGGGCTGGGCGCCCTGGGCCACAGCTTCGTCAATTTGAGTGCGCACTTTGTCGGCAGCCTCTGCATTGACTAACGGACCCAGGGTTGTTTGAGGATCATCGGGGCGCCCCAATTGGTAATCACCCACTAGTGCCACGGCGCGTTCGACAAATTCTTCGAATAGATTTTCCTGCACATAGGCACGTTCAATACCACAGCAAGACTGACCGGAATTAAAAAAAGCACCATCCACTACAGTCTCTACCGCCAATTCAAGGTCCGCATCTTCACGCACATAAGCGGGGTCCTTACCACCCAGCTCCAGTCCCAACTGGATAAATCGGCCGGCAACAATACGCTCTATATTGGCCCCGGCATCCACAGATCCGGTAAAAGCAATATGCTGGATTTCTTCGGCACAGGCTAAACGTTGCGTATTGGAATGATTGAGGTGCAAATATTGAAATACTCCGTAGGGCAGACCCGCTTCCCTGAAAGCCTCCACCATACGCTCGGCGCACAAGGGCGTTTGTGCCGAGTGTTTTAATATGACCGCATTGCCGGCCAGCAAAGATGGCACCAGTGCATTTACCGCGGTTAAATAGGGGTAGTTCCAGGGGGCGATCACCAGGGAAACCCCCAGCGGTTCACGGCGTATAAAGCGGGAAAATCCCGGTTTAATTGGCAAATGGATATCTACAAGGGCCTCCTCTGCCAGATTTGCCATGGCCGTAGCGCGCTCTGCAAAGCCGTCTATTTCGCCCGGTGCAAAACGAATGGGTCTGCCCATCATCCAACAGAGTTCCTCAGCCAGACGATGCCTGCGCTCGGTAAAAAACTCCACTGCACGGTGGACAATGGCGATTCGCTCCACCAGAGGGGTCAATCGCCAGGCTTTTTGTGAAGCCGCCGCCCTATCCAGGGCTACACGAATTTCAGCCTCGCCGGCCAGGGCTCGCTCCAGATATACACTGTTATCGACAGGGGAAATACAGCGCAGGTGGTGCATATTAAATATTCCTTATCCGCGGCTTATTTTGATTTCCTTACCATCCAAAAAATCACAAAAGCGGGCTTTTAAAAGGGCCATTTAAATAATTTCAAAATACCTATCCAGCTCCCAGTCAGTAACATGGCGACGATACTCGCGCTCCTCCCATTCCCGGCTGGCGGCGAAATGCTCAATAAATTCACTGCCGAATAATTCATGAGCCGTCTCGGAATTTTTTAGACGCTGGGTGGCATCCCATAAAGTGGTAGGCAACGCCTGCTGTGCCTCTTGTGTCAGGGCATAGGCATTGCCCTCGATGGGCGTACTGGGCTGCCACTGCTGCATGATTCCGTAAAGGCCGGAGCCCAGGGCGGCGGCCAGCGCCAGATAGGGGTTGGCATCTGCAGCGCCCAGGCGGTATTCCACCCGCTGTGATTTTTCCCCGCCGGGGATGGCACGCAAGGCCGTGGTGCGATTTTCCACGCCCCAGTTCGCACCGGTAGGCGCCCAAAAACCCGGAACCAGGCGGCGGTAGCTGTTGATAGTTGGCGCGAACAGAGCCAGGAATTCTGGCATCAGGCGCTGTTGGCCGGCGATAAAGTAACGCATGGTCTCACTGATTCCCTGGGGCTGAGAGCCATCGAAAAACGCGGCATTGCCGTTATTCAAATCGCGCAGCGATAAATGAATATGGCCACTCTGCCCGGGAAGATCGCTGGACCAGCGCGACATAAAAGTCGCCATCAGGCCCATACGCTGGGCCAGCACTTTCATAAAGGTTTTAAACAGTGCGGCTTTATCCCCAGCAGCCTCGACCCTATCCACGGCGATTGCCGCTTCGAGAACCCCCGGGCCGGTTTCTGTATGAAGCCCCTCCAACGGGAAGTCCATACACTCACCCATTTCGAGGATTTCCCGGTAGAGTTCGGCGTGAACCGAGTTGCGCAGCATTGAATAGCCAAACCAGTCCGGCGTGAAAGGCTTCAGATTGCGAAAGCCCTTTTCCCGTACCGACTCGGGTGTTTCATCAAATAAAAAGAACTCGTATTCCAAAGCCGCGAAGGGCTCAAATCCAATAGCCCGACAACGGTCTACCACCCGCTGAAGAGCCGCACGCGGACACACGACCTGAGCCCGTTCATCAAACTCCGCCAGAAATAACAGCATATTGTCTTCAAAGGGAATATCGCGACAGCTGTGCGGCAGGATACGCACCGGCGCGTCTGGGTAGCCCGTGTGCCAGCCGGTATAACGGGTATTGTCATAGAGCTGGTCTTTAACATCCCAGCCCAGCACCACATCACAGAAGGAAAACCCCTGCTCCAGGGCAGAGAAGAATTTTTCACGGCTCATATATTTGCCGCGCATGACCCCATCCAAATCAAACAGGCCCACTTTCACATGACTGAGACCGCGCCCCTCAACGATGGCACGAGCCTCCTGAACGGTTTTTACCTCCCGCGCTTTGATCATGGCCATCCCTGCCCATTGTTGTTATCAATGTCCTACAGGATAGACCCGCCAGCCGAGCCTTGACGCCCCATATTTCCTTTAAGGGCGTGACTTTCAGCCGTGCCGAACTGCATATATAATCCGCGCTCCAAATTTTTCGTTTTACCCAGTTCAGGACCAGCAATGAGCTTCGACAAGATCCCCGCAGGTAAAGACCTGCCCAGCGATATCAACGTAATCATCGAGATCCCTGCCAACTCCGACCCCATCAAATATGAGGTGGACAAGGACTCAGACGCCGTATTTGTGGATCGTTTCGTTGCCACTCCCATGTTCTACCCAGCCAACTACGGTTATGTACCCCAGACTCTGTCGGAAGACGGCGACCCCCTGGACGTACTGGTAGTGGCACCCTACCCGGTAATGGTTGGCTCCGTGATCCGCTCTCGCGTGATCGGCGTTCTGAAAATGACCGACGAATCCGGTGTTGACGCCAAGCTGCTGGCGGTACCTCACACCAAGCTGACCAAGCTGTACGATCACGTTCAGGAAATTGGCGACCTGCCCGAGCTGCTGCTCAAGCAGATCGAACACTACTTCGAGAACTACAAGGCTCTGGAAGCTGGCAAGTGGGTGAAAGTGGAAGGCTGGGCCGACGCTGAAGAAGCGCGCAAAGAAGTGCTTTCCTCTCGCGAGCGCTACCTGAAAGAAGAAGGCTGATCACAGCTTCTCTTAAGCCCGGCACGATTTTGTATTGGCCGGGCTGACAGGCATAAAAAAACCGGCATCTAGCCGGTTTTTTTATGCCTGGGCGCTGCAATCAACGCGAATCGAAGAAAATCTAATTGAGATCCCACTGGGGAATATTGACTGGTGCAGCAACTGTTTCGGCCCGCTCGCTCTCATCCAGTAACAACCCCTCCGCCGCGCGCAGGCTGATATGTTCGGTGGGCACCTGCACCTCAGCTATCGACTCGCGTTCGTGGTCCTTAATCAGGTTGCCCTCCATTGGCGCGAGCGTCCAGTTTGGAACGCGAGGGCCCTCTGGCTGAGGTGTTTGACTCGGCTCGGGCACCGGAGGGATCTCTTCAGGGCCACCCTCGCTTTTCAGATTGACCTGAGCCCCAACCTTGGCCAGGGTCGCTTGAAATTGCTCCGCCTGGGCGCGACTCAATCCCTTGCGCAGCACCAGCGGTCGACCACTAAACAGTTTTTCCACTGCCTGCGGACTGCTCTTAAACAAGCGCGCCAAATTGGCCTTCACATCACCGGCGGTAAACCCGGCAATCAGGTCGCCGCGGAAAATCAGGCTATAGGTGGCTTGGGTCATCACTCAATCCCTATGTGTAATGCTGGTTGGATAATACTTGCTGCAGCGAGTTTATTCTTCGGAATCCAGGGTTTGATCCATGGTAAAGGCGGGGGCCTTTTCTATCCGGCCACCCACTTGACGCGCGGGGACACCGGCCACTGTGGTGTGGTCGGGGACGTCCTGTAGAACCAGGCTACCCGCAGCAATCTTCACATCCTCACCCACCCGCACAGGCCCCAATATCTTGGCGCCGGCACCGATCATAACCCCGTGACCAATCTTCGGGTGGCGATCCCCGGAACCTCGGCCGCTGCCGCCCAGAGTCACTGAGTGCAAAATAGAGACGTTGTCGCCCACCACCGAGGTCTCTCCCACGACCAGGCCCGTAGCGTGGTCAATCATAATGCCGCTGCCAAATTGAGCTGCGGGGTGGATGTCCACAGAAAACTGTTCCGAAACACGGCTCTGGAAGTACAGCGCGAGCGTCGTGCGGCCCTGCTTCCACAGCCAGTGGGCAATTCGGTGCGACTGCAGTGCATGAAAGCCCTTGAAGTAGAGAAAGGGGGTGAGGTACTGATCACAGGCGGGATCGCGATCGTACCAGGCACAGATATCCGCCAGCATACTGCGGGATATCCCTGTATCTGCTTGTAAGGCCGAAGCGATCACCTCCTGCAAAGCGGTGGAGGTGAGTGCATTGTGATCCAGGACTGAGGCTAACTGGTCGGCGATTGCGTGCTCCGCCGACTTGTGGCGCAGCACCGTATTGTGAAAATAACTCGCCAGAATCGGTTCATCCCTGGCAGCTGCGGCAGCCTCTGCGCGCATAGCACTCCATACGTCTCTGGGCTCAGTTTGGCTGTCGATATTCAGTTCCTCACCTGTCGTACTCATTTTCCCGGCGCTTTCCTAATGTATTTGATTTGTCTCACACAACTTTGCGCCATTGGGCCCGCGCAGCTTCGCAGGAATACCAGGGCCTTTCAAGCGCCATCCGGCGGTGAAAATAAAGCGTACCGATTTGCGTAAATTTTGCTCAGAGCGGCATATCTGTCGGATAACAGTGATCCGGAATCCATACAAAGCGCGTATAGATTTGCTCCAGCTGCTCGCAAACCGTGTCACACAGCGCCAAGTCGCAGGAGCGCAACTGCGCCTCCAGGCGTTCGGGTGTCAACAGGTGCTGTAGCTCCAGGGCTCGCGGTGCATAACTCAAATGCCAGCGCTCCGGTGCAACGCCACCGAGATCTTCGGCATAAGGACGAAACAGGCCGTAACTTTGCCCCGCGGCTATACGCTGATCCAGCCATTGGTGAAAAGCGCCAAAAACCCCATCATCGGCCACTTCCTGTGGGGTGAGCTGTACCTGGTAATCCTCGGCTACAGCGGCGGCATCGATAATATCGAAGTCAGTACCCCAATGATGGCGCGAGGCACCGGGCAGTGCCGACCAACGCAGTATGGCCAGCACTAACTCCTGCGGTGGCAGCTCAGAGACTTCAAGCTCTACGCCATCGGTGTTCAGCACTGGACGCAGTCCTTGTGCCTTGTTATTCCAGATGGTGCGCTGGCGCTCAAAGCTGCGAAAACCTGAGACCACCTTGGGGTCAAAACCGACATCTCGCGCATCGCGCCGTAGGCGCTGAAATGCCACCAGTGCCTCAGGGTGCAGCAGCTGTCCTGAGGGTGGATCGAGGATAACGTGCATATCGGTTAGCCCGAAGAGCATACTCTTAAGCGGTGTGGATAACATTTGGCTCCTATAGACAGGCGATTTTCAAAAGGCGGGCTAAAGTGAGTAAACCCCCAGCTATTACTCTACCAAAGAGCGGCATGGAATAAGTGGCCACTGGAAATGCTAGGCAAAGTAATAGGCGCTTTCTTAGGCCATGCGGCGGTTATCTTTGTTGGCAGCTTGCTAATTTATGTTAAGTTCAGCCCCGCGATTGGGGATTGATCGTGACTACTGGACGGAAAACCTTGCAGGGAAAACTGAATGCACCCAAGTCAATCAGAACTACTTAAGCTGAAAAATTTGGGGCTCGCCTCCGTTAACATCCTTCACTCCATTGGTATTCGCACCTACGAAGACCTCCATCGTATTGGCCCGGTTGAGGCCTTTATCAGTATTCGCAACCGCGGGATCAACGCCTCGCGCGTCATGCTTTATGCACTGCAAGGTGCTCTACTTGATGTGCACTGGAACGATCTGGACCCAGATCTTAAACAGCAATTGGTGACTGAAGCCGACCGCCTGCTGGCTACACAGAATTCAAACTAAAGCCTGTCACCAACAATTTTAGAAAGGGAAAAGCTACGCTGGGGCCCTTGCGCATCTGAGTGCCTGCGCAACAAGATGTACCGAGACGTTCGCACAGGCCCTTAATGCCTTACCCCATGCTACGGCTACGCAATAACTCGAGCTTTTGTCACACAAACCACCACAACCTATCTAAACTTGTCTAAGGGCAAAGAGACGGAGAGAGCCGATGTTGCGCATTGGGCTATTCCTGCTGACCAACCTTGCGGTATTAGTTCTGGTTGGCATCATCTTCAATATTTTTGGCATCGGGGGCATCCTTCAGGCCAACGGGGTCGACCTGAATCTGGGGGCACTGTTACTCCTCTGCGCTCTTTTTGGGTTTGGTGGTTCGTTTATATCCCTGTTTCTCTCCAAGACCATCGCCCGCATGAGTACCCGCACCCAGATTATCACCGAGCCGCGCAGCGCCGATGAGCAATGGCTGGTGGAGACTGTGCGGGAGCTTTCGCGCAAAGCCAATATCGGTATGCCGGATGTGGGTATTTTTCCCATGCCCCAGGCCAACGCCTTTGCCACCGGCTGGAATCGCAACAATGCCCTGGTCTCTGTAAGCGCCGGATTACTGCAGCGCTTTAGCCGCGAAGAGGCCCGTGCGGTGATCGGCCATGAGATCGGTCACGTGGCCAACGGCGATATGGTAACTCTGGCGTTGATTCAGGGAGTGGTGAATACCTTTGTGATGTTCTTCGCACGGCTGGTCGGTTTCTTTGTCGACCGGGTGATACTGCGCAATGAGCAAGGCCTTGGCATCGGCTATTACGTTACCTCTATCGTGATGGATATAATTTTTGGCTTCCTCGCCATGTTTATCATCGCTTGGTTCAGCCGCCGTCGGGAGTATCGCGCAGACCACGCCGGCGCCACCCTCGCCAGTCCCAATTCAATGATCGCCGCACTGCAACGGCTCAAAGTGGAATCTGAACGGGGTCACGAGGAACCGCTGCCAGGCAATATGAAAGCCTTCGGTATTTTCGGTAATATGGGCGCACTATTAGCCACCCATCCACCCTTGGATGATCGTATCCTGGCCCTGCAAAACTTCCGTAAGTAATACCCAGATTGCTGTTGGCATGTTTTAGGGGCGGGTTTTAATTCATTGCCGCGCCCCCATCTTCACTCCCTCACAACGAGCAAAGTAAACTTTTCATTAAAGTGCTAAAGCGAAGACAGCGACCATGACACCGCTTAAAACTCTGCCCATTACTCTGTCGATCCTTTTATTCATTCTCAGTGCTCCCCTGTACGCAGAGGTACAGGAGTTCGCCACAGATGATGAACGCAACACCATGCAGGTGTTTAATTTTGCCAGCCCCTCTGTGGTGTATGTCACCAATGAAACCCTGGTTCGCGATCGCAGAACCCTGCGCCTGCACGCAGTACCCAAAGGCGCCGGCAGTGGATTTATCTGGGATGAACAGGGTCACGTTGTGACCAATTTCCATGTCATCGAGGGCGCGCGTAAAGTCACAATCACCCTGCAGGACCGCAGTGAGTGGCCCGCCACTGTAGTGGGTTCCGCTCCAGAAAAAGATCTGGCGGTGTTGAAAATCGAGGCTCCGAAAAAATTACTTAAACCACTGGTTGCCGGTACTTCCAGTGAACTCTCTGTGGGCCGAAAAGTACTCGCCATCGGCAACCCCTTTGGCCTCGATACCACCCTAACCACCGGGGTGGTCAGCGCGTTGGGGCGTGAAATCGAGGCCGCCAACAACCGCACCATTCGCAATGTGATTCAAACCGATGCCGCCATTAATCCCGGCAACTCTGGCGGTCCCCTGCTCGATTCCCTCGGCCGTCTGATCGGGGTAAATACCGCCATCTATAGCCCCAGCGGTGCCAGTGTGGGCATCGGTTTTGCTATTCCTGTGGATACTGTAAAGAAAATAGTGCCGCAACTGATTAACTACGGCCGCCTGGTGCGACCGATTCTCGGCATTGAATCCGCACCGGATCAGTGGAGCAGCCGCTACGGTTTTGAAGGTGTGGCGGTGCTGCGCACAGCCCCTGGTATGCCGGCGGAAAAAGCCGGGTTGCAAGGCATTTATCGCACACGCCAAGGGGGCTGGCAGCTCGGAGACGTTATCGTGGAAGTCGAGCAGCAACCCGTCCGCAGCTACGACGACCTGCTCAACGCACTGGAGAAGTACCGCGCCGGCGACCAGATCACTTTGGGGATAATGCGCAACGGGACAATCCGCTACACCTCGATTACACTCGCGGCGCCCCAATAACTCGGGGCAGAATCTGGCGCAGCTTCTCCAAATCAACCTATCTGGAGAGAAGGCGCCACAATAACGAATAAATAATTGCGCCTAAGGCCGACCAGTTATGCAGAAATACTTCCTGTGCCGTTACGAGGAATTAGCGGAAGGGCAATCCAAGGGCTTCTCCCTCGGTGACACCGCCGCCGGCACCGACAATGTGTTTGCGGTAATGAAAGGGGGCGAGGTTTTCGCCTATAAAAACACCTGCCCCCATCGCGGCATCAATCTCGACTGGCAGGAAGACCAGTTCCTCGATCCCGATGGCGCACTGATCCAATGCGCCTCCCATGGGGCGCTGTTCACCATTGAAACCGGCGAGTGTATTGCCGGGCCCTGCACCGGCGATTCACTGACTCCCATACCCGTCGAATACGCCCAAGACGGCCTCTACGCCCTGCTGCCTGAATAAGATTTTACTGGCTGGGTGGCCCCCACCCGACCAGTTACTCTAAATTCCCTCAGCGAAACGGCAGAGCTTCGCCTAAAACGATTTCATCGGCGCTCATCCGCGCCCGGTAAGCGAGCACCTGCACACCGGCTGAGACAGCACTGTCGAGAGCTTTAGCATAAGCCGGGTCGATTTCTCGCGCTGCCTCTACGCTATCTATGCCACTGTGCTGTACACAGTAAAAAAGCACTGCACGCACACCACTCTCAGCCAATTTCTGTAACTCACGCAGGTGCTTAGCACCGCGAGCACTCACCGCATCGGGAAAATAACCCCGCGCACCATCCGCCAGGGTGACATTCTTAACCTCCACATAGCAGTCGCCAGCATCGCCAGACAACAGAAAATCGATGCGGCTGTTTTCTTCACCATAACGCACTTCCCGACGCAGGGATTCATACCCTTGCAACTCACTAACCACACCGGAATTTATTGCCTCTTCCACCAGGGCATTCGCGCGCCCAGTATTAACGCCGGCCAGAGATCCATCCGGTGTTGTACAAATTTCCAGCGTGTGGCGGTACTTGCGCTTGGGATTGCCCGAGTCCGAATACCAGCAGGCGCCGCCTTCGATCCAGCAATTTTTCATAGAACCGGTATTTGGGCAGTGGATGGTAAATTTCTCGCCATCAGCCGTCTCCACATCAGCGAGGAAACGTTTGTAGCGACGCAAAAGGGTGGCCTTTTGTAACTCAGGGGAAAACTTCACTGGCTGGCACTCTTGTACATTTCAGCGCCACAAAATAGCAGACAACTATTTGTGGCGCGAATCGCGCAGATTTGATAGCTTCCTCGCTCTCGGTCGCCGGGGTACCGGCAATCGGGGCAAGGATTAGCCTGCCACCGCAACTGATTTGATAGGTGAAAAAAGCATCACCCAAAAAGATTCCGGTCTAGGCTAGATTGAATTTGGTGGTATCGCCCCCATTATCGGGGGCCCGTAAAGAAAGAGAGGCAACGACTATGCCCAAAACTGCTGCGAGCACCGATTCTCTGCACGGCTTTGAGCCCTACAAGGAGACTAAGGGCGAAGAGTACATGAATGAGAAGCAGCAGGAGCATTTCCGCAACTTGCTGTTGGCCTGGAAGGCCGAACTGATGGCGGAAGTGGACCGCACCGTTTCCCACATGAAAGACGAGGCTGCAAACTTTCCCGATCCCGCTGATCGTGCGAGCCAGGAAGAGGAGTTCAGCCTTGAACTTCGCACCCGCGATCGCGAGCGCAAGCTGATTAAGAAAATCGACGCCACCCTGGAACTGATCGACCAGGATGATTACGGTTTCTGTGAAGCTTGCGGGGTCGATATTGGTATTCGCCGTCTTGAAGCGCGCCCCACCGCAACCCTGTGTGTGGACTGCAAAACCCTGGCGGAAATCAAAGAAAAACAGCTTTCCGGCTGATTTTTCCCCATCGTATTGCGGCGATCACCCTTGATCGCCCAGCTCGGCAGGGCGGTCGACGGGACCGCCCCTATCACTTTGAATAGTAAAACGCCCTATTTCGGTCGCTTCGCGCCTTCGCCGAGCGGTCCTCTGCATTTCGGCTCGCTAGTGTGCGCACTCGGCAGCTATCTGGACGCCCTTGCGCATGGTGGGCACTGGCTCGTGCGTATGGAAGATCTCGACCCCCCGCGTGAGGAGCCCGGCGCAGCCACTCGAATACTGAAATCCCTGGAATCCCATGGGCTACACTGGCACGGCCCTGTGGTGTGGCAAAGTAAGCGCCATGCCCAGTACGAGGCAGTTCTGTCACAGTTACGCCAACGCGGACTCCTATATCCATGTTATTGCTCACGCAGCCAGATCCGTCAAAATGGTGGGCACGACAATCAAGCTTGCCGGATAAAAGACGGGGGCACAGGTACCTGCGCCCTGCGCCTGTCCTGTGCCGGAGGTGAGGAGCACTTCGAAGATATCTGGCGCGGGCCCCAATCCCAGCCAGTGCGCGAAGACACCATTCTCAAGCGCCGCGATGGCCTCTACGCCTATCAGCTGGCGGTAGTGGTCGATGATATTGCCCAGGGCATTACTCATATCGTGCGCGGAACGGACCTGCTCGACACCACTGCTGCACAAATTCGCCTGTTTCACCTGCTCGATAACAGAGCACCGATCTTCGGCCACCTGCCGCTGGTCATGGGACCCGGGGGGGCGCAAAAACTCAGCAAACAAAACCACGCACCAGCTATCGACGACAACCGAGCCGCCAGCAATCTCTGCTCCGCACTGGATTTTCTCGGCTTTCATGTCGCGGATGGGCTGGAGGGCGAGGCGCCAGAACATATTCTCAAGTGGGCTGCTGCACGCTGGCAGCGTCATCAGATCGATAAACGCGACCGACAATTGCACTGATCGTTGGAGGCAATTAACATTTTTGCGCCAGCCGACAGGCTCGCCATTTAACTTTTCACCCTCCACGCGGATTTACATAACAACCTATGAGCAACCGCACCCTGCTAATCCTGCTCGTGCTGGTGGGCTATGTGTTCTCCCCCACCATATTTACCTGGATGATCAACCCCGTTGGCGCCTGGTACCGGCCCTTTATCCTCTGGTTCGTTTTGATCCTGCTGGCAATTTTTATCCAGTGGAGGCGCAACTCAAATGAGCTTTGAGATCGCCCATATTGCCCTGATCGGGGTTGCCTACATCGCTACCTTGTTCTTTGTCGCTTTCGCCACTTCCAAGGGCTGGCTGCCCGCACGCTGGGTGCGCCATCCACTGGTGTACGTACTCTCGCTGGGGGTCTCTCTATCCGCCTGGACGTTCTATGGCATTGTCGACCTCGCCTGGCAATACGGCTACGGGGTGCTTGCCTACTACCTGGGCACCGGTGCCATGTTCTTATTTGCGCCAGTGGCACTGGAGCCCCTGGCGCGCCTGGCCCAACGCTACCAGCTCTACTCCCCCGCAGATCTACTGGTTTTCCGCTACCACAGCCGCCAGGTGGGCACCCTGGCCACCCTGTTTATGCTATTGGCGCTGCTACCACTGGTCGCCCTACAGATCCAGGCGGTGTCGGAAACCTTGGCACTGTTGTCACGAGACAGCGTCGCTGCCCTCGGCCTACCCGACAGTGGTGTTTCCAGTAAAAACCTGATCGCCTTTTTCTACTGTGTGCTGTTGGCAGTCTTCACCAGTATGTACGGCGCCACCCGCGAGCGCGGTGAGGGCCTCGCCAGTGCCATGGCACTGGAATCCCTGGTTAAACTGGTGGCACTGACCGCGGTCGGTGGTTATGCCGTTTACGGTGTGTTCGGCGGTTTCTCGGGGCTCGACCAGTGGCTGCTGGAAAACAATGATATGCAGCAGCTGCTCTACACCCCCATTGAACAGGGCTCCTCGCATACGCTGCTGTTAGTCTTTATCGCTACCGCCGTGGCCATGCCACATATCTTTTACCTCAGCATCGCCGAGCGCCCCACCGGTCAGGCCCTGCGCACCGCCAGCTGGGGTTTTCCGCTTTTCCTGTTGCTAATGGCGCTGCCGATCTTTCCGATTATGTGGGCGGGCTTCGCCCTGGATGTGGCTGAACCGGTACAGTACTTCTCGCTGGCGGTGCCGCGTGCCAGTGGCTCAGCGTTGCTCACAACACTGGCCTTTATCGGCGGGCTCTCCGCCGCAACCGGCGCACTGATTATGATCACCCTGGCATTATCTACCATGGTCATGAATCACTGGCTGCTACCGGGCACTCGCTGGGACTCCGAAGACAATATGTACCGCCAGTTGGTGTGGCTGCGTCGCGCTTTAATCGCTGCATTGTTTATTGCGGGTTTTGCTTTTTATCTGCTGCTGGACAATCGCCTAACCCTGTCGGATTTAGCCCTGCTGGCCTTTATCGGTTCCCTTCAATTCCTACCGGGTATCTTCGCTGTTATTCACTGGCCGCGAGGCAATCGACGCGGACTGATTGGCGGACTTCTGGCGGGGATGTTGATCTGGGGTTGCGGCCTGTTGCTGCCATCGGTGTTCGAACTAACCGGTATTACCCTACCGGGTACTTCTCTGCAGATACCCCTGGGCATGTCCATCTGGACCCAGGTCACTACCCTGTCTCTCGGTGTCAACATACTCCTATTCGTCAGCCTCTCACTGTTCACGTCAACGAGCAGCCTGGAGCAATATGCCGCCGACCTATGCAGTGACGACACCATCGCCCAGGCCCTGCGCCTGGGGCTCGATGTGCAGTCCGCAGCGGACTTTCGCCTGCGCCTGGCGGAGAGCCTAGGGGCGGCCACCGCCAACACCGAAGTGAAGCGCGCCCTCAATCAGCTCAACCTGCCCGATAACGAGCGTCGCCCCTACGCCCTGCGCCAGCTGCGCAATCGTATTGAATCCAACCTGTCCGGACTGCTCGGACGGGTACTGGCCGGCCAGATTATCGATCGCCACTTTCCCTTCCAGAACAGCGATCAACCGGCCAACAAGGATATCCACTTGATTGAGACACGCCTGGGGCGTTACAAGCACCAGCTGACCGGGCTGGCCGCAGAGCTAAACAATTTGCGGCTGTACCACCGGCAAATGCTGGAGGAGCTGCCCATGGCCGCCTGCTCCCTGGGGCGCGACGGCGAGATACTGTTGTGGAATTACGCCATGCAGGATCTCACCGGGATTGCCGCCGTTGAGGTAATTGGCTCCAAGCTGGAATATCTGGCAGAGCCCTGGCGGAGTCTGCTAGCGGAGTTTGCCGAATCCAGCGATGCCAGCCGCTTCAAGCAGCAAGTCAGTCTCGGCGGCAACAGCCACTGGCTCAACCTGCACAAAACCCGGCAGAAACGCAGCCGCAGCGGGCGGGCCCGCAACCAGCGAGGCGATGGGCAGATGCTACTGCTCGAGGACATCACCGAGACCCAGACTCTGGAGCAGGAGCTGATTCACAGCGAGCGCCTGGCCTCGGTAGGACGCCTCGCCGCCGGTGTCGCCCACGAGGTGGGCAACCCAGTGACCGGCATCGCCTGCCTGGCACAGAACCTCCAGTTCGATTGCGACAACCCGGAAGTGCTGGAAACCGCCGACCAAATCCTCAGCCAGACCCAGCGCATCAGCCGCATCGTACACTCACTGGTGAATTTCTCTCACAGTGGCAGCCAAGAGAGCGAGCGGGCTCCGGTAGACCTCTACGCCTGTGTGCAGGAAGCGGTGCACCTGCTATCCCTGCAACGGGATAAAACCGAGGTGCGCTTCGAAAATGCAGTCCCAGCAGATCTGATCGCCCCCGGGGATAACCAGCGTCTGATCCAGGTATTTATCAACCTGCTCAGCAATGCCCGCGACGCCAGCCCGGATGGCGGGCTCATCCGCATTGAAGGTCGAGAAGCCAAAGGTTGTGCCTGTGTGTCAGTCACCGACGACGGCCCCGGTATCTCTGCCCAACACCGCGAGCGTATTCTGGAACCCTTCTTCACGACCAAGGAACCCGGAGAAGGTACAGGCCTGGGCTTGGCCATGGTGTACAGCATTGTTGAGGAGCACGGAGGGCAGCTAGAACTGGAGAGCCCAGCCAATCCGGAGACCGGCCGCGGCGCCAGATTTACTGTACAGCTGCCCTTGGCAGGCTAAGACTCCAGCCGGCAAACCGGCCAGGAACTGGGCAAAAATAACCCGGTTATCCGTTTTTGAGTTGCATCGAAACGGCGGCCGGGTAAAACTAGGCGTTTATTGAGCATTTTGTAACCAGGCGTAACATATGAGCCACATCCTGATCGTCGAAGATGAAGCCATTATTCGAACGGCGCTGCGCAAACTGTTAGAGCGGCACCGATATAAGGTCAGTGAGGCGGGCTCAGTTAGGGAGGCCCTTAGTAAGCACCGGGTCAATGAAGTTGACCTGGTTATCTCAGACCTGCGCCTACCCGGTGCACCGGGCACCGACTTGCTCAAACATGCCGGTGAAGTACCGGTATTGATCATGACCAGTTACGCCAGCCTGCGCTCCGCTGTGGACTCCATGCGCATGGGCGCCGCGGACTATATCGCCAAGCCATTCGACCACGACGAGATGCTCGCCACCGTGCGCCGCGTCATCGGCAAGGCCGAACAAAGTCGCGCCCAAGCGCCTTTGGATAAAAGTAACCCAGGCACTATCGCCGGAATGATCGGCGACAGCATGGCTATGCGCGAACTCTACAGGCGCATTCACAAAGTGGCCCCCACAGACGCCACCGTACTGGTGCATGGAGAAACCGGCACCGGTAAAGAGCTGGTGGCCAAAGCTATCCATGAAGAGAGCCGCCGCGCTGGCAAGCCGTTGATCTCCGTCAACTGTGCCGCCATTCCCGAAACATTGATCGAATCGGAGCTGTTTGGTTACGAAAAAGGCGCTTTTACCGGCGCCCAGAGTGCCCGCGAGGGACTGGTTGCCGCCGCTGATGGCGGCACCCTGTTTCTCGATGAAATCGGTGAACTCCCGCTAGAGGCTCAAGCACGGCTATTGCGAGTGATACAAGAGGGTGAGGTGCGCCCAATTGGCTCTATCGAGTCGCACAAAGTGGATGTGCGCCTAGTTACCGCCACCCACCGTAACCTGCGTCAACTTGCCGCTGAACGCAAGTTCCGCGAAGACCTTTACTACCGCATCAACGTGGTGCAGATGACTCTGGCACCGCTGCGCGAGCGCGGCCGCGATGTCCTTGCACTGGCAGAGCACCTTCTCGAAAAGTTCTGCACCAAAATTGAGCGCCCACTGCTGCGCCTCTCTCCCGAGGCAGTTCAGGCAGTCACCACGTACACTTGGCCTGGTAACGTTCGCGAACTGGAGAACGCCATACAACGCGCGGTCATCCTCACCGACCGTGACAGCCGGGAAATCGACCACAAAACCCTAGATATAGACTTGGACCTGGTCCCCGTGGAGGAGGCCATCGGCGAGCCTCGCCCGCGCAGCCTGCATACTGATCCCCGCGAGGATCTCTCGCTGGAGGACTACTTCGCTCGCTTCGTAATCGAGCACCAGGACACCATGAGCGAGACCGAGCTGGCGAAAAAGCTGGGGGTCAGCCGCAAGTGCCTGTGGGAGCGCCGCCAAAAACTGGGCATTCCCCGCAAGAAAACCCGCCGCAGCGCGGTTGCCGAAGCCTGATCAACTTTCTTGGGGGCTGAGCCCCCTCCCTCACCTACGCCACACTTCCTTAACAAGTAGCCCCTTAAACTTCTCTTCAACAGGCTTTAGCCGCGTCCATGACCGCTGTCCCACTTTGTTACATCACCGGTAACAGAGGGAAGTGTTACCCAAGACCTACCTCAAGTAACAGTTGCCGCACCTTACGTAACGCAATGCCACCCAGAAAAGTTCCATCAATTTTCGTAAAGATTATAAGCTGTTGATTTATAAGGGTTTTTAAAAGTTGGCACACTAAATGCTTTACTCTTAGTACAAAAATTAAAAACGGCCAACAATAAAAATAAATGACCGTTAAAAGCCCTATAACTACTCAAAATAAGTGGGCGAAACACAATAAAAATAATGGGGCGGCCGATAACAAAAGCAATGAGTGGCCAAAACCGCAAGAACAACAATAAACAATAACAATAATTTCGAAAGAAGAATAAAAATAACAACAAGCGCGTTGCAAACTGACTGATTTATACCTGGGAGAGGGTGTTTGCTTGATAGCAAATTAAGAGCGCAAGGAAGCCGCTGCCTTCATACCTGTAATAATAATTCCCAAACTTTTCCCCAACTTTCCGGCACCCGCAGATTGCGGGCGCATTGCTTTGCGTGTGTTAGAATCGCGCCAGCGAGTCCTCCACACTGACAGCAGATGCCATTGCCGCCCCCTGTTTTGGACTTCGCCCCCTGGGCCCGCCCAGGTACAGAGGCCCCAGTAGTGCAACAACATGCCCCAACTTCGTTGGGGAGGAAAGTGCAGGTGTAATGCCTGTCGCCACCGGAGATGTGGCCTCAGCACCAACAGGGCATTTTCGGTCACCAACAGATGGCAGCAGTCAAGACAGACAGCCGTATGCTCAATAATTTGATTAGTAGTATCAAACGCTGGCGCAAGCCGGCCAAGAAAGGCCCCAGGGTTATCGCCCGCAACGACCACAATATATCCCGCCGGGATATCAGCCGCGCAGCCCTAACGGTCATGAAACGCCTACAGGAAGCAGGTTACCAAGCGTACATTGTCGGGGGGGGCGTGCGGGATCTAATGCTCGGCGGCCACCCCAAAGACTTCGATGTTGCCACTGACGCTACACCAGAACAGGCTAAAGTACTGTTTCGCGGCGCACGCATTGTCGGTCGGCGCTTTCGAATCCTGCACGCTCGTATTGGCCGCGAGGTTATTGAGGTCACCACTTTTCGGGGCCACCACAGCGATGGCGAGACGCACGAAGCAAAACAATCCGAACACGGTATGTTGCTGCGCGACAACGTCTACGGCGACCTGGAAAGCGATGCCATGCGCCGCGACTTTACAGTCAATGCTCTCTATTACACCACCGATGGCTTCGCTGTTCACGACTACACCGGGGGTGTTGAGGACATTAATAATCGCCTGATCCGCATGATCGGGGCTCCCGCTACCCGCTATAAAGAAGACCCTGTGCGGATGCTGCGTGCGGTGCGCTTCGCAGCCAAACTGGATTTTGCCATCGAACCCGCTACCGAGGCCCCGCTAAAAGAGCTGGCTCCTCTACTGCGCAATATCGCCCCCGCGCGCTTGTTTGACGAGATCCTCAAACTGCTGATGAGCGGCCAGGGCGAGCGCACTTTCGAACTATTGCGCCGCTATCATCTGTGGCAGCACCTGTTCCCAGATAATGCAGCCCAAATTGAAAAGAACCCCGCAGCACTGGAGCTGACAAAGCGCGCCCTTCGTAATACCGACCAGCGCATCCAGGCTGATATGCGCGTGACCCCCGCCTTCCTATACGCTGCCCTGTTGTGGCCGGCTGTGGACGAGGAGCAGAAAAAGCTCATCGAGAAAGGGATTCCACCGGCGCCGGCACTGGCCCAGGCGGCTCAAAAAATTACCAGTAACCAACTGGCCCACACCGCTATTCCCAAGCGCTTTTCTATCCCCATGCGCGAGATATGGGATCTCCAGCATCGCCTGCCACAACGCGGCGGCAGTCGCGCCCAGCGCCAGCTGGAGCACCCCCGCTTCCGCGCCGCTTACGACTTCCTGCTATTGCGCGAAGAGTGTGGAGAAATTGAACCCGGTCTGGGTAACTGGTGGACCGACTTTCAGCAAGCCGATGATGAACAACGCCAGCAAATGGTGCGCAAACTCCAGCGCAGCGGCGGCAACAATCGACGTGGCCGCAATTCCCGTGGCGGACGCCGACGCAAGCCAAAGGCTGCCGAATAATGGAAAGGGTTTTTATCGGGCTCGGCAGTAATCTGTCTGAGCCACAGAAGCAGCTGCGCAGTGCCCTGGCGGCTATGGAGGAAATCCCCGACTGCCGCCTGCTGCGCTGCTCCAGCTTTTATCACAGTGCGCCCATAGGCCCTGGCGAGCAGCCAGATTATGTCAACGCCGTGGCTGAGCTGGAGTGCGCACTAACGCCCATTGAGTTACTCGACCAGCTGCAAACGATTGAGCAGGCTCACGGGCGCGAGCGCTCGGTGCGCTGGGGAGCGCGAACCCTCGATTTGGATGTACTTTTGTTTGGCGAACAGCAATTAGACGAGACGCGTCTGCAGGTACCGCACCCGCGTATGGCTGAGCGCAATTTTGTACTGCAGCCACTCGCTGAGCTCGATCCACAATTGCAACTGCCATCGGGGGAGCTATTGCAACAGTTGCTGCAGGATTGCCCACAAAACCGCCTGGAGAAATTCTAAACAGCCTCAAATACAGCGCTAAAAGTACTCGACTGGCCGCCCCGCTTGATAGTATTTTGGCGCCTGTAACCCATCAGGGAAGACGCCCCAACCAGAGGAGTCGAGCACGTGGTTATCGACAACAGCGAAACCAGTTCGTGTGAGTTTGGCCAGCCGGAGAGAACGCCACCGAAATTTATTGCCGTTGAGGGTAATATCGGAGTGGGCAAAACTACCCTCGCCAAAAAACTGGCCTGTACCTTCAATTACGACACTCTGTTGGAGCTACCCGAGGAAAACCCCTTTCTCGAACGCTTCTATCGCGACCCCAAAAACGCCGCACTACCCACCCAGTTACATTTTTTGCTGCAACGCTCTCAACAGATTCAGGCCCTGCGCCAGGATGATTTGTTTGAACCCGTGCGGGTGGCAGACTTTCTTATCGAGAAAGACCAACTGTTTGCCCAAGTCACGCTGGACGCGGATGAACTCGCGCTCTACCAACAGGTATTTCAGCACCTCACACTAGAGGCCCCCAAGCCCGACTTGGTTATTTATTTACAGGCCCCACTGGAAGTCCTACAGGCTCGTATCCGCAATCGAGGCGTCCCAGCTGAACGCGTTATCAGCACCGAATATCTGGCCACACTCAACGACGCCTACACGCAATTTTTCCACTTTTACGACAGCTCACCGCTGTTGATTGTCAACAGTGAGGAAATCGATATCGTCGATAGCCCCGAGGATTACCAACAACTGGTGGAGTATATGCTCACCGTCACCAAGGGCCGTCATTACTACAACCCGGGAAGTTAACCGCTATGTATGCACCTTCAGAATTAGAAAAGCTCGTTACCGTGCAAACCCTGCGCAAAATGAAAGCGAACGGCGAGAAATTTATTACCGTCGCCCTCTACGATGCGCCCATGGCGGCCATGGCGCAGAAAACCGGAGTGGAAACCGTGCTGGTAGGCGACTCCCTCGGTATGACCGTACTGGGCTACGACAGCACAGTGCCGGTCACCATGGAACAGATGATCTACCACGTGGAAGCAGTGGCAAGGGGCAATAAAAAATCCCTGATCATGGGTGATATGCCATTTATGACATATGCCACACCGGAGCAAGCGCTCACAAATGCCACCCGTATCATGCAGGCTGGCGCCCATATGGTGAAGATTGAGGGTGGCGCCTGGCTTGCCGACACAGTCAAAATGCTGACAGACCGCGGTATCCCTGTTTGTGCTCACCTGGGGCTCACTCCTCAGTCCGTTCACAAGCTGGGCGGCTATAGGGTTCAGGGGCGCGACGAAAAACACGCCGAACAAATGTTGGAAGATGCGACCCTCCTAGATCAGGCTGGCGCCGATCTGCTCGTGCTCGAATGCGTGCCCAGCGCCCTGGCCAAACGCATCACAGAATCAGTTTCCATGCCCACAATCGGCATCGGCGCTGGGCGCGATACCGATGCCCAAGTCCTGGTTATCAACGATATCCTCGGCCTTACCGAACAGCCGCCGAAATTTTCCAAGAACTTTTTAGTGGAGGCCGGCGATATCCCCGGTGCCCTGCGCAAGTATGCAGGGGACGTTAAACTCGGCGTATTCCCAGAAGACAGCCACACTTTCAATTAAGTTTCTACGGGGCCACTTAACGACAGTGCGGTGGCCCAGACACCTCCTCCCGTGGACTGCACAAAGCCCGCTCTACCAGCGGTAACACTATGACTTTTGATGAACTTCTCCTTGATTGGCGCGATAAAGATGGCGCCAATGTGGTACCGACAGGCTGGAGCCAGGGCCGCGCCACTTTTGGCGGCCTGGTTGCTGCCATGCTCTATGAGAAAATGGCAGCGGAGGTGATTGCAGAAAGCAGTTTACGCTCACTCACCTTCTCCTTCGTCAGCCCGGTTAACGCGGATGCGGTAAAAGTCGAAGCACAGCTACTGCGTGCAGGCCGCTCCGTCACCCAGGTGCAGGGCCAATTACAGCAAAATAACGCAACTGTGCTCGCTGGACTTGCCAGTTTTGGCAGCGGCAGGGAATCTTCCGTTAAAGTCGACACCCCTTCTGCTCCTGAGTTTGCCAGCCCGGATAAATGTATCGCCCTACCTTATATCGAGGGTGTGGTGCCAGAATTCACTCAGAAATATGACTATCGCATCGCTCGTGGCCAACTCCCCTTCAGCGGCACCACGGAGCGGCAACTGGGTGGTTGGGTGCGTTTCAAAGACGGCAGCGAATCTACTATAGGTATTAGCCATCTACTCACACTCATCGACGCCTGGCCACCAGCTACTCTACCCATGCTAAAAGTTCCAGCACCGGCCAGCTCGCTCACCTGGACGCTGGAGCTGATGGAACCGCTACCACAACGCAGCGCGTCGGATTGGTGGCAATATTTGGCAGAGGTGGAGCAGGCTGAAGATGGCTATGCGGTGATCCAGGCGCGCCTTTGGGATAACGCGGGCAGACTCGTTGCTTTATCCCGGCAAATGGTGACTATTTTTGCTTAAGCAAACTCACTACTGACTTCCCTTCTTTTAGGCGCGCCATATAGAAACCACACCCAATACCACGCAGGGCCATATTCTAATAAAGTTAAAGAGAGTGCTCTGCGACTAAGTTCTTTACTTAATTACCAACCAGAAAATACTGACGCAGAAAAACCTGTGAGCAATCGTGTAGCTGGCGCCGCTTTATTGTCAGGATAATCTCAACTGACCGACCTGTTAGTGTCTAACTTTTCTGACGCTGAGTATTTTCCTGGCAAAGCGTACAAATTAACGTCAATTAAAGTAAAAAATAAAATAAAAAAAACCTTCCTTACTCCAATTTGTAATCTACGCTATCCATTATCCCACCCTCGAAAAATCAAAGACCGAGACAAAAAGGCCTCGCCTTTTTAATTTCAGTCCACCGGCGATAAGAACCATGGAGAATAAAAAATGATAAGAAAAATCTGTATATCCCTTGCTCTACTGATCAGCTACCCCGCTAGCGCAGCAGATTTTGAAGATGTATGGGATGCGATCACCTCATGCAACTGGTTCGAATTTATCGATGATGTGGATGACACGGGCTCAAAAGATCTGGATGGCTACGAGTATGGTGACACCAGCTTCGAAGATGCCAACTCAGGCAACTTTGACATGATGGTGTATAACATGGATGGATTTTTACAATGTATTGGTGGCAACAGTAAGTCAGATTTCAAACAAATTATCCGCACTTTTAATGACGACCCCAAGGATCTCTGGTTAATGCAGGAGGTGTGGAGTAAAACCAAAGCCAACTACCTGGATGACGATGACAAACTGAGCAACGATACGGTTCCCTATCGTTCAAAACACTGGAAAGGTGGCGGCACCTCTTTTGGTAACGGCTTGCTGACTTTTTCCAAATTCCCCTTTGACCGGGACAATCGCGACGATAACGATTATTCCTTTGCCACTTATGAAGAGGAAACTTTTGATAAATGCTCAGGCAACGATTGTGATACCGAGAAAGGTTTCACCGTGGCCAACGTTGAAGTGACGGAGAACTATCATGTGCATATTTATAACACCCACATGGATGCGGGCCATCAAGATGCCGACCTAAACGCAAAGGCAAAGCAACTTGATCAAATCGCCGATATGATTGTCTCCCACTCAAATAATGCCACTGTTATTTTGGCAGGGGACTTCAATATGGCATTCGATGAAAATGATGATGGCTGGCGCGGCGTTAACTACCAAACCTGGAAGGCCTTTTTCGAAAAAACCGGCGGTAAGCACGCCTGCCAATATATGCTCTCTGGCAATGACACCAGCTTGGAAGCTTGCTCCGATGAGCTACAAAATGACACAGACCATGTAGTAATCATCAACAATAATCCCAACTACACGCTAGAAGTCACTGATTATTTTATCGGTTCTGCAACCTATTCTGGGTTAAGCGACCACGACCCAGTTTTTGTAGATTTTTCCTGGGTTAAAAACTAATTTCAAAAAGGCTTCTTCTACTGCATTACTGAAGGAGCCTTACAACCATTTCTTCCAGAAGAAAAATGCAATTTGTCCGGCAAGGGCAACGCCCAATAGAATACAGAATGTCACAAAACCCTCTTGAGACTGTGCCCAGGGCAAGCCCCCAACATTGATACCAAACAGCCCGGTCAAAAAACTTAATGGTAGAAATACTGCTGCCACCACCGACAGCATGTACATACGGCTATTCAGCTGCTCGGAGTTGTAACTCAATAACTCCTCCTGAGTGACGGAAGCGCGCTCGCGCACCACATCAATATCCTCAATATGCCTCTGCAAGCGATCACTGACCTCGCGCATATGCAGTAAATTCGCCTCGTGGAACCAGGGCATTTCCGCAGCCATAATCCCAGACAGTGCTTCTCGTTGCGGGGATAAATAACGCCGTAGAGTAATAGCCTGCTTGCGAAGGTGCGCCAGTTCTGAACGCAACTCACCACCAGATTCATCCAGAGCCAAGCTCTCTAGCTCATCAATTTTTTCCTCGAGCTGATCCACGGTATCACTCATTCGCCGCACCAGTAAATCCACCAGGGAGACAATAAAGTTAGAGGGACCGCTGGGACCACGACCAGCGCGCAGGCGCCCGAGCAAATCCTCTATCGATAATAAGCGGCGCTTGCGGGTACTGATAATACGGTTTTCTTCTATCCACAGGCGGATCGAAACCATATCTTCAGGCTGTGAGGCCGGATTTAGATTCACACCGCGCAAAGCGATTAACAAGCTATCGCCTATCGGCGTGGTACGGGGACGCGACTCCTCTGTCAGGAGAGCCTCTACCACCAGACGATCCAAACCACTTTCTGTGCGCAACCACTGGGCTGCTGTCTCATCGGTGTAATCCATGTGTAACCACAGCACTCCCTGCCCGGGTTGCCAGTCTGCTACCTCTGCCCAGCTCAGCTCCCTGCCGCCACCGCGATGATCAAGTAGATAGGCGTGAATCAACCCAGATTGCATTTTCCCTCTCCTGCACCGGTCTAATTCCAATACCAAAAACCCGGTTGCTAAATAACCCCAAAAAAGCCGACACGAATACCAAGCCTGAAGTATTTCCTTCTTGCTCAAGACCCAATTTTTATTTGGCCGAAAAACCGAGTGACTATTTCTCTGCTGCACTCAAGTGCGCTAATCCCGCAGCATTCTGTTCCCAGTTTTGCCCATCAAATGGCTCGACTTCTAATTCCTGCGGCACAATATCGAGACAACGCGCATTGAGGCTGTAACCATCGGGATTGGAGCGCGGTATGTAAAAAGGTTTTACACCGCAATGACGGCAAAAATAGTGTTTTGCCACACCCGTATTAAAAGTGTAACAAGTGAGAGCTTCCTCTCCCCGCTCCAGCTGGAAGTTTGCCGCAGGTACGATCAGATGTAAGTAACCCACCTTTTCGCACATAGAGCAATTACAGGCGTGCGCCACCAGCGGCTCTCCATTTTGGCGACGATGTATCGCACGAAAGCGCACAGCATCACAGTGGCAACCGCCCTGCAGTGGCAAGGTAACTTCACTCATTATTAGATTGATCCAGATTAAATAATGGACGTGCCCACAATAGGGATAAAATTGAGAGGGCAAGAAGTAGGTGGAACCAATTAGTACGGGCAAGGCCCAACAGTCGTGAAGCTCCGGTGCCAATAAAGAGCCCATTGAACACTACTAACAGTGCACCCGCGCCAATTAACAGGGCTTGGTTGCGCTTGAGCCGGCGCGGCGCTATCAGCTCCAATAATGCTACCAATAACCACAGTACCAGCCCCACAGTAGAAAAGAGGTCGATCACTGTAAGGGCTGACATGCTGGTACTTTGCGCGAGACCAATTGCCCCAGCCAATATCAAAACCATTACCAGATAAGCCGGCGCGCGAGTATCTCGGCCCCAAGATATTTCCAGACGTGCCCAGGCAAGACCTATGCCGATCAACAGGAAGGAGGCAAAACCGGAGATCTGCGCAAGTGCCCGATGCAGCTCTGTCACTCCAGGATCAATGCCATAGCGATAAGCGCCCACCAGGGCGGCCAGGGCCATAATCATCAGGGCGGCCACGATTATCAGAGCTGCCGATTGAAAGCGCGCGCGGGTGAGATACCAATACTGGTTGGCAACCAGCAGGCTAGCGAGACCAAGGAGTGCATCGAGAAGCCAGTAGTTGTGCAAAATTTTCCCCTTTTTCGACAAATTCTAACCGAAAAATCCCTGGGGCAAGTGCCTTTATTCCGTGTGAAGCCACTTTGAACAGCTACAAAAAACCCGGCACTGGGCCGGGTTTTTTCAGGCTTCATCAGCTCGAGAGGTTTACGCCTCTTCGGAACCCTGTTTCGCCTCTTCGGAAGCGGCTTGGTCAGCCTTGGCTTCCTTGATGGACAGCTTGATACGTCCGCGCTGGTCAACGTCGAGTACCTTAACCTTAATCTTCTCACCTTCACTCAGGTAATCGGTTACGGCATTTACGCGCTCTTCAGCGATCTGGGAGATATGCACCAGACCGTCTTTGCCCGGCAGGAAGTTAACGAACGCACCGAAGTCTACGATACGCACTACGGTACCTTCGTAGATAGCGCCAATCTCAGCTTCCGCAGTGATCTCCTCGATGCGGGTTACCGCCGCTTCCAGGCTCTCACCGTCATCACCGAAGACTTTGATAGTGCCGTCATCTTCGATATCGATGGAGGCGCCGGTCTCTTCAGTGATGGAGCGGATAGTCGCACCACCCTTACCGATCACGTCGCGGATCTTGTCTGGATGGATTTTCAGGGTCGCGTAGCGCGGTGCGTTCTCATTCACGGTGGTGCGGGAAGAGTCGATCACCTTGTTCATTTCCGCGAGGATGTGCAGACGTGCGTGCAGGGCCTGCTCCAGAGCGGTTTCCATGATCTCTTCGGTAATACCTTCGATCTTGATGTCCATCTGCAGCGCGGTTACACCAGAAGCTGTACCCGCTACTTTAAAGTCCATATCGCCGAGGTGGTCTTCGTCACCGAGGATATCGGTCAGAACCGCATAGCCTTCGTCTTCCTTCACCAGGCCCATAGCGATACCGGCTACCGGTGCCTTCAGTGGAACACCCGCATCCATCAGCGCCAGGCTGGAACCACAGACGGAAGCCATGGAGCTGGAACCGTTGGATTCAGTGATCTCGGAAACCACACGTACGGTGTAGGGGAAGCTGTCCGGGCTCGGCAGAACCGCAGCGATACCGCGACGAGCGAGGCGGCCGTGACCGATTTCGCGACGACCGGTAGCACCGACACGACCCGCTTCACCTACAGAGTAGGGAGGGAAGTTGTAGTGCAGCATAAAGTAGTCTTTGCGCTCACCTTCCAGGGCGTCGATGATCTGTGCATCGCCAGTGGAACCGAGGGTAGCCACTACCAGAGCCTGGGTCTCACCACGGGTGAACAACGCGGAACCGTGGGACTTGGGCAGAGCGCCAACTTCCACTGCGATCGAGCGTACAGTTTTGCTGTCGCGACCGTCGATACGGGGCTCGCCGCGCACTACAGCGCCGCGCACCAGTTTCTTCTCCAGCTTGCCGAAGTAGCTTTTTACCAAATCGGCGCTAATTTCTTCAGTAGCCAGGGCTTCAGCGGCTTCGTTGCGCAGTTCCGCCAGGCGGGTGCTGCGCTCTTGCTTGTTGGTGATGCGGTAGGCTTCGGCAACCTTCTCGCCGAACTGACCTTCCAGGGCAGTTTTCAGCTCGGTATTTTCTGCAGGTGCCTGCCAGTCCCATTGGGGCTTGCCCGCTTCCGCTTTCAGTTCTTCACAAACCTTGATGATGGCCTGCATCTCTTGGTGTGCATACAGCACAGCACCGAGCATGATGTCTTCCGGCAGCTCTTGCGCTTCAGATTCCACCATCAACACAGCGTCTTTGGTACCGGCAACGACCATGTCCAGCTCGGAGGTCTTCAGAGCTTCATAACCCGGGTTTAACAGGTAACCGTCTTGCTGGGTGTAACCCACGCGTGCAGCGCCTATGGGGCCTGCGAAAGGAATACCGGAAACAGACAGTGCTGCGGAAGTGCCGATCATGGCAGCGATATCCGGATCCATGTCCTTCTCAGCGGAGAGAACGGTACACATCACCTGAACTTCGTTCATAAAGCCATTCGGGAACAGCGGGCGGATCGGGCGATCGATCAGACGGGAAGTCAGGGTTTCTTTTTCAGACGGACGGCCTTCACGCTTGAAGAAACCACCGGGAATTTTGCCAGCCGCGTAGGCTTTTTCTTGATAATGCACGGACAACGGGAAGAAGCCCTGATCTGGCTTGGCTTCTTTAGCGCCGACAACAGTACACAGGACGACGGTCTCACCCATGCTAACCAGGGCAGCACCGGTTGCCTGGCGCGCGATGCGGCCGGTCTCGATGGTGACTTGGTGTTGTCCGTATTGGAAAGTTTTGCTTACTGGATTCACTAGTTTTTTCCTATTTCCTTACGGTTACTGGCCCATTCCAGTAACCCCTACATAGTTGCCCGGGAGAGAGTTCCGAAAGCCTCACCCGAGGCGGCACGGGGATGTGCCACCACCGACCTGGGGTGGCCGGTGCAAACACTACACATCCAGCTCGGGTTGTTTTCCGCTGGCCTGTGCAGTGCGACTTCTGAAAAATGACAGTAAGGCCACTTTTCAGCAAGCATTAAAAAAGAATGCCCGCCAGAGGCGGGCATTCCAGGGTCTTAGCGACGCAGGCCGAGCTTGGCGATCAGCTGTGCGTAACGATTCAGATCCTTGCGCTTCAGGTAGTCCAGCAGCTTACGGCGCTGGTTTACCATGCGGATCAGACCACGACGAGAGTGGTGATCCTGCTTGTGCGCAGAGAAGTGACCCTGCAGTTTGTTGATGTTAGCGGTCAGCAGGGCTACCTGGACTTCCGGAGAACCGGTATCGCCTTCAGATTGGCCGTGCTCTTTCAGGATGGCTGCTTTTTCAACTGCAGACAGTGCCATAACGAATTACCTCGTCGTAATATGCTTTAAAAGATTCGGCTGGCCCGTGCATATTTACAGACCAGCTAATCGTGAATGCGGCTGCGCCGCGCGGGCACCTTGCGGGTTACCGAATGTTGGCTTTCACCAAAAAGCAGCTTCCATTCAGGTGCCACTTACCAGACGTCGTGGTGCCACGCACCCTTCGTCGGTAATTTCTCCTACGCCCAGAAAATCACCGTTTTCCAGGAAGAGGCGCACCATATCACCTTCTGTACCGATACGGTAGACCTGCAAATCCATTACCGGTTGCCCCTGACGCACATAGTAACCAGAGTCGTCCGGCAGGACGAGTTTGGGCAGTGAAGACGCTGGAGAATCCATCGGCAACAAGTGGTGATCAAGCACTTCTGCCTTATCTTCACCGCGTTCTTCTGTAAGCTCATCCAGGGTCACTGCGTCGGCTTCATCGAAGGGGCCGGCAGCACTGCGGTGCAGTACTTCCACATAGGCGCCTACACCCAGAGCTTGACCCAGGTCCTCGGCAATACTGCGAATATAGGTTCCCTTGGAGCAGTGCACCTCAACTTCCGCACGAGGCTGTGCGCCCGGCGTAAAGCTCAGCAGTTCAAACTCAAAAATTTCCACTTCACGCGCTTCGCGTTCCACTTCCAAGCCCTGGCGCGCCAGCTTATATAGAGGCTGCCCCTTGTGCTTAAGGGCGGAATACATGGAGGGCACCTGTTTGATGCTGCCGCGAAAGGCTTCCATGGCCTTGAGCACTGCTTTTTCGGTCAAACCGGAAGCATCTTTGGTTTCCAGTACATCACCATCGGCATCGCCACTGGCAGTGGTCATACCGAAGACAAAGGTGCTGCGGTAACGCTTGTCAGCATCGAGCAGGTACTGGGAAAACTTGGTGGCTTCGCCAAGACAGATCGGCAGCACACCGGTTGCCAGTGGATCTAAGGCCCCGGTATGACCGGCGCGATTGGCAAAAAAGAGTCGTTTGGCTTTCTGCAGGGCGTCATTGGCGGTAATACCGGCGGGCTTGTTTAATAACAGCACGCCGTGAACCGGCCGGCCCCATTTTGGTCTGCGGCCCATGGATCAATCTTCGTTAGAGTCGCTGTCGTCTTGGTGCTTGCGATCGGCGCGCACCGCCTTGTCGATCAGAGCGGAGAGCTCCTGGCCGCGCACCGAGGTCTCGTCGTAGCGGAAATACAGACGCGGGATGGTGCGTATCTGGATGGCGCGCGCCAACTGGCTGCGCAGAAAACCTGCGGCCTTGTTAAGCACTTCCATCGAGGTATTGATCTTACTGCGGTCGTCCTCACCCACAAAGGTGACAAACACTTTTGCGGTGGTCAGATCACGGCTGACTTCAACATCGTTGATATTGACCATGCCCAGACGCGGGTCGCGCACTTCCTGCTGAATCAGCTGGGCCAGTTCGCGACGCATAGCATCGGCGACGCGGTCGGCGCGTTGGAATTCTCTTGCCATTGTTTACCTATTGAGAATGGCGGTTTAAAGACAGGAAAACCCGCACGGCCAAAGCCGCGCGGGTTTTCCTTCACCAGGTGCCGGAACGCTTTACAGTTCGCGGGCAACCTTGACGATATCGTAAACTTCGATCTGGTCACCGGACTTAACGTCGTTGTAGTCCTTCACCCCGATACCACACTCCATACCGTTGCGCACATCCTGCACATCGTCTTTGAAGCGGCGCAGGGATTCCAGCTCGCCCTGGTAGATTACAACGTTGTCGCGCAGCACGCGGATCGGCTTGTTGCGGTAAACGGTACCCTCGGTAACCATACAACCGGCAATCGCGCCAAACTTCGGTGAGCGGAATACATCGCGAACCTGGGCAATACCCACAATCTCTTCGCGAACTTCCGGCTCCAGCATACCAGACAGTGCCTGCTTCACTTCGTCGAGCAGGTTGTAGATCACGCTGTAGTAGCGAATCTCTACGCCTTCGGTCTCTGCAGTTTTACGCGCTGCAACATCGGCACGGGTGTTAAAGCCCAGTACGATAGCACCAGAGGTCAGTGCCAGGTTGATATCGTTCTCGGCGATACCACCCACACCACTGGAGACTACATTTACAGAAACCTCTTCGTTACCGATATCCGCCAGTGCACCCAGAATAGCTTCCAGGGAACCACGCACGTCGGCCTTGATGACAACCGGCAGCACCTTGCGCTCGCCAGCTTCCATATCCGCAAACATGTTTTCCAGCTTGGCTGCCTGCTGGCGCTGCATACGATCGCGTCGCTCGCTGTCAGCGCGCTGTTCAGCCACCTCACGGGCCTTGCGCTCATCGGCAACCACCATGAACTCGTCACCGGCATTCGGGGTGGAATCCAGACCCAGCAGCTCTACTGGGGTGGACGGACCAGCTTCCTTCACCTGCTTGCCGTGCTCGTTGGTCATGGCACGTACGCGACCATAGCTCTGACCAGCCAAGATAATGTCGCCGCGCTTCAATTCGCCATTCTGCACCAGCAGGGTAGCAACAACACCGCGGCCTTTTTCCAGGCGGGACTCAATCACAACGCCAGTGGCCGGTACATTTACCTTGGCCTTCAGCTCCAGCATTTCCGCTTGTAGGGACACCGCTTCCAGGAGGTCATCAATACCCTGGCCAGTATGCGCGGATACGTTGATGAACTGGGTATCGCCGCCCCAGTCTTCTGGGATTACGTCTTTTGCGGCCAACTCATTTTTCACGCGATCGGGATCCGCGGCTTCTTTGTCGCACTTGTTCACGGCAACAACCAGCGGTACACCGGCGGCGCGGGCGTGATTCACGGCTTCCTCGGTCTGCGGCATAACGCCATCATCGGCGGCCACTACCAGGATTACCACGTCGGTGGCCTGAGCACCGCGGGCACGCATGGCAGTAAAGGCGGCGTGTCCCGGAGTATCTAGGAACGCGATCTCGCCCTGGCTGGTTTTCACTCGGTAGGCACCGATATGCTGGGTAATACCACCAGCCTCACCAGAAGCCACCTTGGTCTTGCGGATATAGTCGAGCAAAGAGGTTTTACCGTGGTCGACGTGCCCCATTACGGTTACTACCGGTGCGCGGGTAACCTCGGTGCCCTCTTGAGCCTTGGCATGCGCCACCAAGCTGTCTTCCAGCTCGGTCTCGGAGCGCATTACGACTTTGTGGCCCATTTCCTCGATGATCAACTGTGCAGTCTCACGGTCCAGGCTCTGGTTGATGGTAGCCATCTCGCCCATTTTCATCAGGCGCTTGATCAGCTCCCCAGCCTTCACATTCATCTGCTTGGCCAGTTCTGCGACGGTGATGGTATCGCCCAACTGTACTTCGTACACCTGCTTCTCCGTGGGCCGTTTAAACCCATGAGTCGGTTTAATTTTCAGATTCGGACGAGACAGGGAGCGCGTGCTGCGCTTGCTGGCTTCATCTTCCTCAAATACTTCCAGTGCCTGCTCGTACAGAGAGGTTTTGCTGGACTTCTTCGGGCCGGACTTGGAGCGACGACCGCGGCGTTTGCGTGGCTCGTCCTCAGTGCGATCTTCACTTGGAGCTGTTTCCAGCTTGCGACGCAGAGAGGGTTTAACCTCTTCAGCTTTCTCTGCAGGCTTAGCGGGCTTAGTCTTGGCTGCCTGGGCAGCTTTCTCTTTTTTCTCCTGAGCTGCGCGTCGGTCGGCTTCTACTTTCGCCTTCTTCTCTTCTAGCTCGCGCTTCTCTTGCTCAGCCTGCTGCTTGCGACGCTCCATCGCGGCGATACGCATCGCCTCAATATCGTCTACATACGTTGAGCGGATGGGTGCGGCGGGTTGCGCCTTTTTCGCTACATTATCTACGGGTTTACCCTCTGCCTTTTTATCGGCTTTCTGTGCTTCTTTAGCGGCTTCTGCTGCGGCGGCTTCCGCGCGAGCCTTCTCTTCTGCCTCGGCAGCGGCTTTCGCCTCTGCCTCAGCCTTCAAACGTGCTTCCTCTTCCTCAGCAGCGCGACGAGCGGCCTCAGCTTCAGCAGCAGCCTTGGCTTCCGCTGCTGCTTTAGCTTCAGCGGCTGCTTTGGCTTCCGCTTCTGTGATAGCAGTAGCATCCGCACCCTGAAGAGCCTCTTCCACCTCGGCAGCGCTCTCGGTACCAGCTCCTGTTTCAAGCTCAGCCTGTGGACGCTTCACATAAGTGCGCTTCTTGCGCACTTCCACGTTTACAGTTTTACGGCCGGTGCCAGAGCCGGTTTTCAGCGTGGTTGTGGTCTTGCGCTTCAAGGTGATCTTGCGCGGGCTAGCGCCCTGCTCCCCGTGACTGCTTTTCAGGAAACTGAGCAGGACCTGCTTTTCCTCATCTGACACCACTGCATTCGCAGAGGTGTGAGGCAAACCCGCTTCTTTCATCTGCTTGAGCAGACGGTCTTCGGTGGCACCAACCGATTTGGCGAGTTCGCTAACTGTTACTTCGGCCATTCTCTCTCCTAAAAGTCACTTGGTCGGAGGGGGTTACTTATACGTAATACTTATTGCGGTGTGTTTAAGCCTGCTCGCCATCATCGTCGGCAAACCAGGGCTCACGCGCCTTCATAATCAGCGCTGCGGCGCGCTCCTGATCGAGACCCTCGATATCGAGCAGGTCATCCACTGCTTGTTCCGCCAGGTCTTCCATCGTGGAAATACCGCGACTGGCCAGCTGGAAGGCCAGGTGGCGCTCCATACCATCCATATTCAACAGATCTTCCTGGGGCTCAGAAGCATCCAGCTTTTCTTCAGAGGCCAGGGCCTGGGTGAGCAGGGAATCCTTGGCTCGGGCGCGTAACTCTTCGGCGATATCCTCATCGAAGCCCTCGATTCCGAGCATTTCTTCGATGGGCACGTAAGCCACTTCCTCTAGGGAGGTAAAGCCCTCTTCCACCAGTACAGAGGCGACATCTTCATCAATATCCAGGCGATCGATAAACACCTGCATGATGGAGCTAGATTCAGCCTCCTGCTTATTCTGCCACTCGTCGGAACTCATGACATTGATTTGCCACTGAGTCAGCTCTGAAGCCAAGCGAACATTCTGGCCACTGCGGCCGATAGCCATAGCGAGATTTTCCTCAGCTACCGCCACATCCATAGAGCCGGTGTCTTCGTCGACAACGATGGATTCAATTTCCGCCGGCGCCATGGCGTTGATTACAAACTGGGCCGGATTTTCGTCCCACAGCACGATATCCACACGCTCACCAGACAGCTCATTGGAGACTGCCTGAACACGCGCACCGCGCATGCCCACACAAGCACCGACAGGATCGATACGGCCGTCATTGGTGTTTACTGCGATTTTTGCACGCAGGCCGGGATCGCGGGCCGCGCCTTTAATTTCGATTACCTGCTCGGAGATTTCCGGCACTTCAATGCGGAACAATTCGATAATCATTTCCGGGCAGGAGCGGCTCAGCATTAACTGAGGGCCGCGGGCTTCCGGCTGGATTTCCAACAGAATTGCGCGCACACGATCTCCGAGGCGGAAAATTTCGCGGCCAACCAGCTGATCGCGGGGCAGGCGCGCTTCGGCGTTATTCCCCAGGTCTACAGCGATAAAGTCGCGGGTCACCTTCTTCACAGTGCCGCTGACCATCTCTCCGACGCGATCGCGGTACTCGTCTACAACTTTGGCGCGCTCGGCTTCACGTACTTTTTGCACGATAACCTGCTTGGCGGTCTGTGCAGCGATGCGGCCAAATTCTACATTTTCCACCTGCTCGCGGAAAACGTCACCTGCTTTCAGGTCAGCATCTTTTTCGTGAGCTTCTTCCAGGGTGAACTGGGTACCCAGCTCCGCCAGGACTTCATCACCGACTACTTCCCAGCTGCGGAAAGTTTCGTAATCGCCCGAACGACGATCAATGATAACCTCAATGGTTGAATCTTCGTCGTAGCGCTTCTTCGTGGCCGTTGCCAATGCCGCTTCGATGGCCTGGAAAATAATCTCCTGGTCAACGCCCTTCTCGTTGGATACCGCCTCGGCTACCAGCAAGATCTCTTTGTTCATGCAACTGTGCCTCAAAATCGCCTGAGCTCAGGCTCCTACAGGTTACTTGGTAAATTGGGGAATAATATTTGCTTTCTCGATGCTGTCGATCGGCAGCAGGTATTCATTTTCACTGTCCACGCGCAGAACGACTTCATCCCCTTCCACACCGGCCAGCAGGCCGCGCCACTTGCGCTGACCGTCGAGCGGCATACGCAGGCGCACCTCGATTTGGGCACCGGCAAAACGCTCGTACTGCTCCAGCTTATACAGGGGACGGTCTAGTCCTGGGGAGGAGACCTCCAGGGTATATCTACCGCTAATGGGGTCTTCCACATCCAGTACGGCACTGGCCTGGCGACTGACTTTCTCGCAGTCCTCCACACCTATGCCATTTTCAGAATCGATATAGATGCGCAGCAGCGCGTTGCGACCATGGGTCTGATAATCGATCCCCCACAGTTCACACCCCAGCGATGCCACCACCGGCGCCAGAAGTTCTTCCAGCAATTCGCGTTTGCTCGCCATTTACGTCACCACATACAAAAAATGGGCCTGCGGCCCACTTCGAAAATTATCTGCAACTTTTCTTGCAGATACGAAAAAGCCCCTGACGGGGCTTTGACCGCACATTCATGCAGCCAGTATGCATGAATGCAAAATTTGGTAGCGGGGGCAGGATTTGAACCTACGACCTTCGGGTTATGAGCCCGACGAGCTACCAGGCTGCTCCACCCCGCAACAACACATGCGCATCAAAGCTTTTCATAGAAAAGCAAAATTGGTAGCGGGGGCAGGATTTGAACCTACGACCTTCGGGTTATGAGCCCGACGAGCTACCAGGCTGCTCCACCCCGCAACAACAAATGCACATCAAAGTTTTTGCTAAAAGCAAAATTGGTAGCGGGGGCAGGATTTGAACCTACGACCTTCGGGTTATGAGCCCGACGAGCTACCAGGCTGCTCCACCCCGCAACAACTCCGAGAAACAAAGCCTGGTTGACCTTTGTTTCCCTGCGGCGGGACCAGCCCAACCACTCAAGAGGCTGCGCATTCTATGGTTAGCGTCCCCATGAGTCAAGCCACAATTGGCATTTGTTTTCCCCTTCAGTCGGGAACAGCCTCGAATATACCTCGCTGATCAGTATAGAAAAGGAAGAAAATCCCGCAAATACAGCCCACTGCATATGCCGATTCTTACTTCCAATGCCACGGCCCTGTGTGCATTCATCACATCAAGCCTTGCTGTTTAGCGGGTGAGCTGATGCACTATGGCACGCCGTACCGGTGGAAAATGTTCACTGATACGCAATATCGCTCTGCGTAATAATTTCGCTGGCAGTCGATCATCGGTGAAAAGGTCCACAACCCGGTTAGTACCGGTATAAATAGGGTGCGAATCCAAACGGTGCTGAGCCTGATAGCGAGACAATGCAAGGGAGAGCCCCGCCGGCTGATACAGCCGCGTTACATTATGCAATTGGCTAGCCAGAGTATTCGCGCCGGCCAAGCCCAGGTTAAAACCGTGCGCCGTAACTGGGTGCATCCCCACCGCAGCATCTCCCACCAGGGCAAAGCGCTCAGCAAGAAATCGATGGGCATAAACTGCCACCAGCGGGTAACAATGGCGCCTAGTGAAAGCCTCAACAGCCCCAAGAGCCCCAGCGCTCTCTCTCTGTACATGGGCCGCAAATTCCCTATCGCTGTAGGCCATCATTTCCTCGGCACAATTGGCGGATACCGTCACTACCGCCGAACAGGTTTGCGCATCGGACATTGGCAGTAGAGCAAGGGTTGAACCGTAACGAAAACACTCCCGGGCAACGCCACCATGCTCCCGCTCTGTGCGCACCGGACCTAGCACCGCAACCCTGCCGAAGTCGCGCATATCTGCGCCAATCCCAGCCATACGACGAACCTCAGAAAAGCGGCTATCCGCCGCCACCAACAAGGCCGCAGTAACAACCTGCCCCCCTTCAAGCTGTACCAGTCGCCGACTCGTCTCGCAACCTGTGCCAATCACCTTACTATTAGGCAGCAGCTGTATATTGCTATCCTTACGCACCGCTTCATAAAGCACCCGCCGAATTGCAGCATTGGGCACAATAAAGCCCAGTGGACCTCGCCCCCGAGTATCGAAGTCCAGACTAGAGGGGGAATCGCCATCCACCACCTGCGCAGACTGCAGCGAGCTCTGCTCCTCGGGCTTCAGCCGCTGCCAGGCTCCTAGAGACTGCAACAATCTTACGGATTTGTGAGTGAGCGCAATTTCCCGCCCATCGTTCTCTGGACACGCCAGCATTTCATCATCCTGGCGCTCCAGCAACGTTACCCTGCAATCCCGAGCAGCCAGCATAAGCGCCAAAGCCAGACCCGCAGGACCCGCCCCTACAATCGCGACATCTGTGTGCAGCATCCTCCCCCCCCTAGAACATCCCACTTCAATTTCTGCTTGTGATAAATAACTTTTGTTATCTACCGATCGAAGCTCACTGTATGCTGGAGTAACAGCGGAGCAACTGATACAAATCAGAAAACCTCAAGGCAGGCGCAACAAGAGAATAGACACATACAAAGGATCGTATATGCAGGTAGAAATCGATATCGTCGACGCTTTCACCAGCGCCCAATTTGGAGGCAACTCTGCAGGGGTAATCATTACTGAAAAGTGGCTCAGCGAGCCCTTGATGCAATCCATCGCCGCACAAAACAATCTCTCGGAAACAGCATTCCTACTCAAACGCAGCGACAGCGAATATCATATCCGCTGGTTTTCTCCGTTAACCGAAATCGACTTTTGTGGCCACGCCACCCTGGCCTCTGCTTTTGTAGTCTTTCGAAAGCACCCACATTTAAAAGCTTTGGATTTATTTGCCGAGGCAGTCGGTGAGATGCATGTCACTCATAGAGGGGACGGCCTGTTCGCTATGAATTTTCCCTCCCGCACCCCACAGCCATTAGCTAACATTCCCTGTGACCTGCTCGAAGGGCTATCGATCACACCGAGAGAAGTTCTGCGCAACAATCAAGCCTACTTTGCCATTTACGCTGACGAAGAGGATATTCTGCAACTGCAGCAGGACCCCGCCAGGCTGGCAAAACTCGCTCCCTATGATGTGGTAGTCACCGCACAATCTAGGCAATACGATTTTATCTCCAGGTATTTTTGGCCCACCAATGGCGGTGCTGAAGACCCAGTAACCGGCTCCATTCACACCGGACTGGCACCCTACTGGGGAGAAAAACTGGGAAAATCAAACCTGATAGCCTTCCAAGCCTCAAAACGCGGAGGCCTGCTACACTGCCAGCTTGATGGAGAGCGAGTGATCATCTCCGGCAACGCGGTGCCATACCTTAGCGGCGTGATTGATGTAGTCGAAAAGGACAAGTAGTTCTTAGTCACTGCACGATCGTCAGATTTCACGCGCAAAAAATCCTTTGCCACAAAAAAATAAATGGAGAAAAAAATGAATCACAAAGGTTCATGCCTCTGTAATGAAGTCCAGTTCACAGTGGAGGGGGCTTTTGAAAGCTTCTTCCTTTGCCACTGCGACCACTGCCGTAAAGACACTGGTTCCGCCCATGCCGCCAGCCTCTTTTCCACCTCGGCCAAGCTCCACTGGAACCACGGGGAAGAACTCATCAAGGTCTTTAAACTCCCTTCAACCCGACACGTAAAAAGCTTCTGCGGTCAATGCGGATCCGCCCTGCCCTTTGCCGACAAAGAAGCAGGATTACTGGCAGTGCCCGCTGGCAGCCTTAACAGCCCTATAACCATTAGACCCAATGCACATATCTTTATGGCCAGTAAAGCCGATTGGGACAAGGACCTTGGCAAAGTACCAGAACTCGATGGTTTCCCCCAGGTTGATAAAGCCGACACCCCCTGAAAGGAACAACGGTGCCGCTTGCAAATAAGCAAAGCAGCACCTCACAACCTTTTGTAAGTTTTAGCCTGGGTGACCATCTACTCTGGGTTGAAATAGAACTGGGGTGTAGTAAATCAGGAAAAGTGAGTAACCCAGCACCCAGGCAACAATAGCAGCGAGAAAGCCACTGGGAGCCGGCGCCCAGAAAATACGGGCCAGGGCGGATAACGCCAGTGCGGCAAACGCCAACGGCATAAGACGCGGCGCCTGTAAAATACGGCCGGTATGCCCCAAACTCACACGACTGGTCATAGCCAGAATCAAACCACCAATGCCACCCACCGCAAAAGCATGTAGCGCTGGGCTCTGCCAAGCGGGCGCGATTCCACTCCAGGCCAAAGCGGCGAGAAAACAACCCAAAATCACCAACCAATAACTGAGGTGTAGGGACCAAACCATGGGCTCCGCCCAGATCTTGGTGGGATGCCAGCGCAACACTCTTACCAGCTGCAAAACACCCAGGGTAATGGCCAGCAATGCCCAAACTATCTTGGGCAGATCCAAGGCCACACTAAGCAGTAGGAGTACGACCGCAATATGCGTGCCCCATTCCACAATGGGTAACTTCTCACGCGGGCTCAAATGGAAGCGTCGCGCAGTAAAGAAAGGAATAACCCTGCCACCAATCACCAAAATAATCGCCGTCACCAAGAGCAGAGCCATCAACGCCACCCGGCTCTGCGCAGCGGGTAACAACCAGTGGCTGGCCGCCAGTCCAGCAAAGGCCAACATAGCCGGCAGTACAAATAAGTTGCGCCATTGCTTGGTGCGCAGTACACGCGCCCCTAACAAGAATGCAGCCAGCAGGAAGAAAGACACCTCGGCCACGACCGGCATCCACAGAGGCACTGCCGCAAAGAGATATCCCAGGCGTGCCAGCAACCATAAACCCACCAGGCTTATTAGCTGAGTCCCCTTTGGTGAGGGAATTCCGGTCCAGGTTTGCATGGCGGTACCCAAAAAGCCCACCACTACTGCCGCGGCAAAGCCAAACAACATTTCATGGGAATGCCAGGCAACCCCCACACGTAGGGCGGGCAGCTGCCAACCGGACAGAGAGGCCTGCCAGATCAGTAATGCGATCATGCTCCACAGGGCACCACCCCAAAAGAAAGGTCGAAAAGGCATGCGCCAGAAAGGGGCGATGGATTCCGCGCTCGCGCGGTCGACAATGGGTATCACAATCTTTTCTCCTTAAACAAAGGGAGGTTAATTCTCCCGGGGCAGGTATTTGCCTTCACAAGGCTCCATCCACAGTTAACACGCACTGCACAGCGTCATTATCACTGCTTCGAAATCAGCAATTTAAACGCAGGAGCCAAGAAAGGGGTTAGCACCAATAAGTCCCGTTTCTACTCAATGCCCAATGTAATGCCAGCCTGATGATTCATCACGATGTGAATTAACATCTGAGAGTCCATTCTAAGAATTGAGCACTCCGCTTATTTTCCCCCAATCAATCCTATTAGTTAATAGGCAAGGGGCATAGTTTTTAAAATTTATAACCCTATGCAAAAAGCGGGCATTTCCCCATAAAAAAATCAAATAATGATTGACAAAAAAGCAACCTCAGCAAAAAACCGCTAACTTAAAGTTCAACTTTAAGTTAGTAAGCCAACAACTTTATTCAAAGAATCCTCACTGGCTATCGATAAAATTTATAAACACCGAAATATCAACAATTAAACAACTAGGATTTATATTTTACATTTTGTTATCTGCAGGCTTTCCACGTACAAACAGAACACATACCAGCAGCGCCAATAAAGCCAAGTAAGCATTGACCACAAACGCACGATCAATACCTGTGGCTAAACTCGGGGCCAAGGATACTATGGTGGTATTCATTGCCAGCCCTATCGCTCCACCAATAATCTGAAACATAAAAATCAGGGCTGCAGCAAGGCTAGCTCGATCAGGGCCCACTGCAGTAACAGCAGCAGTGGTAATGGTGGGAAAAAATAGACCCAGCCCAATTCCTAGAGAAATTAAGCCAGGTACTAAATGAAAATAACGGGTGTGCTCCAAGAGGTTCGATAACAAAAACATCCCTCCACCAAGAAAGATAGCTGCCGCTGACAAAATCACTTTGGCCCCAAGCATGGCATATAGCCTGCCAGCAACATAGGAAATAATTCCATAAGTAATCATAACCGGCAGCAAGCCGGCACCAGACCAGACAGCGGAGAGTTTTAATTCTTTTATTAAAAATTGTGGTACATAAAGCAACATCGAGACAAAAATCACGGAGAGTAACAGCGTGGTAATGCCCACAGTAAAAAATCGCCCATTTGTTGCCACATCCGCAGGGATGAGTGGGCTTACCCTCGCATGAGCCTCCACCCAGGAAAAAGAACAAAATGTAATAACAGAAACGATAAGCAACCCCAAAACCAAGGAGCTACTCAAGCCCATATCCACAACAAAATCCAGAGCCAGCAAGAGTGTTAATAAAGAAATCGACAGGAAAATAATTCCTGCATAATCCACCTGCTCACCAGATTTTTCTGGACTGTCATCATCAATTACTCGCCAGCTAATCAACATAGCGATAAGCGCAATAGGGAAATTAATAAGAAATATCCAACGCCAACTAAGGAAATCAGTAAGCAAGCCTCCGAGTAGCGGCCCAACCGAATTGGCAAACCCGCAAACTGTCATAATCAAACCACCAGCCTGTCCAGCTCGATCCTCTGGCATAATCTGATAGGTCATTCCAAGAATTGCCGGCCACATCAAGGCCCCACCCACCCCCATCAGCGCCCGGCTGCCCAATAGCATCCAGACATTCACCGCAAAGCCACCCAATAGAGAAAACAGAATAAAAATACTGCTGCCAATAAAAAACAGACGGCGACGCCCAAACATATCAGCCAGGCGACCTCCGGTGACAATCAACACACCGAATACCAGTGCATAACCGTTAATTACCCACTGCATCGTAGAAATATCGACCTGGAAATGTCTCTGCATAGCCGGTATTGCCACAGAGAAAGCTGTAAAGTCATTGGCGATTAGAAAAATCGCAAAGGTTAATGCGATTAGAGCAATGATCTGTTTTTTTGAAAGTGCCTCTTTTGCCGCTACCATAGGTACTCCAGGCTGCCAATAGCTGAATTTATCGGCTCAATCTATTCACAATTTTAGAAGTAAAAAGTTGATCTCAAACTTTAAAGGAGAGGATTCAATTTGACATTTTAAGAACTGGGATCTAATTACTGATAACAAAGTCCTATATTACTGAGAAACTCCCCTTATAAACTGTAGCCACCCAATAGCCTCCTACTTTATTCCCAGGATTTCTACACTTCTCTCTCATACCGCCTTCCCGTTTTATCACCAACACTTACCCATGTAACAAGGTGAGTCCGGAAAGTTACTCTCAGAAATGAATTAGGGTATCTCACGGCACAGTGAGAACGAGGCAGTAGAATTTGGATTTTAATCCTATGCGCCATGAATTTAATTCATCAGGATGAGAATAGTGAAACCCATCCTGATTCAAACTCCGCCATCGACCGGCACCTAGGTAAAGACAAGCAGTAGTGCCATTAACAGTGGTTTGGGAAGGGTTCTATTAAGCTGTTCTGGAACTGATCCGCCACTAAAGCCGATCCAATGCAGTAAACCGACTTCAGCGCCAGGCAGAGGCGGAAAGTAGTCGCCTGCGCTTGAAGTCGGACTTTTACGAGCAAACAAAAAAATAATATATAGATCTCAGTGCCAGCTGTGAATAACATCCAGTGTACACACTGTATCTACAATGGCTCACACTTACGATATAACCCCGCTTACTTAAAGCGATTTACCGTCATAGTGAAAGGTTTAGGCCAGGCTACACTTACAGTCGCACCAGACGAAAGTAATGGAGCTGTTATTCTGCAGTAACCACCCTAGCTGCCTGTTTTACTCACAATTCACAGCCACACCATTTACGATCCCCGTGCGCTATATTCATATCTGCCAGCACTTTATCGAAAACACTATTAATTTTAATCTAGTGGAGAGCTACCGATATGCTCGAACGGAAAACTGTCGAAGAGGTATTCAACGCTCTCCGTACCGACCCCCAACCATTTTTAGAGCGCGTTGCGGACAATGTGCACTGGGTTGTAAAGGGCACCCATGCTATGGCTGGCGAATATTCCTCCAAGAGAGAATTGGTTGAGCGTGCCTTTCATGGAATTGGCAAGGTACTCCAAGGAGGTAAGGTAATGATGGAGGTCAAGCGAATACTAATCGACGGGGACTATGCGGTGGTTGAAATGGAGAGCACCTGCATCGCATTAAATGGTAGAAGGTACAACAATACCTACTGTTGGATTGTTAAATTTGAGAATGGCTTAATTACTGAAGGCACTGCCTATGTGGATTCTGCACTGGTACAGCAGGTCTTGGATGAAAACTCTTAACCCAATTTTTTATTGCCGAAAAACTTGCTTTGGCTTCAGACTGTATAAAAATTATCTGTACAAAGCCCGGTAGCAATGCTTGCTACCGGGCCCACTGATCAGTAAAGAGCCGCATATTTACGGCCCCATATTTTAAGTCGCCACTATTAGTTAGTTTTGGTAATCGATAGTCATATCAAAATTACCCTCTACACATTTAGCGTAATCGCCTTGATTCAGTGCGGAGTAGGCGGTTTGATAGTTCACCAACTGACAAGCAAAACTCTCATTATTGGGATTGTCGGCAGACCAACCCCAATCCTTATCCCAATAGATACTCAGGGAGGCAGCACCACCGGTCTCAAACTGACCCATATTGGCACATCCCAACTCTTCATCCGCAGGAATGTTCACGCCCAAATAGTCGGTGAAACTTTTGTAGTAGTCCATGCGATTCTGAGAGCGAGCGTCCTCTGGACCCTTACTACACTCGATAGCGCCGTTCACAATATTGGTAGTGACACCAAAACCGGAACTCAGGTTATTGGCCCGGTCAACACTATTGGGCTCCCAGGTCCCATCAACCACATGCAACATGCTCGGCTTGGGCGGCTGTGGATACACGAAGAAGAAAATAGCGCTCGCCAAGTTCAACCAGGTATCCGCAACCAGCTCCGGATTTTCCAGCAGTGTATAAATATCACCGTACATAGCCTGAGAGAAAGGCCCGTAGTTATAGTTCCAGCTCAACTGCTTGGCACCGCGGCCAAAATAACTCTTGTAACCGCCATCAGCATTGATGGCACAGGGCCATACATCCGCCGCCCAGCTGCTACTGGATTCGCAGGCGCCATAACCACCGGAAGTTTCCTCAGTCCAACCAATCTCACGAATCCAGTAGAGACCCTGACGCCATTCCGGATCATCCCAGGCCGCCGCATGGGCACCGGCTTCCTGGCCAAAATGGGCAAACATAACTGCCAGCGCTTTACGGCAAATAGCATCGGAATTGCGACCATCGGTGTAGTCACCGCAAAAAGCCGGAAACTTGGCCACTGCGCGCAGGAAATTGGTGTAAGTGTATGCATCAGCCCGCAGGGGGAACAAATAGTCCCAGGTATCCTCAGAAATAATACTCTCAACACGCTGAACATTTGTCGGGTTGGCACTGCGACCGGGTTGAACCGCTTCCACAATCGCGTTACCTCGGGTCTCAACAGTATTTTTCACTTCTTGCAGAAGCGAATCAGTGGTACGGGCACTCTCCTCCGCCTTCAGTTCACTCAAGCCCATGACATGACCACTTGCGGAGGCACAACCCGTTTGATTGATGCTTACCTCTGCAACGTCACTGGCCGCAGAGGAATCGGTAGCCGTCAGCTGGAAGGTGTAGGTCACATTGCTGTAAACCTCAGACAATACCGCCTGAGTGGAGCTGCCCACGTAGTTTGAGAGCTTGATGGAAGGGCCACCTGTCTGGCTCCAGATATAGCGCATACCGCTACCACCGGTAGAGTCAGAACCATCCAGAGTAATGCTGCCGGTACAGCCCACACTATTGGCAGAGGCGGAGATCACCGCATTCACTGCACCACCTGAGTTGCCATTATCATTGGCGTCATCACCGTTACCAGCGTCAATGGCGAGGTTTTGCACTGTAACCTGCGCCTCCTCACTGGTTTCACCATCGCTGACAATCAGACTAAAAACAAAGTTCACATCATAGGTTGTGGCCGGTAGAGTCACAGAAGTCGAGGCGCTTGTCGCTGAGGCAATATCCGCTTCAGGAGCGCTCGGTGAGAGCTGTGCCCAACTATAACTGAGCGCGCCATCACCGCCGGAAGCACTAGCGCTGAGCTGCACCGTACCTCCACCAGTCACTTGTGTTTGTGAAGTAGACAGGTTGAGAGAGATCGGTGTATTGCCGGTATCGCCATTGTTACCGGTATCTCCTCCACTATTACCGCCGTTATTACCGTCAGAGTCTCCGCCGTTTTCGCTTCCATTGTTTTCATCGTTAACGCTACATCCATCGGCCTCTTTGCGAACCCAAGGTGAATCCCAAGTATTTTCCGCTGTCAGTGCATCAGAGGGTAAGTCACTGCCATTTGCCCACCATTGAGCAACAAAAATATCGCCGGAATAGCAAACTTCACTACCCTTGCGATAGCTTTGCCCGGATTGGTAAGCGGCTACGTCACTGGAGCTATCACTACCGGAATTATCTGAACCAGCAGAATTTCCGGAATCAGAATTGTCGTTGTCATTGTGATTATCGGAATGATCACTGTCACTACTATCATCAGAGGCGTCGCAGACTCCTGTTTCTTGCACGATCCAGGGGGAATCCCAGGTGTTCTGCGCAGTCAGGGCCTCAGCTGGACGCTGTTCTGCAGTAGCCCACCACTGCGCTTTAAAAAGATCGCCGCCATAGCAAACTTGGCTACCTCCCCGGTAATGCTGGCCTTCCACATAGTCTTCTGCGGGCTGATCGGCTGCCACAGCCTGGGCACCAATGATCAATGCCGAAGCAATCGCTGTACGAATAAAAAGGTGGCTCATGGAGTCTCCACTATTCATTTTTAGGGTTCTATTCAAAAATGGATGTATGCAAGGAGGTAGTGCAGCACGCTAGTGTTATTACAAGAAGTGCGGGCTAAGATTTTATCGTTAAACTCTATAGTGGGTTTTCAATTTCTAATTATGTGGTCAGAATTTATAAACCATCTGACTTTAGCCCCAGGCATTTAGAGGAATAATATTCCCATCCAATTAGACTCTTATTTCGGCACAGATAAACTGAGCCATATGATACCTTCAACAAATACTTAAAATTTTTCTGCGCTATATAGCCAAAACCCCATACATACACTGCAAATTCGATAGAACCTTCTCAGAATGGTTCCCACCATAAAAAACAATTCTTTACAAAACAGCCACCTCAAAACACACATAAAGTACTAGGAAGCGGAAGCAAATAGGAAAGCTATCCCAAAGCATATCGAAAACACCTCTGCCTAGATTCAACTCAGCCTATCTTAAATAGAAATTTAATTTTTAATAAAACAGACAAATCAATACACAAAAAGCACATAAATATCATTCCATAGATAATCTTTTGCATATTTCTTCCATATTTATATATTTTAGGCTGTCGGCAAATGTAAAAAAACTAAACGAGCCAATGTCATTCTCCAGAGCAATTTCTCTCGTACTTCCAACAATCCAGCTTAACAGCCCTCCTTTTCCCTATGAGTGGGCTAGAGCCTCAATAGAAAATCTCTGGTAAAACTATCAATTCCCATTCAGCCTCAACTCCAGCTTTACAATTGAATCGGCTATCGAACTTATCCCTTCAACCTGCAGCCCAGCTTGAGCCTCATCCGAATTACCCTTAAAGGACAACCAGGATTACCTAGCAACTGTTTCCCCACCATATGAAAAAATAGAAAAAAACATAGAGAAAAAAACTAATAGATCAAAGAGCAAGATATTGGTGCTTATCGCACTCAAGGCATTAAGTCATAATGCCAAGCCTAGCATCAATGACCCCCCGTAATTAGAGCAACCTCTGATGACTCTGAGATTAGCAATCATTAAAATAAAGCAGCATTAAGAAACTTATTTGGAATCTAATCGATATAAAGATAAAGACACGAGCCAATAAGGCATCGGATGTATCACAACTTCTATTTCTCTTCCAGGCTCTACCCACTAAGTAATGAAGGGTTGCCAGCGGGGTCAGTGAAAACTAGGATACAACTTCAAGTCTGCTTGAGGTCAATACAGATGAGTGGTCAACAGGATATAGATATTCGCGAAGTCGCGAAACGCAGTGGGCTTCCCTCCTCTACCCTTAGATATTATGAGGAGAAGGGTCTGATCCAATCTATCAGTAGACGAGGTATTGCCAGAGTCTTCCATATCAGTGTGCTGGAGCAGCTCTCTCTAATAGCTCTGGCACGCTATGCGGGCTTCTCTCTCGATGAGATCGCTAGTTTGTTTACATACAACGGAAAACCCAATATTGATCGGGAGCAATTGCTCGAAAAGGCCGATGCAGTGGATAAGAATATCCGCCGCCTGGAAGCTATGCGCGATGGTTTGAGGCATGTGGCAAATTGCCCAGAGGACAATCAGCTGGAGTGTTCAAACTTCCAAAACCTTGTGAAAAGAGCAATGAAATTACAGCAAGAGCCTAGTGATGACTCTACCGAAACGACTCAGAACAAGCTAAGTCACAGCCAATAATCTGTTGCTCTCTTAAAGATGCCACCCCACTAACCTGTTGAGAAGCTTGTAAACGGTTAAAGGTTTATTAGAGAGCTAAATGAATCACTACATATTGTGATACCTATAAATGCACCTTCCAAAGAAATCAATACTGGCAGCCCAAGATCTTATTGAGGATGCCGCCAGTTCTGAAAACAAGAAAAGCAATCTACAAATAAAGCGATTAATGACCGGTACATTTAAAAAAGTCATGAAGGTATCGATTCACAGCCACCGATTTTGTAATTTACCAACCAGATACTTCCCTTGAGAGCTGTACTATCGTTGTTATAAGGAAAACAACAGCTTGCTATTATGAAGGTACTGATTGTCGGTGCGGGACCAACTGGTCTTACTCTTGCCGTGGAATTAGCACGCCGGAATATATTTGCCAGGATTATAGATAAACGTGATAGTGCCTCTACTCTGAGTAGGGCCGTTGGTATTACCTCTAAAAGTTTAGAGCTACTATCACACTCCGGTGTATCTAAAAGGCTGATTGAAGAGGGGGTGCCCATTCAAAAAGCTTGTATCTATCAAGATAACCACCTTGCTTTGACCTTGCCGCTGCATTCAAGTACCTCTTATTTTCCTACCATATTGGGGTTACCCCAAGACCGCACCGAAACAATCTTAGCGGAGTCTCTGGCCTCCATGGGTGTGGAAGTCGAGTATAAACTCGCACTCAATGAGCTTCATGAGGAAGCGCAATCCGTTATAGCTCAATTATCCAGTGGAGAGGAGAGTAGCTTCGATCTAATTATCGGCGCAGATGGTGTTCGCAGCGCAGTTCGACAAGGTGCCAATATCCCCTATCCCGGATTTGATTTAAACGAAGACTGGTCAATCGCCGATGTGGAACTGGATGATTGGCCTCATCCACAAATGTTCACCCTCACGCAGACCAGGCCGGGAATAGTGGCAGTGTCAGTCCCCATCGGTAAAAATCGCTATCGCTTTGTTGGTAACTGCGAGAAGGTTTTGGAAGTTTTTCCGCTGCCGCTAAGAATTCACAAGGTGAGGCGGGAAGGGGTCTTCAAGATATCTATCCGTCAGGCACAGAGCTACTCCAAGGGCAGAATACATCTAGCCGGTGATGCTGCACATTGTCACTCTCCAGTTGGCGGACGAGGTATGAATTTGGGTATCGCCGATGCAGCCGAGCTAGCCAAATGTATTGCAGAAGGCCAGCTGGATAATTACTCGCCGCTACGCCGTCGGGAAGATAAGAAGGTAATAGATATCACAGAGCGAGGAAGAAAAATTGTCACTTCACAATCATTTCTCACCAGGCTCGAATTTTCTGCCTTATTAGCCGCAGCCAATCATCTACCATTTGTTAAAAGAAGACTCAGTAGGTTTGTGGTTGAGTTTTAAAGAGAGCAATAATACCGCGCGGCCCTCTTTACTAAGCCACACTAAACTCTGTCATCATGCCAGAGTCCTCGTGCTCCAGAACATGGCAATGCACCATGTAGGGCATATCCGGCATCGCCTCCAAAGGAAAACGTACATAGATTTCTGCACTACCGGCATTGGATATAGGCACCGTATCCTTCCAGCCACACATATAGGCCGGTGGCGTAGCATCGTTAAATTTAACCAGGCGAAACTGGCAACCGTGAATATGGACCGGGTGCAGCATAGTGTCTTTGCCCTCAGAAATTCGCCAGTGCAAGTCTGTATTAATGGGGGCCTTGAACCCAGGTTCAGTGAAGGAAAATGAAACACCATTAACCGCATTAGCGGTCAATTGTGCTTTCAAAGGCAACGCCGGCGCCTCAGTGATGAGTTTGAGCACCCTGGCTACCACAGCAGGATCTGTTTTTCCCGAGGCTACCATTTTTTCCAGTCCGGTCGCATCAATAAGTTTGTCTGCGATCTGCCAGCGGTTCATCTGCATTACCAATTTCTGGCTGATCGGCGGCAGCTTAGCCGGTATTTCAGGCATTGATACCAGCCGCTCAGGCAAAAAACCCCGCCCCTCCTCATTAGTAGGCACCACACTGAGAAACACTACAGGCCCATCGAATGGGGGCAACCGCATCACCTGTTGGGGCACTGGTAGAGTTATAAAATCAAAGGGCTGGCCATTGCGGGCATCCACCATTACCTCGTAACGCTCCCCGGCAGCTATGGGTAATTCTTTAACCTCTACGGGTTCCGGTAAAAATCCACCGTCTGTGGCAATCACAAAGATGGGCCGCTGATCACTAGTGGAGAGTCGGTAGTTACGAGCGTTTGATCCGTCCAGAATCCTGAAGCGCACCCATCCTCTTGGGGGATTAACCACCGGGTTGACCACACCATTGGTAAGCAAGATATCCCCGCAATAGCCCGCTGCAACCGTAATCTCATTAAAGCGATGAAAGAAGCTGCCGTCTTTGTTAAAGCGCCTATCTTGGATAATCACAGGGATATCATCCACCCCCCAACGCTTCGGCAGAGGCAAGGCATCACTATTTTCATCATCAATGATAATCAGCCCTGCCAGCCCCTTAAGTACCAACTCGGCAGTGGTGGGATAGAGATGCGGATGAAACCAAAGTGTCGCCGCCGGCTGGATAATCGGTAACTTTGCAGTCCATGTATGACCCGGCTTGATGGGCATATAGGGACCACCATCAGCATGACCCGGCACAATCAGGCCATGCCAGTGTGCAGTTACATTCTGGGTCAATTGATTATGTACGTTAGCCGTTACCGTTTCACCCTTGCGCAAGCGCAAAGCCGGGCCTAAAAAGGGGCCATTAAAGCCATAGGTCGGCGTTGTTACTCCCTTGAGAAATACTTTCTCCGCTGGCTTGGCTACTAGATTGATTTCTCCGGCTGAGTCCGCCCTCAACTCCGGAGGAATTGGCAGCACAGGCCTTGTAGAGGAATCCCTGGTACCATTGGTTTGCGCCTTCATATTAGAACTAGCCAATAGAGATGCCGCCAAGGTACCAAGACAGAAATCTCGACGTGATAAACGAGACAAGAAGAATCCCTCCTCATAATCTTAACGTTAAAATCTGGTAATATTCTGGCGGCTTAAACCTCTCGCTAACTACACACCTCTAATAAGCCCCAAAGCAGCATAGACTGCGGTGGCATCAGCAATAATTGGTTACAAGAGTTGGGGTTAGGTGGCCTTACGTTTATCTATATTTATATACCAACAGCATTACTGTCATTTGAGATACAGGCCGAACTCTTATTTTTCCTCAGCACAACAATATCCATATCTAGACTCCAATGCATATTAAAACCGCTGGCTTTATCATTTAACCGAAAAAAGCTGGGGCGACACACTCAAAAGCATGGTCTATCAATAGCGTCTCAATATAATAAATCCGCCAGTGTACATATAGAAATAGACACTCAATAAATCTAAGAAAATATTCCTATACAGTTAACTCAAATAATCAATAAAGCGCCTAAAACTATAAAATAATCCGTAGAATAAATTGCCAAATTTTTTTCAGACCTTCACTCTAGGCATATGCAGAATCACAAAAAAAGCAACATACGCCAAACCCATACTTTTTTCTCATAGTTTCAACACTTATTTCCCATGGCGGATAATCTGACACCTATAGATACTTTTATGAGAAGATTTACTTAGAAGGCAGACCAATCGCAACTCTAGATGGAACACTCTCGTACAAGCGGGGCCCCCTCTAAATTCACGAAGGAGATCATTTCAACCTTATTTTCCACCTAAAGAATCCAAAAAATAATTAGATCTCAATATAGACCTGCCATTTATTTCAGACTCATGCAGTAAAGGAGTCACACATGAAGCCATATTGCAACTTATTCACAGGGATAATTACATTTATTAGCATTGCAGCCTTTGCCGCAGGGAATCATGAACCTCAAGATCACTTACAAACAGATTTCAACTCCAGTAGCGATCAAACAGAAAAAAATAACAATAATTTCAGGGCGAGCATTCAAAATGGCAATAAGAATATTGTGAACACCCATCAAAATGACGAAACACTTGGAAGCAGCATACAATCCATTCAAATAGGCGACTTAAATCAGGCAAATATTTCTCAGCCAGGAACCATAACCTCATCCATTATTAATCGCCAACTTGGCAGTAAAAATATTTTATCTGTCACCCAGACTAACAGCATCAACAGCAACATATTCATTAATCAACAGGGCAACCAAAACTATTCAAACACAAACCAAATTTCTGGAGACAAAAATAGAGTCATCAATACTCAGATAGGAGGTTCAAATTATTTCATTGCCAAACAAGAAGGGAGCATATCCAGTACTATAAAAGTACATCAAGAAGGCAATATTCAGCATACCGCTGTAGAGGAAAGCAAATCTAGCTTTTTCAATACTATCTCCATTACTCAACTGAACCAAAAAAATTCTACATTTATTAATTTAGTTACAACAAATAAAAGCAATGTCGATATATTTCAGCAGGGAGCCAAAAATCATGCAGGAATCTTACAAAGCTTATCTGCTAGGAATAGCTTACAAATTCGACAGATTGGGAACTCTAATGCGGTCTTAATCAGCCAGGCTAGCAGTTTTGACAACACTTCCAGTATATTTCAGAAAGGGGATAACAACCAGACTTCAATTACACAAAATGGTAGCAACAACACTATTGTCTTACGCCAGAGTGGAGACCACACATCTGATAACCCAAGCCAGAAATCCATTGAAAAAAGCAAAGACATACAACTAACCAATTCCAACAATCAAGTAATTGTCAATCAGCAAGGTACTGAGTTAAGCAGCATTAACTCCAATCAGTTTGGCTTAGCTAACCAACTCACCATTAACCAGAGCGGTCAAAACATTAACACTTCTAATGAACAACAAGGCAATAAAAATGTTACAGGCATTGATCAAGCTGGAGAGAACCTCACCATCCTTACTCGCCAGATTGGCAATGAAAATCAGTCAACCTTTCATCAAATGGGAAGTGACCTAAACATAATTGCCAAGCAGCTTGGCGATAGAAATAGCCTTTCAATTATTCAGAAAAGTAATTTTAGCGTTATTGAAAGTGTCCAGATTGGAAATGGGAACCGACAAAAAATAGTGCAAAGCAACTCTAGTAGCCGGGCCTCATTGCATCAAGTAGGGCAAGGTAATGCTAGTCGGGTATATCAATGATGGCCAGCTATTACTGATCACTTAAGCCTATATTTTGTATCAACTACTCCCTGTCTTGCTTAGTTTGTAGTGCTCTACTAAACCCGAACACCAATTTAGGAAGTAAAGTTGCCACCGTAGATAGAGGTGTTTAATAAGTAGACAACATCGATCCTTTTGCCCAGAATTTAAACTAGATACTGCCCACCTAGCAGTAGATCAAGGCTATTCAACCCCTAAATCAGCCCGGTCACTGGATGTTGACACAACGGCTATCCCACGAGCAACTAGAGACAGAGCGTGGTGGAGAGATACCTACAAGTAAAGCGCTTACCATTGAGCAATAAAATTAAGGAGCTTGAAGCCCGTATCAATCGTCTGGAAAGGGAGAAAGGAATACTAAAAAAGACTACCGCTCTCTTGATGTCCGACGAGATAAATCATACGCGTTTATAGACCGATTGAGTGAGCAGGAGTCCGTGGAACTGGTCTGTAAAGCTTTTGAAACACCTCGATCATGCTACCACGAATATAGGAAAAAGAAGAGCTCCGCTGATGTACCCAGAATGCACCTTCGCTTCAAGGTCATTGAACTCTTCGAGCGCTGCCGTAGCTCTGCAGGAAGCCGTACAATCATAGGTTTACTTTATGCGCAGGGAGTACCAATAGGGCGCTTTAAAGTCCGAAGACTCATGAGTGAAGCGGGTTTGGTGTATAAGTAACCTGATCATCATAAGTATAAGAGAGCAATCGTAGAGCACTTAAGTATACCAAATAAATTTGACCGCCAGTTTAATATAGATAAACCCAACCAAATGTATGGATACCGTCTCTTGATTACACATCCATCACAGGAGTAAGGCGAGACATCAGACATTACCTGATGACTTACTACAATTGGGAGCGTCCCCACCAACACAATGACGAAATACCGCCCGTGAAAGCAGAAGAGAAGTTAACCTACTGTCCGGAAATAATTGACCACTACCGAGGCGGCCCTTGAGAAATTTAAGTAAGCCTAGCTACTCAATGATGCATGATAAAGTGCTTTCTTACTGCTGCTCCGCGGGATATATCTGACAACTCGCTTTGGATTGGCTGTAGTGGCCAGTCCAATTTATGTGAAGCCTCACAATTCCTTTTGTGCAAGGGTCCACGAACTATTCGTAAAGCTAGTGTGAAATCAATTTGCGCAATTGCTTTATTCGACGATCAGTTTCGCCTGCTCTACATAATTGATAAAGCATTGGCCAGATTGATCCTCCAGCTGCTTCTTCATTTGTTTGTGTAAGACAACTAGAATCACGTTTATTAAGCCATAAACGCTGTTCAGTACGTAGCTTTTTTTGTTTCTGTAGGGTTAGAGAATTTATAGTTTTTTCATAGACTACATTTAACTGATTATTACTAGATAGGAATTGCTGATATGCACATTGATTAAGCTCAAGTTGAGTACGCTCCCTTCCACACTGCTCTTCCCACTTACTCCAGTTATACTCTATCGCAAACAAGGGGAGAGATATAACGATGGATATTAGTAGTAATATTGTCTTCATAGATACTCCTTAGAACAAAGCTTGATCTAGTACACTATAAGCGGACACACTCCAGTGTATTTTTTTGTGACTCGTACTGTACCAGGCTGATATAACCCAAGGTGTTTTCACCGTTTTTATTGTAGTAGCCTTCAATTTATTCAAACACTGCTTGACGGGCATTTTCTCTATTCAGTAGTGAATCATGGCAGATGGCTTCTATCTTCAGAGAGCGGAAAAAGCTCTCAACATAGGCATTATTCCAACAATCCCATTTCCGGCTCATGCTTTGGGGTATCTTGTGTTTAGCAAGAATTTTTCGGAATTTAGCAAGCGGTACAAAAACTTCATACTTTATAAAATACTTCGGTTCATGTACTCCTTTTGTCTATTCAAAAATTCTGAGCCCAGTAACGTTCTCTTATGCGCCAGTTCCAATCCTTCCAGCCCCACTCCACATACTCTGAAAATCGCATGGCTACTGGGCTTGAAGTTTTGTTGTCCTAAGGTAATATTTTGCCGGTGTGCTGGTTTTTTTAAGGTTATATGGGGCACTTTAAAGGGCTTATAAGGGTCTTTAAGTAACGATCACTACCAACAACCTAAAGAAAGAAAATTAAAAGCTTTGAAAGGGTATCCCTGGAAGGGAGGACTTTCCTATGAACGAAAAAGGTAATTCTAATGTACCATTAGGAGACATAGCCTTTGATGGCTGTAGTGGTCTACCAAATCCGGGCACCAATTTAGATGATAAAGTTGTCTTCGAAAATAGAGGTGTTAAATGAATAAACAGCGTCGATCCTTTTCTCCTGAATTTAAATTAGACGCTGCCCGCTTGGTAGTAGAGCAGGGCTATTCAATTGCTGAAGCAGCCCGATCGCTGGATGTTGGCACAACGACTATCCGCCATTGGGTGAAGCAACTAGAGGCAGAGTGGAGAGACGCCTGCAAGTAAAGCGCTTACCACTGAGCAGCAGAAAATTCAGGAGCTTGAAGCCCGTATCAATCGCCTGGAAAGGGAGAAAGAGATACTAAAAAAGGCTACCGCCCTCTTGATGTCCGACGAGATGAATCGTCCGCGCTGATAGACCGATTGAGTGAGCAGGAGCTCTATGAGTAAGGGTCGCCCTGAGCTCCATTGCTTAGAGTATCGCTTCCTCGTAGTCACGATCCTCAAAGGCCGCTTCAAAACACGCCCCAATAGCAAGTATTTGAAGCACCCTAAGAAGCGAGTCTATTTCATTCGCTGCATTATCCTTTTTGACTAGATTAACAAGCTCGCAAAATGAATTTGGGGCTAAAGTGCTTGCTTTCTCCTCATTAGCAATTAAACCCTCACTTTGAAGAGAGGAGGAAATCTAACTCCTGAGAAGGGCAAGGAAATCTTTTAAGTTTTCTCCCGGTGCCCAAGTATTTCCTTCAAATCCTCAATATCGCGGACAATGGCTATTACATCTTGGGGCTGAAGATCAGCTATAGGCCTTTGGCCAATTCGAGGGAAGGTATAATCTCGTAGCCTAGTCCATACACGGTTGGCATGGCCCTCTGTCCAGGTTCCTTTCTGGTGGTTCCACCACTCTTCAGCAACAGCAGCAAAACTCCGGTCAATACTGACTCTGGCTTGGTACTTCTCAACTCGTTTCTGTGCTGAAGGGTCACGATCCTCTGCTAACAGCTGTTTTGCTCCAGCTACTTTTTGCCTCGCCTGTTTGAGACATACAGAGGGGCAAACGCCCAAGGCCAACGTCTTTTGCTTTCCTTGGAATCGACATTTAAGCCGCCAATACTTGGAGCCAGTAGGTTTGATCAACAGGCGCAGTCCCTGTCCATCCGTAAGCCACTGATCCTTGTCGCTTGGTTTGGCCTGCTTGATTTGAGTATCTGCCAGAGCCATGGTGGTGCTACCAGTTTCTAAATTGAACTAGGTAGCACCAAATGTAGTACCAGATGACAACAAACGAGAGCGGAGGGCTGTGTAACCTCCAGATAGCAAAAAGCCCCGATTTACGGGGCTTTCTGGATGATTCCGAACTTCTTCGGATCTTGATGTGGTGCCAGGGCGGGACTTGAAAATCACTCTATAGGCTAGTAATTACGGGATACACATGGAGCTTCAACAGAAAAGTAGCACCATATGTAGCACCACTTTGAATTCCTACCCCCAACTAGAGTGGTTTAACAGCAGTACGTACCACTGAAAAGAGCCTCTATACACATCTTGCCGTACCACCTGAATTTGACCCTAGCCTTAGCCTGTTTTCATGTACCTCAAACCGCGAATCTGGCGGTTTGGCTAGCATTCGACAGGGGATCGGCTTGAGCATGAACGGCTTCTTGAGCGCATAAGATGGAGCCGCGAATCGCGACGTCACCTCAGCATTCAGGTCGCCTATGTTTCATCACCTCCAAAACCGCAGGACTGGCGGTTTTGAGAGTTAAACCAAAACCGGCAAATCACCGGTTTTCACTGCCAAATAAAAACCGACGCTTTGTCAGTTTGAAACGCCCAGAACAACTACCTAATTATCACTCCCCCTACCTGAATTAAGCCATTGTGAAATCTAAGCTAGGACGGCAGTGCCGGATACAAGGCTGCCGGATATCCAACCTACCCCCCGTGGGTTCAGCTGGTCAGAACACCAAATCCCGAACTAGGGGTTTACCCCTGACTGACCCTAAGGAAGGTATAACCCCCCTAGGAAAAATCAGATATCTGTTAACTGAGCAGGGTCCGAATTACCCGTGTGTTGGACCCTCAGGAGGACCCGTTGAACCCTAAGCTTGGCTTAGAGTTCAGCCATAGCCACCAAACCGATTAGTGGGCAGTTAATCTACACTCTGCCCTAGTAGGAGAAATATTAGATGCCGTAGCCCACCAAAGGCTCAGTCATAAACTGGAGCTACTTCGTTACGTCAGGTAGATATTCACAGTCTGAGCTAACACAAATGGGAGTGAATTAAACTCACACTCCTACCATCAGGGGTCGGCACAATCTGCCGATCCTGTACGAGAAGCAACCACAGTCAAATAGATTCCCCAATCCGTTACGAGTGGAGTCCCTAAAGTAATTCAGAAATGCTTTCTCTATATTCTGTTGAGGGCATCCCCCCAACATCTCACAAGTTGATGATACCCCCTACTCCGCAGTCCCAGTCTAGCCAAAGGGGTGAGGGGGGAGCAGCCAACTCCTACCTCTATCAAATAAAGGTGTTACAGGTGTACAGGTGTTACAGAATCGCTGTAAGCCGTATGGCTACTGGCTTTGCATTGACACACCTTTCTGTTACCCCCAATGTCTCACAGTCCAAAGGTGTTACAGCATACTTTTAAAGTGAAGCAATTTTGGCTAGGTACAACTAGTAATCTTGTGACCAAACATTTCAGAACCGATAGCGTCTTACAGCGAATCAATCAGTAAAAGACAAAATGCTTGAGCCAAGCCTGTCCTCACTATGGTCAAACCACTGAGGCAGGCAGATTTTGAGCAGGGCTAAATTAAGAAAGGAGAGTAAAAATCCACGCGAAGCGGGTTGATGATTCCAGTAGCTGCAAGAATTGCCAGCCCGAAAGCAATAATGAAAGCAATATGCAATGGATGATTAGTTATAAATATTGATGTCACACTTGCCACCAGAGTAGTAAGCAATACTGGACAGGATAGAAAGGTCCCCCGGATTAACGTTGATAATGACCTGTTCTGCACATGTTGACCAAAATACATACCTCTACTGCAATCTTGATTGCTCAACAAGGGGGTACCCCCTCATTTCAACTTAGCTCCTTTACTTTTCATCCGAGCCTTAATCTGAGCCGCAAAAATAGTGGCCTTAGTGCGAGCTTCTTCTGGGGATATCTCTCCCTTCTGAGGCACCTGTTGCTTTTCTAAATCGGACAGTTTCTTAGTCTTCTTTGTCGTCATCCTTGCATATCTCTTCGATGGTTTTTTGGGTGCCAGAGGCGAGGTGATCAGGCTCCTCAGTATCCTCGGAAATTTTCTTTAGTTCATGGCTGCGACGCTTGGCAAATTCTTCGATCTCCTTTTGCGTCCAGCCTTTCTTTTGTCTGGCCTCAGCCAGGCGTTTCACTTTATCTTTATCAGTCATCACAATATATCTCTTGTCAGGTAGTTGCCCTTGGCGATGTACTGATATCCGTATCTCTCGTAGAAGGCTCTCACCGAGGAGGAAAAGGCCATCCTCCCAGGGCTTATCTTTCCACTTAAACGCTCTCTACAGGAAAATGAATCATCCTAGCTCAATAGTAAGAGGAAGATGTATACAGGAAGGCTAATGGGAAACATCAAACAAGAAAATGAGCCAATTATCAAAATTGAATTACCAGCAGACACCGCCTAATTGTTAAGTTTTCTGGTGCCACAAATTTTCACAGATGGGTTCAACTACTGATAGAACCTCAACACACTCATTATCAGTATAAATACAATAATGAACAATAGAATCTTCTCGATAAATATTGCAGCTAAACATGTGAAATCGCTCAATTAAATCTGATGTTCTTGTTCGCTGAAATGTAACGCCTGGATTACCTATCGTACTTTCAGGCGATAATAAAAAGCTTTCATCTGATCGGTGGTAGTACATAGGTCCAGCCAGCGGAAACCTTATACGTAATGCTTGCTTATTAGAGAACCTGTCACAGTTAGCCTCTAAAAGTATTCGAAAACCCTCCGAGTCGTCATGGATCGCATTAAAAGAGAAGTTTCGATATTCAGGAAATGGGTTCCAGCTTAAATCCATAGTATTTCTGTAAACTTAACGCCCAGCGTTGGCTGCCGCTCTGCCGCTCTGCCGCTCTGCCGCTCTGCCGCTGATTGTTATGTGAGTTACCCTCGGTCCGCCGGATGGTTTACCCCATCGTATGTTGGGACAACACCGATTTTGAGAGGATTTACACCCTCCAGGCACGCCACATTGAAACCGTATTGAGTAGGATTAGAGCGTCTTTGGTGATGTGTGTAAATACCGCAATTACCGCAGAAATAGTGTTTCGCTGTATTAGTATTGAATTGATAGAGCTTTAAATGTTCCTGCCCTTCTAAGACATTAATGCCATCTAGCGATACTGATGCGGCGATTGCACCTCTCCTGCGGCACAAAGAGCAATCACAACGCCGAAGATCAATAAGACCATCAGGTAGATCCAGTTCAATTTTTACAAAGCCGCAGTGACATGAGGCTAAGTGTTTTGGCTGAATTTTTACTCCATCAATCTCTTTCAGATTTACGCCCATAGCTCTTTCCTTGTGCTCACATAAAGCCTCAATAACCGGTGCTCTTTATAGCGTCCAAGCTCATAGATTCTTTATGTGCAATCTCTAACGGTTTTGCTAAACGCTTGACTATTTCCCAAGCAGAATACTCGGAAACTTTAAAGTTTCCGTCATTAGAAGTTATGGCTATCGCGGCATTGATATCTGGTAAAATTACAAGCAATGCATACCACATAGTATTTGAGCCGTTGTGCCAATGAACATTACCAACACCTAACTCTTCCGGTGGACCAATTACCCAGCCATAAGCATAGCTATTAAGGTTTGGATGATGTAGACGCTGAAACGATTCTCTTTTGAGGAATGAACTACGCCCTTGTATGCCTTGAAGATGTTCATCAGCATACAACGCCAAATCATTAAGCGATAAATGTATTGTACCAGCAGGTCCAATTATTGGCGTGTTATCATCTTTTCCACTCTTAGTAAAACCAAATAATTTTTTATGCCCCCATGGCTGACTCAATTTCCCCTCTATGTCTTTAGGGGCACCAAAGCCGCCACTCTCAATCCCTAGAGGTGAAAAAACCTCTTTTCTAATTAAATTTTCCCATGAAACTCCTGCCTTCTTTTCAGCTATTACACCTGCAATTGTATATCCGACATTTGAATATACAAAGGTGCCACCTGGCGTTACTTCAGGCCGCTGAGAGAGTATATATCGCACTGCTGATTCTCTTGCAGCCGTTCTTTCACTACCAGCGTTTGGATTTTTTAAGCTAACCAAAAGCGAGAAATTGGGTGTTGCTCCCGATGTATGTGCAAGCAGGTTGCCTAGAGTCACATCATTCCATTCTGTATGGATGTCCTTTTCATCAGGAAAAACATCTTTGATAGATGTATCCCACTTCAAATCACCTTTTTCAATCAGGCGAGCAATCATCGTAGCCGTAAAAGATTTAGTAATGGAACCAATATGCCATAGGTCCTGCTGTGAGACGAGAACACCATCGCCTTTTTTACGCTCGCCGCTAACCGAAAGTCCAATGATCTTGCTGTCCTGAATGACTACCGCACCAAGACCGACCAGATTTTCGGATTTTCTTATTTCGTCCACATGCCTTTTTAAAAATTTGTCGATCTGCGTAATTGGGTTTGCTTCCGAAGCAAGGCTATTAATTGAAGAAAGCACCAAAGGGACTATTAAAAATGATAAGGCTTTCATTGCGTTCTCTCAAATCACATAACGTCTGACTCTGGGGCTGCATGGAGCGCAGCGTAATGCAGTCCCTAGCAGCCACTTGTTACGTGCTGAATTTGCACAGATGTTTGATTGTTTTTTCATGTTCTTTACCCACCAAACCGACATCTTGATGAAAACGAAATCCAGATCTCTTAACTTTGGCCGCTTCAAGTGCCTTTTGTGCTTCTGAACCATCGTTATTGATTAGAGCTTTAGACGCATGCCACTTATAATGATCAAGTGGAAACGTAAGTCTATCAACATGCTCATGTAATACACTTAGTGCGTAAGCGTACTCATTTTCTATTTTTTGAGTTGCCACCAAATATGGATAATCAAGGTACACCCCTGTTTGATGGTTTGGAAACTCCCTTTCTCTTTCAAGTATCTCTTTAAAGGTGGCTATACATCCTTCGAGATCATTTAGTGCGATAAATGCATTGGCTTTTGCTAATAGTGCTCGAACATCTTCAAATTTGTCTTTTCTGGATTCGAAGTATTCATCAACCAAACGAATAGATATCTCTGGATGCTTGTCAGCCAAAGTAAGAGCTTGGATTACCAAGTACTGATCTCGTTGCGTTCTTGCTCGTTTTAACTTCGAGTAGAAGTGCTCTTCGATAGATTCGTTCCAATCTTTATTTCTATACCAATCGTCAAATGACACGATATTCCCTTAGCACGGGCGCAGCTTTGTTGCGTCCTGTGCCTTTACTTGTTAGGGCTGTACTTGGCGACATAGTCAGTTCCTAGCTCAATAGCCTGTTGCAATTGCTTTTTTGAAAGCTCCGCCTCAAGTTTTGGCTTAAGCTCTTTTATGCTTTGATAAGCTTTGGAATCGTTTGCCTCTATAACAGCAAACCATGCATAAGCCTCAATAGCGTTTTTATACTCAGGTGGAGCCATACCAAAGAGTAACATTGTGTAATCCATTTGAGCCGCAGGATCTTTTTGCTTGGCTGCCGCTTCAAATAGCTCTGCTGTTTTAGCAAAATCCGTTGGTACCCCATTACCTGTTGCGTACATGAGCCCAAGACGATGCTGGGCTCTTGGGTTGTTATTTACAGAAGCTTCTTTGTACCACTTGATAGCTTTACTGAGGTTTACGGGATTATTTTGCCCCATCTCGAAGCTGTAACCCATGAGGTATTGGGCATTAGCATCTCCAGATTTAGCTTGCTGCTCAAGCTCATCCATTCCTGCGATTGCACCAACTGAGAATAAGAAAAGAAAAATAATTGACACTAATTTCATGGTTCAGATTCCTAGAGCCCTAACGCCTTGCTAAGCGGCGCGCTTTAGCGCGTCCAGTGGAGGCTGCTTTTTGGCCGAAAAGAGGCTTGAGCAACTTGTTATGTTTCTACACCCGCCAGCACCGCAGAACTGTAATTTCTTTGCACCAAACACTAGACCTTTACCATATTCTTGATTTGGCTGCCGGAACTCAGATACCACTACTTTACCGACAGAGGCTGGTAACTTTCCATTAGGTGCTTCGATAGCTTCAGGTCCTACTTTTCTTGAATAGATTACTACCTGAATCGTGCCATCCCACATTTCCTGGGTATAGTAAGTGACGAACCCACTACAATATTTTTCTACTTGCTGCCGATTCGCATAATCATCATTACTCCATGGGTTGAATGCATAACCGATAACAATTGCGATACCAATAACTGCGAGAACAAAAATTACGCCCGCAACTTTTAAAAATTTAGCGATGATTTTCAGTCACTCCTGAAACATAACGCCCGCATTTGCGGCTGGTTTGGAGCGCAGCGGAAAACCAGTCCGACAACATGCGCTTGTTAGCCATTTTTCTCGATTGCTCTGAGGCGGTTCATAACACCGTCGCCGTATGGTGTTAAAGTCCAATAAGTACCTGTATCTTTAACTGAACGATTCTTTTCGTTTTTGACCATTAGCCCAAGAGCACGAAGCTGAACTTTTATTGTCTGAAAGTCTTCCTCGTCAATGCTCAGATTTCCGAAAGAGTGGCCTTTTCCGTCACCTTCTTTGAGCTCTGCTATACCGTACTTGCCAACAAATTTATTCAGAGCTTCTCGCAACTGCCTATCGCTCGCTTCATGTATCATGATTGGCGAAACGTGGTAGAAAACTTCGTCCCACGTCGATGTAATAGAAGGACTCCATGAGTATGATTCATAGTCTTTGTGAGAGGAGCACTTGTAGTTTATTACGAACTCCTCTTCACCTTGAGAGAGTTTCTCAGTTCCCGGAGGCGCTTTAGTCCGAACATCATTAAGTTGAGAGTTTAACCGGTCAATTTCTTTCTTTAGCTCAAGTATCTCAAGCGATGCTTCTTGCTCGGGAACCATGTCTCCTCTTACCCAGCCGATTCCTGGGTTTTTTCTTTGGAGCATAATTAGGCTTCTGCTTACCACGGAACCTAGCTCCTGCGGAGTTTCCCAAAACTTACACATTTTGTTCTGGGCTAGCGCTCTAAATTCCTTGAATTTCTTTTGTCCCTCTTCAGTTTGTTCAGTTCTCTTCTTTTCAATGGAGTCTGGATCTTTGTGGAGAAACGCAATTATCGGCTTGCCAGTTTCTAAAGCATACTGATACTCCATTTCGGTATATCCGACACCTTTAGGGCTTACGCTTCCATACCTGCCACCTAGAATCAAAATATAATAGTCACACTCGTCAATTACGCCCTGAATTAGGCTCCACTGATCTTCATCAGCAGCTGGAAACAACTCCATTCCTGAAGGTATGCAATCCAATTCTAAGAGCGCATGCATAACTTCTTGCCTTTCTACCCTTAAGTCTTCGTAGGTCGAACTAACAAAAACCTGATATTTTTTATTCATTCGTATGTCCGTAATTCATTGGATGGCTAACGCCCACAGCAGGGGCGGCTTACCTTATGCGCGTTTTGCGCGAAAATGGGTGCGAAGCGACCGTGCAAAACGTGCTTAAGGTAAGACGTCCCGCGGAGGGCTGAAGGCCCGGAGCTTCACTGCCTGTGATTGTTATGTTGAATTCCGCTGTACCGTTTCCACTACCGCCATAAAGTTGAATGCAATGGCTAAGCCCCACAACCAGTGTCTACTTTCCGGCCAGAATATCCTAGGGACAAATGAGCTTACATAGCTTGTTACTAGCGATAAATTTGGGGCGAAAAAAGATAGAAGACATACCAACGCCAACCATTCCAGTGCCAACCATAGTAAAAATAGATCTTGAACAAAAAATAAGGATACGGCAGCGGCTAGTGTTACACCTAACAAGGCCACATCAACTATGCGAATTCCCTCAGAACTCATAAGTTGAACCTACGCAACATAACGTCTTGCTAAACGGCAGCCGGTACGCAGTGTAGGCTGTCCGGTGGAGGGCGCGATTTTTGCGCCTGGAATGTATTTCAGCGACTTGTTATGAATTACTTGGTATTGGTTCATTCTAAATAGAACCCCCGAGCATAGTATGAAAGGAAGTTGCTACCCAGAGTAATTCTAGATGGGCCACAACATACCCAAGGGATAAACCCGTGGCCACTCCTAAATACTTGTATTTCACAAGCCCTTTATAGGTAATGACACCCCAAACAATGGGCAGAACAAATACGCCCCATGGAAGTGTATTGAGCCAAGTTTGTTGCTCATTAAGAAACAAAACAAAAATTGCATCTAAAACCATTAGGTAAACTAGGGAGACCACTGCTGTACTTAGTAGCCAAATCGCAATTCTGCTCACGTTAGCTTTTCTTAGCTCCATACTCATGGCTCATAACGCTTTGCTAAGGGGCAGCCGGAGCGAAGCGTAGGCTGTCCCACGGAGGGCGCGATTTTCGCGACCGGAGTGTACTTCAGCAACTTGTTATGGCTCTGTGAGATGAGACATAAAGTCTCTGATGTAGTATTCCTGGGCACATAGAGATACTGCTCCATTCTCATTTGGCTCGGGAAGATAGCGTAAGTGTAGCGTGGACCTTGGAGCCACTTCATAGTTCAAGCATAAATATAATTCCGATTCATTGATTGAGTCAGATGAACCAAGAATGTTTACATTTACTTCAAGAGAGGTGCTATCCGAAACTCCAGATCTCAGCAGGTAGGTTGCGTACTCCAACTTTCCACCCCTGTACTTTGTAGGAACAACTACTTTCACAGGGTGGCACTGAGGCGAATTGTACAATGCCCCTGCGGACAATTTTATGTGATGCGGAATTTCATCATTACCACATGCCATCCCATGGAGTGGCAGCATCGCTAGAGCAATAATTAAATATTTCATACTACTAAGAGTCATAACGCCCCGCACAGGGGCAGACAAAAAAGCGTAGCGTTTTGGCTGTCCCAGCGACCAACGGGAGCGATTGCTGCGGCTTGTTATGAGTACTACTCATTGATGTACTCTTTGATAATAAATACCTTCAAATACTCACATTCTTTCGGATGAATTGGATTATGGTTCTTACAGTAATCTTCCTCATAACCAACTATGCGAACCGCATCCATTAACTTTGGACAGACATCCGTCGCATCCCCTTTTGCGAAGTAATACCAGCCTTGTTTCCGCGGTTTTGGACTAAAAACAACGCCTAACTCACCTCTTGCCAATGGACCACAGTCATCGACGACTAGCTCAATGTCAATTGCATTCACAGATGCGCTGCAAAGAAGAATTAGTAATACGAGATATCTAGCCATTTGTACTCATAACGCTGCCAACACGGGCCGAAATGGAGCAGCGAAGCTGTGGAATGTAGGTCCAGCCAGCTTTGCTGGTGATCGTGCTTGGCATTGTTAAGCATAGTTTTCCTCGATCATCCTACGAAGTGACTCGCTACCTGGCTCTTCCCCCCACTCTTTGAGCAAGTAGTTATTACATGAATCCCAGTCACTCTGAACTGATGTGGAGGAGAATGAGTTACCTTGATAAGTTGCCACGCCGCTAAATTTGGAAATGATTTTATCCAGTAATGCCAATGCTACCGATTGGTCTGAGCTTGGTCGTGTTGCGAACGGGAACTTTATCCGGATTTCATCGAAGTCTTCTTGCGCATCTACTTCGACCCCATCCCTGAAGAGCCAGACATACAGGATAGACTCGGACTGCCATAACTCATGAGCAGTAGCTTCAAAGCTATAAACATCATAATGCAGGGTTGCTCCAAGCTCACGAAATAGCCGATTTCCTTTGCCTGCTTCAGTAATTGCTGGCAATGAAATAGCTATCTCTTTTTGTTCGTGTAGCTCGCCCCACATGAGGTGATCTCTCCTTGATGCTTAACGTCGCAAACACGCGCTTGTCGCGTGCTTTGCCTTGTTAACCCCACTCAAGAAAACTCTCCCCTTGCTCATTTATTTCAACGAAAATATCTGAGTAAGGCGAAATTTCAGGAAACTCGACACCAGGGTCACAGCGAACAGTAACCCCAAGAACCTCCACTAGCCTTCTAGCAAATTCAACGTCAGAACTCCATTTTTCTGCACCCTTGATACTAACTGATATATAACCATCTTGAATGCCAGTATTAATCAGAACCGCAATCTTATTACACGTGAATAAAGTATGTCCCTCATCGATTTCGCAATCGTAGGACAATGCACCAATCTCTTCATTAAGGAATGAAACCACTTGCGTTGTTTCATTTCCCTTCACATAAACTTCTATATCTTCCATTTTGCTCATATGGGTTAACGCCTGCCCCACAGGAAGAGCGTCAGCGATTTCCTGTGCGGGCACTGGTTATAAGTTTCTAGGCACATACTTAAACTGCTCTCTTTGCTCAACTGAGACAACATGCTTAACCATTTCAATTTCGCATGCACCATGATCTTTAAAATTTTTTCGTCCTTCTCTTAGCGTAATGCCATGATTTGGACCTGAACCAACATCCAGCTCATCAATATCTTGCCCATCGTCTTCCCAAAAGCACACTGAACAAATTAAATAGTTGCCTCGCTCAGGTAGTGAAATGTAATCACAGCAAGGACACTGCTCTCTTGGAGTTGGATCTTCTGGTTCATACCATTCAAAAGCCTTTTTACTAAATAATGCCTTTATCTTCTCTAGCACTACTTATTCCTTATAACGTTGCCAGCAAGGGCAGCCGAAGCGAAGCGTAGGCTGTCCAGCCCAGTCTCCGGCTGGGCGATCTTGCCTGGCCTGGTTATGCGTGACCTCGCACTGTGAATAAAACTATTTCTTTCTAGGGCCGCCTGCAAAGTAGCCAGCCAAAATTAGTATGACGGCAATACCAAGCGTGTACCACTTGCTAACACTAGGGCTATCTGAGGGAACAACCTTGTAATAGCCATTTTCCGGTGTAGATTGCACCCAATTCAGCGGAACAAAATCCACTAACTCTGGAATTCCTGTAGCTATTGCTATCAGTGTGTAAACAAAGATCGAAATCCCTAAGTAAAAAATTATCTTAGCCATTCTCAACCGGCCGCATAACGCTTAAAGCACCTGCAACAAAACCAAAGCGAAGCGGCGGTTTTGATGTCGGGTGCCTTTACTTGTTATTACGGATTAAGTCTGCCTGACACTAATTTTCTAAATCCTATTGCTGCGTAAAATAGTGCTGCAATATAGAGCAGATCAAGCGTTATCGTAATGACCTCTAAAAACATACTTGGCTCGTCAGGTAGCAACAGATCTACAAGGACTCCATCGACAATCAAAACTAACATCGCTGTAAGGAAGCAAAAAAGTATCTCCTTGCATCCTGGCAGATTGTTTTTGTACCCTTTCCAAGCCGCATGAACAACCAAAAGCCATGTTACTATGGCAACAATAGATCCCACTATCCAGCCCACATAATCAGCAACCGAAAACCCGGTGATCAGCTCTATCATTGACCACACGTCAGTGTTCTCGTTGACCTCAACTACTGCAACTTGCTCCATCTTTTACCCTAAAACTGAACATAGCAATAACGCCTGTCGCAGCCGCTGACAAAATGGGCGCTTGTTTTGCGGCCTTTTGCAAAACAAGTGACCGTTTTGGCAGTCGGTTGCCGGCACTTGTTATGCCTAATCCTCAATATACTTGCCTTCCAAACCTGGTGCTCGTTCTTTCATAGCTGAGAAAAAGTGTTTTGTAAGCAGTTCAACACTCTCATCAAAATCATAGCCATGACTTTGTGACATGCCATTTGCAATATGTTGAACGATATCACTTAGAATATTACCCCACGCCCATAATTCATCAGGTACTTCTTCATCAGTATCTGCGTCTTCATACATACCTAGCAATAGTGCTAGATGAGGTTCTCCATGTGCAAGCCAAAATCTAACCATTTCAGTTGCATTCTCATCTCCCTCAATAGTTGAGGGTACTTCAAGTTCTCTCATTGAATTCTATTCCATTCGAACGTTCTAGCTGGGGCATAACGTCTCAAACACCGGAATGGTGAAGTTGGCGGCTTTTTTGGAACAAAAAAGGTGACAGCTTTACCATGTCCGCGTGCTTTGATTTGTTAACAGTTGCCAAGCTGAACCTCCCCCGAGCTAAGAACACCAACAATAAACCCATGGTAAGGATCTTGTGCATTCTCAGTTATTGCCCATTGCCAATCTACAACATCGGTATCAGTTGTAAATTTTAATTTTACTCCATTCTCCAGCCCCAACTCTAAACTTGAATCAGAATGTATGAAAACAGAAGTTATCTTTTTACGAAGAGACGCTGTAATTATTGTGCCTTTAGCAATATCATCTTTGTCTATAGCTTCATTAGTTGGATGATACGCAGAAATCATCTCGTTAAGAGCACCCTCATCAGGACAAACAACATTATGTGATATAAGCCAGAAACGACCAAAATAGAGGTCGAATGTATCTCCAAGACTAACTCGAGAATAAAAATTCCCAAGTAGTTTTTCTTCTAAAACCTCTACTATGCTCATAATTCCATTAAGACTGTTAACAGTTTATTAAAGAGCCAGTGGCTCACTATCGATTTGGCCACTATTTCTGAAGTAGACCCTTCAAGCTATGTAAAAAATCCTTTATTTACAGTAGGTTATAAATTTACGATCAAATAATAACCAGAGATAGTAAGCCATCGGCTCAAGTCGCCTGGTAACACCTCCTGCTCTTGAACACATTTTACCCGCAATTAAATCAATAAGTTAGGGGGAACCTTTCTGCGGATGTCAGCCATGGCTCTATAATTCGGGGCTTGACACCTGTGATTATTGCACCCATAACTGTGTTTATATACAGTTGTGAGGGTACGATCATGGATGATATTCGTCACAGGCTTCCCAGGCATTCAACCAAATTCATCCCCAGCATTCGACTTCATATTCGTGAGGCAGGTCTAGCCTATCGGACTGAACAGACTTACGTTCACTGGATAAAACGCTTTATTCACTTTCATAAACTACGACACCCTCGGGAAATCGGTATTGCCGAGGTCGAGGCGTTCCTAAACCACCTGTCGGTAAATCGGCATTGTTCAGTTAACACCCAGCGGATCGCGCTAAATGCACTGGTATATCTTTATAAACGTTTTTTGGGGGTTGATACTTCCTACATTGGCTTTTCGCCTGCAAAGCAACATCGTCGCCTTCCAATTGTTTACAGTCGGGAAGAGATTAGAGCCATTATCTCAAAGCTGAAAGGTGTCTACTGCCTTCAAGTTAAACTAATGTACGGCACAGGGCTCAGATGTGCCGAACTCTTATCATTGAGAGTTAAGGACATCGATTTTGGCAGTAACAATGTGTTCGTACGGGGAGGCAAAGGTAATAAAGACCGAACCACAATACTTCCACAAGGCCTGATACCTGACCTGCGCACTCAAATTCAACAGGTCGAAATGACTCATGCATGGGATATCGCAAATGGCTATGGGGATGTCTATATGCCGGATGCATTAGAACGGAAGTACCCCTCTGCAGCCCGTACCACAGCTTGGCAATTCTTGTTTCCAGCTTCGCGCGTTGGCCCTTGCCCCCGTAGCGGCGTGATAAGACGGCATCATCTTCATCCTTCGGCACTTGCAAAGCAGTTACGGCGTGCTGTGCAGGAATCTGGCATCAACAAGCCGCCCAGAGCACATGCATTCCGACACAGTTTCGCCACTCACCTATTAGAAGTTGGCTACGATCTTAGGACAATTCAGGAGCTACTAGGGCATGCGGATATATCCACTACGGAGATTTACACTCATGTTGTGAATCGGGGCGGCAAAGGTGTATTGAGCCCCACAGACCGTTTGTAATCCTAATTGAAAAGATAGAATAGTAAAATGTTGGTGTTTGATTCTAAAACCTTTAAATGCCAAATTAATTTAATACCGAAGAGGCATCGTCTACTGGGGCAGGCTTTGTGTAAAGCTTGAATATCTGGATGGATAGTACACGATTACACATAGTCTGGTCCGCAAAGCTGCAAATAGAGTGCACTTTGAAATTGGCCAACTAAAGCCACCGGCAAGCTTTGGGTTTATCCCCTACAAGATAATTGTTTACCAAATAGGCAGTTACTTATTTTGAGAGTGTAAACGGCTGCACACCGTTTACAACACCTGTAAACGGTATGGGCTACGCGGCCTTTTTCGTAAGTAGTCCCTTTTCTCCATCATCTTCAACAAGAATCAAATGAGGTCTAATGATTAGCACCCGCTCAGGGTTACGCCCACTGTTCGGTAAACGCGTTGGTATCGAGAACTTCCCGTTTCCATCACGCTCCAAAGCACCACAGGCGGCCAGTAGTTGCTTTGCCTTTCGATCACTAAGCCCTTTGCAAACCTCTGCTTTGAAAGTGGCTGGGTAAACGTAGTAAACAGTCTCAGAACAAGCCTGTCCTTCAAGGGCGTTACTGTCTTGTAGCGTTTTCCGGTAGCCGCAGCGCTTTAGGGTGCGAACAGTGTGATCATCGGCTGTGAAGTCTTCTCGATCCCAGCGGGTAAAGTGGGACTCTCCGTAGAGATCAAAAAATAATCTCAGTGCTGACAAGGTCTGCCGGTCCTCCAGGTTTCCAACACCGCCACGGGCCGATACCCAAGCACTAAAACAGGATTTGGCCGCTTCCATAGCCATACCTTTAGGCCAGTCTGTAATTCCCGCAGTGGAAGCCAGCTCTCCGGCAAAGCCAACAAGAGCAAACTTGTCTGCTGCTCTGCGTACCTGACCACTCACATCATCAGACAGCTCTGCGGCAAAGTTCACAAGCTCTCGGCGAATCTGGCTTGCCAGCTTTTCCAAGTTGCTAGCGCAAAGCTCTCTGATAAACGTATAAAGGGGTACTCCATGGAACAAGGAAGCTTTCTCAACTATATAGCGCGATAACGCAGCACCACCAGCAAACCCGTGCAATTCATCAAAGATACCGGAACCACTCCCTGTATCTGAGGGGATAGCCAGTAATCGCACTTCTTGCCCGGCTTTGGCTTTCTTACCCACTTCAGCCATCTGTTGATCAAGAGTGCGCTCTCCTGTAGAGAGGAAGACAAGCCTCCATTCAAACGCATTCCCACGTACGCCTCCGCGATCATTAGCCCTTGCTTTGCCAGTGCCATTCCCGAGCATATAGGCTATATCCCCCACAATACGGGGATCGCACTGGCTGATCTCATCGAGAATTAAAAGGCCGTCAGAGTGGGAGGCAGCAATACTCTCTAGAGCGTTATCCGTACTGCGCCAGGTACGAACAAAATCAGGCCCGCCATAAACTGAGGCAGCCACTTTAAGTAAGGTCGTTTTGCCTTGTGAGCTATCACCAAAGAAATGAAAGCCGGTCGTTTCCATACCAATGAGATTTAGTAGAGGCCCTGCAAACGCCGCTGAAACTGCAAATAACAGCCGGGTATTGTTCTTACAATAGCTCGCCACATGCTCACGCCATTGCTGAAGCTCACCACTAAACTTTATCTTGTTGAGGTCCGGGCTGGTGGAGTAAAAATACAGAGGCTCTACAGGGGTTCCCAGGGTTTCATTCGGTAATAGGTAGGCATTGCCATGCCAGCCAAGTTTATTCACCAAGACATAGCGATTAGGGCTTTTTGCCGTTTGTAAGTACTGAACGATTCTGCGCCTTGGTTGTTGCCCCGCCTCAGCGCGAAGGCCCATGCTATACAGCTGCTTGAGTACTTCTGCACCGCCCTCAGTCGCTAGGTACTCACTGGGTATATTCCACTCTTTAACAATGCCATCGGGGTCAAGGAAGCGAACCAAGGTGCCCCAGTTTCTTCCTTGGGGGTCACGAGTTAAAGCAAGCACATCCAGGCGATCACAGATTCTCATTAGTGAAGGCTCATCATCTGCCCCCTGAACCGGGAAGAAAACCCCACGATCATTTACTACAAATTGCCCAGACTCGGCCCTTTTATTACTTCCGCCCTTATTTTGGGCTTGATGTTCCGTTGCCACAGGCTGATAGGGCGTTAAAAACTTTCCCTCTGCAATCAAAGCTGCAAGCTGCTCTCTTGTAATACCGGCAGCTTCCGCATCAGCCGCATCGCCTTTAGCTGGCCACTTAGGTCCTAAGGACTCTAAACACACCATAGAAACCTTACACTCCATAGTGTGTAGCATCGCAGCCAGCTTAAGCATACATTCTTTACCTGCTGCATCATTGTCGGGCCAGAGAAGTACTTCCCTTCCATGTAGAGGCTTAAAATCTGCTTTGCCCAGCGCTTTACTGCCACCGGGCCAGGTCATGGAAACATAACCCGGCAGCAGGCTAGCAGCTGCATCTGCCGCCTTTTCACCTTCGGTTAGCAATACCGGAGCTTTAGAGCGCTTTGCCAATAGATTCAGCTTATAGAGTGGTCGCTTTTTTACCGGCTGCTTCCATCTCCAAGAATTGCGACCCTTCGAATCCCGGCAATAGGTTAAGGGGCGATAGTCTTTTGATCTTGCATCGCCTTTCTGAATGTCAAAACGCATCACCTTCATTAGCAGTGAGCCGCATTGCCCCCGGTATTCCCAAACTTTAGAGGGTTTACCATTATGGGGATGGGCTGTTGGGCAAGACTGCTCTGCTTCTAAAGATACCGGTATTACGGCTTCCCAGGAGTTACCGGCTGGCTTTTTGGGTTTCGACTTATAGGTTGAGCCAGGTGGAATAGACTCTCCTTCAGAGAGCCCCAGAAAAGCAGCAAGCCTTTGTGCTGCCTCTCCATTGTTTACCCCCTCAAGATAGGCAACCAGCGATACGAGGTCCCCACCTTTTTCATCCGCTGCAAAATCTGCCCATGCACCGGTATTGCGATTTACTGAGAAGGACCCTTTGCTGCTATCAGATCGAGTTGGGTTAAGAGCAATATATTCAGCTCCCTGATATGAGCCACCTGGAGCCCAGTGCGCCAATACTTCATCAGCCCGATCAAGGGCGAAGTCTGCCACTCGTTTAATATCAAAGCGTGCCATTAGCTTTCCTTATATTTTTAGCTTTAACCCCCGCCCCGTAAGGCTTCCAACAGAACTGCGGGCCTCACTCCTGTTACACCTTTTTGCTGTAACACTCTTGGGGTAACAGAAAGGTGTGACAGCGGAAAGCCAGTAAATACGGGGCTTTCAGCCATGCTGTAACACCTGCACACCTGTAACACCTTTTTTAGAGAGGGGGTAAGATCGCCCCGAATAGAGGCAATAGTCTCATTTACCGTGTTGATAAATTTGGCGGTAGGGAAACCGCTACGCCCTTAGGTTCCGTAAACCGTTTTGCATCGCGTAAGTTGGCCAGACGGATACATTTTGCTTTGTCCTGTTCGTGATATTCATCATCACTGTAATGATGTAATCGCGCCAAGATCGCTAATTTAGCCTGATAAAAAAGCCAGGTTTCCGAGTTAGCGGTAGGGATACAACCATCGTTATAGAGGTGAATCTGTCGGGGATCAGGATCAGCATACAAAGAGATTGCAGCCGCTTTTTTCGGTGTAATTCTGATGTTGAAAAGTACAGGGTACTCTTCATAGTAGACAAATGATCTGCTGCTAAAACCAACTGGCTTGTAGTTTCGATTGAGTAGTGCGTAGCGACCGCATGGCTGCAAATCTAGGCAATATGGCAGGGATAGAGCACGAAGAGTCATTACTTGCCTCCCGCACGAGAAATAGCAACTCGATCTTGCACCCACTGGCAGACCTCAGAAGAGAGCCAACCACTGGCGCGCTCACCAAGTTTGATAGGGGTGGGGAATTCGCCTTTTTTCACCAGGGCATAGATATAAGTCTTCTTGAGCCCAGTCTGACGCTCTACCTCTGGTAGGCGCAAAATAGGGTCGCTCGGCGGGCTAGGTAAAACATCCGGCATTTGGGGATGAGTATTTGAGAGGGTCATATTCAGTCTCCTTAAACAAACCACAGTGAACGTCTGTGGCGGTGAGGAGATTGAACCAGCTTTAAAAGGCGATCGCCGGACCTTTAGGTAGCATCAAAATTCAGAATTTTAAGAAGCGCTATTTTTCCAGTGAGATTTTTGCTCCCAATCTAATGACCTATGAAGAGCTGTTAATAACTCGGTTTCCATGCAGCGAAAAGCATATGGCAGGCAGACTTTCTTAATCTTATCCTCATTAACTAGTTCATCAGTTAATGTATCTCCAGGAAAAACAAGCCTCAAATAATCTGCATTTGATAAAATTTCCCCCTCAACCACGGACCAGATATATAGGTCAATCAATGCCGGAACACGATAATCCCTTACTTTGTTCATATCGATCCGGCGGGTATCACGCTTTTGTAATGATGGTCCCAAAAACAGCTGACCCTTAAAACCTGGGTCTAATAGTCTTTCAGGAGCAGCCTGTAATAATTTTCGTAGCTTCGGTAGCAGTTCTTTTAACTCTGAAACTATCTGCTCATCCCTTGCCATCAAATCAATATTCAATGCTGCCAGGCCATGATGATAGTCATAAGCTTCACGATAATATTGATCAATTGATATATCTTCTAATTCAGGGAAAACCTCCTCATTACGATGATATCGAGCCCTCGATTCAGCCACGTCCTCGGCAAACTCTTCATCAGTAAAGCCCTTTGGTGCACCATCTCCCAAATCATCAAACATCCTAATAACATCTCCAACTCCCATTGGTTTTACTGAAGAACAGCTATATTTCTGTGATCTTAGCCAAGCGGGTGTCCAAGTTGAGGAGTCAATCGGTTCTTCGGCGTATTGTTCAAGGGAAACGTAATCACGTATATCAAAGGATTTAAGCTTCCTATAATCAGCATCATCCTCTCTAAAAGCTGTGAGGCAAGATCTCATTTCCTCTGCTAGTTCTGAATTGTTTGAGTTACGCTTAAAAAAGTTTCCCCCAGTCAAATGTAATAGCCATGAGCAAGTATTTGATCGATCTAGCAAAAATTTAAATAGAGAAAGGTCTTTTTTCTCATTTAGTTTTTTATAGTCTTCTATTCGAAAAATTTCCCTAGCTTTCTGAAAAGAAGATGACATATCTATTTCCCTGTTGGATTAAAAATAAAGGCGAGAGCGATTGTTCCTCTTAATGTTTAACTTTGTGTTAACCCTGCTTCACAAAAATAGGAACTACCTTTCCACTTCCTCGCATCTCATCAAGGTAATTTGCCCACCACTGCATCATCTCTTTTCGCTCATCCATATAACGAGCATGGTGGGTATATGCAGCCCGTACCCCATTTCTTTCCATATGTGAAAGCTGCCTTTCAATGGCGTCAGGGTTAAAGCCGGTCTCATTCAGGATTGAGGAAGCTGTAGCGCGGAAACCATGGGGATTTGCTTTACTTTTTCCCTCTTGGGAGCCATCCCAGCCCATTTTAAAAATTGCCTTACGCATAGTATTATCAGACATGGGTTTAGCTCTTTCGCGCTCGGAAGGGAAAAGCAGAGAGTACTGGCCAGTTATAGACTTTAACTCTTCAAGTGCAGTAAGAGCTTGTGAAGACAACGGCACAATATGATCCGTGCCCATCTTCATGCGCTCACCAGGGATACGCCATAGAGCAGATTCAAAGTCGAACTCTTCCCAACGTGCACAACGCAACTCGCCAGGTCTAACAAAGGTGAGTATCAGTAACTGAATAGCAAGCTTGGTTAATATCCGGCCCCGCTTTTGGTAGAGGTCTAACTCTTTCAGGAAACCAGGTAACTCTTCTCGTGGGAGGGAAGCCCGATGATTACTTTTTCGGCTACGCAAAATACCCGTTAACTCAATCGCTGGATTGTGAGTAAGTTTGCCAACCTGAACCGCATAGCGACAAACGCGGCGAATATCCTGTAAAACCCGTTGCGCAACATCCATAGCATCCCGCTCCTCAATATCGCGGACAATAGCTATTACATCTTGGGGATGAAGATCGACAATGGGCCTTTGGCCAATTCGAAGGAAGGTATTATCTCGTAACCTAGTCCATACACGGCTGGCATGGTCCTCTGTCCAGGTTCCTTTCTGGTGGTTCCACCAGTCTTCAGCAACAGCAGCAAAGCTTTGGTCAATATTGACTCTAGTTTGGTGTTTCTCAACTCGCTTTTGAACTGAAGGGTCGCGACCCTCCTCCAACAACTGCTTTGCTTCAGCTAACTTCTGTCTCGCCTGCTTGAGACTGACGGAGGGGTAAACTCCCAAGGCCAGTGTTTTCTGCCTTCCTTTGAATCGGTACTTTAGCCGCCAATACTTGGAACCATTGGGTTTGATCAATAGCCGTAATCCCTGCTGATCTGTAAGCCACTGATCCCTGTCGCTTGGTTTGGCCTGTTTGATTTGTGTATCTGTAAGGGCCATTGGTGGTGCTACCTGTTTCTAAATTGAACCGAGGTAGCACCAAATGTAGCACCAGATAGCACCGGATGACAATGAACTAGAGCGGAGGGCTGTGTAACCTCCAGATAGCAAAAAGCCCCGATTTACGGGGCTTTCTGGATGATTCCGAACTTCTTCGGATCTTGATGTGGTGCCCAGGGCGGGACTTGAACCCGCACGAGCATAGCTCACTACCCCCTCAAGATAGCGTGTCTACCAATTCCACCACCTGGGCAAAAATCTTTACTGCTGTTCCTCTGAATCAGTTTCCTGATTTACAGCTGGCTCTTGCGAATCGCTGCTTTCAGTCGGAGCCTGAGGAACATCACCGGCTTCCAGATCTGATTCAAGTTGCGGGATATCGCTTTCGATTTCTGGCAACTCGTTGGCCGGTCCAACTTGCTCAACTGCAGCAGGTATTTGCGGCAGATTTGCATCGACATCGGCATCTGCGTTTTGGCGAGCCAGAAAGGCCAGCCCCAAACTGGTGACGAAGAATACAGTAGCAAGAATTGCTGTCAAGCGGGAAAAGAAATTTCCGCCACCCTGACTACCAAAAACTGTCTGAGATGCACCTGCACCAAAGGAGGCACCGGCCTCGGCACCCTTACCTTGCTGCAATAAAATCAGGCCGATAATACCCAATGCAACCAGAACGTGTATACCTAAAACAATTTCTTCCATTTTCTGGAAACTCTCTACCGGGGTTGTGCTAACCCGTTTTTAGTATTCCCTAATCCGCTCGCTGAATATTATTCAGCAGCGCGACAAATTGCGGCGAACTCTTTCGCATCAAGCGAAGCGCCACCCACAAGGGCGCCGTCAATATCAGCCTGCGCAAACAGGGCGCTGGCATTAGCGGATTTTACACTACCGCCATATAAAATCTGTACATGCTCACCTACATTACCGAGCTCACCCCGAATAAATTGGTGAACGTCCTGCGCTTCTTCAGGCGTTGCAGTTTTACCTGTGCCTATTGCCCAAACAGGTTCATAAGCCACAACTGAATGCTTCCAGGTATCACTTTCGATGATGTCGCTAACAGCTTTAAGCTGGTTTGCGATCACCTCGAGAGTACGCTCCTGCTCACGCTCTTGCAGGGTTTCCCCGACACAAAGGATCGGGATCAAACCAGCCTGCTGGGCAGCCACAAACTTCTTGGCTACCAGCTCGCTTGTCTCCCCATAGAGACTGCGACGCTCGGAGTGCCCAACAATGACATAGCGAGCATTCCAGTCGAGTAGCATTTCAGCGGATATTTCACCGGTATACGCGCCACTGGATTCCTGACTGAGGTTTTGCGCACCAACACTAAAGCGCTCCCTATCTTCTGCTACCTGGGACACCAGGGGAATATAAGGAAATGGCGGGCAAACAACCACGTGAGCGGCAATAGCCTGCAAGTCGAAGTCAGAAAAAAAACGTTCGGCAAAGGCTTTATTGCCGTTCATTTTCCAGTTAGCTGCTACCAGCGGTATTCGCATGTGTGCTCCTTTAAGGGGCGCAAATCTTAGCGACATTGCCGCCAACATACAACCAAAAATATACGAGTTTGCCTATCTCACTGATGGCGCCCTATAGAACGCCTCAGGAGCCCCCCTAATGAAGGGCTCAGCCGCCCCCAACCCTTTGTACTACAGCGGAGATCTGCTGTGCCAGTTGCTCTACCTGTGTGCTATCACGGCCTTCCACCATTACCCGGATAAGGGGCTCAGTACCAGAGGGACGCAGCAGAACACGACCATTGTCAGCGAGCTGAAGCTCCGCATCACTGACCGCTGCCATAACTTCCGGATGGTCGAGTATACCATCGCGATGTCCAAGTCGCACATTAATCATGTGCTGGGGAAGCATCTGCATGCGCGCCTTGAGCTGGTGCAGAGGTAGGCCAAATTCAGAAAGGGCTCGAAGCACCTGAAGAGCAGCAACAATGCCGTCTCCGGTTGTTGAAGCATCGGCGCAGATGATATGGCCAGAAGATTCACCACCCAGCATCCAGCCATTGGCCTTCATTTTTTCGAGCACATAGCGGTCGCCAACTTTAGCGCGCTCAAACGGGATATTGCGCTCCCGCAAGGCCAACTCAAAGCCGTAATTACTCATCAGGGTACCGACAATGCCCTTACAGCCCCCAAGATGCTCCTGCTGGTAAAGGCCGATAATAAAGAGCAGCTGATCCCCGTCGACAAGATCACCATTGCGATCAACAAACAAAACCCTGTCGCCATCACCATCGAAAGCGATCCCGAGATCAGCACCTTGCTCCACTACTGCGCTCTGTAGCTGCTTGGGTTTGGTGGAGCCACATTCCAGATTGATATTTAGCCCATCCGGGCTAGCACTTAAGGCAGTCACTTCTGCCCCCAGTTCTCGAAAGACCTTTGGTGCTATGTGATAAGTGGCCCCGTTTGCGCAATCAAGAACGATTTTGAGACCACCCAAGGAAAAGTTCCAAGGTGTGGATGCTTTGCTGAATTCGATATAACGCGAGGCCGCATCATCTACTCGATATGCCTTGCCTAGATTTTCCGCCGCTTCCATGGGAAGCTCGAGCGCAGCTTCGATCTCGCGCTCTACTTCGTCGGGCAATTTGTAGCCTTCGGCACAGAAGAACTTGATGCCGTTATCGTGAAAAGGGTTATGCGAGGCGCTGATTACGATTCCCGCCCGAGCGTGGAAAGTACGAGTGAGGTAGGCAATAGCAGGGGTAGGCATGGGGCCCAATAGGCCCACATCAACTCCTGAGTAGATTAAACCCGCCTCCAGGGCAGCTTCAAACATATAGCCGGACACTCGCGTATCCTTGCCAATCAAAATATAGGGGCGACTGGACCTCTTACCCGCAGACATCTTACCCAGTACCTTACCAGTGGCGTACCCTAACCTCAGCATAAAGTCCGGGGTTATTGGCCCCTTTCCCACATGTCCACGAATTCCGTCAGTGCCAAAGTACTTTCTTTCCATTTCTGTTCTCTACTGCAGCTAACTACGCCGCATTTAATTTGTAAAAATTTTAAAAATGCCTCTACAATTTTAGGAGGCTAATGTTTGTAGGAATTAGGCTTTAAACCCCTCGACAGCTTGCTGTAATCGCAGAACATCAACTGTCTCTGCAACATCGTGCACCCGTAAAATCTTTGCCCCTCGCTGGGCTGCTAGCATAGCAAGTGCAAGGCTACCTGGAAGCCGATCTTCCACCTCTCGCTGCAACAGGCGCCCAATCATCGACTTACGCGACAAGCCAGCCAGTATAGGGACTTCCACTGGGCCCAGTTGCGACAAGGCACCCAATAAAGCCAGGTTATGAGCGTCGGTCTTGCCAAAGCCAAAGCCTGGGTCCAGCAAGAGGCGCTCTCGGTTAATTCCCACCGCACCACAGGCCTCAATACGGCCCGCCAGGTAATGGGCGACTTCCGTTACTACATCTCTATAATTGGGGGAAGTTTGCATGGTATCCGGCTGCCCTTGCATATGCATAAGACATACCGGTAAATCTGTTTGCGCGGCAGCCTCAAGTGCCCCCTCTCGCTCAAGCGCACGAACATCATTGATAAGCCCAGCTCCCACTTTAGCGGCTTCACGCATCACTGTTGGTGTACTGGTATCTACCGAGACGACAATATCCAGCCTCGTACAAATAGCATCTACCACGGGGAGCACCCTATCGAGCTCCTCCTGCTCAGAAATAGGAGAGGCTCCAGGTCGAGTGGACTCACCACCCACATCAATAATTGCGGCCCCCTCGTCTAGCATTTGCTCGGCCCGGCGCAAGACAAGAGACAGGTCTAGCATGCCAGCCTGATAGTAACTGCCGCCATCGGAAAAAGAGTCTGGGGTGGTATTGAGAACCCCCATCACTACCGGTGAGGAGAGGTCTAGTGTGTGTTTTCCACAGGTGATTTTCATATACAGAGATAAAAAAACGGAATGTCGAACCGGGGTGGACTGACGCCATCCCGACCTACATTCCGTTTATGCCATTTGAATGTTTCGCTGAGAATCAGTGCTCGTTTAACGGGCCACCAACCGGGTTACTCTTGTCTGCCTCAGTAGAGGCCTCAGATGTATCCTTTTTATCCACTTCATCGGTTGAGCTGTTGCCACCGGAGCCAAAATTGTTGTCTTCCCAGTCTTTAGGTGGACGCACTTTGCGACGAGCCATCAGGTCGTCCACTTGTTCTGCGTCCAGGGTTTCATATTCCATCAGGGCATCTTTCATCGCTTCAAGGATATCCCGATTTTCCTCTAGCAGCTGGCTGGCACGTTCATAGCAGCTATCAATGATACGGCGAACTTCTTCATCAATATCATTAGAGGTCTTGCCGGAAACCGGGTTACCCTGCCCCGGCTGGCCACTTTCATCTTCTCCATAGTGCAAGGGACCAAGTTTCTCAGAGAGTCCCCATTTGGTCACCATACTACGTGCCAAGTCGGTAGCGCGCTCGATATCGTTGGACGCGCCGGTTGTCACACCATCTATACCCAGGGTCATCTCTTCGGCAATACGACCACCAAACAGTGAACACAACTGGGATTCAATCGCACGTTTGGAAAGGCTGTACTTATCCTCCTCTGGCAAGAACTGGGTAACACCCAGTGCACGGCCGCGAGGGATAATGGTGACCTTGTGTACCGGATCATGTTCTGGGACCAGGCGACCAATAATCGCATGACCCGCTTCATGATAAGCAGTATTCACTTTCTCTTTCTCATTCATCACCATGGACTTGCGCTCGGCACCCATCATGATTTTGTCACGGGCACGCTCAAACTCCTCCATGGTCACCGTACGCTTATTAGCGCGAGCAGCAAAAAGTGCAGCTTCATTCACCAAGTTGGCTAAATCGGCACCGGAGAAACCGGGTGTACCCCGCGCAATAGTCTGAGCATTGACCTTGTCATCCAGTGGTACCTTGCGCATATGCACAGTCAGAATCTGCTCGCGGCCGCGGATATCCGGTAGGCCGACAAATACCTGACGGTCGAATCGACCAGGGCGCAACAGAGCATGGTCGAGTACGTCCGGGCGGTTAGTGGCGGCGATCACGATCACCCCTTCATTGCCTTCAAAGCCATCCATCTCTACCAGTAGCTGGTTGAGTGTTTGTTCACGCTCGTCATGACCACCGCCAACACCGGCGCCACGGTGGCGGCCTACGGCGTCGATTTCATCAATAAAGATAATGCAGGGAGCTTGCTTCTTGGCCTGATCGAACATGTCACGGACGCGGGAAGCACCCACGCCGACAAACATTTCTACGAAGTCGGAACCGGAAATAGAGAAGAAGGGCACTTTTGCCTCACCGGCAATGGCCTTAGCCAGCAGGGTCTTACCGGTTCCGGGAGGACCACACATCAGTACACCACGGGGGATATTACCGCCCAGGCGCTGGAACTTGGTGGGGTCTCGTAGAAACTCTACCAGCTCCTGTACTTCTTCCTTTGCTTCATCCACACCCGCAACATCGGCGAAGGTGGTCTTGATCTGATCTTCGCCTAATAGGCGCGCTTTACTTTTACCAAAAGCCATAGGCCCGGAACGGCCACCAGCACCGCCCTGCATCTGGCGCATGAAGAACATAAAGACGGCAATAATAATGAGGATCGGGAAGCTCGCTACCAAGAGTTGCTGCCAGATACTGGGAGATTCAGGTTCACGGCCAACGAACTGGGTATTACTGCGCACCAACTCATTGGTGAGTTCATCGTCAATAATCTGTGGCTGGATAGTCTTGAAACGACTGCCGTCGGCTTTTTCGCCAGTAATCACCAGACCATCCACAACGACGCTTTTCACCTGTCCCGACTGCACATCCTGAACAAAGTCGGAATAACTGAGAGCCTCATCCCGTGTCTGCGGCTTAAAATTCTGAAATACCATCAGCAGCACCGCCGCGATGATCAACCACAGTACAAGGTTCTTTGCCATATCATTCAAAGGGATAGCCCTCTCGCTTTCGCACTCAAAATCCGTTCATTTTGCTGTGCCGATCCTATCTATACCCATCAAATCAGTATAGATGTAGGAGACAACAGCCCTGCCGCCCAATAGGAATAATGCTTATACCATATCGAGCAGGCAGACTAGAAATACGCCTTCGCGCCTAATTGCCCTTAAAGCCCCTGGCCACCAAATAGACTTCGCGAGAGCGAGGCCTGGAGGCGCCAGGCTTACGAGTCACAACACTGTTGTAGCTCGCGCGCAAGTCGCGGATCAGCTCATCAAACCCCTCTCCCTGGAAGACTTTGGCAACAAAAGCACCGCCGGGCTTTAATACCTGCCGGGCCATATCTACTGCCAACTCTACCAAATACATGGAGGCGGGCTGGTCAACATCGCGTATCCCACTCATATTGGGGGCCATATCGGAAATCACAAGGTCTGCCATCTCATCGCCAAGATGTTGCAGCAGCTCGTTGAGTACTGACTCCTCAGTAAAGTCACCTTGCACAAAGTCCACACCGGCCAGGGGGTCCATCGGCAATATATCAGACGCCAAAACCCGGCCTTTGTGCCCCACTAGCTCCATCGCCACCTGAGACCACCCTCCCGGTGCAGCGCCCAGGTCGACAACCGTCATGCCTGGCTTGAACAGGCGGTCCTTATCCTGTAACTCCTGCAGCTTGTAGCTGGCACGGGAGCGATAGCCCTCTTTCTGGGACTGTTTGACGTAATGGTCATTAAAATGTTCACGCAGCCAGCGGTGGCTGCTCTTAGATCGGCCCATCGGGTACAATGCCTACAATCACTACAGCTTATTAGTAAGAGCGGTCATAAGCCGCGATCGGGTCAGCCAAACAACTGCTGACGAAGATCGAGGCTTTTGGTCACTCCCATATCGATATCCACAAAGTGGTAATGGAGTATTGTATGCCTTTAACCGCCGACCGCAAAAAAGCACTGCGCTCTCTCGGTCACAATCTCAAACCTGTCGTGACTGTAGCGGGCAATGGGCTCAGCGAGGGCGTGATGGAAGAACTGGAACGTGCACTGGAAGATCACGAGCTGATCAAGGTAAAGCTGATGATCGCTGACCGTGAAGTCCGACATCAGATTGTAGGGGAGCTCTGCCAGAAATCCTCTGCTGAACTGATCCAGGAGATTGGTAAAATCGCTTTAATCTATCGAGCTGCGAAGAAGCCGGATGTACGCAAGTCTAACTTGCTGCGCTGATGTTTTATCAAGAAGCGGCCTCTGCCGTTTCTTGATAATCTCCATCAAGTATCTTCATCAACAGCAAGCTCACAGGGTACAGACAGTTCCCACATCTCATCGCTAGAAAGTCGAGTAAGCCAACACTTCCGCCCATCCGTAAGTAACTGGAATTTGATGGGCTTCGCCATATCTCGACCAATTAATGCCATATGCTGCCGATTACGTTCAACGACCAGAATACTTTTTTCTACAAACACTTCAGAGCCCAGAGTAACTTTAACCCCACCCAAGGCTTCTGAAACCAGCACTTGTATCTCCGCAGTAACTTCTGGGCTAACCTTTTTCAAAAGCGCCGATTGGACACTCTGAATATTTGACTGAGAGGCGCATCCCAAGCATATAACGGCAAGACAGCAGTAACCTATCAGGGCTGCAATTTTCATTTTATCTCAACATTATCCGATTGCTGCGAGAAGCTTCTTTTGGCACTTGAACATTTGATACTGGAATGCGTGAATTGATACCAGACTCAGAAAATGCACTAACGGCTATATCACCACACTCCCCTGTTTCAATATAGTTTAGGGCTGCCGCAAAACGAGCCTCATTGGCATCACCTAAAAGATGATAAAAGTCATCGCCGATATGACAACCCGGCAAATCAGCAGCTGTATTATCGGTACCATTAGGGACAAACCCATCTGAATAATCGCCAAAGCCTTTAGCATTCACACCAGAAAACTGAATTGTGAAATAAGTAGTACCACAATTATCCAACGGATAAAAACCATAGGGCTTGCCACAAGTAGTTTCACCAATCTGAATAACCTCTATATCTACTCCGCGCAAGCCATTAATAATAGCTTCACTGGCCGAGCAAGTATTCTCACTGGTCAAAACAAATACACGTGGAAGGTTCAATGTAGGCAAAGGGGCTCCTTTCAAACCCTCATCTATAAGCCCAAGCGCAGAGGTATGAAACGGCGTCGAGTCAATTGGTTTCCCTGTGATTGGGTTTGTCTCTGGATGCTTATTATTAAACTTGGTCCGCTCAAAGGGCTGGCCAATTGTTACTGTACCAGCAATCATATAGGCTAGCTCTGCGGCAATATCTAAATACCCACCGCCGTTATAGCGTAAATCCAACACTAAATCTTCAACAGAAGCGGTATCTAACTGCGTAACTGCATTAATTAATTCCGCCTCAGCTGTTGCAATATGATCATTGAAAAGTATATAGCCCACTTTGCGACCGGAGCCCGTCACCTCGGTCTTTACAAACTGAACTGGATCAGACTTCACTGCTGAGGCAACTAGAGTAACCTTTTCAATCGTGGAAGAGCCCACTTGCCTAAATTCAAAAGTGTGGGATTCACCTTCACTCTCAGGCCACAGGCCATTATTTAGCGTATCTATATCTTCACCATTGGCCAAGTCGACTCCATCCACACTGATCACCTCAGCACCCCGAGTAATAATACCTGGCAAACTTTCATTGCCTTCTTCATCTAGGTAGGCGACTACTGCCTTTCGTGGTGGCTCACTCGATAGAAGTGCCCACTGAAGTCCATAGCCAACATAGACTCCGGACTCGGTTTGCGATAACCATTCGCTGGTCGGAATCGTGTAGTGAAAACGATCCTTATCTCGGCCGGAGGGCGTCTTCTTAAACGTTTTCAGCTGATCAAAGTAAGCCAAAGAGTCATCAAAGCTTGCCGGATCCTTATCTGTAATTTCATCGTACCAAAGGTAGACTTCATTACTCATGGAACGAAGCCAGTTGTTTTCGTCGACGCGTGTTCCCAGCTGATCGATATATTCGTAGCCAGTTGCTGGGTCGGTACCAGTTCTTGGTGAGACGCATCTAGCTACAAAAGTCGAGGATGGCAAAAAGTTATTCTCTACCCAAGATGCTCCAGCCGGGGTAGGAAGCTCTGCATTACCAGCAGTACCCGTAGCACTCGTAGCACTCGTAGCACTCGTTCTTTCAGGCGTATCATCTCCGCTGCCGCCGCCACTACCACAAGCAATCAGAGCAAGCGTTCCAAACGCCATCATTCCTTGCAAGGCAAGTTTACGAAAACGGGTCCCCATCCCCCAGCTCCTTTAATATTTTTGTCTAATACTATTAAAGTAGGGGAGGTTATCACTATTAATGAAAGCCAGCGATAGTCAAAGTAATTTAAGAATAATTTCACTCTGAAAAAACAAATGGAGCTGAAACATCCAATACCAATCTGGTATCAGTGTCTCAGCCCCATTGGGTAATGGCCACCTAATGATTAAACATCAGGCGCTATTTTATTAGTCGCAAACCCTCCCAATTACACCCTGCAGACTGTCTTTGGCATCGCCAAACAACATACGAGTATTCTCTTTATAGAACAGGGGATTTGCCACACCCGCATAACCAGAGGCCATAGAACGTTTAAGCACCACCACTTTGCGCGCTTTCCAAACTTCCACTACAGGCATTCCAGCAATTGGAGAGCCGGGTTTTTCTACGGCATCGGGGTTAACAGTGTCGTTGGCTCCGATCACCAGTACCAAGTCGGTGCTGGGGAAGTCGGGATTAATTTCATCCATCTCTAACACTATGTCGTAAGGCACATTGGCTTCGGCCAGCAAGACATTCATATGGCCCGGCAGTCGCCCTGCAACAGGATGGATACCAAAACGCACCGTTTTACCCATACCGCGCAGGCGATCGGTCAAGTCGCTGACGGCTTGTTGCGCATGGGCAACAGCCATTCCGAACCCAGGCACGATAATGATGCTATCGGCGCTCTTGAGGTCATCGACAAGTTCCTGCTGGTCAATGGCAATCACCTCACCCTCGACTTCCTCATCGGAGACTTCCCCACCGTCAGAGCCAAAACCACCGAGAATCACACTGATAAAAGAGCGATTCATACCGCGGCACATAATATAGCTGAGGATCGCACCGGAAGAACCAACGAGTGCACCAACTACGATAAGCAGATCATTGCCTAGCATAAATCCAGTAGCCGCTGCGGCCCATCCTGAGTAACTGTTCAGCATGGAGATAACCACCGGCATATCAGCCCCACCGATAGCAGCCACTAAGTGGATACCTAACAATAAAGCAATAGCGGTCATCACTAGTAGATTGATAACCGTAGGCCCACTCACTTCTGCAGGCACAAAGAGCACACCTAATACGATACAGGCCAGGATAGCAATTAGGTTAAGCCAGTGCCGAGCCGGCAGCATCAAGGGCTTACCGGAAACTATGCCCTGTAGCTTACAAAAAGCAACAAGTGACCCCGTTAAGGTGATAGCCCCAATAAACACCCCAAGATAAATTTCTGTGCTGTGCACAACATGTGCAGAACCATGGAGATTGACTCGAGGATCGAGAAAGCCTCCCCAACCAATTAAAACTGCCGCAAGGCCAACGAAGCTGTGCAGAAGGGCTACCATCTGCGGCATCTGCGTCATAGCCACGCGTTTTGCGAGTGACAGGCCTATTACAGCCCCCACCACCATGGCAATAATCACCATCCAGTAAGCGCCGGAGGCAATACCGGAAATAGTGGCTATTATGGCAACCGCCATACCAACCATTCCGTAGATATTCCCCCGGCGCGCAGTTTCATGACTGGACAAACCGCCCAGACTTAAAATAAACATTACCGCGGAAAAAAGATAAGCCATTGCAATCATACCGTTCATCACTTATCTCCCTTCTTAACGACGAAACATCTTCAACATCCGGTAGGTAACAAAAAAACCACCGAATATATTGATACTAGCTACAAGTACACCAACAAAGGCCAGCAAGGTTACAAGCCCAGAACCAGTAGCTCCCAATTGTAACAATGCCCCCACCACAACAATCCCAGAAATCGCATTAGTAACACTCATCAATGGGGTATGCAGGGCATGGGTGACATTCCAAATTACCTGCCAACCGACAAAAATGGCCAGCACAAAAACGGTAAAGTGTGAAACGAAGTCTGATGGAGCTACCCGGCCAAGCCAAAGAAGTAATATTCCAGCGATTGCCCAGAAAACAAAAATGGATAGGGGAGATTTGCGCTTTTCAACTTTTTCTTCAACAGAAACCTTGGTTTCCTCTGCGGCTTTTGTTGGCTTCTGGGGCTGCGCAGAGATCTTGGGAGCGGGAGGCGGCCAGGTGATCTCCCCTGACTTAACCACAGTTGCCCCACGAATAACCTCATCCTCAAAATTAAGGTTTATTTCACCATCTTTTTCCGGAGTGAGTTCACTGAGTAAATGGGCGAGATTGGTGGAGTACAACCGGGAAGATTGTGCCGCTGCACGGCTGGGTAAATTGGTGTAGCCAATGATTGTCACATCGCTATGTACAGTTTTCTGATGAGGGACAGTGTAATCACAGTTCCCCCCCATTTCTGCCGCCAGATCCACCACCACAGAGCCAGGCGCCATGCTGTCAACCATATCGGCAAGCCATAGTTTTGGTGCTGGTTTACCGGGTATCAATGCCGTCGTAATAACAATATCCACATCCTTGGCCTGTTCGCGAAACAACGCCATTTCCGCTTCAATAAATTCCTTCGACATCTCCTTGGCATATCCGCCAGAACCCGAGCCCTCCTCTTCCACCTCTACTGTGAGAAACTCGGCCCCCATGGATTCTACTTGTTCGCGCACCTCGGCTCGGGTATCAAATGCCCGAACGATGGCTCCCATACCTTTAGCGGTACCTATTGCCGAGAGTCCGGCAACACCGGCACCAATAACGAGAACTTTGGCTGGAGGGATTTTTCCCGCCGCGGTGATTTGACCGGTAAAAAAACGACCAAAATTATGTGCGGCTTCGATGACGGCACGATAGCCGGCAATATTAGCCATGGAGCTGAGCGCATCCATTTTCTGGGCCCGGGAAATCCTGGGGATGGACTCTACGGCAAGTGCGTTAATATCATTATCGGCAAGCTTTTGTAGGAGCTCGGCATTTTGTGCTGGCTTTAAGAAGGCAATCAATGTTGCCCCCTTAGGGATTAAAGCCAACTCTTCATCCGTTGGCGGTTGCACTTTAAGAACAACTTCCGCCCCCTTTAGGCAAGCCACTATATCCCCACGGATCTCAGCACCAGCTTGTCGATATAACTCATCGGCAAAGCTAGCCTTTTCACCAGCCCCGGCTTGTACAACAACAGAAAAACCCAAGTCAATTAATCGCTTTACGCTCTCCGGAGTTGCCGCAACACGCGCCTCCCCCTCTACGGTCTCTCTAGGTATGGCTATTATCACCGCCGTGCCCCTCATATTTAATATTATGAATTTACAACTACATCCACCTCAAAAAGGACTAGTTTGCCCATTTTATAGTCAGGCCGAGTGTAAACTCAGCAAACTGGGATTGAAAGAGAAGCTATCTAATAGCCACAATTGGTGAAATTTATAAGGCTATTAATAAGTTACAGCTGCAACATTAATTCAAGTACATCATAAGGTCACAGCGATAAAAAAATAATAAACTGTGAAAAGGAACTTTCTATCACCCGTGAGAAGCAACAAAGGAATCGGGCCAACTTAAATAATACAAATACTCTTTGGTTTCACACTGGCCAAACAATTGGGTTTGTTAATTCCCTAAAAGTTCTTTCTCATTAGGCTAATCATCACAAAAAAAACCTGGCAATAGGATCTTTCACCCATCAGAAATTGATAATGATGTAAATTCTTTTCATATACCCACCTGGAAATGGTTTCAAAAAACTTCTTTAGCATCTTCATTTCAAAGTGACCAGGCCAGATTTCCTCTCAAAAACTCCTCTTGTACTAAAAGATCAATAGTTCCAAAATGGCGTGATAAGAAACAACGGATATCTCATACTGTACTTCATGGAATTAGAAGAATTTATTTTATTTGCCCCTCTCTCACGATTTTGGCACAAGTTTTGATTGTACTTTGGTAAGCCGTCTATCTAGCCACAAACGAGTGCCACTTCAAGTCGTGACGAATATTAGCCCTGCCATCATGTTGGTTGATGATAATCAAGAACGCGCTCACCTTGTCTGTGAGTGTTTAAAATCTGCCGGATACACTGTTGTTGCGCAAATCAGCAGTGCCGAAGGGCTTCTATTCCAAGTAGAGAAATATCGCCCCGATGTGGTGTTGATCGACATTGAATCCCCTGATAGAGACATCCTAGAGAGCCTTGCCATCGTTAATCGTGAGGCACCGACACCAGTAGCTATGTTCTCCAGCCACAACAGTGCGGACTTTATCAGTCGCGCAGTTGAGTCTGGGGTCAGTGCATATATGGCCGAGGGGATCACTACCGAAAGAGTTGCCCCGGCAATAGAAATTGCCATGGCTCAATTCAAGAGCTTTCAGCTGCTGCGACAATCACTTGAGAAAACCCAACAGCAACTCAGTGATAGAAAAACCATTGAAAGAGCCAAAGGATTACTAATGGCCAAGAAAAAACTCAACGAGGAGGATGCGCATAAGATTTTGCGTAATCTTGCCATGAGTAGTAATGCCACCATGCACGCGGTAGCCGAACAGCTTATTCAATATTTTCAGAGCGAGCATTGAATCCCTAATGTCTTCCTTACTGTATCCGGAAAAGAAATCTATCAAGCTGCTGTATCTCAGACTCACCGACAGCGCCCCCCTAATCATTGCCAAGGAGAAAGGTTACTTTAGTCAATTTGGCCTTGAGGTGGAGTTAAAGCGGGAGACTTCCTGGGCAACTCTGCGCGATAAATTGATCGGGCGTAGGGCCGATGCAGCAGCCATGCTGGCCCCTATGCCATTAACGCTCCCAGAAACTCTACCTGACTGCAAAGAGCGACTTATCAGTGGTTTGATTCTCAGTTGTAATGGCAACGCCATTACCCTATCAGAGGATCTCTATCAACGCCTGCAGCACTACACAACAGAAGAAACGAAAACTGATATTGGTGTAGCACTAAAACAGTACCTGCAGAAAAACACTGGCATCTCGCCTATAAGACTGGCCACGGTTTACCCATTCTCCAGTCACACACTACAGTTACGCCATTGGTTACAGGCCGCCGGTGTGAATCCGGATCGGGATATACAGCTTATTATATTACCCCCCGAACAAATGCTGGAAAGCCTTCTCAGCGGCATTATTGATGGTTACTGTGTTGGCGAACCATGGAATAGCCTTGCTGCCCAAAAGGGTACTGGCGTGGTTGTTACGGCCTGCAATACACTATTGCCGGCAATGCCGGAAAAAGTATTATCTGTGACCCAAAGCTGGCATAAGGCCAACCCGGTCAGCCACCTGGCTTTGCGTGCAGCATTACTGAAAGCCTGCTCCTGGTTAATAGCAAGAGAAAATCGCTGCGAAGCAGCCGGACTATTATCACAGAAACACTATCTGAATTTACCAGAGTCATTGTTGCAGCGCTCCCTGAATGATCAGATTCTCTACCGCCGCAACACCAATATCATAGCCAACCCAGGCTGGCACCTGTTTGCCCATATCGATAATGACAACGGTCGTCCCTGTGAGACAAAAGCCCGACAGTTAATAGAGATGTGCAGGGGGTTTAGTGAGATAGCAACGATAAACAGTCAAAACTTCAGGCCAGAGCTATACCATCAAACTGTGGATTTCCTCAATTCCAAGAAATAATGGCACATTAATTGAATGAGAATATATCGATGGTGCAATGGCTTGCCGCTAGGCGCATTCGCACAGTCAATCGCTCTTTCAACAAAAATATCGGGCAATGGAGTCCATTGACTGCGACCAAAGGGGCGCGGTGGTGGGCTTTTTTTATGCCTGTGAAGTATGCAAATAAAGGAAATGCGCATGTCTAGTGAATCCCTCAATCTTTTTTCATTTCGAGGAAGGATAAAGATTCTTCACCTAACCTGGGTGGCCTTCTTTATTACGTTTTTTGCCTGGTTTAACCATGCCCCATTATTGATGGCAATATCGAAAAGCCTGTCATTGACTCCTGATCAGGTAAAAACGCTACTGATCTTAAATGTAGCCCTAACCATTCCAGCACGAGTAGTAATCGGGATGCTCACCGATAAATACGGCCCCAGGCTTACCTACTCCCTGCTGCTTGCTATCGGCAGTGTACCCTGCTTTATTTTTGCCTTAGCGGATAACTTTATGCAGGCGGCAATAGGTCGCTTTCTGCTCGGTTTTATTGGCGCTGGTTTTGTCGTTGGTATCCGCATGGTTTCCGAGTGGTTCCCCGCCCGTCAACTGGGCACTGCTGAGGGAATTTACGGCGGTTGGGGTAATTTTGGCTCTGCCGCTGCCGCTATGAGCTTACCGACCATCGCTCTATTTTTTGGTGGCGACAATGGCTGGCGCTATGCGATTGGAATCACCGGAGTTATTGCACTGGTATATAGTGTGATTTACTACTTCTCAGTTACCGATACCCCCAAGGGCTCCACTTATTTCAAACCCAAAAAAATAGGGGCTATGGAGGTCACTAGTTCAGGAGACTTTGTACTGTTACTGATTATGAAGGTACCAATGTATGCCGCACTGGCGTTGTTGACCTGGAAACTTTCAAGCGGTGTAAACTTGATTTCCAGTCTCGCTGCCACCTTGATTTATTGTGGGCTCGGCTTACTTTACCTACTGGATGCACGCAAGACATATAGCATCAACCGGGAGATTTTCACTAATCCACCGGCTCCCGTACATCGTTACAAATTTAAGCAGGTAGCGGTACTCAACCTTCTTTACTTTGCTACATTTGGTTCAGAACTCGCAGTAGTATCCATGTTGCCACTGTTTTTCTCTGAGACTTTTACCCTAGACCCTGTAAAAGCAGGATTACTTGCCTCAGCTTATGCCTTCATGAACCTGATGTCTCGCCCAGCAGGCGGCTTAATCAGTGATCGCTGGGGACGCAAACCCACCTTGCTGATACTAACTGCAGGCCTGGCACTGGGTTACTTCACCATGAGCCTGATTGATGCCGAATGGCCACTCTACTTGGCGGTAGCCGCTGCCATGGCCTGCTCTTTCTTTGTGCAGGCCGGTGAAGGGGCTGTATTTGCTGTAGTCCCTCTAATCAAGCGCCGTCTTACCGGGCAGATCGCAGGTATGACTGGGGCCTACGGCAATGTCGGAGCAGTTTTTTATCTCACCGTGTTAAGCCTGGTTTCCTACCAAACATTTTTTATGGTTATCGGCATCACCGCACTTCTCGGCTTTACAGCACTGTTATTATTGGAGGAACCCGAGGGGCAAATGGCTGAGGTACACCCAGATGGCAGCGTGTCGATGATCGATGTCGCCTGATAAAGAACAGCACACAAAAACTCCGGTAGGGATACAAAACGCCCATGGAGCTTCTAAAAATTTGCAGAGTAAAGAGTTGCATGCTCTGCAAATTTTCAGTGCTACCTGTTCCGGTCATCGCCAACACAATGATGATGCTTGTGCCGTACGGCTACCCGAGAGGCTAGAGTTAAAGCGCTATGGCGCACTCGCCGCAGTAGCGGATGGCGTCGCCAGCGCCGAGGCCGGCGGCGAAGCTGCTCGTGCAGCCATCAACGGTTTTTTCTCAGACTATTACAGCACCCCGGAAACCTGGTCTACTCGCCATGCTGTTGCACGAGTACTCCACTCCCTCAACAGCTGGCTATACCGACAAAGTGGAGGCAGTGTGGAAATCCAGCGGGGTTGGCTGACCACTTTCTCAGCCCTGATTTTTAAAGGTGCCAGCGCCCACTTGGTGCATATCGGCGATACACGTATCTACCGCCTGCGCGCTGGCACGCTTGAGTGCCTCACGCGTGATCACAGCCACCAGCTGTCTCCTGGGCGCACTTTTCTCAGTAGAGCCCTGGGGATGGATGTCCATATTGAAGTGGACTACCGCTGTGAAGCACTACAAACCGGTGATATTTATTTACTGAGTAGCGATGGCATTCACGATTTTTTGCCAGAGACTTCTATTCAGAAAAGACTTTCTGAGTTTGACAAAACTACACCACAACAACTCATTGATACGGCCCTAAAATCAGGTTCCAAAGATAACCTGAGTGCAGTCGTCGCCAGGGTTAATAATCTGGACTTTCCTCAATGCGACGAATTGGCAATGCACAGCCGAACGCTTCCCTTCGCTCCCGATCTGAGCCCAGGACAAAAACTCGATGGCTTTCTTATTTTGCAGGAGCTATATGCCAGTAAACGTAGCCACCTATACCTGGCCCAAGATCATATGACCGGAGAGCTTCGCGCGTTGAAAACTCCATCGGTAAATTACTGTGATGATCCAAACTATATCGAGCGTTTTATCGCCGAAGAATGGACCGGCAGGCGAATAAATCATCCAGGGGTTATCAAGCTATACGCTCCAAGAGCCGAACGCGCTTGCCTGTATCATGTACTCGAATATATTGAGGGGCAGACGTTGCGACAGTGGATGCAACTTAACCCTCAGCCAGAAGTATCCCAGGTAAGGGAGTTACTTTCTCAGCTGGTAAGTGCCCTGCGCAGCCTGCAGCGATTAGAGATTGTACACGGCGATCTGAAGCCAGAGAATATTATGATCCGCAACAATGGTCGTCTAGTGATCATTGACCTCGGAGGGGTCGATGGACCAGGCCTTAGGGAGCAATTACATTTCACAGAAATTGATACTCCAGGCAGTAAGAATTATGCGGCTCCTGAATTCTTTTTTGGCGATAGCGCCAGCCATCGTTCGGATATTTTTTCTCTCGGAATAATTGTCTATGAATTACTCACAGGAAAATATCCCTACCCTGAGCGCCTCGGCAATCTGCACTATCACCTCAAAAGTTATCAACAATTGCGTTATACAAATGCATATGTGCACCGCAAGGATATCCCCCACTGGATAGATAGTGCCTTGCAAAAAGCCTGTGCCCCCAATCCTAAACAAAGATACGATAGCCTATCCGAATTTATCCAGGACCTGCAGCATCCCAATCCAACCTTCAAACCTGCCCAGAACCATCCTCTACTGGAAAAAAATCCAATTTTATTCTGGCAGCTCATAGCGCTGATCCTACTGCTTTCCCACCTCCTGTATGTTTTCTAAAGCCCCTCTTGGTTAATCCCTTATTTGCCTCTCAGTAACTTAAGATGACATTTCCCGCTTAATAATCCACAAAATTTAACTAAGCACCAATTCAGAGCAGAAAAAAGGTTTTCTGCACCAACATATCGCAAAAATTGTGGACAATAGGAGCGGATAGGCGCCATCCCTGGGATAAATACTGGCATGAAGATTGAATGTATTTATTAACCAACAAAATTATCCCCCAATTCGAGGCAACGGCGCCTGTACTCTTCGGCAGAAGAGGAGGCGCCCTTGTCATATCATCCGCCCCTCCTGCCAAGAGAATCGCTTCTAGATGGCAGGAATATCAATGACTGAAAAGACAAAAAAGCAAAAGCTGGTTGTGATTGGTAACGGCATGGTCGGGCACCACTTTCTTGAGCAGCTGGCAGAAAAAAATGAAAGCAACGGTTTTATCGTCACAGTCTTTTGTGCGGAAAACAGACCTGCTTATGATCGAGTACATCTATCCGAATACTTCGCTGGGTGCAGTGCGGAAGATTTGGCTATGGGTCATATTGAGCAATATCGACAATGGGGTTTTGAGCTAGAGCTCAACAATCCGATAGCTTCCATCGATCGCGAAAAGCAAACTGTTACCACCCAGACTGGAAGCTTACATAGATATGATCAATTGGTCCTCGCTACTGGCTCCTATCCTTTTGTGCCCCCCATCCCAGGGCATCAACACGAGCGCTGCTTTGTCTACCGCACCATCGAAGATTTGAATGCGATTCGCGCAGCTGCGTCTAACGCGCAAAGTGGCGTCGTTGTCGGTGGTGGCCTGCTCGGTTTGGAAGCGGCAAACGCCTTGAAAACCTTAGGGCTTGACGCCCATGTGGTGGAATTTGCTCCAGGACTGATGTCCACTCAGCTTGATGAGGGCGGCTCCAATTTACTGCGAAAAAAAATCGAGGCCCTTGGCGTTACTGTACATACCAGCCGAGCTACCGAACTTATTACAGACGCTGACGGCCGCTTGTGTATGCAATTTAAAGGGGGGGACGAACTGATTACCGATATGATCGTGTTCTCTGCAGGAATTCGCCCTCAAGATGAGCTGGCAAAATCCTCAGGGCTGCAAGTCGGTGAGCGAGGAGGTATTGTCATCGACAACCGTTGTCGTACATCAGACCCCAACATTTTTGCCATCGGTGAGTGCGCTCTCTATGAGGGGCAAATTTTTGGCCTGGTGGCTCCAGGCTACAGTATGGCTCGCACCACCGTCGCACAGCTCACCGGTATGGAGACGTTTTTTAATGGTGCCGATATGAGCACTAAATTAAAGCTTCTCGGTGTGCAGGTTGGCTCTATTGGCGATGCTCACGGCCGCAGCGAAGGCGCTGCAACGATTACTTTTGTCGATGAGCAGAGCGGCGTGTACAAGCGTATGATAACCGATGCTACAGGCCAGAAACTGCTCGGCGCTGTACTGGTTGGTGATACTGGGGATTACGATACTCTTCTGCAATATCATCTCAATGATATCGACCTGCCAGAGCACCCGGAACAACTGATTCTTCCCTCAACTGACGGAGCGGAATCACTCCTTGGTGCTTCCGCTCTCCCCACTAATGCTACCGTGTGCTCCTGTTATAACGTGAGTAAAGGGCAAATTCTGGATGTTGTACATGGCGGCTGTCATACCTTGGCTGAAGTGAAGGATGCCACTAAGGCATCCACGGGTTGTGGTGGTTGTGCCGCATTGCTGAAGGATATCGTCGATAGTGAATTAGCCGCTCTGGGAATGGAGGTCAACAATCATCTCTGTACACACTTCCCCTATAGTCGCCAAGAGTTGTTCCACATTATTCAGGTGGAGGAAATTAAAACCTTCGATGATCTCCTTCAAAAGCATGGTAGCGGCAAGGGCTGCGAAGTGTGTAAACCCACCGCCGCCTCTATTTTCGCCTCCCTATGGAATGAACATATCTTGGAGCAAGCCCACGTTGGCCTGCAGGATACCAATGATACGTTTATGGCGAATATGCAGAAAAATGGTAGCTACTCTGTAGTACCGCGTATTCCCGGTGGAGAAATCACCCCGGAAAAGCTCATCGTGATTGGCGATGTTGCCAAACGCTATAACCTCTACACCAAAATTACCGGTGGCCAGCGTATCGATTTGTTTGGCGCACGCCTGGAACAACTGCCGGAAATTTGGCGGGAACTCATTGATGCGGGATTTGAAACCGGCCATGCCTATGGCAAATCTCTGCGCACGGTAAAGTCCTGTGTAGGTAGTACTTGGTGCCGCTTTGGTGTGCAGGACAGTGTTTCCATGGCCCTGCGAGTAGAAAACCGTTACAAGGGGCTTCGTTCCCCACACAAAATAAAGATGGCTGTATCGGGCTGTACACGCGAGTGCGCCGAGGCGCAGAGCAAGGATGTGGGCGTTATCGCCACAGAAAAAGGCTGGAACTTATTTGTTGCCGGCAATGGCGGCATGCGCCCGCGCCACGCCGATCTATTCGCTACCGACCTGGATGATGAAACCCTGATTCGCTATATCGATCGTTTCCTGATGTTCTATGTGCGTACTGCCGATAAATTGCAGCGCACCTCGGTATGGCTGGAAAGCCTTGATGGCGGACTCGACTATCTACGTGAAGTCATTATCGATGACAAATTGGGAATCTGTACCGAGCTGGAAATCCAGATGGAACGCGTTGTCGATAGTTATCAGTGTGAATGGAAGTCCGCAATCAACGATCCGGAAAAACTTAAACGATTTCGTCAGTTTGTTAACAGCAATGAGAGCGATGACAATATTATTTTCGTCAAGGAGCGCGGCCAGCCCCGTCCCGCAACTATTGAAGAAATAATAGAAACTGCGGAATCTGCATAGAGACAATCCTATACATTTAATTTATGAAAATTTAATTTCAATTGCTGATTTTTCTCTTAATCCCGCAAGGAAATTGTTATGCACCAAGCCAGCGCCAGACAAAGCTCACTTACATCCAATGCCATAACCCACCCCCATTGGCTGCCGATCTGCCAAAGATCAGATTTAGTCAGCAACTCCGGGGTGTGTGCCCTTTGGGGCGATACCTCCTCAGAAAAAACGAACTATCTAGCAAAACCTGAGAGGAAAGGTATCGCCCTATTTTTTTTACCGGGGCAAGAGCGACAACTTTACGCCGTTGACAACTGGGACCCGATCGCACAAGCTGGCATTATTTCACGGGGAATAATCGCAGAACTGGATGGTGAATTAACTATTGCCTCACCACTTTATAAACATCACTTTCGCCTTGAAGATGGCGTTTGTATGGAAGACGGCAATATCCAGCTTGCCACTTACCCTTTAGCATTTAATGGAAATACCGTTTATATCGGTTGTGATAAATAAGCAAGAATAATAATGGCAGTAAAGGAATACCTAAGCACCCAGCGTTCCTGCACTACCTGCCCCTATTGTGGGGTCGGCTGTGGAGTAACTATTAACAAGGAAAAGCGGCAAAGTACTTCTGTAATTTCCGCCACAGGTGATAAACAGCACCCCTCTAATTTTGGCCGTTTGTGTGTTAAGGGCTCAGCCCTTGGGGAGACACTCGGTGAGCATGGGAGACTCTTACGCCCACATTTGCATGGCGAAGCCTGTGACTGGGATACCGCTATGTCTTATGTGGCCAATGAATTCGCCCGCAATATTCACGAGCACGGCCCGAATTCAGTAGCTTTTTACCTTTCTGGGCAACTCCTTACTGAAGACTATTATGTTGCTAATAAATTAATGAAGGGGTTTATTGGCAGCGCCAATATTGATACCAATTCACGCCTTTGCATGTCCTCAGCCGTAGCAGGATACAAGCGCGCCCTGGGTGCAGATGCCGTGCCCTGTTGTTATGAGGATCTGGAAGAGGCAGACCTTATTGTTTTAATAGGCTCTAATGCCGCTTGGACCCACCCGATACTGTTCCAGCGTATGCAGGCAGGCAAGGCCAAAATAGTAGTGGTTGATCCGCGAGCTAGCGCTACCAGCGAGATGGCCGATCTGCACTTGGCGATAAATCCCGGCAGCGACGCAGCACTGTTTAATGGTCTGCTTAATTTCCTCGCCCAGCACAACCGCCTCAATCACCACTATATTCAGCATCATACCCAAGGCTTTGAGCTGGCTCTGGAAGTGGCCCAGCATTGGTCCCTACAGCAAACGGCACTGAGTTGTGGTGTACCTGCAGAAAAGTTATTAGCTTTCTTCCGTTTGTTTGCCGAAACGGAAAAAACACTCAGCTTCTACTCCCAGGGGGTTAATCAATCCAGTAGCGGCACAGACAAAAACAACGCAATCATTAACTGCCACCTGGCAACAGGTCGCATTGGCCAGATTGGAGCTGGTCCTTTCTCTATTACTGGCCAGCCCAACGCGATGGGGGGACGCGAAGTAGGCGGCCTGGCCAATATGCTCGCCGCCCACATGGAGTTTAAAGAGAGTGATATTGATCGGGTGCGGCGCTTCTGGGATGCTCCCAATATGGCACTGGCCCCCGGTCTAAAGGCGGTGGATATGTTCCATGCAGTGGAGACCGGCCAGATCAAAGCAATCTGGATTATGGCCACTAATCCCGCGGTGAGTATGCCTGAAGCAGAGAGGGTGACTGAGGCACTACGTAAATGTCCGCTGGTGATTGTTTCCGATTGCATCGCCGATACCGATACCGCCCGCTGCGCCGATGTACTACTGCCGGCCACCGGCTGGGGAGAGAAAAATGGCACAGTTACCAATGCAGAGCGGCGTATTTCCCGGCAGCGCACTTTTATCGATCCCACTGGAGAGGCGCGTCACGACTGGCAGGCTATCTGTGATTTGGCCAACCGCCTAGGGTTCCGCGAGCAGTTTAACTTTGCCCATCCCGCAGATATCTTTCGAGAACATGCACAATTGTCAGGTTTCGAAAATAACGGCAGTCGCGCCTTTGATATCTCACTCTTTAGTAATATCGAGCAAAATGAATACGATGCGCTTCAGCCAGTACAGTGGCCGGTAAATCGGGAAAATCCCCAGGGTAGTGCACGATTATTTGGCAACGGAAAATTTTTCACTGAAACTGGTCGAGCCAATTTTATTGCTGTCAAGCCGCGTACACCCCAGCAACAAATAAGCCCTAGTTATCCCCTATGGCTAAACAGCGGCCGCATACGTGACCAATGGCACACCATGACCCGTACCGGCCGCGCGCGGAAATTGCTGGATCACAGTGAGATTGCCGAAATTCAGATAAACCCCAGAGACGCGCGTAAATACGGTATAGACGAGGGCGTGTTGGTAGAGTTACACAGTGCCCAGGGTAGAATGTGCGGACGTGCGGTATTAAACAGTGGCCAAAAACCCGGTGAGCTATTCGCTCCTATTCATTGGAGTCAGACCTTGGCCCAAGAGTCTAAGGTCAGCGCCCTTGCCGGGGCAGAGGTAGACCCAATTTCCGGTCAGCCCGAATTCAAACAGGTACCGGTTCAGCTGAAAGCCCTCGCCTGTAAGAGCTTTATCACCCTTATTTGCCCGGAACCACTGGCACAAAACCTTTGGCGATGGCTACAGACCCATATGGAAGAAAATCTACTGCACTGGTATCGAGTGCCCTGTCAAAATGGATATCGCTTTGAGTTGGCGCTCAGCGCCCCTTTGGATGGTCGCCAACTGGGTGCCCAATTACTACAAAAAAATCCAGATATACGCTGGCAGCAAATAGAGACCTTAAATAGCCAGCGTTGGCTCGCTTATAGCGAACAAATAGAGCTGCTTATTTTTTCCAGTAATGATTGGCAGACACTTCCTGATCGACGCACCCTGGAACGCTACCTACAACTGGAATTACCTGAAAATCCTGCCCTGTTTCTCCAGGCAATTCCACCAGGTGAGCGCATAGTATGCACCTGTATGCAGGTTTCACGTCCACAGATTGAAAAAGCAATCAACCAGGGGGTCAATTCCATTGATGCGCTGGGTGACGCCCTGGGTTGCGGGACCCGCTGTGGTTCCTGCAAGCCAGAGATTTCCCAGCTGTTGCGCACGAGACTGCAGCATAATGCACAGAACCACGCAGTTGCGGCGGTGCTGGAAACAGAGATTGTCAGATCGGCAAAAAGTCTGCGTGAGAAATTTGATAAGGTTTATAGCGCTTAAGACTAATATTGTTCGATAAATTCATATCCAAATGCGCGGATTGCGGTTTTCTCAACCAGCACTCCGCGCAAAGGCATAGCACTAGTCGCAATACACGCCCCACCTGGCCCATAAAGCCTCACACCCCCTACACTTAGAGCCGTTAATACACTGGCGCAGATATTTGGATCAAAGGTTTCAATCACAGCCATTATTGGCTTTTAGCAGCGGTGGCGGTTATTTGTATTATTTTTTATTCGCCAGATTAGCGCCCACCACAATTATAAGGAATTCCAGTGTTCAAAATTCAACATATTGACCATGTAGTGCTGAGGGTTAAATCCCTGGCTGCAATGCGCGATTTTTATGAAGGAGCCCTCGGCTGCACCATGGAGCGAGAGAATAAGGAATTGGGTCTCTATCAGTTGCGCGCAGGGCACTCATTGATCGATCTGGTTCCAGTTGATCAAGGCATCGGTCGCGAGGGTGGTACAGCCCCAGGCATAGAGGGGCGTAATTTACATCATTTCTGTTTGCGTATAGACCCTTTCGAAGCCGATAAAATCATTGCTTATTTGAAGGGGAAAAATATTGAACCCTCCGCGCCACAACAGCGCTACGGTGCCGAAGGCATGGGCCCATCAATTTATATTTATGATCCCGAGCAAAATTTAGTGGAACTCAAAGGCCCCCCCAAATTATTGAAATAACAGTATCCATCATTCGCCAGAGAGACATGCAACGATGAAAACCGAAGTGATCGAATATGCGGTAGATGGCAAGTCCTATAGCGGCTATCTCGCCTGGGACGACACAACTCAAAAAAAACGTCCCGGCGTTATGCTGGTTCACGAATGGTGGGGTCACAATGCCTTTGTACGCGAGCAGGCGGAAAGGCTCGCCGGGCAGGGTTACTGTGCATTTGCCGTGGATATGTTTGGTAGTGGCAAGCAAACTGATGATCCCGCTGAAGCCCAGCAGTATCGCGATGAGGCACTTGAGAATCCTGTATCCCTCGAGGCATGTTTCCGCACCGCACTCACCCTGCTTCAACAGCATAAAGTTGTCGAGGAAACTCAAGTCGCAGCTCAGGGCTATTGCTTTGGTGGTGGCGTAGCCTTGACCATGGCACGCCTCGGTGTGGAATTACGTGGGATAGTTAGCTACCACGGAGCCCTGGCCAGCGAGGTTCGTACCAAAAAAGGGGGAGTCCAAGCGGAATTATTGGTTTACACCGGTGGTGCCGATAGCATGATCCCACCGCAACAGGTCGGCGCTTTTGTGGCGGAGATGCAGGAGGCCGAGGCCAAATTTACCCTGGTGAGCTACCCCGGCGTATTGCACGGCTTCACCAATCCTGTTGCAACTGAGCGCGGGCAGAAATTTGGTCTGCCGCTGGCCTATAACCAGGAAGCCGCGCAGGACGCATGGCTGGGCACTCTGGATTTTTATCGGAAAATTTTCCAGTAGTTTCAATCAAATATCTCAGGGGCCGAATAGTTCACCCCGCAAAAATACTCCGCTACTTGCCAATATCCAGATAGCGCGCCCCAGCCCCCTGCTCTGCAGCTTGGTCCCCTGGATTGCGGAGCGGGCAGCTCTCCATGGAAAGACAGCCGCAGCCGATACAGCCTTCCAAACGGTCGCGCAGCTGGGTCAGCTGGCGAATGCGTTGGTCCAGTTCCTCACGCCAGCCGGCGGAAAGCTTGGCCCAATCCTTCGCGGTGGGTGTACGCCCATCAGGAAGATTAGACAGGGCCTCGCGAATTTCGGCGAGGGGAATACCAGTGCTCTGTGCCACCTTGATAATGGCCACACGTCGCAATACGTCCCGCGAGTAACGCCGCTGATTGCCGCTGGTGCGCCAGCTGCTGATCAGCCCTTTACTTTCATAAAAATGCAGCGCACTCACCGCCACATCACTACGCTCTGCAACCTCACCTACGGTCATCTCACGACGGCATTTCTTGTTTCCACAAACCGACTCTTTCTTTTCACTGGTATCAGACATCAGATGTCTCCGACAACTATTGACCTCAATATTACTTGAGGTTTTACACTGCGCAGCATTCCATTGCAAGCCCAGGGAGAATCATGATGAACCGTAACAGCAAACAAACCTACCCAGTCACAGAAATACCGGCTACAACTGCCACTTCCCTTTTAGTGGCAGCACAAAGTCAAAGTATCAGCCTGGCGGTGCAAGAGGGGCTATGCCAACCAATCACCTCCATGAGCGTAGAGAATAGAGAAACCGATAGCGGAGGGCGCCGGTGATACTTAACAGCGCAGCACCAACCCGCGAAGTGGCGGAATCAGCTATACCGGTGCCGATGCGATTCACATTGCTGTGCCTGGCGGCGCTCACAATTATGTCTGGTGCCACCATAGCGCCATCCTTACCGGCGCTGGAGGCACATTTTGCCCAGCATGAAGATTGCCCTGCTCAGTCGCCTGATTTTGAGCCTACCGGCATTAATGATCGCTCTATTTGCACCTATCGCCGGGTTTATATCCGACCATTATGGTCGCAGGAAATTGCTGTTACTGGCGGTAACTGTTTACGCCCTGGCCGGCATCTCTGCACTGTTACAGGAAAGCTTGGTGGGACTTTTGGCCAGTCGCATCCTTCTGGGAATTGCAGTGGCGGGCACAATGACTTCAGTCACCGCCCTGGTAGGTGACTATTTCAGCCCCATTCAAAGGCAAACCTATATGAGTCAGCAGGGCGCCTTTATCAGCCTCGGCGGAGTTGTCTTCCTTTTGGCCGGTGGACTCTTGGCAGATTTACATTGGCGCGCGCCCTTTGCCATTTACGCAGTGGCACTACTACTAATCCCTGCCGTGTTGCGTTTTCTGCCAGAACCTACACGCAATAGTATTGAACCACTCCCCAACAATGTCACGAATGGAAATCCCGATTGGCCAGCATTCGCCTTGTTGCTGGGTGCAGCCTTACTAAACAGTCTTATCTTTTTCCTGATTCCCACACAGCTCCCATTCCTGCTAAAAGAGATTGGAGCAGACACCCCCAGCCTCGCGGGCATTGCCATTGCTGCCAGCAATTTAATGGGTGCCCTGGCTTCACTGGTTTTCTACCCTCTGGCACGTAACTACTTGGGAAAAAGTGGCGTTTTTGTGTTAGGTTTTACTGTTATGGCCTTTGGTATGGGGCTGATCGCCGAGGCAGATTCATTTAATGCAATAATAATGGCCACCGCGATTTACGGCTGCGGTATGGGGACATTGATCCCCCATATTTTTGCCACCGGGCTGGAATCTGCCACTCCCAACATTCGTGGGCGAATATCTGGAGCTCTCGCCGCCAGTGTTTTTATCGGACAATTTATCTCACCATTTATCAGCCAGCCCTGGATAGAACGTTTTGGCCTCGCCAGTGGTTTTTCCGCAGCCAGCACTACGCTGCTACTTTTAGCCTCCCTGGCACTGCTCCTGCATTGGTTAAAACCGAAGCCCTCCGCAAAAATGTTTTTGCAGTAGGATCTATACACACTAAAAATATTTTGGCCGAGCCGCCTGCAAGGCCACGCTTAGGAGAGAAAGTGAAACCGATAATTTCTGTTAGAGGTCTCGACAAGACATATAGTGGTGGGTTTAACGCCCTAAAAAGTATTGACTTAGATATTCAACGGGGTGAGATCTTCGCACTGCTCGGCCCCAATGGTGCCGGCAAAACGACTCTGATCAGTATAATCTGTGGCATCGTCAATCCTGGTCAGGGCAACGTTACAGTCAATGGCTACGATATCCAACGTGATTACCGCCACGCACGGCGCGAAATTGGCTTGGTCCCCCAGGAAATTGCCACAGATTCCTTTGAGAGCGTGCTTGGCGCAATTCAATTTAGCCGCGGCTTGTTTGGCAAGCCGCCCAATCCCGCTTACCTGGAGAAAATCCTTCGACAGCTTTCCCTATGGGAAAAAAGAGACAACAAAATAGTCACCTTGTCCGGCGGTATGAAACGACGCCTGATGATCGCAAAGGCCTTATCTCATGAGCCCAGTGTGCTCTTCCTGGACGAACCCACCGCCGGGGTCGATGTGGAACTGCGCCAGGATATGTGGGGGATGGTGCGCGGCCTGCGCGACTCCGGCGTAACCGTTATTCTCACCACGCACTATATTGAAGAGGCGGAGGAGATGGCCGACCGGGTTGGTGTCATTAATCGCGGTGAATTAGTATTGGTTGAAGATAAAAAAACTTTGATGCAAAAAATGGGGGAAAAAGAGCTCAGCCTACAATTACCCACACCTCTGGAAACTATTCCTGACAGCCTCTCCGACCTGCCTCTGCGCCTCAACGGAGATGGTAGTGAACTCATCTATCGCTTCGATATCAAGAGTGAAAATACCGGTATTACGGAATTCCTTCGCCGCCTCACCTCTGCAAATATTGAATTTCGCGATTTATATACCAGGGAGAGTTCTCTCGAAGAAATATTTGTCAATCTGGTGCACTCTGCACAGCACCAAGGCGAGGAGCAACTCAGTGGGGAGGCACAATAATGAACTGGTATGGTATTGCGGCAATTTACAAATTTGAAATGTCACGGACTTGGCGCACATTGATACAAAGTGTCGCTTCTCCTGTACTCTCCACATCCCTGTACTTTATTGTTTTTGGTGCCGCTATCGGCTCGCGTATGGGAGACATCGAAGGTGTGAGCTACGGGGCCTTTATTATCCCAGGCTTGTTGATGTTGGCGCTTTTGGGAGAAAGTATTGCCAACGCCGCCTTCGGCATCTTTTTCCCGAAATTTTCAGGCACTATTTATGAAGTGCTATCGGCACCGGTATCCCCCTTTGAAATTGTCGCCGGCTATGTCGGCGCTGCGGCCAGCAAGTCAATTCTGCTCGGGCTACTAATCCTTCTCACCGCGCGATTTTTTGTGGACTATGAAATCCTTCATCCATTCTGGATGGTCACATTTCTGGTGCTAACCGCCGTTAGTTTTAGCTTGTTCGGCTTTATTATCGGCATCTGGGCCGATGACTTCCAAAAACTGCAAATTATTCCGCTAATGATTATTACCCCCTTAACCTTTCTCGGTGGGGCTTTTTATTCCATCAGTATGCTGCCGGAGTTCTGGCAAAAAGTGACTTTGTTTAATCCGGTGGTTTATCTGATCAGTGGTTTCCGCTGGGCATTCTACGGTGTGGCCGATGTAAACCTGGGCCTCAGCGTGGGAATGACATTACTCTTCCTTTTCCTATGCCTGGTAACAGTCTGGTGGATTTTCCGCACCGGTTACCGCATTAAAACCTGATCGGTGAGAGTTTAGGGATGGAGGAGTTTCACGAAGGTGGCTGTGCCTGTAGTGTTGTACGATTTCGCGCCACTGGCCAGCCTCGCCGAGTGAGCCTCTGTTCCTGTAGCTGGTGTCGGAAACGCACCGGTAGCTTAATAGGCGTATCAGTGTATTTCGAAAAAAACAATGTAGAGTTCATTCGAGGCAGGCTGAAAAGTCACCGGTTAATGTCCGATGCGGGCCGTTGGATAGAGTGCCAATTTTGTGGGCAATGCGGCAGCGCCCTCAGCTGGACACTGGAATTTCTCCCAGAGCTTCGCGGCCTAGCTGGGGGCGCCTTCGACGACCCGGTATTTATCCGACCAGAGCGTTACGTCTACTACCAAAACAAGCCGGGCTGGCTGGAAATAAGCGGCGATATCAACCGTTGCCCAGCGATGCCGGAAAACCCCAACCAGTAGCCAGTAGCTTGTCAGCGGTACCCCCGCATAAAAAGCGCCACTGCCTTACGCACCCGCTCGCGCCGCTCACCCTCGGCCTGTACCTTACAACAACCGATCAATACCCGCATGTGCCGGCAACCCAGCAGTATGCCCATAAAGTCCTCGGCGGCCTCGGCCGGGTCTGCCACCTGCAGCTTGCCCATCTCGGTTGCGCGGCGCAGCAACTGCTCAATATCTCGAAGGATGCGCTGGGGGCCCGCATCGAAAAACAACTGAGCAAGTTTTGATTCCTGCGCCGCCAGAGCACATAAAAGCCGTAACAGGCGGATACTATCCTCGCTATCCACCATGCTTAGAAAAGCCTGACCAATGCGCTCCAGTACTTCTGCCACCGAATCCCCCTCTTTCAGATCGAAAATGGGCAGGGGCATCATCATCTCGCAGCGGGAGGTAATCGCAGCACTGAACAGCGTCTCTTTATCGGAGAAATGGCTGTACACCGTCAGTTTCGATACGCCCGCAGCAGAGGCCACCGCATCCACACTGGTAGCGGCAAAGCCTTTGGTCAGAAACAGCTCTTTGGCTGCATCGAGAATGGCCTGGCGTTTGGCCAGATCCTTGGGACGCCCGCGCTGGGCGGCCATCTGAGTCTGTTCAGACATAGCACTCCATATACTGGACTCGCCAGTTTAATAAATTTACTATACTCGCTAGTATAACATTACCGGCCGCCCGGCCATGACTCGTCCACTTCCGGACTTACCTTGTCGCCTCGCCGCCGAGGAAGGGAGCCCCTATGTACCGATCGCTACTCTTCGCTGCCCTGTCGTTCAGCCTGCTGTTGTCCGCCTGCGCGCCATCAGAGTCCACCGAACAATTAGAAAAACCCCGCCCAGCGGTGATGGTCCAGCCACAAGTGGCCAGTGCCCAACAGGATTTTTATCCCGGCGAGGTGCGAGCCCGCTTCGAACCCGCTTTGGCCTTTCGCATCAGTGGCAAATTACAGCGGCGCCTGGTTAATGTAGGCGACCGTGTTGAGCAGGGCCAACCGCTGGCTGAACTGGATACCGAAGACCTGCTCCTACAACTGGATTCCGCACGCGCACGCCTCACCTCCGCCGTGGCAGACCAGCGCCTGGCCAGCAGCGAGCTGGGGCGCCACCGCAAACTATTGGAGCGCCAGCTGGTCAGCCAATCACAGTTCGATGCGGTGGAGACCCGTTTCGAAGCCAGCGATGCGCGCCTGCAACAAGCCAAGGCGCAATTAGACGTAGCGCGTAATCAAGCCGCCTATGCGGAATTGAAAGCTCCAGAGAGCGGTGTTATCGCCCGCCGCATGGCCGAGGCTGGCCAGGTTGTCGCCGCTGGTCAGGGGATTTTCGAACTTGCCGCCGACGGCGAACGCGAAGTGCGCATCGATTTACCGGAGCAGGCAATTAGCCATTTCCGTGTCGGCCAACCTTTGACCGTAGAACTCTGGTCGCAGCCCGGTAAATCCTTCCCCGCCCAGGTGAGGGAACTCTCCCCCGCCGCAGATCCGGTATCCCGCACCTTTGAAGCACGCGTGGCCTTTACCAATAAGACCACCGGCATTGAAATAGGTCAGAGCGCCCGAGTATTCGTGCCCAAAGCAGTGGCCACCGATGTTTTACAAGTACCCATGTCGGCAGTGAGCGCCGATAACGGCAAAGCCTTTGTCTGGGTACTGAACCGCGAACAACAAACCCTGCATAAAACCGAAGTCACCGTAGGTGCCTTCGGCCAAGAATTTGTACCGATTTTCTCTGGCCTGCGCGCCGATGATTGGATCGTTGCCGCTGGTACGCACCTGTTATTGGAGGGACAACAGATTCGTCCCGTGGACCGTATGAATCGCCCAATCGATCCGGACCGCGCGCTTGCCCAGCAGGACTAACTAAACACCACCCCAAAATAACAACTGGACTGAACGCTAAAACGCGCTCCGATGAAATTGCCGAAGCACTGTTAGTTCGATCAATCCGTGCTTCCATACAGAGAAATAACCATGGGCTTTAACCTTTCCGAATGGGCGCTGAAAAACCGCCCGCTGGTACTCTACGCCATGATCGTGCTGGGATTGCTGGGCGCTGCCTCCTACACACAACTTGGGCAAAGCGAAGACCCTCCCTTCACTTTCAAGGTAATGGTGATCAATACCCTTTGGCCCGGCGCCAGTGCCGAGGAGGTGTCCCGTCAAATTACCGAGCGGGTGGAGAAAAAACTGCTGGAGACTGGTGACTACCAGCGCATCTCCTCTTTCTCCCGTCCCGGCCAATCCCAGGTGTTGTTTGTCGCCCGCGACGATATGCACTCGCGCTACATCCCCGATCTCTGGTATCAGGTACGCAAAAAGGTCAGGGATATCCGCCACACCTTGCCACCGGATATCCAGGGCCCGTTTTTTAATGACGAATTCGGGACTACTTTCGGCAATATTTATGCGCTAACCGGCAGCGGTTTCGATTACGCCCTGATGAAAGACTATGCCGAGCGCCTGCAGTTGGCACTGCAGCGGGTCAAGAATGTGGGCAAGGTGGAATTACTGGGGCTGCAAGATGAAAAAATCTGGGTGGAAATTTCCAACACCAAGCTCGCCTCTCTGGGCATTCCCCTCAGTGCAGTGCAAAGCGCACTGCAGTCGCAAAATCAGGTCGCCGATGCGGGCTTTGTAGATACGGTGAGCGACCGCGTGCGCATTCGCGTTAGCGGTCAATTTCACTCGGTCGATGAAATACGCCGCTTTCCCATCACTGCCGGCGGGCGTACCCAGAGGCTGGGTGATATTGCCGAAGTACACCGCGGTTTCAGCGATCCTGCACAACCTCGCATGCGCTTTATGGGCGAGGACGCCATCGGCCTGGCCGTTTCCATGAAAGAAGGCGGTGATATCCTCAAGCTGGGCAAACAGCTGGACGCCACCTTTGCCGAGTTGCAGGAAGATCTGCCGATCGGCATGCAGTTACGCAAGGTGTCCGACCAACCCGCGGCGGTGAAACGCGGTGTGGGGGAATTCCTGCAAGTATTGGCGGAGGCACTGGGCATTGTCCTGCTGGTGAGTTTTTTCTCTCTCGGCAGCCGCCCCGGCTTGATCGTGGCGCTATCGATACCATTGGTGCTGGCCATGACTTTCGCACTGATGAATTACTTCAATATCGGCCTGCACAAGATTTCTCTGGGCGCCCTGGTACTCGCCCTTGGCCTGATGGTGGACGATGCCATTATCGCCGTGGAAATGATGGCCATTAAAATGGAGCAGGGGCTCAGTCGCCTGAAAGCCGCCGGCTTCGCCTGGACCAGTACCGCCTTCCCCATGCTCACCGGTACCTTAATCACCGCCGCCGGTTTCCTACCCATTGCCACGGCGGAATCCGGCACCGGGGAATACACCCGCTCAATCTTCCAGGTGGTCACACTTTCCCTGGTTGTCTCCTGGATTGCCGCAGTCATATTCGTGCCCTACCTGGGCCATTACCTTTTGCCCAATCTGGCTCGCCACAATCACAGTGGCGAGGTTCAAGACCCCTACCAGAAGCCCTTTTACCAGCGCTTCCGCCGCCTGATTACCTGGTGCCTGCGCCACCGCAAAGCTGTCATAGTGGCAACCCTGGCGATCTTTATTGGTTCCCTGGCACTTTTCCGCCTGGTGCCCCAGCAGTTCTTCCCTTCTTCCGGGCGCTTGGAACTGTTAGTCGATCTCAAGCTGGCCGAAGGCGCCTCGCTGAAGTCCACCGAGTACCAGGCCAAGCGATTGGAAACCCTGCTGGATAAAAATGACCTGGTAGAAAACTATGTGGTGTATGTGGGCACCGGCTCACCGCGTTTCTATCTGCCATTGGACCAGCAGTTACCCGCGGCCAGCTTTGCCCAGTTTGTAGTGATGACACGTAACGTAGAGGAGCGCGAGCAGGTACGCAGCTGGCTGATCGAAACCATGGAGGAGGAATTCCCCACTCTGCGCAGCCGGGTATCCCGCCTGGAAAATGGCCCACCGGTTGGCTATCCAGTGCAATTCCGCGTCTCTGGTGAGCATATTGGTGAAGTGCGCAGCCTGGCCCGCCAGGTTGCCGAGCGCGTGCGGGAAAATGCCAAGGTCACCAACGTCCACCTGGATTGGGAGGAACCGAGTAAAACCGTCAACCTGAATATCGATCAGGACCGCGCCCGCGCTATGGGCGTGAACAGTGCCTCGCTCTCCCGCGCCCTGCAAAGCTCACTCACCGGTATTACTGTTAGCCAATACCGCGAAGACAATGAGCTGATTGACGTGCGTGTGCGCGGCGACGAGCAGGAACGCTACGCCCTCAGCCAACTGGGTAACCTGGCGGTGCAAACCGACAGCAGCCGCAGTGTCCCCCTGAACCAAATTGCCACCCTGGAGTACGGCTTCGAGGAAGGGATTATCTGGCACCGCGATCGCCTGCCCACCGTCACAGTACGTGCCGATATTTATGGTGAAGAACTGCCCGCAACCGTGGTGAATGAAGTCTGGCCGCGCCTGCAGAACATTCGAGAGCAACTGCCACCGGGCTACCTTCTGGAAGTTGGTGGCAGTGTGGAGGAATCCGAGCGTGGACAAAAATCAGTGAATGCCGGTATGCCGCTATTTATCTTGGTGGTATTCACCTTGCTGATGCTGCAGCTGCGCAGCATGTCCCTTTCCACCATGGTCTTCCTCACCGCGCCTTTGGGACTGATCGGGGTTACCTTGTTCCTGCTGCTGTTCGGCAAACCCTTCGGTTTTGTCGCCATGCTCGGCACCATTGCCCTGGCCGGTATGATTATGCGCAACTCCGTCATTCTGGTGGATCAAATACAGCAGGATATCACCCAGGGCCTGAGTACCTGGGAGGCAATTATTGAGTCCACTGTGCGGCGTTTCCGCCCGATCGTTTTAACCGCTCTGACTGCGGTATTGGCGATGATTCCACTGTCGCGCAGTGACTTCTTCGGCCCCATGGCTGTCGCCATTATGGGAGGACTGATCGTTGCTACTGGCTTGACCCTGATCTTCCTGCCAGCCCTGTATGCAGCTTGGTTCCGAGTGCGAGAGGAGAAAACAGAGATAACCGTAGAGACTCCAAAGGAGTTAAATGGTGCTGAACCCCAAGCATCCTGATAACTACAGATGCTTTAATAGCCGGGCTCAAGAAAGCCCCTAAACAAAAAGGCCCAGATAGAAATATCCGGGCCTTTTTATTTCAGCAACTTTTAATAGTCACCATCAATATAGGATCAAGACTTCTTGGATTTTGCAGCCAGGGAGTCATACACAATACCAGTCCATATATCTGGTGTCATAAAACCCTGTCCATACTGTTCGTCAAAATCTTTGGTCGGTTTGGCAGCAATGACTTGGTCACGGCTTTGGCCATTATCGACCAGCTTCTGGATACGATCCCTCAGGGTCTGCAACATATCCCGTTGCACTTTTAACTCCGCAGGACTACTCAGAGGGCCATGTCCTGGAATGATTTTCGTGTTTTCGCCAGAAAGCGCCAATGCGGTGTCCATCGCTTCAATCATGCCATCCACCGAACCACCAGATGAAAGATCGATAAATGGATAAGTGCCATTAAAATAGATGTCACCCATATGAATCACATCGGCTTTGGCGAAATGCACAATAGAGTCACCATCGGTATGGGCTGGGCCAACATGCTGCACCTTCACCTCATCACCATTCCAGTGAAAAGTAGTGGCATCGGTAAAGGTGATTACCGGCAGTGCTGCCGGCGGTGAGGGCTCAACCTTACGCTTAAAAGCCTCAATAAACTGTTCGGTACTCACACGTTTACGCACATTCTCATGGGCAACGATCAGGGCACCGCTTTTACCCAGATTTTCATTGCCGCCAGTATGATCGCCATGCCAATGAGTATTGATCACAAAGCGCAGCGGCTGATCTGCCAAACCCGCCACCGCTTTCTGTATTTTTGCAGTGAGTGGCGCATATTGGTCATCCACCATAAAGGTGCCGTCCTCTCCGACCAGTACTGCAATATTGCCGCCAGCCCCCTGGAGCATATAAACATTTCCTGCCACCGGCTCACTACTAATTTCTACTTTGGCAAAGCGGTCTTCCGCCAATACCGGGGTGCTGATTAGAGACGCTAACAGCACCCCAATACCTGCAATCTGCTTCATAAACATTACTCTGTTGTTATTGTCATATTGTTTTTGCGATGTTGCTCAATTTAGGAAGCCCGTTCAAGTAGCTTTGGTTCTACCTTCGGCTCCCGACTGGGCAACATACTCATCAATATATCCGGGCGGTCAGTAACAATACCATTCACTCCCATATCGATATAGCGCTGTAGATCGGCCCGCCCATTTACAGTCCACACAGAGACGTGCAGGTTAAGCTTACGCGCCGCACGCATAGTGCCCCTGGAAACCACATTGAGCCCCCAAAATTGCATGGGCAATTGCATAGTTTGATAACGGGGGGCTAGCAGGCTTTCCGCACGCAGTAACTGAGCAAAAAATAGAAGGGTCGCCTCCCAGCTTGTAGAACCGGTCGCCGTCTCCGGGCTCAATCGTCGAAATTCCAGAAGAACCTTGTGATTAAATGAGGAGACGATAACCTGACTGTGCTTGCCAGTGCGCTCGAGCAAAGCGTTCAACTGTCGTGCGGCCCGTAACTGTTTACTTTTTATATCCAATATTAGTGGCGTCTTACCCACTATCTGTAAAGCCTCTTCTAGGGTAATTATTTTCAAAGGTTTATGTCGATAGGGGTAAGATTCTTGATCACGACTCCAGTGGTGAGCTGCATTTAAGTTACGCAGTTGAGCCAGCGTAAAGTCCTCTATAAACCCACTACCATTGGTTGAATCTTCCAGATCAGGATCATGGCGTAAAACCAAATGCCCGTCAGCACTAAGCCAAACATCTATTTCAATAGCATCCACCCCCTGCATCACCATATTTTGCAGAAATTCCTGAGTATTCCCCGGGAAAAGCCCATTGCCACAATCATTGCCATGTGCGATAACCATAGGCCCTTTGCATGAAGGTAGCTTTAATGCTGATTTTGGCGCAATGCCCGAGCGGGCATATAAGAACAACACAAGCAAAAGAAAGAAAAAAATAAGTAACATTGACATCTATTTCAAAAACCTAAGATCAATAAAAAGACGCTAAATTGATTTATCTGGGCTGCAATCATTACTTAAATAGCAGTCAGACACTAGCGGCTCCTCCTGTAGACACTTCTTTCTCAATATTTATTTCTGACTTGGATTGGCTTACTGGTGATTTCGACTTATCCGACGCAACATCTAATTCTGAAGCTTTACGAAACTGCCTATAAGTATGCTGCAACCAAAGAGGCAGAAATATTATTAGGTCATAGATACGATTAAGGAGTGTGCCACAATTTATTGCAATAAGCGCCAGAAGACGTAAACCCACTGATAACACATTCAGGAAAAATACTAAGACACTACCAAACACCGTGCGGGCAGAAGATAAAAATTGCTCCAAGGGTATTGCGATAAAGGCCAGGACCAAAGGGAGCGTAAAACCCAACATCATTTGCACGAGCCCGAGAGTCCAGTAAGCGTTTATCTCAGTAACAGCAGAACCGCTCGTTTCAGATAACCCCGTAAGCAACTGATCCTGTTGCAATAGTAACTCCCTTGAGAGTGATAGCCCCGCCTCAATAGAGGCCAAACACAAGAGTAGAAGTACCCCAATCCACAGCAAACGCTTCCGTACTGAATCAGTTAATGCGGAGACCGAAGGAAATAATCGCGTAATCCGCAAACACTCCATAACCACAATACCAGTGACAATTTGTACGAAGATTAAAATCAAAGCTGCAATATCCGCTGTCCCATACCCCCCCAGAAAACTGTTACTTCCAATGATTTCCGCCACTGGCCTGGCAATTAATTGGTGATTCAACCAAACCCCTGCCATTATCAACAGCAATACCAGTGAAGAGATAAAAAAACGACTAAAAAAAGAGGTTGATAGAAGACGTAAACTACGATCACTCTCCTGTAATACCTCCTCGTAGCGTGTCATATGCTCATCCAATACTTTGCTACGGTAAATTACAGATTCCACACTCTTATTCATTCTTCCCAGAGTTTTCAATATGGAACGCCAACCAGGCATCATGCGCTTTAGTAGCTGATGACGCTCCCTTATAGACTCCCGATAAGACTCCAGAGCTTTATTTTCAGCCTTGCGCATAGAGTGATTAATAGTCTCCAACACATCTGCCACAACTGTATCGTCTGGAGTAGGAATTTCCGCCACAGAGCGGATTGCCCGGGCCCAGCTTGATGGCTCTGGAGGAACCTCTGCGCTACGCACATAATCATCATCTAAGGTTGTCATCTGCTCACACAAATGACGATGCAACGTAGGATATTGTGCCATATCCCGCTTTAAACTACTTTCTATTCGCTCAAACTCCCTCTCAATTTGCCACTCTGTTACCTCACGACCTCTAGCCAGCAGTACCTCTCGATTGCGTTCACGGAGGCCCTGCCCGGCAAGCTCAACAGCGTTTGCAGAAAACAATAATGAGCGATGAAATAGCCTTGCCAGGGAATAAATACTTCTATGAATAGGCCCTCTAGCTAAGAAAAATGTAATAACCGCCAAACTCACCCATAGCCAGGATGGTAGTGTCTCAAATAGGTGACTCATGACGTTACTTTTCCCTGTGGAACCGAGCGATATCACATCCTAACAGCTGAAGCTTTGACAATCGCCTAAAATGTCACACTTTGTGTTGCTATATTGCGTCACTTGCTAGCAGGCATGATTCACTATCTATTTATTGCTTCCTAATGGTAAAAATTGGACCACAGTCATCCCAGCATTACTACTCACAATATTCATCCTGGGAATACCATAAACCAGGGCTCATACCAGCACTTTCCCGCCTGCCAAAAACCCCCAACCTCATCTAAAGACTACATCAGTGACATATTCCACAAGTCACTTAAAAAACAATCACTAAGTAACTACCCTCATAGGTATATTTTAACTTCAGAGTTAAATTTGCCATATATTCACAAGCAAGCTTTAGAAAGAAAGAATCTTAGAAATCAACGCTCGCACCCAACCGACTATTCCTAACCAGCAACCCCCAGCCAACTTTCCCATTCAAAATAGAGACAAACTCACAAGCAAAAAGTAAAACTTAATCAATCACATAAAATTCAACCAATAAAATTTACTGACGACATCATTCATTACTCCCTTACCGTGAAATAAAAACAGGCATCATATTTTCCAGAATACCTCACACCCACGACTACACTCCAAACTAAATTCTCACGAAATGAGTTATTTTCCCTAAACAAAGAGGTACTTAGCGTTAACAGCAATATTTTTTTGTGGTCTTCAAAGATCAACCAGGAAACTTAAACGACAGGAGTCGACAACGGATTCCGCTCTTCAAATTGAGAGGATTCCATTTGTTTCAAGGAGAGGTACGAGGTATATGCCGGTTCTTTTTTTTAGCAATTCCGGCCTTCAGGGCGATCTTTTATTTTCACTGTTTTCTCAGTCTATTCCCATGCCATGGGAAAAAGCCTGTATAGGAAAACAAAGACACTGTTTACAACACTACGAGGCGATAATTATTGATTGCTGGCAGATTGGCACCAACAGCTACTCTAAGGATTTTCTTTCTGATTTAAAGAAAATCAGACACTCAAAAGCAATTCTTATTAACTTTCCTGCCGACTTACCAACCCACATCTCAGAAAAACTACGGCAAAGTGGTTTTTATTTGTTGTGTGACAATAACATCAGCCAGGAAAGACTTATCCAAAGACTCAGTACAGCCATTCACAGCTGTGAAAGCAGTCACGCTGATAATTCGCAATCCCCCCTTCCTCTCACTCGTAGAGAACAGGAAATCCTAGGGCAACTAACAACGGGAGAACCCAATAGCGTCATCGCTACGAAACTACACCTGAGCGAACACACCGTTAAAAATCACATGTATAACATTTTCCGGAAAATCGGCGTGAAGAATCGCTTACAAGCTAGCAACTGGGCAAAACTCAATCTCCAGGAAGAGAGAATATGAGATTAACCCCGCTGATTATCATTCTTCTCTCAACTGTAGTCTTTGCTCAGGATGACACCCAAGTTCCTCCTGCAGACACTGACTCAGGAAGACTTGAGGATGAAATCAGCGGGTTTAATATCGACAGAACAATTACTCGAACAGGCCACGACTTTGCCAGATATCTTAGTGAATATAGAAATCTGAATTATCCAGATGCCACTTACAATTTAACAGTTTACGAGCGACCCTCAGCTCGTTGGGGAAACTTAATATGGGTTACCTACAACGACAAAATTGTATTTCGACGATTTATCAGCCCAAGTACCAACAATATTCATCGCCTTGCAGACGAAGCAGCCCAATATATTCATCAAGCGGTCTTAAAGGATCGCGTGAGCAGTGCCCTAATAGATAATTTTGATTTGGGAAAGGAGGAATTCTAATGAACAAAAATTACCTTGTTTATCCAGCTAGCCTGGTAGCCGCCCTATTCTCGTGTGGCTCTGTGATCGCGACTGAATTAATTTATGAGCCAGTTAACCCGAATTTTGGCGGCAATCCTCTTAATGGAACCTACTTGCTGCAAAACGCGCAATCTCAGGATAGCCACGAAGACCCCGACAAGAATGACAGTCTCTACGAACAACCAAGTGCCCTGGATCGCTTTACTGACTCATTGGAAACAAGACTACTCAATCAACTGCTAACGGATGTCGGCGATGGCAATAGTGGTGAGTTAATTACCGACGATTTTATCGTACAGATCGTCGATAACGATGGCGTTCTTACGGTACTAATCACAGACAGAAGTACTGGGGACAAAAGTGAGATCGTTGTCAGTGGTCTCAATCCCACAAATTAGATAAGAATCAACACTGAAGGAAAACTGGCAATGCGCAATGCAATAACAAAAGCCTTAGCCTTGCCCGCACTGGCGTTTACTCTCACACTAAGCGGATGCTCAGCATTTAAAAGCCTTGGTGATGCCTTATTTGGCCCTGGGCGGACTGATGCTATGCTGACCCCACGAATGAATACCTATCGGGATTTGGTAAATCTTCCTGAACCTAAAGGGAAGATATTGGCTGCTGTATATAGTTTCCGCGATCAAACCGGACAATACAAGCCAGCACCAAACAGTAGCTTCTCCACTGCGGTTACTCAGGGTGGAGCCGCTATGTTGACCGATGTACTCAATGAATCCGGCTGGTTTATCGCATTGGAGCGTGAAGGCTTACAAAACCTTTTAACCGAGCGAAAAATTATACGTGCCGGGCTCAGTAAACCTGATGCTCCAGCCAATAATAATATTCCTCTACCAACTCTAATTGCAGCTAACGTATTGCTTGAAGGCGGAATTGTCGCCTACGATCAAAATATTCAAACCGGCGGTGCCGGAGCAAGATACTTTGGCATCGGTGCCAATGAGCAATACCGCGTCGACCAGGTGACGGTCAATCTAAGAGCAATCGATATACGCTCAGGCAGAATATTGCACTCTGTATTGACATCAAAAACTGTTTACTCCAAAGCAATCAGTGCCGATGTATTTCGTTATGTTAAATTCCGACGCTTACTGGAGTTGGAAGCCGGGGTAACATATAACGAGCCAGCACAACTTGCTATGCTTTCAGCTATGGAATCTGCGGTGATTCACTTGATCAGTGAGGGGATTGTGCATAATTCCTGGGCCTTAGCGAATCCCGATGAAATTAACAATCCCATACTGCAATACTATTTAAACGACAGTACCGTCATTATGTGATGGTGAACTGAGATCAGGCAGCACAATGAAGTAGAGGAATTTATGTTTGGCAGTCAGAAAAATCACCTCATATTACTCCCACTATTCATCGGGTTATATACCGGGGGATATGCAAAAAATTGTACAGCCTCTGATTTGGATGCCAGTAGTGAACTCGCCTTAAGCAGCGAATTGAGCGCAGCTAATCTTCTATCAGTCTCCAATCTCACAGTAATCAACCAAGAAGGTGGCGTGAACAATATTAACGTGCGGCAGTCGGGCCGAACCAATTATACTTCTGCTCATCAAGATGGTAATAGAAACAGTCTTTCTGTAACACAAGCAGGCGAAAATAACATTGTACTTTCACGTCAAATAGGTGAACAAAACCTAAGCGGATTAATCCAGGTGGGCTATGAAAATCTGATTAATATAGAGCAATATGGTACAGCTAACTCCGCAGGCATATCCCAATTTGGCACACAGAACAGTGCTTATGTGGAAGAAATTGGTATGTTACACAAAGTTAATATCTATCAAAGTGGTCATGGCTTACACACTTCTGTAACGGTAATAGGCACTGCGACCACTACCTCTATCCGCCAATTTGACTGAAATTACGCGCCTTTAGGCCTCCTTAAATATAACATCTCACATATGTGTCAGAATTAGCAGCCTGACAGATTCCCATGAAAACATCTTAACGACAAAATTAGAGCTGAAAAATAACAACCCACTGTTCTTATTAAATTCTTCAATTTTGTGATCCATAACGATCTATCTGCGTAAAAACATAAGTCGTGGCCATTTGAGCGGAATATCCGCCTATGAAACCTGATTCTTTTAAAAGCCAAATCACACATTAAAAATCAAGCCACAACAAAAGAACTATATTCCTATCTATTAGTGACTTATGTCCTATAGCGTATCTCCGCTTTACAGACAAAACTCATTACATATCTGATCAAATGTTGTTTTACACCTCTTGGACATTTTGTCATGCAGACATTAGGTTGTTTAGAGATCAATCTCTCAAAGCCAAACTGGCCCTCTCTCAAGAGTGGTCCCCAATGTAGTATCTGGGAGACACCTTACCTCCCCGTAGGCATAAGAGTAGTCAAGCCAACCAAGTAAATTAGCAATTTGAAGTATTAATCGCTGATTATTTTATTCAGCCAGAATTCAACGATGTAGCTTATTCCAGGAATTTAGGAATCCTGCATTGTGAATCCATGACATCTGGATGATGTCAGTAATTCCAGCACTGTGTGTGCTGGATCAAAACGTCAAGAGTAAAGGAGTATCGCATGAAGGCGTTAACACCAATCGCAGCCGCTATTCTCATCACCACAAGTGGCAGCGTATTTGCGGCAAATAATACCACCGTGCAAAATCAAGCTGGCCTGGGCAACCTGGCTATATCTACTCAGGTAGGACCTGGAAACGATGACAACACGGTTCTTCAAACTCAAATCGGTAATTTTAACTTCTCCGATGCATTGCAAACTGGTGGTAGTGACACCAACCTTATCAATCACTTTCAATCAGGCAATGCCAACAGCGCAAATTCTTTTCAAATTGGTGGAGCCCTGAATACGGCTTCGGTTGTTCAGGCAGGTAATGCCAACTTGGCTATTACCACCCAGGCCGCGCCAGCATTTGCATCAGCAGCACTTGTCAATCAAGCTGGGGATGGAAACTTTGGCTCGGTGTTCCAAACAGCCTCTTTGGGAGATGTTGGCGCAATTAATCAATTAGGCACCCTAAATTTTGCAACAGTCACTCAAATACTTAGTGCTGGAAATAGCGCACTTGTGAATCAGGCTGGCACTGCAAATATTGCAAATATGGCTCAGGTATTAGCTGTTGGCAATACTGCTGTGGCTAATCAGGCTGGCACACTCAACATTGCAACCCATGCTCAATCAGGGCTGTTGAATAGTTCTAATTCATCACAGCTGGGTACACTGAACCTTGCAACGGTCCTACAAGCCGGCCTGGCCAATGACTCAACCACTCTCCAAGCTGGTTTTGGCAATATCTCGACCCATGCACAAGCAGGCTCATTTAACGATGCACTTACCGCACAAGCAGGAATCATAAATATTTCCACTATTGCCCAAGCCGGTTTTGGGCACAATGCACAAACCTCACAGGCTGGACTTCTGAATGTGCATACTACTACCCAACTCGGGGCTAATGAAACAGCTATAGCAAATCAAGCTGGGGCATTTAACGTCGGTTTCATTTTCCAGTAGTTCTTACTGTAGCTTCTTAGAGAGAGAACATCTTGCGGCGGTCATTATTTGGCCGCCTTTTTTATGCTCAAAATATCTTATAGGAAAGAAAATTTCTTGTGACCCTATTAAAGTCAATGGTCCAAAAAGAAGGACTACCACCATTTTTTTTCACTAAATTCACTATCCTATAGCTCACTGTTATTTAAGCAAAAACTCGGTGACACTCGATTATCTACATGGATGAAAAACATACTTTCTTCCTAGGTGATCGAAACTTATCTCCTATGGCTGTTTCGTATTTTCCCCACAAGACTCTACTCAGCATCAAGCTGAATTCTACGAGGCACCTATGCTTTTTTCTAGAAATCAATACGGACCCAGCTTCCAATTGAAACTCCTGAAAAAGACCCTCAACGATTTTTCCCTACACCAGGAAAAGTAATTTTCACGCAAGCTTTCGATGCTGTTTCGATAATCTCTCTAGCAAAAAATTTTCAAGCTAAATCTGATATCTCTAAGGAGTAACCAATGAACAAGTACACACCAATTGCTGCTGGCGTGTTAATGGCTCTTGCCACTAGTGGCGCCATGGCCAACACCCTGATTGTTAATCAAAATGGGGCCGGAAACTCTGTTGCTCCAGTACAGGATGGCACTGTTTTCAATAGCACCATCATCGTTAACCAAACTGGTGACTTTAACACCTCTGTTCCTCAGCAGCAGAACTTCACCAACAATAGCTGGATCAGTCACACTCAATTCGGTGACTCAAATGGGGCCACATCTATACAGAATGCTGCCTCATTTTCAACAGCGTTCATAACCCAGACCTCTGATTTTAATGGCGCCACCACTACTCAAACCTCAGCTATCGGCTCATCTGCATCCATTTCACAAAGTGGATGGGGCGGTCAGATGGCATGGATCCAACAGGGTGCGGTTTTCTCAAACCACGCTACAGTAAACCAAACAAAAAATTCCAACCTTGCTATAGTATCTCAGTTTAATGGATCAGGAAACGTTGCCACTGTTAATCAGGAAGGGCATTTCATTGGCAACAACGAAATGCAAGTAGTACAGGTAAATGGCAATTCCAATACTGTAGAGGCCACACAAATTGGTAATGCCCAAACTGGATTTGTTTCCCAAAATGGAGGATCGGGTAATTACTCCTACAGCTACCAATTTGGTAAATATAATGACCTAAATGTTGCGCAATCAGGTGACGACAACCATAGCCATATCGAGCAGTACTGGGAATCTAACCTGGCTGTACACAACCAGTCTGGCAACAACAACTATGCATGGACAGAGCAGACCGCTCAATTTAACGAGGTTGGTGTGGATCAGTCTGGTGACTTTAACGAATCCACCATTACTCAATCTGGTGGCAACATGAACCGGTACTTTATTACGCAAAGTGGAAATGCTAACGTATTTAATGGAGAACAGGTTGGCAATTCTAACTTAATATCGGTCGTACAGGCAGGTAATGGTAGCATGATGGCTATTAGTCAAATTGGCGATAACAACGTTTTCATTTTCCCATAGACTCACCAGCTAAGCTTCTATTTGAGCTGACCCCAACAGGGTCAGCTCTTTTAACTTAAAGAATTTCTTGTAAACTAAACGCTCTATATATATTTTAAATATAACCTGGAAAAACCTGCCATACATCCCCAACTTATCAAGAAGCTTAATTCACCTTTTTTTCTAAATATGTCAAGTGTAATTACTTAGACAGTTACAACAATAATAAAATTTCGCCAGCAATTAATCACAAACCAACCAAGGAAAAGGCCACCTTGACAGCTGAAAATTAGTCAACACAGAAAAGCAATTCATTACTAAAGAAATACCGGACCTACCAGCTAACCTCTAGAATAAATACCATTTGAGGCCAACATATTTATAAAAACAGAAGGAATAATTTTTTCTTAGATAATGGGATATTCTCTCTCATGAAAAGCATAAAATTTTCTTCATAAAATTCCACACAGCAGCAGGCTAATAATCACGAGGTGAATTTGATTTACCCAGTAACTCAATTACATACCAAACACCCAATTGCAACTCTTGAAAACCTAAATAGTTTACCCCTACATCAGGAAAAGTAAGGCACTTGATTGGAAGCTTGCCGAAAGCACCTCGGATAGCAGTTTTGCTTCAGCCCAAGAAGGAAATCTGAAGTCAGAAAAAACAAAAGAGACAATGGTAATAAATGGATGATGGTAGTTGATGGCGAAAGATTCCATTATTGCCTGCACATTGATTAGGTTAAAGAAATTATGAACAAGCTTTTAGGTGTTTTTCTGGCAATCGTCATAAGCGGTTCGGCTGTCAATACTCTGATTGATTTTCCCAAGATGGTACTGTAACTAATAATGTCACTCTCATTCACCGGCTCTTTCAACTCCTGAGGAAATTAATAACATTAGTCAAAGCCTTATTATCCACACACGAGTTGGCAATACGAATAAGGCATGGTCGCAACAACGATAATACCTCTGGTTCATTTACATTAATCAATCCAATGAACAAAAAAAACCCACAAGCCCCAGCTCTCTTCTTATTTTCCTGGTCCATCAATCTTTTTAAGTGGCTTTGAAACAGTTAATCAGGAAAAAGCTATAAATTTGCACCCACAAAACAACTTTGTGATATTTCTTATATCACTACTGTGACTAAAACAGACGTAATCGTATTGCTGTAATACAGTACCTCGGTAGCTTCAATGGAATAGAAATTATTCAATATGGCGGTTTGAAAAGTGCATTATTTTTACAGGCAGGTGGATATGGTAACAATTCCCACACTGATCAAATGGGACGAAACGCTGCCTGGTCTGCGTGATGGAGACACGAGTGAAATCTGGCAATACTGAGAAACCAATATTGCCATTGTAAATCAGCCAGGAAATAATAACACCCTTGATACAACTCAGATCAGTAAATCAAATCTAAAGTCAGTAGCAAAAAAACTGATAGAAGTGTCGTTATGCTGACTTAGCAATATCACCTTCTAATTTTTAATAAGGATAACCTTACCGGGTCAAATTTCTCACCACAATCGCACTTAATTTATAGATGGTATAGATACATAGGAGATTATTACTTTGCTATTGTCATGTAAAATCTATCATTCACTACACCTAAATATTAAAATAGTAGGATACAAACTTTCTACCTAGCTAAATGAGACTAATCTCTCATGGTTAATATGCACTTCTCCTCCAAAATTAAACTAATGGAATGTGGATATTCACAAGGTATATGTAATTCTCCGTGACTTAGAGAAGAGCATCGGTTCTTATAAATCTATGGAAAACCTTGAGTGACCTCCCTTACGCTAAGGAAAGCAACTTTCACGAAAAGCTTTCACTGCTGATTAGATATCATCCCTAGGAAAATAATTTTCAATCTAAGGACGATATCTTAAAGGAGTAACTAATGAATATTTATACCCCCGTCTTTGCAGGAATAACCATAGTTCTTGCTGCGAGTAACAGCATAGCCAATACCGTCATTCTAAATCAGAATGGTGTTGGAAACCTGGCTTCGCCAGTTCAGGATGCCTCTGTAATCGACGGCACCATCATTATCAATCAGGTTGGGGACTATAATGAATCCTATCCAGAGCAAACTAATAACACCAACTCTAGTGCTATTAGCCACACTCAATCTGGTGATATGAATAAAGCTGAATCACAACAAAAAAATACATCGAACTCATTCTCCCTTATTGATCAAGTGGACAACAATCACGAAGCCACTTCTGTTCAAATCTCAACAATTGATTCAGGATCCACTATTCATCAAAGTGGCTCTTTATCTCAAACTGCACTTATTCACCAGAGAAATGTTACCTCAAACTCTGCTACGGTAAATCAGGATAATGGCTCTAATTTTGCCTCAGTGAGTCAGTTCAATGGTATTTCTAACACTGCTTTTTTCAACCAAGTAGCTAGTGATATTGGTGAGAATAATCTTATCACCCTGCAAAGTAATGGTGATTTCAACACTATTGTTGCCGATCAGGATGGTGACTTGCATAGCCTATTCATCTCACAAGTAGGCGGATCAAATAATATGTCTCTCTCACAACAGAGAGGAAAGGGGAATAAATTTAACGTAACACAGTCAGGAGATAACAACACTAGTGAAATTTTACAGACTTGGGAGAATAATATAGCTTTTGTCAACCAATCGGGAAATAACAACTTCCTGATTATTGAGCAACTATCTAACGATAACTTTTCTGTAACTGTTCAATCGGGTGATATGAATATTTCTACCATATCCCAGTCTGGAGGTAATATGAACACATATCTTATCACTCAGAGTGGTGACTCCAATGCATTTAGAGCAACACAGACTGGGAATTTCAATTTAATATCTGTTATGCAAGCCAATAATGGTAGCGTAATGGCTATTAGTCAAATTGGCGATGGCAACACTTTCATTTTTCCATAGAATTACCAGCCAAGCGTCTATCTGAGCTGCCCCCAACAGGGTCAGCTCTTTAATTCAATAAAATATTTTTTACATTCCAAACACTTTACATTTTTACATTTTTACATTTTTACATTTTTACATTTTTACATTTTTACATTTTTACATTTTTACATTTTTACATTTTTACATTTTTACATTTTTACATTTTTACATTTTTACATTTTTACATTTTTACATTTTTACATTTTTACATTTTTACATTTTTACATTTTTACATTTTTACATTTTTACATTTTTACATTTTTACATTTTTACAAGTTAAATCTAAAAAAACCTCCATATTTCCTTAACCCATCAAGAAATTTAATTCATCCACTCATTTCGCATTACCTCAAATAAAATCACTTAGATACATACAGAATTAAAAGAACTTTGCTAAGAAATATTATTTAATAATTCATCGTAATATAGTTAAGGGGGAACCATCTTAACAACCAAAAACTAACAAATATAGAAAGGCACTCCATTAAAAACGCCAAGAATAAGTCCAGATTCATCATTCTGAAACTTCCCTGATAAAAACAGACACTGTATGACGCTAAAATATTTATGAAAATATAAGACATACTTTTTTCTTAGATCAATGAGAATTACCTCTCATGGAAAACAAGAAATTTTCCACAAAACTTTACGTAGCATAAAACCATTAATTTCAAAGCACATTTTATTTTCCCTTAAGCTCAACACATACCACGCACCCAATTGAATCACTTAAAAAACTTCACAATTTACTTCAAAACTAGGGAAAACGATTTTCACGCCAGCTTCCGACACTGCCTTGACTATCTCTCTAGTAAAAATACTTTTAAACTAAATTTGATATCTCTAAGGAGCAACCCATGAAAAAGTGCATCTCCATTCCCTTAGGCATTTTCCTGACAATTACCACAAGCGGTGTAGCTGCCAACACCGTAATTGTTTTGCAAAATGGCATGGGAAATACTGTCACACCGGTACAAGAAGGCACTGTATCTAATAGTACCATTCTCATTAATCAGGTTGGCGATTTAAGCTCCTCAAAAACAGAGCAGATTAATAACACTAATGATAGTACAATTAGTCATTTACAATTTGGCGACAGGAACACGATAGTTTCTCTGCAGAATAATTCATCGTCTTCTACCGCCTTCATCACCCAAGTAAATGATAATAATAGCGCATCCACTACTCAGTCCTTTACTAACGATTCAATAGCATTAGTTATTCAAAGCGGTTTACACGGCCAGGTCGTATTTACTAATCAGGGAAATACTTCTTCAAGTAGTATTTTTGTCAACCAAACTAAAAATACTAATTCAGCCACAATGGGTCAGTTTAATGGATCTGAACACAGGGCTACTATTAACCAAAAGGGGCTTTTCATCGGAAATAATAAAATCGAAATACAACAAGGAAATAGCAACTCTAACTCTGCTTATGCAACCCAGATTGGTAATACCCAAACTGGATTAGTTATTCAGAACGGAGGTTCAAGCAACACATCTTATTCCTACCAGTTCGGCAAGGACAATTACATTGATGTCACACATACAGGGGATAGTAACACCAGTGAAATCGTGCAATCCTGGGAATCTAACCTAGCTGTACACATCCAGTCTGGTGATAACAACTTGGCCCTGGCCAAACAATCTGGTCAATTTAACGTTGTAGATCTATTTCAGAGGGGTGACATGAACATATCAGACATAACTCAAGTTGGCGGTAATCTCAATGAGTATGACTTAACTCAAAGCGGTGACTCCAACACCTTCTTAGCAACGCAGGATGGTAATTCGAACGTTATCATGGTGACACAAGCAAGTAACGGTAACTTCCAAATGATCAACCAAATTGGCGATGGTAATATGTATATTTTCCCATAAGTCTCAAAAGCTGGCTATAACCGGTCAGCTTTACAATCAATCACCTCTACCCAACTAAAATTAGTTCATTAGAATCTAAAATACTCTTTCTACCCATCATCAGATACAACCAAGTATTTCCGCCTAATAACCATTCTTAAATCAATAGAATATTAAAATACACTTGGTTTCGAATAATAAGTGCAATTGGTAAGGGAGAGCTCAGCTTATAGAGTCGACATCTCTCCCGACCAAAAGAAAGACGCTGGTGAGCTACTACAAACTGAGTGAGAACGAACGATACCAGATTTACAGCCTGAGAAAGGTCGGACACTCTCAGAAATCAATTGCAGAGTTCTTGGAGAGGTATCCCACATTGATCAGTCTCAGGATGTATTTATTACCGGCTTGCGAAGGTATGCCGAGCGATTCGGGATAGAATATCATAGAATAAATTTTTTATGAGACTGCAAGGTAATCTGCTTGCATCATAAGGAAATTGTAATTATTACTTGAAGCCGAGAGATGTATCTTTTGCTAATGCTAATACAATTTATTCTTCATTATAAGTGACAACAATTTCGTTATATTTCTATAACCATATTGTAAGCCACCCCTCCTACAACTTGGACTTGATGTCTCTAAGGAGTAATCCATAAAGAAACATGCTTCGATTACAACTGGAATATTAATAGCTTATGCTTCAAGTGATGTACTGACATCTAATAATGTCTTTCTCAATCAAAATGATAACGAGAACCTAGCCTTTCCATTTAAAGACCCAATAGTTAACTTCAATATCATTATCATCGCTCAGAATGATGGCTTTAATGAATCTTCTTCTCAACAAACAAATCACAGCAAAAATAGCGTTATCAGTCATAGGCAGACAGGCAATATGAATAAGGAATAGTCCTTACAGGATAATACTCTCAATTCTTTTGGCGTGATTAGCCAAATAGACAATATGTATGAAACAGCCACAAGCCAAACATCTGTCAACAATTCAGCAGCTGAAATTTTTCAGAGTGGCTTTGCGCCACAGTTAACTACGATAAATCAAACGAACACCAACTCAAGTTTTGCAACTATTGCTCAAACAGGAGGTGCTCTTGACGGAAATACCTTAACCCCTGTGCAGGTTATCTGTAATTTAAATACTCTCGATGTCACCCAATACTGCGTTACGAAAAGCGCATCAATCTATCAAGTTGGAGGTTCTATCAATACCTCTTACTCCATTCAAAAACGCTGTAAAAATCAAACTCACGTTGTTCAACCTGGAAACAACAATGTAAGTGACAACACATTAATTGGGGAAAAACATTGTGACTGTTAATAAAATAGAAAATTGCAACCGCTCCGTTACCATCCAGCAGATCATAGATAATTATGCTGCAACTGATCAATCTAGCAATATTATTCAGTCAACCATATCCCAGTCCGGTAGTAACATGGATACGGCGCTTATAACTCAAATCGACAGCAGTACTACAATTGATGCGACACAGACTGTGTAGTTCCAACCTTATTTCTGCAGTACAACGAACCAACGATAATAACATATCCTTCTCTCAAATTGATGACGTCAATGTCTTTATACTTGCTAAATAGAATAAGATAAAAAACTAAAATTTAACCTCAGGTGGATCAGCTTAAAAGGCGACATCAAGCTCATTTACTCTGTTTTTTTAGGAAAACACTAAACCTGTCACCCTCTTCCATTAAATTAATAAGCACAAACCAAAGTACCCAACGCCAACAGCCTTTATTCCATACCAGCTAGTCTAAAGTTAAATCAGCAAGCTATTACCTTCAAAATACTGAACACATAGCTAGCCTAGAAATACACTGAACCAAAATGGACACAGCAGTAAACAGGAGTTGAACGTGAGGAAGTTTCCAGTTCTTTCGCTGGCATTAATGATGTCTTATGGCGGACTTACATATGCAGCGGGGAATTCAACGTCATTAGAGCAAAGTGGCAATAACAATCAGGTATTGATTGATCAATCCGATAATAGTGCCATAGACAACAGCGTAAAGATTTCTCAGAACGGCAACCTCAATAATGCAGAGTCTATCCAGACCAATGTAATTGATAGCCTGATACACCAAGTTCAAGAGGGAAAATTAAATGACGTTTACAGCCTACAAATGGGCGGCTCAGGTAATAATGCCCTGATTTACCAAACTGGCATGGATAACCGTGCCAATACCTACCAAATTGCCACTCAAAATAGCCAAGCAACCATTCGCCAAAATGGTGCAGGAAATGAAGCAGAAATTCATCAACATTTGGGAAGTGACAACATTTCCGTTATTGAGCAAATTGGTAATATTCATGGAGCTTTAATTGGGCAGTATGCCAGCTTCAATGCTGAAGCTTACATATTCCAAGATGGTTCTTATCACGAGGCCATAATTAGACAAGAGGGCACCGGACACTATGCCAGTATCTCTCAATCAGGTATTTCTCACACTGCCGAAATAACCCAGGCCGATATGCACAACGAGGCCGACATTGTCCAAATGGGAGAAAGCAACTACAGCACGATTGTTCAAGTCTCTTGGTATAACAGCGCGTTTGTGACTCAAGATGGCTACATGAACCGGGCAACGATTATGCAGTCAGGAGGTGGCGCCATGGGTGGGGGCCACTTAGTTGTGGTCAATCAATCTGGTGGCATGAATACGGCTACAGTTATTCAGAGCGGATTCTCTGAATCCGCAAATATTACTCAAACCGGCTACGGCAATACAGCTATAGTACATCAGTAAACATTGCTCCCCTACAAATGCCAAAGATCAGGAACGATCTTTGGCATTTTTAATTATTTACTCCTCCCAACTAAATTTTATTCCCAAGTCCCTGTATAAATTCCTTTTTAAAAATGACTTCACTGTGATTTTTTCACCATTTTTCCTGGCTAAAACTTATCTCCCAGGTAAATCAAACTTCTATCCTATGGCTTTTCTTAGACACTGAAGCAACAATAATAAAGACGGAACGAACTTATGGACTCCTAAGCAGTAACAGGGATGCCAATCAGAATGAACCAGCTATTTCCTATCTTTGATTTCCCTTCGATTCTACCTTTTTGCACAGGCACTTACAGCGAGTGTATATCTGAGTAATTTATAGTTTCGCCGCTAAACATAGCCTAGCGCTTTACTACAAAATACTCGGGTGACTTATGCTGTGCTCCCGCTCAGCCGGTAAATGCTGAACCCCAACGCGATGCTCTTTTCAAGTAGTAATGGAGATACTCATGAAGACTTTAACCCCAATCGCTGCCGCTATTGCTTTTGTAATCAGCGGTGCAGCCATGGCCGATAACAATACCGCTTACCAGGATCAAAACGGTATGGATCAACTCGGTTATATTGATCAAGCCGGCCCCGGTAGCCATCATAACCTGGCTGATCAGGAACAACACGGGGCACACAACACGGCGGTTAGTATCCAGGTCCATGAACACCACAGCACGGTTCTTCAATATCAGGATGGCTACAGTAATTATGCCAATGCCTTTCAAAATGGGGGATCTGGCAACACCGCTATGAGTGAGCAATTGGGTATCGACAATAGCTCCTTAACTTTCCAGTTTGATGAGCACCATAGCTTCTCCTACCATGCTCAGGAAGGCCACGGGAATACCGCCTGGACTTATCAACAGTCTGGCGCTAATAACCAGGCGACTATTTTACAAAACGGCGACTATGGCTACGCTACTGTCACTCAAGTAGGCAGCTACGGCAGTGAAGCTATGCTCTCACAGGTTGGCGAAATGAATCGAGCTGATGCTCTTCAAGTTGGTGAAGGCCATAAAGCTCACTTAATTCAGGCAGGAGGTGGCCACAACGATCTTGATTCCCGTCAAATCGGCTATGGCCATGAAGCTCATATGTACCAAGATGGTTGGTATAACGAAGGAGATATTTCTCAAGCCGGTAGCCACCACTTCGGAAAAACTATGCAGGTTGGCTATGGCAATGATGTCTATATAGGCCAAATAGGCGAAAACCACTATGCAGAGGTCACTCAGATTGGTTCACATAACAACAGCTTAGTAGCCCAATTTGGCTACAATGAAACCGCCAAAGTTCACCAACATGGCGACAGTAACAACAGTTTCGTTCACCAGTAAAGCTGCTCCTGCCCCCAAGAAAAAAGGCGGCCTCTGGCCGCCCTTTTTCTTACTAAGAGATCTTTTTATAGATGCTCTACAGTATCGATTTCATATTCCACCGTGCCGGAAGGCGTATGCACAACAACGACTTCTCCCACTTCTTTACCAATCAGTGCGCGGGCAATCGGCGAGTTCACTGAGATTTTTTGTTTCTTCACATCCGCTTCATCGTCACCCACGATTTTATAAGTCACTTCAGCATCGTCATCCAGGTGAATAATCGTTACCGTGGTGCCAAAAATTACCTTATCGCTGGGCTCAATCGACTTCACATCGATCACTTGAGCGTGAGACAACTTGGCTTCAATCTCTTGAATACGACCCTCAATAAAGCCCTGCTTTTCCCGCGCCGCATGGTATTCGGCGTTCTCCTTCAAATCACCGTGTTCGCGTGCTTCGGCAATGGCCTCTACCACCGCAGGGCGCTCGACTTTTTTCAGATTATCCAGTTCTGAACGCAGCGCTTCCGCGCCTTCAACGGTCATTGGTACCCGGTTCACTGTGGGACCTCCATTATTGTTACTACGCAACCGGGCCCTGTGTTGCCACAAGGCCCGGTCGGAAATGACGGATTGTTTTTAGATGATTAAGACAGCTTTACCACACGCTGGTGAAGGTCTTGCAGGCGGCGAACCTGTAGCGGCTGCTCCTGACGCATGGCCATCGCCATGGCCTGGGCCGCTGCCAGGGTGGTGGTGTAACACACCTGGTGGTTCTCGGCACTGCGACGGATATCCGCAGAGTCGCGAATCGCCTGGCGCCCTTCGGTGGTATTCACCACCAGTGCAATCTCGTCGTTCTTAATCATATCGACGATATGCGGGCGACCTTCACTCATCTTGTTGACGGTTGTAACGGGAATATCGTTTTCTTGCAAGACCTTGGCGGTGCCGCGGCTGGCAATGACTTCGAAGCCAAGCTCCACCAGATCGCGAGCTACGCCCACTGCGTCGGCCTTGTCGAAGTCACGCACAGAGATAAATGCGCGTCCGGACTCCGGCAGGCGGTCGCCAGCGGCAACCAGGCCCTTGTCGAAGGCCTCTGCGAAGGTAGCGCCTACGCCCATCACTTCGCCGGTGGATTTCATCTCGGGGCCGAGAATCGGGTCCACTTTCGGGAACTTGTTGAACGGGAATACAGACTCTTTAACGGAGTAGTAGTCCGGTACGATCTCTTCGGTAAAGCCCTGCTCCTGCAGGCTGATACCCGCCTGACAGCGCGCGGCCACTTTTGCCAGTGAAGTGCCGATACACTTGGAGACGAAAGGTACGGTACGGGAAGCGCGCGGGTTCACCTCAATCACGTAGATCTCGCCGTCCTGGTAGGCCAGCTGGGTGTTCATCAGGCCGACTACGCCCAGCTCGCGAGCCATGGCCTTCACTTCTTCGCGCATACGGTCCTGCACATCCGCCGGCAGGCTGTAAGGCGGCAGGGAGCAAGCGGAGTCACCGGAGTGAACACCACACTGTTCAATGTGCTGCATGATGGCGCCAATCACAACGTCCTTGCCATCGGATACCGCATCGATATCCACCTCAATGGCGGCGTTGAGGAAGTGATCCAGTAGTACCGGCGCTTCGTCGGAAACCTGCACCGCTTCTTTCATATAAGTGAGCAGCTCGTCTTCTTTGTAGACGATCTCCATGGCGCGGCCGCCCAGTACGTAAGACGGGCGCACAACCAGCGGGTAGCCCACGTCTTTCGCCGCCTGAATGGCTTCGGATACAGAGCGCACAATGGCGTTCTTCGGCTGCTTGAGGCCGAGACGCATAATCATCTGCTGGAAGCGCTCGCGGTCTTCAGCGCGGTCAATCTGCTCTGGTGTGGTACCGATAATCGGCACACCTTCGTTGGCCAGGTAGCGCGCCAGGTTCAGCGGAGTCTGACCACCGAACTGTACGATCACGCCTTCCGGCTTCTCTTTGGCAACAATTTCCAGCACATCTTCCAGGGTTACCGGCTCGAAGTAGAGGCGATCGGAAGTGTCGTAGTCGGTGGAAACAGTCTCCGGGTTACAGTTGACCATAATGGTCTCGTAACCGTCTTCGCGCATCGCCAGGGCGGCGTGTACACAGCAGTAGTCGAACTCGATGCCCTGGCCGATACGGTTGGGGCCACCGCCGAGTACCATGATTTTCTTTTTGTCGGACGGCTGCGCTTCGCACTCCTCATCGTAGGTGGAGTACATGTACGCAGTGGAGGTACTGAACTCAGCAGCACAGGTATCCACGCGCTTGTAAGACGGGAATACACCCAGCTTGTGGCGGAACTCGCGCACAGTCTTCTGGCTTACCCCCAGCAGATCCGCCAGGCGGCGGTCGGAGAAGCCTTTGCGCTTTAGGAAGCGCATGTGCTCAGTGGTCAGTGCCGAGGTAGGCAGTGACTTAAGCGGCTCTTCGATTTTGATCAGTTCTTCGATCTGCACCAGGAACCAGGGGTCGATACCGGACAGGTCGTAAACTTCGCCGACGCTCATGCCCATACGGAAGGCGTCGCCCACATACCAGATGCGCTCGGCACCCGGAACGGAGAGTTCGCTGCGCAGGCGGGTCTCAGCGCCGTCTTTGCTCGGGTCAATCTTGCTTTCCAGGCCGAAGCTGCCCACTTCCAGACCGCGCAGGGCTTTCTGCATGGACTCCTGGAAGGTACGGCCGATTGCCATCACTTCACCCACAGACTTCATCTGGGTGGTCAGGCGTGCATCGGCTTCACCGAATTTCTCAAAGGTGAAGCGCGGGATCTTGGTGACAACGTAATCGATAGACGGCTCGAAGGACGCCGGGGTAGCACCGCCAGTGATATCGTTCTGCAACTCGTCCAGGGTGTAACCCACTGCCAGCTTGGCCGCGACCTTGGCGATCGGGAATCCGGTGGCCTTGGAGGCCAGTGCGGAGGAGCGGGATACGCGTGGGTTCATCTCGATCACAACCACGCGGCCAGTCTTCGGACAAACGCCGAACTGTACGTTGGAGCCGCCGGTTTCAACGCCAATCTCGCGCAGTACCGCGATGGAGGCGTTACGCATCAGCTGATATTCCTTATCGGTCAGCGTCTGCGCCGGGGCCACGGTGATAGAGTCACCGGTGTGTACGCCCATCGGGTCGAAGTTCTCGATGGAACATACGATGATGCAGTTGTCGTTCTTATCGCGAACCACTTCCATCTCGTACTCTTTCCAGCCGAGCAGGGATTCGTCGATCAATAGTTCGTTGGTGGGGGAGAGGTCGAGACCGCGCTTACAGATCTCTTCAAACTCCGGCCAGTTGTAGGCCACACCACCACCGGAACCACCCATGGTGAAGGACGGACGGATAATTACCGGGAAGCCGAACTCTTCCGGTACTTTCTTCGCCTCTTCCATGGAGTGGACGATCTTGGCGCGCGGAGTTTCCAGGCCGATAGCTTTCATCGCCTTGTCGAACAGGTCGCGGTCTTCCGCTTTCTCGATAGCGTCTTTATCCGCACCGATCAGCTCGACATTGAATTCCTTCAGGACACCGTGCTTATCCAGGTCCAAGGCGCAGTTCAGTGCTGTCTGGCCACCCATGGTGGGCAGGATGGCGTCGGGGCGCTCCTGCTCAATAATCTTGGCAACGGTGCGCCACTCCACCGGCTCGATGTAAGTGGCATCGGCCATGGCCGGGTCGGTCATGATGGTGGCCGGGTTGGAGTTCACCAGGATCACCCGGTAACCCTCTTCGCGCAGCGCCTTACAGGCCTGGGCGCCGGAGTAGTCAAATTCGCACGCCTGGCCGATCACGATGGGGCCTGCGCCGATAATCAGAATGCTTTGGATATCTGTGCGTTTTGGCATCTTTCTTCCGTTCTACTACCGGCAAAGGCCGGCTGCGCTAAATTTCATTCGTTTCTTGTTAAAACCGCCGCAAAAGCGGCGGTTAATTGCCCTACCCTGGGCGGCTACGCCCTTAGGCGCGCTCTTTCATCAAATCGATAAAGTGGTCGAACAACGGCGCCACATCGTGTGGGCCCGGGCTCGCTTCCGGGTGTCCCTGGAAGCTGAAGGCCGGCTTGTCCTTCAGGTGAATACCCTGCAAGGTGCCGTCGAACAGGGACTTGTGGGTAACTTCCACATTGTCCGGCAGGCTGTCGGCGTCCACTTCGAAACCGTGGTTCTGCGCGGTGATCATCACCTTGGTGCTGTTCAGGTCTTGTACCGGGTGGTTACCACCGTGGTGACCGAACTTCATCTTGGCAGTTTTACCGCCCACCGCCAGGCCCAACAACTGGTGGCCCAGGCAGATACCGTAGGTGGGGATGCCAGCGTCCAGGATTTCGCGAATAGCGGTGATCGCGTATTCACAGGGCTCGGGGTCACCGGGGCCATTGGACAGGAATACACCGTTGGGATTCATCGCCAGTACTTCGGAAGCCGGGGTCTCCGCCGGTACTACGGTGATGTCACAGCCGCGATCCACCAGCATACGCAGGATATTGCGCTTCACACCGAAGTCGTAAGCCACTACTTTGAAGGGCTGTTCCGGCGCGGCCTTGTGGCCTTCGCCCAGTTCCCAGGTACCTTCGCTAAAGGGGTAGGCTTCCTTGGTGCTCACTACCTTGGCCAGGTCCATCCCTTTCAGACCGGCAAATTCCTTGGCCTTGGCCAGGGCTTCTTCGCGGTCAATATTGTCACCGGCAACGATGCAACCGCTCTGTGCGCCCTTGTCGCGCAGCAGGCGGGTCAGGCGACGAGTGTCGATATCGGCGATACCAACGATATTGCGCTCGCGCAGGTAGTCCTCCAGGGACTGCTCGTTGCGGAAGCTGCTGGCCAGCAGCGGCAGGTCGCGGATTACCAGGCCGGCAGCCCAGATATCAGCGCACTCTTCGTCTTCCTGGTTGGTGCCAGTGTTGCCGATGTGCGGGTAGGTCAGAGTCACAATCTGGCGGGCGTAAGAGGGATCGGTGAGGATCTCCTGGTAGCCGGTCATGGATGTGTTGAACACGACCTCGCCAACAGAACTGCCATGGGCACCGATTGCGCGTCCTTCAAAGACACTACCATCTGCGAGCACCAGCAGCGCGGGAGTTGTACTCTGCATAAAGTTGTGGGGCATGAAAGCCTCCGACGTAGGGACAGCTTTAGTCAAATTGAACTCCAATCTTCAGAACTGCTTCCGGGCGGGGTTTGCGGGCTTCGGAGCACGCGGGCTCCTGACTGGTGCGCGCATAAAAAAGCGAGATGAAACATCGCAGCTTCATCTCGCTTTAAAAATCTGTTCACGCGTGATTCTCACAAAGTGGCCGACGGTTGCCGCCAGCTTTTTAGTAGGCTCACGCTGCGCGATTCAGCTTCGCGGCACCGGCCCAAATCGGGCGCAGATTCTACGCGAATTCACCTCTGGACGCTAGTGCAAAAATACGCCAAACCTGACGAAAAATTCCTCTCTACTCCAGCTTCTGCCCGAGACGAAAGAGACTATTGCCCATTTTCAGCTCGGCCTTCTCCAACATGGTCTTGTTCATACGCAGCGCCACTTCGCCACCTTTATCGGCAAATTCAATCATGCCGCCGGTTGCGGCAAAGCGATCGGCATCGCTCACGGTTAAGACAGGGAAGAACTCCACTGTGACTAGCGTCTTGAGCAGACTGGAGCGATCCATAGAGCCAAGAATCACGATCTGGCACTTGCGCGCGCGCAGCATATCTTTGAAGCCAATTTTCTCCAGCGCCACCCGGCGCCCATCAATACGCTGATTCTTGAAGCGCAGAGCCAGCTGCTCACCGAGGGAATCCCCTCCCATCAAACACACCTTAAAGGGAGCACTGTAATTATCAAAAGCGTTGACCGGCCACTGCAGGTTGTAGGCGAAGTGCACGATGTAATCCACCATGACACGCCGCCCCAGGGGGGTATCCGAAAGGTGTACTGCGGCCTGTACCAAGGGAGCAAGCAACAGGCCCAATATCAGGGAAATCGTCAGGAATGGGCGAGTGATAGAAAGTCTGGCAAAGAGTGTCTTCACGGTCATTGATACCCTGGAGTTCACACCTTCTGCCGGCGGAAGGCGCGGTTCCGGCAGAAAGTGTCTATCGGCGGATACCTGGGCAATCAACCACTGCCGAGGCTCGAACGGCGCGCCAGCGAAAAGCCCGGCCACCTTTGAAGGTTAGCCCACCGAGCTTTGCACCGTCGGCGCCCCGTTCACCGTCGATTACTCGGGTACACGGTTATCCAAGTCGGCACTTCCATCCTGGGTTTTTGTTACGGGACGCCATTTGAGCGCCTTCTCGATCGACATAATCATCGCACCGGCCACATCCTTGCGCGTGGCACTCTCAATACCCTCGAGACCGGGGGAGGAGTTCACCTCAAGTAATAACGGCCCTTTACGCGAACGAATAATATCCACACCAGCCACTTTCAACCCGAGCGCTTTAGCCGCTTTAATGGCTATGCGCTTTTCATCTGCTGTGACTTTAACCACCGAAGCGGTGCCGCCCTGGTGAATATTGGCGCGAAACTCTCCCGGTGCCGCCTCTCGCTGGATCGAGGCCACCACGCGGCCATCAATCACAAACAGGCGCAGGTCCTTGCCCTGGGCCTCACGGATAAACTCCTGCACCAGCAAATTGGCTTTAAGTGACTTGAACGCATTAATCACCGATTCGCCGGCTTTGCGAGTTTCCGCCAACACCACTCCGCGCCCCTGAGTTCCCTCCAACAACTTCACAATCAGCGGCGCCCCACCCACCATGTCAATCAACTCGTTGGTATCTACCGGCGAGTTGGCAAAGCCTGAAGTGGGAATACTCAAACCACTCTGCTGTAACAACTGCAGGGAAAATAGCTTATCCCTCGATTGGCTGATCGCGGCAGAGCCATTCAGGGCAAACACATCCAGACTCTCAAAGTGGCGAGTGAGGGCGCAGCCGTAAAAAGTCTGACTCGGGCGAATACGGGGGATAATGGCATCCAGATTGTTGAGAATTCTGCCGTCGCGATAATGTACTTCGGGCTCATCCGCATCGAGCTTCATATAACACTGGCGAACATCCAGGAAGGTCATCCGGTGGCCGCGCTCGGCACCGGCTTCCATAATGCGGCGGTTGCTATAGAGATCCGGATTCGATGCCAACAAGCCTATGCGCAAGCCGGTGCCGGCGATATGGTGCTCGTCCCGATAAAATTCATCCAGCTGACTTTTTGGCAGTTCACCCAGACAGAAGCTCTCCGAGGGGTCCACCATCATGCGGCCGAGCATGGCCTCGCGTCCCAACAACATGCGATAGCCCATACTGTCACGGTTGGTCAGGGTCAATTCGATATCCCAGACGCTGCCACCAACAGAAAGCGCAGTACGAATTACCGGGCGCCGCTCCGACTCACCAGAGGAGCTGCGTACAAGGCGCTTGTCGAGAATTCGAGCCTCACAGCGCACGGTCGGCCGACGCTGGTGCTGCAATGGATGCGCTTCAAAGCTTACCCAGGGCTCACCATCCCGTTTAAACGTCTGAATATTATATGCGTGCAGGCAAGAAGTCTTAGCCCCGGAGTCCACCCGGGCCTTAACTGCGGGGATACCCAGACCGGGAAACGCACACCATTCTTCACTGCCGACAATCAGCTTTTTTTCCAAACAAAAAATCCTCAAAAAAGTTTTTGATTTACCTAAAGAGTCAAAAACCCGAAGTATTGACTTTCACTATAAAAATAAGGCTCGCCTATCGATCAACCGTATAATTACTGCCTAAGAACTATTGAATAAAGGCCGTCCCTTTACCGATTTTTTTACGTGATTCAATTAATTTAATCCCAGCACATCGCGCATATCGTAGTGGCCCGGCGCACGCACCGATTGCTTATTTCCCATCAACCATATCGCTGCGCGTACCGCACCGCGGGCAAAAGAGAGACGACTGCTGGCGCGGTGACTGATTTCTACGCGCTCCCCTTCGGCCAGGAACAGTACAGAGTGCTCACCGACCACATCGCCGCCGCGCACAGTGGCAAAACCGATGGTGTCGCGTTCACGGGCACCTGTCTGGCCCTCGCGTCCATAAATCGCCACTTTCTCCAGATCCCGCCCCAGGGTCTCGGCGACGACTTCTCCCATGCTTAACGCAGTGCCAGAAGGCGCATCCACTTTGTGGCGGTGATGTGCTTCAACAATTTCTATATCGGCATCTTCACCCATTACCCGTGCAGCGGTCTCCAATAACTTGAAGCACAGATTTACACCGGTAGAAAAGTTACTGGCCAGGCACAACGGTACCTTACCCGCATTAGCCAGCACCTGATTTTTCTGCTCAGAGTCAAAACCGGTAGTGCCAATAACAATGGGGCGTCCGTTGGCTGCACAATAGGCAGAGTTATCCACAGTTCCCTGTGGTGCGGTAAAGTCAATCAGTACATCGAAGTCGGCTTTATCCAGACTATCGACAATGACGATACCGTTGCGCCCGAGGCCCGCAACTTCACCGGCATCGGCCCCCACTAAGCTGGAGCCCGGCCGTACAACTGCCGCGCTGAGCTCAGCCTCATCACTTAGAAGCAGTGCCTCCGCCAAGGCCCTTCCCATACGCCCGCCAAACCCGGTGATCGCTACTTTTACTGCCACAACAACACTCCTGTCTACGCCCAATATTGCTGCGAATCTTACCTCGCCCTACCAGAAAGCAGCTACAAAAACTCAGTCTTAAAAAGTGATCATTTTTGGGGACCAAACTGACCATAAAACTTCCAGCCATAGAGGAAATAACAAAACATATTTTTATTACCAACTAACTGAAGTTGAGTGAAAGCAATGACAAATCACGATGCTAGGCTTAAGCCAGAGGGGTAAATGGAGCGCCAACATGCGACTAATGATTCGATCAAACCACCTGCCACATTTATTGGTGGTGGTTATTTCTTTAACCCTGGCCTTTGGCAGTGCGTCCGTATCCGCACAACAGCAAACTACAAACCCAGACTTCTGGGAGAAATATGACGACATTACAGATTGGGTGACGCTGCGTCTGCAGCTCACCCCTGGCCAGGAAAAAGTAGTACTGCCCATCTTGCAAAAGAGCCTTGCAGAGAAAAAAGCCGTACTGGATCGCTATGGCGTTTTGGACAACCCTAAACTGACCTTGACACCTAAGCAGCGCGGGGAAATCGGTGCGCAATTGGCCGCGATTAGCGCGCAGGCAAACAAAGAACTGGAAGGGATACTAAAAAAACAACAGATGAGGGAGTTAGGTAAGATTCAACACGAATTATTGATGGCACTGGCTGCCCGTCTGAGGGCCCGTTCTGCCCAGGGCAACTAACCCGGCAGAGATACCGGGCCAGTTTTCGCTATTCTTCCTGCTTTTAACTTTTAAAAGAGCTCATCCGTTAAGCAACTATATAAGCCCTAAATTACCGATGGTCGAATAGCGATTGGGGATGCTCGCTTAGCGTTAAAGCTTCATATCCCCAAAGAAGTTTTTCACTCCTTCAAACCAACCGGTCTGGCGAGGTGCATTTTTCTTTTCGCTCAGGGTATTGGCAAATTCCTGCAGTAACTCTTTCTGTTTACCAGAAAGGTTTACCGGTGTTTCCACGACAACCCGACACAACAAATCGCCGGTAGCGCCACCGCGCACCGGAGTGACACCTTTACCACGCAGGCGGAACAGCTTGCCAGTTTGACTCTCTGCGGGAATCTTTAGCTTCACCTTACCATCAAGGGTCGGCACTTCCAGTTCGCCCCCCAGTGCTGCGGCAGCAAAACTGATGGGCACTTCGCAATACAAGTTCTTGCCATCGCGCTGAAACAGCTCGTGCTCCTTCACCACCACCTGTACATATAAATCACCAGCGGGGCCGCCATCGGGGCCCGCTTCACCCTCTCCGGACAGGCGGATACGATCGCCAGTATCTACGCCAGGCGGAACCTTAACGGACAGAGTCTTGGTCTCTTCAACCCGACCGCGACCGTGGCAGCTGCCACAGGGATCGGAGATAGTGGTACCGCGACCGCGACAGTTGGGGCAGGTTTGCTGAACAGAGAAGAAGCCCTGTTGCATACGTACCTGACCGGCGCCACCACAGGTGCTACAGGTCTGCGGAGAGGAACCTGGCTTGGCGCCTGAACCGTGGCAAGTATTACAGGAAGCGAGCGTTGGCACACGGATCTTGACCGTGGTACCGCGCACTGCGTCTTCCAGGTCCAGTTCCAAGTCGTAACGCAGGTCTGAACCGCGCGCCGGGCCACCCCGACGGCCGCCACCGCCCCCACCGAAGATATCGCCAAATACATCGCCGAAGATATCGGAGAAACCGCCGAAACCGCCGGCGCCACCGCCACCCATCTGCCCCTCTACACCGGCGTGACCAAATTGATCATAAGCCGCGCGCTTCTGCGAATCGGACAGTATCTCGTAAGCTTCGTTGGCTTCCTTGAATTTATTTTCCGCTTCCGCATCATCGGGATTGCGGTCCGGGTGAAACTTCATCGCCACCCGGCGGTAGGCTTTCTTCAGCTCTGCATCCGAAGCGCCGCGCTCGACGCCGAGGACTTCGTAATAATCGCGTTTCGACATAAAACTATGTTCTCTGGTCCGGCATCAAGAACGGCCAAACTCTTTCTACTTCTCGGTTTCTAACCAAGCCCCGCATTGCGGAGCACCACCAAACTGCGAACTCTGTACAAACTTTGATGGATACCTGAAACAACACAGGGCGCGGGGCCTAAAAAGAAGGCGCCGCGCCCCTGAAGTTCTCCGGCGGCCACTTTAAAAGCTGCCACCGGAAATGCAAGCGAACGCTTACTTACCTTCTTTCTTGTCGTCCTTTACTTCTTCGAACTCTGCATCTACCGCATCGTCGCCAGCGGAAGATTGCTGCTGCTCGCCCTGTTGAGCGCCTGCACCAGCGGCACCTTCAGCGCCTGCGGCCTGGGCCTGCTCGGCGTACATCTTCTGTGCAACCGGGCCGGAAGCTTCGGTCAGCTTGGTGGTGGCAGCTTCCATAGCCGCCTTGTCGTTGCCTTTCACCGCTTCTTCCGCTTCTTTGATAGCCGCTTCGATTGCAGACTTCTCTTCAGCGGTGGCTTTGTCGCCAGCTTCTTCCAGGGTCTTCTTGGTGGCAGAGATCAGGCCGTCGAGGGTATTACGGGTTTGCACCAGCTCCTCGAACTGCTTATCCGCTTCGGCATTCGCCTCTGCGTCTTGAACCATCTTATCGATCTCGTCCTCGGACAGACCGGAGGAAGCCTTGATCACGATGGACTGCTCTTTACCAGTCGCCTTGTCTTTCGCGTGTACGTGCAGGATACCGTTGGCATCGATATCGAAAGTCACTTCGATCTGCGGCACTCCGCGGGGAGACGGCGGGATATCGGCCAGGTCAAAACGACCCAGGGATTTGTTCTGGGAAGCCTGCTTGCGCTCACCCTGAACCACGTGAATGGTTACCGCAGTCTGGTTATCTTCCGCAGTAGAGAACACCTGGGACTTCTTGGTGGGGATAGTAGTGTTTTTGTCGATCAGCGGAGTTGCAACGCCACCCATGGTTTCGATACCCAGGGTCAGCGGGGTTACGTCCAGCAGCAGTACGTCTTTAACGTCTCCGGACAGAACAGCGCCCTGGATAGCGGCACCCATGGCAACGGCTTCGTCTGGGTTAACGTCTTTGCGCGGCTCTTTACCGAAGAACTCGGTAACTTTCTGCTGTACCAGCGGCATGCGGGTCTGACCACCAACCAGGATCACTTCGTCTACGCCAGAAGCGGACAGGTCGGCATCTTGCAGAGCAATTTTTACCGGCTCCAGGGAACGGGTAACCAGATCTTCTACCAGGCTTTCCAGCTTGGCGCGGGTCAGCTTAACCACCAAGTGCTTGGGACCGGTGGCATCTGCAGTGATATACGGCAGGTTGACTTCAGTCTGCTGGCTGGAGGACAGCTCGATCTTGGCTTTTTCTGCAGCTTCTTTCAGGCGCTGCATCGCCAGGGGATCGCCTTTCAGGTCGATGCCTTGGTCTTTCTTGAACTCGTCTGCGAGATATTCGATCAGACGCAGGTCGAAGTCCTCACCGCCGAGGAAAGTGTCACCGTTGGTGGACAGTACTTCGAACTGCTTCTCACCATCTACGTCGGCAATTTCGATAATGGAGATATCGAAGGTACCACCACCCAGGTCGTATACCGCTACAGTGCGGTCACCGCCCTGCTTGTCCAGGCCGTAGGCCAGAGCAGCAGCAGTCGGCTCGTTGATAATACGTTTAACGTCCAGGCCCGCGATACGGCCGGCGTCTTTGGTGGCCTGGCGCTGGGAGTCGTTAAAGTAAGCCGGTACAGTAATTACTGCAGCGTCAACTTTCTCGCCGAGGAAGTCTTCTGCTGTCTTTTTCATTTTCTTCAGAACTTCGGCAGAGATCTGCGGCGGAGCTTTTTTATCGCCTTTCACTTCTACCCATGCGTCGCCGTTGTCGGCTTCAGTGATGGTGTAAGGCACCATCTTGATATCTTTCTGTACAACGTCGTCTTTGAATTTACGGCCGATTAAACGCTTAACCGCAAAGAGAGTATTCTGGGGATTGGTCACCGCCTGACGCTTGGCAGACTGACCTACCAGGATTTCGTTGTCGTCAGTGAAGGCAACAATAGAAGGTGTAGTACGATCGCCTTCGGCGTTCTCGATTACACGCGCTTTGTCACCATCCAGTACCGCCACACAGCTGTTGGTGGTACCCAGGTCGATGCCGATAATTTTTCCCATCTGTAAAATCCTCATTTGTTACGCGCTGCCAGCTCTGTTCTGTATGCAGCGCGCGAATAATTCTTGATGTCAGCTATATTGGTGCCGGCCAGCGAAATTCAAGGCCGTTTCACGCATTTGCCGTTACGGGGCCTTACTAACCACAACCATGGCCGGGCGAACCAGGCGACCATTGAGGCGATAGCCTTTTTGAAATACCTCTAGAACCGTGTTCGGCTCCACCTCCCCATTCGGCACCTGGGTCATGGCCTGGTGCAACTCTGGGTCGAAGGGCTCTCCCGCTGGATCGACAACTTCCACAGAATTTTTCGTCAGGGTGTCGACGAAAGATTTATGAGTAAGCTCGATACCTTCCACCAATGCTTTATTGCTTTCATCAGCGCTATCAATGGTGGCGAGGGCGCGCTCCAGGTTGTCCACAACCGGCAACAAATCCTGCAGCAGTTTTTCCACTGCAAATTTGCGTGCGCGATCCACATCCTGCTGGGCGCGACGACGGGCATTCTGCTCCTCAGCCTGGGCGCGCAGAGCGAGGTCTTTCTGCACCACTAACTGCTCTTGCAGCTTGATAATTTCATCGTGCAGCGCATCGGCACTCTCGGCTTCTTCGTGCAATGCTTGCTCAGCCTGCTCGCGCTCGGTCGCGGTGGGATCTTCAATCTCCGCGGAAGCCGCCTCGTCTGTCGCTGTCAGGTGCTCATCAGCCAGTGCTTCCGGCTGCACCCCCTCTGTAATCTGATCTTCTTCGCTGCGCTCTCTGGCCACTGCTTTCTCCGTCGCGTCGACTCTGTCAGTAATGAGTTGGGCCCGTCCTGCGGGCTCTGGGGGCTATATGGGGCCATCCCCGCACAGTTCAAGTGGTTTTTTGCGCTAGCACGCAATAGCTGGAGAATCTGCGCTTGACGCTATAGCTAACCAGAAAGGAATACTGTATAAATAACCACTGATTGGGTATTCAGACCCGCCCATAAGAAAGGACACAGAAGCGATCTCTATATGTTGCTGCACCTGTCTATCAGCCAATTCACCCTGGTGGACCAACTGGAGTTGGAGTTCGGCCCAGGTACCAGCACCCTCACCGGCGAGACCGGCGCGGGCAAATCCATCACCCTAGATGCACTCGGACTCGCACTGGGTGGTCGCGGCAGTGCCGAACTGGTACGTGCTGGAGCCAACCGCGCCGATATCAGCGCTACCTTCGATATCTCCGGCTACCCCAACGCCAGCGATTGGCTTAAATCCCAGGAGCTAGATAGCGGGCAGGAAGTGATACTGCGCCGCACCATCGGCGCCGATGGCCGCTCACGGGCCTATATCAACGGGCAGCCGGTGACGCTGCTGCAGCAGCGCGCCCTGGGTGAGCAACTGATTGATATCCACAGCCAGCACGAGCACCAGTCCCTGCTGAAGAAGGAAACCCACCGCCGCCTGCTCGATGAGTACGCCCAAGCCCAGGAACTGGCTGCCGAAACCCGCAGCCGCTACAAGACCTGGCAGGACCAATACCGCCGCTACCGCAATCTGGCCGACAGCGTTGAGGAGGCCGAGGCGCGCCGCAACCTACTGCAGTACCAACTGCGCGAGCTGGAACAACTGGATTTGAGCGAAGGTGAGATAGAGGCCCTGGAGAGCGAGCAGCGTCAGCTGGCCAATGCCGGCGATATTCTTAACGGCAGCTATCAGCTGGCCGCGCTGCTGTCCGGCGGTGAGGGCGATATCGCCGAACAACTGCACCGCGCCCTGCAACTGCTTTCCGCTATGCCCGAACAGGCGCCGGCCCTGGTCGAGGTAGCGCAGATGCTCGATAGTGCGCGAATCCAGATCGACGAAGCGGCCGGTACTTTGTCGCGACATATCGATCGCTTCGAGATGGACCCTGAGCGGCTCAGTGAAGTTGAGGAGCGCCTCAGCGCTATTTACCAAGCGGCGCGCAGACACCGTGTACAACCCAGTGAGCTACCGGCCCTGCAGCGACAGCTGCAAGAGGAACTGGAAGATATCGGCACCGAAGATACCTTGGAGCGCCTCGCCGAAACCTGCAGCAAACTGGAAAAAGAGTTTCGGGCAGTCGCAGCAAAATTAAGCGAGCTACGGCGTGGGGCAGCGATCACACTCGCCGAATCTGTCAATCGGCAACTGGTGGATTTGGCCATGCCGCACGCCAAGGTCAAACTTGCCTTACAAGCTCTCGACAAGCCTTGCAGCCACGGCCTGGAGGAAGTGGAAATTTTAATTTCCACCAACCCCGGCCAGCCACCGCGCCCACTGGGCAGGATCGCCTCCGGCGGTGAGCTTTCTCGGGTAAGCCTCGCCGTACAGGTGGTCACGGCACAGACTTCACGCACCCCAACCCTGGTCTTTGATGAAGTGGACGTCGGTATCGGCGGCGCCACTGGAGACGTGGTAGGTCGCCTGCTGCGACAGCTGGGAGAGACCCGCAATGGCTGTAGCGGCCAAGTGATCTGCGTCACCCACCTGGCTCAGGTGGCCGCGAGAGCCCACCGCCAATATCTGGTGGAGAAGCACAGTGATGGGGAGCAGGCGTTTGTGGCCCTGCGTGAATTGAAAAACGGCGAGCGCCGCGAAGAGATCGCACGCATGCTCGGAGGGCAACCCAGCCCGCAGTCACTGGCCCATGCGGAAGAGATGTTGACCAGGACTCTTTAAGCTGCCCCCACAATCTCAGAACAGCCCTTCAACCGAGGTTCAAAGCTGACCATCGGGACAGCCCATCACTTTTAATGGAGCGGTGGGCAATCATATCTCGCAGATCAATAAATAACCGCCAACAATCCGGCAAAATAGCCGGCCTGCCGGTGATAAATGCCGTTTTAGGACAAATAGACCAAATATGACTGGGTCTGGCGGCAGAAGTCACCATATACTGAGCCGCTTGTTTAACTTTGTTTGAGTAGTATCGGCCGAGTTTATGCAGAGAACGATTTTTAATACCCCGATTATCACGCCGCTGCTGCGCCAAGTTGCCAAGCTGCTGCTGAAATTTCACGGCTGGCGCGTTAACGGCGATCAGCAATCATTAAAACTGAAAAAATATGTATTGATCGGGGCTCCCCACACCACTAACTGGGACGGCTACTACTTTATTCTCGCCGCGCTCAAATTGAAGATGACTCCGCAGTGGATGGGCAAAGACAAACTATTCCAGTTCCCCCTGGGCGGCCCCATGCGCTGGTTTGGCGGTATCGCCGTAGACCGCAGCAAGGCTAACAACTTGGTAGATGCCACCGTGCGCCAGTTTAAGCTGCGCAAAGAGCTGGTTATTGCCATCCCGCCGGAGGGCACCCGCGGTTTGGGTGAGCGCTGGAAGTCCGGTTTCTACCATATTGCACGCAGTGCCAAGGTGCCGCTGGTATTGGGCTTTATCAATTTCTCCAAGAAAGAAGTGGGCATCGGCCCTATCGCCCAACTGGGGGAAAACCTGGAGGCAGAATTGAACAAATTAAGGGAGTTTTACGCGGATAAGGTCGGTAAATTCCCAGAGCTGTACACGCCACCCTGCCAGCCACAGCAGTAAGCGGGCATAAGATGGGTGCGGCGGACGCCGCACCCGACTGGATTACTTCTCTTTTTCCTTCACGTACAGCACTAAGCTGTGGCCTGTCAGCTCGTAGCCGTGCTCATCGGCGATCTGGCGCTGCAGTTCCTCAATTTCCTCATTGTGAAACTCGATCACCTTGCCGGTATCGGTACACACCATATGGTCGTGATGATCACCACGATCCAGCTCGAATACGGAGTGGCCGCCATCGAAGTTGTGGCGAACAACCAGACCCGCGCTCTCAAACTGGGTCAGTACCCGGTAGACGGTAGCCAGGCCGACATCTTCCCCCGCTTCCAGCAGTAGCTTATACACATCTTCAGCACTCAAGTGCTGCTCGCTGGTGCTTTCAAGCAATTGCAAAATCTTAACCCGCGGCAGGGTGACCTTCAGGCCAGCCTTGCGCAATTCCTGGTTTTCGTTCGACATGAATAAATATTTCCCGACAGGATTTTATGAATTGTCTTTACTTGCAACAGCTCACTGAAAAGGTCTATACCCGAATAAGACCACAGATTCCCGCCTGTCAGCGAGCCGGCTCTTCGGGTATTATCCCATGCCGAACGGAGTCAGCGGAACCCCAGGCACCATGAGAGAGGGAAATCGCAGAGGAAGGGAACTTTCCCTACGCATAGGGTCCTATTCCGGACGACCGTTTAAAATTTGTACGAGAGGTGCCGTGTGAAAGAACATAATGGAGCAATGAATGCCGCCTAGCCTGAAATTTATCGCCATCGCCAGCCTCTGCGCCCTTCTCGGCGCCTGTACGCTGGTTAAGTTTCCCGGTGTGCACCGCATTGAGGTACAGCAGGGCAATATCATTACCCAAGAGATGATCGACCAGCTGAAGCCCGGTATGACCCGCCGCCAGGTACAGTTTGTTCTCGGCACCCCGCTGCTGGAAGACACTTACAATCCCAACCGCTGGGACTACGTTAACCGCATTCGCGACAAGAAGGGTGATATCAGCCAGGAGCGTTTTAGCGTTTATTTTGACGAAGACTCCCTGGTAGCCACCAGCGGTGACTTGCAGCCGGCTGACTGGCCCTAAACCTAAGCCTCTTCGGCACCTTTCTTTTTCTCGGCCATACGCTTGGCCTTCTCGGCGCGTTGTTTGCGCGCCTCTTTCGGATCGGCGATCAGCGGGCGGTAAACCTCCACCCGATCGCCCGGCTGCAACTCGTAGCTCTCTGCCGGCGCCAATCCTTTGCTCCCCAGAACCTGGCCAAAGATACCCATCTTGGCACTATCCGGGTCCACTTCCGGATACTCTTTTGGAATACCCGAACGAATCAGAGCCTCCCTTGCCGTAGTGCCCGGTTTTACCAGTAGCCGCATCAACCGCTGTTCATGGGGCAGTGCGTAAACCACCTCTACCGAAATCATTTTTTCTTCTGTCATTGCGGCTTCCCGTAAATGTCCTCGGCACGCTCACACATTACCGCCACCATTTGATTGGCCAGATCACTAAAAAGCTTACCCGCGGCGGCGGCGATCAAACGGCTCTTCATGGAGAACGACAGTGAAAAAGTCACCTTACAGGCGCTCTCAGCCAGGGGAGTAAACATCCAATGCCCGGTAAAATTTTCGAAGGGACCGTCTACCAGGGTCAGAGTCATGCTGGTGGGACGCACCAGTTGATTGCGCGTGGTAAAACTTTGACGAATACCCGCGCGCGATAAATCCAACCGTGCCTCCAGGGTTTCTTCGTCCCGATGCAGAATTTCAGCACCGCGACACCCCGGTAAAAATTGTGGGTAGCTGGCCACATCATTGACCAGATCAAACATTTGTTCCGCGCTGTACATCACCAGCGCGCTGCGCTCTATTTCAGTCATTCCTGTTGTCAAATCCAGTCCGCCAGGCGAAATCGCCTGGGATTGTCGTTCGGCCGCTAATTTTGCCAGTCGGCGCTACTCAAGCAAGAGAATTCCTGCAACAATCGCATTTTTTGCCAGCGGGACATACCCGGCCCCGCTGGAATAACAAAAACGAAAGCTGTATCTGATAAAAAATAATAGCGAGAGTACTATGACCGCAGTGAGAGAGCATTTTGGGTCAAGGCTGGGCTTTATCCTGGCCGCAGCTGGTTCCGCAGTTGGTATTGGTAATCTGGTGGCATTCCCGGTAGCGGCCACCAAGAGCGGAGGCGGTGCTTTCCTACTGGTCTATGCGCTCTTTGTTTTTCTGATCTGCCTGCCGGTTATGATGGCGGAATTGGCTCTGGGGCGCCGCTCCGATAAAGACCCGGTAGGTGCCTATCGTCAACTCTCCAACGGTTCACACCTGTGGCGTATCCCCGGCTGGCTAGCCTTGATCACGCCTTTTATGATCGCGGTATTTTATTTAGTGGTTACTGTGTGGGTACTCGGGTACCTGATTGAAACCGTCACCGGTAATCTCAACCTGCTCGCCACCCAGGATTTCTTTATCCACTTTATCAATACACCCAAGGTATTTATTTACCTGGTAGTACTGATGCTGATTATTAACGCCATCCTCGCTATGGGAGTTAAAGACGGTATTGAGCGTGCGGCAAAAACCCTGATGCCGATGCTGTTTGTAATGCTGCTGGGCCTGGTGATTTTTGTCCTGACCCTGGATAACGCCATCCTCGGTGTGAAGTATTACCTGGTGCCAGACTTCAGCAAAATTGATGGCAACGTGGTGAGCAAAGCCATGGCCCAGGCCTTCTTCTCGCTGTCTCTGGGTATGGGCATCATGATCACCTACGGCTCTTATATGAAGAAGCGGGACTCTATCCCCGGCTCCTCCCGCGCCGTTGCCATTACCGATACCATGGTGGCCTTTACTGCGGGCCTGCTGATTCTGCCGAGTATCTTCCACTTCAACCCGCAGATTGATCCCTCCGAATTAAGCGAGTCCTCTGCCGGAATGATCTTCCTGTTCCTGCCGAAGATCTTCCTTGCCCTACAGGACAGCATCGGCTATGCCGGCGCAAGTGCCGTGGCTGCAATCTTCTTCTTCCTGGTTCTGGTAGCAGCGATCACGTCCCTGGTTTCCATTATTGAAGTACCTATCGCCACCCTGCGCGACGAGCGCGATATGGAGCGTAAAACAGCCATTTACTGGGTTGCCGGAGTACAGTTTGTACTGGCCATCGCTTGCGCCGTCTCCTTTGGCATGGTCAACTGGTTCACTGAATTTGTACAGTTGGCCGGCGTTAACAAGTCCTTCTTCGATTTAGTGGAGATCATTTTCTACGACACCATCCTGCCCTTAAACGGCCTGCTGGTGTGCCTGTTTGTGATCTACAAATGGAAGAAAGCCAACTTTGACAAAGAGCTGCAGGAAGGCGACTCCGCCTTTGCCGGCTCTTTCTCACAAAAATACGTAAACTTCTCCCTGGGCACCTTTATCCCTCTGATACTGCTGTTGATCTTTATCAACACCGTGGCCCTGAAGTTTTTTGGACACAGTTTTATCTAGTCACTAGAAGTTTTCATGGCCAAGAAAAAGAAAGCGCAAACATCCAATACCATCGCCCTCAACAAGAAGGCCCGTCACGACTACTTCATAGAAGAGAAGTTTGAGGCGGGCGTTGAGATGCAGGGCTGGGAAGTGAAAAGCTGTCGTGAGGGCAAGGCCCAGCTCACCGACAGCTATGTCATTTTTAAAAATGGCGAAGCCTGGCTGCTGGGTTCCAATATCCAGCCGCTTGCCAGCGCCTCCACCCATTATGTGACCGAGCCCGACCGCACCCGTCGCCTGCTGCTCACCAAGCGCGAGCTGTCCAAGCTGATCGCCGCCGTGGAGCAAAAGGGGCACACCGTGGTTGCCACCGCGCTGTATTGGAAGGGCCATTTGGTCAAATGCGAAATCTGCCTGGCCAAGGGTAAGGCTATGCACGACAAACGCGAAACCGAGAAAAAACGGGATTGGAACCGTGAAAAGCAGCGCCTGATGCGCGCCACGCACAAGTAGTGCACAGAGACAACTAGAAGAATAATTACGGGATTTACTATGAGTGCACCACGAGGACAGTTCAGCTCGAATATTGGCTTTTTGATGGCCGCCGCCGGGTCCGCCGTTGGTCTCGGCAACATTTGGGGCTTCCCCACCAAAGCCGCCAGCAACGGCGGCGCCGCCTTTGTAGTGGCCTATCTGTTTTTGGCCTTCGCCCTCGCCTACCCGGCGCTGATGGCCGAACTTACCATTGGCCGTTACGCGCGGCGCAATATGGTACAAGCACTGCGAGCTATTTCTATTGGCCCTGTGAGCCGCTTCTTCGGTGGTCTCACCGGCTTTGGCGGTATCCTGGTAGCCTCTTTGATTCTGAGCTTTTACGCTATTGTGGCCGGCTGGATGGTGGCCCACCTGGCCGAGCCTTTCGCCGCCCTGTTTGGCGCCCAGGAAGCCGTCCAATGGCTCACTGAAAACAGTACCCAGCGCAACCTGATCTTTACCGCAATCTTCAGTGGTCTCACCATGCTGATTATTGCCAGCGGTGTGGAGAAGGGCATTGAGCGCTGGTCCACCCTGTTGATGCCCTCGCTGATTATCCTGCTGCTGCTTTTGATCGCCTATGTACTCACCCAGCCCGGTGCCTTTACCGGCCTGGAGGTGTACCTGATGCCAGACTTCAGTCACTTCACCCCGAAGCTATTGATCTCTGCCATGGGCCAGGCCTTCTTCTCCCTGTCTCTAGGGGTGGGTACTATGCTGATCTACGGCTCTTACCTGAGCCAGCAAGAGAGCTTGCCGCGCCTCGGCGCCCTGGTCACTCTGATCGATGTGGGGATCGCCTTCACCGCAGGCCTGCTGATCCTGCCCGCGATGTATGTGGCCCAGGAAGCCGGCACCCAGATCTTCGCTGCTGACGGCGCCCTGATTGCCGGGCCCAACCTGATCCTGCAGGTGTTGCCAGCGCTGTTCGATACCATGGGCGAAGCCGGCGTGTTCGTCGCCATTGCCTTCTTTGCCCTGATGGTGATCGCCTCCCTCACCTCCTCTATCTCTATGCTGGAAGTACCGGTGGCTTTCTCTATTGAGAACCTGGGCATCCCCCGCCGTATTGCCACTCCAGGGGTGGGCCTGGTGATCTTTGCCATCAGCAGCACCATTATTTACAACTTCGACAGCCTGTTTGGACTGGCAGTCAGCATCAGTACTGAATACGGCCAGCCCCTGCTGGGTATTGCGCTGTGTATCTTTGCCGGCTGGATCTGGCGCCGCGACCAGCTGCTGAGCGAGCTGAAGAAAGGCCACGAAGATATTGAGCACACCCTGTTCTGGAAGATCTGGCCCTGGTATGTGCGCATCGTGTGCCCACTGCTGATTCTGGTAGCCTTCGCCCAATCGATACTGTAAGCCCTTTCTAACTCCCCCGGCGGCCACCGCTGCCGGGGCACTCCGCTTTCCCCCTGCTCCTGATCAAAGTTCCCAAAAATCCTTGGCGCATAAAAATTTATTGCAATGCCCGAGTTTGAGGTATACTTAGATGACACACGAGAGTGTTTCTTATCGGGGATGACTTGGATTCGACGCCGGTGACGAAACCTTGGGTGCATGCCGTGATGGCAGCGAATCACGTAAATCCAAAGCTGTATTTTATTAGTTGCCAACGACGACAACTACGGTGCCCAACTCGCTGCGTAAGCAGCTTGTGAAGCACTAACTAAGGGTTCGTCCCTTAGCAGTCTTCAGCAAGGTTCCAGTATCGCGCTGTAGACTGTTATACAGAACTGGATCGCCGCAAGCCATACTCGTGGGCAAGCGGTTAAACACTTTACGGGATCGCCCTATACGTCCTGACCGCCGGGCTGTAATGGGTTAAATCAATAGACGGAGCTAAGCATGTAGAGCCTCTGGCAGAGTGCTGACGGACGCGGGTTCGACTCCCGCCATCTCCACCAAATCGAAAAAGGCCAACCGCAAGGTTGGCCTTTTTTATTGCTTGGTCGACTCCCTACTCAATCTTCCTCCGACGAAAATTTTTGGTATAGCTTATTGATGGCGAATATTGACGGTCTCAAAAAGCTCATCATTAGCGTTTATTCAGGTTGCTAACAATTCAAGAATCCCGTTAGATAGCACTAAACAAACCAATTAAAAACCACTGGGTTACCGGCCAGCTCACAAATCTAGGACGATCACTCCAGTCACTTTAATGACACGTAAATTTACCGGCCTATCTTTCTATAGCCTCTAAAATCAGCCCCTAAAATCCAAACAACTGTTTAAAAAGAAGTTATTTAAATCATCTGCAAAAAGGCGTGATCATTAGCAGCAAGGAAGACACATGCTAGCAACTCACAGCGATGCAGAATCAAGTTATGAAACATATCGCCAATTAACTGAGTCCCCTTTCAGCCCCCCAAATATCGCCGACATAGCTCAACCTAGCGCCTGTTTACACTGATTCTAGTCGGTAGCTCACTAATGCAGTGATGTATTAATAATATGCTCTACATTCTTTGATTAAAATATTCTTAATACCTAAAACAGAGAGCTGTAATGAGTGAAGCTAACCATGGCGCTTACATGCAAGAAGCCATTAATGAGGCACGAAAAGGTTTAGCAACGGGAGGAATTCCTGTCGGTTGTGTAATAGTGCTGAATGGTGAAATTATCGGCAAAGGTTACAATCAGCACGTCCAGCAAAACAGTGTTATCAAGCATGCTGAAATGAGCGCACTGGAAAATATGGGAAAATTGTGTTCTACCGATTACCAAAAGTGCACCGTTTACACGACTTTATCACCCTGCCCGATGTGCAGTGGGGCCATACGTCTATTCAGAATTAAGAATATTGTTATCGGTGAAAATAAAACATTCCTAGGTGATGAATCATTACTCAAATCTGAAGGTGTAAGCTTGGTTGTTCTTAATAATCTTGAATGTATTGGTCTTATGAATCAATTTATTCAGCAATATCCTGAAATCTGGCATGAAGATATTGGCCAGTAGGAACCATTAACTACAAAGTATATTTATAATGGCCCACCAATAAACCAAATTACTAGAATAGATTGAGATTTTATTGATACTTTTGATGTTTACACTGTGGCTTTCAAGAATTCAATTCTGCTTGAGAAGCTCCACGGCCCTCTACTCAGCACCAATCTGACACATTACTGGTCAACCTGATAATTGCTAAGTAGGCCCAATCGGTGAAGGTTGCAACTGCCACCAGATATGGGCCCTAGCCTGAGGTACACAACTAGCCTAGGCCGAAATTTCAGCTCAATTTATAGACTAAAAAGCTAGCCCCCATAAACTATTAATGGAATTTGTTATACACCCCATCAATAACGGATACCATCATCTTTGCAAAGACAAACCTGGAGCCGAGCTCTACTTCTTATATTTTTAACTCTGGGTGCCCGATTTTATTACGAGGGCATTGTTACTGGCATGTCAGGAAGGGGAGCTGACAGCTGCATCTTGTACCAACGTGCATACTGGCTCTACAAATACCGGAAGGGCCGAATGTGATCCCACCACAGACTTGGCCGGCGCACTCACAGCCACCAAGAAAAAGCATCTGACAGCAATTACAGACCCTGCTGAAGTTGGGCACTCACTAACAGCCATAGACGAATACCAGGGCTCCCCAGTAGTAAGAGCAGCCCTAAAACTATCCCCTCCCCTCTTCTGCCCCCCTGGAGAATTGCGAAAACTTGAGTAGGCGGAAATCAATTGGGATGCCAAGCACATAGAACTGCCCAGCGAAAAAATAAAAATGGACCCGCCACACATTATTCCTCTTGCTGAACAGGCTCTAGCCTTACTGCAAGAACTGGAGCCGCTAACAGGCTTTGGCAAATATGTTTTCCCATCAGCTCGATGCCAGAGCCGTCCACTGCCTGATAACGGTGTGAGGACTGCACTCAGGTCACAGGGCGATGACAATCAAACCAAGACTGCCCACGGCTTCCGTGCAATGGCTCGTACTCTATTCGACCACGACACTCGGCAGATTTGATTTAGAATTCGCGTATTCATCAAGGAGAAAATTGAATGTGGCACATGCATCTCAAATCAGAGAGGTGGAACACATTCTTCAATGGATTTAGGAGGATAAAAGGGTATGTCTATCAACGAACATGCAACCAAGATACAGGTGAGTCGACTGGTTAATACCGCTCTGGCAGCGATTAAGGATAAAGATCCGAGACTTGATCAGACTCTGGTCCACACCTTGGATCAACTCAGCTTAATCAGCAGGAACCTGAATACTGCCAAACATAACGTACAGCACTTTGGTGGAATTATGGCGAGTGGCGCTCATGGACAAAACGCCTACCGAGCCAATCAATCCATGAACTCGAAGCTTAGGACCCTCTCATCACTTGAAGCCTTCCTCGCAGAAGAATGGAACAAGCTTGGTAAAGCAGTTGACGCATATAGGAAACAGCTACCATGGGACGGCAAGACCGAGTTGGAACTCCTGGATATGCTTGCGGGAGAAATCGAGTCGTTCGATAAATTACTTAAGAAAAACGTCATTCAGGTTCCAAAGCACCAGTCCAATCCACATCAAACGATAACCCTTCAAAGAGATATCACCCAATTAAAGGCAATGCCCGCTTATACTGCACCAAGTATGCTTGTCTTAATTTCCATCGGCCTTCGGTTATTTGCAATGTACGTCGGCTCTAAAAGAGTGACTAGCAATAGATAGTCTCGATTTCCCTATTAGCTACTTGCTAGGTGCTGGACGTTTTTCATCCGGCAGGCTCAATGCCTGTCGGAGCCTTCTAAATAAGTGGGGTCAGATCAATATTGTGTTAGGAATACGCACATTTCTACCCATTAACCAACTTAAAAAAATACCTTAAAGAACCCACTTAGCCTCTCACCTCAAAAAGAACAAAGCCTCAACCATCGATCATGTGATGCACTCTTTACAATACACAGAGGACGCACTTATACATGAGAGGAAGGTTTATCCACAAACAAGGAGGCCGCTCGCCTGTTGACATCGATAAAGGTTTTTTTCACATCAGTAAGCGCCCCAAGAATGCCTGCTGAGGCATGACGCATAGAGAGAGCCTAGGGCACAGTTGATCCGGATAAATTACGCGCCAAACTGGGGATTACTTTGCTTTAGTACTGGGGTTTTCTTTCGGCTTTTGTGATTAAACAAAATAAAAACCGAGCAAATACGATAGCTACAGCAAACGATTCAACTCCCGTCATCTCCATCAAATCGAAGAAGGTCAATTGCAAGGTTGGCCTTTTTATTACCTGTACCACACCCTAAAAACCTATAACTCATTTTGGGTGGGGCAACCCCTTAAGTAAGGCGTTTTTACTCTCTACAGCTAAACCAACTTTTTAATCACGCGAGTTTTGCGTGGCCTTGCCTATGAGCTGAAAAGCTATTATTCGACTCAAGTTGATAGATCAAGCCCTTGTTGCCAGAAAGCAATTTCCATCCTGGTAGCTGTAGTGAAATGTTTCTGAAGTTGCTTGGCGCGATGTGATTCATTAGGTATTTCGGCAATCAACTCATTGAAAAAATCTGTAGTTAATTTGGCCGCCTTCTGGCACTCAGGGCCTGAGTAGAGTTCAATCCACTTCGTATAAGGATCACTTTTTGTCGTATTAGTACTTCGCTGAGAAAGAAACTGGCCAATGTGCGCATAACCCAGCGCACAGGGTACTAGCGCGCCATAAAGATCAGCCAGATCTCCCTGTAAACCCACATCAATTAGATAGCGGGTATAAGCAACCGTAGCAAACCCTTCAGGGATATCCATAACGTCAGACTCCTGTAAACCCCACTCAAGGCAATAGTCCATATGTAAGCTGAATTCATGCTCTATCAAGTTGGATAATGACGATATGGTGGCCCGCATTTGTACGGGATTCTCGCATTTGAATACCGCAAGAGCGAAGGCGCGAGCATATTGAATCAGATACAGGTAGTCCTGCTGTAAGTAATGCTGAAAGCATGTCTTGTCTAAGCTACCATCGCCAAGTTGGTTAACGAATGGGTGATGAACAAACAGATCCCATTCCTTCTGGCAGCCGGCAATAAGGTCTTGATGCGTCATTTTGGCATCCGATTAAAGGGACCCGAAAAGTCCTAGATAACTTTATGACCACTGTAGCTCACAATGCGTAGCTGCTTTACAGGAATTCAGCACCTTTCGTGAGATCTTAAAGATGATTGTGAATAAGAGTCACCGCTAAACTTGGTACTTGGGGCACTAAATTAGCGACCACCCGCATATTATGGTGGGCGGTTTGGGGGGCCTTGTGCCCGTCGTTCCCTTGTAGCGGTAGTTCCAACCCATACAGCCCGCCGCCCAATTGAGATTGGAACCTCAAAAGCAGCGGCTCACTTATACAAGGAGCCCAAGTCATGGCAAACCAAGCCCCAGTCGTATCTACCCCTCAAGCAGATAACCTCCTTGATCGTTCAATCGATATCGCAAATCTCAGCCTAGAGTCAATAAACAAGCTACGGACTCTTTTCCATAGTATTAGCCTGATATCCAAGAGCAACACCACCAGCCAAGAGCTGGCAGTTATCGGCGCTCACCTTGCCGATGAGTGGGCAAACCTAATCGACCGTGAGCGGGAAGACCTGGAGCGCCGGGAGAGCAAGCAGTAAACATGAGGACTGCTCACGCCCAAATTATTAAGAAATATTAGGGTGGTATCGGGAGTGGGCAGCCTAAACAGGGATGCAGAAAAGTTGAGGTGCCTTCCTGGCCGCGCGAAATTACTTACGACGGCTATCTGCCGTTGGGTGAAGCAACTAGAGGCAGAGCGGAGTGGAAAGACGCCTGCAAGTAGAGCGCTTACCACTAAGCAGCCGAAAATTCAGGATCTTGAAGCCCGTATAAATCACCTGGAAAGGGAGAAAGAGATACTAAAAAAGTCTACCGCTCTCTTGGATAGACCGGTTTAGTGAGCAGGAGCCTGTGAAACTGGTCTGCAAAGCGTTTGAAATACCCCGATCATGCTACTACAAAAGCGGAAGAAAAACTTAACTTACTGCATGGAAATAGTTGACCACTACACAGAAGCGTAAACAAGACTGGGGATGAATACCGAGAAATCTAGTTCCAGAATAAATCTATATTGTAATTCTGTCAAACATCGCTAAGTATCTTCGGGCTAATCGCATAATGGGTGTCACGCGATGCACTCTTAGAATTACCAAATAGCGTATTCATCCAATAGAACTCAGGTTTCTCGACAGAAAATTGATCAGTGCCGTAAACAATATGGTTATGCAAACAACCAGCTTCCTTAATGGTATTGAAGCATGAATACCCATTCGCGATCTCTGCGCTGCAGCTGAAAAGGGAATTTTTTCCCTTGACTCTGCACCACGCTTAAATTCGGTATGCTCGCCGCCGGGATAGCCGTTATCTAATTCAATAAGACCGGACAGCTTATACCGCTGGCCCCGCTCCAACATTACCTGTATGAACCTCTGCTTCAAGTGCCTAGCAGCATAGCGAGTGATACCCAGATAACGAGCTAGCTTCATAAAGGAAATACCTTTCCTGATCTAGGTGATCAGAAACATATCAAGCAGCCGGACCTTAAGGGGAGCTTTGGGAAGTCAAAAATCGTACAGGGGGATAAGCGAAGTCTGACGTCGGTGCCAATCACATTGTTAAAGATTGCGATAACCGAGGTGTCGATGTTTTTCATACTCGCAGTAAGGGCAACAAAATCCAAGAAGCCAGCGTCATCAACAGATTGGACAGAAGTACTATTCCTCAGTGCCGTACATTTTAGGGAATAGGTGCAGAAAAATACTCTTCAGAAGCTACACCCTGTTGCAAGCCATAACAGATTCCCTTCCATATCAACGGTGCAACTACATTTATATACAGCTAATTATGACTTATTGCTTAATAAGGGTAGTCATTAGGAATTATTGAAACGGTCGTGCAAGAAATTTCTCTTTACTGGTATCTCTATGTGACTAACATCTCAATTTAATGATAGATTTTTAATGTATCAAAAATATTCGTCTATTAGAATAATGCTTAGCAAGTACTCAAAGGATTTATTCCAAAATGCTAGAGCGTCTGTTTGCTTCCCGCCGACATCCCTATATACCACATCGCAATGAAAGAGAGAAGATTTCCATTGATCTCTCAGGAAACCGCGTTAAATTTTTTCTCCCTCCTCACACTTGTCACGATAGCTTTGCAGAATTCAAATTGAACTACCCTGAAAAAATTAATATTTTTGACAATAGTGATTATAATAATGGTAGTGATTGCGAAGACATGGAGCGTGAAGGTGTTGCCAGGCAGTGCTTAATGGAACGAAGCTGGGAACTTTTTGGACCTATCTGGCGCAGCCGTCCCATTGGCACTATTGATTTTAATCTAATCTTAAATCGCCACGACACCCTTCCCCACAGTATGAGCTGCTTAAATCCCAAGCACTTTGAACAGGTTGTTATGCGCTGCCTATATTACTGGGGCCCTGGTAACCCTAACGATCATGTGCAAAAAGCCCCTGTTAATTGGAAACTTTATAAATTAGGTGAGGTTACAGCAATCTTTCTTGAGAGACATCGCCTTAATTCTCCAGAAATTCTGACAAAAAATCCCCATCATGAAACCTACTTTACTAGTAGTTTCTTTATTCCTCTTGATAGAGCCCACTATCTAACACTCAATTTTAGGTATCTAGGCTATGCCCCAGCTAAACACTGCTTAGTAGCTATGAATAGTATTCGCGATGCAGTTTGTAATAGCGTTAGCTTACAGCTTGGTATAAATATAAAAAAACAACTTGCTGAAGTACAACGACAGCGACCGAATGACAAAGCTAGTACTAAACGTAAACTTGAGCCCTGGGTTTATCCAGAGTGGCACAGAGGTGGTGAATTTGATGAAGATATAATTATCACCAAGCCCGGTAGCCCACCGCCAGACTGGTTGGATTAATTTTTACATTAAGCAAGGACAAGCTATGAAAAATAATACACTTCGTTGGATTGCCGTTGTCAACAGCGGTGAAAGTCCTAATATTAACCGCAATGTATTCATATCTTCACAATTGTACGACACTTGGATGACAATTAAGAATGAGTATATTGGCAACTACTATAAAACCAATTTAATAAGAGCTATCTATAGTTTAGCAACGACCCCCGGAGGTAGAAGTCTAAGTAATAAAAACTTAGAGATAGACGGAGCAAAAATTAATTACCTGATTACTCCGCAAGGTGATGTTCGCATTCACTTCCTTGCCGTCACCAGCGACAATACCTTAGATAACACAGATCAAAGCTCGGGACTTTACCGGGTGAGAATAGATAGAATAACGCAAGAATGGACAACTGACTCTAGGCGATTGCGATCGATGGATTACAATCACCGTTGGAATAATGCCCATTACGCTGCAGTTAGTGGTTCGTTTGATGATAAGGAAGAGGCAGGCCGATTACTTATTAAACATATAGTGCCTGCCTACAAAGCCGCTCTAAACCCCAAGGATCTAAATATAGGGAATAAACACTACTCTCTATTTTGGCAAAACCGTGATCATTCGACCAAATCCAATAGTAGAAAACTTGCTGCACTTATCCAACAGGCACAGACAAATAATGCCACCATCAACTGGCTAGTGCATGGCGAGGGCGCTGGCACATTTGCTCAAGCCCTACAACATCTGATTGAGCAGCCAAGCGTTTCTAGATTAGTTGCTATGCAAAACACCCTGGAAAATCAAAGCGTTTTCTTTTCTAATCCCCGGGGAAAAAACACAAAAGAAGAAAAACTCAAAGAGCTATGTGAAACTGCGGGTATACGCTGGCTAGGATCAAAACATAATAGAATGGATTTAAAAAATCCCGATGCAAGACAAGCTGCGATAGATGGAGCTATGGTAGTTGGATCTAAATTTACTGTTGGCGGTGGTATAACAGGTGGCCTCCTTGCAGCTACCGGATTCGATAAAGTGGAGAAAGCGATAGCCTCTGTACACAAAACTGTTGATCTTCTTTCACCAAACTTAGCAGCGAACGTAGCAATTATTAGTGGATTTGGTCTTTTGGGCTATATAGTGGGGAAGGACGCCAAAAAGCACACCAGCTCCTATATCCGAAATGTGTTCGGTGTTAAAGAAAACACCTGGGGCAATGGGCATAAACACTGGGCTGGATAAATTTTCTTGCTTTCGGATAATAAGTTCAATTGAAAAGGGAGAGCTTAGCTGGCAAATTCGGCATCTCTCCCAACCAAGCGATGGACCTTAACATACTACTACCAACAAAGTGAAAATTGACAAAACCTGATTTAAAACCTGAGAAGGCTAATCACTACTGGAGGCAATTGCGGGACTGCTGAAGCAACTCCCATCGGCGAATACTCGAGAGCTGTATATTATAATAGAAAACAAAGACCTCACCTTGAGCAAGCTTACGGAACTAAGCTATCGGCAAGCATAATAAACGCGGAAACTGAGCGATGTGCTACGTTAATAAATATTTGTCTTTTCTTAGTTAGAATTAGACCAAATTATTAGTTATACCTGAGTATGAACGAGATAGAACATATCAAGACAACAACCAGACATACACTAACGATCAGTATCTATGAGCGCTTTCATAAAACCATTTTTCAGGAACTCCACTAACCCTCATTGCGCCGCAAGATCTATAGAGGATCCTCAAAAGAATCTGGATGAATGGTTCACATAGTACAACAATAACCACACTCATCAGGACAAAAAACCTCAAAGAAAAACTCGTAAACTGAACTTTACCTATCAGAGCACCTTCTGAAAACCGGTAACTGACAGACCAAGTCTGGACTAATACACATTAAACTAAAATATGGCGTCAAGAATTACTTTCCTCCAACTGCAAAACCCCAACTAACGGTGATAGGCGACTATAAATCTTCCATGATAGCCCCCAATTACTAATAGCGCTGAACTATTACTGAACCCAAAAAAAAGAAATACCATTGAGCTTTATTAATTATTGAACACTTAGCACTTCTAAATCATTATTTACAAAGCAACGCAAACCTCAACCATAAATTTTTGATGTTGACAAAGTTACCATGTTGTTATTTTTTGCCTTAGAAAGACTTATGCTTAAATTCTCATTTGATACCCCAGATGGAGTTTCGACGCCACCAAATCTAGCCAAACACTTTGCGATTAATTTCGAACCATAAAAAGAAATAGATTCATCTTCAACAAGACGTTTTTTCCCAGTAGAATTTAAATACAATAGGAAATATTTATTCAGCCCCTCCCCTTCCAGAAAATAATTTATCTTTCAAGTCTAATTCATCACCCAATGCAGAGAAAACAAATAAACATAGCCCACAGCTAAATAATTAAAAATCTTACGAATGATTAAATTTGGCTCTCTTTCTTTCACACTAATACGTTGAACAGGGTAGTACAGAACCGTTTGGGCCACTTTTCAAAACCATTCCAACGGTATTACATATTCCTCCCCGGTCTAACATATGACGATAAGGTGTACCCTCTGATAAAATCCAACCATCATAACCACGCCTAATATCATTATCCCAATCTACAGGAATTGTATGTATATTTCCTGATGGGTGTGTATGCTGTGTACTTAGAGCACTTCCTTTCCCATTATATGAACCAATTCTTATTATTTGGCAGAATGATGATTCTATTCCACAGGATAAGACAGCACCGGAAGAAGACTATACCATACCGCTAACCCAGAATACCTGTTACAACCTGGTAAGCCTGGACTTCCAAGAGGCATTAGTAAGTCCGCAACAACCAAATGTATTAATGCGCTGTAAGAACTCGGCCATTAAAAATCCGATATGGTTAAATAACAATGACCTCGCTATTTTGCATAATGAATCTGATCATTGGCGGCTAATCAAATATTCAGTGAGAGATAACACGAGTCAGGTACTTTATGACTTGGAAGAGGGAAACCTAGCTCACTTTGATTATTCAATCGATGACGATTTAATAGCCGTCACCAGCTATCATCAAGATGGCCAGCTTTATATCGATATGCTGGATTCTAAGGGGGCGCTTTTAACCAGCCATCCGATTGACTATCCAGATGAGATATCTGAACACAGAGCCATTTCCCCTAACTTTTCACCGAGAGAGGATGAGCTAATCTTTAGTACAGGGCGAAGACTCTTCTCTCTCACCTATGATGGCAAGGTCAGTAGAATTCAGTTACCTCTGGACCAGTCTGCCAGCTCTCCAGACTTTCATCCAGGTGGACATAGAGCACTGGTTATTAAAGGGCAATACGATAGCGATATTGCCTCGATACCGCTAAACCTGCCTGGGGCTAGCACCACACCTTCAGAAGAAGATGTCAGCACAATTTACCCAAGCGCCACACGGTCGATTTCCGGGGAGGATGACAGTATTTTCCAACCCAATGGCAACTTGATTGCGTTTACCTCCAGGCGCTCTGGTGAAGACCAGGTGTGGGTGACTGATGGTAGTGATTTACGGCAGGTATCGCAGTTTCCAATCGATACCAATATCGACGGTATCCATTGGTCTGCCGATGGAGAAAGTATTCTGGTAAATGCCAATAATGAGCTCAATAAAATTTTCTTGGATGGCCGTGTAGAGGGCTTGCCCCTGAATGCGCCTGTTGATCAGCTCTTCCAGTGGGACAGTATCGATAATTCAGCGTTATTATCCTTGACGATTAAAGGGGTTACAAAATTTGCAGAAGTCGATTTAGATAGCCTTGAGCCCAGGTTTATCGATGAAAAACCAGTTAGCTGGGCCCAGAGGACTAAAGATGGCCGGCTGATCTATATGGACCATATGAACCGCTTCTGGCAGCCCGGCCCTGCTGAAGACCAACTAATTGAGAAGCTGGTTAATCAAGGTAGCGAAAAGAGATTTGTTATCGAAGATAATGTGATTTACTCAATCAATCAAAACGATCAGCTGTGGTCATACAATCTTGACACCGATAACTTTTCCATTTTGAAGGAAATGCACAGGGATATCGATTACTTGACCGATGTTAATCAAGAGAACCTGATGATTACCTATGCTGTTGCCGCTAAAAAGGAAGTGGCTGAGCTTTTTTAAAAAAATAGATAAGCCAAGAAAAAAGTTTAGGAGAATTTAGGCTACCCAATATTGAATACAGAGAAGTAATTAAATTATTTGGAAGCTTACAAAGTCGACATAGGCATACTGCCATCCCAGTAGAAATTACAGTATTGGTTGAGAACCACTTTATAGTCTCTGCGAAAAATTAAAATCCACATTTCAGGGTAGAGAAATAGGGCCCCTTAGAGCAGGGACCCTGTTGCTCGTTATTTGGAAGCTAGTGCACGTTGGCCAGAACGTAAGTCGATAACAACGACTCCTCTGACACCAAACATACCATTGTCATAGGCAAAGATTCTGCGGCCATCTGCATCAATGGTCAGGGAGTCAAGACTTGCCACTGCAACACCACCACCTCGACAGTCGCTATCACACCCCTTACCGCTGGAGAGGGTTGATTGTGAAAACCCATCCAGGTCGATGGCTACCAGACTTCCACTTTCAGTACCTACCAGAAGACGGTTACCAGTTGAATCCAAGACAACGTCAGTAGGAATCTGGTCTGTGGTACCACCGTGCACTGGCGCAGCAATAATTTTCCTGTCGCCAGTAGCCAGATCCACCTGCCAGATGCCTCCGATATCACCGACTCGAGAATCGCTGACAAAGGCTCGGTTGTTAACGAGATCCAGTGCTAAGCCCTCGACGGAGTCAAAGAAGGGCGAGGAGCCAGTGTAGTTATCGGAGATAATTTCCCTGTCACCGCTGTCAAGGTCGACGCTCATCAGCCCTGAGGCCTGTAATAAAAGCATACGATTGTTAGTGGCATCCAACTCCATAGCCTCTACGAGACCGTAGAACTCAGGACCCTCACCTATATCTGAAGCAGAGACTACCTCGGGTTCACCGCTTTCTAGATCAATCTTGAGCAATCGATCGGAGTATTCATCGAATATATAGGCGTTGCGACCTGACTCGCCGGAAACGATTGTAGACGCTACCACGCGCGGCGAGTCGTTCGGATCAAAGTAAGACACAATGGTACGGTTGCCGTTCTGCAAATCTATTTCCGCAGCTGCGTGATTACTTTGGGAGACCACCAATAACCGGTCGGTCGAACGACTATAGCTCACATCGTGCCATCTGTAGCTGGGTCCCGTCCCGACATGGTTGGAGGAAATTTCTGCACGATCACCAGTAATGGTGTCAACGGACATGAGCACCGGATCGATAAGAATTCCAGAAACCAGCAAACGATCGCTATCAGCCCCCCGGCCAATTGACCAAGGGTTTTCAAGTCGCAACCCTTTACCTTTAGTCCAACTAGTTACAACTGATCGATTACCAGTTGCAATATCCACTTGCAGAATATTCTGGGCGCTACCGTTGGCGACATAAATTTGATTACTATCAAAATCGACGATTAAATCCATTGGCTGGTAGACAGGTTCACCACTACCAATACCATTACCGCTTATTGTCGTTCTATCGCCGCTGGCAATATCTATCCTAAGAATAGAGTCGGTACTATCATCACCCACGTACAGCTGTCCATTCGCCTCATCTAATGCAACACCCTTCGGGTACACCATATCTGCACCAGTACCCGTCGGAGATGATGAGTTTGAGCTGGATATCACGGAGTAATCCCCGCTCGACAGATCAAATTTAATAATCTCTCCATAAGTTCCCGCTGCTCTTGTGGTGTAAGCTTCACCTCCAGAGCCCGTCAGGGTCAGTGAGGTGAGGTCTCCCGATACCCATTTGGTCAATTGCGTGCGGTCACCGCTGTCGCGTTGGACAGAGTAGATACTCCCGTTATCATCTAATACGATAAAGTAGTCATTGGCAGGATTGCTGCGTATTTCAGGGAAGTTTTGTTCCATATCGATCGGATCGAATGTCGGGCCTGAACCAACCGATGGCCCAGAAATCACTCGACGCGCACTGCCTACCTCAAATATCGTTCCTAAAAAGGCGTCGGCGAAATACCAGCCTCCGTAAAAGTTGTCATAGGACACACCGATTGGGTACGAGATTGACAGCTCGTTCTTGACGATGATTGATTCTTGAACCGTTTCACCAGTGACGAACTGGCTTGAGAGAGCGTAAGAATGTCTACCTTCACTAATTGGAGTATCAAGATACCAGGTTGAAGGAGAAGCTGTGTCCGCAGTCGGTGACTGTCCATCGAGAAGGATATTAACCAATTGCTCAGAGGCATTCTCACCACTTTCTAGGTTGAACACCCTGGCAGTAAGAGCGATACTGGAAAGCTTCCCACCCATATTGGCACCGCCGGTCGGGAAAATGATGCGAGCCGAAGGTGCCGGTAGATTAGTTACAGCGATCTGCAACGAAAGCTGCTTCGCGAGCCCTTCACTATCGGCGGCACTGATGAACAGCTGATAATTGTTATCCTCGTCACTATCCGCAGGCGACTCAAAATCTGGGGCCGTGTTGAAACGCAGCTCTCCACTAGTTGAATCAATAGAAAACAACGCAACATCAGCACCACCGCTCAAAGAATAGGTAACCTCGTCCTTATCTGGGTCCTTAGCCGTAGCGGTGTAAAAAATACCGCTAACACCTTCTTTGACTGTGATCTCAGCTGCAGAAGAAAATTCTGGAGCGCCATCATTAACATCAACAACGGTAATTACAATTTCCTGGGTTGATTGGCCGCCGTTACCATCGCTGGCCTCGACCGTTACCCGGTAGACGTTATCTCCATTTGAGTCGGCAGGATTTTCGAAATCCGGTGCAGAGCCAAAGCGTAACTGGTTTCCATTCTCGATTAAAAAACGGGACTGATCTTCACCACCGATAATACTGTAACTGATACTGTCTCCATCAGCGTCACTAGCCGATAGTGTGAGTAGAGCACCGGAACCATCTTCCCGGAAAGCTATTTCGCTTGAGGATAAGAACACGGGCGTACGATTGGATGGACTATTGGGGCTGCCACTGTTCGAACCACCATCGCTCGAACCGCTTCCACCACCTCCGCTACAGGCTGACAAAAAAATTAGTGGTAAAATTGTTGTCAATGTTTTTCCGAAAAACTGCTTCATATTCGGCTCCCTATTTAAAGGATCATTATAATTCTTATGATGCCTTGAATACCAACAGCGATATAACCTCTAGCCATACTCCTCCCTCTAAAGTATTCGGCATTTTTCGGCACTTACTTGATATTCTTCTGCAGAAAATATATCTCTTCGCAGAAGCTCCTGTGTTTTTGAACCTTCATGCTAATAGTGACTATTTAAATCCTACTCCTCTTAGATGCTTTCGACGCATCAAGCCATTTAAGATTTATATTGCCGTAGTAATCTCGCGATCGGTAAGTTTCGTAAGTTGTACACAGGTGCCACTTTATCTATCACAACGAACTCTTTACTGATTTCCGTTAGAAGGTGACGACACAGGTTTAGTGAATATAGGTTCCACCACTAATTAAGTTATCCCTTAAGCTGTAGCCAGTTGGCATGTTTGAATACCAGCTTTATCATGCACACATTCCTATTGGATATCACCTTTGCCCACTAGGTACTGATGAAAGCTCACCTCGGCATGGCAGCCCCCAGAAATTTACCATTTGGCGACAACCATTAGTTTTATAACCCGCGTACTATTAAGAGGTAACAATGAAGTGCATTCTGAAACTCCTCGTATTCACCATATTAATCTATTCTCAACTGACATCTGCCGAGCTTTCGGAGAACAGCTTGATATCACAGGAAGATGCAAACTTCGCCCAAAATTATATTGGCAGATTTATGCAAAAGGATTCCGACTATGTGGTAAGTCTTGTCGATCCAGAGCTGGCTGATGAACTCACACCTGAATTACTTGAAAAAATGCTCAGCCACCTCCCAGAGGGGAACCTGCTTTCCACTGAGCTAATTGGTTCAGAAGCACAAGCCACCAATGACACTTGGATTGGAAATTTCATCTTCGAGTATCACTTTGAAGGTGGCTGGGCCTTGGCAAATGCAGCAATTAAGCGATCGGAGGGAAAGACTACCATTATAGGGCTTAATGTTTATAAAACACTGGCATCACAAAAGGAATTGAACCGTTTCACCTTATCCGACAAATCCCATTTACACTATTTAGTGCTGGCGATGACCATTATTTCCCCAATATTTATCCTTATAACGCTGGTAGTCTGTATTAGAACACCACTACAAAAGCGCAAATGGTTATGGATACTATTTATCCTATTTAGTGTCGGGGCAATCAAGCTTAACTGGACCACTGGGGCTTACCAAATAAAGCTCCTCAGCTTCCAGCTTTTTGGAGGCGGAGCGGTATCCGCAAGTGAGCATGCTCCACTAATTCTTACCGCAGGATTCCCATTAGGTGCCATAATTTTCTGGTTCAAACGCCGCAGTTTGATTGGCCAAAACAAGAAGATCGAAGAGTGTCAGGCGGAGCTTAAGGAATCAAATAATTCTGTTTGAGAGTGGCCATATAGAAAAGCGAGTAACGATTTATATCCAGTCCCACGCATAACTATAGAGAAATTGCTTGAGCCAATTGAGAGTTCAAAGCTTTGATTTACTACTACAGTGAGCAGCTCTTCATTCCGGAGAGCTGCTCACTAAGACGAGAAATCGACACCTTATCCTGGAATCGATAATTCCAGAATATTGCCACTTATTGTGAAATCTCACTTTTAAATAATCTCATAAGCTGATCAACTACCCACATATGGAGCTGGCTGTGATTAGATCGGCTATGCCATGCTGCAATGACTTCAAATTTTGGGGTCTGTGTATCCAGATTGAGAGGAATCACTTTCTTATTGGGCAACAATCTTGAGGGGTAAAAAGCAATTGTGTCAGTGGCAGCAATAATATCTGGTGCGGCTGAAAAGCAAGGTACTGACATTACGATATTGCGCTTTAGTCCTTGCATAGCAAACCATTCATCGTGAGACCCTCTCAAGTTCGGGCGAGAAGGTGAAATAATCAATTGTGGAAGCTCTGCTACGTCAGCCAAAGTTAATGACCTGCCCTTTAGAGAAGATTTTTTTCCTGCAATACAGACATGTTGCTCTTCAAATAACAGTTTGTAAGGCAGGTCATCCGGGATGAAATCAGGGAAAGTGAGCGCGAGATCGATCTCGCCGGCAACCATTAATTGATTTAGGTTATCTGTTTCAAAATCCCTAACGATAACTTTAAGCTCTGGGGCAGATTTACGGACAACCTCTAGTAGTTGGGGTAGTACCGATTGAATCGCATAGTCTGTGGCGCTAATGCTAAAAACCCCCTTATAGGTTGCCGGGTCAAAAGCTATTGGGGTCAGCAGTGACTCTACATCCTTTAAAATGCTGCTGATCCTACCGCCCAGTTGTTCGGCAATAGGAGTGGGCACCATGCCGTTACCTTGCCTAATGAACAGACGGTCATCAAATACTTCCCTCAACTTACGCAGCTGTTCACTGATTGCTTGCTGAGTTAACCCTACCTTTTCCGCTACTCGCGATAGGTTTCTCTCTTGCAGTAGCGCTTCCAATATACGTAGCTGTTTCAGGTCTAACCGGGCTATACCATTCATATTTGTAACCAGGACAAAGAGCAGTTGTTTCTAATTGTATCTTTGCCTATCTATTATTCCCACCATCGTAAGGCACAGCCACATCTGGCTGGGGCTATTTAATAGCCCAAGTAGTTACTCTTCTAATTATCTGGAGATAGATATGAGCCGACCCACTAAGCGCTTTGCTCCTCAGGAATCTTATAAATTATTTATTGGTGGTGAATGGGTTAATAGCAACTCGGGGCGTACGATGGACAGCCTCAATCCTGCTACAGGCGAATTACTGACTCGCATACCGTTGGCCGATTCAAGTGATGTCGATGCTGCTGTCATTGCGGCAGAAGAGGCGTTCCCCACCTGGAAACTTACCTCCGCTATTGAACGACAGGATGCACTGCTCAGAATTGCAGACATGCTTTCAGAAAAGAAAGCATTTTTCGCCCACCTTGAGGCACTGGAAACCGGTAAGCCAATTCGCGAAACTTCAAATATTGATATCCCACTGGCCATAGACCACTTCCGCTACTTTGCAGGGGTTATACGCTCCCACAGCGACGAAGCAGTGATGATTGATAATCAAACCATGAGCTTGGTATTCAGCGAGCCAATGGGTGTAGTCGGTCAGGTAATCCCATGGAACTACCCTCTGCTGATGGCAGCCTGGAAGATTGCACCCGCTATCGCAACCGGTAACACCGTAGTGATTAAGCCATCCGAGATGACTTCATCCACCCTGCTGGAGCTGACCAAGATTTTCAAAGAAGTATTACCAGATGGTGTGGTGAACGTTGTCACCGGCGTAGGCCCAGAAGCGGGCCAGGCTTTACTGGATCACCCTAAAGTCGCGAAGCTGGCCTTCACCGGGTCTACCGGCATCGGCTATAACGTGGCCAAAGCTGCGGCTGATAAATTGGTACCGGCAACTCTGGAGCTGGGCGGTAAATCAGCCAACATTGTCTTCCCCGACACAAACTGGGAAAAAGCACTGGAGGGCGGAGCCCTGTCTATCTTGCTGAACCAAGGGCAAGTCTGTGAATCTGGTGCCCGTCTTTTTGTGCACGAAGATATTGTTGAGCGTTTTACTACGGAACTAAAAGCCAAGTTTGAAGCCGTGAATGTCGGCGACCCGATGGACCCCAGCACACAAATGGGTAGCCAGATCAGTGAAGCGCAAATGAACCGTATTCTTGGCTACATAGATGTCGCCAAAGAGGAAGGTGCAAAAATCCTGACTGGAGGTAAGCGATTACAAAAGCCGGGATTAGAACAGGGTTTTTATATTGAGCCGACAATCATTACCCATGCCGATAACGCAATGAAAGTCGCACAAGAAGAAATCTTTGGCCCAGTTGTTGTAGTGATTCCATTCTCCTCTGAGGAAGAAGTTATAGCGATGGCCAACCAATCCGATTATGGCTTGGCAGGTGCTGTTTGGACTCAGGATATAAACCGTGCACTTCGCGTTGCACGAGCTGTGGAAACTGGCCGCATGTGGGTGAATACCTATCACGAACTCCCTGCCCATGCACCGTTCGGCGGCTACAAGAAGTCAGGTATTGGGCGTGAAACCCATAAATCGATGATTGATGCCTACACGCAGAAGAAGAATATCTTTATCAGTCTTAATGAAAAGCCCTACGGTCTTTTTTAAGCCTCACTGTAATAAGCTTTTAGCAGGAAAGTAGTTATGAAAAACGAAGCACTATTCAGTGAAATCAACCTGGGCCCTTACACCCTGAAAAACCGCATTGTGCTGCCGCCGCTTACCCGGTCGCGTAGTTCACAACCTGGCAACATCGCTAATGACTTAATGGCCAACTACTACGCTCAGCGTGCCGGTGCAGGCTTTATGGTTACAGAGGGCACGCAAATTGAGCCCCGCGGCCAGGGTTATGCCTGGACTCCCGGAATTTATTCACAGGACCAGGTCGAAGGCTGGAAAAAAGTGACCAAAGCCGTACACGATCAAGGCGGTATTATTTTTGCGCAGCTTTGGCATGTGGGGCGAGTATCTCACACATCACTGCAGCCGGGTGGAACGGCTCCTGTTGCGCCGTCTGCAATCCGAGCAGATGCGGTAAAGGTATTTATTGAGACAGGGCCAGGGCAAGGTGCTTTGGCTGAACCCAGTGAGCCTCGTGCACTGACAACAGCAGAAGTTAAAGAACTGGTGCAACTCTATGCCCAGGCAGCACGCAATGCTTTGGAAGCAGGCTTTGACGGCGTTGAGCTGCATTGTGCCAATGGTTATCTTGTAAACCAGTTTATTTCTGAGCATACCAACCAACGCGATGACGAGTATGGCGGTAGCCTGGAGAACCGACTGCGTTTCCTCAAAGAGATTGTTGCAGCGGTATCAGCAGAGGTAGGTAATGATCGTCTCGGCGTTCGATTTGCTCCGCTGTTTGAAAGTACCGATGAGGACCGTGTTTATCTTGGCCTGGTGGAGAGTGACCCACACACAACCTATATCGAAGCTATCAAACTGTTGAACGAGGCGGGAATTGCCTATCTATCTCTAGCAGAAGCGGATTGGGACAATGCACCGGATTTACCTGAGAATTTCTACCAGGAAGTACGAGAGATCTTTGGCGGGCGCATCATGTATGCCGGCAAGTATTCCCCAGAGAAAGCTTTGCGGGTGTTGCAGGCGGGTAACGGAGATATCTTTGGTTTTGGCCGCCCTTTCATTGCCAATCCGGACCTTCCCACACGTATTCGTAATGATTGGCCTCTTAATAAAGTTGACCCGGAAACTATGTATGGCGGTACCGATGAGGGCTATACCGATTACCCTTCTTACCAGCCATAATTTTTAACAGTTCCTTAACAGGACATAAAAAAGCCCCAGTAATTGAAGGTTACTGGGGCTTTAAACTTACTCGTAAAGCTTCTTGGATTCCTGAGGTAATTTTCAGTGTTTTTCTAGACACTAAAATAACTATTAGTCGCTTTGGACACCTCGACTAAATAGTGATTTATTTTGAGATGATTATTAAAAACTAAAAGTCCACTCAGGAATCCAGTTCAGAGCCCAGGTTTCCAGGACTTTATCAAAGCCACTCAACACCATAATCCCAAGCAACAAAAGTATGGCACCAAGTGCTACTTTGCCACCAACAGCAAAAGCACCAACTGATGGTGATAAGCGGCTATAAATTTTCCGTGATAGCCCGCCTGCCACCAGTAGCGCAGCGCCGGTACCAAGCCCAAAAGAAAACATCACCATAAATGACTGGCCTAGTTGCTGGCCCATGGAAGCAAGCGCGATTGCTGCACCTAGCGTGGGACCAACGCAGGGCAACCAAATAATTCCTGTGAGAAAGCCGATACCAAACTGTCCGGCCCAGGCGCCATCACCAGTAATACTCGCCCCAGCGGTAACTTTCGATAAACGCAGAGTCACCCAGTCGGAAAGGGGTTTAATCAGTAGAATAAGGGCAACGGCCACAAGCAGGATTGCAGCAATATAGCGAAATAGCTCTGGGTCCAGCCCTAAAGAGACCAGCAGGAAACTGAGTACAGTTCCCGCCAGGGCAAATGACAAGCTGAGCCCTACGGCGAGCGCATAAGGCCCCCAGCGCCCAGCGTTGCTGGAGGCACCAACCACCATTGGCACCAGCGGCCAAACACAGGGGGAAAGAATACTAAGTGTGCCCGCAATCAAGGCCAGGGGGATGGCGCTGACTTCAAGCATTTTCGCCGCAGGCCTTAACTGAGTTAAAGATATTCTGGCGAATAACATCAGCGCGTGTTTCAGCAACACTGAACCACACCTGCTTGTCCCCACGATAGAGCAGCAGAGTTGACTGCCTGGGCGCACGGAAATGCTTTACCCACTCTTTTTGCTTGTCGAAATTCACATTAAGGATTGTGAGGCCGCACTGGGGGTTATCTTCCTGGAACTGCGCAAGAATTATGCCCTGCTTCTTACAGGTAGGGCACCAGTCTGCCCGTACATCAATCAATACGGGTTGCTTGGCAGCTTGCAGCTCTTTGAAGCGCTCTTCGGAGAAGGGCTCTCCCGCTGATGCGAAGGGCATAGAGAGCAGTAAGATAGCTAAGAACAGGGTGTGGTGAAATACTTTCATGCTAGTAATATCCCAAGTGAAGGGTTGAAAATTTCAATAAAATAAATAGGCAAGTTTGGCTGCTTACCTAGATTTGTCGTACTAGCTAGTAAATTTCTTACACCCGGTAGCTTTGAATATAAGCAACCTCACCTGTTCCGGAAAATCTGAGAACTGTGACAAATCTCAGGCTTCACTTATTGACTGGCTGTTCTTAACCATCTGTTGGGCCTATCTACCCACTAAGTCACTTGATTGCTGACAATATCCCTATAAGATCCCGCGGGTAATTTTTGCGACCGTAACAAGCGTGTCTCAAAGCTCTACGTCAGTATTCAATGTCAAATGGATTCAGATCGAAAAATGAACAAACTTTTTGCCCTTATAGCCATTACTCTTGCCACCGCTTCCTGCATGCAACTCGAAGTCAAACCGGGCCGTGTTATTGGCGATACCGTGGATGCGGGCAAAGAGGCTTATCAAAGTATTCAACGCAGCCGCCGCGGTGAGGAAGAGAGAGGTTTCTCCCACAAAACCAGTTACGATTCTGCCATTTCTAATGCCGCCAATATTGCAGGCTGCAAGGAAGAGCTAATGGAGGTGGTTAGTGTTTCAGACCTCGTTGTATCCCAGGTGATTTCTGAGTCTTCTGAAGTGCTGGTTAAGGATGGTGATAAAACCATTTACTGCGCAATGCGAGCTGTAGTTCGCCCTAAAGCTTGAACACTGCAGAAAACAAAAGAGTTCTAGTGATTTCTTTAAGTATTAACCAGTGAATACTGCTGTCATCAACTGGTTTGGGCCTAGTTTTAGTGAATTGAATCCACTTTTGCAGCACCTGCATACGCAAGGTGCCAAGCTGTATGGGGAAGTGGATATCCGTTTTGGTTCCAGCGTCGCCGGCTGGATTGGTCGGCGAATGGCGCACAAGCTAGGGGCTCCAACGACAGCTCGCAAAGTGCCTTTTTCTGTAGACATCCATCACTCCCCAGAAAAACTGACTTGGTCCCGCACTTTTGCCAGAACCCATACTGTTACCTCAGAGTTCCAGCCAGTAAAGACCTACCAACAAGGTGGTTACTGGGTGGAATCCACTGGCTCGGTCAAAATTCAGCTAGGGGTCTCAACAGAGGGTGGCAACTGGCAATGGATACAGCAATCTGTGTCACTTTTTCGTATTCCTATTCCAACAATATTCAGGCCCAGGGTTTCCGCTGGAAAAGCCGTTGTGAATGGGCTCTACCAATTTGAAATAAAAATCTCCTTGCCATTGCTGGGCCTTATCTTTGGCTACTCAGGTACATTAAAGAAAGACGATGGAAAAATGATCGATTAAACCCGTGCAGTTCACTAGGGAGCCCCTGAATAACTCCGTAATATCTCTGCAGATTTTGAAAACTGCAGGTGTTAGGCACAGCTTGCAGCGAATGGCCATAGCCCTTTGCAAGGCAGCTGTAGTCTTCAAGACCCGCTTACAGGGTTTTCAGAGGCTCCCCCGGGACTTGTTGTAAAAACAAACACGGGATAGTCTCGACCAAAACGATAAGAGCAAGTTATGGAAAGTGAACTGCTGTCGCTCCGGGCTGAACTAGCCCTTCTGGAACGTGACAACCGGCGTCGGCTGGAGACCTTCGAAAGGCGACTCTCCGCCCTTGAGGCACAACTCAAGCGAGGCAATACAGAAAACAAAGATGCCTTGTCAGAAAACACTACAGGGTTAGAGGATGATTTAGCCCTACTTATGGGCTCCCCCTCTGAGTCCCGGCAAACCATTGAGCCAACCCAGCCAGCAAACATACCCCTTACAACCACGTCTGCTGAATCCAAATCAATTCCACAAAAAAACAAAAAAGCATCAGTAGCCACACCCTGGTTGCAGGAGGGATTAGCCAGCCTAGTGGCACCAGCTCTGGAACCGCTGAATCGTGTGTGGGAGCCCCTTGCGAACTTTTATCGCCATTACCAGCGCCAGGGTAAAGCCCCGGTATTCTTTATGACCGCTGCCGGCATATTGGCACTGGTATTTGGCTTCGCATACTTGCTGCAGTTCTCTTTCAACAGCTATTTGGGCCCCGCCGGTAAGGTTGCCCTGGGCTTTCTGGTTGCGGCGGCAACCACTTTTGGCGGTGTGACTTTTAGCCGGCGTATGCCCCATATGGCGGACTACGGCTCTGGATTAATAGCGCTCGGAGTGATTCTTCTCTACCTGTGTGGGTACTTTGCTGGGCCTTACTATCAGTTGCTGCCTGTTCCTGTTGGAGTCGGCCTGTTGGTGGCGACAACAGGGCTCTCTTACTTACTGGCTTTATTGTTTGAGACACGCGTGGTGTCCATGGTCACACTGCTGGGCGGCGCCACCATGCCTTTGGTGACGAATCATTTTGATCCTTCCGCACTTGTTTATCTCAGCTATTTATTGGCTCTCGCCCTGGCGATGCTGCATTTGTCCAGGCAAATACGCTGGCCACAGCTTGCGATCGTAACCATGGTACTGAGCGCAGGCATGCTGGAGTTTTCCGTCTCAAATCTGGATGAGGCTACATCTACCTGGGGGCCATTACTAATACTACACGGCTTCTTTTATGGTTTTGCCCACTACGCTCTGCGAGGACTAAGCGCTGAATTAATAGAGTCCAAAGGGCTAGAGCGAAGGCGCTTGATTATTATTGCCGCAAATCTGGTGCTGTTTATCCACATCTGCTGGTCCCTGGCACCCAGCAGCAACGCGCTGGGTGTTGTGTGGTTGCTGAACCTTCTACCCTGGATAGCACTGGCTATTTATTCACGCTGGCTGTTTGGCTACAACGCCACCAGCATTTCCGCCCGTGTTGTACAGAATATGGCTCTACTACACGGTGGATTACTGGCAGGCTTGGCGATCCTTGCGTTGTGCAGTCCCGCTTTATTGGGGATTGTCTGGTGTCTAGAGGGATTGTTGCTGATTTTTCTCGGTGCCCGTTTTGGTTTTATCAGTGTAAGAAGCGAGGGTTACATCGCCCTATCTGCAGCTGGCATTACCATGCTGTGGCAAGCTCTGACCTGGGTAGCTGGCGGAGTTGTTCCCGCACCAATGTTGCTGTCATTAAGCGCAGATGCTGGTTGGGGTAACTGGTTGGCGCTCTGTGCGGCTGCCTTCGCATTAACCCGACTGTTGCAGCACTGCACAGATCGGATTACTCCTAGAGAGCACCATTTAACCTCTTTCGCAGATAACGCTTTTGTGGTGTTTTTATCCGCAAGCTTTCTGCTATCTGTTGGCATCCTCTGGCCCCAGGGTATGTGGCTGCTTGCCTTGCTACCGATGGGCTTTTTAATCTGGCACGGCAAGCGCACTGGCTCAGCATTTAGTGAATGGTTTGGACTCAGCCATTACTTACTGCTGTTTATCCCACTACTCGCGAGTGCATCGATTGTGGGTAACTTGCATTTCTACGATCAAATACCTTACGGAAAGATCGCTAGTGTAGAGGCCTTCCTTAGCTTGTGGATGATTGCAGCTCTGTATAAACACCTGGATATGCAATCCACTGGCTTCTCTCTGGCACTCAATTTGCGCAAGCTGTTTTACGCTCTGGTGCCAATATTTTTCCTACCAACAGTACTTTATAAGGCCAACGACTACTTCCCCATCGCCGTTTGGCTGTCTGGCGCTATCGCCCTGGCACTTTATACACACCTGAAACTGGAGGTAATAAAACAGGAACTGCGCATATTGATCGCAGGCGCAAGCTTTGTAGCAATAATCAGTTGTGCTCTGCAGGAGTTCGCCAACTGGCAAGGGTTTGCCTTGAGTGGGTTGCTGTTGGGGCTGGTATCAATGGCGGCACTGTTGTGGATCGGCCAGGGATTGCGGAGGAAGCCAGTCGGCCAGCATTGGCGGTTGGCCCTGCATCGGGCACTTAAGCCAATCTTTCCATTGGCCTTTTACTATCTCGCGGCAACGCTACTTATTATTAGCTACGCACTAAGCCGTGACTTTGCACTGGCACTTTTACTATGCCAGCTGTACTTCGCTGGTCTGTATATTTTTAAACCCCAATTAGCGCCGCTGCGCAACCAGTTGACCCCCCTTTATATGCTGAGTCTGCGCCTGTTTGAGTTTATTACCTTGTTGCAAGTTGTAGCGGTCATTGCCAATTCCGCCAAGGCGCCAGTGTTGGGAGTGTATAACCTGGTGGCCCTGGGAATCGCTTCACTGTTGGTTTATCAGCGCTTTTTCGCCAATAGAGCCGTATGGCCCGGCCGCAGGATGTTTAACCTGTGGGTGCTACACCTTACAGCCATCCCAGCTTATATTGCGCTGCTGGCGCAAGTGCTGGAAACCATGTGGCTGCCGGCAATATCATTTGCCTTAGTGGTACATGCAACATTGCTACTATTCCAAACCCTAAAACCTGATACCAAAAAGTTACTGAAGCTCTCACTCATGTTGTTCGGCATTGCTGCACTAAAAATTGTACTGTGGGATATGCAGGACTTTTCCCTGATACAAAAGATTGTGGTCTGTATGCTGGTGGGGCTGTGCATGCTGGGGGCGGCATTCCAGTATCAGAAATTTCTGACACCCAGAAATTGAAAATACCAAAAATACTGATCAGCTTATCTCAAAAATGTAATGGGCCTTTTTAGGCCCATTACTATTTACAGTTGTTAAATTAGTTATGATTTGTGTGGGGTTATACAAGAACTCCATATGCTCTATCTTTTGAAGCAATACTTACAAAGGCTTGGCACAGATCACCCTCTATATTGCTGCTAAAGACGTCTTATCACATCAAAGAACACCTTACCCCGACCGCCCATTTTCCGGCCAACTACACTGAATGCGTAACTCCATTTCGATAAAATGCGCAGGGAAGCAAGAAATGAAACGGCTTCAGTTGGCAATAACGCTTTTTGTCACCTTACTCTTTAGTAGCCAAGCTTTGGCAGAGTATAAAAAAGGAGACTTTATAGTTCGTGTTGGCGCCGCTGCAGTAGCTCCCAACGACGATTCCGACAATCTGCGCCTAAATGGCACCATACTGCCTGATACACGAGTTTACGTGGATACTGGTTACTCCGTGAGCTTTACGGGCACCTGGTTATTCGCCGATCATTGGGGGCTGGAGCTGTTGGCTGCACTGCCATTCAAACACGACCTTAAGGTGAGTGGCCTGCCAAACCCGAATACCGGGGAACCTCTGGGCAGGGTTCGCCTGGGGGATATCAAACACCTGCCTCCTACCCTCACATTGCAGTGGTACCCGGTATGTACAGAATCCTGGGTGCAGCCATATATTGGTGTTGGAGTAAATTACACCCATTTTTTTAGCGAGCATATCAACCGTGTAGCCCAGAACTACTTTGAGACAGTACTCGGAGCCGAATCACGAGCAAGACTCAAGCTGGACAACTCCTGGGGACTTGCCGGGGAGGTTGGTATAGATGTCGCCTTTGGCAGGGAGAGCCGCTGGTTGTTTAACGCGGCTATTTGGTATCTGGATATTGATACCAAGGCAAAGATCCATTTTCGCTCTGGAGCTGATGACAGCTCTCACATTCGGGTGAATGTGGATATAGACCCATTTGTTTACTCCCTGGGTATCGGTTACCACTTCTGAGGTGTTCAGCACATCACAGCCCATTCATTCAATTTATTAGAACGAATAAGCCTATTTATACCAATTTTCATTCTATTGAATATCCCTAAACTGTTCCTTAAAGACATCGACTACTTAGCCAAAACCCAGTGTTATCCACTTATTCACATTTTGAGGAGCATCCCTATGACCACTTCTACTTTATCCACAGCCCAGAAAAGTACAAACCCGAATCTGTTTGCAGACATCGCCGACCTCAGTGGGCGTATCGGCCTGGCAGCAATCTTTATACTAGCGGGAGTGAATAAGCTTCAGAACTATGAGGGCAGCGCCCAGTACTTGGCTATGGGCGGCTTGCCAGAATTCCTTCTGCCACTGGTAATCTTATTTGAGATTGGCGGAGCCCTGGCATTGATCGTCGGCTTCCATGTTCGCCTTACCGCCCTGGCATTTGCGGCATTCAGCCTGCTAACCGCGGCCTTGTATCACCATAACTTAGCTGATCAGATGCAATTTTTGATGTTCTTTAAAAACATGGCCATGGCTGGCGGCTTCCTGGTTCTGGCCGCTCATGGCGCCAGGCACTTAAGCATCGATAAGCGTAAAAAAACCATTTAATAATTTATACAACATACTTTTGTATCGCCCTAACTACCCTAGGGCCGATTAGCACGAATACTGATTCAGGAGAGAAACATGGGACTATTAGTCAACGGCCAATGGAAAGACCAGTGGTATGACACCAAAGATTCCAGCGGGTCGTTTAAGCGAGAAGCTGCTCAACTGCGCAATTGGATTACCCGTGATGGCAGCGCAGGCCCCAGTGGTAGAGGTGGCTTTAAGGCGGAATCCGGGCGTTACCATTTATATGTATCTCTGGCTTGCCCCTGGGCCCATCGAACCTTAATTTTCCGCAAGTTAAAAAAACTGGAGGAGCACATCAGTGTTTCTGTAGTCAGCCCGGATATGCTTGAACATGGCTGGAGTTTTAATACCGATGAGGACAGCAGTGGTGATTCGCTATTTGGCTATCAGTTCTTGCATCAGCTATATACACATAATAAAGCTGATTACACTGGCCGCGTTACTGTGCCAGTGCTTTGGGATAAGCTGCAAAATTGTATTGTCAGTAATGAGTCCTCAGAAATTATCCGTATGCTTAATCAATCGTTTAATGAAATTAGCAGTGATACTCAGGACTTTTTCCCTAAGGAAAAACAAACGGAAATTGAGACTATTAATGAACTAGTTTACGAAAACATCAACAACGGCGTATACCGAAGCGGTTTTGCCACCACTCAGGAAGCCTATGAAGAAGCCTATACAAATTTATTTGATGCCCTGGATCGGGTAGAGAATATTTTAGGCCAACAGCGCTATCTAGTAGGAGAGAAAATCACTGGGGCCGACTGGCGGTTATTTACTACCCTAATACGCTTTGATTCCGTCTATCACGGACACTTCAAGTGTAATCGCCAACGTCTTGAGGATTACCCTAACCTCAGCAATTATGTACGCGAACTATACCAGTGGCCCGGAGTTGCAGAGACCGTGAACTTGCATCATATCAAGCGACATTACTATTTTAGCCATACTATGATTAATCCCACTCAGATAGTTCCAGTGGGACCGGATATCGATTACACCAGTCCCCACAATAGGGTGTAGATCTACCCCAAAAGACAGTTACCGCCCGTTTATCCTTATATCCTTACAGTGGCCGCAACGCGGCCTCCTTTTTACTTTGGGGTCTTAAAGAGTGAATCTGTTTGTAGATAAACCGCGCCACAATAGTTTACAAATCACAGGGTTAATTACTGAGCAAGCCAATTTCGAAATTTTCCATGTACGGAATACAAAGATTAATATGCCAGGGAATATATATACGTCTCTGAACAGAGAATATAAGACTTTGAGGTTTCGCCAAAACCATTACGGTAAAGCAACAAACTTTTTCAATATCAATAAAATAGTATTCAACTTTTCTCTATATCTGTTTCAAAAGTGACACGAGCAATACCATACTCGAATCAGAGCTTATCTTGCTTTTCATCCAACTGGCTTTGATGCATTCAAAAACAAAACCGCTAATTCACTCATTCTCTCCTCCCCTGGACAACAAGTGTAAAGATACAACACAAGGAGATACCGAGATTTGTCTCCTTCCATAGCGCCTTACCAAGCCGAAGAAACAATTACTTTCAAAGCTTCACAGGAGTACCACCTATAATTTTCACTATCATTCTGTGTAGTCGAGGAATAAAGTATCCTTTTTGAAATGATTCTCAGGAGAGGTAAAAACTCATGCAAAAGACCACCCTTGAGCAATGGCGGATGTTCAAGGCCGTTGTAGATGCTGGCGGTTTTAATCAGGCAGCCTCGGTGGTTCACAAGAGCCAATCCAGTATTCACCATGCGGTAACGAACTTGGAAGCCGCACTCGGTGTTAAGCTGTTTGAAGTATCGGGGCGTAAAGTAGTACTTACTGAAGCTGGTCGATTAATGCTGCGTCGTGGCAAGTTCCTACTGGAAGAGGTATCTCGTATTGAGGCTATTGCTGATAGCCTTAGTGAAGGGGTGGAATCGGAGTTACGCATTGCGGTAGATGGAGCCTTTCCACAGAAGGTAGTCTTCCAGGCTTTAGAGAAAGTGTCTGGAATCTACCCTCAGGTCAATATTGATATTGTGGATACTGTTTTATCCGGTACCAACGAATTAATTCAGGAAGGACTCGTAGACTTGGGCCTTTCGGCCTTTACCATGGATGACAGCCTCAACGATGAAATCTGCCGTATCAAATTTGTGGCCGTGGCTCACAATGCACATCCACTACTCCAGTTTGACCGTGAGTTAACATTTGAAGATCTAAAATCCTATCGGCAGATTATTGTGCGGGATTCGGCGATTCAAACAAACCGGGATTCAGGCTGGCTGGGAGCAGAGCAACGCTGGAAAGTGGGTAGTTTGCGTGCATCTCTAGATTTAATCACCCAGGGCATGGGGTTTGCCTGGCTGCCTATGCCACTGGTGGCTGACTCACTCAATGATGGGACTCTGAAACTGCTTCGCTTAAAAAAAGGCGGGACACGTTCCACCAGTTTTTATATAAACTTCAAAGACCTGGATAAGCTTGGTCCTGTGGCTCGGGAATTTATTGGAGAACTGCGCCTACTAACCCTGGAGATGCCAGCCTCTGAGTAATAGTGCTTATTCTTCATTTTTTCCTGCTTCCCTTCTTCTCCATAAATCTATATTTCTTTATCGTTTTCTCTTTTTTAGCATGGGAAGACGGGATAGACGAATATTAAGTTGGAGGCCATTCATTCGATTAAGGCGAATTACTTATCCGTTTTTATCCAATATTTGTTTTCGTAACCATTATCTATCATAGCCCTATCATCACAACCAATCTTATTAATAGGGATCAGGCTATGTATTATTACAGACCCTCACAAGCACGTGGTAGAGCCCGTTTTGGCTGGCTAGACAGTAGACATAGCTTTTCTTTTGGGCATTATTACGACCCTAATCATATGGGGTTTTCTGTACTGCGTGTTATCAATGATGACACTGTTATACCTGGTGCAGGATTTGATACTCATGGCCATCGGGATATGGAGATTATATCCTACATTTTGCAGGGTGCGATTGAACATAGAGACAGTGAGGGTAATCGTTTGGTCGTATCAGCTGGAGAGATTCAGAGGATGAGTGCGGGAACCGGCATCACTCACTCGGAATACAACCACTCACAAACGGAGCAGCTTAAATTTCTGCAAATCTGGATTGAACCGAATCGCCGAGGCATAAAACCTAGTTACGAACAGCAGTCAATCCCACAACGGGATAAGCTGACTGCGCTTATCACCCCCGATGGAAGCGGAAACACACTCTCCATACATCAGGATACCAGTCTATACCGTTTGCAATTAAATACCGGAGAAAGCATTACAATACAAACCCATGAGCGGCCCGGCTACTTACATGTCATTGAAGGTGAGGCCAGTGTAAATGATAAATCTATACTGGCCTCAGGGGACGGCCTGGGTTTATTCAAGAAACAAGTACAACTGAAAGCGATAAAGAATAGCATCACGGCCCTGTGGTTTGACCTACCAGCCAACTGAATTTAGGTAAGACTCTCTAAAAAATTATTTAATCGCATGGGCAATAAACCGTTTAACGGGATCAATAGACTGCGGTTCTTTTATCGCAGGGCTGATAAAATGTGGTGCATGCAGATAGCCTTTATCAATCAACCGAGAAATAAGAGGCAGATATTCCTCTGATACCTTACCGGTCATAAGGTTATTAAAATCCTTACAGTTTTCCATGGCATTTAATATCTGATGAAAACCTTGTAGATAAAGATAATCCTTGGTGAAGCCACCACCTCGATAGACTCTGGTAGTAATCGTAAAGGCCAGATTTTCCTCCACCTGATATTTTTCTTTGAGCAGGATAAAAGTACGTTTAAAATCCCTCTCTTGTAACATGGATTGCACCGCAACCACCCGCAAGGCCAATACTTTTAGTCTTGGCAGAGTGAGGTATCCAGCCAGGTACTCACACAGAATAGCCAAGCCTTCCTGAGTAGTTGTATTGACCGGGCAACCCAACTCTAGAATTTTTAGCGTCTGGCTACGGGCGTTAAGAGTGGTGACCAGGTGAACCCCCAGCTCATGGTGAGCCAACGCAGAGACCTCAGTCTCCGAAATATTGGCATGGGAGTTGATTTTAATCGTACTACCAGCCACCAAAGCATTGGCAATCATATGATCGTCGATGCGAATATCGTAGCTATAGCCCTGTCTATTAGCGAAGTCACTGAGATACTGCATCATCTCATTAGCATTCAGAAACCGATCATCACTAGATTCCAAATCATCAGGCAAGTGCAGAATAAAATTGGCATTATTTACATCCTTATCTGTGGGCTCTCCAAAGTAACGCAAGGAGTTATAAACAAAATCATCCGTTCCCACAGAGTGAAACTGGTCCAATTTATCGACATAAGATTCGATGATATCGCTATATAGCTTGGTCAGATCCTCATCTGGCAGGGATTCTACTGGAAGGGCATAAAGCAGCCGTTTGCGCTGAAATATGTCCATTTTTTGTTCACGGTATACAAACTGAGGATTAATGGAAAACTTCTTCGAGAAAAACTCTTCTTTCATCGCCCGAAAATTTCTTGGCTCAATTGCCGCAAGAATTTCCACCCCACGCACCAACTCAAATAAATCTTGATCTAGAATCTTTAGCTCAGGATGTTCGTTAAGTGACCGATCCATAGTTGCATCCGTTAAGCATATTATTTATGAAATTAGTGAAATTCTTATCTTGCTCAACTACCCAGGAAGCCTCTAAATAGCAGGTATTCTACCATCAAATTATTATCCTACTTCTATTTATGCAATATGGCGCAAATTCATACCCTCAGAAGAACATCTGACTCTAAGTAAGATAAATTTCTTAGTCGAACAAACCGACACTCACCAAGATATTTAGCTTGAGCCCCTAAATACCTCAGATTCTGTAATTGACGGTTACCCTATCCAGGTTTTTAAGCGATTCTAATAAGAATTATTTCCAACTAGCTGATTGACAATTACTTTTGGCAAAAACACTCCTAAAAAGTATATATAGAGGTAGCTAGTCGTAATTTCCATTCAATTCGATTCGTATCAATTGAACAGTATTCCAATCGACAGCAACATAATAATCTCGATACTAAGATTCCGCGCCAGCTCTATTGCCAATTCCCTCCTAAAATAGATCGAGGCAATCGGGGATGTATTGATGGGCGCAGTGGGCGACACGGAAGGTCGCAAAATCGATCAGGCTACGCCAGGGAGATGGATATCCCTACTCTCACCTGTGCTTCCGACTATTTTCACCATTATCTTAATGGTGCATATGCCGGATATTTCAGCCGGTAAGGAATTCTCCTTTGGCGTTACCTGGGTTGAAGCACTGGGAATTGACCTGCGTTTTTATGTCGATGGCCTGAGCTTCCTTTTTGCCCTATTAATTAGTGGCATTGGAGTTTTTGTTACCATCTATGCTGCCGCTTATATGCGCGGCGACATCGATTTGCGCCGATTTTACTTTTACCTCTACCTTTTTATGGTGGGGATGCTGGGTTTGGTTCTGGCGGGAGACTTAATTACCCTATTTGTTTTTTGGGAAATAACAACCATTTCCAGCTATCTACTAATTAGCTATAACAACACCAGCGCCATTGCACGTCGCTCTGCTTTACAAGCCTTGCTGATCACCACACTAGGTGGGTTGTGCCTACTCGTTGGGTTACTACTACTCGCCTCTCTGGCAGAGAGTTTCGATTTAATCCAGGTATTGGCTACCGGTGAAACTGTACGAGCAAGCCCTCTTTATTTACCGATCTTAATACTGATATTAATAGGCGCCTTTTGTAAGTCTGCACAGCTGCCCTTTCATTTCTGGCTGCCCAATGCTATGGCCGCCCCTACTCCAGTAAGTGCCTATCTTCACTCAGCCACCATGGTAAAAGCTGGTATTTACTTGCTCGCGCGTATGCATCCAGTGTTAGCACATACCGAGTATTGGGAATGGATTTTGACCTGTACGGGTGCCGCTACGGCAGCGGTTGCAGCCTTGGCGGCGCTGCGACAAACCGATCTGAAGTTGGCCCTGGCGTATACCACCCTGATTGCGCTAGGTACCCTGACCATGTTCCTGGGCTCCGATGCCTCGGCTGCTGTGGCCGCTGCCATTACCTTTCTTATCGTGCACTCTTTTTACAAAGCGGCACTGTTTATGGTGGTGGGCATTATCGACAAACAGGCCGGCACACGCAATCTCAACAAACTGGGCGGACTCGGCCACTCAATGCATATTACTGTGATTGCGGCTTCAGCGGCGGCTCTCTCCATGGCCGGGTTTCCACCTTTTTTAGGCTTTATCGGTAAAGAGCTTAAATATGAAGGCGCTTTAGCAGTGGCCTCAGAACCGGCGCTGGTTGCCACAGTGGCGGTTTTTGTCAATGCCGTCACGGTAACCGTAGCGGGAATGGTGGCGATCAAACCGTTCTGGAAAAAAAAGCCGCAACATATATCCAATGTTCAAGAAGCACCACTGGGCATGTGGATTAGCCCGTTAATTTTGAGTGGCTTGGGCCTTACTTTCGGTATGGCGCCAGATCTTGTTGGTGGCGGCTTGGTAGAACCGGCACTGAGCGCAGTTCTGGGAATCCCAGAGACCATTAAACTTAAGTTATGGCACGGCATTAATATTCCCCTGCTGATGAGTATTCTCACTTTTGTTTTAGGAGTCACCATGTATCTGGGCTTACGACGCATGCGTGCTTGGTTGGCCTGGGATTTCAAATATGCGCCCACCAATGCCGATCAGTTGTGGGATAAATCTCTGGATTTACTCAAAGCCTTTGCCGCACTACAAACCCGTATACTACAAAACGGTATTATGCGGCGTTACCTAACAGTAATTTTTGTCACTGTGTCCCTGGCCCTCGCTTATGCCCTGATACGCAGTGGACAATTTCCTATGGAATACGCTTGGCCACGCCTCAACCTAAAGGAATGGGCCGCCTTGTTATTGACCGTGGGAGGGGCCTATATGGCGGGCTCGGCGCGCAAGCCACTTATTGCCATCTGTGCCCTGGGAGCCCTAGGAGTGGGAATTGCCCTGATCTACTTATTTCTTGGCGCACCGGATGTGGCGATCACCCAACTGCTAGTGGAAACCCTTTACCTGGTATTGGTTGCGGCAATCCTGCCGCGCCTACCGGTATTTAATCCCGGTCGAAAGGTATTGTTCCGCCCACGAGATGCCACCCTCGGCGCGGTTTTAGGTCTACTGGTCACCTTCAGCTTACTTGCGGTACTACAGACACCTCTGGAGAGCCCAACCACCGAGTTTTTTGAAAAAGCATCGGTTCCGGAAGCCCATGGCCGCAATATCGTCAACGTCATTTTGGTGGACTTTCGAGCACTGGACACATTTGGAGAAATTATTGTGGTCTTCACTGCGGCTGTGGCTGCAGTCACCCTACTCGGCCATCAATTGCGGCGAGGTAAGCAATGAATTCGCTGATACTTCAAACCGCAACCCGAGTACTGGTAGCTCTGATTCTCTTGTTCTCTATCTATATGTTACTGCGTGGGCACAATTATCCAGGAGGAGGGTTTATTGCTGGGTTGATCGCCGCCTCCGCATTTGCCTTATTTGCCATCGCTTGGGGTATGGAGTCCGCACAGAGTGCCCTAAAGATTCCCCCGAGCACTTTGGCTTCGAGCGGTGTACTCATCACCGCAGTTTCCGGAATGCTGGGCCTTTTTTCTGGTGAAGCGCCATTCTCAGGACAGTGGCTGCAGATTACCGGTGGTAAAAATACTGGCGGAATCACTATTAGCAATGTACTGATTTTTGATATCGGGGTTTATTTCGCAGTGCTCGGCGCTGTGCTGACCCTGATTTTTGCCCTGGAGGAGTCCAACTAAGATGGAAGGTCCACTCGCTCTCGTTGTTGGCATTCTGATCGCTACCGGTGTCTACCTGATGTTGGCCAGAAATTTACTACATTATCTTTTTGGGCTGATACTCATTAGTAATGCCGCCAACTTGGCAATATTTGTCGCGGGGCGCGTCACTCGCGCCGCCCCTCCCCTAATTCCAAAAGGCATGGAAGTTGCTCCTGGGCCAATTTCCAACCCCTTGCCTCAGGCATTAATCCTTACCGCCATTGTGATTGGCTTTGGCCTACTGGCCTTTGCTCTGGCCCTGATTGCTCAGGCCTATAAAGTACTCGGCACCCTGGATGTGGATTCGATGCGTATTGCCGAGCCGGTTTTGCCCAAGAGGGATAAATCCCCTTGAGCTGGTTACTGGCCCTACCCTTCCTAGTACCAATCCTTACCGCACTCGCCACTTTTCCAGCGCGAGGGCGAAAGCGCCTGTGTGGTGCTATTTCTGTCTTTGGCTGCACACTTCTACTCGGTGTGACCTTTATCATTCTGTACCTGGTGGAAACAGGCGGCACCCGTGCGGCACAGATGGGAGATTGGGCTGCGCCATTCGGTATCACCTTAGTCGCAGATCGGCTGAGCGCCATTATGCTACTAATTAGCGGTATCGTTGGATTCTGTGTGTCGGTCTTTTCCCTGTCTGATATCAGAAAATACCGGGTTAAACTGGGCTTTCATAGTTTCTTCCAGTTATTACTGGCCGGAGTTTGCGGTAGTTTTATTACTGGAGATTTATTCAACCTGTATGTCTGGTTTGAGGTGATGCTGATTGCCTCTTTCGCATTGCTGGTGCTTGGTGGAGATCGTATTCAACTGGATGGCGGAATTAAATATGTAGCACTTAACCTAGTTTCCACATTGCTAATGCTGACTTCTATCGGCATGACCTATGGGCTAACAGGCACCTTGAACATGGCCCAGCTGCATGTCTCTTTAGCCACTGTGGATAACCCTACCGCTGTTTCTGCTCTGGCGGTGTTATTTATCTGTGCCTTTGGTATTAAAGCTGCCATTTTTCCATTATTTTTTTGGCTGCCCGCCTCTTATCATGCACCACCTGTCACAGTGACCGCAGTTTTTGCCGGCCTACTTACAAAGGTAGGGGTTTACGCTTTAATCCGTACCTTCACTCTGATTTTCCCCAGTGAGCTGGAGTTCCCCCACACTATTTTGCTGGGTACTGCATTATTGACCATGCTCACCGGCGTATTGGGCGCAGCGGCACATTATGAATTTCGTAAAATTCTCGCATTCCATATCATCAGCCAGATTGGCTTCTTGGTACTGGGCTTGGCGCTCGATACACCACTGGCATTGGCCGGAGCGATCTTTTATACCATTCATAATATCGTCGCCAAAACCAATTTATTTCTTATCAGTGGTACTGCCAAACGCCTGACAGGCAGTTACGAATTAAGCCAGATTGGAGGCCTCTATCGGGCCAGTCCACTGCTTTCTGTTTTTTTCTTTATCGCCGCCTTCAGCCTGGCCGGTTTTCCACCGTTGTCGGGTTTCTGGGCCAAACTATTGCTATTGAAGGCAAGCCTAGATCTAGACGCTTACTGGGTTGTGGCCGTGGCCTTAATTACCGGAGCCCTGACCCTGTTTTCCATGAGCAAAATTTGGGCGGAAGCTTTTTTAAAGGACCACCCGAAGGACTATTGTCAGAGTTTAAAGAATATTCCCCAGCAGGAGCGCTACCAGCGCCTATTACCGGTGGCATTACTAGCCCTGATCACTCTAGTGCTCGGGCTGGTACCGGGCCCTTTAATCGACTACTCACTGGCCGCGGCAGGGGAATTGTTGAATCCAAGTGATTACATTGAGGCAGTACTGGGAATGGAAACCCAATACGCGGGGAACCACTAATTATGCGCGTATTTTTACTCAATTTAATATTGGCCATTAGCTGGTCGGCCCTGACCGGTAATGCGACACTGACAAACTTTTGTTTTGGTTATTTTGTCGGTTATCTGGCATTGCGGGTTTCGCCCAAGATCCCTGAGGGAACCAAGTACTTCCAGCGTCTACCTCGCCTAATCCGCCTAGGCAGTTTTTTTCTACAAGAACTGGTACTTTCAAGTTTACGTGCAGTCTTGGAGGTGTTCTCACCAAAATTACAAAGCCGTCCACAGGTAGTGCGGCTACCTCTAGAAATAACCGATCAAACCCAGATTTTTATACTGGCGAATTTAATATCACTCACACCGGGAACGGTAGTTCTGGAAATCACTCCGGATAACTCTGAATTTTTGGTACACACTATGTTCGTTGATGACCCAGATATTTTTCGTGAGGAAATTCATCTGGGATTTGAGAAACGCGTGCGGGAGGCGTTTTCCTGATGCACAGTACTATCGTTGATATCAACGCGCCGCTAATCGTAGCGGCCATTAATGTCTCATCACTCATTTTATTGCTGGCTCTGGCCATGTGTTTTATGCGAATTTTTCTCGGTCCAACACTGGCAGACCGGGTTGTAGCCCTCGATGTGCTGAATATTCTTGCAGTGGCCTATTGCGCTCTGTTGGCGATTGCCTCGGGAGAGCCAGCCTATCTGAGTGCGGCCATTGCCCTGGCGCTGGTAGCCTTCCTGGTGAGTGTCGCCTTCGCCCGCTTTATCGAGAAAAGCGGAAAAAAGACCGTATTACAAGAGGGAGGTGGCAGTGGTATTCGATGAGGTTTTTATCGCTACCCTTTTGCTAGTGGGCAGCCTATTCGGTTTTAGTGCGGCTTTGGGTTTGTTACGAATGCCGGATTTCTACACTCGCATGAGCACTTCGGGAAAAGCCGCCACCCTGTGCTGCGGACTGTTACTGGGGGGCGTAGCCGCAATGTTCCACGATACCCAGGTAACCGCACGCGCAGTGGCGGCGCTGCTATTTTTGCTCTTCACTGTGCCCATCGGGGTGCATATGATTGCGCGAGCGGCCTATCGGGTAGGCACCCCTATGTGGCGAGGCAGGACCGCCAGCCCCCGTTTCAAAAATCCGAAGAGGGACTTACAGTAGTCCTGCCCAGGTGAATCAGTTACTGCTGATAGAGATCGGTAATCATCGCCTCACAGCGCTGAGCCAACTCTGCTGAACTGTCATCCACTAAGAGCACATGGCCCATCTTACGCCCGGGACGGAGCGTCTTGCCATAGAGCCAAACTCCCTCATTCTTGCCTGTTGGCGCTCGATCCACACCAAGCATATTGACCATGGCAGCGGGCCGCGGGCAGTCGGTGTCCCCCAGTGGCATATCCAATATCGCACGCAAATGATTGGCAAATTGGCTGGTGTCCGCACCCACTAAAGTCCAGTGACCGCTATTGTGGACCCGTGGCGCAATTTCATTCACCAGCAAGCCTTCACTGGTGACAAAGCACTCCACTGAGAGTACGCCCACATAGTCCCAGTCATCCATCAGCTTTTGCAAATAGGCACGGGCACTGGCCAATAATTGCTCATCCTGATAAGGCGCCTTGGAGAGTAACAGCGTACCTTGGCGATGCAAGTTCTCAGTTAGTGGGTAAGTCTTTACTTCCCCTGAAACAGAGCGGGCACCGATCAGGGAAACCTCACAGGAAAAATCTACCGAGGCTTCCACCACGCAGGGCAGATCTTTGGCCTCTTCTATGGCTTCCTGCAGCTCTGCTGCATCTTTCACCCGCCACTGGTTCTTACCGTCATAGCCATTTTCACAGCTCTTGATAAACGCTGGATAACCGAGCTTATCCAAGGCATTCAGTAATTCATCGCGCCCCTGCGCCGGCATAAAAGGCGCAACCGGAAGACCACTCTCAGTAAGTGCCCGCTTCTCTCTCAAGCGGTGTTGGGCTTTCTCAAAAACATGGGGATCTGGGTAAACGGGACAGAAGCGTTGCAACGCTCTCAACAGCGCCACATCCACCTGCTCACGCTCGGCGGTAATCACCTCAGGGCAACCAAGTGCCTGAAATAAATCCTCGCCACTGCCCGCCTCATCCAGCCTGACTATTGTGCCGAGACCTTCAACACAACCCGCGTCCTCGCCCTTCTCCGCCAGGAAACTAAATGTAATACCGAGGGGCTTACCCTCTTGTGCCATCATCTGCGCCAGCTGCCCGCAGCCGACAATAGCGATATGTCTGGTTACTTCACTCACTGACTTCACTCCACCGTTAGCGGAACCTGGTCAGTTTGACGCTCGCGCCAAGCGATCAGTCGCTCCTGTAGTTCAGCATCGCCCAGGGAGAGCATCTGTGCCGCCATCAGGCCCGCGTTATAAGCCCCAGAGGCACCTACCGCCTGGGTAGCTACGGCGATACCTTTGGGCATCTGCACGATGGAAAGAAGGCTATCCATTCCGGTCATAAAACGGCTTTCAACAGGCACGGCAATCACTGGCAGCGGGCTCATAGCGGCAATCATTCCCGGCAGGTGGGCAGAGCCACCAGCTCCGGCAATAATCACCTGGGTGCCGTTTTTGTGGGCTTCACTGGCGAATTCCACCAGACGCTGGGGGGTTCTGTGAGCGGACACAACCGCAGTGGCAAAAGGAACCTCCAGCTCGTTCAAGGGTTTGGTGGCATTGGCCATGGTGGGCCAATCCGATCGCGACCCCATAACGATGGTGACTTTTTCAAAGGGCAGTGATTTCACTTGCGGCTAACTCCAATGTTGAACAAACGCCAGGTAGACGGGAATCGCCACCAGGACATTGAAAGGGAACGTTATCGCCAGGGACAGTGTGATGGACACGCTGGCATTGGCCTGCGGCAGAGCCACAGACATAGCTGCGGGCACCGCGATATAGGAGGCGCTGCTACCGAGTACTGCCAGCAGGAAAATTCCTCCCGCCGACAACCCCAGTAATGCTCCCAGGGCACCCCCGGCTGCACCGCCTAGCAGGGGCATAAATATACCAAAACTCAGCAAGAACGCACCCTGCCCGCGCACATCTGCCAGTCGCGCCGCCGCGACTCTGCCCATTTCCAGCAGAAAAAGAGCCAGTACACCGTGAAATAACTGGCCAAAGAAAGGCATTACTGTTGCAGTGCGCTCACCGGCCCAGGCGCCGATGGCGATCCCGCCAAGCAGGAGAAGAACCCCCTGATTGCAAGTCAGTTCATGAGCCAGGCGCCCCTTGTTGCTGTTCTGCATCGATTTCCGTGCTAGAAGAATTCCCACCACGATAGCCGGAACTTCTAGCAGGGCAACAAATAAGGGGAAATAGGCTTCATAATCGATACCCTTCGCCTCCAACAGGGCCACCGCCACAGCATAGGTTGCCACACTGACCGACCCGTAGTGGGCTGCAGTAGCCGCTGCATCCAGCCGACTCCATTTGCCTATCCAATAGAGAAGCGGGAAGGCCAACAAAGGAAGCAGTGCACCAAAGGCCAAAATTGCGAGAGATTGAGGAATCAGGGTGGAAGCGGAATAAGTACTGAGCGCCGCCCCACCCTTGAGCCCTATAGCCAGCAGCAGAAAGATCACACAGCTTTGGTAGAGACCGGTGGGCAGGCGTAAATCACTACGTACCAGCTGCGCCAGAGCCCCAAGGATGAAGAAACCAACTACAACATCCAGCTGCATGATCAGTGCTTCCCGCGCTTGGAGCGATCACGGAGTTCAGATAGGGGTATTCGAATTTTCTGGGGAACACGCTTCATTAGCACGTACCCCACATTGGCAAGCACCACCACCAGCCCCACCACCATTAGTGCGGCGGCATCAATACCAACCAGCACCAATATCCATCCAATGGACATAACTAACAGTCCTACCAAGGTACCAAAGTAAAGTTGTGACTTGTGCATGCAGAGGCCCCCTATAGATTGAAGTGGGCGCATTATCCCTAGGTAGACCAATAGATAAAAATAGATAATGATTATGCTAACTATCATCCTTTATCTATGAATAAGAAAAATCATGTTATCCAGCAGAGCTCACTCCCGCATCGGCACTGTCAGGCAGTTGGAGGTTTTACTTACAGTATATGAACACCGTAGTATCAGTGGCGCCGCAAAAGCGCTGCACCTGACTCAGCCCAGTGTATCCATGCAGTTGGCCAAGTTGTCTGGTGCCGTAGGCTTGCCCCTCTACTACGCCGTAGGCAAGCAATTGCAATTCACTGAAGCCGGACAGACTCTGGTGGACAGTGCCCGAGAAATCCTCAAGAGCTATGAATATCTGGAATTAAAGCTAGCCAGACTGCGCGGTCTAGAAACAGGGCGTTTACAACTGGCAGTCGTCACTACCGCCAAATATTTTATTCCCCACCTGATTGGCGAATTTTACGAGCAGCATCCAAAGTTGGATATTCTCTTTCGCGTGGGTAATCGTCAGCAGATCATCGGCTACACCAGTGAGGATGAGGATGATTTTTATGTGTTCAGCCATCCTCCCAAAAACCCTGATCTGGAATTGGTGGAATTCCTGCCCAATCGACTGTTGGCCATAGCACCGGAGAAGCACCCGTTAGCAGGTAGAAAAAAAATTCCCCTTGAAGAGTTTGCCAGCGGTCCCTTCCTGCGGCGCGAGGAGGGCTCTGGAACCCGTCACGCCATTGAGCGTTTCCTACAGGAGAGATATATCGACCTCAATATTCGCATGACCATCGAAAGTAATGAAGCGATAAAGCACGCTGTAATGTCAGGGCTCGGGGTATCTATTCTCTCCGAACATACTCTCGCATTTGGCGGCCATTCCGGCCTGTCAATTTTAGAAGTGGAATCCCTGCCAATTATTACCCATTGGTATCTGGCCAGGCGAAAGTCCCGTCCATTATCTCCTGCCGCCGCAGAATTTCTTGAGTATGCCCGCAACCTTGAGACGGTACCGGTAGAGAGCGGTATCGCTTGGCCTCTATCTCCCAATCAATAATCCATAGTGTAAAAGCACAGAAAAATTCAGTATTTGAATTGGCTAACTCCGCACACAGGTTAAACCTCTTGGCTGATAGCCAATCTTTCACCAAAAAATCCCGATTTAATACTCGTCAAATTTCCTCTGCACCTGCCGAATCCTGCTACTTTTTGGATACCTATTGGTGAGTCCAAAATCACCAGTTATCTAATGCAACGAGAAACAATAAATGGCGCCGGCCGTCATCGATTTTCACAGAAAGGTATAACGATGAAAATCCAGGGAATAATTTTCAGACTCTTTATATTCCTTTTAGCCACAAGCACAATCAGTGTTAAAGCTCAAGAGGATTGGCGCAACATTGACTGGGGTGAATTTATAGTTCGCTTCGGGCTCAGTTATGTTGCTCCCAATGATGCCGGAACTTCACTGAAATACCGGGTATTACAACAATGGGACTTATATAATTCGACCTGGGAAATAGACACAGCACAAACTTGGCAAATTTCCGGAGTATGGCGCCCCTCAGACCGCTTGGGGTTCGAGCTGATGCACATTAACAGTGCTGCCTATGATGTGACTCTCGACAATTTTACTGGCAACCCAGGCAGCAGCCAAATTCAACTGGGGGATTTTAAGGTATCGACCACTCTCGCCTTTGCTAACTGGTATTTTCTCGATCCATCCTATTTTTTTCGACCCTATCTAGGCGCCGGTATTAACTATACCGATTACCATACGGTTTCTATCAGCCGCCAATTTGATGAATATTTGATGGACTCAGGTATGTCAGTGGCGCCAGGGGCTCTTAATATGGGACATTCCTGGGATTGGGCTCTTCAAGGGGGAATCGACTTCAACCTAGATTTCCGTCAATTTCGTTATCCTCTGTTAATTAATCTGGCGGCTCTTTACTACTTATCAGATACCGACCCCACAGTTAACTTCCCCACAGAGTTAGGATCAGACCGCCTCTACGCACACTTCGATTACAACCCATGGATCATCAATGTTGGCATTGGCACCAAGTTCTGAATGGCGGAACTCTGTAAATGAAACTTAGTGCAGATACCCCAATGGAAAACTATAAATCAAACTTTTTCGTCCGCCAGTGGATTAATGCTTTACTTTTTTCTCCCGCATTGACACTAGCGATTATTTTCCCCTTGAAAGCCATCGCGCAGTGTACTCCGAGTAATACGGGTACCAATGGCGCAGATCAAATAACCTGTGACGAAGATAATGATGCAGAAGAGGCCGATGTCGATGCACTAGGCGGCAATGATACCTTAGATTTAAATGGCGGTACTATCAATAGCGCCTTCGGTGGCGAAGGCGATGATGCCATTCATGTAAAAGGGGCAATAGTTAAAGATTCTGTCTTTGGCGGAAATGGAAACGATCTAATCGTACTGGATAATCGCAATAGCGACATTGGTAATTACCTCAATGGCGGGGGGATTTATGGCGGAGCTGGTGACGATAATATTCAAATTTTAGACGGGCTCACCTTTCATGTTTGGGGTGGCGAAGGTAACGACCAAATCACTCTGGATGGAGGCTTCATTTTTAATTACCTGGATGCCGGCGGGGGAGATGATTACATCCATTGGGATGAGGGAATTAGCAATGAGATACGTGGTGGTACTGGATCAGATACCTTAGTCATTGACTCCTATTCTTTCGATGGTGATGCAATTTTAAATGGTGGTGATGACCTCAGTGCAGAAGATGGGGATATCGACACACTGATTTTCAAGCTAGACTATCATGTGGATGGCAACAAACTAACCAACTGGGAACGTGTTGTTGTTTGGGGTAGTTCAAAAATTATTTTAACTGGCAGTTTAAATGTTGGCGGCGGCCAAGACGCTGAAAACAATCCATTAGGGTTACACATCAAATGGGGCGGCCAAACTTTTATAGATGCCAAAGAGTATAGAATTACCGGCAACGTTGCTAACGACGGCACTATCGATCTTACGAATAAAGAATTCAACACTCTAATCATTCAAAAAGATAGTGATAATAATTATGGACACTATAGCGGCGAAAACGGACGCCTGTGGTTAGATGTAGCACTCAATGACAGTTCTGCCGGCAGTGACCAGTTAATCATCAGAGGGGATACCAGCGGATCAACTTATGTAACCGTTTATAATCGCAACGGCACTGGCGCACGTACCCAAGACGATGGAATAAAACTAATTTCTATCGAGGGTGACTCTACTGAACATGCTTTTATTTTAAACGGCGACTACATTACCAAAGATGAGCAACCAGCAACTATTGGTGGAGCATACGCCTATACCCTGCACCACAGTGACGAAACTGGAAATGAGGATGGTAATTGGTATCTACGTTCTACGGTAAGTAATTCAAGTCGCCTTCCCAAAGGCGGTATGATTCGCTGGCAGCCCGCTGCGGTAATGTATGAAACCCTTCCGCAAGTGCTGCGCTCTTTAAATATCCCCTCCACATTGCGGAGTCGTGTAGGCAATCGTTATTGGGTTGGTAGCAGTTATCGGGACGTCTATAACACCGATTACACCAGTTCATTGGAAACCGCTATTGATCGCAAGGGACTATGGCTACGTAATGGCGCACGCTATATAACTACAACTCCCAAAGAGTCCACCACCTGGGCAAGTTGGAATCAAACTTATTATCAATTTCAGTTTGGTATCGACTTTCCTCTCAACCTATTAATTCTTGACACCACACCTATTGTTAGTTTGGCTTTGCACTATGGCGATTCAAGAAATACAGTAGAATCTTTTTTTGGTGATGGCAATATAGATGCCAAAACATATGGCGTCAGTAGCTATTTAACCTGGTATGGCTACCAAGGCCTGTACCTGGATACTCAGTTTAAGCTAAGTTGGTTTGACTTTGACTTCGACGCAGAAGACCTGCGTGCTCTCCGCAATAGCAGTGAGGGCTATGGTTATGGCTTTTCTGTAGAAGGAGGGTGGAGCTTCAAGCTCTATGATTATTATTCTATTACCCCCCAAGCACAACTTATTTATACTTCTGAGGAAGCGGAGGATTTCGAAGATACCTACGCCGTAAAAGTAGGAGATATTAATAATAATGGGTTTTTATTACGCCTAGGCACCACTTTTGAAAAGCGCAAAAGCCAGCGTAAATCAAGTAGAAATATGTACGGCTCCCTACCTCTAGAGCGCTTTGGTTATTATGTAACTCCTGGAGTCACTCTGAATCTCAACCAGGAAACTGACTTGGTCGTTTCTGGAGCCCGCCTCTACCAAAAACCAGACTTTTGGTATGCAGACTTAAGAATGGGGGCTAGCTATGAGGAATGCGGGGACCACTGTTCCATTTATACCGAATTATTTTTCAGCAGCGGCCTGGAGAGTATTGGGGACAGTTTTGTGGGAGGGCTGGAGCTTGGATTTCGTTATAAATGGTAGACTCTAGCTTCTAATCTCAACGACAATTCAATCTTTTACTATTTTAACAAATCATAGATGTCATATTCAGAGAAAACCTTCTTAATTTTGCAATCATTCCCCTGACGGTTCTTATGATTTTCCTTCATTAATGCATATTCTTGTGAGCCCTGAATCATTAAGAAGCGATGTCTCCAGCTACGGGAATCAGAAATACGCGCAGCCAAAGTCCCGCTTTTAATACTCATTGCCTTCAACCAAATATCATCTGCATTTGGGCACAGGGTCATAAATTTTTCGGGGTCAAACGCATCCTTATGCAAGGAGTTTGGGGGATACATAACCCCTCCCATGCCAGTTGGAAAGACTAAATGAGATGCCTCTGTGTCCCTTATGCTACTTTCCCAACTTCCATAAGGCAGTAGTGCTCCTTTTTTATCTAGACGCATTCGATGAGCCCTGTGGCAATAAATCTTGGATGGATCTTTTTCATATGCCTGATAAAGTAAATCAATCATATCCGGCGGATAAAGAACATCATCGTCAACAGTAACAATCAGGCTGTCAGGAAATCTTTCAAAAGCATAAGCATATTTTTTATAGGGTCCCAGATCTTCCTCAACAAAAAATATTTGCAGCCCTCTTTGCTGTTGCTTTTTAAGGGTCTCGGGCAAAGTCTTATTTGGAAAGTTCTTGGTAGACAACCACAGAACAATTGCATCAGCCTTAAGGGATTGCTGGAAAAGGCTTTCAATACACAAATATAAATCGTGGATTCGCTTATCGAAGGACGTTAGAGATATAACGATATTATCTCTCTTAGTATTTCCCACTCCAAGATCTGTATTGCTTGAAGCGTGTAGACCAAGCAACTGGCAGCGAACAAGCGCTTCCAACTTCAAATTATTGTTTAGGTCGTGCTTTTTTAAGCGCTTCTTTAAAAAATATTGGAACATTCAGGGCCATCCAGCAAACTCAACCTATTGTACCGAATAGCCGAACAGCAATCCGCTCAGCTTGGGAACACCATCAAAAGAGAAGAGGGCGGAAGTGGGTACAAACTTGGCAGATTATGCCAGATGCCACAGCCAATGGCCACTCAAACACCATATTTAGGACAAAAACCTAATTAAAGGCCGAGGGGCAGTTTCTTTCACCTAAAAAAAAGTGCTTAAGTAGCTTACCCCTATCTGGGGCAGCTCTGATCTTTCACCCAAGTCACCCCCTAGTGAGGACTTAAAACAGGCTGATTTCGCTCCTGTAAATAGTCAAGTATTTGATACTCTGAAAACACCCTTTTAATCTTGCAGTCATTACCACCTGTGCCTCTCAAGTTAATCTCCTTTAACTGTTGAATCTGTGACCCCTGAATAGTAAGAAAGCGTTCCCTCCAGTATCGATAGTCTGGAACCCTAGTAACATATTTTCCTCGCAATAAACTCATCGCCTTCAACCAAACATCATCAGCAGCAGGACATAACTCCATAAATTTTTTACTATTGAAAGCATCCTCATGTAATGAATCCGGAGGGTACAAAACCCCAGCCATTCCCGTAGCAAAAAGGAATGGAGATGGCTCACTATTTAGCCCATAGGAGCGCCAACTTTCGTAAGGTTTCAATTCCCCTTTTCCGTTTAACAGAATCTTATGTGCCCTATGGCAATGGATATGTGAGGGAGCTCTCAAATAAGATTGATATAGTAAATCGATAGTATCTGAAGGATAAAGCACATCATCATCCACAGTGACGATGAGACTATTTGGAAACATATCAAAGGCATACATATATTTCATATAAGGCCCAAAATCATTCTCCACGAAATGAATTTGTAGGCCTCTAGCCTGCTGTTTTCGAAGTATCTCAGGTAATCTCCTATCGGGGAAATCACGTAAGGATAACCATAGAATTATTGCATCTGCTCTCAAGGATTGTTGATAAAGACTTTCTATACATAAGTAAACATCATAAATACGCTTATTATAAGAAGTCAGCGAAACGACAATATTATGCGGCTTATCATTGCCAACGCCGGATGACTCACAATTTAGAGCCTTCAAGCCTAGAAGATGACCTAAAACCAGAGACTCCACCTTTAAATTATTATTAGAGTCATGTTTTTTTAATCTTTTTTTAAGAAAGTACTGGAGCATGTTGGAATACCGTTGATTAGCCTTCGAGGACTCATTGGTGGCGATAAGCCCACATTAATTCCATTTTGTTGAAAGTAAAGTCCATTAGCCAGGTCTAAATCAGGGTTCCTTTCATTGTGGCGCTTAATTCCCCAGTATCCAGTTTAAATCTTAAATTTTTGATCAATGCCCTGAAATATAGAACCTAAAATCACATTCAGGGCATTTGGGACAGATGCTATTCAGTATACCCAGGGTTAACTCTATCCAGCCTCCTTAAAAATCCAGGCCAAGCCAATAGCCCCCCTTGATTACTGGTAACCATATCTCCTTCACTCACTATTTTATCCACAATATTTTGAGGCACCGGAGTGAGTGGTCGGTTACCAGCAAGAGCTGTAACCTGAATTTCACAGGCACGTTGCAATATAAACATTGCTAAAAAGGTATCAGGAATAGTAGAAGCACAGGTTAACAGTCCGTGATTGCGCAAGATCATATAGTTCGCTGATCCCAGGTCAGCCACCAAACGTGACTTTTCATCCTTGCGCACAGCAATTCCCTCATAGTCGTGGTAGGCAATACTTGAAAGGGGAAATAGTGATTGCTGCGAGATTGGCAGTAACCCCTCAGCATGAGCAGATACAGCTACCCCAGCAGTAGTATGGGTATGTATAACGCAGTGGGCATCTTTCCTCGCTTCATGAATTGCGCTGTGAATAGTAAACCCTGCAGGATTCACCATTGCCGCATTTTCATCCACTTTTTCCCCCTGCAAATCGATTTTTACCAAGCTGGAAGCAGTAATTTCATCGAAAAACATTCCAAAAGGGTTAATAAGAAAGTGTGATTCCGGCCCAGGAATACGTACAGAGAGATGAGTGAAAATAGTATCGTCCCACCCAAAATAGGCGATCAATCGGTAAGCCGCCGCCAAATCTATGCGTAATTGCCACTCTTCATCGCTAACGCGTCCCTCAAGTGAAGGTATGGTTTCCAGTTTCATCGTCCTCTCCCCAGCTTTATCAGAGCTCAAATTCTGAATCATCCCTGCTGTAAACACTGTCAAATTGTTTACACTTGGCGAATGAATAAAAACATTACTTTCCTTGATAAATGCCCACTACTAGCAGGCCTACCCAGTGAGGCTCGAGAATTCTTAGCCCAACAGGCACAATGCCAGTACTTTTCTCAGGGTGATAGCATCTACCCTTCGGGCTCCCATCAGGAGCGCCTTTCAATTATCGCTGAAGGACAAGTAAGAATATGCTCCAGTAATTTTGCCGGGCGCGAAGCGACCCTTGCGATTTTAGATATTGGAGCTTGGTTTGGTGATACCGTATTTTGCCCTGGCACTCCGCGAGTATTTGGAGCAAGCGCTCACACTGACTGTGCTGTAGTCGATATTCCGGGTGAAATCTTGAGGGCAAAAATGAAACAACACCCCGAAGCCTACCCAATAGCATTGGAACAAATTAGCCTCAGGCTTTGGACAGTAATGTCCATTATCCAGGACGATGTACTACGTGGTACCGAAGCGCGAATTGCTCGACGTCTGCTTTTTATGGCCCAAATGCACAACGGCGGCGAAAAAAGTGGCCCAACCAGTTTCCGCCTCACCAAAGAACTACTCGCCAACACCATGGGGATGACCCGGCAGGGAGTACACCGGGTATTAAAGAATATTGAATCCAAGGGACTAATAGAGTGCTCTTACGGTCGCATCAGTGTGCCGGATATCTCGCACTTGGATACCTATATAAAGCTGTTGGATTGAGAGGATTTCATCCGACCCCGCCAGCTTGCGCCGCGTCTGCCTCCCCAGCTTCGCGCGCTTTCTTGCGGCCATAATAGGCAAGCAACATTCCCGATGGAAACATAAGTACTCCATATACGGCTGAAGGCACCGACATTTCACTGGAGTGCATCAGTGTGAGGGTCACCATGAGACCAATAGTCCCGTTCTTGATGCCCAGCTCGGTAGCTACTGCCAGACCATCCCGCCGGGAAAGCCCACTGAAGTGGCTGATGATTAAGCCAGTCAACACCCCCAGTAAATTCAGCAAAATTGTAGAGGGGCCGGCCAACAGCATGAGCTCTCCAATCCGGTCTCTCATACCCCACACCAATCCCACCACTAAAATGACCAGTACCAGCGCCCCAAAAATACTTACAATGCCCTCAGCGCGGCTGGCTAAATGAGGGTTCCAAGCCCGTATCAACATACCAATCACCACGGGCAGCAAGACTATCACCGATAACATGGCGACAGTTTTGGCAAAAGGGAGAACGATTTCCTGCTCTGCTCCAAAGTATTGGCGCAGGGCAAAATTGGTGAAGAATGGCAGGGTCAGAATCGTAATTAGGCTTGCCGAAACCGTTAACACTATGGAGAGCGCTACATTACCGCGAGCGAGTAACGTAAAAAGGTTTGAGGTCGTTCCACCCGGGCAGGCTGCAATAATCACCAAACCCACAGCTATCGGTGCGGGTAAACTGAGCGCCCAACACAGAACAAAAGCCACAAGTGGCATAAGTACAATCTGGGCAAGTGTGCCCACCACTAACCCACCTGGTTTTACCGTCACCTGGTGGAAATCCCTGGCGGTCAGGGTCATTCCAATGCCCACCATAATGATAAACAGTGCGATGGGTAGACCGATCGAGATCATAGGCCCTGATTCCACATTCACCTCCTCTTTTTATTATTGTCTGGCTATATCTCCCCATATCCCATGTAGATTACGCTTTGGCAAAAACGTGTAATCCACACGAGGTGAGATCTAGGGGGACAGCAGTTTTATTATTAAATATCTCTCTGGAAGATGAACCCTAGCACAGTCCCAAGTCAAGTGCCGACTCTGGTAGAATCAGAGCGCTTTTTTGCCGCTAACAGGGTTTATATGACCAATCGACTCCCCAGCCCTATTGTAGATGACTGGTCCAACCTACTTTGGTCCCTGGGCAGTAGCGATATTGTTGATACTAGTGACAAATCAACTAGCACCATTGACCTGCCATGGCTACCTATGGCTCGCCGCAACCAATTGCACACTTATTTTTCCCGCAAAGAAGTCAAACAAGAATTAATAGATAAGCTCGAAACATACCTGATTGAAGGCGACCGGCACAAACCCACCAACCGGCTTGGCCTTTACTTTGAGCGACTCTGGTCTTTCGCTTTTCAATACCACCCCGATTACCAGTTGCTGCACCAGAACCTGCCCCTGCGTATTGAGGGTAGAACTCTCGGCGAACTGGACTTTGTGGTTCATCACCTACCCAGTAATCGCTGCGAGCACTGGGAGGTTGCGGTGAAGTTCTACCTCTCTCAGCCCGTCGGCTTCTGGGTTGGCCCAGGCCTCAAAGATCGCCTGGATATCAAATTAAAGCGTATGGCGGAACATCAACTGCCTCTCATCCAACAACAATCCGTACAACCTCTATTAGAAGCTCAGGAGCTTTATATTGATCGGCAGTGGACGCTGATGCCAGGCCGACTCTTTAACCGATTACAAACTAATCAGACACCGGGGAGGAATCTGAAGCATCTATGCAATAGTAATTGGTGGACCGACTTGGAAACCCTCGGAAACCTTGCCACTCAAGGAAATATCTCAGCAGACCTGCGCTGGCTCCAGCTTCCCAAAAAAGCCTGGCTAGCATCAATAGAATGGGAAGAATCCCACGGCGTCTCTTTTGAGCAACTTATGGCCGAACTACAGAGCTCAGCAATTGATAAGCCTCTATGTTTTGCTCTTATGGGCCAAGAAGGTGAAATGAGTCGCGGCTTTATTGTACCTAGCGACTGGCCGCGTAGAGCACAGGCATCACTCCCACAGAAACACCCATAACGTCCTGAGAGAAAACACTTTCTGCCTACCACTACTTGTGGGCCCGCCCCCCCTGACAATTTACTTATCTACACCCACAGCAAAAAACTTAAAACAAAATTTTTCCAATTATTTATTGACTTGGATCAATTTACATTTACAATTTTCAGAAATTTCTGAAACTTAAGAAGAAAATGAAACTATCCAGTCAAGCCCAGGCTTTTGTACTGCACTTTGGAGAAATGGGCAGCCGGTGGGGTTTTAATCGCACCGTGGGCCAGATGTTTGCCCTGCTTACTATCCACCCTTCCCCCTTAAATGCCGAGCAGCTGGCTCAGGCACTAAAGATCAGTCGTGGCAATGTGAGTATGGGCCTCAAAGAACTGCAGGCCTGGCGCCTTGTTGAGCTACAGCACCAGCCAGGTGACCGAAAAGACTATTTCACCGCTGCAGGCTCCATCTGGGAGCTTGCTCGAACTGTATTTGAAGAGCGACGTAAACGCGAACTGGACCCCACCCTGAGCCTACTGCGCCAGCTCTTGCTCAATGAGCCTCAGGATGAACAAGAAGCACAGGCTCAGGAGAAAATTCAAGAAGTCTACAGTCTGCTGGAATTACTTGAAGAGTTTGCCAACACCCTGAGCAAGCTGGAACACGACGATTTACTAAAGCTAATGAAACTGGGCTCCGGCATCGTCAAGCTACTGGAGCTGAAAAGTAAAATGACAGGAGGAAAGGCTCCAGAATAAACCTATACCTGAATTGCCCGCTGGGCAACTAAGACAAGCGGTAAAAGGATAAACCGCCGCCGACACAACGTCGGCAGCCGCTCAATAAACACCGTGGGTCCATACTCCTGCAATGGTGTTTAACGGGCACCCCCGGGCCTATCAGGAAGAGTCGCCCGGTTATCTGGTTAATAAATTAGTCCGACCAGCAGAGGCTCCCATGCTAGATACTCTGATCCTCTCCCGAATACAGTTTGCGGCCAATATCAGTTTTCATATTCTCTTTCCCACCATCACAATAGCCCTCGCCTGGATTATTGTTTTCTTCAAGCTTCGCTACGACCAAACTGATAATCCTGTTTGGATGAGAGCCTATCGTTTTTGGGTAAAGGTCTTTGCCCTAACCTTCGCACTCGGTGTCGTTAGTGGCATCACTATGTCTTTCCAATTTGGTACCAACTGGCCAGGGTTTATGGCACGGGTTGGCAATATCGCCGGGCCTCTCTTGGGTTATGAAGTGCTTACCGCTTTTTTTCTGGAAGCCACTTTTCTAGGTATCATGTTGTTTGGAATAAATCGTGTCCCCAGCAAAGTTCACACCTTCTCAGCCTTTGTAGTGGCTATTGGCACCACACTTTCCGCCTTCTGGATCATTGCACTCAATTCCTGGATGCAGACCCCATCCGGCTTTGAACTACGAGATGGTGTCGCCTACCCAGAGAGCTGGCTGGCTATTATTTTTAATGCCTCTTTCCCCTATCGCCTCACTCATATGCTACTGGCCTCTGGTCTCACTGCAGCCTTCTTTGTCGCAGGTATCTCTGCTTACCGGATACTTAAAGGTGACCCAAAGCGTGCACCGCGGCTAGCACTAAAAACCGGGTTGGTATTGGCAGCTGTTTTTATTCCAGTCCAGATCTTTGTCGGCGACCTACACGGTCTTAACACTTTTAAGTACCAGCCGCAGAAAGTGGCGGCAATGGAGGGAGTATGGGAGACCGAAAGGGGCGCGCCACTATTACTCTTTGCAATACCCGATGGTGAGAAGAAAACCAATCATTTCGAGATAGCTATCCCCAAAATGGCCAGCTTTATTCTGACCCATGATTTAAATGGAGAAATAAAAGGTATCGAAGAATTCCCCAATGATCATCCGCCGGTTGCACCCGTTTTCTTCGCCTTCCGAATTATGGTGGGTATGGGGATATTAATGCTGGCTGTCGCCTGGGGAGGTTGCTACCTCCTCTGGCGGCGCAAAGAGCTACCCAACTGGGCGCTCAAAACCCTGGTAGGAATGACGTTCGCAGGTTGGGTAGCCACCTTAGCAGGCTGGTATGTCACTGAAATTGGTCGGCAACCATGGCTTGTGACCGGGGTTCTCAAAACCGCAGATGCCGTAACCCAGATTCCACCTTCCCATGTGGGCTTCTCTCTCACCCTATATCTGCTTGTCTATGTCATCCTGCTCTATGCCTATATTCACACCCTAAAAGTAATGGCTTTGAAATCGGTCAAAGTGGAGGAGTTTGAAACCAAAGAACCTCTCGCCGGTGGCAGCCTGACCAACCTACCGAAATCCACCCAAGAGCAATCCAAGGGGGAATCCCATGAATGAGGCCGCATCATCCGCAGCCTATTGGCTACCCGTTGTCTTTATCGGCCTAATGGGTCTAGCAGTACTGGTTTACGCCATTTTGGATGGTTACGACCTTGGGGTGGGTATTCTCCTCCCCCTGGGTAAGGAGGACGAGCCCCAGCGGGACACCATGATTGCCTCGATTGGTCCTTTCTGGGATGCCAATGAAACCTGGCTGGTGCTCGCCATCGGCCTGTTGCTTATCGCCTTTCCCATCGCCCACAACCTAGTGCTGATGCATCTCTATATTCCAGCAGCGATAATGCTGGTGGGGCTGATTTTGCGCGGTGTGGCTTTTGACTTCCGCGCCAAAGCGGCCGTGGGACACAAGCTCGCCTGGGACAGGACGTTTAAAGCAGGATCCATAATCACCAGCCTGGCCCAAGGTTATATGCTGGGGCAATATGTGATGGGGTTCCAGCCTGGCTGGCAGGCACAGCTTTTCTCTGCAGTCAGTGCCCTGGGGGTAACTGCCGCCTACAGCTATATGGGCTCGGCCTGGCTGGTATTGAAAACCGAGTCACTGTTGCAGGAACGGGCAGTACGCTGGGCGCGTCGGGCTGGGCGGGCGACTCTCCTTGGCGTAGTCTCAGTCTCCACGATCAATCCACTGGTCAATCCAGCCGTTTTTGATCGTTGGTTCAGCTATCCACTGGTGATGTTCGTACTCCTGATACCCACCCTGTGTTTTCTGGCTTTTATTTTTAATGACCTCCTGCTGGCCAGGTTACCCAAAGCCAACGATAGGCACAGTGCGCTGCCCTTCACATTGGTAGTGACTATTTTTCTGATGTGCTTTATCGGCCTGGCTTTTAGCTTCTTTCCCGACATAGTGCCTGGGCAGCTGAATATCTGGCAGGCAGCCAGTGCCACCGCTTCACTGAAATTCATTTTAGTGGGCGCCCTGATTGTAGTGCCGATCATACTGATCTATACGGCATTCTCGTACTATGTGTTTCGCGGTAAAGCTTCCGAACTTCACTACCATTAGCACAACCTTTTTCGAATTGTGTGGGATAGTAACACTTGATCAAAATTAATCCGCCAGCGCGGAACTATCCCACAATTCGAACAAAATCCCCTTGCTCCCCGAAATTGGTACGATAATAATCATCAATTCCAGAAGACAATTTTTTACAAGGAAGTAAAGCGCACTTCTGGCGCTTGCCAACTGCGCTTGTCTAAGGGGAGGTGAATTTGAACCAAATCGATCGACGTGCTATTAGCCGGCGCGACACTGCTAGTCCGCGCAAACCACAACGTAAAAACGGCCGTGAGAAGTATGAAAAGCTTCTCGACGCGCTGGAAACCCTCATTGCCGAGCAGGATTCCACGGACATAAGTCTAGCCAATCTGAGCCAGGTAGCTGGGGTCCCAGCTGCATCCGTGTACCACTTTTTCCCAAGCGTAGATGCCAGCCTTACCGCTCTGGCGGAACGTCACTACAAGTCATTTGGCGATGTGGTACTGGGGCACTCTGATTTCTCACCAGCGGATAGCTGGCAAGATATGCTCTACCACCTGTGCGACTTAGTGCGTAGCTATTACGAAGATAATATCTCCGCACTCAAAGTACACTACGGGCCACAGTCCAGCTGGGCTCTACGTCAATTACAGATGGAAAACAACTGGCGCTTGGCAGATACCTTGATTAAGAATCTGTCTCGTGAATTTGAGTTGCCTCCATCACAGGACTGGCGCGACCGTTTTATGTGCGCCATCAATATCAATGATTCGTTTTGTTCCCAGGCATACTCGCGTTTCGGAAGAATTACCGAGGAAGCCGCCGCAGAGGGCAAGCGTGCCGCTGCAGCTTACTTAAAGCTGTATCTCGGAGAGCTGTTGCAAAGACGTCAGTTGCGCTTTGCTCCATTAGAAGCCTCTGCATAAAGCCTAAATTTTATTAATTAAAATTTAGATAATATCGACACACCTAGGGCCTGGCAATAATATTTGCCAGGCTTTTTTGTGTACCCAGCCAACAAAACTTCCAATTAGTTAAATTTCATTTTTTATCAATATAAAAATTACGAATGCGGCAATACTGAAAGCCATTAACATTTCACCATCGCTTTCGCCTTACAATGTCATAAACGACACACTCAGAGTAAACTTCTGATCAATCACAAGCATACTCTCTAAAAAAACTGGCATTCTAAAATTTTCTTTTGTTAGAATTTTTCTTCATAAAGAATACCGACTTCAAGAAATCCTATAATTGAACAACCTTTTCACACCTAAAAATTAGCCGCCTAATACGTTATCAGCTTGAAACAACGGGGGTAAATCATCGTCCAATGATTGGCAGCCCAGTCTGCTTCTTGGTGGTGGTTTTTGTGACTTCAAATTCACAAACTAATATTACCCTTGATGCTTTAACTGAATGGAGGGGAGGTTTTCTATGTCCATAGCCGCGCATGAGCTGGAGTTGGATTTTCCCGAGTACGCCGATACTATCAAGCACCTGATCAGGAATGACGTAGAATTCAAGCTAGATAACGACCAATATCGAAAACTGGATAAACAAATTAGAGGACTACAGGATAGTGGCATCGGCACTGATGACGATCACTATTCAAGACTAAAAAAACAACGTGCCTATCTCAAACAACACCTCTATAACCGTATTACTGATGTCATTCCCCATCATTAGTAGTTATTTTGCAAAATTAGCGGCGCCTCATCACCAATGCCGACCATATAGAGTGGCTGAGTGATTAAGCGCCGCTATGCAACTCTTTCTGACTTACTCCTCCCCCTTTGCCCGAAAAACCCGAATTGTTATAGAAGAACTCAAGTTACACTCCCGCGTTAGTGAGGTTTTTTCTCACCCTTTTCACAATACAAATGATTTAATATCCAATAATCCTTTAGGTAAAGTTCCCTGCCTGACCTTAGATAACGGCAACGTTATTATGGATAGCGAAGTGATCTGTGAGTTCCTAGATAAACAACTTGGAGATGGCCACCTCAGCTCTGCGATAGACAATGACTGGAATTTAAAAACACTCTATAGTGTGTCCTCAGGTCTAATGGAGATCTTGGTTCACAGACAGGTAGAGAAAATTCGCGGGCGTGAAGGGCTTCAGTCAGAATTTTGGTGGCAGCGCTACAACAGTGCAATCAATCGTACCCTGGATTTTTTTGAAGCCAGAGTCCTTCAATTTCCTCAGACATTTTGTCTTCTACAAATTGCGCTCGGCTCAGCACTTTCATACCTAGATTTTCGGCACGAAGACTTCAACTGGCGCAAAGATAGGCCACAACTAAGCGCCCTGTCAGAAACCCTCGAAATACGAGAAAGCTTCAAAATAACGCCATTACGCGACTAACTTAACTTTGAAATCTTTAAGTAAAACTTAGCGTCGCCAAGCCTCCCTACAGTTTCTCCCTAATTAAGCATGGCCTAAATATTTTCAACGCGTCCCCAACATCACTTTTTTAGCAACGACTGCATTTTGGCGGAGTAATGAGTTTTAACCATTTCTCAGAGCCACATAAGTTTCTCTAAACTGTCATATCCCGCCGATAGCCTGTGGGCTTTTTAGGGCCTAATTATGTCTGACAGATCAAAAAGCCCCATGTGGATACTGCTGCATGCTGCATTAGCAATAGCAGTGATCTGCAGTCTTTTCAGTGGGTTGCGTATTGCCACACTCACTAAACCCGCCATTGCCTCAATTGAAGAACTGCTGCCCCAGGGAGAGGTACACAGTGTACATTTCTTCTCTGCACTCCTGCTTTCGCTGGTTGCCCTTTCTTATTTATACTCGAATGCTATTCGACTTTATCGAATTGAACAATCATGCGCTCATAAACAATGGAATTACCACCGAGTAGTCACCTGGGGGGGCATTAGCCTCATTGGCATCTCGTTGGCCAGTGGCTGGCTGCTCTTTGCTGGGATAGGCCAGTTATCACTGGTCCGAACATTACATTTTTTCGCCGCGCTTGGACTCAGCGTCTATATTTTTCTACACGCAGGCGTTTATCTACTGCAGTTCGGGCAAAGTGCTCTTCTCTATATCCTCAAGCCAGCCACAAACAGAAGAGTTCAACTGGCATTGCTATGTAGTTTGCTGCCCATCTTTCTGCTCGGCGGTTGGCTGCTTCTGACCAACTTTTCTTATTATCAACTGCCGGTAACCTCAATTCCTATCCATACGATCATTGATATTGATGGCCATGCCGATGAACCCCAATGGGCAAAAGCTCAGCCACTAAAAATCAGTACCGATGGCGGCGCAAATTTTTATCAGGGTCGTACTGATGTGCATCTCAAAGCTCTGCAAAATGGTGAGGAGATTTATTTTCATATTTCCTGGCAGGATCCCACAGAAAGCCTGACTCATTTACCCCTGATAAAAACGGATCAAGGTTGGAAGATCAAGCAGCAAGGCTTTGAGAATTTTGATGAAAAGAATTTTTACGAAGACAAATTTGCCTTGTTACTTTCCAGTCACTGTGACTTCGGAGGTGCTGGCACCGCCCATCTCGGACGTTCACCACTGGCAAACAAGCCATCAAACTGGCATGGCAAGGGGTATCACTACAGCCAATCGGGGCAACTTCACGATCTTTGGCACTGGAAAGCAGTACGCACTAATAAAATGTATCTGGCGGATGACAATTTTATCGGCGCGCCAGATAAAGGGCGTGCAGGTAAACGCCGCTACACGGCAGGTTACCAACAGGATGCAAAGGAATCCGGTGCTTATTTACTGAACTGGAAATGGTATTCCCCCACTGGCATCACTCCTAAACGCTTGCCTAGTGATGCTAATGTATTGGCTCCCTTTCAAAATGTTAAAGAAGGCCAGGAGCTTGATTGGACCATCTCCTGGTTTGATTACCAACCTTACTCAGCAGAAAGCGACCTGATAGCACCAGGTACTCTAATGCCTTCGGTACTTTATACCTCCAATCGCTTCGAGGGTGATCGTGCGGATGTTAGAGCCAAAGGTATTTGGCGTGATGGATACTGGTCGCTAGAGCTTGTACGCAAATTAAATACAGCCTCTCCCCTGGACATTCCTATCGAAGATGGCACCTGCCTGTGGGTTTCCGCATTTGATCGCGCACAAGTTTCCCACACCCGTCATACCAGAGCCATCCAACTGAATCTGAGTAAAGCGCTATGATCACGCGACTCTTTTTGATTTTTATTCTCCCCGCCTGTCTGATTGGTGCTGCCGTTATCCACACACCACAGGCTCCAAAACCGCAGCAATACCACCTTCTAAAAGTGAGCGCTGAGGGAAAAGTAATGGATACCTGGGAGGGCCCCTGGTCCTGTGTCTGCGATAGCCGCAGCGGTCTGCTGTGGGAGGTCAAGACAGATAGTGAGGACATTCACGATGGACGTTGGACTTATTCGCGACTATTAAACAATCAGGGCGTTGCCAATAATGGAGATTGTTATTTCGAAGCAGAGCGCTGTGACACAGAGGATTTAATCCGGCACACTAACCGGGAACAACTCTGTGATGCAAAACATTGGCGCCTGCCCTCCGCCAGCGAACTGCGTTCACTGGTGGCTCCAGACGTACAGCCGGGAAGCCCCAGTATCGAAACTGGATACTTCCCCAAAACCCAGCGCGGTGATTACTGGACCAGTGATGGCGACCTCCCCCTCGAAGGCATCTACTCCTATCTAAAAGTCGGTGGCGCAGCGGTCAATTTTATAAATGGGCAAACCGTCACAATTCCCTATCGCAATGCAGCTTTCACACGCTTGGTAACCAATCGTTCAAGCATCTGTCACATCGTTCCCCAATAATTCCTGCGCGCCACCAACCTGCCCCCTCCAGGCGGTGGCCTCTCACAAAAAGTCCCAACTTTGCAGAGGAATTTCCGCAATGAGACGATATATAGGCCCCGCTCTCACTATTTCGACATTGTTGCTGGCAGTCAACGTCAGTGCCGCCACCAAACACTACCGCCTTGCCTGGGATGGCGATGCTTCCAGCAGTGCTGTCATCGGTTTTTCTCCAGATGGCAACAGCAGTAATCCCTATGTCAGCTACGGTTACTCCACCAATGAAAGCAGCTGGAAAAGCGCATTTGTCAGCAATAGCGAAACATTCGATAGCGGTATCACCAGCCATTTTGTACGCCTGCAAAATTTGAATGCGGACTCTCCTGTTTATTTTCGTGTATGTGACCAAAATGGCTGTGGTGAGCGATTTTGGTTTAGGACAGCTCCAGCAGAAAACGCGCCTTTTGTAGTAATTGCCGGTGGTGATACCCGCACAGGACATACCACTCGTCGCCAGGGAAATACTCTGCTAGCTAAAATACGCCCTCTCGCAGTAATGCATGGCGGCGACTTCACCAATGCCAATAGCGCCTCAGAAATGCGAGAATTCCTCGACGACTGGGAGTTGACTTACTCCAGCGATACAATTGATGGTTATAGCTACAAGCGAATCTACCCATTGATCCCCACTCACGGCAATCACGAAGATGATAATTACTCGACCATCTGCGAAGTCTTCGGCGTGGATTTTAATGGCGATGGAGACTGTTCGCCCAGCGACACTTATGGTGCCGTGCAGGTGTCACCTTTACTGCGTATTTACACCTTAAATAGCCAGTTTCAGAATAGTGGATGGTCCTCTTACGCCAGCGCAATGAATAATTGGCTGTCGAGCGATTTATCCAGCTATGGCAGCGCCGCCAGCTGGCGTCTCGCCCAATATCACAAGCCCATGTTCCCCCATTACAGCGGCAAGTCTGACAATCCCACTTTATTTAACTGGTGGGCGCAGTCATTTTACGACTATGCGATGAACCTGGTGGTGGAATCCGATACTCATCTCACCAAAATGACTGAGGCCGTGATACCCAGTGGCAATAACTTTTCTACCACCAACAACGGCGGTACCGTTTACGTGGGGGAAGGGAGTTGGGGTGCTCCAGCCCGTTCAGCTAACGACGCCAAAACCTGGACCATCGACATGGCCAGTATCCAGCAGTTTAAGGTCATCCAGGTGAATGAAAGTGGACTGGTAGTGCGCACCGCACAGTTCGATGACACTGCAGCAACTCTGACTCGGGAGGCACGTGCCGCCGATCCACTCATCCTGCCAGATAATGTGAATTGGTGGAGCGCCAACCGCCTGGGGGAATCCATGAATTTGATCGCTAATAACGCTGGCCGCAGCGTGATTCAAGAGAGCTCAGATAGTAACGGCAGCTTTTCCCTACCAATAAGCGATGATGTGTTTATCTCCTCCCGTTTCGCATCAAGTAATTTTAACCATGACCCCGAAGGACTACTGGCCGATGGGAGTGACCACACCTATGGGACACTCTACACACTGATTAAATTTGATCTAGGCAGTCTTTCCGGCTGCTCCTCTATCAGCTCTGCCACTCTGCAGCTGAATGTCACGAATCGATCGGGTAGCACTTTCGGTATCTACCAGGCCGCCAATAACTGGAGTGAGGAAAACGCCACCTGGAACTCTGTGGGGGGCTCATCGGTACGTGGCAATCTGGCAGAGAGCTTTGTGCCTTTTTATAAGGGTTTAGAAAGTATCGATCTTCTGTCTTCCGGGCTTCTCAATAGTTGGCTTAGCGGTATAAATACCGGGCTTGTTATTGCCGCGCGCACTGGTATTAACGGTGTGGACTTCACTTCCAAGGAAAGCGGCATGTCACCGGCACTCAAAGTTGAGGCTACTTGTAACAATTTTGCTCTAAAAGCGAAGCCGGCCGCTTCCACTTATCAGGGACTCATACCGCAACGACTAACGGGTGATATGAGGCCCGACAAACTGTTGCCTACCTTGCCCGGCATCTCCCAATTAAGGGGTCACCAGGTTGAAGTTCCTATCAAACTTATCGAAGAGTCTGCCAAACTGGATCAAAGCCAAGGGATTGCCGCGCACCTTTAAGCGCCCCTCCTTGATCATGGTGGGAGCACCGACCAAACCACTGAACATCAGTCGCAGGTCGGTGCTACTTAGTGCCAAACTCGCTGAGGGATCTTCACTGTGTCGATCTGGATAACCGTGTAAAACTCCATTTTTAACGACCACTAAGTATTTATTTTTATTGTCCGTCATCTCAATATTTAAGCGGATATCCGCATCCGCCGCCTTCTCCCCATTGAGGCGTACCGCCATAGCATCAAATAAAAGTTGTAGAGGCACCCGCGCAACAATTTCTTCCGGCGGCTGCATCTCCTCACGGAACTCAACTCCGTGGCGTAATTCCCTGGCACCGCTTAAATAAAAATTGCGCCAAATTCCAGACTCCGCCTGATACCCCAGCTGTTCGAAAGCATCCGCCAATAAATAACGTGCCTCCTGATTTTTTGGCTCAGCAAAAACCAAGTGCTTTAACACCATCGCCACCCAACGGTAATTTCCCTGGGAAAAATCCTGCCGTGCCCGTTTCATTATTTCTTCTTTGCCTCCCATATACTCTACATAGTGAAGCGCGGCTTCTTCCTGAGGGAGTGGGTGTAGATTGGAAGGGTTCCCATCAAAATATCCTAGATAACGGTTGTACACCGCTTTTGCGCCCACATTGACCGTACCGTAATAACCCCGGTTAGCCCAGGTGTGGGAGAGCGCCTCTGGCAATTGTATTTGTTCGGCGATTTCGATCATGTCGTGGCCATGGTTAGCCAGGCGTAGAGTCTGATCGTGAATATATTTGTAGAGATCTCGTTGCTTTACTAGGTAATCCAGCGCCTCACTATTTCCCCAGGTGGGCCAGTGATGGCTACTGAAAACCACCTGGGTATCTCCACCAAATTTTTCCATGGCTCTCTCTATGTAGCGACTCCACGCCAGCGCATCCCGAGTTTTAGCACCGCGAAGCGTATAGATATTATGTAAAGTGTGATTGGCAATCTCACTCATACATAGGGCGTTAAACTGGGGAAAGAAGAAGACCATCTCAGTGGGAGCTTCGGCTCCAGGGGTGCTCATAAAGATGATATCTACACCATCTATTTTCATCTCTGCCCCTTCTTCGGGAATCAACTGTGTAGGCGTTGCAATACCGTGCTCTCCATCAGACACGCGATTGCCAAGACCCGAGGACACAAATCCATCTGGGCTAGATGGTAACAGGTCCCCAAATTGGTAGAGCGCCCGCCGCTGCATCACATTGCCCGAGCGGACATTCTCGCTGATTGCCTCCTCGGAAAATCCGTCAGGCGCGATAATTTCCACACTTCCTTCGGCTAGCTGTTGCATGGTGAGAACTCCCGCTACACCGGCAAAATGATCCGCATGGCTGTGGGTAAAAATTACAGCGCTAACAGGCCTATTGCCTAACGTCCTATTAGCCAGGGCCAAGCCAGCAGCAGCTGTCTCCATAGAGGTTAGGGGATCGATAACAATCCATCCCGTTTCCCCTTTGATCAAGGTCATATTGGCTAGGTCTAGTGAGCGAACCTGGTAAATCCCTTCAACAACTTCAAACAACCCATTGTTCAAAGCATTAAGTTGAGCCTGCCGCCAAAGACTCGGATTAACTGTATCCTTTGGCGCCCCATCTAGAAATTGCATCTGAGCCAGTCCATAGACCTCTCTTCCCATAGCGTTTGTAACCTGTGCTCCCGGAATCGTGGCAATAAACCCACGTTTGGCTAGGCGGAAATCCAAGTCATTGGAGAAAGGCAATTGCTTCGCTACAGACAAGTTATGCGCTTTGGTAACTTTACTCGCCGGCTTAACTTTGGCATTCAGTTCCTCAGAATGTTTGGTCGCTTTTTGTGAATATTCACCACAAGCCATCAATAAAAGACAAAGCACCCCAAAAATAAAAAAAATACGCATACAGAATCTCCTTATAAATCATTGCCATAGGCTTAGCCCTAGAATAAGAAAATAGAATCATGGGCCAGCACACCTGAACGCAACAGCTTATCTCTGCGTATTGAGGTGGTCTTGTTTTAACTTCCCAAAGAAGCTATCGCTCACACGTCATAAAAGCCACCAATATTAAAAAATAGTGTTATGCTCCCGTATTTATTTCGTCATTTTCAACAATTAAATTTTTAAAGAAGCTTAACAACCAAATAGATTACATTTAATCCTTAGAAATTATTCACCAAAGACACAGGTGATTAGCACCTATAAAATCACGATAGATAAATACGTATAACGTCCAATATCGCCCCCCAAAAAACCACGCTAGTCAATATTATTTATTTATCATCCGCTGGAAATAAAACTCTTTCTCAGCTGCTTGGTCCGACAAAGCTCGCAAAAATCACGTCGCCAATATAGGCTATATACCTCTTTAAATTCGTAAGAAAGACCAAATTAAAAAGCTGTAATCTGCATTCCTTATCGTATGGAGATGATTGCAATGCGATTCTATAGAGCTTCACTCGGTACCGCTCTTTTCATCACACTGTCATTATTGGCGTCAAATACGTATTCTGCTGAGGAGGAGGTAGTGACCGATCCCGTCACCCGCCAGGGCCCTAAGGACTTCCAACCTAAATCAAACCAATTCTGGTGGCCCAACCAGCTGGATCTGCGCCCCTTGCGGCAACACTCCCCAAAGTCTAACCCCATGGGAGGAAACTTTAATTATGCCGAGGCGTTTAAAACACTGGATCTCAAAGCAGTAAAGAGTGACATTGAAACGCTGTTAAAAACTTCCCAGGAGTGGTGGCCTGCAGATTATGGGCACTATGGCCCCTTTATGATCCGAATGGCCTGGCACAGCGCAGGTACATACCGGGTTAACGACGGACGCGGAGGCGCAGGGGGGGGGCAGCAGCGATTCGACCCTCTGAATAGTTGGCCAGATAATGCCAATCTAGATAAAGCACGGCGTCTGCTGTGGCCTATCAAGCAGAAATACGGCGCCAATCTATCATGGGCTGACCTAATGGTGCTCACTGGCAACGTTGCTCTTGAATCCATGGGATTTGAGACCTACGGCTTTGCCGGTGGCCGTATAGACGACTGGGAGCCAGATCTGGTTTATTGGGGCCCGGAAACAAAGATGCTGGCCGATGAGCGCTACACCGGTAATCGCCAGTTAGAAAGACCACTGGCGGCCGTTCAGATGGGATTGATTTATGTAAACCCAGAGGGTCCTAACGGTAACCCTGATCCCAAGGCTGCGGCTATCGACATTCGTGAAACCTTTGCCCGTATGGCCATGAACGATGAAGAAACGGTTGCTCTGATCGCTGGTGGCCATACTTTTGGCAAGGCTCATGGCGCGGTAAAAGCCGATTGCTTAGGCCCAGAACCGGCAGCAGCCCCAATTGAGCAACAGGGACTGGGCTGGAAAAACAAGTGTGGTAAGGGTAATGCCGATGACACAATGACCTCTGGGCTTGAAGGGGCTTGGTCGGCCCTTCCTATTAACTGGAGCCAACAATACTTGGATAATTTATTCAAGTTTAACTGGGTAAAAACCAAGAGCCCCGCTGGTGCAGTACAGTGGATCCCCGATGATCAAGCTGCGGCCAACTTGGTGCCAGACGCTTTTGATAAAAACAAGCGGCATGCACCAATCATGTTTACCACCGATTTATCTTTAAAGTTTGATCCCAGTTACCGGGAAATTGCCAAGCGCTTTCAGGAAAATCCTGAGGAATTTAAACGCGCTTTCGCCAAGGCATGGTTCAAGCTGACTCACCGCGATATGGGCCCACAAGCGCGTTATCTGGGTGTGGAAGTTCCCAAAGAGGATCTGATCTGGCAAGACCCAGTACCAAAAGTCGATCACCCTCTAATAGATGACAATGATGTCGGCCAACTTAAAACGAAAATCCTCTCCTCAGGCCTTACCGTGCCTGAGCTGGTAAGAACGGCCTGGGGCTCTGCTTCAACTTTTCGCGGCTCAGATATGCGTGGAGGAGCAAATGGCGCACGTATACGGCTGGATCCCCAGAAACAATGGCCAGTCAATGACCCAGAGGAACTTGCCAAGGTTCTAGCACAGCTAGAAAAAATTCAGCAAGAGTTTAACAATGCCCAATCTGGGGGTAAGAAAGTCTCTCTCGCCGACCTTATTGTTCTCGGTGGCACTGCCGCTGTTGAGAAAGCAGCTGCGGATGGGGGGCAAAAGATCAGCGTTTCTTTCAAGCCCGGTCGTACCGATGCAAGCCAGCAACAGACTGATGTTAATTCCATCGCCATGCTTGAGCCCACAGCCGACGGCTTTCGCAATTATTTCAGCAGTAATAATAGCCGTACACCCACCGAGATGCTGGTGGACCGCGCCAGTCTGTTGACCCTCACTGTACCGGAAATGACGGTTTTGATTGGCGGTATGCGCGCGCTGAACGCCAATACTGATGGATCGAAAAACGGCGTCTTTACCGATAAACCAGGAATACTCACTAACGACTTTTTTGTCAACTTACTAGACATGTCCACAATATGGAAAAAATCCGATAAAGCAGAGGGGGTTTATGAGGGTAGCGACCGCAAAACCGGTAAGGTAAAGTGGACGGCAACCCCTGTGGATCTAATCTTTGGCTCCAACTCTGAGCTCAGAGCAGTCGCTGAGGTCTATGCCTTCAATAACTCTCAGCAGAAATTCGTGCAGGATTTTTCTAAAGCCTGGACTAAGGTAATGAATCTGGATCGTTTTGACACAGCTAGTCAGTAAATGGTTCTTACGATAATTACTTCAAGGTAAACCAGCATATCAGCCGGTTTACCTTGTCTCTTTTACCCACATCAAACTTTAATCCAAGTTTGCAAAAATTATTTCTCCTTCAATAAATTTCAACTGGTGCGATGATATAACTCTGACATCCTTATAGCCGACTGCAAATAATTTATTTGCCAATCTTTTTGCCCGTGTGCCACTTTTGCAGTAAACCAATACCATCTCGTCAAGACCTATTGTTAAATGCTCTCTCATTTCATCGAAATCACCTAGAGGGACATTAATTGCACCGTTTACATGTCCAGCCTCAAACTCCCCCACTGTTCGCGCATCAACTAGAGTCAATAGGGATTGGTCCTGCATATAAGCAGATAGTAGTTCTGCTTCAACACCCACCATTTCGCGACTTACTTCCTGTGACGGCATCTCTTTTTCAGTTCCAACACCAGCACATCCAAAAAAACTTATCAATGCAGCTAATACAATAAATCTACCACCAATTCTATTCCACATAATTCACCCTAACCCAATATATTCCTGAACAGATCCACCAAAAATCACTTAGTAGATTATTTGCACTCCCAATTTCCTCAAACAACATAATCCATGAGAAAGAAAGTAAACAAAAAATATCAATCACCAAAAATGATTGAACACAATATGAGACAAATAGAGATGTTCTTGGGATGATTGGAGACTTGGTACAAAAAATGTAGAAGGAATAAGGATGGTATCAGTACTTCACTGATCAAACCCCAAGCTTTATTTGCCTGGGGTCCTGATATACAGAAAATAATATAACTAAAATTAGCTATCTTTGCGTAAATGTCGATCAAAGAAATCTCTGATCATTGTGTACTGGTGAATCCGAGTTTGTTTACCGCGCAAACTATGCTTCTTGCCAGGGTAGGTCATCAATTCAAACTGCTGGCCATTATCCTGCAGCTGTTTGATCAGTCGGGTGGTGTTAGTAAACAAGACATTATCATCCGCCATACCGTGATAAATCAACAGGGAGCCCTTAAGTCCCTCAGTGTACGGAAAAACTGATGAAGCCTGATAGGCATCCGCATCGGTCTCGGGTTTCCCCATATAACGCTCAGTATAATGGGTATCATAAAGGGACCAATCGGTAACAGGAGCACCGGATACACCTGCCTTAAAATAGTCACCCGCTTTAAACATACTCATAAGAGTCATATAGCCCCCATAACTGTGCCCAAAGATACCAATATTCTCACTATCGACAAAAGGTAGTGTGCGCAAGAATTTCACCCCAGTAACCTGATCTTCAACTTCAGGGCTACCCATATTTTTAAAAATGGGGTTCTCAAAAGTCGTTCCGCGGTTAGCAGAACCTCGATTATCCAGAGAAAAAACGACATACCCTTGCTGGGCCATAAACTGGTTAAAGGCTTTATCCCAGCTATTGGTAACTACCTGAACATGGGGTCCACCATAGACATAAACCATAACCGGGTAACGCTTTGATGCATCAAAATTAGCTGGCTTATAAAGTCGATAATTAAGCTGGTGTCCCAGAGGGGATTCAATGGTACCGAACTCAGGAGTAATCCAATCAGCTTTGTATGGGTGTAAAGGGTGCCCATTAATAACCGCATTTTCTTCCAGCCAGGTCGTTAGTTCGCCACTGGCATTATGCAAGCTTACTTGAGGCGGGGTATTTACACTGGAAAATTTATCGATATAACCCGAGGCATCTTGGGAAAACTCAATATCATGCATTCCCTTCTTGCTAGAGATACGTTGTATCTTTCCATCCCCATTGAATGGCGCTCGATACAAATGTCGCTCTATCACAGTATCTTTACGCCCGGTGAAATACACCAGGCCCTGATTCTCATCAATCGCTTCAACTTCATCCACTACCCAGTCACCCTGAGTGATCTGGTTCAACAATTTACCACTTAGATCATAGAGATAGAGATGTTTAAAACCATCTCTCTCTGAAGACCAGATAAATTGATCTTTATTCTCCAAGAAGTGAAGATCATCACTCAAATTTACCCAGGTATCACTGAACTCAATCAACAGGGTATTACCAGTGTTCGTCTTCAGATCAAAAGCACGCAATTGCAACTTCTGTTGATTGCGGGACTGCCATTGATAAGTCAGTAGATTATCGCGCGCCCACTGCACGCGAGGAATATAAATATCCTGCTCATTACCAAGGTTTACCCAGCGGGATTTACCGGTTTCTACATTCAGAATGCCCAGCTGAATTTTTACATTCGCTCTCCCTGCGGCGGGATAGCGTTGCTGAATCAGGTCAATGCGATCAGCATAGATTTCACTGCGAGTCACCTTATCCACCGGAGACTCATCCACCTGCAGAAAGGCGATATGACGGTCATCTGGTGACCACCAGTATCCGCTCATGCGCCCCATCTCTTCCTGAGCAACAAATTCGGCCATACCATTTTTAATAGGCCCGTGGCCATCATTGGTTAATGCACGCTCTTTACCATTCTTTAGGTCAACAACAAAAATATCCTGGTCGCGAATAAAAGAAACATAACGCCCTTTAGGGGAAACCCGCACATCGGTTTCGAAAGTTTCAGTTTCAGTTAAGCGCCGCGCGGATTTACTATCCAGGCCGTAGTAATAAACATCTCCAGCTAACGGAAATAACAGGGACTTACCATCTTCCGACCAGCTGTATTCCATAATGCCACTGCCATAAATTCGCTGGCGCTCGCGTCGGGCTTTTTCTTCATCGGACAATTCCTCATGACCACTGTGCAGGCTATCGGAATTCACCAGGATACGGGACTCTTTATCGGCAATGTTATATTCCCACAAATCGTAACGGTTATAGTCTTCATCGCGCCCCTTCAGAAAAGTTACCCGACTACCATCGGGAGAGTACTCAAGGGCACGGGGCGCTGTGCCTCCAAGGGCCGGATCGGAGAATATTCGCTCAATAGTCAACGTATCCGCGGAACAGAGTCCCGCAAAGGTTGTACAGCTAAGTAGGGCAAGCAGTTTTCTTTTCATAGAAGGGCTCTTTGTTTTAGTGTTTTATGCTAGGCGCAAATCTGCGTTAAGAAAGGCGTTAAACCACTTTCTCTGCAAGCAACAAAGTCCTTGAATTCTACAATGTAATCTTCAGATAACGGAGGGCATCGAGCTCTCTTTCTGAATTTAACAGAGTGACAATCAAACCTTCTGCAATTGTCTTACTTTACCGTCATTTACTCTGCATCATCGATATTCGCAGTGCCTGAAGACAATCTTGGGGCTGGCTTTTGGCGAAACAAAATCAGTAAGAAGAACCAACTTACTTCTTCTATTAAAACAGTTCTCACCTCCTTCCATAACAATTTGCCGCCAAAGATATCCAGGTCGCAGCTCTTCCCAGTTTCCACCGCGAACTCAATCACAATCGATCCATTTACTTATCTAACTCTGAGGGAGACTCTATAGTCGGAGCAGGCAAGTTGATAGAGGAACCATCTCAATATGCGGCGATGAAAAGAGTAGCCCCCTAGCAAACTAGGTAATTTAAACCAAAAACAACCAATTAAAGAGCACAAAAAGCCTTACATTGATTCAAAATTTCTGAATAAATTTTATTTTGAAAGAGTATTTTCGATTTCAGTAAACTATTGTGTGTGGCCAATGATTAATAGGTCGTCGGGGCCAATCTCCCCATATAAGTAACCTTTTCCTGATCCCTAGCCTAGAAAATACCAAAACAAAACACCCCTCTTGCATTCCAAGACGATCGGTCATATATTGATCACCAGTTAATAGACGACCGGTCTAATATTCATGGCTCGACCACGTAAAAGCGAAAACACCAAAGAAGCACTGCTAGAAGCAGGCACCGCGATGCTGACCAGCCAGGGATATCACGGCACTGGTATCAAGCAGGTCTTGGATGCAGTAGGTGTACCCAAAGGTTCGTTCTACAACTATTTCCCCAGTAAAGAGGCCTTCGTAGCCAGCATTATTCACCGCTACGGCCAGCAGATTGATGCGGAACTAGCGCAGACGATAATAAACCTCAATCAGGCACCTGGCTTGAACCAGCTCTGGTGCTGCTTTCATAACCGTATTCAAAACAAAGTAAAAGTTGGTCAGTCTTGTGCCTGTCTACTCGGCGCGATGTCGGCCGAGGTAGCCCAGGCCAGTCCTCTTTGCCGTGAAGCCATTGAGTCTGTAGAGCACAGGTGGCTGGAAAATCTTCAGTCGATATTACATTTGGCACAAGATCAAGGAGATCTACGCAGTGACGTCCCCGCCGATAACCTTGCGACACTGTGTTATAGCGTTTGGCAGGGCAGTATTCTGCAATACCAGGTATCCGGTGATCCCAATGATTTACTCAGACAGCTACGGACGTTTTTTAGCACCTTGGTGACGCAACAAGGGGCACAAACACTGGCCAGTATTAAAACTTACAGGCAGGACATTCATTTTGAAAAATAGTATCAACGCCTTAAAAAACACCGATCGAGCTACACCTCTCGCTCGTCCACTGAGTCTTCTGCCGGGAACCAGTGTGAAAAACCGCTTGTTTAAATCTGCTATGAGTGAGCAATTAGCGGATCCCAATCATGCCCCCACCGAGGAGCTGATTCACTTATATCGCACATGGTCAGAAGGAGGCACAGGTTTACTGGTCACCGGCAACGTCATGGTTGATCGAACAGCTCTGGGTGAGCCGCGGAATGTGGTATTAGACGAGAAGTCGGACCTTTCCCTGTTCCGGAAATGGGCCCAAACTGGGCGCCAAAACGGTACACAAATCTGGATGCAATTAAATCATCCAGGCAAGCAAACACCCAACTTTTTAAGTACCGAACCCGTCGCACCTTCTGCAATTCCATTGGCTAATGGCTTAGAGAAAACGTTCAACCGCCCGAGAGAACTCACTGAAAATGAAATAGTAATTATCATTAAAAAATTTGCCTGGGCCGCAGCACAGGCGAAAGAACTTGGATTTACTGGGATTCAGATACATGCTGCTCATGGTTATCTGATCAATCAGTTTCTATCCCCTCACCACAATCGGCGAAATGATCAGTGGGGAGGTACCTTAGAAAATCGCTTACGATTTTTACGCGAGGTGTATAGCGCTATTCGCGAAGCGGTTGGTGAAGATTTTCCGGTAGGCGTAAAACTCAATTCAGCAGATTTTCAAAAAGGTGGGTTCAGTGAAGAGGAATCCATGCAGGTTCTGAAAGCCCTGCAGGATGAAGGTATTAACTTAATTGAAATCTCCGGCGGCAATTATGAAAACCCAAGTATGGTTGGTGCCAATGTGAAAGAAAGCACTATCAAGCGAGAGGCCTATTTTATCGATTATGCAGAAAAGGCACGTGCACAGTTGCAAATTCCTGTCGTAGTCACCGGTGGCTTCCGTTCCGCAGCTGCCATGGAGGCCGCCCTTGTATCAAATGCCGTGGATATGATCGGCCTAGCCCGCCCATTAGCGGTTGACCCACGGCTATCGCACAAACTGTTATCGGATGGCAACCATAAGATAACATTGAAAAAGCTCACCACAGGTATTCCCAGACTGGATTTTATGGCTATGCTGGATGTCACTTGGTACGAACAACAGCTGGCCCTTATTGGCAAAGGAAAGCCAACGAAACCAAATATGAGTGCTTGGACCTCAGTATTAAAAACGCTGACTGCTGTCGGATTGCTTTCTTTTCAGAGACGACGAGCCTGATAAAACTTTATTGCGCCTAGGAAAACTATAGTTCCTCACCGTAAATCACAGTAGATAAGTGAGACAATACAAGGACGTATTGCCGCCGCCGACCAATACCAGGGCGAATTCGTTGAAAAAAGCATTTTTATATGCTTGTGCCACACTTTGTTGTCAGATTATAACTTTTCTACAGGTCTTTGTAACCGAGGACAATTTCCTAGCGCGTCAGAAAAATAGGCCTCTCCAGCTGCCGAGGAGACACTGTGCACCCTAAAATCAAACCCGAAAATCTGCTCTCTATTTCTCCTCTATAAATCGTCATAGAACTATAAAATTATTTTATTCTTTAGGCCCTTATCCCATTATCAAGCCATAGATTAGAGTAAAAATAATCTGGGTAGACCTCTACGCATATATAAAAACACAGATTTCAAGAGTAACTTATTTAGGTAAGAAGAAAATATCCGGTAAAGGCCCCTAAGAAAGAAACACCTTGTTGAATTGATTGACCTTAACAATTGTTTACTCTGCTTAACCGACGTTAGTACAGGGCAAAGGTCATACTGGAAACGAATGACTCACAGGATAACAACAATGAAGGCTAACCTCTTCTCTACTATGGGAGCTTCCCTGCTCATCTTCGGCTGTAGCTCCACGCCTAAGGTTCCCACTAACGAATCTTTTGTTGCTAACATCACTGAACTAGGACACAAACGCTTTGTATATAAGGCAAGCCTGGGGGCAGCGCCCCATGACGATGGAAGCCACGGCAGTAAACATAACGGTGGCCCCGGAATGGGCGGTAAGGGTAAGCCAGCAAGGGGCAAACCCAGCTCTGGTAAACCTGGCCACAGTCAATCAAACTCAGGCGATATTAAGAAAATGGCAATGGCGAGGGTGGAACTCCTCACAAATGAAAATGGATTCTGTTCTAACGGCTGGTTCCTGATTGAACAGACTTTCGAGAAACGCCGGGCAGAGATTCACGGTGAATGTCGTGCAGTTGCCGCTCAATCAGATAGGTGAAAGACACCCAGATAAGCTCGATAAAAAGCTCATGTATTACAACCGGGCAATTATAAAGTGCCCGGTTGTAGCGCAGCTCTAAACGATATGACAGCAGCTTTAGGCAGGAATTTTATCGTTACTCAAGAGGTAATCCGCATGGAAACGCAGGTGTTCCTCAATAAATGAGGCGATAAAGAAGTAGCTATGATCATATCCAGCATGGTGCTCCAGTCGCAGAGGATAGCTACAAGCTTCGGCGGCCATTTGCAGGGCCTCGGGTCGTAACTGCTGCTCAAGGAATTGATCTTCATCCCCCTGGGAGACCAGTATCGGGAGGTGCGTTGTCGCTCGCCCTACTAAAACACTCGCATCGTAACCTTCCCAGCCGGTTGTATCCGCGCCCAGATATGCACCAAACGCTTTCTCTCCCCAGGGGCAAGCGATCGGATTACAGATCGGACTAAATGCTGAAACTGAGGTATATCGCTCAGGGTTACGCAAGCCAATAACCAGGGCGCCATGACCTCCCATGGAATGACCACTGATAGCGCGCTTCTTATTTACCGGAAAATGCCCTTCAATTAGCGCCGGTAATTCAGCCGCTATGTAGTCATACATGCGGTAGTGCTGCTTCCAGGGTTCCTGAGTGGCATTCACATAGAACCCTGCTCCCTGGCCAAGGTCGTAGGAGGGGTCATCGGCAACATCCTCTCCACGAGGGCTGGTATCTGGTATGACCAGCACAATACCCAGCTCTGCAGCCATACGCTGGGCGCCCGCTTTCTGGCTAAAATTAGCATCGGTGCAAGTCAAGCCCGATAACCAATAAAGCACCGGATAGCGATGCCCTTCTTCGCTTTCTGTACCCTGGGGCAAAAAAATAGAAAACTGCATAGTGCAATTCAACACAGCGGAGCGGTGCCGGTATTCTTGTTGCAACCCATCAAACAATCTGGTGCTACTGACAAGCTTAATTGACATAGGTTATCCCACTCAAACGTTTTCGTAATGAATGACGCTGCGAATACTCTTGCCTTTGTGCATCAAATCAAAGGCCTCATTAATATTATCCAAGGGCATCGTGTGGGTAATAAAGTCATCCAACTTAAATTCCCCGGCCAGATAGCGCTCGACATAATCCGGAAGTTCAGAGCGACCTTTCACTCCGCCAAATGCAGTGCCGCGCCACACCCTACCAGTAACCAACTGGAAGGGGCGCGTGCTGATTTCCTGACCCGCACCGGCAACGCCAATAATTACAGACTCGCCCCAACCTTTGTGGCAGCACTCCAGCGCAGACCGCATTGTATTTACATTACCAATACATTCGAAGGAGTAATCCACTCCACCATCGGTAAGGTCGACAATGACTTCCTGGATGGGTTGTTCATAATTTTTGGGGTTAATACACTCTGTCGCGCCGAGTTTTTTTGCCAGGGCAAATTTATCTTCATTGATATCAATGCCAATAATACGCTCAGCACCCGCCATCTTGGCCCCGATAATTGCCGATAGGCCAATTCCACCCAAACCAAAGATTGCAACGGTTGAGCCCGCTTCTACCTTAGCGGTATTCATCACCGCTCCCATCCCCGTAGTGACACCACAGCCAAGAAGGCAAACTTCCTCAAGTGGCGCCTCGGGATTAATCTTCGCCAGGGAGATTTCCGGTAATACCGTATACTCAGAAAAAGTGGAGGTGCCCATATAGTGATAGATGGGCTTTCCATTGATCGAAAAACGCGTGGTGCCATCCGGCATCAAACCCTTACCTTGGGTTGCTCGAATTTTTTGGCAGAGGTTCGTTTTGCCAGACAAACAAAACTTACATTCGCCACACTCGGGGGTATATAGCGGGATAACATGATCCCCAACCGTTAAGCCGGTAACTCCTTCACCCACCGACTCCACAACACCCGCTCCCTCATGGCCAAGGATCGCAGGGAAGACACCCTCAGGATCCTCACCCGAAAGTGTGAAAGCATCGGTATGGCAGACCCCGGTAGCCGTCAGCTTGATACGTACCTCGCCTTTTTGCGGCGGCATCACCTCAACTTCCTCGATAGAAAGCGGCTCGCCCGCTTTCCAGGCCACAGCAGCTTTACAGCGAATCGTCTCTGCACCCATGGTGTTATTCCTTACTAGTCGTTGTTTCAATCAACAGGTGCCCAGCATAGCCTGCCAGTATTTATGAGGCAAAAAGGGAAGGACAAAATAGGATACTGAAATGAGGCGGGACACTGCCGGGTAAATACCCTTTGAAAAACCTAGAAGTAAAAATCAATGTTGTAGCTTGCGCCATTGTAAGGGGGAGTTCCCATGCACAGTGCGAAAAGCTTTGGAGAAGGCACTGGTATCGGTATAACCAAGGCTCGCCGACAGTAGAGCAATATCAATATTTGAGGACCGTAAATGCCATCGAGCCGTTTCCATGCGCGCTTCTTGTAAAAGCTGCTTGAAAGAGGTGCCGGCAGCACGTAAATGGCGCTGCAAAGTTCGAACAGGGGTATCCACCAGTTGGGCAACCTGTGCCAGGTTATGCTGTTGGGCCCCCAATGTCTGCAAGATCAGCGTTCGCACTTGACTCGCTATATCCCCCCTTTGCCCCTGAATGAGCAACTGGGTAAATTCCTCAAAATATTGCATCAATCCCTCACTAGCCGCATTCAAAGGCCTTTCTAACACTTCAGCATCAAACACGAGACAATCATATTCCTGGGCAAAAAATACCTCAGCTTCAAAGTACTCACGGTAACGCTGGAGTGAAGAAACCGGTACATGGCAAAAATGCACTTGGCGCGGGCGAATATCCGCTCCAGCCAACTCCCTAAATAGCCTGCAGGCGGCGCCCAAGGCCAGCTCGCTGTACTGCTCAGTAACTCCAAGCCCTTCATAATGGCTAATGCGATAAGCGTAGAGTCTGCTATCGCGCTCAATTATTCGCCAGTGATCAGCCTGGTTGTGTAATACCATGTAGCGGTGGCTGGCACTCAGCGCGGCATCCAGGTCTTTCTCTTTGAGCACCAACTTACCCAACACTCCAAGCATACGCAGGCCCTGCTGCTCCGCCAGCCGCAAGCCAAAGTCATTGCATTGCAGCTCACGCACACACAGGTTTAACAGGTCGATCAGAGTAGAGATTGGAATCAAGATATCCGGGCGACGCATACAATCCGCGGGTAGGCCAACCTCAGCGAGCAAATCCGAAGGTATTCCGCCCAACTGGGGAACCAGAGTGTTGAAACCCGCGAGGGTGCCGCTGCGAATTTCATAGGTTGGGCTCATCAATCCATCTCCACTGCCTGTCACAGCTACAACCACAGCCATAGCCATGCGCACCAGCTAGCATTGGGATCTACGGGCAATGCCAGGCGGTTAAAGTCCTAGGGAAGTATTTCAGGGATGATAACAGGGCAAATTTATTCCAGTAATCTTTCACAAGACTGAAATGTGACAGGAAACACCCCTTCCCTTCGTAAACTAGTCCTATATCCAAAGCTGGCAATCAATAGAGTTTCAACCAATTTTCTTGACGAACTTAGTCAGAATAACGATACGCTGCCCCTCGACACGCCCTTCAATGTGTTCTGGGTTATCCGTTAAACTGATACCACGAACTGCAGTACCGCGCTTGGCCACCAAACTGGCCCCTTTTACATCCAGATCCTTGATAATGGTCACACTATCACCTGCCTGCAGTTGCACGCCGTTGCTGTCGCGGTGAACAAGAATGTCGCCCGCTTGAGGTAGTGCGCCGGCTTGGGCCCAGTTAAGAAGATCGTCATCCAGGTAAAGCATGTCTAGTAAATCCTGCGCCCAGGTTTCCGTAGACAGGCGCTTGAGAAGCCGCCAGGCCAAAACTTGCACCGCCGGCTCTTGGCTCCACATGCTGTCAGATAAACACTGCCAATGAGCGCTGTCGAGTTCGGCTGGATTGTTCAGCTGATCGCGGCAGGTCTGGCACAGGAGTAAATGGCCCTCCGTCCCGACAGGGGACTCCGGCAGTTCATAAGCTTCCAAATTATCCTGAGCTTTGCAGATTTCGCACTGACCACCACTGCGCTGAAGCAGCTGTTCCTGACTGACCGCCATGGATTACCTCAAAAAGTGCGGAGTATACGCCCTCACTCGCTAATTCGTGCAACCCTACCAGAACCTATGAATCAATAAGAAAGTAAAATAAGACTGGGCCCCATCGGAGAATTCTCCTCACAGGGCCCAGAAAAATAAGTTAAGCCCCATAATGGGGCTACGGAAACTAGTGGTGAGCCGAAACCGCAGAGGCGAAGTGACCACCCTGCTTACTGGCAATGGCTGAGGTGATATCGCCGAGACTGAGAATGCCGACCATGCGCTTCTCACTATTTAGAACTGGCATTCGCCGTAGCAGCTGCTGTTCCATTTTGTGTACCGCGGAGAGAAGGTCATCCTCTTCCCAGCACCACTCAATGCCCTCAGTCATTACATCACGGGCAGTTAGGGAAGAAAGATTGCCTCCCTGCACAACACCGCGACATACGATATCTCGGTCGGTTACCATACCCACTAATCGATCGTTTTCACCGATGGGAACCGCTCCGATATCCTCGTCCCGCAGGATTTTTGCCAATTCCTGTAGAGAGGTATCTGGTGTACACCAGGTCACACCCTGGTGCATTGCCTGTTTCACTTTCATTTCTTTACCTCAACTAATACTGAAAACATACTTTTAAAGCGACGGAAGCCCGTCGCATGAAAAAATCAGTGCACTTCGATACGCTTTCTCTGTGGCGGATGTCCCTCGTGTCTGGGGACAGTCAGCGTCAGAATGCCATCTTTGAAATTCGCATCAATTTCATCTTCTCGAACATCCTCCCCCAGATTAAAACTACGCAGGAATTTGCCATAACGGCGCTCTTGTCGCAGAATCCGGCCATCTTTTTCTTCCTTGATCTCGCGATGTACTTCCGCTTCTAGGGTTAAAACTCCATTCTCCAAAGTGATATTGATATCATTCTTACCAACACCGGGCAGTTCGGCACTGATTTCATATTTGTTTTTCCGTTCACTCACGTCGATACGTGGCGAGAAAAATCCCTCCCTTTCACTGCCGATAGCGCGGCCAGGTGACAACATCTGCTCAAACATATTATCCAGATCCAGCAGGGAACCTCTGGGTATCAGACTCATACTTACAACCTCCATCTACCGCTATGTCGCAAGAGGCGCAAGCTAGACCCATGGATCCGGCTTGCGCCTCTCACATCTTGATTTCATTCTAGGTAATCTCACGCCATTCGGTAGGAATATGTGCCTGCAATAACCATCACAAAAGGCATAAAGACAACTGTGAATATTTAGATTTCATCTATTTGGAAAATCTATAACGCTCTACGAAATGAACCGAAAAGCATCGTAGGCAAATCCCACTCCTCTACCCACCATTAACTCTCCAATATTTTGGAAAATGAAAAAAATCAGATAGTTACCCAATTAAATCCATACAGATAGTGGATGGCGCTGAAATTAACTAGGATAAGAGAGAGTAAAAGAATGAGGATACGCTCATGGCTTTAGCATGGGTTCTTGTGGCCAACCAATCGCAAGCCAGAATATTTGAAGCACAAAAACGCGCCGGCAACCTCCATGAAATTCAAGCCCTACTCCATCCAGAATCCCGACTATCAGGACGCGAAATAGATAGCGATGCACCTGGACGCAGCTTCGACAGCTACGGCCAGGGCCGCCATGCGATGGGAAATTTTGCAAATCTACACCGCCGCAGTGGTGAAGATTTTGCCAGGAAAATTGCCCATACACTGGAGCGTGGGCGCCAAGAAGGCCGCTTTGAAAAGTTATATATTGTGGCTGAACCCTATATGGTGGGGAGCTTGCGCGATGCATTGAAAACGCCTACTCGTGCCACCGTTGCTGGAGAGACCGGTAAAAATCTGGTCGACAGCCAGCCAGATGAAATTCGTGCTCAGCTACCCATCTGGCTTTGATTGATTCCTCATTGAGGAAATCTGTTGGGAAGGCGGGGCTGAAAAAACAGCCCCTCAAGCCTTCTTAAGTAGCACTCCCCATAAAATTAACCTGCGCCTCTTAAGTCCCTTTAGAATCACTCAATAAATTCCCAATCAACTGATCCTTATCCTGCCAAAGTTTATACACCCAATGATTAAATTCAGCACGAAATACCTGATCATTCATATAATCAGCCGTAAAAAATTTATCTGGTATGCGAATCTGCTCCACCCGAACGACTACGCGCTTCACTTTCCCCCCAAGGAAATCCGCAAATGATGGGATACCATCTGGGTAGACAATGGTTACATTTAACAGGCGGTTAAGTTGCTCCCCCATACTTTGCATGGCAAAAGCAATGCCACCAGACTTGGGCTTGAGCAAATAGTTAAAAGGTGAACCCTGCCTATCATGCTTTTCCTGAGTAAAACGCGTACCTTCCAGGAAATTCATAATACTGGTGGGAATTAATTTAAAGCGCTCACAAGCCTTTTTGGTTGATTCCAGATCTTTGCCGCGCATTTCCGGATGCTTCTCCAAATATGCCTTGCTATAACGCTTCATAAATGGAAAATCCAAAGCCCACCAACAGATTCCCATTACAGGGACCTTGATAAGCTCCTGCTTAATAAAAAATTTCAGGAAAGGGATTTTTCGGTTAAAAATTGACTGTAGTACAAAGATGTCCACCCAGCTCTGGTGATTGGAGGTTACCAAATACCAGCCATCTTTTTTCAGCTCCCCCCCAATTTTCACATCCCACTCTGTCTTTTGCGTAAGTTTCATCCAGCCTTTATTCATGGTAATCCAGGCTTCAGCAATCGACATAAAAATGGACGTGTAGATTTTGCGCAGCGCTGAAAATGGAAAAATCAATCGCACTACAACAAAAAACAAAATGGGAATAAAGCAAAGGATCGTGCTGATGACCAGCAACACCGAAGCCAATATCAACAACACTGCCGAGGGAAGAAAATTTAACATCTTATGCTTCTAAAATAGTGGTAAAAGAGATTCCTAACGGACGCCTGAGAAAACCGTTTTTACATAGTAAACTCTGGCGCCCACATTCTTATTCTTATTCAACAACTCGCAGATTCACCAGCCTAGAGGTTAGCCACCTCAATCATCATCGCCGTATACATTTTTAGATTCAGCCGAAACTGTTCAACGGTAATAAATTCATGTTCCGAATGCCCGGAATAAGCAACTCCAGGCATAGAGGGCCCAAAGCTCACAGCATTAGGTAATAGCTTGGCATTGGTGGAACCACCAATCGCGACCGGCTCAGCCTTTTCCATACCGGTGAAATGACGAAAAACTTCTAGCAAAGGTTTCACGTGAGGAGCATCGTCGACTCGGTAGGGGTTTCCCAAAATCACTTTTGTATCTGCCAATGTGATACCCGAAAGTTCCTGCCATTCGGCCAAGGTAGAGTCAATCTCCTTTTCTAGCTGCGGGGCTGTTTTACCTGTGGGGCGACGCAGGTTGAGGTGGCTGACCAGTCCAGATTCAGTCTCTTTCACCATGGTGACTGCCGCCGTCATTGGACCCATAAATGCATCGCGATAAGCGGTACTGCCAAACTTCTCAGCCAGGACCCCTGTGCCCACCAAGTCATTCAGATAGCGCACCGTCGCACCAGCGTCATTGGCGGGCCAATCGTACACACTGAGCGCATCCGCAAGATAGGCGATCGCGTTTACCCCATGTTCAGGCTCTGAGCTGTGGGTAGCCACACCGCGAGCCACTACCTCTAAACTGCCATTACCGCTTTTAAACTCATATGAGACAAGCTTGTTCTGAGCGGCGCGAGCGCGGATAGCCGAAACTAGCTCAGCATTAACATTTCCCAACAATGCGCGCGCCTCATCCGGCACCTGGCTGCGAAAATAGCCACCTGAGAAACTTTTTATATAAGGCTTATCGAAGTTCGCTGCCAGTACACCAGCGGTGGTGACCTGCACCTCACTCCAGCCTTTCTCGGCAGTCACTACCGGATAATTAGCGTCGATAGTGATGTTGTAGGCAGGGATTGGATAAGTTTTCAGGAATTCCTTGAGGGGCTCCCAGTCAGACTCTTCCGCCAAATAGATCAGAAGTTCAACCCTGCGCTTCATGGGCACCGCCTGATCCTTAATCGCTTTCATAGCATAAAGGGCCGTAGCGATCGGACCTTTATCATCCTCACTGCCACGGGCAATCAGCTTGCCTGGCTCACTTTCCGCATCCAACATAAACGGGCTTTTCTGCCACTTGGCCGGGTTGGCTGGCTGGACATCCCCATGGGTAACAATACCCACTTTCTCTGCCCCCTCACCCAGGGCAATTACCACAACATGGCCGAAATCCTGATACTCCAGCCCCAGCTCCCGAGCCTTATCCTGTAGAGTGTCCTTGAAGCCTTTAAACTCAGGGTTGCGCTCCAAAGGCAGGTCTTCGCGAGCTACCGTTTCAAAGCGTACCAAGCTCGCTAAGGTCTCAGTCATGGCTTCTTCATATTTTTCAACTGCATAGTCAGAAGTCTCCTGTGCCTGAGAAGACACACCAGCGACAACAGGTGCTGACAGGGTTGCAGAGAGAAACAGCGGTAAAAGAGCATTTCGTAACTTCATAAGCACCCCAGGTAAATAAAAGTGCCATTGTACATCTCCAGCCAATGGCATGACCCGCCAATTCATCCCAGTCTCTGTGTTAATAATCTCCAGTCACAGTTTCCTGAGCCGAACCTATACCAGTGCTCCACTGCTAAACTAATACCCTGGCAATGTAATAGGTGTTCCAGACCTCCTCAATCAGCACTACTTTAATATTCCTACAATTGAATAAATCTGGCGATAATTCACGGCTCGATTGGATCATAGCCAGCAAATGTGACTTCACTTATCACTTGCCAAGCCTATAAGCCACTAATTAGTGGTTTTTCAGGGTTGCTAAAATTTGGGGAGCTTAACGCGAGGCTGGAGCAGCGCATGACCACATCCAATGGCAAACATTTCCATCGCAAGCAATGGCTGAGTGTCCAACAGGCCGTCAGCCACTTGAGCGCCCTAGCAGAGGAACCCCTAACCAGCATCCATCTTGCAGATTTAGCCGAGGAAAAGCTCCTCGATCTCTACTGGTATCGTCCGGGGCAGAAACTGACCTTTCTCAATCGCGAGGGGCATAGGGAATTGATTGAGCCACTGCGCCTGTGCTCAGAGAACCGCAGTGACTGGCGGGCCCTTGTCGGTATCTTGCGACACAGCCCCGCCCTACCCGCTTATGAGCAAGACACCCCTCTACTCGAGGACGCCGAGGGCAATCGCCTGCGAATCACGTTTGACTATCATCAACGCCCTGAGCCCTTCAGTGGCCGCTGGTACCCTAGCCTGGCAGAGCTGGTATTGAAGCGCAGCGACTTGGAGAGGCTAGAGCCACGGCTGTTCTCCAGCCAGGAAACTGAAGACAAACTGGAGCGGCAGTTAATGCTCGACGTGATCTGGCAGCTTGAACAATTAGCCCTGGACCGCGAACATCACTCCACCAGCTGGCTGGCTGAGCAGCTGGCACAGCGATCTACAGCCTTGGACAGAGGGGCCTGCGAGCGGATTCTTCTTGCCGCAGAACGTGAGGGTAATCGGAGCCGCCACCACTAACAGCACAATTATTGCGCTTTCTGTCTCTTTTATTAGTCACCTGAGCTTAATTGATCTCTCTCGCAAAGATTCCCTTCAGGCATTGGTCATAGACAACAAAAACGATACCCTAGCGCCAAGTTATAATCCGCTAACGGGGTGAGTGCGAATGTAGCCTCTCCAGACCTTCTTCAAGCAGAAAGAAAAACCCTGGCGGGATTCGAGGCTAATCAAACCAGCATACTGAAGCCTCATCTATTTACCCGATCAATAAACACACTTGGAGAAAGAGCTTGCAAGCTCGTAACAACCAAAATAACTACGGCTGGGTCGCGATTATGCTGCATTGGCTAATGGCCCCAGCGATCATAGGCCTCTTTGTCCTCGGCTGGTGGATGCGCCAGCTGTCCTATTATGACCCCTGGTATCAGCAGGCCCCCAGCATCCATAAAGGCATAGGAATTTTGCTCTTGATTGCTCTGGTGCTTCGTTTACTGTGGCGTTCAGTGAATATCACCCCCAGGGCTGCCCCAGGAACGCCTCGATGGCAAGCACTCACTGCCAGTGGCATACACAACCTCATCTACCTGCTTCTATTGGCCATTATGCTATCGGGTTACCTGATATCGACCGCCGATGGACGCCCCATTGATGTATTCGGTTGGTTTAGCGTAGCGGCTACTATCCAGGGCATTCCCAATCAGGAAGACATTGCCGGGAGCCTTCACGAAATTCTGGCCTGGACCCTGATCATCCTGGTCAGCCTTCACGCCCTGGCGGCATTGAAGCATCATTTTTTCGACAGGGACGTAACACTTCGCAGGATGCTTGGGCTATCAGGCATACCCACCCGTTTGAATAAGCAAAACACAGTTACAACCACAAAAAAGGAAATCTCCCTATGAAGAAGCTCACGGCCCTTCTTTTCGCTGCCCTGCTCGGCACCACAGCCCAAGCGGCGGAATATAAAATCGATACCAAAGGCGCCCATGCCTTCGTCCAGTTTCGCATTAAACACCTGGGATATAGCTGGCTCTATGGACGCTTTGACGATTTCAACGGTTCATTCTTTTATGATGACAAGGCACCGGAAAAATCTACTGTAAACGTCAATATCGACGTAACCAGCCTTAACAGTAATCACGCCGAGCGCGACAAGCACCTGCGCGGTTCCGACTTCCTCCACACGGAAAAATTCCCCACAGCAACCTTCAAAAGCACCAGCTTTGAACCAACAGAAGACGGAAAGGCACTGCTGAAAGGTGAGCTAACCCTACGTGGGGTAACCAAGCCGCTAACTATCGACGTTACCAATATTGGGGGCGGTAAGGACCCCTGGGGTGGCTACCGTCAGGGCTTCAGTGGCACTGCAGAGTTTGATCTGAAGGATTTCGGTATCGACTACAATCTGGGCCCAGCCTCCCAGAAGGTTGAAATGATTCTGGATATTGAAGGCATCCGTATCTAAACCTATTTAGATACTCTTATTCCTTTGACAGCCCGATTTACAACAAATCGGGCTCCTATCCCTCAAGCACCCATTTAACACCACTTGGCAGAAACTGCCGCAAAAATGGCATTTTTAAGCGCTAGCAGATCCATTAGATTAGTGCCAAATCGCCTACAGCTCCCTAAAACTAATACTTAAAGAATCTCTCAGCTTTAGCTAAATACTGGAGAAAAGACATCTGACAGCTAGCCCAGATGGCAATAAAGAAACTGCAAGCACTTAAAATTTTAACCAGTTCACAATTAGTAAGCACAAACTATTACGCTACTTTTGACGACAGCAAAGTTTTTCAGTGAAAATAGCAACCATTAGTAGTAGCAGTGATTACAATCATTCCACAGTAGGTATAAAGAACCTCAAACTTATTTACAGCCAGACCCCTAGTGAGTGCCCACTTCTCCCTTAGAGGGGGAAATAGCCAAACTCTCTTGGCCTTGTAGAGCGAATCTCAAAGAATCTGGACAATAGCAGTTGTAGGTTACTTTTTATTGCTGCCGAGTGAGCAATCCCATCTGCAGCATTGAACTGCCAACAATTCTGGCAAGCAGCTCTAGCTCAGCGCCCAACGCAACCCGGAGAAAAAGGACAAGATAATGGCTTGCTTACAGCATCCAGATAGGGACCAACCCGTATACCTGATGGCACACCACACCATCGGCCGCCGTCAAGGAGCCGTGGATACCCGTATCACCAGTGCCGAAATCTCTGGTATTCACGCGGCCATTCAGTGGACCGGCACACATTGGAATATTCGCGATCTTAGTCGTAATGGAACCTGGCTAAATGGCCAGCAACTGGTTCCAGCCAAGAGCTACCCATTGCAAACCGGCGACAAGATCTGTTTTGGGCGAGTCAATAACCCCGCTTGGATTGTCGAGAATCTCGACGCCCCAGAAAACTTGTTGATTGACCTGAAGACTGGTGAAGCCCAGCTATTGGAGCAATACCACCTGCTACCGGACGAGAGCGAGCCCCTCGCCAGCTTGCATTTCAGCCCCGTTACCGCCCAATGGCAATACGAATTTACCGGTAGCACCGGCGAAGGGGGCAGCAAGAGCATGGTCAATCACGGGGATCGTATTGATTGCGGCCTGCAGAGCTGGCAACTGTTTCTCGCCGACAACCAAGGGGCAACCAAAGAACTCTCTTTACAGCAGTTATCCATTACAGATTTCGGCCTGCGCTTCTCTGTCAGCTCCCACGAGGAACATGTACAACTGCAGCTGCAGCGAGAGGGTATGAAGCAGTCCCTGCCCGCACGCATTCACAACTACCTGCTGCTGTACCTGGCTCGAGCACGCTTCCGTGATATGCAAAACGACATGGATACAGACTCCCAAGGCTGGGTTTCCATCCAGGTAGCCACTCACGAGCTGGGCATCACCGTCAACCACCTGAATACCCAGATTTTCCGCGCACGCAAGCAGATCTCTGAATCCTTGCCAGATGCCGTAGATACCTCAAACTTAGTAGAGCGACGCTCCTGGGAAATTCGCCTGGGCTGCCACCAGTTTGAAATCTATAAAGGCACTCAACTGGAGGCGAAGACCGAGCTACAGGAAGCGTAATTTTGGAGCTCAGACCTCATCATTAAAATGTTGATCCGTACCTATAGCAATCACTCTACTAGGTACGGAGCTGATAAAACTACCCTGTTGCAGCTGTATGCAGTAAGCCACTCCTATCGGATGTGACTTTTTGCCGGATCGAGCCCAATTTGGAGATCCGAACACTGAGCCTCTCTCACCTTCCCTTTTAAAAATAAAGCCTTTGCGGACCTATGACTGCTACTCTTTGCAACCGATAGCAATCCAAAAGAAATAGAATAACGTGAACCATTTCCTCTGAAATGGAGACAGATGGCTTCACGAAAATGTACTATCAGGTAGAATCCCCTATCCATCCGAAAAGAACTAAATACAATGGACGTAGTTGCGCTGGAGAAAACTGAGGTATATCAAGGTCGCTATAGGGTAGAGCGCACCCTTGGGGCTGGTGGTATGGGTGTTGTCTATCTGGCTGAAGACGTAAAGTTGGGACGCAAGGTCGCCATCAAGCAATTACGCTCTGATATGACCGGAAACTCCGCCGAGGCGAGATTCCGCAGTGAAGCTCAATTATTAGCCAGACTAAATCACCCCAATATTGTACGTCTATACGATGTTCTGGAGGAAGACCACAATATCGCCCTGGTTATGGAGCTGGTTGAAGGGGTTACTCTCAAAGAGTGGATACGTGAGCATACCGCCACACTGGCCGAAAAACTCGATCTGCTGATGCAGATCTGCCAGGGATTAGGAAAAGCCCATTGCCTGGGGATTATCCACCGGGATTTAAAACCCGAGAATATCCTTGTCACCAATGATGGCGTCGCCAAAATTACCGACTTCGGTATCGCGAAAGCCCTCGATTGCGACCAACAGCTCACTAGAGAAGACCATATCGCAGGCAGCGTGCAGGCCATGTCTCCGGAGCAGCTACAAGGAACAGCCCTGGATGCCCGTAGCGATCTGTTTAGTTTGGGCAGTATCGCCTATGAACTCTTGTGTGGCAGTAAACCTTTTGAGCGTGGCGATAAAAGTGCACTGGCTTTTGCCCAGCAGATTACCAGCAAGCCCCATATTCCGCCGCAACAGGCTTGGCCAGAAATCCCTAAGCCGTTAGCCGCACTATTAGACAGACTCTTGGGCAAGCGTCCAGAACAAAGACCTGAATCTGCAGAAAGGGTTTGTGAAGCTATAGAGCTGGTGAGAAAGCACGGAATCGACAATAGTACTCTACAGTATTCAGAAACGGTTACACAACTACTTATAAAGCCGAAAAAAAAATACAGGCCAGTTAGCTTGAGCTTAATCGGCCTAATAATTATCTGTACCTTGGCTTTTTGGGGCTGGCGAACCTATTTACAGCTACCTCCACAGTATATTGCCGTTCTTCCAGTGCAAATGAACGGGACGGTAAGTGGCGAAGAAAACGCAGAAATACTAGTGAAAGCCATGGTTCGCCAGGCTTTACTAAACGCCCCAGCACAACTTCAATCCAGTGCGCTGGTCAGTTACAACGCTCCAAAAGAAGAAGCGAGTTACGAAGAACAACTTAAGAGCTTGCATAATAAAGGTGTCACAGATGCCTTGCTAGCAAATCTCGAATGCATGCAGCTACGCTGTAATATAGAACTACAAAGAATAAACCCTTCAGATAGTCAGGTTCATCATCAAACCAGCTTTGTATTTCTAAGCGATAAAATCCAAGAAGCGCAATACACTATCGGAAACAGTGCAGTGGAATTATTCCCTAAAAGTTACCGAAAAGAACCCAACCAAGAAATTAAAATGAGCAACGGGGACTATAATCGCTATTTGACCGTTCTTTCCAAAATTGGTGGTGACATAACAGTACAGCCCTCTGATTTAGTTATACTGCAAGAACTAATCGGAACCTACCCACAAAATATTAACCTTTATTCTGCGTACGCAAAGGCATCAGCAACCTTATTCTCAGTCACAAACGATAACAGGCTTCTCTCCGGGGCTCTAGGAATACTCACTAGCGCTGAGGGTTTCGTGGAAAATGAAACATCCCTTCTAGAAGCTAAACTACTCATAAAATCCTTAGGGACAGATCGCAAAGGCTTTGAATCAATACTAAAAAAACTACAAACCAAAGGACATCCCTCAGCACACCTTTTAGCTCAATTTTCCCGCTTTCAATATTTACATGGTAATCACGAGCAGAGCTTAGCTTATGCAAAGGAAGCGGCTGCACTTAGCCCTTCTTTCAACAACCTATATTACATCGCCATCAATGAATTAGCCCTGGGAGACTATGAGCAAGCAAGAACCACACTAAAAAAAATGATTAAAATCTACCCTGAAAGGTGGAAAGCATACAACATTCTAGGGGTAATTGAACTTAAGACAGGCAACCTAACTGACGCAGAAACTGCTATAAGCTCTATCCCTGAAAACCGACGCGATTGGCAAACAAGATCTAACCTGGGAACTACTTTCTTCCTTAAAGGGGAATACAAAAAAGCATTAGTGCAACATAAAAAACTCTATCAAGAGGCCCCAAATAACATAACAACGATTTACCACCTTGCTGAAACGTACTTAATGTTAGCGGATAAGAAAAAAGCTGATGAATATTTTGGCAAAATAATAGCTCTTACAATTGAAGCTAGAGATGTCTTATCAAGAAGATACAGAGCCGAGGCACTTGCACATCATGGGAAGACCGCTGAATCAATCTCACTAATAAAAGATCTTTTACGAGATGCACCTGATAGTACCAACATAATGCAAACAGCTGCACTAGTCTATACACTTGCCGGAGAGTGGCAGTCTGCCAGTTATCATTTGGAGCAATTGATCCAGCGAGGGCTAACCCCAGAATGGTTTTCTCTTCCCGCATTCCAGGGTATCTGTGTCCAACCTCAAGTCTCTCAGACAGTAACTAAAAACATCTGCCCTTAGGGCTATGCTACCTTTCCGATGAGATTATTCTGGCACAGGATTAATGACGGCATCTGGATCGCCAGAGACAAAGTGCATACCAGTCTCAACATCAACACACATCCAGAGGAATGAAAAGTTGTCTGGAATTTGCTCTCTATCTCTGATCTTGATAACCAACTTGGTGAAGTCGCCATCTACCTCTTTTGCTCTGGCGCGGAATTGATGCCGAAAATCCGGGCTCAGAGCAATAATACCATCTAATTTATAGTTTTGCTTATAGCGTACAAACTCTAACTCGCGTCCTGGAACTTCAGACAAATCCAGAGTTACTTTCAGTGTCACCACTCCCCCCTTGTGGATTTTGAAACGCATATTGCCAAAATGCTCTTCCGGATTATCGGCATTAAACAGCGGCCAGTACCGCGGCTCACCATCTTTTTGCTCTCTGGGCCGTAAAACCAGGTCTAGTTTTAAGCCCTCTTTAGGTACCTCGCACTCCAGTACGGGTAAATCGGCACAAGTGCTCATCGTTCATCCCCTTGTAAGCATTTGTTATTTGGTGTCATTCTAAGACGCTTTTACTCATGTAAAATACGTCTGTGACTGCGTCATGATAACCAGTTCAGCTCTGAAAAAAAGCCGGCAGTATAGCCACTGCCGGCCCGGAATGATGGTCCCAACCATCGACGGTTACAACAACACTATCAAGAGCAAAATTTGGCATCCGTGCCTCGGGCAAGCTCATCCACAAGGTCCGACTAAGACTCTGCACCCGTCGGTTCCAGCTTGTCCGCTCAGCTTGCGCTGATTCTTCCCGCTTCTCGCACCTCCGACAGTGCGAGAATACAAAATCCATCCGAAATGTTGTGGGGGCTGCCCATCCGTGGCAGGGAACCGCTTTCACAATCTCCCGTACCCCCTCAACTGGTAGCTACTTTACGAATTCGGGAATTACAGGTCTATCACGGCCAATTACAAGGAATTACACGCCAAGTATTTTATCCTTTCTCTTAGGCTGTTAGAGTCATCTAATAACAAAAAGCATCACCTGATGAGGATACGATGGAAGCGAATCTCGAAGATGTAAAAATTCTCTCTCCCCGACGCAACAGCACTGAGGCCACTAATATTGCGGAGCTTGCTCGGGAGCAACTCCAGCATTTTTGTATTGATCGGGAGTCGGAGCACGGGCGTTTACTGGAGCAAACTGCGGCGCTGTTATATCAAGCACAGGGCAACTTGAACCAGCTGTGGAGTCAGGTAAGCGAAACTCTGAACCGATTGGATCGGTCCGACAAGATTGCCTACTTCAATGCCAAGCGCTTTATGAGTTTCCAGCTGGCAAAACTATTGGACACCCTTCAAAATCCGTTGCGCGCCAGCTTTCAGAGTCTGCAGGGAGATGATTTCAATATCACCACCCGCGGTGGCTACCCACTGTTCGATAATATCCCGGCGATTTTTTCTGCTACGCCGGTGATTGCACGCACCGCCACTTATATCTATGCCTGTACCGAGTGGGTAGACGACGCCTTCCGCGGCCGTGAACCCAGCCACGATATCTACTCGCGCCTACTCAACCCTACCTCGATCTCCCTGGCCAACGCCATTGTGGATTTGGAGTGCGGACCGGCAGCCAATGAGTATATGGCCTGGAACTTCAATTCCGGTATGGCCGCCATTGACGCACTACTCTCCAATCAGCTGCGCCGCGACGATATTTTAATCGTCTCACGCAATATCTATGGTGGCGTACACCAGCTCTTACAGGATTTTTACGCCCGCCCAGACAAACTGGCGATCCAACTGGTTTGGTTTGACGGCACCAGCGGTAAAGACTTCGAAAAACTACTGGCCGACACACAGCGAGATTACGCCGATGCCCTTCAGCAAGGCTCCAAGCTCCACGTCTATATCGAATCGCCCTGCAACCCCCACGGTATCATGTTGGACGTACCCGCTATCTGTAAGGCTGCACACCAGGAAAATATTCTGATCAGCCTGGATGCCACCCTGGCCACCCCCTTCCTCTACCAACCACTGCGACGCCAAGATCGCGAGGAGCGTCCAGACTTTGTTGTGCACTCCTACACCAAAGACATTGGCGGCACCGGTGCCGCAACCGCTGGCGTGGTGATTGGGGAAAACCACCGTATGTTTATTCCCAAGGGCGACAGTGCCAAGGGGCTGAACTGGGATCAGTGCATGTTCTGGGATGTGTATTACATCAAAGGCGCTTTCCTAGATGCGGATAAAGCCTGGGAGGTGCACTGTGGTATGCGCACTCTGGAAATGCGTATGTTGACCAAGTGTATCAATACCCAGTGCCTCAGCCATTTCTTCGCCAGTCACAGCAAAATTCGTGTGAACAGCCATGCGGTGGAAAGCCATCCGAACGCGAAGCTACGCAAAGCCTTGATGCGCTATCAGCTGCCAACCCCATTATTTAGTATTGATATGGAAGCGGCACAGATTCCCACTGAGGCTTTCAAAAGTTTCTTCGATGCGCTGGAGCCCGCGTTTGGACAGATGGTAAGCCTGGGGCAGACCAATACCATGGTACTTTGCCCCGCTCTTACTTCTCACTCCGAACTTTCTCCTCAGGCCATGGAAGCGGCGGGTATATTCGCAACCACAATCCGAATATCGGTGGGAGATGAAAATATGGCTCAGCTAGCGGCTCATGTGATCAGCTGTGCGCGCTTACATCTTGACCCGGTCAGCCCTGGATTTAGTGAGGGCTTTATCTCACCGCAGGAAGCGGATGCTACCTTCACCCGCTTCTATCTGGAATCACATAAAAAAGTTGTAGAAGCACAACCGAAAATCACCGACTACCTGTAAAAATCTGAAAAGCGGGCGCACAGTAATTATCCCCTGCCGTGGCCCGCTTGTTGCACTACCCTATATCCCGTAGTATCACCGCTTCTGTCCATAATTTAATCAAACAAAATGCCGAATTTTTCTGCCCACTTTCTGGCCTGGGTACTCTTCTGTCTCTCAACTCTGGCGCTGGCACAGGGATATGAGCAGCTTTACAGCGACTATCGCGGTAGCCTCTATCAAATACGCTTAATTGAAAAATCTTCTAATTCGAAAGCCGGGCTCGGCTCAGGATTCCAGATTTCCGCCGATGGTCTACTCGCCACCAATTACCACGTTGTCGCGCAAGCAGTTAGCGATCCGGATAAATATATACTGGAATATCTTTCAACCGATGGCACCAAGGGCACCCTGGAGCTCCTGGATATCGATGTCGTCAATGACTTGGCGCTACTACGCCAGGACAAGCCGGGCAAAGAATACTTACAGCTCGCCACCGAAACCCCAAAGCAAGGCGAAACCATAGTCTCCCTCGGTAATCCTCTGGATCTTGGAATGACCCTGATCCCAGGCACTTACAACGGTATCGCCGGAGGTAGTTTTTACGATCGTATTCATTTTGCCGGTTCTATTAATCCCGGCATGAGTGGTGGCCCGGCTATTAATACTCGCGGCCAAGTAGTGGGGATCAATGTGGCAACTGCCGGTAACCAGGTGAGCTTCCTGGTTCCGGTGGATAAACTGATCAATTTGTTAAAGCACTTCCATCAACGCAATGTGGCACTGGACCTACAAAAGGTCACCTACCAGCAGCTGCTCGACAATCAACAGCGTATTATCGACTCCATACTGGAGGCCGATTGGCAGCGCCGATCCCTCGGCGAGGCCAAGGTTGTTGGGGAAATAGTGCCCGCCATTAAGTGCTGGGGCAACAGTGAGGAAGATAGCGACAATCCTATTAAACGCATCGATAAAGGTTGTACTGGGCAGGATGTGATTTTTCTCTCCGACGACTTTAACACCGGTCGAGTGGAGTACGAGTTTTTCTGGCTCGAATCTGAAGGTCTTCTACCGGCACGCTTTTATGCGGAATACGAGCATCAGATGAGCACTTTTTATCCTGGCAACAGTGCCGGTGAAGAGGATGTCACCAACTTCCGCTGCCGCCAGAACTTTACCTCCCAGCCGCGCAATGGCAATGGCCCCGTATCCAAACCAGAGCGCAGTAAAAAACCGCTAATTAGCCGCACCAGTTACTGTGTAAGACGCTATAAAAACTTCCCCGACCTGTACGATATCTTTTTCTTGAGCCTCAGCGTGGACCAGAAGAATCGCGCGCTGGTCAGCCACTTTACTCTATCCGGCTTTACCCGGGAGTCTGCCGACGCCTTTGCCGAGAAGTTCACGAGCGAAATCCAATGGCACTGATAATTGAAGAACTCAACCGCGCTCACCGGGTGCAGGTGCGCTACCGAATGAAAGGTGAAAAGTTCACCCTGGGCCGCGCCTATAGCAACGATGCAATCTTGGAAGACATCCACACAGATGGGCGCCATGCAGAAATTCGTCGGGAAGAAGATGGCAGTTATATTCTGCACGATTTGAATACGGTGAATGGCAGCCAGCTACTGGGGAATCTGAAAGACCGATCGGTTAAGCCTGGGGAGATCTCCTCCCATCAGATTACCTCTGGGGATCTAATACAATGTGGTAAGTCGCGCTTACGAATATTTAATTGCGATGACGATGTTGCCGAGGCCACCCCTCTGCATTCGCTGGAAAATCTGTTTGCCAGCCTATCCAACCCTCTGTACGCCACCCTCCTGGTACTCGCCGTAGCCCTGTCCACGGTACTGCTCAGCTACCTCGGCTACGCGCGTACTTATCAGTGGACCATCGCCGTCAACATCTTAGTCAGTGCGGTGATCGGCTTGGTGATTTATGCGGGTGCCTGGGCTTTTGTAGGCAGGGTGGTTCGCCACGAAACACACTTTTTTGCCCACCTTTCCATCGCCGCTATGGGCGTACTCACTTACGCCGTCTGGGAGTGGTTAGGCAGTATACTGAATTACAACTTCGCCATAGGGGATACCATGGAGGTTCTGGACTTCCTGGTACTCGCTGTCATTTTGCCCACTATGCTCTGGTGCGCTTGTTATCTGGCCACCAACCTAGGGCGCGCCTGGCGCTGGGCGGTAGCACTAGTACTGCCGCTCGGCTTTTTAGGCCTCAGTCTGGTGGAAACGATCAGCTCGATCGATGACTTCCGCGAAACACCGGCTCTCTCCACTGAGCTCAAATACGATAATATGTTGTTGCGTAAACCGGTGCCCATGCAGGAATTTATCACCGGTTCGGCCGCACTATTTGATATTCCTATCAAAAAAGAAGAGCCGGAAAATGAGAGCAAGGAGAGCTCTTCCGCAGAAAACGAGAACGCAGAGGTAGAGCAGTGAATACAGTGTTTTGGAGCCCCGGCCTGGAACAGTTGGAACCTTACACTCCCGGTGAGCAGCCCAGCGGTACAACTCTGATTAAACTGAACACCAACGAGAACCCCTACCCCGCTTCGCCCCGAGCCCTGGCACTATTGACACAGAGAGATTTTGCCGACGCCCTGCGTCGCTATCCCGACCCAGAGTCCTGTGAGTTGCGCGCAGCCATTGCCACGCGATATGGACTGAATGACAGGCAGGTTTTCGTCGGTAATGGTTCTGATGAGGTCCTGGCGCTGAGTTTTTATAGCTTTTTCCGCCGCAACGAACCCTTACTGTTTCCCGATATCACCTACAGCTTCTACCCTGTGTACTGCCAGCTTTTCGACATAGAGTCCCGCAGTATTCCCCTCTCAGAAGACTTTAGTCTCAATGTGGAGGATTTCTCGGGTACTGCCGCTGGAATTATTATCCCCAATCCCAACGCCCCGACAGGACGCTACTTATCACTCGATAGAATTGAAGCACTACTGCAGCTACAACCAGAGCGAGTGGTGATCATTGATGAAGCCTACATCGATTTTGGGGGGGAAAGTGCCGCCCAATTGATCGAGCAATACCCCAATCTGCTGGTCATTCACACCCTGTCTAAGTCTTATGCTCTGGCAGGTCTGCGCCTCGGCTTTGCTATGGGGCAGGAACACCTGATTGAGGGGCTGCTGCGCGCCAAGAACTCTTTCAATTCTTATCCTATCGATGCCATCGCACAGGAAGTGGCTACTGCAGCCATCCGCGATAGGGCTTGGCATGAAAACAACTGCAGCAAGGTTGTCGCCACACGCTCTCGCACAGAAGAGGCACTGCTTGAACTGGGGTTTGAAGTTATACCTTCCAAAGCGAATTTCATCCTGGCGAAGCCCCCTGCCCCTGGTGCCGAGGCCCTCTACCTGGCACTGCGCGAACTGGGCATTCTGGTGAGATACTTCAATAAGCCCCGCATCAGTGAATACCTGCGTATCTCTATTGGCACAGATCAGGAAATGGACCAACTGATAGGGAACTGTAAAGAGATACTTGCGTCACAGAGCTAGTAAACTGTCAGTCTATACTCGTCGGGTCCGCGCCCAGCGCAACCCGACCACCAGACTTATCGGTAACTAGGGATTTATGTCTCTCTTATTTAATCGCCCCAAACTGTTCGCCAATACCAAGCTCTTCGCCAGCGCTCTGGCTCTAGCCACCGCCATCCTGAGCTATCAGGCCCAGGCCAACCCCTGGGAGGAGAGTGAGAGCCCCAGCGCACAGAACCCAGCCAGCATAGGCACCTATACCAATGGCTGTCTCGCGGGAGGAGAAACCCTGCCTCTACGTGGCGAGGGCTATCAACTGGTGCGCACCGGCCGCGATCGCCACTTCGCCCACCCGGACACCATCGCCTTCCTCAAGGACTTTTCCCGGAGTGTCGCACGGAATAACCTCGGCAGAATACAGATCGGCGATATGTCCATGGCGCGAGGTGGTCCCTTTGGCAGTGGAGGGCACAGTAGCCATCAGACCGGCCTTGATGTGGATATTTGGTTTTCACAAGACAAGCGCGCCGCAGAGCGGGCACTGACAGAGTGGGAGCGCGATAATATCTCCGCTATCCCTCTGGCGGATACCCGCGAACATCGCTTGGTCAAAGAAAATTGGGACGAACGAGTCCCCAAGATCCTGCGTATGGCCGCAGAGGATCAGCGGGTAGAGCGGATTTTTGTCCATCCCACCATCAAGCGTCACTTATGTGAAATTTCGGGCGTCGACAATGATTGGCTACGCAAAGTACGCCCTTGGTGGGGACACAATTACCATTTTCATGTGCGGCTTGCCTGCCCGGCCGGCAGCATTGACTGCAAGCCTCAGGCTCCGGTGCGCACCACACCCTGCGGTAATGACCTGGACTGGTGGTTCAGCGAAGAATTCTACGCAATACTGAACGGCACTAAGGCCCAGCCGACAAAACCCAAACCCAAGACGATGCCACAGCAGTGCCAGCAGGTTTTACTGGCGCCTCCAGCTGGCACCACGATGGAATAACTTTATGATCAACACCTTGCTTATCTGCGGCGGTGGCAGCAGCGAGCACGAAGTGTCCTTGCGCACCGCAGATTTTATTGAAGGACAATTGGCCGAATCCGAAGATATCGCCCTGATGCGAGTTGAGATGGATGCTAGCGGCTGCCTGACTGATAAAGAAGGTCGCGTCTATCATATCTTTTACGATGGCAAGATTCGCGATGAAGCCGGCAATGCCTGGGATGTGGATTACGTCATCCCAGCAATTCACGGTTACCCAGGAGAAACTGGCGACCTGCAATCCCAGCTCGAGATGTTCGGCATCCCCTATTTCGGTTCAGCACCGGAGGCGAGCAAAATTTGTTTTAACAAGATTAAAACGAAAATGTGGCTGAGCGCGCTAGGGATCGATAACACCCCCTATCTTTTTCTACACAGCCTGGAGGCTGAAGAGTTGAGTAAGGCCCACGCCGCACTGGAAGAGTGGGAAGCGGTCTTTATCAAAGCTTCAAACCAGGGTTCCTCGGTGGGCTGCTTTAAAGTCAGCCATAAGGAAGATTTGGAAGATGCAATCGCAGAAGCCTTTACCCTCTCATCCTATGTATTGGTAGAAAAAGCCCTCAATGCCCGCGAACTCGAGGTGGCAGTTTACACTTATGGCGAAGAGCTCATAGCCACTCATCCCGGTGAGGTCCGCGCGCCAGCAGATACTTTTTATACCTATAAGGAAAAATATGCCGCAGGCAGTCGCGCCGAGACGTTTATTAAAGCTGAGGGTCTGAGCGAACAGCAATTGGCTTGGATTCAGGAAGTTTCGATACGTACTTTTAAGGCCCTAAAGCTGAAAGATCTCTCTCGCATCGATTTTTTCCTAACAGACGAAGGGGAGCTCTACCTAAATGAAGTCAATACTTTCCCCGGAATGACCCCCAACTCTATGTTCCCCAAAATGATGCAAAACCATGGCCATGATTTTACTGAATATCTGACGGGGCAAATTCGTTCCGCGGTAAAACAATCAGTTAAATAGATACTACCTTGAACTCCACTCAGAAAAGTGACATTAAAAAAAGGGGCTATAGCCCCTTTTTTTAATGTCAGTAAACAAAACACAACTAGTGCAATAACCAATTCTGTTGCCGTCTACGGGAAAATTGACTGCGCAGAAATTCCATCTGATCTCCGCGGATCCGTTCACTATTAATCAAAGCCAGGTATTCTGCAGCATTGGGACAAAAAGGCAGAGCCAGTAATTCCATATCAATATCTTCAAGTAAAAAATTGCCCTTATGCTGATTACAGCGGCGACAGGCTGTGACCACATTTTCCCAAGAGTCCATCCCTCCCTTCGACACTGGGATAACATGATCTCGAGTTAGCTCAGCTGACTTAAAAATACTCCCGCAGTAGAGGCAGGTGTGCACATCACGAAAGAAAAGTGCGCGGTTTGTAAGCGGCGGACGGTTGCGTGGCCGCGCCATTCGAGCACCGCCACAGGCGATAATTGATGCCAGATCCAGAGCCGAACGCTCTCCATTCCGATTAAACCCGCCCCTTACCCTCTGTACTATGCCCCCCAAAGACCAGGTAACCAGATCCCGGACGTATAAACAGGAAGCCTCCTGCCAAGTGAGCCAGTCCAATGGCTGTCCCGCCAAATTCAGGCGCAAAATGCGTGCTTGCATGACTTCGCCTCCCCGCAGTTAGACAGAAGAATCCGGCCTACTACTACAGCTAACCAAGCGGATACTTTTCCGGCACTCAAGTATCTGATTTGACATGCTGCCTGGAAGAAAGAGATAGACAAATAAGCCTGAACTTGAGAGTCCAGTTTGGATAAGGCGTTAAAGTGATAAGGGCGATAACCCGCTGATGATTTCAATGGCGAGAGGACAAGAGCCCGGCAGTGAGAGAATGCCAGAGCGTAAACGGGCACTGCTAATGATTGATTGCTGAATGCGCCATCCTCCACCGGCCCGAGCAATAATGGCCGACCTCTCATCATTAAAGCGGATAAATATTACAAATTCCAGATAGAAGCAGACCTGGCTTACAAAAAGTACCGACCGTGAATAATTAACGATTAGAGAGGATGAAGATTAAGTAAAGAATTACTATTAAAATTTATTTGAACAAATATAAAGTCTTCGAGCATGTAAAACACCGCCCAGGCAATCCGGCCCGGGCGGTGCGTCTCACAGGATGGTGCCCATATCCTTAGGGCGAGCGGCGCATTCCTTTTATCCTTTGCCGCAGAGTTGCAGTCCCTTTTGCGTCCCTGCCAGTTAATTATGGACATCAGGCGAAAAAAGAGTAGGGGTAATCTGCTGAATTTTATGTAAGACATATCTCACAAGGTGAAATATTTCTTTAATAAATGAGAGGGAGACTCGATGAGTACACTGTGCTAAAACGGAGCTCAGTGCATGAGCGCGGCCACTATAAACACCTTTATTTCAAGTTCAATCGAAACAGGGAAAAAGACGTTGAAATATACGCTAATTTTTTTGCTTATCTTCAGCGCCGTTGTTTCAAGCGCCTTCACAGCAGTCTCTTCGGGTATTAGCGTTCCCTGGCGCCAAATCATTGGAGGCGCGAAAACCAGCGAGCAGGAGGTCACTCAAAATTTAACAGCCGCCACTGGCTATCAACTACAACTATTTACAGATAATGTGCCCAATGCTCGCTGGCTGGCAATAACCCGTTCGGGGGATATCCTCGTATCCCAACCCAAGAAGGGACAGGTTTCCCTGTTAACCCCCGATCGTAACGGTGATGGACGCGCCGACAGCCAGCGCATATTAATTGGAGACTTAAACCGCCCACACGGACTTCTACTGCATGAGAACTGGCTATATATAGCGGAAAGCGATGCTGTAGGCAGAGTGCCCCTTGATCACTCCGATGCCCGCCTGGCAGGGCGTTACCAGAGAATCGTCGAAGGCTTGGCAGACAGCGGCCATTGGACCAAAACCCTTGAAAAGGGACCGGATGGCTGGCTGTACCTCAGTAGCGGTTCCAGCTGTAACGTCTGTGTAGAAAAAGATCGTCGACGCGCCAGTATTATGCGCCTGCGTCCCGATGGCAGTGACCTCAAAATATTCGCCACCGGCCTGCGCAATAGTGTGGGGTTTGACTGGTCACCCAAAGATGGCGGCCTCTATGCCACAGATAATGGTCGCGACTGGCTGGGTGACAACCTGCCACCCGATGAACTCAACCTTATCCAAGCCGACAAATTCTACGGCTGGCCCTACGCCTACGGTGACCGGGTACCGGACCCGGACTTTATCGACGATGAAGACCCCACCATCAAAGAAATGATTGCCGCTTCCCTCCCCCCTGTACACGAGTTCGCCGCACATAATGCCCCTCTAGGCATCCGCTTCCTGCGAAGTCCGGAACAACCGACAGGTTATCGCGGCGCTGCCTTAGTAGCACTGCACGGTTCCTGGAACAGAAGCGTGAAAGATGGTTACAAAGTGGTATCTCTACACTGGAATGAAGGCGGGAAAATCACCCAGCGGGATTTCCTCTGGGGCTTCCTCAGTAACAACCGCAAGGAGGTTTCTGGCAGGCCAGTGGCAATTGTCGAAGATGGCAAGGGCAATATTTATATTTCAGACGATTACGCGGGGGCCATCTATCGTCTCTCACCCACCGCTACCCCACAAAAAGTAAAGTTATCCGCGGAGAGAACACCTACCACACCTAGGGTACCCAAAAAACCACCACCAACCGATGCCACCGCCGCGCGCGAGGGAAGAGCGCTATACCTGAGCCACAATTGTGCGCAGTGCCACCAGCAACAGGTACCATTAGCAGGGCTCAACAAAAAGTACACCGTGCAAAGCCTGGCGGACTATTTTGATACGCCAACCCCCCCGATGCCCAGATATGATTTCACCGAGGAGCAGAAAAAAGCATTGGCCCACTACCTGCTTTCAAGGGAGGCTTTGCAATAACTCCCTCTTACCCCTTACTCCGTGCCAATTGACCCCTGCCGCGCCAGCGGCTAAGGTTGCCCCGCAATTACGAGGCGATGCTATGGCGGCAAAGAAAAAATCGGCAAGTTTTGAACAGAGCCTGGAGGCTCTTGAAGAATTAGTAGAACGCCTGGAGGCAGGAGACCTGCCCCTGGAGGAGGCCCTGGCCGACTTTGAGCAAGGGGTCAAACTCACCCGTGAGTGCCAGAAAAAACTCGCCAGCGCCGAGCAAAAGGTCAAAATGCTGATGGAGGAGAACGGTAGTATTCGCGAGTTGCCGTTCGAGGCCGACAACTCCTCAGGCGATTCCTAAGTGAGTTCCCCTACCCTGCCCGCCGAGCTGAGTGCATTCCTCAAGGATTCCTCTCAGCGTGTCGAAAGCCGTATCCGCGACACGCTGGCAGAATCTATTCCCGGTGCCAATAAGCTCTTTGAGGCCATGCGCTATGCCGCACTGGGCCCTGGCAAACGCCTGCGCCCAGCACTCGTGTACGCCTGTGCCCAGGTCTTCCGTGGGGTGGATTTTGATCCTGCCAGATGCGACGCCAGCGCCGCTGCCCTTGAGTGCGTCCACGCCTATTCACTGGTGCACGATGACCTGCCAGCCATGGATGATGACGACCTGCGCCGGGGCCGTCCCACTTGCCATATCGCCTACAACGAGGCCACCGCTATTCTCGCCGGTGATGCACTACAAACCCAGGCATTCGAACTGCTGTTGTCCGATAACACCGAGCCCGCATTGAAGCTACTACTTATTGCGGAGCTCTCAAAGGCATCTGGCAGCCGGGGAATGGTTGCAGGTCAGGCCATCGACCTGGATTCTGTGGATAAAACCCTCACCCTGGCACAACTAGAAGCGATGCATCGCCTGAAAACTGGCGCCCTTATTCGCGCTAGTGCGCGCATGGGCGCGCTGCACGGTGGTGCCACCAGCGACCAACTGGAAGCGCTAACCCTCTACGCAGAAGCCATTGGCCTGGCTTTTCAGGTACAGGACGATATCCTTGACGTCACAGTAGATACAGCCATTCTGGGTAAAACTCAGGGCGCAGACGCCCTTCTCAACAAACCGACTTATGTCTCCCTATTGGGGCTCAAAGGCGCAAAAGAGAAGCTCCAGGGCTTGCGCGGGGAGGCTTTAAGTGCCCTTTCAACACTGCCCGGCGATACACTACTACTGAAGCAGCTGGCCGATTATATCGTCCAACGCGGCCACTAAGTCGGGATCTCTACCCCGTCATTGGGATGCAATATGCCCTTCACAGGCATACAATCCCCTTCACTAATACCATCTGTAGCAATTGAACCGTTTGATGCTCGAAGAAATTCCACGCACACGCCCGCATACGCCGCTGCTTGACGTCATTGACGAGCCGGCACAGCTGCGCGCACTCGATGAACGCCAACTGCCCGAACTCGCCAACCAGTTGCGCGAGTACCTGTTGTATTGTGTCGGCCAAACCGGCGGACACTTCGGCGCCGGTCTCGGTGTGGTGGAGCTGACCATCGCCCTGCACTATATCTACAACACGCCAGAGGACCGCTTGGTCTGGGATGTGGGCCACCAAACCTACCCTCACAAGATACTCACCGGCCGCCGTGAGCAGATGCTCACCATGCGCCAGCAAGGCGGCTTGTCAGGCTTTCCCAAGCGCAGTGAGAGCCCCTACGACACCTTCGGCGTGGGGCATTCCAGTACTTCTATCGGTGCCGCCCTGGGAATGGCCCTGGGCTCCCCCGACGAGCGCAAAGTCGTGGCGGTGATTGGCGACGGCGCTATGACCGCTGGCATGGCCTTCGAAGCACTCAATCACGCATCTCACACAGGCCGGGATATGTTGGTTGTGCTCAATGACAACAGCATGTCGATCTCTAAAAATGTCGGAGGCTTGGCTACCTACTTCGCCAAGATTCTTGCCAGCAAAACCTATCTCAATATGCGCGAGGGCAGCCGCAAGATTTTATCGGCTATTCCCAAGGCCTGGCAGTTGGCGCGCCGCACCGAAGAGCATGTTAAAGGCATGATCACTCCCGGCACACTGTTTGAGGAACTGGGCTTCAACTACGTGGGGCCACTGGATGGGCACAACATGCACGATCTGGTGCACACCCTGCGCAACCTGCGCAGCCAGCCCGGTCCCCAGCTACTGCATATCGCCACTACCAAAGGCAAAGGCTTTGGTCCGGCTGAAGCCGACCCGGTGGGTTACCACGCATTGAACAAGCTGGAGCCAGAGAGCAAAGTCCAGGTGGCTGTGCCGGGCAGGAAGAAGCTGCCCAAGTATCAGGATATTTTCGGCCAGTGGCTGTGTGACACCGCCGAAAAGGACGAGCGCCTAATCGGAATTACCCCCGCCATGTGTGAGGGCTCTGGCATGGTAGAGTTTTCCAACCGTTTTCCAAAACGCTTCCAAGACGTAGCCATTGCCGAGCAGCACGCCGTTACTCTCGCTGCCGGCCTCGCCTGCGAGGGCCAAAAGCCGGTTGTGGCCATTTACTCTACTTTCCTACAGCGCGGCTATGACCAAATGGTGCATGATGTTGCTATCCAAAACCTGGATGTCACCTTCGCCATCGACCGCGCCGGCCTTGTAGGTGAAGACGGCCCAACCCATGCAGGCAGCTTCGATCTGACCTTTATGCGTTGCTTGCCCTACCTCGCCATCGCTGCACCCAGCGACGAGAACGAATGCCGCCAATTACTCTATACCGCATACAAGTACGAGGGGCCCGCCGCTGTGCGCTATCCCCGCGGTACCGGTATGGGCACCGCAATAGAAGAAGAGATGCGCGAGTTACCTATCGGTAAGGGCCGCCTACTGCGTAAAGGCAGCGGCGTGGCCATTTTGAATTTCGGCACCCTACTCGCCCCTGCTACGGCAGCGGCTGAGCGCCTCGGCGCCACTCTCGCCGATATGCGCTGGGTAAAGCCATTAGATGAAGCGCTGATTGATGAACTGGCCGACAGCCATCAGTTGCTGGTCACCATCGAAGAAAATACCGTCGCCGGAGGTGCTGGCAGCGCCGTTATGGAGTATCTCAACAGCTCTGCGCGAACCCTGCCCGTACTGCAACTGGGCCTGCCGGACCGCATTATTGAGCACGGCAAACACAAAGACCTGCTCGCAGAGATAGGCCTCGATGCCGGCGGCATTGAGGAACAAATCCGCCGGCGCCTGCAGCTGCTTAACCGGCACAATTTTAACGACCGCGCCGCAGCCGCAAACTAACCATAAGGGCCCGATAACCATCTGGGATATCGGGCTCCTGAACCACAACTCAGCCGCTTACTATTGATTTGACGATACCGCGTGACTTAACGCCCTTCTATCAATCAATTTCCGCACGCCTTGGGGGAAAGATGTCACTACTCAAGAAAACTCTTGTCGCATCCATCGGTCTGTTCGCCAGCCTCAATGCAACCGCTATGGAACAGGAAGATTTTAAGAAGGCCTATCGGGCGCTGCCGAAAGAGAATGCCTCTGAAAGACTGGTGGCCCTACAGGATCTGCGCTATCGCTGGATTATGGAAAGCTTTCCCAGCCAGGCCACTTATGAGGGCTATCCAGGGCAAAATGATCGCTGGGTAGACAACTCAAAGAGAGGCATTGAGGCTCGACAAGAACAGACTCGTCAACTTTTAGGTGCTACCCGCAACCTCGATGTCAGCGAGTTACCCGAGCAGCAACAACTGGACTACCAACTGCTTTACCAGGATTTGCTCGGTGGGGTGAAGGGCTTCCAGTTCCCCGAACATCTACAACCCATTACCCATATGAGCGGTATCCAGCTCGATGTGCCGAATGTACTCAACAGTATGCCGCGCAGTACGGTTGCTGATTACGAAGATATTCTGGCACGCCTATCAAAGCTACCAACTTTGGTAACACAGACACAGACGCTAATGCAGCAGGGATTAAGAAAAGGGGTTACTCCGCCGCAAATCACTCTGCGTGATCTACCCCGGCAGATCCGCGCGCTGATCCCCACAACTCCCGAGCAGAGTCCTCTACTCAGTGCATTTGCGGAAATGCCCAGCGCCATCCCCAAAGCAAAACAAAAAAGCCTGCGCCAGCGCGCCCTCGCCATCTACGGGAGCCAGTTATTACCGGCATGGCGAGACATAGCGGAATTTATCGAAAGGGAATACATTCCTGGTGCACAGAAAGGCATCGCCCTCAGCAGTCGTCCAGACGGTCTGCGCTGGTATGCCTACAAAGTAGAAAAGAGCACCACCACTCACCTTAGCCCGGAAGAAATCCACCGTATAGGCTTGGCCGAAGTGAAGCGTATCCGTGCAGAGATGCAAGCTGTCATACAGAAGACTGGCTTCCAGGGAGACTTCAAGGCTTTTACCGAATTCCTGCGTACTGATCCACGCTTTTACCACACCAGCCGTGAGGCCCTGTTACGAGACTACCGGGATATTGCCAAGCGCATTGATGGCGAGCTGCCCGCCCTGTTTGGTACCTTGCCCAGGCTGCCCTATGGAGTTAAACCCATTCCCGGCTACTCGGAGCAGTCACAGACCACGGCCTATTACCAGCCTGGCTCCAACGAAGCCGGCCGCGCGGGTATCTTCTTTGCCAATACCTATAATCTGCCCAGCAGGCCGAAGTGGGAAATGGAAGCGCTGACGGTACATGAGGCAATGCCTGGCCACCACTTACAGATTGCCCTGGCCCAGGAGCAAGCTGATATTCACCCATTGCGACGCATGGCTCTCTATACCGCTTTTGTGGAAGGCTGGGGCCTCTACTCCGAAAGCCTCGGTTATGACCTGGGCTTGTACAAAGATCCCTACAGCGAGTTTGGGGCGCTGACCTACGATATGTGGCGCGCCGTGCGTCTGGTTGTAGACACCGGCATGCATCAGCTGGGCTGGAGCCGTGAGCAGGCAATTGACTATTTTATGGAAAATAGTGCCAAGCCTCTGCACGATGTCACCGTGGAAATTGATCGCTACCTGGTTTGGCCTGGACAGGCACTGGCCTATAAATTAGGGCAATTAAAAATTAAGGAGCTACGTGCAAAAGCAGAAGAGGAACTCGACAATAATTTTGATATCCGCAGCTTCCACGATGCCCTTCTTGGCGCCGGTGCCCTGCCCTTAAATATTCTCGAAACACGAATGAACAGCTGGATTGAAAGCCAGGGCTCTGCATCGGCCCAGGTTACTCCCCCTGTAACATCACAAATCTCTGCGGGCTAGATAAACGAAAGGGCAGGTATTTCCTGCCCTTTTTTATGGCTGAAGTATCCGCTAAAAGCCCTCTAATCAAATCACCACTCTGAAGATACAGATAAATAAATTGCGCGTGGCTCCCCAGGAAAATACCTGTCCCCAGCAAAGCTGCTATAGTCCGCTCGCTCTGCGTAAGCCCTATTGGTTAGATTTAACATCCTTGCTGAGAGAGCCCAACGATCAAATTCCCACCGGGCTCGCAGATTCAATAAGTTATGCCCAGAATATTCATGCTGATTTTGGGGGTCGGTGTAATAGCGCCCCTGATACAACCACTCCAGTTCAGCGTTTATACCTTGCCGAGGTTGCCACTGCAGGCGATAGCTACCGAAAGCCCTGGGAGCTGAATCCACAAGATTGCCATCCAGTAGTACTCCCCTCAGCTCTCGCTCATCTCGATAACGGTGCTCCGCATAACTGGAAGAAGCCTCCAGTCGCCAGTCCTGAGCAAATTTATAGCCAAGAGCCATCTCTACACCGCGATGTGAGGTTTTCCCATTAGATTGGTTAAAGTACTCCGTATCCCGAAAAATCACATTGTGCTTGCGCATTCCATAAGCGACGAGCTCATAAGAAAGGTTTTCCTTAATAGCTCGTACCCCCAATTCAATACTGCTGATTTGCTCGGACTCCAATTCGGCAACAGTTTGTTCTCGCTGTAAACGGTAAAGTTCTGCTGCCTGGGGAACCCGATATCCTTGAGTCATATTTACAAATAATTGCAGGCCTGATGTGAAATCGTAAGTAGCTCCTAGTTTGGGTGACCAGTTCTGGAAACTGTCTTTGCGGTCCTCTGGCCGGCTAAACCTACAGCCACCAAAGCCACAAGGGAGACCATCCTCGGCCGTACGGCCAGAAAGCATTTTATTGTTGTAGTCATACTGTACCGACTCAAAACGTACACCGCTGTAAAGCTTTAAAGTATCAGTAACATTCCAGGTAGCCAAAGTAAAAGGAGCAACGCTGTAAGCATTTACTTGATAGTCATAGTGCTTACCTACAGGGATAGTCTCCCGCAAAAAATCTGATCCCTCAGTTGGATCTTTTTGGCGTTCTCGTAAGTAGCCTTGAGTAAATTCTGTATCTAGCCCCATTACTACTTCCAAGTTGCCTGCCCAGCTAAAAAGATAGCTACTCCGCAAGCCGATACTCTCCTGGCCATTTTCTTCCAACGCCTGCCCCGGCAAATAATGCTGCAGAAAACGCATATCTGTTTTTCTAAGATAAGGGGCCAGTGATAGCTTTTTTTCCGAGCCCAAATTAATATCGAGAATGGAGTAAAGCCGTACCGCGGAGGCATCGCGGAATGCTTCTGGATTCGGGTTTTCCCTGTCCCGCTGATCATCCCGATAGGCATTGTATCCTTCGATATAACCCGCTGTTTCCTGATTTAAATTCGTGACTGCCAGACGAGAACGGATTTGTGTCTTCCCTGTAGTGACAGAGTGTAAAAGGCTGAGCTTTTGTTGATCGTAACCAGAGTGGTCCCGATAACCACTATCAGATGCCAGGGAAAGATCTGCTCGCACTCTGCCTTTGTTAGAAAGGTTAGATTCTGCCGAAATACTGGCTCGATAGTAATCGTGAGGACCACCTTCAAAGCCTAAAATGCCAGAGAAGGCCTTGGTATTTTCTTCAATTTCCGGACTCAGAATATTCACGACACCATGCATAGCATTGGAACCATACAGGGTGCTGGCCGGGCCGCGAATAACTTCAATTCTCTGAGCCATTTCACTATGGGATTCAAACAACTCATTAATATTGCAGAATCCATGTGCCCGCAGAGGGATGCCATCCTCCATTGTCAGCACACTGCCACAGGCTCCAGCCCCAGACAGTACTGGCGAACGCAATGCGGGTAAATATTCCTGGCCGTTACCCCTTGCCACATTGGCCCCAGGAACCCGCACTAAACTTTGCTGGATATGATTGTGCTTAATCAGCTTTAACTCGAAACGATCAAGCATGGAGAAACTTTCTGGATAATTCTGAAACTGTTTCTCAACACGACTGGCTGTGACAACGACCGACTCTATTTTCGCCGAATCCGACAAAGCCACCTGACTGACCGACAAAAGTATTAGCACCAGGCTCTTGGTTTTTATTAACATGCTTCCAGCTTATTTTTCCTTCGATATCAGTCAACCATACAGGACCTGGGCAGGGTTTTCCCACACTTCCCCTACTTCTCTCAAAGTCTCCTTCCGCATTAAGCTATCAAGCTCCCTGTCAAAATCTATACCGAAGTAAAAACACGCTATAAAAAGGCGTCATCTGCAAATTAGTCAATCTATTTCCCCTAACTTCTAGGCAAAGTGGCAGATAGCTATTCTCCGACCTAACCTCCAAGAGGAGGTCGAAATAAGATTTTTTAAAAATTACCCTTTAAAGAGGAAAAGCATGGCCTGGTTCTACCTGTTAATGGCCGGTCTTTGTGAAATAGGCTGGGTGCTGGGGCTAAAAATATCCCAAGAGACATCGACTCGCCTGCTGGGTGTTGTAATGGCGGTCGTATTTATTGGGCTCAGTGGGTTTTTATTGTGGTTGGCCCAGCGAGAGATTCCCATTGGCATCTCCTATGCTGTCTGGACCAGTATCGGTGCGGCCGGTGCCTTTCTGATGGGAGTCATTTTCTTTGGTGAGACAGCCAGTCTCGGACGATATCTCGGAGTACTGTTAATTATCGTCGGGGTAGTCACATTAAAATTGGCCCGCTAGCTTGTATAAAGGCTTTGAAGGGCAGCGAATGCTGCCCTTCAAAGCCTGGTTAAATAGCGCTTAAAAAAATAGAGGTGTAAAAAAAGAGGCAGTCATTTTTTCAATCCTCTCCGTGATACTTACGTTTACGCGCCTGGTTTTGCACAGATCGATACATCTGGGATAGCGCTCTCTCCCCTGCCCGTTTCTGCGCGAGAGTTTGACCGTTACGGCTTAGTTCCTGTTGCAGTTTTTGCCAATTGCGCAAGCGCCGCTCATCCAACGAACCGCCCGTTATTGCCTCTTGTACCGCACAGCCTGGCTCTGACTGGTGCTGGCAGTCAGAGAAGCGACACTCTCTGGACAAGGCCTCAATATCAGAAAAAGTCTCCGCCACGCCATCTTCAACATGCACCAACCCCAGCTCCCGCATTCCAGGGCTATCGAGTAACAGCGCCCCCCAACTCAGGGAGTGAAGAGAGCGTTTCCTTGTAGTGTGACGCCCTTTACTGTCGGCTTCGCGAATGGTCCCAGTCTCAGCCAGGGATTCGCCAGACAGCGTATTTAGCAAAGTGGATTTACCCACTCCAGAAGAACCTAACAGCGCGATAGTTTCCCCAGATAAGCACCACTGGCGCAGCTGTGCCACGCTTTCTTGATCCAGGCTATTTACCATTGCAACAGGTAATTCACCGAATGGGCGCAAAGCCTGAAGAAAAGGGGCAGTATCTTCACACAGGTCGGCCTTAGTCAGTATCAAGTGTGGGCGGCAACCGGACTCCCGCGCCAGAACCAAATAGCGCTCAATGCGTGAGAGGTTAAAGTCATCATTCAGGGAGGAAACAATAAAAACACTATCGACATTGGCGGCGATCATCTGCACCTGATGCCCCGCAGGTGCCATGCGCTCAAACTGGCTGCTACGGCTCAACAAACGCATAAAATATCCACTGCTCTTCTCTAACAACAACCAATCCCCCACCGTCGGCAAATTAGCCACAAGACTCCCGGTTAGGGGAAGGGACACAGCCCCCTGCTCACCGGCCAATTCCAGGCGACTGCGGTGTACAGCCATAACCCGCAGCGGCAAACACTGTTCGAGTTCGTCGAGTGTCAGCTGCTGTTGGAAAAAAGACTTCCAACCAAGTTTTTGTAGCGGAGAAGCTTCCCGCTCAATTTTGATAGATGGGGATTTAGTGCCGAATCTATTAACAGACCGGCGGGTAAAGTGAGATTTACTCAAGATTGAAACCCTCTGGGCGCAACAAAGCACCAAGCGACCGCAGATACGCGGCCAACAGAGCTTTCTCAGGGAAAGCCCGACGTCTAGGAATCTATCGCCGGGCGTGGGCAGCTGGAGGCTGCTACTGGACCCGACGGAGGGTTGCAACAATCATCAATCATCCTCCGCAGTTATTGAGTTCTGGATTCCGCCATAGTACCTGGCGGGTTATGGGCAAATTAGCACTACCAGGGGGTAGGAGCAAGGATAATCCCGGGAAGCCTCTCAGTAATTGCCCCGCCACAAAAAGCAAAGCCGGCAAAAGCCGGCCTTCGAATCCGATTACAGCGAGTGCATCACCTTTCTCGACTCACCATAACCCGATCAGTTGAGTATAGATCCGGCTTTTTCTTTCGCCATCACGTTTACTCGGGAAGCATCTTCTCCTGCGGGTGTTTCCACCAAGTGACGAATTTATAAAGGTTTTATGACACCCCCAACCACCTCCCCCAGACCTCCACCTCCTCGGGGTGGGAGGCCGTCAATGCGTGACTGCGATTCAATACCAACTGAGAGAACCGCAACAAGTACAAAAAAAATGGGAAACGCTATGCCAACAACAAAATTTACAGGGCCCGGCACAAGGGTGGGACTGATTCTGGGGGCAGTCTTCTGCTCCATTCAAATACCGGTTTGGGCATCTGACACACCAGATCCCACAGAGGTCAATATTCCCGGCAACCTACAAAGCCAACTGGGCTGCGATGGTGACTGGCAACCAGGTTGTGTCGCCACCCTGCTCAGCTATGACAGCGAAGACAACAAATGGCAAGGCAGCTTTTGGATACCCGCCGGCAACTGGGAGTACAAAGCCGCTCTCAACAACAGCTGGGATGAAAATTATGGGTGGGGCGGCCAGCGGGGCGGCGGTAATATTTCCCTTAGCCTGGATGAGGCCCGCGAAGTTAAATTTATCTACGACCACGAGACTCACTGGATCACCGACAACCACAGTAGCGTGGTCGCCGCTGTAGCCGGCAACTTCCAATCCCTGCTGGGGTGTCCGGGAGACTGGCAACCCAGTTGCCTGCGCAGCTGGATGCAGGATGCCGATGGAGATGGCACCTACACCTTTATCACCTCAGCGCTTCCCGCCGGTTCCTATGAATTCAAGGTAGCACTGCACGAAGGCTGGGAGGAGAGCTACGGCAACAATGGAGCCAACGTCAGCTTTACCGTGGTCGCCGATTACGACGAAATCTACTTTGCTTTTGACTCGAATAGTAAAGAAGTCACCGTCAGCAGTGATGGCTTCGCCAAGGGTGACCTGAGCAGCGATAAAGCGCACTGGGTAGATGCCAACAGCTTTGCCTGGGATATTCAGGTGCAGGAAGATGCAAAGGTTAAATTGCACTACAGCAACAGCGCCGAGCTAAAACTGGAGGGCGGTGATATCCGTTCCGATGGCACCATCGATCTCACCTCTCTCGCCACCCTGCCCGACAGCGCCCAACAAAAATTCCCGCACCTGGCCAGTTTCAGTGCCTGGCAATTGCCAGGGCAGGCCTCCATCAGTGATCTGGTCACCCAGCAGCTGGCCCTCGCCGCTTACGATGAGGAAGGCACGTTACTGGATGCGACTGGTGTGCAGATGGCAGGCGCGCTCGATGACCGCTTTTACTACGAAGGTGAACTCGGTGCCCGTGTCGGCGAGGAGAATATCCAGCTCGATCTTTGGGCGCCCACTGCACGGGCAGTAAAGCTGCACCTGTTTACAGACCCCAGCAGCGATAGCGCCGATCAGGTGGTATCCATGCTGCGCGATGAATCTACCGGGGTTTGGAGTGCCGATATCGATAAGCAGTGGGACCGCAGCTTTTACCTCTACGAGGTCGAGGTGTACTCCTACTTCAGCCGCCAGAATGAAACCAACCTGGTCACCGACCCCTACTCCCTGAGTCTCTCCATCAATAGCAGCAAAAGCCAGATCGTCAACCTGAATGACCGGGACCTGAAGCCGCGCGGTTGGGACCGCCTGCGCAAGCCCATGTTAACTCAGCCGGAAGATATCAGTGTCTACGAGCTGCACGTACGCGATTTCAGTATTGCGGATCAAACTGTCCCCGAAGCAGAGCGCGGCACCTTCAAGGCTTTCACCCGCAAGCACAGCGACGGCATGCGCCACCTCGATAAACTGGCCCGCGCCGGCCTCACCCATATCCACCTGCTGCCGGCCTTTGACTTTGCCACAGTCAATGAGGATCGCACACAGCAGCAGCAAACCCCCGACCTCTCAGACTACGCATCGGACAGCAGCAAGCAGCAGACCCAGGTAGATGCTATTCGCGATACCGATGGCTTTAACTGGGGTTACGATCCATTGCACTACACGGTCCCCGAAGGCAGCTATAGCAGCGATCCCGATGGACCTGCGCGCATTCGCGAATTCCGTCAAATGGTGCAAGGGCTATCCCACTCCGGCCTGCGACTGGTGATGGATGTGGTTTACAACCACACCAGCGCCTATGGCCAATACGACAACTCCGTACTCGATAAAATCGTCCCCGGCTATTACCACCGCCGCAATCTGGAGGGCGGTGTGGAAATGAGCAGCTGCTGCGCAAATACCGCCAGTGAGCACGCCATGATGGAAAAGCTGATGATCGATTCCCTGGTCACCTGGGCCCGGGCCTATAAGGTGGACAGCTTCCGTTTCGATCTGATGGGACACCACAGCCTCGACAATATCCTCAAGGCGCAAGCGGCATTGCAATCACTAACCCCGGCAACCGATGGTGTCGATGGCAACGCTATCTATCTGTACGGCGAGGGCTGGAATTTTGGCGAGGTGGCTGACGATGCTCGCTTTGTACAGGCCCGCCAGGGCAATATGGCCGGCAGCGGTGTCGGCACCTTTAACGATCGCCTGCGCGATTCCGTGCGTGGCGGCAACCCCTTCGGAGGCTTTGAGGAGCAGGGCTTTGGTACCGGTCTGTTCACCGACAGCAACGGTAAGTTTGAGGGAGAAGATGAGCGTGCCACACTGCTAACCCTGGCAGATAAAGTCCGCGTTTCCCTCGCCGGCAACCTAGCGGATTATCCTTTTGAAGATGCCTACGGCAATATCATTACCGGCAGCGAGCTAGTCTATAACGGCCAGCCCACCGGCTATACCGCCGACCCGCAGGAATCCATTAATTATATTGCCGCCCACGACAACGAGACGCTGTTCGACGGAGTACAGATCAAAGCCAGCGACAGCGCCGACTTGGCTGAACGAGTGCGTATCCAGGCATTCAGTAATTCCCTGGTTCTGTTCGCCCAGGGAGTGCCGTTTATCCACGCAGGCCAGGATTTCCTGCGCTCAAAGTCGATGGATCGGGACAGTTACAACTCCGGTGACTGGTTTAATGCACTGGACTTCAGCCTCGCCACCGATAATTGGGGTGCGGGTTTACCTATCGCAGATAAAAACGAAGATAACTGGTCCCTGATGCAACCTTTACTGGCAAACCCAGAATTGGCTCCCGAGCGCCGGCACCGCTTGTGGAGCTCTGCTCTATTCCGCGAGCAGCTGGCGATTCGCAACAGCTCTCCCCTGTTCCGCTTGTCTGATGCAGAGTCCGTAGAAGCACATCTCAATTTCCTCAACACCGGACCCGACCAGATTCCTGGGCTGATTGTGATGGAGTTATCCGATTCCAATGGCAACATCGATCGCCGCTTTGAACGTATTGTGGTGCTGTTTAATGGCGATGACGAATCATTGGAATTTACCAGCGAAAACCTTATTGGTGAGTACCTGTTAAAGCATCCACGTCAGCGCCGCTCTGTAGACTTACGCCTGCACAAAGTAAAATTTGATCGGAGCAGCGGCACCTTTACTCTGCCCGGCCGAACTACCGCAGTATTTGTGCAGCCACGCCGCAGATATTAATTCTCTGCAGAATAAAAAAGGCCGGATTTTCCGGTCTTTTTTTGGATTTTTTAGAAACTTATTTCCGGCTTTCACCAAGTAATAACTCCACAATTGTCATATTCCGCAGATTGATTTAGCTTGTGCCTAAATAATAAATAGGTGTACAAATCATGAAGCGTTTCCTTTTCAGCAGTATCGCAGCGACTCTTTTCTCTTCCTCAGTACTGGCAGAAACCATTATCCACGCAGGCACGCTGCTCACTGTTCCCGGTAAAAAACCTTTAAAAGAGCAAAGCGTAATAATCGAGGATGGCAGGATTACTTCCATCCGCCCTGGTTATGTGAACAGAGATGATGCCGAAGTCATTGATCTTAAGGACAGCTTCGTAATGCCGGGCTTAATGGATATGCACGTTCACCTGCAAACTGAGTTGGGCCCCAAAAACGATTCCGAAGCCCTAAAGATGTCCATGCCATTGACCCAAATGCGCTCGCAAATGTTTGGCATGCGTATTCTGAAATCAGGTTTTACCACTGTACGCGATGCGGGTAATAGCGGTGAAGAAATGTATGCGATGCGCGATGCGATCAATAATGGCTGGGTAGATGGCCCACGTATTATCGCAGCCGGCGGAGTGGGTATTACCGGAGGGCACGCAGATATCAGTGGAGTCAGCCCCGAGTTAATGGCACTGCATGACGATAAAACCAGAACGGTATGCGACGGCCCCTATGATTGCCGCCGCGCGACCCGTCATACGATCAAATACGGAGCTGACTTTATCAAGATCACCTCTACCGGTGGCGTACTTACCGATCGCGCTACAGGTACCGGCCAGCAGATGGAAATCGATGAGCTAAAAGAGGTGGTCCTGGCAGCCCAGCGCATGGGTCGCAAAGTAGCCAGTCATGCGCACCAGGAAGAAGGCATTATCGCCGCACTGGAGGCCGGTGTAGACAGTATTGAGCACGGCACCTACGCAGGTCCCCGCGCCCATAAGCTATTTAAAGAAACCGGCGCTTACCTGGTTCCAACTCTTCTCGCCGGCGATACCGTGGTACAGCTGGCAAAAAATACCGATGTTTTATCTGAGGCTCAGAAGGAAAAAGCCATACGTGTTGGCACAGATATGCGCGGCAATTTCCGTAAAGCGGTCGATGCCGGAGTAAAAATTGCCTTCGGTACCGACTCAGGTGTATCCAAGCACGGCATCAATGCACGCGAGGCTGTCCTGATGAGTGAAGCCGGTATGGACAATATGGCCATCCTACAATCCGCTACCGTTAACGCCGCCGACCTGATCGATATGAGCGATTCACTGGGCACAATTGAGTCCGGTAAGTACGCCGATATTATCGCCACCAATGGCTCGCCACTGGATAATATTGAGGAACTCTTAGACGTGGACTTTGTGATGAAAGGGGGCAAGGTCTTTAAAGATTAGAAGCCCAATATTTTTGGAGCTTCTGAATTATTCAAAGCCGAACTTCAAATACTCGAACTCGGCTTTAATTAATTTCCACAAAAAAAGGCCGGGATTATCCGGCCTTTTTTTGTGGGGGTGCCTGAAGGAGGTTAAAAGTTATTTTTCTTCTTTCCCTTCCTCATCCTCATTTTCAATCAAATGGCCAAGCTTACCTTTCTTGGTGGACAAATACTTGGCATTGTGGGGATTGCGCCCGGACTGGTGCGGCAGGCGCTCAGTCACATTAATACCCAAGTCCTCCAACGCTTTTACTTTGCGCGGGTTATTGGTCATCAAGCGAATGGCATGAATACCCAGGTGGTCGATCATCGCTTTCAGAATTGAATAATCCCGCATATCGGCGCCAAAGCCGAGCTGCTCATTGGCCTCCACGGTATCCGCACCGCAATCCTGCAAATGGTAAGCACGGATCTTGTTTAAAAGGCCTATGCCACGCCCCTCCTGGCGCAGGTAGAAAATAGCTCCACGTCCTTCCATGGCAATGCGGTGCATGGCATGTTGCAACTGGGCACCACAATCGCAACGCAGGGAAAACAGGGCATCACCGGTCAGGCATTCCGAGTGAATGCGGGCCAGTAGGGGCTCGTTGGTATCGAAGTCCCCCATGGTGAGCACCACATGCTCCTTGCCGGTCTCCACTTCCTCGAAGCCGTGCATTTCAAACATACCCCAGGAAGTGGGCAGCTTTGAGGATTCCACATAACGAATGGTCAACTTAATACCTCTTCACGTCAGTTGCGGGCGCGCAGTATCAGCACACCCCTCTGCTGTTCCATATCTAACCGGCCGAGAAAACTGTTTCCCAGAAGCACCACTTGGGGAAAGTTATCAGTGTGCACGGTAGCTTCTACATTGTGCAATTTAATGCCACCGATAGTGACACTGCTGAGATTGATCAAATAAGCACTGGTGATACCACTGGCGGTCGACACCGGTATGCGCTTGGCACCATTAAGATTTAAGCGCAGACGCTGGGCGGTGGGGTAATTGATTGCCAGAGCGGTCGCTCCGGTATCCACCATCACTGGAACCCGCATCCCATTAATCCAGGCATCGGTATTGAAATGGCCACGACTATCTCCCATCAAACGCACTTCGGCGCGCTCAGCCTGGGCATAACTTGCGGCGATGGGCGCATCCAGGGTGAGCTTCTGTTCGCGTCCATTCACGCGAACACGCGCATAACTGGTCGTCGATTCAATCAAGCCAACCCCTTCCGGTGACTGTTGGCCTGCCTTAAGAATGCGTTGGCGGCCATCGATTTCCAGCATGGCGCTATCGCCAAACAAACCCTTCAGCTGTACCTGTTGTGCCCAGGCTGTACTGGAAACCAGAAACCCCAGCAGAAGCCAAAATGCCTTGTGCATCGATAATCCCTATCCGCTAAGCCCCTACAAAAAACACGGTTATTTGCAATATTAAAGCCGCATAAACGGCGGCCAGTATATCGTCGAGCATAATTCCGACGCCACCCTGTACCCGCCGATCTGCCCAACCGATGGGCGGTGGCTTGGCGATATCGAACAGGCGAAAAAGTACGAAACCGTAAAGTGCCCAAATCCAGCCAGCCGGGGCCATAAACATAGTGAGCCAGTAGCCCACCATCTCATCCCAAACGATGCCCCCATGGTCATGTACACCGAGCTTCTTTGCCGCAGCGCCACATAAATAACACCCCACTAAACCCGCCACCACTAGGATTCCCAGGTACCAAGATGGGGGGAGATCTTTCATCAGCCACCAAAAAGGTATGGCAACCAGAGTGCCAAAAGTACCCGGTGCCTTGGGTGCCAGCCCCAAACCAAAACCAAAAGCCAGCAACAGAGTAGGATCGCGCAAAAGCTCGGAAAAACTGGGGTTATGTATTCTCATTGTCTTATTTCCAAAGCCACCACCGGCACTTCCGGGCCAATACCATTTAAAAATGCTGATAGCCAGTGACCGCTGGCGACCAAGGGTTGCCATTATGCCAGCAGCGCACCCCGGTACTGCCCTCAATGAGGGTGCCGATAGCAGTTACTTTCAGGCCCAGTTGGTCCAAATCTGCAACCCGCTGCTGGGGAACGGTAAAACAGAGTTGGTAATCATCGCCACCGCCTGTAGCCAGAGCCATTGCTTTCTCTGCGGCAAGAGTTTGCGCCAAGGGAGAAACGGCCAATCGCTCCAGATGAATATCAGCGCTGACACCGCTGGACTCACAAATATGTCCCAGGTCCGCGAGCAGACCATCGGAAATATCCAGAGCCGCACTGGCCAACTCGGCAATCGCCGCAGCCACAGGGAATTGGGGTTCGGGATAATAGAAGGCGCGTTCACACTGCAGCTGCACATCGGCATTCACCCGCTGCTCTCCCAGCACCACAGGCAGAGCGGCGGCAGCAGCACCTAGAGGACCGCTGACATAAACGTGATCACCGGGGCGGGCACGGTCTCGGCGCAGTGGCGATTCCGTGTGTCCGATCACCTGAATGGTGATCGACAAAGGGCCCGCAGTGGTATCGCCCCCGACCAGAGAAACACCAAACTGTGCCGCGGTCTGCAGCAGGCCATCGGCAAATTTGCGCAACCAAACTGCATCACTGTCAGGCAGGGTCAGGGCCAGGGTAAACCAGAGTGGGCGCGCATTCATTGCCGCCAGGTCACTGAGATTAACCCTGAGTGCACGCGCGGCAATAGCAGCGGGGTCCGCATCAGCCGGAAAGTGGCGGCCTGCCACCAGGGTATCCATAGAGGTGGCCAACTGCCCCGAGGCAGGTGCCTGCAATAGAGCGCAGTCATCACCTATACCCAGAGCAACCCCTTCACCCACAGGAGCACTGGCGAAAAAATCGCGGATAATTTCAAATTCGCCCGGCGCGGTTCCCATCAGCGTGACTTCAGGACTTCTTGTCTGCGGCCACTTCCACAGTGCGCAGGTCTGCAGCAGTCTTATCCAGGATGCCGTTGATGAACTTGAAGGCGTCGGTGGGGCCGAATTTTTTCGCCAGTGCTACTGCTTCGTTAATCACTACTTTGTAGGGCACATCGATGCGGTTTTTCAGTTCATAAGTGGCCATGCGCAGCAGGGCGCGGGACACCGGGTCCAGATCTTCCACTTTGCGATCCAGATGGGAGGAGTAAGCGCCTTCTACTTCGTCGAGGTTTTTGGCAACCCCGTGGAAGATATCGCGGAAATATTCCACGTCGGCTTTGCTCATATCGTTGTCAGTATGGAACTCGGCTTCAATCGCATTGAGGCTGGCGCCGGCCATTTGCCATTGGTAGAGCGCCTGCATGGCGTAGTGGCGCGCCTTGCGGCGGGCAGATGCAGTTACGGTCATTGTCTTTTCCGGTAGATACTTCTCAGAATGGGCAGCGCCGGCGCAACTGGCCGGCGCTGTGGCAATTAGATTTTGCCGAGTAGGGAAACCATTTCCAGGGCGGTTTCGGCAGCTTCACAACCTTTGTTGCCAGCCTTGGTGCCGGAGCGCTCGATAGCTTGCTCAATGGAGTCCACAGTCAACACACCAAAGGTCACCGGAATACCGGTATTCAGGGATACCTGAGCCAGACCTTTGGTGCACTCACCAGCGACATATTCGAAGTGCGGAGTGCCGCCACGAATCACCGCGCCCAGTGCAATAATCGCATCAAATTTTTTGGTTTCCGCCAGCTTTTGCGCGGCCAGCGGGAATTCGAAGGCACCGGGGGCGTAGTAGATGGTGATATCCTCATCCTTGATGCCCTTGCGGCGCAAGGTATCGAGGGCACCGTCTTTGAGGCTCTCAACCACAAAGCTGTTCCAACGGCTCACCAGCAGCGCGTACTTACCTGTACTGCCGACAAAATCCCCTTCAATCACTTGAATGTTGCTCATAATGTCCAATCCGTATTTCTTTCCATACCCGTGCCATTTCAAATGCGCCGGGAAACATTCTGTTATTACTCTTCGACGTTCAAGTACTCTTCCACTTCCAGTTCAAAACCGGAAATAGCGCTGAACTTAAACGGCGCACTCATCAGGCGCATCTTGCGCACCTTGAGATCACGCAGTATCTGCGAACCGGTACCCACCTGCTTGTACACTAAGTCCTGGCTGGGGCGCTGCTGCTTGCCGCTGATCAGCCAATCGATACTCTCCTCGATTTCCTCGGTGGTCTCGTTATGGCAGATCAATACCACCACACCTTTGCCCTCTTTCTCGATGCGCTGCATGGCGCGGCGGAAAGTCCAGGGGACAAATTTTTCATCACCGCGCTGGATGGTGAGTACATCGCGCAGGGTGTTACCCACATGCACGCGCACCAGGGTCGGCTCCTCCGGCGTGGGCTCACCTTTGATAAAAGCGAAGTGGCGCTCGCGACGGGCCTTGTCAAGATAGGTGCGCAGCTTGAACTCGCCAAACTCGGTACGCACTTTGCGCTCATTCACACACTCCACGGTTTTCTCGTTGAGCGCGCGGTAAGTAATTAAGTCGGCAATAGTGCCGATCTTCAGGTTGTGCTCTTTCGCGAACTTCTCCAGATCCGGGCGGCGTGCCATGGTGCCATCGTCATTCATGATTTCAACGATTACCGCCGCCGCCTCGAAACCCGCCAGGCGGGAAAGATCACAGCCGGCCTCGGTATGGCCGGCACGGCTCAGTACGCCACCGGGCTGGGCCATAATCGGGAAAATATGTCCGGGCTGAACGATATCGCTGGGTTTGGCATTTCTATTTACGGCGGCGCGCACGGTACGCGCACGGTCCGCAGCGGAAATACCGGTGGTCACCCCTTCGGCAGCTTCGATAGAAACGGTGAAGTTGGTGCTGAACTGGGCACCGTTATCCCGCGACATCAGCGGCAGGTCCAGCTGCTCACAGCGCTCCTTGGACATGGGCATACAGATCAGACCGCGGGCATGGGTAGCCATAAAGTTAATATCTTCGGCGCGCACCTGCTCCGCTGCCATCACCAGGTCACCCTCGTTTTCGCGATCCTCATCGTCCATCAGGATCACCATTTTGCCCTGGCGGATATCGTCGATCAGTTCTTCAACCGTATTTAATTCCATTGCTAACTCTGGATAAATTAATCAATTGCAAATTGAGCGGCTTTCCCTGCAGTTACACTCACCCGCCCTCACTGGCGCGGCATGCCGGGATAAAGCCAGCTAGCGCTTGTAAAACCCGTTCTGGGCGAGAAATTCGAGTGTCATACCACCGTCGCTGGATTTGGCCGCCTCCTCGCCAAGAAGCAGGCGCTCCAGGTAGCGTGCGATCAAGTCCACCTCAAGATTGACCCGGGTGCCAGCCGCGTAGCCCTGCATAATCGTTTCCTGCAAGGTATGCGGCACAATGGTGAGTTCAAACTCAGCACCGTCCACCGCGTTAACGGTGAGACTGGTACCATCGACAGTAATCGAGCCCTTGTGGGCAATATAACGAGCCAGATTATCCGGTGCGCGCAGGCGAAAACGCTCGGCACGGGCCTCGGATTTACGCCACACCACCTCGCCGATACCGTCCACATGGCCGCTGACAATATGGCCGCCAAGGCGGGTTTGTGGGGTCAATGCCTTCTCCAGGTTGACCCTATCCCCGCGCTTCCAACTGCTGACACTGGTGACATCCAGCGTCTCCGCGGAAACATCCGCCCAATAGCCATCACCGGGCAGCTCCACTACGGTCAGACAGACCCCGTTGGTGGCGATACTATCGCCAAGCTGTACATCGGCGAGGTCCAGCTTGCCGCTCCTAACGCGCACGCGCAGATCCCCACCGCGCGGCTGCAGATCGGCAATCTCGCCGACCGCTTCAATAATTCCAGTAAACATCAGCGCTCGATATCCGTGGTTGCGGTGATGCGCCAGTCGTGGCCGACCGCGCGCATATCGGTAATCGTGATCGGCAGCACCGAGCCCATACGCTCAATGGGCAATTCAAACAGCGGCCGCGCCGTGCTGCCGAGCAGCTTGGGCGCCAGATAGACAATCAATTCGTCTACGTGCCCCCGGTAGAGAAACTCACCGGAAAGGATCGCACCGCTTTCTATCAGTACTTCATTGCATTCGCGTCGGGCCAACTCTTTGAGTAGGGCAAGCAGGTCTACCCGACCGTCCTTGTCCTGAGGCAAAACAACAACTTCGGCACCGGCGTTTTCCAGTCGCTGACGGCGCTCTGGATCGGCGCGCTCAGTAGTGCACACCAGTGTGGGGGCGTCCCCCTGCAAAATAAAGGCCTTTGCCGGCGTACGCAGCTGGCTGTCGACAATAACGCGCAGGGGCTGAACTTCAGCAGCCTGTTCCGCTTCGAGCAGCTCCAGCGCCATCTCATCGGCGCGTACATTGAGATTCGGGTTGTCGAATCGCACAGTCTCTACGCCAGTTACCACTGCGCAGCTGCGCGCACGCAGGCGCTGCACATCGGCGCGCGCAGCCGGGCCCGAAACCCATTTGGATTCACCGCTGGCCATGGCGGTGCGACCGTCTAAACTCATCGCGGATTTGCTGCGCACCAGGGGTAACCCCAAGGTCATACGCTTGATAAAACCCGGGTTGAGCGCGCGGCAGCGCTCTTCCAGCACTGGCCCCTCTACCTCAATGCCCGCATCGCGCAGTTTCTGCAAACCGCTTCCGGCAACCCTGGGGTTCGGGTCTTCCATACCGTATACCACACGTGCAACGCCGGCCTGCACCAGTGCCTCGGCACAGGGACCTGTGCGGCCACTGTGGCTACAGGGTTCAAGGGTCACATAGACGGTGGCGCCGCGTGCCCGCTCGCCTGCATCGCGCAGGGCTTCTATTTCAGCGTGGGGTTCGCCAGCACGCTTATGCCAGCCCTCAGCAATTACTTGGCCATTAGCATCGGTGATCACACAGCCGACCCGGGGATTCGGCATAGTGGTATAGAGACCGCGCTCCGCCAGCTGAATAGCGCGGCCCATCAGTGCCTGGGCACTCTCTACAGCCATTTGACTCATTGCGTTTGGTTTTCCTTACTGGTCAGGCGCTCAATTTCTTCACTGAAGTCGCTGACATCTTCAAAGCGTCGATACACCGAGGCAAAGCGCACATAAGCGACCTCATCCAGCTCGCGCAACTGCTCCATAACCAACTCACCGATGGCCCTCGCGGGCAGCTCGCGCTCACCCGTTGCGCGCAGTGCATGCTTGATTTGGGAGACTGCGGATTCCACCCGCTCGATACTGACCGGGCGCTTCTCTACCGCGCGCTGGATGCCCGCGCGCAATTTGTCTTCATTGAAGGGCTCGCGCTGGCCATTTTGTTTGATCACCCTGGGCAACAGCAGCTCTGCGCTTTCAAAGGTGGTGAAACGTTCATGGCATTCGAGGCACTCGCGCCGGCGGCGCACCTGATCGCCCTCCGCCACCAGGCGGGAATCGACTACTTTGGTTTCTTCTGCGCTGCAGAAAGGACAGTGCATGTGGGATCGTCCCCAGGGGAATGGAAAATGGGCCGCAGTTTATCACAGCCGTTGCCCCCTGTGACTGCACCACGCACCGCTGCGGTGCAGCACACTGTGATACAGCCATAAAAAAAGCGGCTCACCGAGCCGCTTTTTCTAGCAAAGCTAAATTAGGCTTTCTTGTACACAGGAAACTGTGCACAGATCTCCAGAACTTTTTGCTTCACATCGGCAATGGTGGCTTCAACATCGCCGCCTTCCAGTGCGTCCAGGATATCGCAGATCCAATGGGTCAGCTGCTGGGTTTCCTTCACGCCGAAACCGCGCGTGGTAATCGCCGGAGTACCGACACGCAGGCCACTGGTGATGAAGGGAGAACGCGGGTCATTAGGCACCGCATTTTTATTCACTGTGATATTGGCATTGCCCAGGGCCTCATCGGCATCTTTACCGGTGTATTCCTTACCGATCAGGTCCACCAGCATCAGGTGGTCATCGGTGCCGCCAGAAACTATATTGATACCACGGTCGAGGAAAGTCTCCGCCATAGCGCGGGCATTTTCTACCACCTTCTTCTGATAAGCCTTGTATTCTGGGCTCATGGCCTCCTTAAAGGAAACCGCCTTGGCCGCGATAACATGCATCAGCGGGCCGCCCTGACCACCGGGGAATACCGCCGAGTTCAGTTTTTTCTCGATCTCGTCGTTTGCACGGGCCAGGATAATGCCACCGCGCGGTCCGCGCAGGGTCTTGTGAGTGGTGGAGGTCACCACATCGGCGTGGGGAATAGGCGATGGGTATTCACCAGCGGCAACCAGACCGGCTACGTGGGCCATATCTACAAACAGGTAGGCACTCACTTTGTCGGCGATTTCGCGGAAACGCGCCCAATCCATGACTCGGCTATAGGCGGAAAAACCGGCCACGATCATCTTGGGCTTGTGCTCCAGAGCCAGACGCTCCACTTCCTCGTAATCCACCTCACCGGTTTCCGGGTTCAAGCCGTACTGCACCGCATTGTAGATTTTGCCAGAGAAGTTGACGCGGGCACCGTGGGTCAGGTGGCCGCCGTGAGCCAGGCTCATACCCAGCACGGTGTCGCCGGGGGCGCATAGGGCTTGATATACCGCCGAGTTGGCCTGGGAACCAGAGTGCGGTTGTACATTGGCGTAATCCGCACCAAACAGCGCCTTAGCGCGCTCAATCGCCAGGGTTTCCACTTTATCCACATACTCACAGCCACCGTAGTAGCGTTTGCCCGGATAACCTTCTGCGTACTTATTCGTGAGGCTGCTGCCCTGGGCTTCCATGACTTGTGGGCTGGTGTAGTTCTCGGAGGCGATCAGCTCAATGTGGTCTTCCTGGCGAGAATCCTCTTCGCGGATAGCTTCCCAGATTTCGGGATCGTAAGAAGCGAGCGTGACAGATGAATCAAACATGGTGTTCCCTCGGTAATGCGGGCTGAGTAGAGACTGGTGTAACTAGGTAGCACTGTGCTCAGGCCTTGCAACTTGGCCTCAGGCGCCAATAGGCCCCACTGACTACTCAAAGAATCCTGAGCATTTTAGAAAGGCGCGCATTGTACACCAAGGCCACAGGGATTGCGCGAAAACCAAAACCCGGCCAGTTAGCCGTGTTTTGGACTATTGATTGCCTTAGAAATGAGCAATTCAGGGGCCGGACTCATAAGCCACCTCTTTAAAAGCTTGTTTTACTCAAATACCTTGTCACTGCTGGCCCTTAAGCTAAGCCAACGCCAAGACCATACTAGGATCACCAGTCACTGCCTCATTCTCATACCAGTGACTTATACCCGCCACCAGCTTGTGTGGACCGGTAGGACACCAATAACAATGTATGGCCTATCCTCCGCTGATAACCGTGATTAGAGTGCATCACAGCACTCAGTCTACAAAATAAAAGTGAGGAATTAATACTCAAACCCTGTGCGGCAATTAACATGGCTTGAGCCCAATTTCATTATCTCACAGCCTTTGTATGACTCTAACTCGATAACTGGTTTTGGATAATTTTTAAAATGGTGCCCTTTAATTTCTTTACTGCGCCAAAATCCTCAGGTTGTACCACTTTTTTTTCGCTACTTGATCCACATCAATTCCTCTCTCGAGTCTGCTGGCAACAATAAGCTTCGAAACTGATCGCGGAGGTCTGGGATGAACAACATCTACCGACAACTCTGTTTAGACCATAAAAATATGCAGCAAATGCTCAATGCCTTTGAGCGCTTGCTACAGGACCTTTTTGGAACTCATGAGCGGGACCCTAACACACTCTCTCTGATTCTTGACGCACTGGATTATTTTTCTGTTTACCCAGATAAATATCATCATCCGGTAGAAGACTTGATTCTTGCTCGCTTGCTGACCAAACCTGTGCATGACCGAAGTGCTATTTATGAAGCGCAGATGCAGCACGAAAAAATTGCTGCAACCACCAAGCATATGTGTGCACTTTTCTATGCCGTAGCCAATGACGCCATGGTTGAGCGGAGAGTGTTACAAGGGGCTAGTAATAGCTATTTGCAGTTACAGCGAAATCATATTGAGCTGGAAAATTCTGCGATTTTCCCTCAAATAGAGCAATATCTACAGGTAGAAGACTGGAAACAAATATACAAGCAGGTAAAGCAGTTAAAAGATCCCTTTTTCGATAAAAACACCAGAAATGTATATGAATCTTTACGCGAATATCTGACTCAACCAGAAACACCCTCACAAGTATTTGCTTAAGATGACCGGGTCATTTCACAAACTATAAAAAGGCGGAGACATGAAAATCAAGCGTCACGGAATCTCCATTGGCATGGAGAGAATTGATGATGATTTCTTCCTGTACATCAAAGCTGTTGGGCAGTTGACCCATGAGGACTACGAATATATAACGCCTTTGCTAGAGTATGCTCTTGAGGGCGTTAAAAAACCAAAGGTACAAATGCTGATTGACTTGCGGGATTTTGAGGGCTGGGGTCTGCACGCGATTTGGGATGAATTCAAGCTAACCCTTAAACATGGCAATGAATTCTGCCGCATTGCTGTACTTGGGGATGAAGGCTGGCAACAGCTGGCCACCAAAGTTGGAGGATGGTTTGTAAGTGGCGAAGTGCGTTACTTTGAGAAGCAGCACGAGGCCATGGACTGGCTGTCACAAGCACCGGAAGAATTAGAGAAAAAAGGTGCAGAAAAGGAATTAGCTTTCTCCACACACTCCTGATAAGTAGTGGATTCCGGGGGCGTTTTCGCCCCCTTTTTTATTTTTTAATGCTCAAACCCTTATCCTTTCCAGAAAATTTTCGCCACTTCAAAGGCTTCTAAACCTCGCCCTCATAACCACAGTGGGTTCCCGCTATTTCACTAAGCCCCAGTAAATTTTGAATCTGCACTACCCTGCCATTTACTTGGATAACCCCCTGCTTTTGAAAGCGAGTAAACAGACGACTCACCGTTTCTGCAGTTAATCCTAGGTAATTGGCAATATCTGTACGCGACATTGAAAGGATAAATTCATTGGGGGAATAACCGCGACAGGCATAGCGACTGGAAATATTCATAAGCAATGCGGCAAGGCGAGTATCTGCAGAACGTTTGCCAAGCAGCATTAAAATTTCATTCTCCTTGCGCAACTCTTCGGAAAAAATGCTGTAAATCTGTTGCTGCAGGGCCGGAACCTGTTGCGCCAGCACTTCCAGTTGAGCAAAAGGCAGGAGACAGACACTGCTGTCTTCTAACGCCTCGGCATAGCTAGAGTGAACACGGGTACTATAAGCATCGAGGCCAAGTAATTCTCCCGGCAGGGCAAAATGTGTTATCTGGGTATCACCATCTGCGGCAATTACTACATTTTTAAAACTGCCAGAGCGAATCGCGTAGAGATTTTGAAATGAATCGCCAGCCCGGTAGAGAGATTCTCCAGCCTTAATGACCTTCTTTTTTCCAGTGACCTGTTCGAGGCGATCAATCTCTGCCAGAGACAGGCCCGCAGGCAAACAGAGACGCCTGACAGAGCAATTACTGCAACTTACTGCCACTGGTGAATCAGCCATACCCAAATCGCCTTTTAACAATATAGGAAAATTGTAACGGCATTATTGAAAAGCGTCGCCACCCAGAAATAAAACACTAAATATTAAAAAATTAGTATCGAGGCTAACCATCTTTCTAAAACAACGGACCAATATATACTACGTTTACACAATTTCAGACATTACTCTTCTACATAAAAATAATGACTAGCGGGTGCTCCTGGGCTTATCTAAATAAACAAAGCCCTGCGAAAACAATGAACTTTTCGGTAAATCATTGATTGGCAGATAACAGGGTATTTATCACCATTTTCTGCTGAGCTTTACCACTTGGATCTGCATGCGTTTTATAAGCACAAAATTCATTGGCCCAAGGAGAAGTACGGACCCGAACCGGTGGATCTTCACTTTCAACAATATCTAAAACTACCTGCGCCACCTGCCCGGCACTCTGATAAAGACGGGCCGTTTGTTCTGGTGTGCGCCTCTGGATACCACTCATATATTGTTCGAATAAGCCCTGGTAATCTCCTTCTGGCACACCACCATCCACTTGCAGTTGAGATAAAACACTGTTGGCAAATTCAGAGTAAATGCCGCCAGGTTCAACCGCAGTGAATTGAATGTTAAAGCTGGGCTGGATATAGCTAGCCATAGCCTCTGTGTACCCCTCTACAGCAAACTTGGCAGCACAATAAAGTTCATTAAACGGCTGCCCCACTAACCCACCCACAGAAGAAATGTTGATAATCCGACCGCTGCGTTCCTTTCGCATATGGGGGAGTACTGCCTTGGTGCAACGCACTACCCCGTGGAAGTTCACATCCATAACCCACTGTGTCTCTGCCTCTGAGGCCATTTCGGTGGTTTTCACAAAGCCGGCACCGGCATTGTTAACCAAAATATCGATACGCCCCTGCTCCTCAATAATGGTATTCACAGCATGTTGAATACTTCCTGCATCCTGCACGTCTAGCGCTAAAACGTTGAGCTTGTGCCCAAGCCCGGCATCTTTCAGTAGTGGGCCCGCTTTGTCCAAATCCCTCATGGTGGCGTAGACAACATACCCCAGCTTCGCCATTTTGGTGGCCAAACTCTGTCCCAAGCCTGTAGATGTTCCCGTAATCAGTACTACCTTGCCCATAGGTCCACTCCAACACTCAGAAAAAGTATACTGCCTGGTGTACGTTACACCTTTAACCCACAAAGTAAACCGGCTGGTTTACACAGCTGTAGTCTTGCGGCTTCACCAGCCATGCCCGGGCCGGCAGGTTAGCGAATGGCTTTTCAGCCATAAGGAAGAAGCTGTTAACATTACCGCCAATTTTTCCGGCTGTTGAATCGATGCCTCCGGCCCGGGTAACAGCTCCCACACTTATCTTCAATACAGTTATTACTATGAGCATCGCCGATCTGGATTTTATCAAGACTCTCCCCAAGGCAGAGCTGCATTTGCACATTGAAGGCTCGCTGGAGCCAGAACTAATGTTCGAGCTTAGCCGGCGCAATAAAATTGAAATCCCCTTTTCCAGTGTTGAGGAAATTAAGGCTGCCTATAAGTTTCACAACCTGCAGTCCTTCCTGGATATTTACTACCAGGGAGCCTCGGTCCTTATCCATGAACAGGATTTTTACGATCTAACCATGGCCTACTTGCAGCGCTGTCGTGAAGATAATGTTGTGCACACTGAAATTTTCTTCGACCCCCAAACCCATACAGAAAGGGGTATTGATATCGGTGTGGTTATTCGGGGCATCCACAGCGCTCTAAAAGATGCCGAATCTGAGTGGGGAATTAGTAGCCACCTGATTCTCTGCTTCCTGCGCCACCTGAGTGAGGAAGAGGCCATCACTACTCTGGAATCCGCCAAACCTTACCTGGAATTTATTAAGGGTGTCGGCCTGGACTCCTCAGAACTGGGACACCCCCCCAGCAAATTCCAGCAAGTCTTTACCATAGCTAAAGAATTAGGCCTGGAGAGGGTCGCTCATGCGGGGGAGGAAGGGCCAGCTGAATATATTAAAGAGGCCCTGGATTTACTCGATGTAAGCCGCATAGATCACGGCGTGCGCTGTGTGGAAGACGAGGCTCTGATTGAACGACTTATCGATCAGGAAATTCCCCTCACCGTATGCCCTCTGTCCAATACTGCACTGTGTGTTTACGACGATATGAGCCAACATCCCATATTACAGTTATTGGAGCGCGGGCTCTGTGTCACGGTAAATGCCGATGATCCCGCCTATTTTGGCGGTTACGTAAACCGCAATTACCAAGCACTGAGTGAAAGTCTTGGCATGACCCAAAAACAGGCAAAACAGCTGGCTATCAACAGCTTTAAGGCCAGCTATATTTCTCAAGCCCAACAACAAAAATGGGCGGAGGTCATCGCCGCTATTTAATTAAGGCAACTCTAACGTAAATAATTTGAAAAATTTTATAGGGCCTGCTAATTATTTAGCCTGGGCCCTTTTAATCAACTAAGCCTATCAAACTCTGATAGAGTGCTTAATCAGTCTTCATCGTAACCGTAATGGGTTCCGGCCAGTTCACTGAGACTGATCATATCCAGTATTTCCACCGCCCGACCACTTACCTTAATCAGCTTTTCTTTTTGAAAACGTGAAAATAATCGACTTACGGTTTCTGCAGTTAATCCAAGATAGTTGGCAATATCTGTGCGCGGCATAGACAACACAAATTCACTGTGCGAATAACCGCGGCGAGCATAGCGGCTGGAAATATTAATCAGCAAAGCCGCTAAGCGGGTATCAGCCGATCGCTTGCCCAGCAGCATTAAAATATCATTTTCCTGGCGCAGCTCCTCAGAAAAAATACTATAAATCTGTTGCTGCAACGCGGTGACCTGATTAGCCAGTAATTCCAGCTGGGTAAAGGGCAACAGGCAGACACTACTGTCTTCCAGCGCCTCAGCGTAACTGGGGTGTACGCGGCTACTATAGGCATCCAGCCCCAACAACTCACCTGGCAGGGCAAAATGAGTGACCTGCGTATCGCCATCCGCTGCGATAACCACAGTTTTAAAACTGCCTGAACGAATAGCGTAAAGGTTTGCAAAAGGATCACCGGAGCGATACAAGGTCTCACCGGCTTTTACAATTTTCTTACGGCGCGTAACCTGCTCTAGTCGATCGATATCTGCTTGAGATAACCCCGCAGGCAGGCATAAACGTCTAACCGAGCAGTTGCTGCAACTAACCGCTACTGAGGAATCCATCATACTAAACCAGTCGGTAAACTAATTTGCGGCTATTGTACCCGCTGTGAAGACAATCGTCTCCTGTAGAACATTAAAGAACACGAGAATATTGTGCATCAGTTTGCTGACTGTGTAAGTAAATATCAAAAGCCGAGGCAACATTGCGTACAAACCAGCGCCCCTGCTCCGTGACGGTGATCTTTTTTTCATCCTGATAAATAAGACCATCCTCAAACATGGGTTCCAGCCTTTTGAGTTCCTGGAAAAAGTATTGATTAAAAGGTACGCCAGTGCGACGCTCAGCCTCAGTTTTATCCAGGCTTAACCGGCACATCAGTTCAGTAATAACCCACTGACGCAACTTATCTTCATCACTCATTAACCAGCCGCGACACGAAGCATTACCCCGCTCAGTCACGGCCTGGGTATATTCTTTCAGACGGTGCAGGTTCTGCCAGAAACCATTACGGCTGTAGCTGATTGCGGAAGCCCCCAGTCCAACTAACGCATCGGCGGGCATTAATGTGTAGCCCTGGAAATTCCTCTGTAACATCCCCGCATGAGCGGCCTTGGCCAGCTCATCTCCCGGCCGGGCAAAATGGTCCATACCCAGGAATTCATAACCAGCCTGGCCCAAGTGCTCTACCGCAGCCAGCTGCATTGCTACTTTTTCTGAGGCGGAGGGAATAAGTTCCGTATCGATAAGACGCTGAGCTTTAAAACGATGGGGTAAATGCGCATAGTGATAGAGGGCAATACGATCCGGCTGTAAATCTAGCACCTTATCCAGGGTGCTGTGCAAACTGCTGAGGTTTTGTTTGGGCAAACCATAAATCAGATCATAGGAGATAGATTCGAATCCCCGCTCACGCGCCGCAACCGTTAATTCAGTCACCTGGTCGGCACTGCAAATTCGGTTGATGGATCTCTGCACCTCGATATCAAAATCCTGCACGCCCAGGCTCAAGCGATTAAATCCGAGCTCTCTTAGGGTATCCAAGGTCTCCAGCTCCAAGGTGCGTGGATCGGCTTCAATGCTGTACTCCACTCCATCGCCTGGGCATAAATCAAAAATCTCACCCAGTCCTTCCATCAAGCGGCGCATATCTCCATCGCTGAGAAATGTGGGTGTACCACCTCCCAAGTGCAACTGGGTGACCGGTACCTGGGCCACCTTGTCCCGATACCAGCGAGCTTCCTGCAAGAGGTTATCCAGATAGCTGGAGGCGAGACCGTATTGGGAAGTAATTACCTTGTTGCAAGCACAGAAATAACAGAGAGAACGGCAAAAGGGGATATGCACATACAGGGATAAGCTGCGAATATTTTTTAGTGCATCCCAAGGTTTGATACTGCCATCCAGAGGTTTAAATCTGTCGGCTGTGGGATAAGAGGTGTAGCGCGGGCAGGGGCCACTGTATCGGGATAACAGTTGTTCTGATAGGCCACCTATAGTGCTTTTAGTCTCTTGCATCATATTTCCACAACCTCAATCAATTGTTTGCGACAGCCTCCCGCACAAACTAAAAGGCAGTCGCCGAGCTCCCACGGGGAAAACCGCAACGACTGCCACACTCCAAAACTAGAGTGCTGCCACCTTAGAAGCGGTAGCCGAGACCCGCCATATAAACCAGCGGGTCGATATCTACTTTAGCGGTGACATTACCCACACCAGGTACCTTTACGGTGGCGTCGGTATCAATATCCATCCAGAACACAGACATATTAAACAACCAGCGCTGATCTGCGCCGAAGGCGAAATCGATACCCGCTTCAGCCGCCAGACCGAAGGAATTATCGAGAGATAGTTTTGCGTCGTCAGTAGCCTCTAGGGTTTCAAAGACCGCATTAGCAGTACTGCTGATTTCCTCATCGAAGAAAGCGGTGTAATTCACCCCCAGGCCAATATAAGGCTGGATCGCGGACTGAGTATCCATGGGATACCACTGCACCAGCAAAGTAGGCGGCAGATGCTTGGTTTCACCCAGCTCAAAAGTTTCACCCAGACCTTCAGCTTGAATCTCATGCGTAAAAGGAGTGGCGGCTACTAGCTCAAGACCCCAGTGGTCACGGAACATATACACACCGGTTAGGCCCAGAGCGGAGCCGTCATCCACATCTACCCCGGTGCCGTCTTGCTTAGCTCCACCAACATAAAGCGCGCTGGAACTGGTGTCGGGCGCTACTGTGGCCATACCACCGCGCAAAATAAAGCTGCCCTCTTCGTAGGCCAGTACCGGTGCAGAAAGTACGGCGGTCAGGGCGGCTGTCGCACAAGCAGTTATACGATTCATTAACTTCTCCATATAGCGATTTAGCATTTTTCCCGACTTTGGAAGGCCCCCTCCAGGCACAATCACAAGTCGCAGGCAGGTTAACCGCTGGCCGCAATCGTGAGCTTGATCCAAATCAAGCTGTAGAATTTCGGAATTAAAAGCAGCGTATTGCCCATAACGCTTGTCTGGCCAATCATCAGATGACCTTCCGAGCGGGGCTGCGAAGATAGCGATAGGGGTGTAATGAAGGAACGGCTAGGGGGCTAGTAATTGGTACCTATTGCCAATTTTGCGAACTGGTACAAATTTTTAACGTTAGGCGACACTGAAGCAAAGCTCCCTCTCCGGTACTGGCCAGAAACAATCAACTGAGGAGGGAGCCCGCGGAAGCTAGAAATCTACCAGGTCAGGCCACCTGCCGGGCGGCGGAACATATTCTGGATACTGGAGAAATCCAACTTCTGGTTTTCGTCACTGGCTCCATGTAGCTGATAAAGGTTTTTTGCCAGAGCCCCCATAGGCGTGGAAGAGGCACTGGTAGCTGCAGCATCCATGGCGAGCCCCAGGTCTTTCAGCATTAGCGCCACGGTGAAACCACCAGAGTAACCATTTGCCGCAGGTACATTCTCCATAGCACCTGGGTAGGGGTTGTAATTGGCCAGAGACCAATTGTTGCCAGAGCTCTGCATCATGATCTCGCTTAGAACCTTGGGGTCCAAGCCTTTGTCTACCCCCAACTGCAGGGCTTCGGCGGTACCGGTCATATGGATAGCCAGAAGCAGGTTGTTACAAATTTTTGCCACCTGCCCTGCCCCAGCCGAGCCGGCGTGAAAAATCTTGGCGCCCATCGCCTGTAACGGCGCCCGCGCGGCATCTACTGCCGCTTCTTCACCTCCACACATAAAACACAAGCTGCCAGCCTGAGCTGCCGCGGTGCCCCCTGAAACTGGCGCGTCAATGGCGAGTAGACCCCGCTCAGATGCGGCCTCATTTACCAGGCGGGCATCTTCCGCAGAGATGGTTGAGCAATCGATAATCAGAGTATTCTCAGCCAGGCGGTTCAGCAGCCCCTCTTCTCCCAGATAAAGCCCTTTCACCGCCGCACCACTGGGCAACATCGAGACTACAATGGAAGCCCCCTCAGCCGCCTGCATTGGGGAGTCGCAGGGCCTACAGCCATCTTCTTGCGCCTGCGCCAGAGCCGTGGGATTGAGATCGAAAGCCGCCACACTAAAACCGGCTTTCACCAGATTGGCCGCCATAGGGCCGCCCATATTCCCCAGACCAAAAAAGGCTATTTTTTCCATAAAAGCCACTCCATATTTTGTTGTTGGTATCCCGTGCGTAAAGCGGCCCGGGTCGCTTTATAAATCCGCAAGCGGATGCGCCCTGCTCCAGGGAGCAGTAAAACAGCTCTCCAGCTGTTGTGGACTAATTTCCTCCAGGCTAAGGGGCCGCCACTTTGGTGTGCGATCCTTGTCAATCAATAGAGCCCGCACCCCCTCCTTGAAATGACCACTGGCACAGAGGTTTACCGCGAGAATCAGCTCCATCCTAAACACATCGGCCAGAGACAAGTGGCGCGTACGTCGCAACTGCTCCCACACCACCCAGGGGGTCAGTGGCGAACCGCCCGCCAGGGTGGTGGCGGCGCGCTGCAACCATTTATCCACCCCTTGATAGGCGCTGATTGCCGCGCAAACCTCCGGCAGGCTGGCAAAGTCCGTAAGCTGCTGGATCTGATCGTAATGTTCGCGCAGCTGTGATTCTGGCCGCTGCAATGGGGAAAGTTCGCAACTTTTAAGGCAATCGCTTATGAGACGGTGGTTAAAAGCACTACTGGCCGAATAATCCAGCGCCGCCAGCGCCGCCAACACGGTCTCGCGCTGCTCCTGCGCAATAATACGGTCGGCCATACCGGCAAACAGGGCATCGGCCCCATTGAACTGAGCCCCGGTCAGCCCCAAGAAAAGCCCCAGGCGACCCGGCATACGGTTCAGGAACCAGCTGCCGCCCACATCGGGAAATAGGCCGATAGTGATTTCCGGCATCGCCATACGCGTGGTTTCAGTCACGATACGATGGCTGGCACCGGCCATAATGCCGATACCACCACCCATCACAATGCCGCCACCCCAGACCACGATTGGCTTGGTATAGGTGTGTATTTGGTAATCCAGGCGATATTCGCGCGAGAAGAATTCGGTCGTGTAACAATATTCCGGCGTTTCACCGTAGGCGGCCGATTGCTCATACAGCGCCACCACATCGCCCCCGGCACAGAGGGCTTTATCACCACTGCCGTCTATCCATACGGCGGCCACCGCATCGTCATCAGCCCATTGATCTAACTGAGCTGAGAGCAGATCAATCATCTGCAGGTTGAGCGCATTGAGCGCCTTAGGCAGGTTGAGGGTCGCGATCGCCAGTGCGCCGCGCCGAGAGAACAACACCGGGGAGTCCTGATCCATTGCTATCTGTCTTATTGCTCTTGTACTAATTAGCGTCGCAGTTAAGCACAGATCAGATTCAACGTCAGCCACACGCGAGTACAACGGCGACATGCTCTGCGGCGCGGTTGCACTTTTTACGCAAACTGATAAGTTGCGCGCAAAATCTGAGCGATTGCAACACCCAGTTACGGAACCCCAAATGGCTGAATACGTATACACCATGAACCGGGTGGGCAAAGTAGTGCCCCCCAAACGTGAAATTCTGAAGGACATTTCCCTTTCCTTCTTCCCCGGCGCCAAAATTGGCGTACTCGGTCTCAACGGCGCAGGTAAATCCACCCTGTTGCGCATTATGGCTGGGGTCGACCAGGACTTTAACGGCGAAGCCCGCGCAATGCCCGGCATCAAGGTCGGCTATCTGCCCCAGGAACCGCAACTCGATGCCAGCAAGACCGTGCGCGGCAACGTAGAGGATGGTGTACGGGAAGCCATTGACGCCCTCGCCGGCCTGGAACAGGTCTACGCCGATTATGCCGAGCCCGATGCGGACTTCGATGCCCTGGCTAAGAAACAGCAACAGTTCGAAGACATTATCCAGGCCTGGGACGCCCACAACCTGGAGCACCGCCTGGAAGTTGCCGCTGACGCACTGCGCCTGCCTCCCTGGGATGCGGACGTCAACAACCTGTCCGGCGGTGAAAAGCGCCGTGTAGCCCTTTGCCGCCTGCTGCTGTCCCGCCCGGATATGCTGCTTCTCGATGAGCCCACCAACCACCTGGATGCGGAATCCGTATTCTGGCTGGAGCGCTTCCTGCACGATTTCACCGGCACTGTGGTAGCCATCACCCACGATCGCTACTTCCTCGACAATGTTGCTGGCTGGATTTTGGAACTGGACCGCGGCCACGGCATCCCCTGGGAAGGCAACTACACCACTTGGCTGGAACAGAAAGAAAAGCGTCTGGAGCAGGAGCAGCGCGGCGAACAGGCCCGCGCCAAAGCCATGCAAAAGGAACTCGAGTGGGCCCGTCAAAATCCTAAGGGCCGCCAGTCCAAGAACAAAGCCCGCCTGTCTCGCCTTGAAGAAATGCAATCCCAGGACTTCCAGGCCCGCAACGAGACCAACGAAATCTACATTCCGCCCGGCGAGCGTCTCGGCGACAATGTGATTGAGTTTAAAGGTGTGAGCAAAGGCTTCGGCGAGCGCCTGCTGATCGACAACCTGTCTTTCCGCGTGCCCAAGGGCGCAATTGTGGGTATCGTCGGCGGTAACGGTGCCGGTAAGTCCACCCTGTTCCGTATGATCAGCGGCACCGAGCAGCCGGACTCCGGCGAGATCAAGACCGGTGAAACCGTTAAGGTCGCCTACGTTGAGCAGGGCCGTGAGAATCTGGATGACAGCAAGACCGTATGGGAAGCCATCTCAGACGGCCATGATATGCTCAAGATCAACAACTACGAAGTGGGCTCGCGCAACTATGTTGGCCGCTTTAACTTCAAGGGCAGTGACCAGCAGAAGCGCGTAGGCGAACTCTCCGGCGGTGAACGCGGACGCCTGCACCTGGCCTACACCCTCAAGCAGGGCGCCAACGTGTTGCTGTTGGACGAACCCTCCAACGATCTGGATATCGAAACCCTGCGCGCCCTGGAAGAAGCCCTGCTCAACTTCCCCGGCTGCGCCCTGGTAATCTCGCACGATCGCTGGTTCCTGGACCGCGTTGCCACCCATATCCTCGCCTATGAGGGTGAGAGTGAAGCGGTCTTCTTTGAAGGTAACTACACCGAGTACCACGAGGACTTTGTGCAGCGTAAAGGCGAAGATGCTGCACCGCATCGGATGCACTATAAAAAGCTGAAGACCTGAAAAGAAAAAAGCCCGCGAAATGCGGGCTTTATAACAATATGAAAACGCTTAACAGGCTGCAGTTTCAGGTTAGTAAGCCACTGACAAATGCCAGCCATAATCTACATAAGTTATTAAAAAAGAATACCCTAATCACTATCTTTTAACAATTATGGGTATTCTTCTTATCAAACCAAAAAGCCTTAATCCTCTATTAGAGAGAAATTAAGTTTCATCTGGTAATGCAATCACTGCATCTGGGCCAGCAGTAACATCTGTTTCAGTATGCATTTCACATCTCCTTTTAAAAATTGAAATTCGCCCTTAACCAATCATAGCTAAGGACGCCCTACAGCTTAACGCGAGTTAAGCCTATCACACCACAATTAACCAAAAATTATGGGTGAGCGATCACAATTAAGCTATTCGAATAGTTTTGCACACAATGAAACGATCGTCTTAAATTATCTGGATCCAAAGCTGCAAAACTCTCATCCAATACCAACAACTCAGAATTCTGCAAAAGTGCCCGCGCAATAAACAAGCGACTCATCTCACCGTGAGATAATCTCCACCCCATTTCCCCCACCGTCTGTAACATCCCTGCAGGCATTTTTTTAATCAATGGGCTCAAACCTAATTCATCACAAACTTTATAGGCTCTACGAACACTTTCCGCCTTTGGTGGCCATTCATCTCCCATTAATAAATTAAATAAGAAAGAATCGCCAAGTACATGATTTTCATGAAATTGTGGTACTGATGCAACCAGCCTGCGCCAATGCCCAGCACCAATACTGGTTCTATCGTACCCATTGATAAGTAATATACCCTCTCTTTGCTTTTGGATGCCGGCAATCACATTTGAAAAAGTAGATTTACCTGAACCAGAAGCCCCCTGTAAAATTACTCGATCACCGGGATAAATACTCAGCTTACAATTTTTTAAGACCGCCTTATCTTGATTAGGGTAATTAAAACTTAAGTCACGGATATAGCACAATGGCTGCTTGGCCCCTGGTATGCCTGAATGAACTTTATCGGCCACTGAGATAGAGGTAGCGCCCCGCTTTAAAGCCGCCTCCAAGGAAAAAAGTTCACGTACTTTTTCCCAAGTCACCAGGGCGCTGAGTCCACTGGAATACCCTGTCATGCCTTTCAGTACTGCGCGATATCCAAGCAGTACCCCCCCCAAAGCCGCAGCAATTTGCCCACTCTCAGTATTGCTATTGACAAAAACAGGCACCAAGCCAGTTATACCCAATAGCAACCAGAAACGTGGCAAAAATGCGACTAGGCGAGTCATGTTGCCATCCATTGCCGTAGAACTTCGCAAATACTCTTCCAGTTCCTGATCTTCCCCCCGGTGCCAATCCGAAGGTTTCTGCTGTGCCAATCGGGTCCGGTGGCCAAGCATTTTCTCAATTAGACGGTGGGTCATACTCAAACGTTGACCGGTCCAGTATTGACGAGCCAAATACTGGGCACGCCCTAGAGCGATGGCTATAAGTAAAAATAGGGTCAAAATCCCCAACGATATTGGAGTTCCAAGACTTAGCTGTAGCACGATGAAAGCCAATACCAGCTCTACACCACCGAGTAGTAGCATAAAGCTCGCCTGTAGAGCACTGGCTTCTATATTTTCTGCATCATAAACACGCCCAAGTATCTGTCCCGAACCCATATGGCGCACCTTGCCTGGATCTATTCGCAAAGCGCTGGCGAGTAAGCGCTGCTTCAACAAGGCACCTGTTTCTAGCGATATGGAGCCTTGTAACCGAGCAGTTAAGAGTGAAAGGGGTATCTGTGTTATCAGTAATAATACCCAGGCTACCAGCCAGCCACTATCTACATGGCCATCAAGAACAGCACGACCTATCAACCACCAGCTGGCTATAAACAAGAGTACTTGTATTGTGTGGCAGGTGATCATGCTTAGAAAGCGCAAATGCTGGCGATGATGGCGCAGCTGCTGCCAAAAAGAGCGGTGGGAAGGCTGCCGCAACAACCAGCAGTCATTGATTTCTAGCCCTACTAGATTTTCTCGTAATAATGCCTCGGTGGCTTTTTTACGCCGCCGCCCAACTATTTCGGCACTGTCCAGTAGGCGTGCAATACGTTGACGCTGAGGTGTTTCTTGTGCGCTTGTTAGTGCTCTCAACACTTGACCTGGGCGCAGCTTTACGACTTGTTGTGATGGCGTAAGAAAATGTAAAAAACGACGATTACCACCACACAAAGCGATGAAATATTCCTCCTCTGCAAAGCGCAAACGCAGTAAGGCTGGTGCGGCCCGGACCAACATCTGCTCCAACTCCCCATATTTGCAGTTAACTCGCTCAATATTTAAATCGAAAGCTTCTGCCTGTAACTGTAAGCGAGCATCTGTATCCAAATATACTTGCGCTTTATTTTCGAAGTCAGGAACTGCAGGCTCAAGCCCGCTATGAAGAGCCAGAGCTTTCACTGCACCATCTAGCTGGACTGCAGGCCAACAGTGATGGCGCAGCTTGCTTATGGAAGCTTCAGGTTTCACTATGCACCTCTTGAGACTGCACAGCGCCTCTATCTTGAGCCCGTTTTTTTATTGCAGATTGAAGCTCAGTAATTCGCCCTTGTTCCATACGCAGATGGCGCCAATCGGCACTTTGCCAACACTCTTGCCAGAGTCTCTTTTCCGCTGTAAGAAGTTGGACATAACGAGATTCATTTTGTGTTTCCAGATTTGCGGGTGCGTCATCCTCAATAATTTGCCCATCTTCTACCACCAATACGCGAGGAAAATCTTTGGTTTCTGAAATATCATGAGTGATGCAAATTAAGGTGGTGTCTTTCCATACTCGCCTTACACGAGCAAGTAAGCGCTGGCGTTGCCCGCGGTCTAGCCCGCGAAACGGCTCATCTAAAATGACACAAGCTGGAGACTCTCGGCCTAGGGCACGACCTAATCGCACGCGCTGCCCCTCCCCTCCGCTGACAAGCGCACCACTTTCCCCCAAGGTGCTCTGTAAACCATCTGGCAAAGAGGCAACTAGGTTTAATAGATCAGCCTGTTGCAGTGTTGGGAACAAGGAGGATGAGGAGTTATTACCGTAGTGTAGGTTATCCAGCAAACTGCTATTCCAAAGTTGTATTGCAGGGTCGACCCAAGCACAACTTAGACGAAAACGACACAGTAATTCACCCTGTAATTTCTCGCCATTTAGCAATAGGATTCCACTCTCAGGGTTATGCCAACCCAACAATAAACCGGCCAAGCTTGACTTGCCAGCACCAGATGAACCAACAATGGCGACATGCTCCCCGGAGGCAACATTCAGATTAATATTCTTAAGAATGCTTCTACCACTGGCTTTAACACTGACATTATCAAAACGAAATGATACAGGCGCCTTTAAAGGTTGAACCCTTTTATCATTAAAAGGCTCTTCACTAGCACCAACCGTAACCGCTTGCAGCGGCTCTAAAGCTCTCAACAAGGTATTCCTATGACGAGGGTAGCTCCGCATTAACTGTGCGATATCTTCCCCCAGCGGCGGCAGTGCCAATACCCAATAAATTAGCAGAAGTAAGTAGGGACTTGCCCCCAGGATCTGAACACAGTAAATCACCAGTACACAAGTGAGAACCCCATTCACAATCAGCTGCACCGCTTGGCTATTAAGCTGGAAACGCAAAGAGGAATAGCCTGCTTTAATCCACTCGGTGAGCAAACTTTCATGTTCACGGCGAACAGACTCTCCTGCACCGTGTGTACGAATTGGTATTATTCCCAGCAAGGCATCCATATAAAATCTAGCCAGAGCGCCAGTATGGGTCTGGACACGCATATTATGATCACTAAGTACTGGCTGATATAACAGAGGGATAACTACCTGTAACCCCGTCATTAATAACACCAAAGGCGCGGTAGTGGGCGCTATCCAAACGATACCAATAGCTGTTGCGAGCAGTGACAAACCTTTGAACAGTATCCCTCCCCCCAGTAAAGGCAACTCTCTCAGAGCTACTATACGATGACCTCTCTCTGCGGTATCTGAGGTTGGGCGGCTTTGAAAGAAGTGGTCCGGTATTTTCGGCAAGGCGGAAAGAAAGCGCATACGAAAACGACTTTCCAAGTGCTTACCAATAATTAACTGCAGCTTGGTCATCGGCCATTGCACAAGTATGAGCGTCAACATAAATCCCAGTAATAAAGTAACAGCGCCGATTCTCTGCACCTCCGTAGCTAGTTCCGAGTGGATATCGATCAAACCTCGAAATAGCAGTGCCTCAACCATCACACCAAGCACCGCAGCAAACATCGCAAGCATCACGATACTCGGGGCAAGAAAACCATCCTCTCGCAAAAACTCCCATAACTGACCGAGTGGGCTTATTGACTGTACTTGTAAAGCTTTGCTTAGAGCCTCCGACTTAGGTTTGATTTCTTTCCTTTCACGTACCCCCTTTACGCTGACTATTACGGCGCCGCTGAACTCCAACAGCTCTGGTTCAAGCTCAACTGTGTCAACTTCTTCAGTGCCGGGAGAACTGGAAGGGCGTACACACCAATAGCTCTGTGGTACTAGTTGATAAGCGTTAATCCTGTCTTCTGAAAAGTCACTTATCAGCCTTTGCAACAATGCACTTGTTTCTGCCCCTCGTCGCACCGCACCAGAGCCAACGAGCGCTGCCAACATTCTTACACTGGCATCGAGAAAAGCCAGTGAGAGCCAATCCCCTTTCTTCAAGGCTTGCTCACACATTACTTCGCTGATGGATTTAGAAATTCTCAGCTGCTCCATACGCTCTTGCAGGGGATCGATAAAATCTTTTCCTCCAGCCCAACTTCTCCACCCTTGCGGCGGAACACGCATAGTGTGGATATGTAACTCATCGAGAAAGTGTCGCGCACTGGGCCAACGTCTTCCCGAGGCTGGGTCCATAACCTGTATAATTCCCCGGTGATTACGCCAAGCAACAACAAAGTGAGTATTACCATTGGGCAAGCGCACCACCACCAGCCCCGGCAAGTAGCCAGCTGAACCTAACAGCAAGTGATCTTTGGGCACGACCATCTGTGCCGCATCCAACCCCAGCTCAACCGCAATTTTCTCTAGGGTATTAATAGAAGTGCCGTCTACATCAGTTTGACAGGCATCACGCAGGTGGCCGTAGTGTACATTTACACCAAAGCCTTCAAGCAAGCTCTTAAGGGATGCAGGGCCACAATCCATATTGGAAGTTTGCACAACTTCGGGAACCAACCAGCGAACTTGTCCCTTCACTACAGGGTCTCCAACGAATTTACGCTACTTTCTGCTTGGCCTGATAAGAAGTCGCCAGCACTTTGCAATAGCAACTGATATGGTGTCTTTACTCCAGTGGCAATCTCTACCCTTGCTGGTAGGTCATGCAATAGCGGCAACTGTGGGGGAATCTCTCCACGGAGAGATAACTCAACGAGAATCTTTCCTTTTTGCACAGCACTAGCGACCCGCTCTACACGGGCCTGTAACTGACCATAACGCGCCCAGGAAAACCCATCTAATTTTACTCGCGCACTCTGCCCTGAACGAATATGTCCCAAAGCAAGGGCAGGGGAGAAAAACGCCTGTACGGTGATATTACCCTCAGCCTGTAGTGTGGCAATCTGTTGCCCTGCGACTAATACCTCCCCTTCCTGAATATCCGCCAGTGAAGCAAGCTTACCGGAGATAGGCGCACGCAGACGCTGTTCATCTACCGCCAAGGTGCTCTGCTGAATGCGAGTATCCACCTCCGCCAGCTGTCTTTGTAGATCTGCTCGACGCTGTTCCAATTCACTCATGGATAACTGGTACTCGCTAGCCAATTGCTCCCGGCGATCATGGGTTGCTCTTATTGCCGCTTTCGATGCGAGGGTGGCCATGGCCATTTGCTGATAGGTACGTTTAGCTGCAAGGTAATCAAGTTCAGAGCTTTGCTGTTTCTTCAGCAAGCGTTCATAGCGCTCCGCCACATCTGCCTGAATCTGCTGGTTGTTCATCTGAAGTTTGTGCTGTTCTTGGAGCAGCTTCAGCTGATCACTTAAAGCCTTGTCGTCTTCAGTAAATTTTTTATCCCGTAAACGCTCCTCTCGCTCTATTGCCAGTAATTGATCCGAGAGGCTCTGAGATACTCGAAAATCACCATCTAGATCCAAATCAAATGCCCTGGTATCCAGCTCTATTAGCAAGTCTCCTTCTCTCAAGGTATCTCCCAGCGAGGCAGTAATAGCAACTACTCTTCCTGTACTCTGAGTGCTGACATGTACGGTATTCTGCTCTTGTTCAAGTCTCGCCTGGTCACTAACGCTATAAACCGTGATTTCTTTTAAAAAAAACCATATCCCCCAGCCCAGTAATAGAAATACCCCTAATATGCTTATCAGCGCTAGAGAGTAGATTGAGTCGGAGTTGATCGCGCGGGAAGTTTGAATAAACGGAGTTGGCAATAGGATTCACCCTGTTTGTACCAGTTAAGGCGAGTAAGATATTCATTGTATTTATGCGAAACCAGTGTGATCTGTGTGCCGCGGCGCCAAATCTAATTCTCTATTATCTGATAGTCAAATTCGAAGAAATTTTACTTGCAGGAGAAGTTTCACTTCACTATCAAACCCGTGATAACAGCTCAAGCAGGCCTGGAAATATCGAAAAAGGCAAGGGCTGATAAGTCACCCCTCTTTAGATATTTGAAATGTGATCAGGGTATCAAGCAAAACCTTTAGAGCCATCTGAGAGATTCTGCGCCCTATACTGAGTAGATTGACGATAAAATTACAGCCAATTACAAAAACCCTGGTACTGATACACGGTCTGTTTCATAGTGGTTGGTACTGATCTAAAGTCAATCAAAGGCTCGCGCTGGGTCTTTAGCCTAACCCAAACAGGCCTAGGTGAGTGCCAACACCTACTTTCCACTAAAGTGGGTATCAATACTTTCTTTGACGATATAGTCAACCTGATAGCAGGGGAGGAGTTACAAGAAATACTGGTAGTGGGGCACGGCCTTGGTGGGATCACAACCTCCACTTTATCTGATAAATTAAGAGAGCGTATTCAGCATTTGATTTATCACAATGTTGCTACCGCTCACTTCTATAAATAGCTGCCATGAAAACAGGGCCCAGAGATTCGCTATTAGCCTATTAGTTCGGGGAAGCCAATGTTTTATGCCTACCTCAGCCTCCAATTTTGATATAACAAATCCGAATGATATAGCTTAGGTAGAGAGCCACCTTACCCTATCCAGTTAGAACTTATCTAGACTCTGTAAATATATCGAAGCTTGTTGGATCAGGGTTAGACTGCACTTACATCGCGTACAGTAAAACTCTACACCCCTCTTTTTCATTCAAGCAGACACTGGGAAAAAACGAAAATAACTAGAAAATTAAATATACAACAACAGTGCACAGCGCCCCCATTAATGACCCTGATATTGCCAGTGATACCCTAATAGATTTGTAAAATTAGCAGCTCATTTTTTAACAGCTACACTAACTGTATATTAGCTGCACGAAGAAGCGAGAGCCTCTTCAATAGAGATACTAGGAATCCCGCATATGTCCAGCTGTAAAATATTTGTAGAAGTCTCGAAGATAATTCCTGACTCTGCAGCCAATATCTTTAATGAGATAGTGACCAAGCGCTTGGAAACAGAGGGAGAAAAAATTCCAGTTGTCGTGATCGAATCCAAGCAGGTTGAGCCGGCCGGTTGTTATATCGAAATTCTCTGTAATAGAACACCTCATCGCACTCATGAGGTGATACAAAGCATGGCCATTGAGCTTGACAATACGGCTAGAAGGATATTTCAGATTGACGAACCTATCGGAGTAAGGATTCAAATGGTGGATGATGATTTTTTATCCAGCATAAACTAGGCCTTGAGAGTAAACATGAACACTCTCGATAAAGGAGGCCTTCTTTTTATAGAAGACCTCCCGCAAAAAATATCAACTTACAATAAGTTTTAGCTAGAACCTAGCACTTGCCCCAAAGCGAAAATACCGAGGGACTTGATATTCTTGATTTACCCCCCAGCTTGGATCTAACACACCGGGACTTGACTCAGCAAACTCATAAACCTCTGTTTCAGCATCCGCATCAAGAAGGTTAAAGACCTCAGCTCTAAGCTCCACATCAGCCAAACCAATGCGAGTACTATAGACAAGGGATAAATCTATCTGATTGACCCAGCTAGTTCGCCCTCTACTGCCTCGACTTGTCTTAATAAGATTTCCATTTGAGTCAGTCACATAATAAGTATCTCCATAAGCCGGGGTTCCATTGGGATGGCCAGCACCAAAGGAGTTAATTGGGCGCCCTGATTGCAAAAGGAAATTAGCCCCCAACAAAAGATTCTCCATCACCTGATAGTTCCCATAAATTTTTATTTTATGAGTACGATCATTTGGCAAATATCCGTTGGCTCCATCCATCAACTCAGGGAAATCAAAATCTTGGGTAATCCCAGCATCATCCTGGGCGTTGTCCGACTTAACGTACCCCTCACTATTCCCCTTACTCTGAGACCAGGTGTAACTCGCACTTAAACCCCAAATACCATCAAAGGCGCGCTTCGCGGAAAATTCTAACTCCTTATAAGTCCTTTTGGCCTCAGGATAGTTAAGCAGTTCAGCCGAAAATGTTGTCATTTCCAACTCTCCCGTTCCATAACGATCGTAAGGTATGGTGATATCACTTCCCGGGTTTGCAAGCACATAACCATGACCATCACCAGTGTGCTCATATCCCAAAGCATCTACCGCATGGTCAATACTCACATCATCAATATGTGATTTTAAATCACGATAGGTAGCTTTAATTCCCAATGTCCAGTCATCCGCAAAAAGTCTCTCATAACCAAGAATAAACTCATCCTGATACATAGGCTTGAGGTCTTTATCCGAGAGCTGAGCACTATCCGGCACATTACCATCTGAAGTTACCCTTGCGGATCCAACTTCTTCAGATGTAGGAACGCCATCGGCACCAACATTTGTAGGGGCATATGTTTTCGGATCGTATTCTCCATCAAAAATGAAATACCTTTCAAATCCCAATTCACCGCCAGATAAGCGCACATTGGTGTTGGAAGCGATAGGCATAAAGTAACGACCCCAATTGCCATATACTCTGGACTCACCATCACCACCGGGATCCCAAGAGAAGCTTAACCGTGGCGCCCACTGATCATCAATTTCAATAAAAGTATCGCCCTCTCCATTAAAGTTAGAGAAAGTTTCATTACGAATTCCTGCACTTAAAGTAAGTGTATCCGTAATATCCCAGGTATCTTCGATATAAAAAGCTTTTGACTCAACCTCAAAGTCCCCTTCTACATCGCCAACCCGATAAGAGACTATATGCACGGGATCCTCAGCGCCGTTTTCAGAGGGAACTATCGTACCATTGGGTAACTCTTTACCTGGCTGGTATGTTTTATAGGTGTAGAAGACGCCTCCATCGGCTCTTAATCCTGTACCCGAATAGGTTTCTTTGGAGGAGGAGGAGTTAGTTTCCTGATCGTAGCCGAAACGAATTGTATGATCATTAATCACCCACTCTAAATCGATACGATCAGCTACCCTTTCATCACCACCAGTTTGAACCCTAGAACTGGCTTGACAACCCGGTCTGTCATCTGTATTTCCAGGTAAAGCACCGGTACTAAAGTCCCTTACATAAGGGCACTCCATATCTGTTGTACTAATTGTAGTAAGTGAGTATTCATTCTGGCCATGGAGCATAGAAACACTGAAATTATCTGTTATCTGACCATCATAACGAACCAGCCAGTTATCTCCGCCACGCTTATCCCACTTAGTGCCCGTATACTCTTTTTTATCTCTATTAAAATAGTCGTAATCAAATTGATCATTTTCCCTGGTGCGCTTATCAGAGAATTGCATATAAGAGAGGATATGGTTATCAGTTACATTCCAGGTTAAATTGACTCCCCAGAAATCATCATCAATACTTCTATCGTTGTATCTGCTTGGACTTCCTCTTGTAGTGAATTCTTCAACCGTTTCCTGCTGTTCGTAAAGGGCATAGAAAAATAATTTATCCGGAATGATAGGGCCACTAACATAATAATCTGTTGTGTACTTGGACTGCTCATTTTCCGAATTTAAGTCATAGAGAGTCCCATCTGCAGAGAGAGAGTCGGGTGCTTCTGAACGCAAGGCTGCAGGCTCATAATAGGCAACCACACCATATTCAAATTCGTTGCTGCCTTTCTTGGTAACGGCGTTGAACACCCCCCCCAAAGAACGACCAAATTCAGCACTATACCCCCCGGTTTTTATTTGGAACTGGTCATAAAATTCAAAAGGTACCGATGATCCACCCAATCCGTTGCGGAAATTAGTGACATTGAGGCCATCAATATAATAGGCGTTTTCTCCTACGGATGCCCCCCCAAACGATATCAGATCCTTATCTTCACCAAACCCAGAATCGCCTAAAACAGTACCAGGAGCCAATAAAGCAACCGATTCAATATTACGAGCAACCGGTAACATCTCTATATCTGACAAGCCAATATTCAGTGCAGATTCTGCCGTGCCAGTGCGGATCTGGGGAATCGCCTCCCCCACTACAACCACCTCCTCCAGATCTCCCAATATCAACGATATATCTAACTTGGTAGAGCTACCTATTGAAACGGCAACGGCTTCAACTACTGCGGGCTGATAGCCATCTTTCTGAACAGTCACCTTATAGATGCCTGTGGGCAAATTCACCCGGAAGTCACTATCCTCACCCGTGGACATAGTCCTTCTAAAGCCATTTTTATCATTTTCTATAATAATTGTAGCGCCTCTCAGGTCGTTACCACTGCTACTAATAACTGTCCCATCAATAGCCCCATTCACGTTGCCTGCTGCCAACGCCTGCCCCCCAATAACCGGTAAGCTAATAGATGCAGCCAGCAGCACACGCTTGAAGTTCTTCATAAAGCCATCCTTTTGATTATCAATAAATTTATAATTTATTATTTACAAGCTTTACTTAAACCGATGATCGTCCCCCAGCGACCCCATTTTCAACTCTAATAAAATAGTGATTCAACTAGCTAAAACCGCCATATTATTCCCCTTCAAACAATTAACACAACAGGCATAAAAACTTATTTAAAATGAAAAATATTATTAACGCCACAAAATCGACCCCTATAGCCACCCCATTAAAAACAATTTAATAAAATAATTAAAAAGCATTAAAAGCGACGCGAATAAACACACAAACAGGATTTCAAAATCATCACGAAAGAAAAAGAAATAGAAAAATAAAAAGGGAAGTAGTAATAGTCAGCTTCAGATTCAAACCAATAAGCGAAAAGATTTTATTAAGCCATCAAAAAGATGATCATCAATTCATCTTGTCAATTTAAGAATAAGCAGGAAGAAGGAAGAAGGAAGAAGGAAGAAGGAAGAAGGAAGAAGGAAGAAGGAAGAAGGAAGAATATTGAAAACTAGATGGCGAATTCAAGGGGCAGTATTATCTACCCCTTGAAAAAAGCTACTTGCGCAAAAACTCCAGCATCCATTTTGCAACCATATTCTCGTGAATATCGTTTTGCAGGGAGGCCTGGCCCTTTTCCACCACATCAGTACCAAAAGCTTCTCGACGTAACTCCATCAGGCTATTGGAATAAGGTTTGGTAAACTCAGGGTGGGCCTGGAAAGTGAGCATGTGATCATCAACCTGGAGCATCGCCATTGGGCAGAACTCGCTGGAAGCCAGTACTCGACCGCCGGGAGGAAGAGTATCTACTTGGTCCTGGTGAGTAACCAACAGGTTGAAGCTATTCGTAGGCTCCGACATCCAGGAGGGGGTTTCCTGCATTTCATAGGAATGCACTCCCAAACCCCAACCTTTATCAGATTTGCGAGCCCTTCCACCCAGTGCCTGAGCAATCAGCTGATGACCAAAGCAGATTCCAATAGTTGGTTTTTTTTGGTCATGCAGCTTGCGCACAAAGTCCATCAGTGGAGGAATCCATTCCTTGTCATCATAGACACCGGTTTTACTGCCGGTAATTAGGTAGGCATCCACCTCATCGACCTGGGCCGGGTACTGGCCGTGCTGCACTTCATAGGTGGAGAACTCCAGTGTGGGGTCCTGGCTGCGCAATAGATCTGCGAACATCTCCGGATATTCACCGTATTCGCCCACCAGCTCCTTGCGCACATCGTCGGTTTTTAAAACTCCAATCTTCATTATTTCACCGCTGGGTTGACTGCTGAGTTTTCGGATTATGGCATATTCGGGAATGCAAAGGTGGCTTGTCTGTCGCTTGAACAAGTCATCTAAAACGTTAAATACCAGCTCTTAAGCTTCAATTCCCTACGCATAGGTGCTTTTCATTTCCCGCCGCCTGCCAATATAGCCCTCTTCCACGTAGGGCTTTTCGCTTTCCGACTTTGCCGACCCACTAACCAAGAACATTCCGGTGCGGGCATTCTTACCTAAAGGACTTTTGTGTATGATCGCGCACTTAGCACATTTTTCAGCCAATTATTGGGCTAACGGGTATCCCAGAGGCAATTAGGGCTACTCGCCAACTAAATTGAGGACACACAATGACCACAACGACCTCCCCCAGCGACCAGCAGGATAGCCCGCCCGGACGCAAAACGGCCTTTACCCGCTTCCTGGATGTGGTGGAATGGCTCGGCAACCTGCTCCCCCATCCCATTACGCTCTTTGCGCTCTTTGCTGTGGGTGTGGTGATTCTAAGCGGTATAGCCTCCTACTTTGGTCTTTCTGTAGCAGACCCACGCCCAGTGGGTGCTGCGGGACGCGATCCCGATGGGGTAATTGAGGTCTTCAATCTATTAAGTGGCGACGGCCTCCGGATGATCGTCACCGGTCTAGTGAATAACTTTACTGGCTTCGCACCACTGGGTACCGTTCTCGTAGCCCTTCTTGGAGTGGGTATCGCCGAGCACTCTGGATTGTTGAGTGCCGCCGTTCGCGGCTTGGTACTGCAAGCCTCCAAGCGCACAGTCACCGTGATCGTGGTATTCGCCGGCATCATCTCCAACACAGCCTCTGAACTTGGCTATGTAGTACTTATTCCTCTCGCCGCCATGATCTTCCACTCTCTTGGCCGCCACCCCCTTGCCGGTTTAGCTGCTGCCTTTGCCGGCGTATCTGGGGGCTACAGTGCTAACCTGCTACTAGGGACGGTGGACCCACTCCTATCGGGAATCACCGAATCTGCAGCCCATATGATTGACCCAACTTACAGCGTTGGCCCGGAAGTGAACTGGTTCTTTATGATCGTCAGTACCTTCCTGATCACCATTGTTGGCAGCTGGGTCACCATGGCCATCGTTGAACCCAAGCTGGGTAAGTACGATCCCAACGAGGCCTCCGTTGACCTGAGTCAGGACAAACTTGGTACGCTTACCGACGATGAAAAACGCGGCCTTAAGTACGCTGGTCTTGCGGTTCTGGCTGTCTCCGCGGTATTTGCCCTGACGGTTGTGCCCGAGTGGGGTGTGTTGCGCAACCCGGAAACTGGCCTGGTAGCCGGCTCGCCGTTCCTGAAAGGTATTGTGTCCCTTATCCTGGTGTTCTTCGCTATCCCCGGCTTTGTCTATGGCAAGGTGGTGGGCACCATGAAGAATGACCGTGATGTCATTGATGCCATGGCCAAAAGTATGAACAGCATGGGTATGTATATCGTGCTGGTATTTTTCGCCGCGCAGTTCGTCGCCTTCTTCAAGGTGACCAACCTGGGGACTATCTTCGCCGTACTGGGCGCCGATGCCCTGCAGAGCATCGGCCTGACAGGCCCACTGCTATTCCTGTTCTTTATCATGATGTGCGGATTTGTGAATCTGATGCTGGGTAGTGCCTCAGCACAGTGGGCCGTTACCGCTCCAATCTTTGTGCCGATGTTGATGCTGCTGGGCTATGCGCCTGAGGTGATACAGGCTGCTTATCGAATTGGCGACTCGGTTACCAATGTCATTACCCCGATGATGAGCTACTTCGGTCTGATCATCACCTTCGCCGCCCGCTATAAAAAAGATCTGGGTATGGGAACACTGATCGCCACAATGATCCCCTACTCCATCTTCTTCTTTGTTGGCTGGACTGCATTGTTCTATATCTGGGTATTTGCCCTGGGCCTCCCCGTTGGTCCCGGTGCAGCAACTTATTATGGTGGCTAAAACCCACTTATTGAAAAGGCCCGCTTTTTAGCGGGCCTTTTCAATTGTGAAAGAAATATGCACATTTAAGCTCAATTCTGTAATTGAAAGATCTCGAGCGTCTCATCCAAACCTCCACGACCCCTGATATAATTGGTACCATTGAGCCAATATTAATTTTTTTATCCGACCAGACTAAAAAATTTATATTCCCAGTGACGCAGTCGTCATAAAACAAAAAATACTTAAATTGAAAATTTAGGGATAAAATACCTAAAAAACAACAATAAAAAGATTTATTTCCCATTCGGCTACTTCCGGGAAGTACCCCCAAGTTATCTTTGGCCTTTAAAATACCTAAATAAAACGAGTAACATTACGCAGTAATAACGTTTTGCGGAGATCGATACGCGGATTATCGCCAGCATAGACCTGCCCTGATCTAACTATCATTCATTTTTCCGCTCAGGACGAGCACCGTGGTTGTGCCCTACCTTGCCCTTTTGAAGGGTAAAGATTGCTATTGCCCTCCATTACCGACATTACAGGACGTCGACACAGAGCAGGCCCTGGCCAGAGAGACTGTCCTTTAAACCAGTCGTAAAGAAGCCTTCACTAGATAAACAGTTTGAGCCATATGGCTCTTTTTTATCTTTGGCGTCCGCCCAGATCCGATCTATTCCGCTGGATTAACCCTTCTCCACCTGGGAAATGTATAAAAGTAATTTTTTCCAGGGGATTCACAGGATTTATAAAAATTGACTCAACAAATAAGAACGACCCTGTTAACAGGCTTTTACGAGTTGGTGAGCCAATTAAAAGGTAGCCCTGAAGCTCTGCTGATCAGTTCCCGTATTAACCCCCACCAGGTTGAGAGCCTTGATGGGTATCTGGCACTAGATCAAGTGGCTGAGCTGCTGAACAAGACCGCTAGCCAGTTGAACTGCGCCGACTTTGGACTGCGTCTTGCCTATAGTCAGGGGGCTGCCGCACTGGGTTCTCTTGGGGCTGCTGTACTACAGTCCCTTACTTTGGGTGAATTCCTTAACACAGCGATAAAACAGCTAGGCAATGCTCCCTATAATCTGCGAGTTGAACTCACAAAAAAGGGGAAACACACGCATCTAAGTTTTCTGTGTATCGATGACCTGGAAGCTCAGCTTGCCGAGGACGCTCCTCCCCCCCAGCAACAATCCCGCGAGTTTCTACTCGGTGTTTCATTGGTAGCTCTACAACACCTTTGTGGGATTAATTTTCAGCTGGAAAGTGTTCACCTAAAAACCGAGCGCCCCCTACATGACCATTACGAAAACTTCTTTGGGGTTTCCGTACACTTCGGCAAGGAAACTGATGCATTTATCCTGAATAGCAGCTCCCTGCTGCAACCTACAGAGAAATGCAATCCCAGCCTGCGTCCACTATTGAAAACCTATATCGAAGAGCTTCTGCAAAAGGGGGAAGCCAGTTTGGTGGAACAGGTGCAGCAGCTGATTTATTGCCTGATGCCTTTAAAAAGGTGCAGCCTACAAGAAGTCGCCAATCAGCTGGGTATGCACAAGCGTACTCTACAGCGCAGGCTGAGGGACCGGGAATTGGTATTTGAGGATCTTTTGGATCGCATTCGCCGGGAGCGTGCAGAGTATTATTTAAGCGGTAAACAACCCCCCATGTCCCAGATTTCGGATATGCTGGGCTATCGCGAACAGAGCTCTTTCAACCGCGCCTGTTATCGCTGGTTTGCCACCACCCCAATGCGAGTCAGACGCCAGCTGATGGCACAGATAGTAGCCCGCGAAGCCGCACAAGAGTTAGCTGAAGTCGAATAAGCGCTGCTGACAAGAGGCTTTGGCTGCGTAAACCCTGCTTCAGCTTAAGTCTCTATTTAGCTACTCTATTCAAAGCTTCTACTCATTGCACGACTTCACAATCACCACTCTATGCCTCTGCGAGCGGCAATACCGGTATTGAATGCGTGTTTTTCCGCACACATTTCGCTCACAGTATCGGCTACATCCTTGAGGTACTGCTTGGCCCCACGCCCGGTTATAACAACCGTCTGCTCCTTGGGCCGCTGCTGTATCGCCTGTACGACCTCTTCTTTGTCCAACCAGCGGTAATTCAGTGCGTAGGTGAGCTCATCTAAAACCACCAGATAAACTCGCTCATCCCGCAACGCCTCCCGCGCCTTCTCCCATAGTGCCATTGCCGCAGCTTTATCGGCCTCAAAATCCTGGGTTTCCCAGGTGAAATCAGTGCCCATTTGATGCCACTGTAACGGGTGGGCGGCGCCCATTAGAAGATTCTTTTCTCCACACTCCCAGGTGCCCTTAATAAATTGAGTCACCACGGTAGAGTAACCGAAGCCCAGGGCACGGGTGACCGTGCCCATCGCCGCAGTGGTTTTACCCTTGCCATCGCCGGTATAGAGAATCACTATGCCGCGCTCCTCCAGCGCTTTAGAAACCGCCTCATCCACAATTTTTTTACGGTTCTGCATACGTGACTTATGTCGACTCTTTTTATCCTGTGATTCTGAACTCATAAAGACCATCAAACATTTAAAGTAAAGGGAGCGTGTAGATTGCACTCAAGTGTGCGTCGTTATTCAGAGGCTTCTCACTCTGTCATTGCTAAAAATGCAGAAATAAAATCCCAAATCAGATCATCCTGCCAGAGAACATTGTGGCCACCGGAAAAAATGCCCAAGCGCGAATTGGGAATCTGCCGAAATAAAGCCCGCTGATTTTCAAAAGGGGCGACACTATCGTAGCGCCCGGCACAGATCAGCGTTTCTACCTCCAGAGTCGGTAGGCGAGCAAAAGTATCGTGGCCTTTTCTCGCCTGAAGCTGTCGAATACGGCACTGGGCTCCGTAAGGCTTGCTTGCCGCCAGTTCGCAGACCTGGCGATAATACTTATTTAAAAATGCATAGAGTGCTGATTCTGAATGTATACCATCGGCACTTTGCAGGCGGCTATCGCCTGCAGTCACCCATAGATTCACTTTTTCCTCGAGGCTCATAGCCTCAATATCGTATTGATGAAACGGGAATGAAGCGCCTCCGCGGCCTCCGGAGCTGGTTACCAATAAAACCAGTTTTCGCACCAACTGGGGATATTGCAATGCAAATTCCTGAGCGACCATGCCACCAAATGATTCTCCCAGTAGATGCGCATCCCGCCAATCGAGATGATCCATCAGTCGTTTAAGGTCTAGGGCGTAATCGGCCATATTGGGAGAATCGATGGGTGAATTAGACTGACCGATGCCACGGGGGTCAAAGGTTAAGATTTCAAACCGATTCGCCAACGGGGAGTCGAAAATAGTCGGGGCTACCCTGAGATCACTGAGGGTACCAGGGTGAAACACTAAGCGCGGGCCCCTTCCGCGAACTTCAAAATGCAATTCCACGCCATCATTACTAAATACCGCCACAAAATAGCTCCCGGAAAAAACTAGACGCTGCAATAGTAGCCGCCGGGAAGAGAAACACCGGGATTGAATCGTTAGAAGAGAGTGAACAGTGAGATAGCCCAAGGGGCTATCTCTCCAAACATTTTTATAGGCTAAATTCTATACCGGCATAAACTGCTGCGCCTGCTGTGTAATAACCCGCAACTTCGCGATAGTTCCGGTCCAACACATTTTCACCGCGTAGATTAACCCGCATATTGGGGGAGACCCGATAGACGGCATTCAGATCAACCTTACTGTAGTTCTCCAGAGCAATTCCGGTATAACCATCAATACGATCCTCAACCCGCTGCCAGTTACCACTCAGAGTCAACTTATCTCCCAGCCATTGTTGGCTGAGGCCGAAGTTAAATACCCTCTGGGGAACTCCGCCACGCTGAGCGCCTGTGAAGTCCTCTGAGTTCAGCCAAGTGCCAGTTATAGACCAATCCAGGTTGCTATTAAGGTTGCCGCCCAAGGACAGTTCCACCCCCTCAGATTGACTATCACCATCATCCTGCTCATAAGACCAGGTTGTGTAATTATAAAAAATAGCATCGCTGATCTCCTGGTCGAAGTAGGCCAGCTCAGCCTGTAATAATTGTGCCCACTGGTATTCCAGACCCAACTCATAACCACGACTGGTTTCAGCCCCCAAAGAAGCATTGGTAGTATATTCGTACGGGCTCGGAGCACGGTAACCGGTTCCAAAACTCGCGCGATACTTAAGCTGCTGATCATCACCTAGAGAAACAGGTAGAGCTGCAGAGACACGCCAGCTATTGTGATCCTCAGTCTCCAGGCTATCGCGACGGTAGCCTAGGGTATAGAAAACTGTTTCGGCGAAATCACTGTGCCACTCCGTAAAGAAGCCAGTACTTTCCAATACCTCATCGGCAAATTCTGTAGCATATTTCTGCTGTTCATACTCTCCGCCCCACAGTAGTTTTCCACTGCTCAAGGTATTGCTGCCGATATAATTTGCCTCACGAATTTCACCACTTGTTATAAATGGAAAGGCCCCAGGGCTGATACCCTCTTCGCGGTCAATCTCCTGTTGAGAAAGGCTTACTCTATGATTCCAGTTGGCAAACTGGTAATGACTACTAAAGATGAAAAATTCCTGGTCGAAGCGACTCAGGCAATCATTAGGATAATCCGAAAAACAGTTGTCGTACTCGGTCTCAGTATCCACCTTGCGGTACTGACCCTCGAGAGATAGATTTTCATTTATCTGGTAACCGAGACGTGCACTAGTGGTAAAATTATCGTAACCATCTTCCTCACCAGAAGAATCTTTTTCGGTTGCATTAAAACCATCGGTGGAATAGTCAGAAACACTCAAATCGTAGTACCAGGATTCAATGCTTCCCCCAAGGTTCGCACTGGTGTTCTGGCTTCCGTAACGACCCACCTCTACAGAGGCACTGGCGTTAACACTCTCAGCAGGCCTTTTGCTAATAATATTAATCACGCCACCGGCGCCGGCACCGTAAAGCATGCCCTGGGGCCCGCGCAGGACTTCAATACGCTCAATATCGCTAACCTGCAAGTGCTGCAATTGGGTGCTTACCTGTAAACCCGTCGGGTCGGCAATATTCACCCCATCCAGTAACACCAGGGTGCGGAAATTACTTTCCCCACGGATAAACAAGGAACTGACCTTACCCGCTCCGCCGCTATTGCTGACAGCAACACCTGGCAGAGTGCGCATCACATCTAGCAGGCTGGTATAACCCAATCGCTCAATATCGGCAGCATTAAGAATTGAAACAGAGACACCCAGCTGGCTCTTGGGCAGATCCAGACGGCTGGCAGTCACGGTGATTTCTTCCAGGTCCGCAGCCGCAGACAATAGCGGTTGCACCGCGGCAAAGACGGCAGCGGCTAATAAAGTTTTTTTCATTGTGGTTCCCCAATCTCGAACAGAAAAACGGATTGAGGGAGGGTGAGTACAATCGGTGCGCAACCCAGGCGGGCACACTGACCAGACAAAGCCCTCCGCTTTATCCTCGAGGCCGGATATAAAAACTCCGGCTTAGTGCCGAGGGCCGGTATCGGGCTTATCATTTTGTAAAGAAAAATGATTTACCGTTGCGGGGGCAGCGCCGGACTCTGTATACACATCACCGGACTTCCCGTTTACCCCAGCCAAGTGTAAATACACTGCTGGGCACCCAAAGCGGCGGCAAGTATAACAGCGTGGCTGGCGCTTCCCCAGCGAAAGTAAGACGTTAAATCCACGGGGTAATTTTCAATAAAAATCTGTTTTTCAAACACCACTAAGCCCTTACTCGCTTGCACACTTCTTTACCAAAAATCCACATTCCTTGCGCATTCCTGAACTATGTTGGCTATCAGCGGCTGGTTAAAAAACACCTCCCAGGAAGGGGGATACTGGCCGCCGCTAATCGCCCGCGCCTGCTCTTCAGTGCAGACGCTGTCCAGCTGCCTTCAATGGAGAGCACCATGTACAAGGTTTTATTATCTGTCGCCCTAATGGCCATGATTTCCTCTGCAAACGCACAGCCACGCAAACCTCCTCAGGAAGCCTTTGATGCCTGCAAGGCCATGTCGAAGGGTGATGCCTGCAAAGTGGAAACTCCGCACGGTACTCTGGAAGGCACTTGCCGCATGCCCCCTAGAGAAGAGCAACTGGTGTGTGTTCCCACAAAAATGGAAGGCCACAGACCGGGCAAAGATCGGAAAGAAAATAACGAGTAAATCATTGGGGCCCTTGCGGGCCTCGCAGTTCGAGAATGCAGTATGAAAAAGTGGCTATTAGTGGGCCTCACCTGTGTCGCCCCGGCAGCTCTGGGACACCTGCCGGAAACAACCGTGGAAGCCTGCCAAGGGTTAACCTCCGGCTCCAGTTGTAGCATCGGTCATAGTAGCGGCCAATGCTTGCGCTTATCTGAAGATCAGGCTCCGGTCTGTGTGACGGGCACATTGGCTATTGCCAGAATCCCTTCTCAAGAGCGCGCTAACGGCAGACCACCGGCGCGCAGGCATCGGGTGGTGCAGTCGGAGGGATTACAATATAGGGTTCCCGCCGACCACAGCCCAATCACCACCAGCCGCATTAAAGTCACAATCGAGGGGCCCTGGCGGGTGATTGAAGCCAACGGTATCTCCACGCATAAAACCGGTGCCTTCCCAAACTCCGGCAATCCCCACAAAATCGAAACCCAACGCTACAAATACCGAGTACCCGCAGCCCCCAAGTTGGCAAAAAAATCCACACCAGTAAGCCTGCAAAATTTTGGTATTGGCATTAACGGCGTGCCCTTTGATCCCAGCGCCGCAGAGTGGTACCTGGGTAATCGCGGCCTCTGGCGCTATGAGGCGCTCTCCGGTGCGGTTCCCCTCGGCGTTGACGACAACTACGCCCATGTACAGCCCAACGGGGCCTACCATTATCACGGTCTGCCCACCGGACTATTGGCAAGACTACAAGTCACCCCGCAGCAGCATTCACCACTGATTGGTTGGGCCGCAGATGGTTTTCCCATTTACGCACTATATGGTTATGGCGATGGCATGAATGAGGAGACTGATGTAGTAAAAATGCACTCCAGCTATCGGGTGAAATCTGGACATCGGCCAACAAGCAACAAGCAACCTGGCGGCTATTACGATGGCACCTTTGTGGCGGACTACGAATATGTTGAAGGGGCGGGCTCCCTCGATGAGTGCAATGGCCGCTTTGTGCGCACCCCTGATTTTCCCCAGGGTATCTATGCCTATTTCCTTACTGAGGAGTGGCCAATAATTCCGCGCTGCTACAAAGGAACACCCTCCGAGGACTTCCGCCGCGGACCCGCAATGGGGCGGCCACAGCCCCCGCGCAGGCGATTTGGCTGAGACAGGAATTTCTAGCCACTGGATTTTCGCAACAAATCCAGTGGTACAAAGTCTGCGATACCATCGCGCCAACGGAATTCACAACTCACCCCGTAGGCTTCGCCAATCAACGTCGGAGTCAGTACCTGTTGCGGTGTTCCCTGAGCTAACAATTCTCCATCCAGCATCAAGAGAATCCGATCGCAAAAGCGCGCCGCCAGGCTGAGGTCGTGCAGTGCCAACACCACGGTTTTGCCACTGTCGGCCAGGCTGCGGAAGTTCTGCATCAGCTGAAGTTGGTGACGGATATCCAACGCCGCAGTGGGCTCATCGGCGATCAGCAGCGGTGCCCGCCCCACTAACAGGCGGGCCAATTGCACGCGGCGCAGCTCGCCACCGGATAATTGAGTGACCGGGCGCTGGGCAAACTCCTGCGCATCGACCAATAACAACGCCTGTTGAATTCTCTGCTCGCGATCTGGCAGGCGTCCCCAAGGCAGTAAACCCAGGGCCACCATATCCGCCGCACTGAGAGACCAGGCCGGAGTTTCCGACTGCGGTAGGAAAGCCCCCAGCCTCGCGCGCTGGGATGCCGGCAATTGCCCCGCATCGAGACCATTCAGCTCAACATGACCCGCATCGGGGGACAAGACGCCCGATAAACACTGCAACAGGCTGCTCTTGCCGGCGCCGTTGGGGCCCACCACGGCGGTCAGCTCGAAGGGCTTAAAAGCACAATGGATTCCCCGCAGGACACTCTTGCGCCCTCGCTGTAATTCCAGCGCAACGCAGGCGGCCTCAATAGTTGTCTCACTAGCCATATTCACAACCACTGCCCCCTGCGCGCCGTCAAAATCAGCCAGAAGAAAAAAGGTGCACCGATAAAAGCGGTGACCGCGCCAATGCGCAGCTCCTGCGCGCCGACAAAATTAATCACCAGAATGTCTGCCAGCAGCAACAGCAGCGCTCCAGCTAAAGCGCTGATCCACAGTAAACGGGCGGGGTCCTGGCGCACCAGAGGGCGCACTAGGTGCGGCACCACCAATCCGACAAAACCGATGGTGCCAGCTACTGCCACGGCACCACCCACGGCACTGGCGATGCCCAGCAAAATAAGAAAGGGATAGGCGCGGCTCTGGAAACCCAAGGAAGCCGCACTGTCTTCACCCAAGGCCAGCGCGCGCAAATAATTGCGTGTGAAAAACAGGCACAGCACCCCCACGGCCAAAAAGGGCAATGCCAAAAACAGTTGGTCCCAGCCGCGATTGGCCAGCGAGCCCATCAACCAGAACACCACCTCCTGCATGGCGAACATGCTCGGTGCATAGTTAAGCGCCAGTGCAATCAGTGCAGATAAGAAGGCGTTAATAGCCACCCCCGCCAACACCAGCCGCCCGGCACTGGCGCCGCGCCCCGCCAGCAACCACACCGCCGCCGCCGCGCTAAAGGCACCGCCGATAGCCAGAGCCTGCAACAGCCAACCGGATTTCCAGGCGGCGCCGTAATAAAGAAACAGTACCGCCGCCAAAGCTGCACCGCTGGAAACACCTAGCAGCGCCGGCTCCGCCAGGGGATTGCGCAACATCCCCTGCATGGCGGCGCCGCCCATCCCCAAGGCAGCGCCCACCAGTATTGCCAACAGGGCACGGGGCAGTCGCAATTGCCACAGAATCACCGCATCGCTGCTCTGGCCACTCCAGCCCTCAGCCAGCGCATTGGAAAGGTCCACCGAAACCGGGCCACTGCCCAGTGCCCCGAGCAGGGCCAGCGGCAGGGCCGCCAGTAATAACAAAACCGCGTTTTTATTGTACAAGCGCTTCCCTCTTATCCATCAGCTGTTGCAGTGTATCCACCACTGCCAGTACCGGGCACAGGCTCAGCTGCTTCGGCAGGGTATAGGTGCGGCCGCTATCGATATAGCGCTGAAGTACCGGGTGGCGCGCGGCCAGGTAAGCCAGTGCGAAATGCTGCTCGCTGCCATAGAACACCAACAAATCCGGTTGCAGAGCAATCACCTCTTCCAGGCTGATCCGTGCCAGTCCCTGAGTGGTGGCGAGATTGTCAAAACCGGCGCGCTGCAGCAACTGGTGCTCCAGCATGCCGCTGCCGTAAGTGATGTTATTGGCAGAGAGAATCACCGCACTGGCGCGCTGTTTAGCAGCGGGCTGATCGAGTAGTTGTGCCAACGCGCGTTTCTGCTCTTGCAGCGAAGGAAGCGGGCCCAGTACGGCTTGCAAAGCACCGAGTTGTTGTTGCAACTGCTCCAGACTGTAGGCATCGGGGATGGTCACCACATTCATACCCAGTGCCTGCAGCCGCTCAGCCGCACGCTGGGCACCGTACTGCCCGGCAAGCACCAGATCTGGCTTTAATGGCAGCAGCTCCTCGGCGCGGGCGCGATTGAGCTGAACGTGTTCGGGAATCGGCAGGGAGCGATACTGTTCGGCGGCGGACAGCCAAGTCAGGGAGGCAATATCCGCAGGTTGTGCCCAGTTCAGCAGTACTTGGTCCAGACACAGGTTCAACGAAGCAATGCGCTCATAGGCCTGGACTTTCGCGGCCAGAATGAACACTGCACCGAGTAATAGTTGCCAGCAGAGAAGATGACGCCTGGACGTGCGGGTACTCATCCGACTCAGCTCATGTCGATCACGGCGAGGGCTTCCGCCAGGGTTTTTACCGAGTGCATTTCCATACCCTCGATATCGTTTTTCAGGCGATTGGCGGCGGGCACTATCGCTTTGCGAAAACCGTGCTTAGCGGCTTCGCGCAGGCGCTCCTGGCCCGAGGGCACGGGGCGGATCTCACCGGAAAGTCCCACCTCACCGAAGACCACCAGATCCCGCGGCAACACCCGATTGCGAAAGCTGGAAACAACTGCTAGCAAAAGAGTCAGGTCGGCACTGGTTTCCATTACCTTGACGCCGCCTACCACATTGATAAACACATCCTGATCGCCGACCAAGACGCCGCCATGGCGGTGCAGCACCGCCAGCAGCATATTCAGGCGGTTCTGGTCGAGGCCCACCGCTACCCGGCGCGGATTACCGAGGCTGCTGTCATCCACCAGTGCCTGCAGTTCCACCAGCAGCGGACGGGTGCCCTCCCACACGGAAGTCACCACCGATCCCGCGGCAATCTCCTCGGCGCGCTGCAGGAAAATAGCGGAGGGATTAGAAACTTCTTTAAGGCCCTGCTCGGTCATGGCAAATACCCCCAGCTCATTCACCGCTCCAAAGCGGTTTTTATGGGCACGCAGGGTGCGGAAGCGAGAGTCGTGAGTACCTTCGAGCAATATGGAGCAATCAATAATATGTTCCAGCACCTTGGGGCCTGCCAAACTGCCGTCTTTGGTGACATGGCCCACTAAAATCAGCGCAGTACCAGTCTGCTTGGCGAAGCGGGTCAGGTAAGCAGCACTCTCACGCACCTGGGCTACCGAGCCCGGAGCGGACTGCACATCGCTCATATGCATCACCTGGATAGAGTCCACCACCATCACGCGTGGATTGACTTCTTTTGCCGCCAGGCAGATGCGCTCCACATCAGTTTCACTGAGGAGCTGCAGGGAATCAGTGGGCAGGCCCAGGCGTTTGGCGCGCATAGCCACCTGCTGAAGAGATTCTTCACCGGTGATATACAGCGCCGGCATTGAAGTAGCGAGGTGACACAGAGTCTGTAGCAATACCGTGGATTTACCGGCCCCAGGATGACCGCCGATCAGCACCACCGAACCCGGCACCAAACCACCTCCCAGCACTCGATCCAGTTCCGAGGCGGAAGTGGGAATACGCGGCAGCTCACTCAGGTCGATTTCCGAGAGCTTCTGCACCTTGCCAGCACCGGCGGCGCCGGCATAGCCACTCTGGGCATCGGTGAAATTGGCCGCGCGGCTGTCTTTGTGCTCCGGCCCCAAACGCACTTCAGAGAGACTGTTCCAGGCACCACAAGCACTGCACTGCCCCGCCCACTTTGTATAGTCAGCGCCACATTCATTGCACACATAGGCAGTTTTGCGTTTAGCAGCCAAGGTTATTCCCCCAAAGCGTCACCCAGTCAAATTGGCGCACAGTTTACCCCTTATCTCCCTTCAACGGGCAGCGCTTAACAGACAGATATGACTCTCCTTTACCCAAGTGGTGTATTGGCACTTTTTCCCACTTTCTCTGGGGTCTGCGCGATTGATCTAGATCAATTCTTCGTATTTTCACCGGGCTAATATCCGGCGCGTCTCGCCTCCTCCTATAGGCAGAGTCATTACAACATCACCGACTACTCAAAACAGGAAGTAAATATGTCGTCTATTACTCTTCGCAGTGCGCTTCTCGCACTCGTCATGGCCTCGACGTCCGCCCTGGCAGCAGATCACGAAGTTAAGATGCTGAACCAGGGCAAGGACGGCATGATGACTTTCGAACCCGCGTTCCTAAACGTTGCAGTGGGCGATACTGTCACCTTCCTGCCCACCGATATGGCACACAACAGCCGTTCCGTACTCTCCCCAGCCGAGGGCGACAGTTGGAATGGCGGCATGGGTGAGAAAGTCAGTGTGACCTTGAATAAGGAAGGCGTTTACCTGTACCAGTGCGATCCGCACCTGCCCTTGGGCATGGTCGGTGTAATTCAGGTAGGCCAGGCCGGCAACCTGGAAGATGCCAAGAAACACGCTCAAGGAATGAGTGAACGTATCGCCGTCAACAAGGAGCGCCTCAGCCAGTACCTTGACCTAATTAAATAAGAGAGGCCGCGGCGTGGACATTTTATTTGAGCAAGGCCCTCACCTGGTTGCGCGTTTCTGCGATCTGGTTAAAGAACAGAATGGCAGCGATGGAGTGCAGGCCAACCAGTTTGTGATTCGCCGCGGCACCCAAGGTGCGCTAATTGATCCCGGCGGTGATCTCACCTACACACCCCTAACCATTGAACTCAGCCGCCACCTGAACCTGAGCGATCTGGAATATATCCTGGCCTCGCACCAGGACCCGGACATCATTGCCTCACTGCCACGCTGGATGCTGCACTCGCGCTGCAAGGTAGCGGTATCCAAACTGTGGTCGCGCTTCCTGCCCCACCTAGTGTCTGGCTTTGTCGCCTCGCGTGCCGGTAGTGAACGTTGGCAGGACCGTATCATTCCCATCAGTGACAAGGGCGAGGTGCTGCCTTTTGCCGACAGCGAAATCTGGGCCCTGCCCGCACACTTTATGCACTCCTGCGGCAACTTCAGTTTCTACGATCCGGTTAGCCGCATCCTGTTTTCCGGTGACGTGGGCGCCTCTCTCGGTGGAGAGGAGGGCGAAGTCATCGATTTTGATGCGCATATTCCATCCATGGAAGGTTTCCACCAGCGCTATATGGGAGGCAACTGGGCCTGTCGTCTGTGGGTGAAAATGGTGCGAGAACTGAACCCAGCCATGATTGTGCCTCAACACGGCGGGTATTTTGCCTCTGAGGAAGTTAAGGGAGGCTTCCTGAGCTGGTTGGAGCGATTGGAATGTGGACCCGATCTGCTGCGACATCAGGACTATCGCTTGCCGCTGAGGAAACCCTAAAGACCTGTCTAAAGGACAGTCTTTACAAGCGATAACCCTGTAGGCTCCGAATCAATACAGGCATAAAAAACCTAGGGAGAGCGGGACGCTTTCCCTTAACCTCCTCCAACCTCCCGCTGTGCTTGCGCCCCCTGCTGCCCACACATACACTGACCGACATACTTCTCCTGGCCTGCTTTATGTACATTGCCTACCTTCGCACCTTGTTGCTGATACTGCTGTTGGCCTTTGCCGGCCTGGCATCGGCCGTGCCCTGTGCGGAACCTGCAGATATGCTGAGCATGGATATTAGCGAACAGGGCCACTGCGAAGCCGATAAAGCCGATGATTGCCACAGTGAGCACCGCGGTGACTGTGGTATCGAATGCGGCTGCTGCCCGGGATTGAGCAATAGCCTCGCCGTAATCTCCGCCAATATCCCGAATTTTTCGCGGCCAATTTCCCTGGCAACAGCTTACACAGTATTTAAACCTTCCCCCGACCCGGAAAGCGCCCTGCGGCCTCCTATTGCCACCTGAGCCTCGGCTCCAGCAGTAAACTTCGCCGATAAATCTTTTTTGCCCGCCACTAGCTGCACCTATGCTGCACTGACGATGTGGTGGGTCAGTTGATATGAATGACAGGAGTAATTCCATGTACCGATCTTTTTTAGCCGCAATTGCCGCGCTTGTTACCACATTAGCCCTCAGTGCTTGTGCCGAACCCACCGAGCCCAAAGAACCTCAAGCGCAGAACCTAACTACCTATAAATCCGCTACCTGTGGCTGCTGCAAAGTTTGGGTGGACCACGCTCGCAACAGCGGCTTCGAAGTGGTGGCAAAGGATGTCGATGACCTCAACGGCGTCAAAAAACAGCACGGAATCGAACCCCGCTACCAGTCTTGCCACACCAGTGTGTCCAAGGAAGGCTATGTTTTCGAAGGGCATGTGCCAGCCAAGCTGATTCAGCAATTTTTGCAAAGTCCGCCTAAGGGTGCGCTGGGGCTGGCTGTGCCCGGTATGCCTCTCGGAAGCCCTGGCATGGAGATGGGCGATCGCTTTACCCCTTACCAGGTAATGCAGTTAAACAAGGACGGCAGCAGCGTGGTTTATGCAGAAATCAACGCGGCCGGAGAACAGTTCTGAGGACTGTCGATGACAAAACCTCCGCGGTGCGGCTCGGTTTCGCGCCGCACCTTTGTAACCGGAATCAGCGCCGGCTTGGCCCTGCTGGGCCTGCCCGGCTCCCCTACCCCCGCCAGGGCGCGAGTCCCCCCTCCCACGACTTTAACTGGCGAGAATTTCTCCCTGCAGATAGACCAAAGGGCAGTCAACCTGACCGGACAACCCCGCAACGCAATTTCAGTTAACGATTCTATTCCCGGCCCAATCCTGCACTGGCACGAGGGGCAAACTGTCACTCTCAATGTCCTTAACCAATTAGATAAAAACACTTCGATTCACTGGTATGGCATCAGGGTGCCCAATCCTATGAATGGTGTACCAGGGCTCAATTTCTCCGGTATTAGGCCCGGGGAAAATTTTCGATACCGCTTTAAAGTCACACAAAGCGGAACTTACTGGTATCACAGTCACTCCGGCTTCCAGAGGCAGCAGGGACTCTACGGTGCTATCGTCATCGATCCAGCTGGGGAAGACCCGGTGACCTATGACCGGGACTATGTAGTGTTGCTCTCCGACTGGAGCGATGAATCCCCCCAGCGGATTTATTCAAACCTGAAGAAAGATGGCCACTATTACAACCGGCGCCGCCACCGCACCACCACAGATCTCTGGCGAGATGTACGCGCGAAAGGCATAGAGCAAACCTGGCGTGAACGACACCCATGGAACTTCGCAGGCATGTCTGATCGAGATGTGTCTGATGTCACAGGCTACACCTACAGCTACCTGATCAATGGACAAACTCCGGAAGACAATTGGACTGCCCTATTTGCCCCCGGTGAGATAGTACGGCTGCGTTTTATCAACGCCTCTGCCATGACAATCTTCGACCTACGCATTCCCGATCTGGATATGACCGTGGTGACTGCTGATGGCCAGAATATTCAGCCGGTGAGAGTGGATGAATTCCGCCTAGGTACTGGGGAAACCTACGATGTGGTAGTTAGGCCCAGTGGCGACAGAGCCTACACCCTTTTTGCCCAGGCGATCGATCGCGGCGGTTACGCTCGCGGTACCTTAACGCCCGCTCAGAGTCTTTCTGCCGAAGTTCCTCCCATGGATCCAATCCCTATTCTCGATAAGCGCGATATGGGATTCACCCGTGCCAGTGGTGCTAGAGCTGCTGATAGACAGCCCACTGCAGAAGAAGGCAATGCCAAACTGGCCCCCGCTGGCCTGGGAAGCCATAGCCCCATCATCCACCAGCCAACAGAAAAGGGGCATGGCGTAGCCCTGCGCGCGCTCGCTCCCCAAAATGGAATGGATGATCCCGGTGTTGGACTCCGTGAACACCAGCAGCGTTACAACCGCCGCATCCTAACCTACAGGGATCTTCGCAGTCTCACACCATCATTAGACCAACGCCAACCGCAGCGAGAACTACAACTACATCTCACCGGTAATCCAGCTCGTTACCTATGGTCCATTGACGGTGTTAAATATAAAAACGCCACACCAATATTATTGGCTTATGGCGAGCGTCTACGTATCACTCTGGTGAACGACACCCTACTCACCCAGCCCATGCACCTGCACGGTTTATGGAGTGAGTTGGAAACTGGTGACGGAGAGTATTTACCTCGCAAGCACACGGTGATGGTGCAGCCCGGTGCCAAGATCAGTTACCTAGTAAATGCCGATACCCGGGGGCGCTGGGCATTACACTGCCAAATGCTTTATCGCACATACGGTATTTTCCGAGAGGTGCGCGTGGTATGAGGCGCACTCTCTGTACCAAAGCGACAGTGATAATAATTGTTACCCTGTGCTTGCAACTGGGTTTTCAAGCAGCTAAAGCGCAAAATCGGGAAGACCAGCACCACAGCTTCCAAGCCCCCTCAGAAGGATCAGTCGCTGGAGAGGACAATGGTATGGCCGGGGAGGGGGACAAGCCGGTAGCCAAACTCAGCCTTGACCAATTCGAACGGCGCGGTATGAACGGCGCGGCAATCGAAGGCGATTTCAGTTATGGAGATGACGTCAATAAAGTAGTGCTGGAAGTAGACTTTGAGCGGGGAGGAGGAGAAACGGAAAAAAATGAGCGATGACTGGTCTACAGCCGGTCCATTTCCAAAGATTGGAATTTCCTCGCCGGCTTCCGACACGACCTACAGCGGGAAACTACCAGCCGCAACTGGCTGGCGATTGGGCTGGTTGGAGAAACCCCTTACTCATTAGAAATGGATGCAGTGCTATTTTTGGGAAGGAACGGCAGTACAGCTTTTCGCCTGGAAGGGGAATATGATGCAAAGCTCGCAGAAAAAGTGAGCCTTATTCCGCGCTTGGAGCTGAATTTCTTTGGCCAAAATGATGAAATCGCTGGCAGTGGCAGTGGATTGTCTCAAATAGAAATAGGCTTGCGCCTACTCTACGAAATTCACCCTAAATTTTCCCCCTATATCGGCGTTCACCATGAACGAGTTGTGGGCAATGCCGCAGATTTTGCCCGTGAAGAAGGGGAAAAGGTATATAGCACCGTGTGGGTTGTCGGTTTTCGCGCCTGGTTTTAGTTCCCGGTTCTATAAAAAATTCTGTTCACAACAAACTATCCGCCAAGTAAATGCAGCAGGAAACCAGAATTTTTCTTGGCTTACAGTCGCAATTCACACTTTTTCTTAGGATTCATTAATAGAGAGATTTTATCAAATTTGAAAGATTAGAAAGGCAATATGCTTATACTGGTAAATATTCCTTACAACAAGCAAACTCAAAATTTTTAAAATGGCAGAATACAGAAACAACTTCTATTAATTGTATGAAATTATTACATCAGGAAAAAATGGTATAGAAAGGGCAAAAAGTGTCGTACATAAACACTTCAGCTCTACACTTTATTCACTCACCATATGTGCAGCAAGATTTCTCCTCATTGAACCTCATAGGTCGCACCAAGCCTATATGGGGTAAACGGGAGTCCAGACGATACGCAAGTGAAATTCTTCTACGTAAAGTATCAATAACTCCAGCGATTACTATTTCCTTACTAATGGGGATGCTGGCTATCGAAGGACAATCCCAAGAGGATTTACATCATGGCCTTCAGTATCACTCCACATCTGGAAGTAACAATGATGCAACCCTAGGAGAAGACAAACCCATCGCCAAGCTCAGCCTTGATCAATTTGAATTACAAGGTAATAACGGAGCCACCATTGAGGGGGACATCAGCTATGGTACAGACCAAAGTAAGCTATCCGCAGAAGTAGACTACGAGCGTTCCAACGGGGAGACCGAGGAGAATGAGCTATGGGGCATTTACAGCCACGCAGTTTCTGCTAATTGGAATATTCTCGCAGGAATTCGTCATGATTTTTACCTGGAGAATACCAGCCGCAATTGGTTTGCAATTGGTATTATTGGCGAGACCCCCTACTCATTTGAAATGGACGCTGTATTTTTCCTTGGTCGAAGCGGCAGCACTGCCCTTCGCATAGAAGGAGTTTATACATTTAAACTCTCAGAAAAGTTCAGTTTAGCACCCCGTGCAGAATTTGATTTTTTTGGGCAAAATGACAAAAGTTCAGACGGAGGGTCTGGTCTATCTGAAATAGAAATTGGCATACGTTTACGTTATGAATTTCATCCAAAATTCTCCCCATATATTGGCATACATCAATATCGCAATATCGGAAAAACTGCAGACTTTGAACGCGAAGAGGGAGAAAAAGTATACGATACCGTGTGGGTTCTGGGGTTTCGAGCTTGGTTATAAACCAAAGATCATTCCCCCTTAGCGAACATTGGCACTATTAAAATAGCGGCACCTCTGAAAATTTACCATTTTCACCCTATGAACCTTAAATCTTTATGTGCCCAACATCAAACAGGATGGCAAGAATAATTCGCAGAGGTGCAAAAAAAGTCAGCCAAGCAGCTAAAGCGTTAATCTTCTTTAAATATTTCCCTAATTCCGAAATTGTAACCCACCACTGGAACCGTTAGGTGATTCTCCCCCTTAAATACTTTTTTCGACAATTTAAGGCTAGGATAATTGCGCGAATCTAACCTGCGCACAAGTTGTTTCATGTCCTTCACCATAGACCCTTCTTCCTTACCGACAAACATGAATATATGCTTATCCATATCTGCATTATATTCCGCATAATATCGTTCCTTGGCAAGGATCACTTTATCATCCCACCAGACACTAGGGCTTGCTATGATGTAACGATGAAAGCTATCTGGCTGAGTAAACAAAGTATGAAGAGCAAACAATCCCCCTAAAGAATGCCCCATAAAGGTCTGATCCTGTTGATCAGCAGGGAAAGTATTGTTAATAAAGGGCTTTAACTCTTTGTTAATAAACTCAAGAAACTGATTCGCACCACCCCCCTGAACTTCCCCATCCATCTCCACAGCAGTTGGCGTCAAATCGAGACGCCGTAACTTCCCCAAACTATCATCAACATAATCAATGCCCACAAAAATAAAAGCCGGAATCTTTCCTGTTACACTCTGCTTGAAGAAATTTGGAGCCATCATTGGAAAATCGAGATAACCATCCACCATATAAACAACTGGATATTGAACGGTATCGTTCTCGGGATCGTACTCTTTAGGCAATAGAACATCAATTTGATACTGACGCGCCAAGAGGTCTGACTGGTAATGAAAAGACAATATTTCGCCACGAGTAAAAGAGACTGGCTCGGCAGTTCCTGCAGACACCGCCCCCACAGAAACAACAAGTATAAAAACAATCGTTGACAATAATATTCGCATAAACTTTCCCTACCTGAATGAAATTACTATCACCAATGCAATCAGCGACACCCCAGTTTTTAATTCAGAGCAAACCATAATGTCAACTTAGACACAATAATTAATAGCCATGTAAACAGATAGGCATAAAACTCACATTTATTTAAAAACAAAAAACTCGCGGACTGCAGCCTTTCATAACCTCAAGTAAAGATAAACCAACACAACATCCTGCAATTTTGCAAAATAAGACGTCATTGTATCTTTTAAGACAACTTACCCAGGATCCACTCTAATCTTTATCCTATACGTTGAATATGGCGACACACTCGATTCTCAAATAGCCTAAACCCAATATCCAAAACTACTGTTACCCGCTACAAGAAAATATTGAATCACCATTTTAACCCCGGAAATTTAGGCAACCTTTACTAACTGAAGCGTAAAAATACCACTCAGCGGCAACCCAGTATTCTGACGCACCAGAGTCAGCAGGAATATAATACTCCCAGGTTATCAATAGGGTCGAAGTGAATAATCTAGCTCTAGTAAAACAGCAGAATTTTATGTCTTTTCATTACTTACAATACGCTTAAATACTTTCCCAGATAGACGCAGCAGCTGCGCTCGGCTCAATAGTCGAGAAAGTAAAACAAGTGCCCATTTTTGCTTACCTGACAGTACATAACTTTTTTTGGAGAAGAATGCTTTTAGCCCTATTTGAGCGACGTACTCAGCAGTTTCGTAAATACTCTCATCCACCTTGACTTGATTATTCGCCACCTCAGCAAAGTTTGTCTTGGTTCCACCGGGGCAAAGGCAGGTTACTGTTACACCGGTTCCTTGTAGTTCATTGTGCAGAGCTTCCGAAAAATTCAGTACGTAACTTTTGGATGCAGAGTAGACTCCAGCATAAGGTACCGGCATCAGGGCTGCTCCAGAGGCAACATTAATGATACCGCCTGTTTTTTTAAGTCTCATCTCTGGTAGAAATAAGTAACACAGCTCTGTAAGGGTGTTAATATTGAGCTGCAACATATCCCTATAGGTTTCAAGAGTGAAGCTTTCAAAGCTTCCCCACTTGCCAAAACCTGCGTTATTAATGAGAATGTCAACTTCAATACCCATCTCTTTAGTTTTATCAAAGAGCTTTTGCGCAGATCCTTCTACGCTTAAATCCATAGGAATAAAGCTTGTATCTACTGGGTATAATTCATTAATTTTTGTTGCGATATTCGATAAGGAGTCTTCAGATCGAGCAACCAAAATTAGGTTTGCACCCCTTTTAGCACATTCATACGCAAATGCTTCGCCGATTCCCGAAGAAGCTCCCGTAACTAAAACAGTCTTTGATTTCATTTACTACTATCCCAATACAACTCAAATCCTATTTATTTAGGTCGCCCATTCGATCCCGACATCGGGCAGGTGTGCAGACAAAATCCTTTATAGCCAGTGCTCAGGCAGAGCCCTTGCCCATATCCAACGAAGCTCCGGTTATCAATATAAATTGTTTATCCATCTGCATTTCCCTCTCGAAAGATACTCAACTGAGTTGGCAAGACCGTCTTTATGGTTGAGTAGCCAGCTCAACCTGTTCCTCTACAGTAAACTTCCTCCACCAGGCCTGTGTCGGGGCGGGCGTAAGCACATTCACCGGAGCACCGATAACAGGCGTAAGAACTGTTGCCCCATGAGCTTCTGCGGCCATTGACGCGCGCTCTAGGGGTTCAAACCAATCGTGCAGGGCAAGATCAAAGGTACTGTTGTGGATAGGAACCATGGCACGGCCACGCAAATCCAAATGAGCCTGCACACTCTCCTCCGGTAGCATATGGACTTCACTCCACAGATCGTTGTAAGCACCGGTTTCTATCAGGGTTAGATCAAAGGGCCCGAAGCGCTCCCCGATTTCCCGAAAGCCACCGAAATAACCACTATCACCGCTAAAGAAGATTCGTGCCTCGTGCCCTGCAATTACCCAGCTGGCCCATAAAGTTTTATCCCTATCAGTTAGGCCGCGCCCGGAAAAATGTTGCGCCGGAGTGGCCGTAAATTGCAGACTCCCTATTGAAAAGGACTGCCACCAGGCCAGTTCGATAATCTTGCCTGAAGCGACCCCCCATCCCCGTAAGTAATCGCCTACCCCTGTAGGAACAATAAAGCGTTCAACTTTCTTATCCAGGGTGCGCACGCTGGTTTTATCCAGGTGATCGTAGTGATCATGACTGATTATTACGGCTTTTAACGCCGGCAGATCTTGTAGAGACAAAGGTAGCGGATGGAAACGTTTCGGCCCCATCCACTGTACTGGTGAAGCCCTCTCACTGAATACCGGGTCAGCAAGCACAAACTCCCCATCAAGATGGATCAAAACGGATGAGTGCCCCAGGCGATAGATCGTGGGCTGCCCCTCATTATTTGTGAGTATTTCCTTTGTGATCGTCTGTAGCGGAAGAGGTGCTCTAGGTACCGGTGCCGCCCTCTCAGCACGGGCATAGGCTGCAATGATGTCCACCATCTTACCCAGCCCCGCTTTATAAACGGTCTCCGTGTTTTGAAACTTTTGCGGCTGTGTAGCACAGCTATTAAATAGACCAACGGACATACCTATCACTCCTAGCAATAACCACCAGCGCTTCTTCATAGATGCCACCAAGTAAACTATACAGTACAGTTTATTTTCGGTAGAAGAAAAAGTAAACCAGTTAGTGTAAAATTAATCACTTAGATTAATTCCCCGCCAGGTAGCTTTCCTGACGCAAGCAGAGATATCGAGAGTCACATGAGTGAAAAGAAGCTGACCAGAAGCGAAATTAAGCGCCAGGCCATTATTGATGCCGCTAAGCAGGCCTTTCAGGAACTGGGCGTTCAGGGAACCAGTATGGATGAGCTGGCAGCACGTGCCCAGGTGTCCAAGCGCACGGTATATAACCACTTTGCCAGCAAGGAAGCCTTGGTAATGTTTTTGATTGGCGAGCTCTGGCAGCAGGCAACCCAGTCCCCAGGCTGTGACTACAACCCGGATAGCGACCTTTATGCTCAACTACACACGCTTTTGGCGCTGGAAATTAAAACTATCTGCAACCCGCAGTATATTGAACTAAACCGTATGGCCTTCGACTACTTCTTCCACCAGCCGGAAGCCCTGCGTCAGGAAATGGAAAAATACAAAGCCCATGAAACCGGCGTACAACGCTGGATTAAAGCCGCCGCAGCCGATGGCCGACTGAAGCCACTGGACCCAGAAATCGCCAGCGGGCAGATACACAACTTAATTAAGGGAAGCTGTTTTTGGCCACAAATGTTACAACTCTCCGGCCCGCCTAGCTCAACCGAACAAGCCGCACTGGCGGAGCGTACTGCGGAGATGTTTTTGAGTCATTATCAGGTTTAATACTCTGATTGGCAGCTCTAAATAGCAATCAGGATTCCCCAGGAAACTCAACTGCAAAAATAAATCAGGTATGTCAATATCGTATTAATCTTCCCTTAGGCTATTGAGCCTAGGTTTAATGGCTCAGGATATATACTGACAATGATTAGAAGCTACAACCCAAACGACATAGAGCCCATCTTAAATATTTGGCTAAAAGCCTCCATTAGGGCACATAATTTTATCGCAGCTGACTTCTGGGAGTCTCAAATAGGTAATATGCGCGATATCTATATACCAAACTCAGAAACCTATATCTATGATATACACTCAAAGATATATGGCTTTTACTCTCTAGCTGACAATACTTTAGCCGCGCTTTTTGTGGATCCAGAATTCCAAGGCCAGGGCATTGGGAAACGGCTTATAGCACACGCTAAATCACAGAGAAACCCGTTAAACCTAACGGTTTACAAAGAGAATGTTAATAGCTATCAGTTTTACCTATCTCAAGGCTTTCACTCACAAAAAGAGCAAGTAGATAATCATACGGGACATATTGAGTGCTTGATGAGCACAAAGATATAAAGTGCCTACCCCCAAAATATAAGTAAAAGACAATGCTCCCTGACAAGATATATTTAATCGACAAATCAAAAGAGCTGACTCAAGCATGGCACCAGGCTTTTAGTGATATTGAGATTTTTGAAATTATTGAGGGTGATTATTTCTCAAAACCTGCCGATGCAATGGTAAGCCCAGCAAACAGTTTTGGAATTATGGATGGAGGCCTCGACCTGCCGATTAGAAATGAATTAGGGTTTGAGGTGGAAGATCAGTTACAAGAGCGAATTAAATCTGATTTTCATGGTGAACTGCCCATTGGATCAGCAATAGTGATTTCAACCTCGAATGCCAACTGGCCTTACATGATTTCTGCCCCCACTATGCGTACTCCTGAGGACATATCAAATACCATGAATGCCTACTATGCTTTCAGGGCCATTTTAAACTCAGTAAAACTATTCAATAAGTCAGGCCCCACGAAGAAGATAAACTCCATAGTTTGCCCAGGCTTGGGCACTGGCATTGGGAATTTACCGGCTAGGCGTTGTGCTGGCCATATGCGAGCAGCCTACAATTACTTATCCAAACCTCCTAGAATTCCCAGCTTTAAAGAAATTCATGAAACCCATAGAAAACTGCAAATCACATACTAAATAGAGCCAGTGCCCTATTGGAGTAGCTCAACGTAAGTAATGCACATCGTAAAATACAAAAAGGCCCCTAGTGGGGCCTTGTTTGGTTAGTTGGATTTATAGTTTTTCCCAGGCCATCTGCCAGTAGCTACCTCTGCCAGGTTCATACTGGTTTGCACTTCTGCTCCACTGGACACAGTAGCCAGAATTAGGGAAGGGCTTACATTGATAAATATTCCCATCACTGCCCATTACTTTAGTTCCTGCCGTATAGGATTTTAGACCTTCGGGGAAAACAAAGTCGTAGTCACCTGCTGGCGGTGGAGAAGTTTCGTCTTCCATCAAGTGGAAATCTTGTGTAGTTTGATCAATCAAATTGCCATCAATATCTTTTGTCACAATAACGAGCATATGATGGCCAGGTTCAGACTTTGAAAGTGTCAAAGTCCTATCTAATCTCTGACCGTCACTCATGTTGACTTCATAATTAGCCAGTGTTTCACGAGCATGGTTCAAGACTTTTAGCTCAGCCCTGATATTTCCTTTTGCGGTGAGAGCAAGCTGTAGTGAGAGTGGATCATCAGATATTGTGTACATATCCTCAAGTCCTGACACATTTAAATCATAATCTGGTGTTGGACTATTGATTTCATAATGAATTTCAACACGCTCTAAACCGCTGCCATCCTGTAAATATATTGGGTTTGAGCCAAAGACAGGGCTAAATTGATCTTCGCCATTAAACTGGCCTGCGCGAATACTGGTCTGTTCTTGATTGATTTTGGTTGCAAGGTCATGTGCCCAGTTATTAGCCATACCCTGCTCATCAGTAGCAATTTCCAGCACTGTTGCATAAACTGGCTCTTCATTACTGCTACTATAAACACGTGTGGAAACTTTATCGCCAACTTTTAAGTTTTGTGTTGGATTAATTGTTCCACCTTGATTCCATTCTGATTCGGGTATGCCATCGCCATCAAATTCTACGTCGATAACATTGTAAAAGGCCGCGGCTGTATCAGCCACATCCCACACGGCAAGGATAACTTGGTACCCATCTCGCTCAGGAACCACGCATTCGTGATGCATATCAATGGGTGGCTTTTGATTATTTCCATCAATAGTACAGAATGGATTTAAATCAAATGAAGCTCGGGATAATGGTTGATTGGGGTTCCAATCCGGTTTGGTAATATAATATTTCCAGTCACGAGCTACGTGATTCGCGGTAAAGTGCCACTTAAAAGTTTGTTTACCAGCAGTTATGGGAGTTTTCAGCCAGCGGTCAGCAGTTTGTTCATTTAATGGTGACCATACATTACTACCGGCACTAGCGATCATGCCATCAGCAGGGCCACTCTCTGGAAACCCTTCCGGCCCTTCAACACTTTGCGGCTCCCATTGAACGGCTCCACAATTTATGTTTTTTTGACCTGTAGAGGCTAGAGGGTATTTACATAAAGTACCCCGCGCAGATGCCACACCTCCACCATATTCTTCTACGTAGCCATGGCCAATTGTATTAGAGCTGACCCCCACCAGAATCATCGCCAATAGAGTTTTGTTTAATGCAGGTTTCTTCAGTGACGAAACTGCTTTTTTCATTCGTAAAGTCATATCAACAGCCATTATTTATGCATGTGCGATTTCCTTCCTGGGTTTATTTACTTCCTTATTTTTGCCCGACCAAGTAAACATCGCTTTATTTAAAAAATACTTGTGAGGCGTTATTGTCAGGTTAATGGACTTTGACCTTTAGATACGGTTCCAAATAATTTCGCAATTATGCAAACATAGTGAAAATTTGTCACCAAAAGCCATACCGCCATTTTGAGAAAGAAATAAATTATTCATTTAAGGGAATTTCTATTTAAACTTACTGTCCTGATAAAAGAAAAATAAAAACCGCATATAAATATTTAGAAAGATCTAGACAGATAGGCAACGGGAAGTAACTACCTAGACAGCAAGAAAATCTCTCTGAATATATGACTAAAAATTAGGAATTATTCTTAAAAAAATAATCAAGACTAGAAGACCAATAAACACCTCATTTTTATTTAGTAGTCATAAAGCTACACATCCCTGTGTTACCTAGACATATTCACTCAGTAGACGAGTCTTCTAAAAACTGGCTAAAGGGCAAAAAGATTAAATCATCCATATGTTATGCCGCCATAAAAGGTCTACTGAGAGGCAGGGGCAGAAGGAAATGAAACCCTCAAGGCCCAACTGCCAAAGGAGTCATTTATGCTCCAAAATCTAAAAATACTATTCTTTACACCTCAATATCTAAGATTAGACGCAACCCTGTTACTTACCGGTAACTGAGTGACTTAGGTGCTTACGGATATCGATCATTATTAGCAGATTGGCGATAAACCAAAGATCTTTAATAATAAATATGCCACTAGAGGCCAAAACTCCAGGGCTTTGCCAGCTTCCGGGATAGCTGAACAGAAAAGTCTGAGTTGTTACAAACACCGCACCACAGAGCAGTATCCCCGGCCAAAACAGGGGCCGGATGACTAACCCCAAAGCCAGAATGATCAGAGCGATCAAGTCATAAATGCCAATCAGATTGGAGGCCTGTTGTATATTAAAGAAATTATAGAGCCATGCCATCAAGGGTGAACTACTCACCAGGGCCTCAATACCCTGGGCTTCTATTGCAGTGAACTTCATTCCGCCAATCCACAACAGAACCAACCCCACCGGTAAATAGTTCAGCCAGATATAGCGCATTGACTGACAGGCACTGCAGCTCAACAGTGTCAGACCAATCGCTGTGAGGGCAAAGTACTTGATCACGCCCTGCCCGGAGCCAATAGCGGGAAACCCACCAAGGCTATCGATCCAGTGCGCACTTCCGAAGAGACTTAATAGAGGGACCAAGGATATACATATAATCAGGAGTGCCAGAGGGCGAATATATTGTGGTTTTAACAGTGATAGCAGGGCTACAACCGCAGCTACCGCAAAGAGTAGCGCTACGGCAATTCTTACGATATGCAAGCCCGCCTCACTATTAACGCCATAAAATCCGAAAATGGAGGCCAAGCCCCCATTCTGGCCAAGAAACAAGGCAGCAGCAATCAATGTAAATGAAAGGCCCAGCAGGGCCCTAGAAGTTTTTTGCAAAAAGGTGTTCATTATTTAGGGACCAAATCGTAAATAGCACTTCTGGAAAACCTAGTGGCTTCCCCTCTGTCTCCTCCGGGCACTTCCCTATGCTCCGATGACCCATTAAGTGTTCTAAATCGGGTTAGCTGTGAAGGAAGTGCCTGAAGACCTATTAATGTTGTCGGTCCTGACTGGAAAAAATTACACCTTAATTGACTTGTTCTCAGAAAATAAACTGACCTCTTCCGGTTGAGTTCACTTTATTCCAGGGTAAGTGTCCCACGATACATCTGCATCTGGCAGCTAAAGGGATATTTTCCCGGTTTGGCCGCAGGGATTTCTACCGTGGTTTCTTTATTGAGCGCTAGCTCAGCACTGATTTCGAGATCGGGGAAAATCACCCACTCGGAGCAAGGGCTGGGATCTTCCCGTAAAAAATGCAGCGTGGCGGCATGACCCGAGGGCAGGCGAATATGATCCGGCTCATAAACCCCATCTTTGACCAGTATTTGCAGTTGTTCACTGACCGCCACTGTCTTTGCCGCACCGCGCCTCGGGCCCAGCCAGAACCACCAGATGATGGCAATAATTAGCAGTACTCCGATGGTATTTACCAGGGTCGCAATCATTAGTGCACCTCCGAGGGCTTAAAGAAGCGTAGACGGTTGGCATTGCTCACCACGGTGAGCGAGGAGAGTGCCATAGCGGCACCGGCCACGATCGGGCTCAGCAACATGCCGGTGAGCGGAAAGAGCACCCCTGCGGCGATGGGTATACCTAGGGTGTTATAAATAAAGGCTCCAAAAAGGTTCTGTTTGATATTGCCGAGAGTCGCCCGCGATAATTCCACCGCATTGGCGACTCCATGTAGGGAGGAACGCATCAGGGTGACATCGGCACTTTCGATAGCGACATCGGTACCGGCGCCGATAGCAAAGCCCACATCGGCGCGAGCCAGTGCTGGGGCATCATTGATACCATCTCCCACCATGCCCACACGCGCACCGTCTTTCTGCAGTTGCGCCACTATGCGCTCTTTATCTTCCGGCAATAACTCAGCGTGCACTTTATCGATTTTAAGATGGCGGGCAACGGCCTCGGCACTGGCTTGGTTATCACCAGTCAGCATCTCCAGGCGTAAGCCCAACTTACGCAAACGGGCTATGGCCGCTGCGGCATCATCCCGAATCGGATCAGCCACAGCGATAATTCCCTGCAGTACACCATCCACTGCCGCATACATCACCGTACGCCCTGCCTCCGCCAGATTGTTGGCGCGGGCCTTCCAGTCACCCAGGGGAATATTTTCCCGCTGCATTAACTTACTGTTACCGAGCAGTATCTTTTTACCGGAAATAACCCCCATCACCCCATGTGCAGTAATGGCTTCGAAATCACTGGGCTTTTGTAGATCAAGCTTTTTCTCATGGGCCGCAGTCACAACCGCCTCAGCCAGCGGATGCTCCGAGCCCTGTTCCAGGCTCGCCAGCAAACGCAGTAACTCATCGCTATCGCCTTCGCTCTCGATATCGGTGAGGCGTGGTGAGCCTTCGGTGAGCGTGCCGGTCTTATCCACAACCAGCACATCCAGATTGCAGGACTGCTGCAACGCCTTGCCGTTGCGCACCAGCACACCGTACTCCGCACCCTTACCCACGCCCACCATCACCGACATGGGCGTAGCCAGCCCCAGGGCGCAGGGGCAGGCAATAATCAGCACCGAGGTAAGAACCACCAGCATATGGGCGGCGCGCGGATCCGGTCCCAGGTTGAACCAGACCAGTGCCGCCACCACAGCGATGATCATCACCACCGGCACAAAAATGGCCGAGATTTTGTCTGCCAGGCGCGCAATGGGCACCCGAGAGCCCTGGGCGTTTTTAACCATCTCAATAATTTGTGCCAGGCGGGTGTCCGCCCCCACTTTTTCCGCCCGGAACAGCAAGCTGCCGTTCTTGTTCAGGGTGCCGGCAGCCAGATTGTCCCCCTCGCCCTTCTTCACCGGCACCGGCTCGCCGGTGAGCATGGATTCATCCACCAGGCTACCGCCCTCCAGCACCACGCCATCCACCGGGATCTTTTCTCCGGGGCGCACGCGCAACTGGTCACCGGCCTGAACCTGCTCAATCGGCAGATCCACTTCTTTACCGTCGCGCAGAACCCGCGCTGAGGTATCCTGCAGCTCCAGCAGTTTCTCCACCGCCGCACTGGTACGCCCGCGAGCGCGCACTTCCAGTGCCTGGCCCAGGCTGATCAGACCGATAATCATGGCGCTGGCCTCAAAGTACACATGGCGCGCCGCTTCCGGCAACAGGTGGGGCACCAGCACCACCAACATGGAAAAAAGCCAGGCCGTGCCGGTACCCAGGGCCACCAGGGTATCCATAGTGGCGCTGTGGTGGCGTAGCGCTTTCCAGGCCCCGCTGAAAAATTGACCACCACAGAACACCAGAATCGCCAGGGTAATAAGCCCCATGGCGCCCCAAGCCAGCTGATCTGCGAAGCTGTTGACGGACATCTTATCGGTGATCAGGCCCCAGGCCATCAACGGCAGGCCCACACCCAGGGCGATAGCGGAGCGCCACAGTAACTGGTGATAGTGGCGCTCTTCCTGGGCACGCTGCTCTTCGCGCCGCTGGCGCTCGCTACTCTTGGCCACCTCGGCGTCATAACCCGCCTGGCGCACCGCCTCGATACAACTTTGCGGCGCCGCCGCGCCCTGCACCTTAAGGGTTTTATCGGCCAAGTTTATGCGGGCATCCTGAACCCCCGCAACACCCTGCACGGCGCTTTCAATCTTATTCACACAGCCGGCACAGCTCACGCCACTGAGGCGGAATAGTGTCTGCGCTGCTTGCTGTTCTCTCGCCATAATGCTCTCCCGCAATACCGTTTCTGGCGACAAAGTTACAACCTTACCCCAAGGGTAAGGCAACGGGTTACAGCCATAATTTTCCCTGCACTATTTCCGGGTCGCCATTATTCAGCTTAGCGGCTGGACTGGCGCGCCTTGCTCTGGCAAAAGCAGGCCATAAAGAGCCACTGTAAAGGCCGCGCAAGCCCCACGCCGGAGTGTTATTATCGCGCCATGAAACACCCCCTGCTTCCCGAAAGACCCCTGAGTATCTCCCCGACTCTGGCCTCAACTGTTGGCCTGGAGGAAGCGGTATTGCTCACCGCCCTGGGCGACCTGATACCTTTCCTGCCCGCGGAGCCCTACGCTGGGCGGGACTGGTTTACCGCCACCGGCGAGCAACTCTATCTGCTTCTGCCGTTCTGGCAGGCAGCAGATATCCAGCGGGTAGCCACCAGTCTGCGCAATCAGGGCGCCCTGATGCTGGGCGCAGCTCCTTTCGGTAGCAGTGAAGTCCTCAAGTTCACCCTGCCCAGTGAACACCGCCGCCCTACAGCCCTGGCTCAAACCCCGGAACCGAGCCGCACCCCGGCACCAGCCAATCGCAGTGCCAACACCATTGCCCCCAGCTGGCAGCCGGATGCCGAAACTATGGCGCGCATCAGCCAGCTCGGTATCCCGGAACACTTTGTGCGGGAGCAGCTACCGGAGTTTGTCACCTACTGGCGCGAACGAGCCGAGCCACGCCACTCCTTTGGCTCACTGTTCCTGCGCCAGGTAAAGAGCAAATGGGAAGCCTTTCGCGCTACTGCCCAGCGCAAGCAGGCCTTGCCGGATAACTGGCAACCGAACAACGACACCCTGCGCAAACTGGCCGACGAGGGGGTACCCAGTACATTTGTCAGCCGCGGCCTACAGCGCTTCCTCGACTACCACCGTTCCAGCGGCAAGCAATCCATTTCCTGGGATCTGGAATTCAATGACTGGATCATGGAAGACTGGGAGAAACAGGAAACTCCATTTATTGAAAAGCGCAAACCCACTGCCATGACGCGCGACTGGCAACCCAGTGAACATACCTGGGAACAGCTACAGCGCCTGGCAATCAACCCGCGCTTTGCCGCCGAACTGCTGCCGGAATTTATTTACAAGTGGACAGAGCGCGGTGGCCACAGCGCGCGCTGGGGCGAGCTGTTTATTGAGTACGCTCGCGAGGAATGGGCCTACTACTGCCAGGGTATTGAGAAAAACCCGGTAGCCAAACCCATAGCGCGCAACTGGCAGCCCGGCGGTGACTGCCTTAGCCACCTGGTGAACCAGTGCGAGATAGAGCGTGACTTCGCCCTATCACTGGTGCCGGAATTTATTATTTACTGGCGCGGCCAAAACGCCGCGCGCAAAAGCTGGGACGCCGTATTTGTGCGTCACGCTCGCCATCAATGGGCAGAGCGCAACAAGTTGGCAATAGGAAACTCTTATGGCAATCCACAAGACGCCCACAACAGCGCAAACCAGCGCACCCGCGACCGCTCAATCGGCGACATACTCACAGACACAAACTGGTAATGCGCAAGATCAGGAACTACTGAACGAAAAAAAGCGCGCGATTAACGAAGTCTTCGCGTTGTTTAAACTGAATTACCACAACCAGTTCAGTGCCGCATTTCCGGATACCGAAACCCTGCATCACGCAAAACGCCTGTGGCTCGAAGCGCTGGCCGCTTTTGAAGCCCAGGATATTATGCAGGGCGCAAAGCGCGCGATACTGCAGAGCGAATACCTGCCCACAGTTCACAAAATGCTGCAGCTCTGCGCCGCCGGCGAAAACGGCCTGCCAGAAGCCCGCGCCGCCTACCGCGAAGCCTGCAATGCGCCCAGCCCCAAAACCAACCACAATTGGAGCCACCCAGCGGTTTACCACGCCGGGCGTGAATCCAACTGGTATTTTCTCTCCAACAACCCAGAATCTATCGCCTACCCGGTATTTGTAGAGCACTACCGCAAACTTTGTGCACGCGTACTGCAAGGAGAAAAACTCAGCGCCCCGGAACAATTAAAGCTGGAAGAAAACCCCGGCACCCCGCTTTCCAAAGAAGAGAATGCGCAAAAAATGGCAGCCTTGAGGGCTGAGTTAGGTATTTAAATCTTCTTCATCCGGCGCTAGGGAATACCCTTAGCGTCCTCCCCCTCCAACACTCCTATTTCCCCACATACTCTCAAAAAATATGACCGAATCTACTGAAAGATTTAGATCACCTTGATCATTTTTTTTATCGAGCCTCCGCAAAAAGGTAGAACGCCTCTTAAACTTAAAGAATTGTAGATTTATTGCTCTATCAGCCTCTGGTATGCACCATGGAACCATTTAGAAGTGGCAGATTGATTTATTATGTTTTTTGGGAGACATTAGCGCAGAAATGCGTTTGGAATAGAAATCAAGGTGGTAGAGGTCCTGTTAATCACCATATAAATGTTTTTTCTTAGGACTATTAATCGAAAATGTCTAAAGTAAACATTCGCACTGCAAATGAGCTAGATCTGGATAGGTGCTATGAGATTGAGTCTGTATCCTATACCGGTAACGAGGCCGCAACTACAGAAAAAATTTTAAAGCGAATTAAGACCTACCCTGATGGTTTTCTCTTTATAGAAAACAGTGAGGAAATTATTGGTTTTATTAATTCAGGAGCAACCCATAAGGTTGAACTATCCGATGAAAACTTCAAAGAATTAATAGGCCATGATCCGAGTGGAAAGAACATTATCATCATGTCTGTGGTAGTTCACCCTAAATATCAAGGGAAAGGCATGGCAAGTACGTTAATGGAGAGATTTATTGAGTCCATGCGGGATATAGGGAAAATAAAAATTTACCTTATATGTCAGGCTGAACTTGTTGGCATGTATGCCAAATACGGCTTTATACACCTTGGAAAATCGGATTCTGATCATGGCGGGCTTAGCTGGCATGAAATGTCAATTACATTACAAAATACGGAGTGACAAAAAATACCAGCAATGAATATTGGATTAAAAAAATGCGTAGGAAGCGATTAAATCATTATGCAGATATAGTTTGTAAAATGTTTTTCGGCTGGCGCATGAGCAATGACCTAGAAATGATGTCCGACTTACCAGATGGTACTATCTTTGTAAATATTCTTTCGGGCGAAGCTCATCATTCTATTTCTGGCGCCGTAGATCTACATATAGCCAAGCAGATTAAATCTTGGTTTAAGTATCAAAGCAAAAAAGACAGTATTGACATTTCGCAACTAGAAAGTGCCATCCTGGAAGTAGACATCGACACAGGCAAAGTAGCTACAAATAAAAAGAAAATTGTTTTATTCAATATGGAATGTCGCAGCACAATCAAAACTAATGATAAAACTTACAAGGCGATGATAAAGGATATGAAGCAATGGCACACCAGAGTCATAACCTAAAATTTGGTTACCGCCAGAAACAATGGGCAACTACTAAAAACGTAATCACCGGAGTTATATCAAAAAACAATACAAACTAACAGTATGGCCATAGTGCCAGGTGAGTTTAAGGACGTACAATCACTTAAGTACCTAAAAAACACCATTGGTATTATTGAAGTCATTACAGAACAAAGGGGGGTGCTGTAATAGACTTTCAAAACGCTAGGCTCTAAACGCCTGATCAGTGGTCAGATACTTTTTTTGAACCACGGAGACCTTCTTTACAAAAACATGCTTTTCTAATGTAATCTCCGGAGAAAGATGGAATTTGGTTACATCCAAGGGGGATGCGAATATTTTGAATGCCCGACATTAGCCTGGTGGGTTGGCCAGAAAAACATCTTCATGATGGGCATAAGTTGGCAAACAGATTTATAGAAATGTATGCAAAGGGTAAATTCTCGGAGTCCGGTATTGAGATCAAGGTCGAGGGATTGCCAAGAGGTATGCATACACAACTCAAAGATGGACACGAAAACTTAGACTTAAAAACTATCACATTGAGATAAAATACAAAAAAACAAAATAAATTGTAATTTTGAATTGAACACATACACAATGAGGACATATTATTGTAGGGTATACCGACTGGTGAAATTTACACCAGTAATGATTGAGCTAAATATTTTATGACCTTTTCCCGTTAAATGGATTTATTTATGGAAGAAAATCCTAAAAAACTAAAGTCCCTCTCACCAGGAAGATTAGAAGCAGAGTTAAGGCAAAACTTAGAGAAAATTACAGGTTCTAAGTTTCACTCAATTTACATAAGTCTATTCGAATACGCATCAGGGGGATGCTCTGATGATTATGCTATTGAATTTACGATAGAAATTGATTGTAACAACTGGTGAGAATAGAGGTAGACAATGGATTTAGATAGAAATAAAGACTTAATTTGTATTTCTGCAGAAGATCTCGAAAAATCTTTAACTGAAGTTATAGAAAAGATGACTGGAGAGCAATCCTATGAAGTTTCTGTTAGCTCTTTAGTATTCAAGAGATCTGAAGGTGGAAAACAACAGATACGAATGATCGCCAAAGTAGGCGAAAAACATAGTGTTAGTGGATGGTAAATATATATTAATGGTTAGCTGTAATTATAGCCGTCACCCCCTAACGATACTCATCCGAGCATAAAATTTCAACACCAAGCCCCCTAAGTTCCTGGCAGTTTAAGTTGGACTTAGAGGGCTCGGCCTAGTTAATAAGTGAAAGTGATATTGTGATAATGCTTATTCCAGCTTCAGACACCACATAATATCATGACGAAAAAAGTGTATGCGACTGTATCAAATAATGTCAGACTTATTAACTGATTTTGAGCATCAGGAAGTTATTTAGATCTCGGAAAGATCGCCGTATGCAACCTTAAAGAAAAGCTTAAATAAATTGAGAGGATAAAAAACAACTTTCATCTAAGCGCCCTCTACCAGACAAGAATAAGATAACAATTCAAAGATGCCAGCAAGCCTGCTACTTAAGCCATAAACAACACTCTATGTTTAAAGCTTACCCTATCTGGATCCTAAGGCTTTGAAAATCCTCCGTGAATAAATTGGCAATTTAAAAAGTATATTTTTCATGCCTACAGAAAAAAACTAACAATAAAATGACCAATTTTAAGTATTACAAAAAAAGGAATGATATGTTTGACCCTTGGACATGAACTTCAACATTAATTCACAATAATAGTTTTGGCATCTGTTGCAAAAAAGCATTAGAGTGGAAATTAAATCTGTCATTTAATGATACTCAGCAAGAGCCTTACTGCTCACATGGTTGCTTATGGAATAGCTTAGGTAAACTATATGATCTATTAAAACCGACATTAGGTGAAATAAGAACTAAGATAATCGAGCATTCATAGGCATTTATTCCATTAGATATTGAGTTACTTGATAAAAAACGTTACTGGCCAACACTTTCAAACACATATGACTCTGAATTGCGTATTTTAAGAAGCAATGAATCACTTTTTTATGATGATTGTGAACTTTATACTTATTGTGAATTATTGGTAGCCATAAAAGAGGCAAATATACATAGGTTACTGCTATGGGTTAGTTAACCTGATATCCTTTTAAACAACTTATCATCTTCAGTAGCATCATTTGTGTCAAGAAAGGGAGGTCACTTTATGACCAATCGTCGTAATTTCGTTAAGGTTCTAGGTGCTTTTACTGCAGCCTCTCTACTGAGTGGCACCAAGGAGTCATTTGCAGTAATGAATAGTAAAAGTACTTGGTACATGCCAGATGAGGGTGAGCCTCACCTGCGTACTTGGATGGCCTTTGGTGCAAGCCGCAAAATTTGGGGACGGAAACTCCTGAGGGAAGTCCAGCAGAATTTGGCAACAATTGCGCTGACGATTGCGGAGTACGAGCCCGTTTCAATGCTGGTTCGACAAGCAGACCTCCCACTTGCCCGGCGACTAATGGGAGATAAGATCGAACTAGTTGTTTGCCCTCTAGATGACTTGTGGATACGTGATACAGGCCCCGTTTTTATTGTAAATGAAAACGGTGATAAAGCGGCTATTGACTTCAACTTCAATGGTTGGGGAGAAAAGCAGGATTTTGATAATGATGCAGAGGTTGCTGCATTCACTGCTCAGTCGGCCGGTGTGCCCAGTATCCAAACTAACCTGATACTCGAAGGCGGCGGGATAGAGGTTGATGGGTATGGTACCGCGATCATAACCGAGAGTTGTGTGCTCAACGATAACCGTAACCCAGGTGTTAGTAAGCAACAATGCGAACGGGAATTAAAGCAGCTTCTTGGTCTAGAGAAAATTATCTGGTTACCTGGCATTAAAGATATGGATATCACTGACGGACATACAGATTTTTATGCCCGTTTCGTACACCCAGGTGTAGTTGTTGCCGGCTTTGATCCCGATCCCAACTCTTTCGATCACGCCGTAACAAAGCGGCATCTTGAGATTCTACGCTCTGTAACGGATGCCAGTGGCCGCGAATTAGAAGTTATTGTATTAGAGGCACCTTCAATAGTTCGAGAGCGGTTTGACAACAGGGATTTCGCCGCTGGATATATTAACTTCTATGTTTGCAATGGCGCGGTCATAGCCCCTGAGTTCGGCGATCATTATGCAGATGCCTCAGCCAAGCGAAAATTACAAAGAGCATTTCCTAATCGCGATATTATACAAATTAATATTGATGGCATAGCAGCCGGTGGTGGAGGTATACATTGTACAACCCAACAGGAACCGGAAATTTAACTGCTCTTAACTTAAAGTGATTAACGGATATTTAATATATATAAATACTTGCTACCTTAGATATTCGCCATAAAGAAGTGTGTATTTATTTTGAGTATATTTGAGCAGCAATAATTTAGCCTATAAATACATTGGCTGCATAAATATCCATGAAAAATAGAAATTACAAATAATTACATTTCTATAGTAAAACATCCTTCTTTCAAGAATCTATGGCAAGATAACAGTCTTGCTATAACGTTGATCATATTCTTTATAAAAAAGACAATTCAGCTATAAAGCTCCCCCAAGATTGGAAAACAATAAGGATATATTGTTTATGAATTATACGCTTCGATTACTAACTAGACTACGCTTAACAATTCTAGCTGTTGTTATGATATCCATCAGTTTTCCAGCATATGCAGACTCTGTGGATAATCTTATCAAAAGTATCATGGATAAGCGCCAAATCCCTGGTCTCCAATTGGCCATCGTTAAAAACGGTGAAATAATCAAACTGGGAAATTATGGATTATCTAATTTACAAGACAATGTGCCGGTAAGATCCAACACTGTATTTCCAATTAACTCAATGACTAAGGCGTTTACGGGTGTTGCATTGCTACAGCTCGCAGAGCAAGGACGCCTTTCCTTAGATGATGAGATTGGCAAACACCTTACTGACTTACCTGCCAACTGGAAGTCAATAAAGATAAAACATTTAATGGCACACACTTCTGGGCTGCCCAATATTTTCAGTGGTTATCTTGCTGACTTGGTTGTTCGTGGCAACCCAGATGCTGCATGGAACAAAGTAAAAGAATTACCTTTAAAATCTGAAGTAAACACACAGTTTAGTTATAATCAGACGGGTTATGTTATTATCGGTAAAATAATCGATAAATACGTACAAGGTGGCTTCCCAAAATTCATTACCGATAATCAGCTTAAAATCGCCAATATGAAATTAACAGCTGATGCCGGCTTTGAACACATGACGCGTCCTATTAACAATCATGCAAGGCAATATCTCTACGATTCCGATAAGGGCCAGCACAAAAATAACTACGTTGAATTCCCTTACATATTACAAAGTGCAGCTGGCATGAATTCAACAGCAACAGAAATTGCGCAATATCTTATTGCCTTGCAGTCTAAAAAGCTGCTCAAAAACCTCCATTCTCTTTGGACACCGATCACTTTAAAGAATGGCCAAACTGCTGGGTTTAATCATGTAGAGAATGGTTATGCTATTGGATGGCAAGTTATCGATCGGGAACATCACCGTGCAGTTAGTGCGAGCGGCGGAAATGCGGCAACTATGATTCACTATCCGGAGGATAAACTATCCATAGTTGTTCTTACAAATTTAATTGGCGGATTGCCAATCCAGTTTGTAGATAAAATTGCAGCTGAATATATTCCTGAATTTAAGCTTTAAAGTCGCAGGGGCAGTTAGTAGCTGGGATTTTAAAGAGCTGGTTAATAAGCAAATATATCACCTATACAAAACCTGCCCCAACAATTAATCCATTAATAAGTCAAAAATCATTATCGGGGATGCAGCGGAGCCTCTAAATAATTCCTTAATGCCTCTGCGAGTCTTAGGGATTACAGGTTAGCCGCGGATAGTACTAACCCTCTGTAAGAGCTGGAACGTGGCAGATATGGCCTGCCCCTTAAGGGTTTCAGAGCGATTTACATTTGGTATTGCAACTTCTTGGAAATTCTAGGTATTCCTGCAAAGCAGCATTTTGATTGAAAACTACTCTGAAGGCCAAAGGAATCGCGGAATTATTCAGAGATCTCCTAGATTTAATCTTTCACCAAATTTTGTTTTTTTGGCTCAGATGGAAAATTTAATCAAAATCACTATAACCAACAACGCTAGATCATAGCTTGGAGCAGGAAATATAGAAAACAATTTTTATTATGTATATCAGGTTTATAGCAAAGACGAATCCCGATATTTTTCATAGCAATTCTATAGAAAATTCCATCAGGTTTTTGTCATAAAAAATATAAATGGTTAATTTTTAACAAAGACCGACAAACCCAATGCCTCACTCACCGTATACCAATCAATAAATTTGAAATTCTGCTTGGCATTGGGCAGACGATTCCTGCCATCTTGGACAACAAGCAAACCCATTGGATATTCCGGCCCAAGATTCAGGCTGGTAACATCCAGACCATCGGTTTCAGAACTTCCATCGATACCTGAGCGTATATTCATTGTTACCCTAAAATGACCAACAAAGTCATTACCATCACGTGTGAATAACGCATAACTGTCATTACCCTGGCTAGAGGCGATCAGGTAACCACTATCCTCTGTTAGGTAGAGGGCGAGCCCTTCCACATCATCCACCAGGGTCTGACCATCCACTTCAGCAACCAATTTAGCCTGGTATTCACTATTCTGTTGCTTTTTAAGGCCCAGTGACCAAATCCCCCGATCCTCCTCAGCAAAAAAGAGCCTCTGCCACTTATCATCGACGACACAGCCTTCAACCTGGCTATTTACGACTATTTCTGTATGCTTTTTTAACGAAAATTCTGTAGGATTCTCGCCAAGATCAATTTCAAACTGGTGCAAGGCAGCATCTTTATCCGATACCCAAGCAAAAAACTGATTATTGGTTTTCTGCAAACATAGGCCATAAGGATCTTGCAAATTTATAGTGCGTAGCCCCAGGTGCTCAACATGCCCTTCAGCCGTGATGGCAAAGAGGTTTACCCCGGGGGTCGAGCGGTTAGATGCTGCCGCTAATGCACTATAATGAGGATGTTCAATACTGCGGATATCCACATTGTTAACACGCCCCACAGCAAAATGTTCGAGCAGCTTTCCCGATAAATTGTAAATATTCAGGCCACTTTTTTTGTCCGTTGCCAAAATCAAGCTATTCTGTGGCTGGGATTTATTGGCCCAGATAGCAGGATCATCAGCAGCATCACCAAATGACTCTACCGGGTCCGTCTGATTGCGAGCAAATACACTGACGATTGAATCACCGCTCTCGGGATCAAATCCTGTAGACTCAGTTTCTAAGTAATCAATTTCCACATCATCAAAAACCAACAGCTGATCCCGACCAACATCCAGGGCCCAGAGCTGACCATTTAAGAATACTGGGGAGACTGCCGAGTGGTTCTCGTTAATATGAAGTTGCCACTCTGGCTCCTCTGAGGAAAAAGGCAGTCGGTAGCGATGTATCTGATCACCTGCGCTCAGCCACAGACTTTCACTACGAGCATCAAACCATAGATTGCCGAAGTCTTCACCAAGCCATTGAGCACTGAGGAATAATTTACGCTGCTCATCTTTTTCCGCGTTCGTATTTAAGCTCAGGATTCCAATGGGTGGTTGAGATACTAGCAGGCGTTGGGAGTGTGGGTTTACTGCGCAAGCATTAACTTGTTCACCAAAATAGAGTGGACGTACTTCTTGCATCTGCCACTGTTGTTGGGCTGGGAATAATAAATATTCACGACCTATGCCATCTTCACCAATGCTAAACAAATGAGTGCGCTGTTCTTGTTGGGAAAAGCACAGGGCACTCTGTAGCGTTGGCATTTTCTGGCTACCCAGTAGCCTAAAATTTACGTTATTTGAACCATCACTGTGGCGTATTTCATGTAAATTTATTTGCGCCAGGCGCTCATCGTAGGAGGCCACCAGTAAAGTTTCATTAGGCAGAGCTTGTACGGCTAGGCGTTCCACCCTTTCCTCTTGGGAGGCGAGTATTTCTCCGTAGGAATTTATTACAAGCAAACCGCGACGCTCGCTGGCAAGCAATAAATATTGCTCAGTCCCAACCCGTATCGGCAGAATCTGTTCTGCGTCTATCGCACCCAAGGGAATTACCCGTTGCGGCAAGGCCTTTTTAATGCGTAAAACAGAATCCACATCGTGACCACAGCTAACGAGTAGCGCAGCGGCGAGCATGATCGCAATAATAAAATGCAGTTTTTTCATGGAAAGCCATTCAATTCCGGAGAAAGAGCCCCACCTGTGTGAGGCTCCTTGCAGTGCATAAACACCGTAATTTTATTAAAAATGTTTTAGATGTTGTCCCGCTAGAAAGTACTGAAACTCAGGCCCAGGGCATAAGTCGGCCCGTACTCTTCATATTGACCGTTGAAACCAGAGTTATGCACATAATAAGGCTCATCGGTCAAATTCACTCCGGTGAATGTCAGCAGTAAACCGTTGTTCAAGTGGTAGCGCACAGAGAGATCCAATTGCAAGTGATCCTCTTCATAACGATCACGGGATGCATCCTCCATACCTACCTCCAGCAATCGCTCGCTGCGAAAAGCAGCAGACAAGCGCAGGCTAAAAGCATCTCGCTCATAACCGACAATAAAATTTCCCACCAGATCTGCTTGGGATGGCATAGAAATTTTGTCGCTGCGTTGACGATCCGGCCCCAATCCTAGACTGGCTTCAGAGTCTGTGTAGGTTGCGTTAGCACGCAGTAGAAAACCATTATCGAAGCCCTGTGTCCAAGCCAGTTCCGCACCGTTAATCCGTGCCCTTTCACCATTGATAGGCTGAAGTATTTCGGCCTCTTCCACTATCAGGTTACCGATATACTGAGTAAAGTCCGCGCTACTGGAAACATCGGACATCACAATAAAGTTATCGATAGACTTGTGGAACAATCCCAGCGATAGCATACCCAGATGATCCGCGTAGTATTCTGCGGAGAAATCCAGGTTGCGAGATTCATAAGGTTGCAGAGCTGGATTGCCGGCTTCCACTTCCAGCTCACCATCGTCGTACTCAATTTGCACCGGCGAGGGATTCAGATGGCCAAACGAGGGGCGCGACAGGGACTCGGTGTAGGCCGCACGCAGCACAATATTATCGCTGTAATCAAGCTTGAAGTTTACACTAGGGAAGAAGTGATCGTAATCGCGCTGATAATTGACCGCACTTGCATAGACCTCATCGGCAATGAATTCGGCACCGGGTACTGGCTCTTCGGATTCAATCACACGCATTCCTTCGGCACTGAAATCGGTGCGTTCATAGCGCACTCCAAAGACCCATTGAGCGCGATCAAGTTCGATGGTATTCATTACGTAAAGCGCACTGATATCTTCCTGCATCTGGTAATCACGCGCAGAAGAGAGGGCGGTTTCAGTTTCATCCATCTCAAAACTGGCAATATTGCGATTAATAAATAGATTGAGATTGCCTGGATTAACTCCCGGTCCGAAGGTATCGAGACGGTAATCAATATCGTTACGAACAAAATCTGCCAAGGTATAGTCACCGGCAAAACCATCATAAACGCTGGCATTCAGATCACCGCGTTTTTCCCTCTGGCGTTCGTGCAGGCCAAATTGCACAGTTGAGTCATAGGTGCCCCAGTTTATCTCCCTGGTAAAATCCAGACGTAAACTCAACTCTTCATCCTCGGAGAAATTATCCTCAATAACCAACTCGTCCAGTTGATAATTGGCGGGATCTAATATTTTTTCAGCGTCGCTACTGTCCACTTCCATACGCGGAGTTTTTCCCGCTTCCACATAACCCAGGCGCAGTGGTTCAAGGACAAAGTCGGTATCGCGGCGATGTGGCTCAGATTCCTCCGCGTAAGAATAACCCAGCACGTAGGCAAGACCCCATTGTTCGAAATTATGCTCTCCACCCAATACTGTTGAAATAATCTCCTGTTCTTCCAGACGATCTTTCAAGGATTTTTCCAATGCCGCCTCTTCCCAAATGGCGCTATGTCTGGAGATCGTCTCTGGCTCATCGCGCTCTGCATCCAGTTTCCAGGAATTGCGTTGACGGATCTCCTGATCTGAGAAGTCGGAATAGAGATTGTGCAGATAGATTCGTGCACCACTACTCAATTTCAGGTCGAAATTCGCGGCCATACCGGTGCGCTCACGAGTAATGGTGTAATCCCGCTGTTCTATTTCAGTTGCCCCAATCCCCTCACTACCGTCCTCGGCCACAAGCGCTTCCCAGCTACCATCGGTTTCAATATTTTCAGAACCGAAACCTCGCTGCTGATGACTGACTGCCAGAGCGACACCAAAGCGCCTGTTGCCATCAAGATCGAAAACATTGGTCATGGTGGCTGCATATTTTGGACTGTGCTCCTCTTGCAGGTCGCTATAACTGTTTTCAACACTGAATTTATAGCGACTGCCATCGTAGTCCAGCGCGTTAATACTCTTGATTTCTATGGCCCCGCCGATGGAGTCTGCACTCATATCCGGTGTAAGGGTTTTGAATACTTCTAAGCTGGCAAGTAGGTCTGAGGGGATGACATCCAGAGCCACAGCGCGACTGCCAATTTCTGGTGCGGGCAGACTGACGCCATTGATGCTGGCGGCATTCAAGTTGGGATCAATACCGCGCACCCCCACAAAACGTCCCTCACCCTGGTCGCGGGCAATAAAAACTCCAGCCATCCGCTGCAGGGCCTCTGTTACATTGGCATCCGGCAACTCACCAATGGCATTAGAAGTTTGTACTGCCACCAGCTGGTTGGAGTCACGCTGGCGATCCAGGTCGCTGCGCGCATTGTTGGCCTGAGCGGTAACCGTCACCGTTTCCATGGTGCGGGTCTGGCTCTCTTGTGCATAAGCATTGGCACTCAAGCCGTTATTAGCACAAAAAACTGCTATGGAAAGCGCGGTAACGGGGGTGTTGAGCGTTCGAAAATTGATGGTTGTGCTTTTCATGGCGTCCCACTCCAATTAGTGCCGGCGGCGTATTTATTGGGGCGCAGACTAGTAGGCGACTATGAACTTTACATGACGATTTTTTTAAGCTGTCATCAAGCTTTCAGAAATAGCTGGAAAAATTCCCAGATAAATTAAATATTCTTATTTATTTATCGCTTTTTATTAACCTCTTTTAATTAATCGATTGCGTAAAAGATATGTCATCGATTTAATTAGGTCAGGTTAATTTAATTTTATTAGGTTCCCCGCAACGGAGCAGCAGCAATGAAAGATTCTCCTGAAAACCCTGATCGTAGAAAGCTATTGAAGGCCATTGGTGGTGCCACGGCTGCGGGCGCCGCAACCAGCTTTATGCCTGGCTGCGGATCGGAGCATCATCGGGAGAATCTCTCATTTCAGGAAGTTCCCCACAGCTTGGACTTCAAACATCATTTACCGCAGGGTTACAGCGCCGATATCCTGCTACGGTGGGGCGACCCCATTGTCGCTAACCTCAAAGAATTTGAGCCGAAACAATTGACGGCGAAGGGGCAATCTCAACGCTTTGGCTATAACAACGACTTTATCGCCTTTATGCCATTGGCGGAGAATACCCCTGCCGGGCACGGAGATATCCACTGCCAGAGTGGTAACAGCTATCGCGGCCTACTATGTGTAAATCACGAGTACACCCAACCACACTTGATGTTCTCTGGTTACAACGATGAGTATAGTGCCACGCGGGGAGTCAGTGCCGAGCATGTAGCCATAGAACTAGCCGCCTGTGGCCACTCGGTAATAGAAATTACACGTACCGACAAAGGCTGGCAGCCGGTTTTGGAGAGCCCCTACAATCGCCGCATCACGGCGACCACGCCGATGCAAATTAGTGGCCCCGCCGCCGGAGACAAACGCTTGCAAACAACCGCAGATCCCTCTGGCACCCAGGTGCTCGGTACCATTGGCAACTGCGCCGGTGGCAAGACTCCCTGGGGCACAGTATTGATGGCCGAGGAGGGATTTGGTGGCGCCTTCCAAGGAGATCCCAACAAAGTCGAGGATACTCGCGAGGCGCGCAATCACCGTGACTTCGGCGTAAGACCCCACAATCGCAACCTAGGTGATTACGACCAACGCTTCGATATACAGCAAGAACCCAACGAACCCAATCGTTTTGGTTGGATGGTGGAATACGACCCCTACGACCCGCAATCTATACCGCGCAAGCTGACCACCCTAGGCCGCTTTGAACACGAGGGCTTTACCCTGGCCTGTAAGCCGGGCCAACCAGTGGTGGCCTATGGCGGCGATGACGACGAACATCAGTTCGTTTACCGCTATGTCTCCAAAGAGGCTTATCTGCCCAAAGATCCAACCCACAATCGCAATTTACTGACCGAAGGCACCCTCTATGCGGCACGCTTTGATGCGGATGGAAGTGGGAAATGGTTGCCACTAGTTTTTGGGCAGGGCCCTCTAAACAGCAACAACGGTTTTCACAATCAAGCAGATGTCTTGATTGACGCACGCCAGGCCGCTGTACTGCTGGGCGCCACTCCTATGGACCGCCCGGAGGATGTAGAGACCAATCCCCACAACGACTGCACCTATGTGATGTTAACCAAGAATAAAAGCCGCGCCGAAGACGGTGTGGATGCAGCTAATCCCCGTCACCAAAATACTGCCGGGCATATTTTGGAAATTGTGCCCCCGGCCATGCCTGGTAAAAAAACCGGCCGAGATCACACCAGCGACCAATTCCGCTGGCACCAGTTTTTACTTGGCGGCAATCCCAATGCGGAGAATCCCGTGGAGCGCGGCGCTTACGGGCAGCAATCCACTTACAATATTTCTAATCACGGCTGGTTTACCAACCCGGACAATGTCGCCTTCGATCCTCATGGCAACATGTGGGTGGCCACTGACGGCTGCGAGCGTTTCGGCTTCCACGACGGCCTCTGGGCCATGGCCACCGAGGGACAAATGCGCGCCGCACCCAAACACTTCTTTGGATGCCCGCAGGGCGCTGAGGTGTGCGGCCCCGAGTTTACTCCCGATGGCACAACTCTGTTTATCGCAGTGCAACACCCTGCCGACGCCCTCAACTCTACTTACGACCACCCTTTACACCGCTGGCCGGATAACAACCCGGAACTGCCACCGCGCCCCTCGGTATTGGCCATCTATAGGGACGATGGCGGTGAAGTGGGCAGCTAGTCATCCCAGAACGGCGCGCTTTCACACGAAGCCGCCGGTCCTGCTAGAATTTTTTAATCGAAGCCTATTTTTGGCGGCTCGTCGCTGGTCTCCAATAAGAGACCGGTGACCCTTTAGTTGAGGTAGCCCATGTTATCAAGGTACACCGCGGTACTACGCCGCCTTGTAGCCATACTGGCGGTGACCGCTGGCATTTCACTCTTCGGCCTACAAGTGCAAGCCCAGGTGCCAGAAAACCCCGTTAATCTGCGCGGCAGTGGCGCCAGTTTCCCCTATCCGATTTATGTGGAGTGGTTTCGCCAGTTTACCCACCGCGAGAACAATATTTTTATTTTTTACGAAATGAGCAGCAGCGGCGACGGCATCAGCGATTTTCTCGGCCATACTGTTAATTTTGCCGCCTCAGATGCGGCCATTGAAATCGATGAACTCAAGAAGCTTAAGGAGGGAGGTGTTGTATTACCCGTCACTGCCGGGCAAGTGGTGTTAGTGTTTAATTTACCGGGTATCGATAAATTGAAGCTGTCGCGGGAAGCCTATGTGGGCATTTTTATGGGCAAGATCCGCCATTGGGACGACCCGATCATCGCCGCCAGTAATCCAGATATTAAATTACCACGCACAGATATTTCAGTGGTTACCCGCTCCGAGAGCTCCGGAACTTCCTATATTTTTTCCGGCCACCTCAGCGCCGTTAGTGAAGAATTCCGTGAGAATATTGGACTGGACCGCACACCCGACTGGCCCCGGCTGTCGACCTTTAAAATCGCACCAGGTAACCAGGGTGTAGCGGCCAAAGTACGAGAAATACCCGGCGCTATCGGTTATGTGGAGCACGGCTTTGCCAACATCGTCAATTTACCGGTAGCAATCCTGGAAAATCGCGCGGGCCAATTTATCGAAGCCAATGCCAAGAGCGGAGTAGCTGCTTTAGAAGAAGTGGAATTTCCCGATAGTAAACTGCCTGTGAGCGGCGCACCCAACCTGATCGCCTGGGTCTGGGACCCCAAAGGGAAAGATGCCTACCCGATTACCAGCTTTTCCTGGTTGCTGCTCTACGCCAATCAGAAAGATGATGTTGCTCAGGCTCTAAGACAGATGCTGGTCTTTATGTTGAGCCAAAATTCCCAATCGGAAGCCGGCAATATCGGTCTGGTACCTCTACCGGAAAACGTGCGTATCAGGGTGCTCAACGCAGTGACCTATGTGCAGTAGCTCAGCCCTCCGCCACCGCATACTCTAATACACGATTGCGGCCGGTCCTTTTGGCCCGGTAGAGAGCGTTGTCGGCGTGCTGCAATAATTCCAGCACGTCTCTCTCTCCCTGCAGCTGGGCCACACCGATGCTAGCGGTAAACTGCACCGGCCCCAGAGCGGACTTGATCATAATTTTGGCGATATCTTCATGGATACGCTTGGCAACAGCCAGCGTACCTGGGCCATCGGCACTAACCAACAGTGCAAATTCCTCACCGCCTATGCGCCCAAACACATCCACTTCACGCACATGCTGGGCTATTACCCGGGCAGTAGCACACAAGGCCTGATCACCGATCAGGTGGCCGTGGCGATCATTGATTGATTTGAAGCGGTCTATATCCAACATCAATATACCCAGGGGAATTTGCTTGCGTTGAGCCAATTTGAGCAAAAGATTGGACTCCTCAAAAAAACTGCGGCGATTGTGAATGCCGGTAAGTGGATCGGTACGTGCCTCCAACTCTGCCCTGGCCTTGGCAGCCTCCAACTCCCGAGTGCGTGACTGCACCAACTCCTCAAGATCGATCTTGGATACTTCCAGCTGTTGCAGGTATTTTTTTTCCGCCCGATCCTTCTGCAACCGCAGGCGCTGCACCATTAAACCGATCGCTGCCATAATCGCCAGCATCTCCACAAAAGAGGCCACCGGCGGCCAATAGTAGTTGACTGGGTTGTGCACCACATAACCGAGATCACGCATAGCCTGCACCAGTAGTCCCAGCACTAGGGTGGCCCACCCCAAGGCAAACACTCCTGCAGCATTCTCTCCCTGGCGCCAGCGAATCATCGCGATCGGCACGACCAGGGGATAACAAAGCAACGCGATGATCATGGATATTTGGGAAAGGGCCTTCAGCTCTAAAAACACGCAACCAATCAGGAAAGCACCGTTGAGCAACATCAGCTGTAAGAGGAAGTCCAACTTTGGCGTGAACTGACGAGTTTTGAGAAATGTCCGTGCAAAGACAAGCCCGGCCATAATTGCCACAGCTCCACTAAGAGAGCCGTATCCCCAGTGGAAGCTGCCGATCATCAGGTATTGATGGGTATATCCCAGCACCGTGCCCCACACCAGGATTTTGCTGGCGCAGTAGAAAGAATAGATATAGAGAATCTTTTCTTTGATTGCGATCGCTCCCACCAGGGCAAAGACCGCCATTAAAAAGTAGCCTCCAAACAGAAAAGCGATCAGGCTCGTCTCACCCTTACTGTTTTGTTGCAATGCCTGGGGGCTCCAGATACGCAGACTGGGAAAGACCACACCCAATTCGCCAGAATCGAACCTTACCATTAGCTCCTGAGTGGTCCCCGGTGCGATGGTCACTGGAAAAACAAAACGGTTATGCGCCACCTGCCGACGGGCAAAAGGCTCATAAATAGAAAGGTTGCTCACTTCGCGGAAGAGATCACCACTGCCCGCCTTCCGACTAAAAGCTTGCAAACCGACCAGCTGGTGATCGACATACTCAATATTTAGGGTTAGCGGGTGGCTGTCGCGATTGCGCAACGTAAAGTGAGACCAGAAAACACCGGCGCTTAGACCGGTGGAACCCGCTGTTTCCAAAGTGCGAAACTTCCCCTGCTCATGAGCTTGTCGTGCACTATAAATATCACTCTCTCCACCCTTGTCGTGCCATATCGCATGGAGTCCGGTGGAATTTTCCCCCTGCTCATTGGTGTTCACGTCCAGGGGAGTATGCGCCCATACCGGAATCTTGGGCAGGAAAAGGACATAGAAGGTTAAAAGTAGAAAAACATAGAAAGAGGGACGGATGTACCAATACTTAAAAATAGAACGCCAAAGATCCAGTAACCGCAGTCTTATTATTCTGTCTTTCATAGTCTTGGCGCGCGGGGATAACACTTACCCCTTATAATGCCTTCCTCCAAAGCAGTAAATGACAGCCTCTCACTTAACGCGAGACATTCTGGCTAGCTAACGCTTTCACAGTGATCAATCCGCCCCCTCAATGAAGTTTTGCGTATCTTTTGGCTCTCAATCGGAGCACCATAGGTACTAGCAACCACTAAAGTTCGAATTTACATAAAAGACACAACATTGCAGCAATTCCCCTATTCATTACTAATCCTTAATCACAGAGATTACTCCACTGTCTCAATGCTTATCGGTATAGGCTCGTTTTGCGACTAGTACATAACTGAGTAAGGTGATATCAGAAAAAATATCGGGTCTTAACTGAACAATTTGTGTCAAAGATCGTAATGCGAGAAACACTCCACAAATGAACATTAGAGCGAGCATATAGTAATGAAAGCGCTGTGTACTCATACGCAAGATGCGATGCTTAGCAAGGTAAACTCCAATAATCCCTCCAATACCAATAGCAACGCCATAACTTGCCAAATCCATGGTGATAGCACCAAAGCTAAGATAGGTCATTATTTTGGTGGCCTGTAAGACCATGGTGTTCAACGCCTTGGTTGCAATCAAATTTTCCTTATCAACACCGTAATTGATAAAGAAGGGATTCTGCACCGGACCAATAGCACCAATAACCCCAGAAAGAAATGCGACTACTACACCAAGTAAGAAAAAGTAGGGTAAACGCATTGGAAAAGAAGATTGTTTTCTACCGAGCCGATATTGAACCAAAGTGGACATCAAGAAGATGCCCACAAAGAGCTGAAGCCATATTGGGTGCATTTGACTATAAATATAGGCACCAACCATCGCCCCCAGAATACTACCGGGTAGCATCCAGCGAATAACGCTCCAATTAATATATGGCCAAAACAACAACACGCGGGAAGGTGCAGCAATAACACTACCAATCGTAATCGTAGGGGCCACCAAATGTGGCCCTATCAAGAGGCCGACCAGCGGTATCATCAGCATGGCCCCACCACCGGCAGCGAGGGTGCAGATATACCAGGAGAGGGCCCCAAAGATTAGTAAAACTGGGATTAGTATCATGCTCTTATCCGCAGCTCAATAATGCCTCTACTAGGTAGGCAATAAGTTTGCTGGCGATTGATAGCCCGGAGAGTCAGTCAATATAGACCATAGAAAGATCAGTAGGAATAACGAAGAAAAGTCACTTGCTCCAGTACACTTAGTCTTCACCCCGAATTACCCAGGGAGAATTTACTAGCGGTTGTCCCGTCTCAGCCACCTCACACTCTAGAGTTGTCCCCTTTGCAAAGCCAGAGATGTCTATAGAAAAACCGACGAAACCACCTCGGCCTGCACCATTTGCGCGTAGATCAGCACGATATTCATTCGCTAGAACTTCGCCCTTATAGGCCCCATCAACTTTCACACGAAGCACAACCGCCTCATTATTTTGTTCGGGAATAGCGCAACCTCTAATACGTTTATTGGATTGACTAAAAATAGAACCCGCCACAAACCTCTCCCCTCGCCGGGAAAGTAAAACCCTCCATTCAAACTGTGACACCGCTTTTTTATACAGAGTAATTTCACCTGCATTCAGAATACGCAACTCTTCCAACTCATCTTGGGGAATATCATATTTTTCCTCAAGCTTTTCACGCCCTAGATTCTCTGCCAGATACGGGATTTCCAAACCAAATTTTTTATTAAGCAACTGTAGAGACTCATCATATCTCTCTGTCAAACCGACAAACCCAAGAGCAGGCCAAGATAAGCCCCTAAAAATTTTTAGCTGTCGATTAGTAAATGATGGCTTACTGTAAAAGGACCTGAAGGCACCTTTATATCTATTGTGACGAGAAAAGTGTTTATACTCTGATACCACTCTCTGTATTGGATCTCTCAATATCGTCACTGTATTTTCCAGACCAAATACCGGGACATAACGTATTGCATTAAAATGACCCGAGAGCATTTTTCTATTTTCGTATTTCATCTCCTGGAAAAAGGACCATGGATCTGGGATTTCCCCCATCCATTTTTTTACAACATCGCTGGTCTCCATTGACTCCGGTCCATAATCAAGACAAATACTGCCATCACCAAAATAAGCTGATGCGCCGAACCGAAAACTTGTTCCCGCTGTTTTAGGAACATGAACAAATAAGAGAGGATTCACTGCCGTAAAAGGTCCTTACAATGAAACACAACATGTCTCCAAAACTCCTAAACAGTAACAAGAAAAGAGCAAGGGAACACATCAAGTAAATGATAAAGGGTTGTCTTTTGAATATCTTATCTCTTAGCCAATTCATTTCTTGTAAAACAATTACTTATCATTATGCATCACTTAATCATAGTTAGGTTTAGTGATGTGAACAACCATCTGACTATTGCCTAACAAACAAAGGGCGTAACTGTGACTACAGTCTTCTTTTGGCCATTAGTTAATGATATTTAGACAACAAAACAATAAGTCATAGAATATTGCTCAGGTGTATTTTGGCTGTACTGGCACAATAAAGCCACAGAGAAAGCATGCTTCACCACAGTACAACACAGTAATCAGTAGCATCTCGTTATTGAGTAAAACGCATCCTTCATGGGGGAATCGAAACACGGAATAATCGAAACGAGTCGACGAGAAAACTTGTGCAGACACCCCAACTGACGTTCGGGGTGCCTGTTCATTCTGACTGGGCAGCTTAGATCGAGAAGAACTGCTGTATACCCAGCAGTACATTGGTGGTGGCTACCGAGGCGAGTATCAGCCCCATCACCCGGCTGACGATACTGGCGCCAGCATCCCCTATAAACCGATAGATCCAATTTGCGGTTAGTAACAGTGCAATCACAATCCCCAATACTGCCAGCATCGCCGTGGCAGTGTTGAGTTGATGCATCATATCAAAGCGATGATTATCGGTAAGTACCACTGCCGCCAGCATGGCGCCCGGCGAAGCTATTGAGGGCACCGCCAGCGGGAATATCGCAGTCTCATGGCCCTCGCGGACAATCTCCATCTCCTGCTCAGGTTTACTATCGCCAAATATCATGGTGAGGGCAAACAGGAACAACACTACGCCACCCGCCACCTGAAAAGCTGACAGCGGTACACCGATTGCCTCCAACAGGAATTGACCGACCAATAAAAAGAACAGCAAGATGCCAGCGGCTACCAATACGGCCAGCCAGGCGATTTTGCGTTTTTGCCATTCGGCGTGACGGGAAGTGACCGCAATAAATACCGGCAGAGTGCCCACCGGATCGATCACCGCAAAGAAAAAGACAAAACTACTTATCCAATCGTTCAACTGGTACTCCGGCGTGCCGTGCTACTATCCGCTTATTCCCTGCCGCGGGGAGATCGGCAAGCGCCGGGGCGGTGGAATCTGGTAAGGCGCGGGTTAACCCCGTCAGCCACCCCAAATGCTCCCCAGGCAGATGCTTAACCTGAAACTCAAAAACCAAGTCTAGTGCATGACCAATCACTCACCGACCGCCCGCCGCATCGCGAAGACCATCCTGAATGGTTTTGATGCGTATTTCGCAGACTATCAGAACATCACTCTGGGCGCCAAGGCGCGCTTTGAGACCGCTTCCTGGCAGGCCGCACATGAGGCCAACAAGGAACGCATCGACCTGTACAAAACCAAGGTCAACCAGGTGCTCAAACTGGTGCACTCAGTTACCAGTAAAGATACCAGCCAACTGGAATTGTGGCGGGATGCCCGCGCCACCTACGCACAACTAATCGCCAATCACAGCAACTACGAGATTGCCGAAACTTTCTTCAATTCGGTCTTTTGCAGCCAATTCCGACACGCGGATATTCACGACAAAAATATTTTCGTCAAACCCTCTCGCGCACCAGACGACAAACCGCTGCGGGATTACAGCATTTATATCAGCTATAGCGGGCGTGATGGACTCGAATATATGATCGAGGACATCCTCAAAGACTTCAGCTTTTCCGCCCCTTGGGAAAATATGCAGCGGGATATCGAAAATATCTGTGCGCTTTTACGCGAGGCGCCGCTGGCCAAGCTGGAGAATGAAAAACAGCTGCGTGTAGATATGCTGGAGTCTGTGTTCTACCGCAACAAGGCCGCCTATTTAGTGGGTCGCATGATTTTTAATGGCGAAGTGGTACCTATTATTCTGCCCTGCTTGAATAACGGCCGTGGTGGTATTTTTGTGGATACCCTGCTGCACAGCAATGATTCCGCTAGTATTATCTTCAGCTTCACCCGTTCCTATTTTATGGTGGATGCGCCCATTCCCTCGCGGTTCGTACGCTTTCTCTCCACTATTATGCCGCTCAAGGAAAAGTCGGAGCTGTACAACTCCATCGGTTTCCACAAGCACGGCAAGACCGAGTTCTACCGCCATATCCTTGCTCATATGAAGGTGAGCAACGATCAGTTTGTGATAGCACCCGGTATCAAAGGCATGGTAATGAGCGTATTTACCCTGCCCTCCTATCCAGTGGTGTTCAAAGTCATTAAGGATCGCTTCGATCGCCCCAAAACCGTCACCGAAGAAATTGTGCGGGAAAAATATAAATTTGTATCCCGCTCAGACCGCGTTGGGCGTATGGCCGATACTCAGGAATACACCAATTTCATCTTCTATCGCAATCGCTTTAGTGAGGAACTACTGCGTGAGCTACAGGAGGTAGCGCCCTCCAAGCTAGTCATTAATGAGAAGTGGGTAATTATCCGGCACCTCTATGTAGAACGGCGCATGGAACCTCTCAACCTCTATTTGCAAACCTCCAACGAAGAGGAAACTCGAGAAGCGATGGAGGAATATGGCAATGCCATCAAGCAACTGGCGGCAGCCAATATCTTCCCCGGCGATATGCTTCTTAAGAACTTTGGTGTGACCCGCCACGGCCGTGTGGTCTTCTACGATTACGACGAGCTGTGCCCGCTGACGGAGTGCAATTTCCGCAAGATTCCCGAAGCGCAAACACCTGAGCAGGAACTGGCAGACAAACCTTGGTACACCGTGGATGAAGCGGACGTCTTCCCCGAGGAATTCCGCCTGTTCTTCTCCGGTAATCCCACCGCGCGCTCAGCTTTTGAGAGGTTGCACAGCGACCTCTACGATTATCGATACTGGAGACGCCTGCAAGATCGTATCCGCGCCGGGCATGTGGAGAGCGCCTTCCCCTACCGGCGTAAGTGGCGCTTCCATCGCCGTGCTCCGGCCATCGCCCGCAACAAATAAGCACTCAATCTATGGCTATATTGGTAGGAGGCCCCCACAATTCGAATAGGTGATCAGTGCGCATACTTGCATGGGCCGCAACTCTAGCGGCCCTGGCTCTATTAACGGCCAGTGGCTGCGGTTATCTGCCCAGTGAAATGACCATTCCCGGCAAGGAAAAGGCGCCGCCTCCTCACGCCCGTATCACTGGAAAACCCCAAGTAGTCAGCTGCGCAACGCCAGCACAGGGATTTCGCCCAATTCCATTCGACAACCTCTACACCTTCACCGGCAGTGAACCCCAGCCTTTTCAGGAAAAGGCCAGTGTGCCAATGCAATACGATGTACTGGCCTATGTTTGGGGTAGCGAACCCTGCGCACCCAGCGCCTTTTGCAAAAGAGGGGATTACTATTGGCTGATCGGGCGAGGACCTGGCAATGATTTCCAGACCTGGGTAGTTACCCCACAGTTTCCACGTATGATTATCCAGTCGACTTGCTATGAATGGCTGCAAATCGGACAACGCTATCGCTTTTCATTCAGTCGAGGAAAGTTGGTGGGGTTCAGCCGGGACTAAGTGAGCCAAATTACTGTGAGTGCTTTTAAAGCTTGCAAACCAGTTCTTGTCGAAACCAACTAAGTTCAAGCGTCAGACTGCTTCTTCAAATAGCGGTATATAGCATCCTGGGAACGACAGTTTTTTTTGCCAGAGTTGGCAATTTTAGTATTACTCTGTCTCGCATCCACAATCCGAGCTTTTTGATTATCACTCCATTGCAGCTCCAAAATTTTTCGAATCGTCTCACGGTGATCAGTATTCATAATTGGAAAAGTCACTTCCACCCGGTGATCTAAATTACGAGTCATAAGATCTGCTGAAGAGAGCCACATTATCTCCTCTCCACCGTTATAAAATATATAAACACGCGCATGCTCCAGAAACTTATCTACCAAACTGACAACTTGAATATTGTCAGAAAGACCCGCTGTCTCACACACTAAGGTGCACATACTTCGTACAATGATTCTTACTTTTACTCCTGCGGCACTTGCACTATAAAGCCGCTCCACTACCTGGCTGTCCACCAGGTTATTACACTTAAAAAACAACTCAGCTCTATCGCCCCTTTCTGCCGCCTCAATTTCTCGATCTATTGCCCCCAAAAGCGCTGCACGGTTTGTCAGAGGTGAAACTGCGATATGCTGAAATACCGGGCGACGTCGAGTACGTCGAATAAATTCAAAAACATTGTAGACATCCTGGCCCAACTCCTGATTATTAGTTAACAAACTAAAATCACAGTAAATTCGCGCAGTACTCTCATTAAAATTTCCTGTTCCCAAATGACTGTAAAGCTTATCCTTACCCTCTTCTCGACGAAGAATAGAAATCAATTTACAGTGAACTTTCAATCCTGGAACACCATAAATAACCTCTACCCCCGCATCGGAAAGCTCCTTCGACCAGTGAATGTTTGCCAACTCATCGAATCGCGCGCGCAACTCAACAACGGCAATAACTTTTTTATTATTTCGCACTGCATTGATCAAAGCAGCCACCACCCGTGAATTCTTTGCAACCCGGTAGAGATTGATCCGAATTTCTCGCACCTGTGGATCAATTGCTGCAGATGCGAGTAAATTGGTGATTACGCGAAAATCATGATAAGGGTAATAATAAAGTCGATCGGCACTGCGAATATGTGCAAAGGCGCCCCCCTTACCAGGTAACGTTGGCAGCGGTAATAGTGGCTTATAGATATAACTCCCAGAATCTGCGGGGAACTTCATCAGATCTTTGGAGTTGTGGTAGCGCCCACCGGGCGTATAAGTATCATAGCGCCCCATTTTTAATTTTTTCTTCACCATATTTAGGAGCACTTCAGGCATTTCTGCATCGTAAGCAAGGCGCACCGGATCGGCACGCTTACGCCTCTTGAGAGATTTCTCCATACGGTCCACGAGGTTTTGGGTTATCTGTTCACCCAATTCAAGCTCAGCATCACGACTAATCTTAAACATATACGCTTTGGCTGAGCGAATCGGCAAAACCTGGCGAAACACCTCCACCAAGCAGGCCCGTATAATATTGTCGAGAACGATATATACTTTTTCACGCTTCCTCTCACGGGGTGGAATCACAACAAAACGCGATAAAGTATTAGTGGGAATTTCCATTGCCGCATAACGCTGGATACCATCTTTTAGGCGCAGAAAAATGGCAAAATAGATACTCGCCTCATTAAGCAGCGGCATAGTATCAAGATCATCAATAAAAAAAGGCTCCAGCTCTGGCAACACTTCCCGATGGAAATATTCTTCGACAAAGGTGCGTTGGTGCTCAGTTAGCGTGGTTTCCCTAACTACATGGATATTGTGTTTATCGAGATCTGCCAGTGCTTTAGCGTAAGCTCGTGCATAACGTCGTTGCAGGCGTAGTACACGCTCATTAATTTGCCCGAGTAGTTTGGCAAAATGTCTTTTCTCCTGTTCAGCCCCTGCGAACGCGGCAAGACGGCGCACATCTGCTACACGTACACGGAAAAATTCATCGAGATTGTTAGAGAAAATTCCCAGGAAACGCACCCGGTCAATAATGGGTACAGTTTCGTCTTCAACCTCCTGTAGCACTCGCTCATTGAAGGACAACCAGCTCAACTCTTTTGGGTATAGAGGGATATCGTTAGGTATTGAAGGTTTGTAAAACATATTCAACCGGAGTGAATTTCCCTGCCTCAAGAATTCGATGCCAATTCAGGGGAAGTACATATCGAACAACTTATAGGGGCACAGGCATCAACCTATGACGAGCTATTTTCGCGAAAGGAAGATTTACGCGCATTTTCGTCACGACCAGGGGGAAGACCCCGCCAGATTGAAATAATCAATATGAGCACAAGGTTATACAGTTAATAGTAGAGTAGCTTGCCGTCTTAACTAACACGGGCCTAAGGATGTCGATGCAATCACCAAGTGAGCGCTACGTTGCGCTCGACCTCGGCTCCAACAGCTTCCACCTGTTGTTAGCGGAATTTCGCGATCAACGCATGGTACGCCTGCATACCGACCGCGCCATGGTGAGACTGGCAGAGGGGCTGGACGCCCACCGCCACCTAAACCCCGTGGTATCGGAGCGAGCCCTGACCGCGCTCACTCGCTTTCAACCTGTACTACAAAAACTACCGGTCGATCATATTCGCGTCGTCGGTACCAATACCCTGCGCGCCGCCGCGGCTAATGCCGATGGTTTTCTCGAAGAGGCCGAATCCATTCTCGGCGTGCCCGTGGAAATTATTAGCGGTATTGAGGAGGCACGCCTGATTTACAGTGGCGTAATGGCCGCCGCCGACGGCCCACCACGGCTTCGCTGCATTATCGACATCGGCGGTGGCTCCACCGAACTGGTGCGCGGCAGCGAATCCCCCCAACAGTTACAAAGTCTGGAAATGGGTTGCGTTTCCTACAGTAGGCGCTTTTTTGCCGATGGCCTGATCAGTGAAAATACCGTCAACCACTTTAAGCGCGCACAGCGCGCCGCCCGCGCCGAGTTGCAAGGGTTACAACACATTGCCGCCGAAGCGGAAGTTATCGGCTGCTCTGGCAGCGTGAAGGCGGTTTCACGAGTACTGAATGGAGGAGAGGTGGCGGATATCGTGCACGAGGATATCGACCGTCTCGCCAAAGAAGTTGCCAAGGTGGAGCATATCGCCGAACTGGAGCTGCCCGATCTCGACGAGGAGCGGCACCCGGTATTCGCCGCCGGCCTGGCAATCCTGCACGCCATCTTCTGTGAATTGGATATCCAGCGCATGGAGGTTTCGCCCTATGCCATCCGCGAGGGCATAGTGCATGACCTGGCGGGGCGGCTGCACGGTGGCGATCGCCGTGCCAGTACTGTAGACGCTGTGGTACAGCACTGGCAGATTGACCAGAACCAAGTGCGCCGAGTGAACGACACCGCCCTCAAACTATTGCAGCAATTGCGCCCCGAATACCCGCTGGAGGGAAGGCAACGACTGCGCTGGGCCATCCAGCTACACGAAGTGGGGCTGGCACTCACCCACAGCAGCTTTCGCAAGCTCGGTGCCTATATGATCAAGCATGCGGATATGGCTGGATTCTCCAACGGCGAACAGGAGCACCTGGCCTACCTAGTGCGCAACCAGCGCGGTCCAATCAAAGCACCAAAAGAGCACTACGGTTTTCACCCGAGCCCAGATTTACTCCTGTGTCTGCGCCTTGCCAGTATTATTCACCGCGACCGCACAGAGCGCACTTTGCGGGGAATCAACTTGGCAGACCAGGGAGATGCCTATCGCTTGCAAATTGAGCGTGAATGGCTGGATAGCAGCCCGGCGATAGAGGAATTGCTTTACCAGGAGGAGCAGCACTGGCAATCACAGACACGCCCTCTACGCCTACTTGCGGTATAAGCGTCCCTGCGAATAGTGATTAATGCCGGTAACATGCCTGGCAACATTTATTTTTAGCCCAAACCCAAAATCTATGAAACTCAGCGAAGTTACCCTCAGCCACCGCTACGCCGATATGGGTGATGCCTTTGGCCGCCGCATCAACCCCACTCCCTTCAAGCATCCACAGCTTATCGATATCAATCCCGCTGTGCTGCAGCTGCTGGGTATCAATGCCGCTGAGGCGAGTAATCCCGACTGGGCCCAACTGGGGTGTGGTGCCAAATTGTTTCACGGCAGCCGACCCTTTGCCATGAAGTACACAGGCCATCAATTCGGCGTCTACAACCCGGATCTGGGCGACGGCCGCGCCCTGCTGCTCGGGGAAGTTGAACACCAGGGCAAAAGCTGGGAATTACACCTGAAAGGCGCCGGCCAAACCCCCTATTCCCGCTTTGGCGACGGCCGCGCAGTGATGCGCTCCACCATTCGCGAATATCTCGCCGGCGAGGCCCTAAGTGGCCTGGGCATCCGCTCTACCCGCGCGTTGAGTATCGTCGGTAGTGACGAACCGGTAACCCGCGAGCAAATTGAAAAGGGCGCCATGTTGATCCGCGTAGCCGAAAGCCATGTACGCTTCGGTCACTTCGAATACCTGTTTTACACCAAGCAGCTGCAGGCCCAACAACAGCTTATCGGCGAGATCTGCCGGCGTTTTCTCCCCGACTCCCAAGAACTCAGTATCGGTGAACAGGCCGAGGCCATGCTGCGCTTTACCACCAGACGCAGTGCCGAACTGGTAGCGGGCTGGCAGGCAGTGGGTTTCGCCCACGGCGTATTGAATACCGACAATATGTCGATTATTGGAGACACCTTCGACTACGGCCCCTATGCCTTTCTCGATGACTACGACCCCACCTTTATCTGCAACCATTCGGACCATACCGGCCGCTACGCCTTCGAGCAGCAGCCCGGTGTGGTACTTTGGAACCTGAATGCTCTAGCCCACGCTCTCTCCGGCTTCGTCAGTGTGGAGGCACTGCGAGACTGCCTGGAGCAGTTCCAACCCCAGGTGACCGATGCCTTTGCTGCGAGGATGCGCGCCAAATTGGGGCTCACCACCGAGGAGGAGGGCGATCAGGCTCTCTGCTCAGATCTATTGCAGTTGTTACAACAGGGGGAGGCAGACTACACCCTCTTCTTCCGCGCCCTATCCCACTACCGCGGAGAGCGTCCCGCCCAAGGACTTCAGGAATGTCTCGCCGAGGCTCAGCACAGCGTCCTTGAGCAGTGGCTGGGGCACTACGATCGACGCCTGGCGCGTGAGTACAGTGATTCCTGCGTCCGCAACCGAGCGATGCTGGCGACAAACCCCAAATACCTATTGCGCAACTACTTGGCGCAGAAGGTTATCGAAGCCGCCGAAACCGGTGATTACCAACCCTTGCATACCCTGCGCCAGCTACTGCAGAGCCCATTCGACGAACATCCTCAGCACGAAGTCTGGGCCAGCGCTCCCCCAGAATCCGGCAAGCGTATCCCGTTGAGCTGTAGCTCTTAATAGGGCCAAATTGGTACAACTTGCGAACAAATTGCCGGTATTTGCGGTCAAATGTTGTCTGTATGCGGTTATTTTTTTACCCGATGATGACTTATGCGGTGTCGCTGCAAGTGACTTGCTGTAAGATCTGGGTCACCCACTGAATAGAGGAAAACCTACAGATGATCAGAAACCTGCTCCTGGCCACATTCGGCCTGTTGTTCGCCCTGCAGGCCAATGCCGCAGATGTTGTAGGCAAGTGGCGCACTATTGATGACGAATCCGGCAAGCCCAGATCCATCGTGGAAATTTATGAAAAGGACGGTAAGTACTTCGGCAAGATCGTTCAGCTGTTGCTGAAGCCCAATGACACCATTTGCGAGAACTGCCCTGGTGACCTAAAGGGCAAGCCTCTGGTAGGAATGGACGTGATCACCAATATGGTGCAGAAAGGCAAGAAATACGAAGGCGGGGAAATTATGGACCCGGTGAAAGGCAAGGTGTACGACTGCAAGCTCTGGCTGGAAAACGACAACACCCTGAAAGTGCGTGGGTACCTCGGTTTTCTCTACCGCACCCAGACCTGGCACAGAGTCGAAGAGTAAATTATAGGGCCCGCATTGCGGGCCTTTTTTTGGCCGGTTGCCACTGGTTAGCCAGATTCTAACAGCCAAACCGACCGCTCCAACGCACAGCACAAATCCCAGCCACTGAAGTGCTTCTAGAGAACCACCCTGCCACTCTCATCGGTAGAGGCGCGTGCGGATACTACCTTGGCATCCTCACTGGTATCGATACGCACTTTAGCGCTCATACCCGCACGGAGCGGCGGCGCATCCTTGAGGGGGTAGAGGCGCAAACGCACCGGTACCCGCTGTACTACCTTGTGCCATTCACCGCTGGCATTCTGCGGCGGAGTAGGTGAAAACTCACTGCCACTGGCCGGACTCATGCTATCCACCTGGGCCTGCCATTCAAAGTCCGGGTAGGCATCGAGGGTCACCTCCGCCTGCTGGCCCGTGCGCACCCTGGCCAGTTCGGTTTCTTTAAGGTTGGCCTCTACCCACAGGCCGCTGGTGCCCACCATATACAGAAGGCTCTCGCCGACGGTGGCCATCTCTCCGACTTGTGGCAGGGTATTGGCGATCACGCCATCCATAGGCGCAATAATGCGGGTACGCGACAGTTGATAATTGGCCTTGTCCAACTGCGCCTGGGCCACCTTGAGGTCGGCCTGCTCTTCCAGGGCTACACTGGGGTCGCCACCCAGCTCGGCACGCAGGCTGGAGAGCTTCTCCGCATTGATGGTGATCTGTGCGCGGGCCCGCTCCAGCTGCTGGCGGGCGCTATCCAGCTCCGCTTCAGAGAAGGCCACCTTGCCCAGTTTTTCATTGCGCTCCAGTTGGCGCCGGTAGAAGTCTGCATCTTTGCGTGCCTGCTGCAGGGCGGCATCCGCCTCGGCATATTCGGCGCGGCGCGCCAGCAGATCATTGCGCACCTGAGCCAGGCGCGCCTCAGCTTCGGTCACCGCCAGCTCATAAGCCGTGCGGTCAATTTGAATCAACAACTGGCCCTTAAAAACCGGCTCATTGGCACTGACCAACACCTTGGTCACCACACCATGTACTTCTGGTGCCAGGGAAACCTTATCCGCCTTTACATAGGCGTTTTGCGTCTCGACGATATCGCCGCCGCCATACAGGCTCCAGCCGGCCGCCAGGGCGACAAACGCCAATCCCAGGGCGGCCCCCAGCTTGCGCATCGCACTCGGCTTTAGCTTCAGGTGCAGCTTGTCAGTCACATTCAATCTCTTCGCCTATCAGATTCTTGCGCAGCCGCCCGAGCAGCGTCTGCAGTTGTCCTATTTCCGCCGCAGTAAAGCCATCCAGGGCATGACTGCGGGTCTCCTCCGCCAGGTCTCCCAGCAGCGCCATGGCCGGCTGTGCCCGGTCGGTCGGATAAATCCTAAAACAGCGCCGATCCTGTGGATCGGGCCGTCGCTCCACCAGCCCTTCGCCCTGCAACTTGTCGAGCAGGCGCGCCAGGCTGATCGGTGCCATCTCCAGGCGTCCCGCCAGTGCAGTTTGCTTCAGTCCCTGCTCTCGCGTGAGATGCCAGAGCACCTGCCAGCGGGCATCGCTGAGGCCGTGATCCCGTGCGCGGCGGTCAAAGTTACGCCGCAGCAGGCGTGCCGCGCTGTGCAGCGCAAAGCTCATCTCGGTTGCGCTGTCTTTTCCGGACCCGCCCATCCCTGACATAGTCTCACCCCTTTTTTGAGGGCGCTCATTATAAGCCTGCTTATTATTTCATCAATGCGCGGCTTATCAATACTAAAAACTGACAATAAAAAAGCGGTCGCAATGACCGCTTTTACCGTGCCACATCAGTAAAGGCTTATTTTTCCAGCACCTCAATGCTATCGACCTTCTGAAAGCCCCGTGGCAGCTTGTTACCCCGTCGGCCGCGCTCACCGCGGTAGTGCTCCATCTCCGAGATCTTGATCTTGGTATGGCGCTTACCGGCATGCACGACCAGCTGGTTTTTACCCTCCAACACGGCGATTCCCACCACCACTTCCTCGCGGCTGGCAGCCCGCGCGGCAGTGATATTGATAATCTTATTGCCCTTGCCTTTCGATAATTCCGGCAGCTCTGTGACAGGGAATACCAGCATGCGTCCCTCCGAGGTTACCGCCGCCAGCAGCGCTTCTTCTGGACTGTCTAACAACTGTGGCGGCAAAACCTGGGCACCTTTGGGCAGGGTCAGCATGGCCTTGCCCGACTTGTTGCGCGACTGCAGGTCGGCGAGCTTGGCGATAAAGCCATAGCCCGCATCGGAGGCCAACAGAACCCGCTGGTCGTCCGGCCCCATGAGCAGCCCCTCAAAGGTGGCACCGGAAGGTGGGTTGATACGGCCACTCAATGGCTCGCCCTGGCCCCGCGCTGATGGCAAGGTATGGGAGGCGATGGAATAACTGCGCCCGGTGCTATCGAGCAACAGCGCCGGCTGGTTACTCTTGCCGCGCGCGGCAAAACCGAGATTGTCACCGGCCTTATAACTCAGTGCCGCCGGATCAATCTCATGACCTTTAGCGGCACGAATCCAGCCTTTCTCAGAAACCACCACGGTGATGGGGTCGGAAGACAGCAGCTCCGATTCGCTAAATGCCTTGGCTTCCTCACGGGCCACAATGGGCGAACGGCGTTCATCGCCGAACTCCTTAGCCGCAGCCAGTAATTCCTTCTTGATCAAGGTTTTGAGGCGGCGCTCGCTGTCCAGGGTCTTAGTCAGGGTATCGCGCTCTTTCTCCAGCTCTGCCTGCTCACCGCGGATTTTCATCTCTTCCAGGCGCGCCAACTGGCGCAGCTTGGTATCGAGGATGTAATCCGCCTGGATATCCGTCAGCTCGAAGCGATCCATCAGCTCCTGCTTGGGCTCGTCGCTGGTACGGATAATCTCGATCACTTCATCGATATTGAGGAAGGCTACCAACAAGCCGGCCAACAGGTGCAGGCGCTTCTCTACTTTGTCCAGGCGGAACTGCAAGCGGCGGCGCGTGGTAGTGGCGCGGAAGGTTAACCACTCGCGCAGGATCTTATCGAGGGACTTCACCTGCGGGCGGCCATCGATACCGATCATATTCATATTGACCCGGTAGTTGCGCTCCAGGTCGGTGGTAGCGAACAGGTGATTCATCACCGACTCCATCTCCACCCGGTTGGACTTGGGCACAATCACCAGGCGGGTGGGATTTTCGTGATCCGACTCATCGCGCAGGTCGCTCACCATCGGCAGCTTCTTCGCCTGCATCTGCTGAGCGATCTGCTCCAGCACCTTGGCACCACTCACCTGGTGGGGTAGCGCGGTAATCACAATATCGCCATCTTCCTTACTCCACAGGGCGCGCATTTTGATAGAGCCGCGACCACTGGTGTAAATCTTACGAATGTCTTCGCGCGGGGTAATAATCTCCGCCTCGGTGGGCATATCCGGACCGAGAATATGCTCACACAGCTCTTCCACTGTGGACTTGGGGTTCTCCAGCAGTGCCACCGTCGCGTTGACCACTTCGCGCAAATTGTGCGGTGGAATATCGGTGGCCATACCCACGGCAATACCGGTGGTACCATTTAACAGGATATTCGGCACCCGCGCCGGCAACACACAGGGCTCATCCATGGTGCCATCAAAGTTTGGCTGCCAATCCACCGTGCCCTGGCCCAGTTCCGACAGCAGCACTTCCGAATATTTGCCCATGCGCGACTCGGTGTAACGCATCGCGGCGAAAGACTTGGGATCATCCGGCGAGCCCCAGTTGCCCTGGCCATCAATCAGCGGGTAACGGTAGCTGAACGGCTGTGCCATCAATACCATCGCCTCATACACGGCGCTATCGCCGTGGGGATGGTACTTACCGATCACATCGCCAACCGTGCGCGCGGACTTCTTATACTTGGCGGTATTCTTCAGGCCCAGCTCGCTCATGGCGTAGACAATACGCCGCTGCACCGGTTTCAGGCCGTCACCAATATTCGGCAGGGCGCGATCCAGGATCACATACATGGAGTAATCCAGGTACGCCTTCTCGGTGTACTCCTTTAACGGCAGGCGCTCTGTGGCCTCATAGACAGAGGTGTCGGTCATACAGCACTCGTTATTCGATTCGGAAGGAGCGGATTATGGCGGACTGGGGCGGGAGGTTCAAAGGGGGTTAAGTTACTATTGCTAGGCCAATATCTCTAGATTGGGAAGAACCTCGACATCAGTAAGCTTGAAAAGCAAAAATTATTTCACCCGGCTACCCGACTAAAGACTGCTACAACTTGCATCTGCTGAGTTTGCCAGATCCAAGCCTGAACCTGGTTACCTGTCCACAGCAAAACTTATGAGAAGTAGATCAAGCTTATTAGCTCTGTAACACTTTCATCTCTGGCAAAAGCTTCTACTTACAAGCCTAAAGCCTTTTAACCATCCATAAATCGCTTATTATGAATTTTTTACAAAGTTAATTTTTTTGTTTTAAAGCAATAACTACTATCTTTTATATGCCGAGTAAACGGCATCAAGATCTTCAAAAAAACTTCATACTTGGCAAAACAATCCTGATTACCTACTTTTCACTCAACTCTTGATTACATATATACCGTAGGCAGCTCTAAAAAATGAGGCTTTTGCTTAGAACTCCCTAAAAGCAAAGTAAACGCCCGGCGAACTTGATTAAAAGGGTAAGATGTGTAGAGCAATGAACCCCTTCATCATGTTGGACTATTTGAAGAGCCTGCTAGAACCGCCAAGCTTGCTTTTCAACGAGCCACTCGTCTTCACTACTAAACTTTCCTAACAACATTCAGCCCGATCAGCCTAGAAAGCTCTTTAGCTTCAGGGTCTACCGACCTTGCCGCCCGACTAGCATCAGCCATGGCTTGCCCACTTATCGCGGACCACTCCACAAAGTAACCGTTCTGACTGGCCAACTGATCTACAAATACCCGCTGCAAACGTCCATTGCCCTTACGAAAAGCATGGATCTTATTGATCCAACCTGAATAGAAACCCGCTCTCTGTCCAAATGCTCTTGGATCAAGGCCCTGCAGTTATCCTTCAGAGGCCAGCTGTTGGAAGCACTTGTTGCTCTCTTTCTCAATCGAGCTGTAAGGGAGAAAAAGCTTATTACCTTTACTAGTCTTTACTTTTCTTGTTTTCCCCGCGAATGGGTACACATGCCGAAATAAGCGTCAATGGATCTCACATAGATGTACAAGATCAAAGGCAGGAGTACGGGGGAGGCTATAAGATCCGCCAATTTGCGTTGAGTGATCACCCACTCTACCTCATCAAGAGATGTCGTATCGGGGAATCCTAACAAGTTCTTAAAGCATTCTGAGTTGGGTAGCAGGTACGGGTCATGCTAAGAAATAGCATACTGGGCGTAGGCATCCATGCCTAAAAACTCTAATGGTCTAAAAGCTAATAAATTTATTTTTTCGTTTTGGTGTTTTGAGCTTTGAAGGCATCCACTATTTTCTGAATATCTTCTTCTGCATCAACTTTTCCAGAAATGATATCTCTCATCCGCTCTTCCTCTTCAGGAGCCACCTTGAGGCCTTCTATTCGGCATGAACCCGCAGCCTGAGCAGCGAGGAATTCAGCGGTGATACGCTTATCCCGCGCTTTCATAAAATCCTCCCGTATTCTTGGGAAATACTGTTTTGGACGTTCGATCTATTGTAAGGCTTACCTTAGGACCTCTGCCCCTTCCTGTCTATCAGGTGGTTTTAGGATAAATTTTGTGATGACTGACACTCATTGCGCCACTATCAAATCCTAGACTAACTGGTTTTCAGATAAGTCTTTATAAAGCATTGAGCCCCAAAGTCTCATCAGTAGTTTCCCACTTAAGCCATGTCTGACCGCGGCCTAACTGCCTTATCAGTCAATCTCCCTTTACCTAACTAGCCATATACACTGGATGTGCTATCCTGTAGCACATTATATCCCTCTTTTCTTCCACCTAAGAACCTGTCTTGTGTCAACCCATTTCACTGATTCTAAGCTTAACCTCAAATTGGCATATCACACTTGACCTAACTGAAAAGACAGCCGAAAGATTGATACATCCAAGCGTTTTGAAGAAACTTATTTCTTGACCTAGAGAAGCAGCCAACCAGGTGAAAAAACCAATCAAACTAACTCATATTTATAGTTACACTGGGTAAATGAAAAGCAAAAATCTACATAAGCATGCATCAGGACCTTCTCACCAACACTAATTCAACATACTCACCGGACTCGACAACATTCAGTTTGACCCTCCTTTTTTACCTTTAAAACAATGCAACAATTAAATTATTTGGCAACAAAAACTTCGTCTATCCAAAACAAACAGGATTATAAAATTTTTTTAAAATTTATCTTAAAAACTTTTTCAAGCACCCTCAACCAACCACTCACATAAATATTTTCAAAGCAGCACTAAATTCAGCCGCTTTTTATAGGCAGACCCAGCACAATTTCCTACAGGGAGATTTTCACCTAACAATCTTTCGAGATTGCTATTCTTCATCAGAGTTCATGAATACCAAAAGAAGATAGGCCTCCAGTGAGATTCACCCCCTATCAACCCATTCTAAAATCATATTAACAACTGACACAGATAGCAGCTACTAAAAATATTAGCATGAAAAATTTAACCCATTAATATGACATTTAGCTTCCAAATTATTTCATCAGGAAAATTAATATTCTGGTTATAATATCGTAGCAGGTTTATTTATAGAGAACAGATTTATCCCTCAGTCCTTAAGAAGCCTAGAAACCCAATAAATAGAAGTAAGCAACAAGAATCATGTCTAAACTACATATAGAAAAGCTGAGTAACGATTTACTTCAGAAAGTAGATCTAGCTATAGCACCAGGCGAAGTTGTTTGCTTATCTGGCCCCTCAGGATCTGGTAAAAGCCGCTTACTACGTGCCATCGCCGATGTCGATCCTCACAACGGCCAGATCTCTCTTGGCAATAATTTACAAGAGGCTATGTCTGGTCACCAGTGGCGCCGCCAGGTTATGTTGGTACCGGCACAAAGTGCCTGGTGGTACGAGACAGTGGGCGAACACTTTAATCAGCCGATGGAGCAAGCGTTAAAAATATTGGGGTTTCCCGAGGAGGCAACAAAGTGGCAGGTAAGCCGGCTCTCTTCCGGGGAGAAACAGCGTTTGGCGCTTATTCGTGCGCTTTCCTACACTCCACAGGCACTTTTACTGGATGAACCTACTGCCAATCTGGATGCAGATACTACGAGTAAAGTAGAAACATGGCTTATGGGTGAAATCAACAAGCACCAATACCCCGTCATCTGGGTGGCGCATAATAGAGAGCAAATCCAACGAGTAGCCAGCAGACATATTGAAATTCAAGGCAGCTGTCTTGTCGAGCGGGAACTATCTAAATGAGTATGATCGACCTTTCCTGGTGGCAGTTATCGCTGGCTGCAGCACTGGTAGTTGCCCTGGCAATTTGCACCCATATTGCCCGATTACAGCTCGGTAAACCGCTGATTATTGCGGCGGTGCGCACGGCGATACAGCTGGCGCTTGTAGGAATCATACTGGAAGCGCTATTCGCCGTAGGCACCCTGTTATGGGTGAGCCTGTTAGGGCTGGCGATGTTATTGTTTGCCGGGCAACAAGTCGTCTCACGGCAAAAATATCGTCTACGCGGAGGCTGGAGTTTTGCCATTGGCACTTTATCCATGCTGGTTTCCGCATTTAGCGTGACAATATTAAGCTTGGTGATTCTCATTGGCCCTCAGCCCTGGTACCAACCGCAATACTCTATTCCACTACTGGGGATGCTTCTGGGGAATACCATGACCGGTGTTGCCCTGGGCCTGGATCGACTAACAGAAAGTATGCGGCGTTCACAGGATATTATTGAAAATCGTCTAATGCTGGGGGAAACCTGGCGGCAAGCCAGTATTGAATTTCGACGGGATGCGATGCGCGCGGGGTTGATGCCAACGATCAATATGATGGCTGCAGCCGGTATTGTCTTTCTACCCGGTATGATGACCGGGCAGATACTAGCCGGTACCGCGCCTACTATCGCGGTGAAATATCAGATTTTGATTATGTTTACGATTGCTGCGGGTACTGGGTTTGGTACTTTCGTCGCAATCACATTGTGTGCGATACATTTATTTGATGATCGTGAGAGATTGAATATGGGCAAGCTAAAGGTGAATAGTCATCTCTAAATTATTGAAAGTCTCACTCAAACCATTGATCGAATACAGAAAAGCTCAAATCTTCCGATGTAATAAATTTTATTTTGTAATTTATGTAACAGTGCAAATATTCCTTAATATAGATGAGCCATCTTTACCAAATAATAGTATTTTTATACTCCATAAGACTTGCGAGAAGAAATCTTACCCCCTAAATATTTACACTCAAAACCAGTGATGTACACGCGACAGAAGAAGGTGCTGAAATATTTAAGAGGGGACAGTAGCCCCTTTATCCCAGCACCTTCAATGAAAAAACTTGCTCCCATCAAAGAAATATTATTTTAGCTTGTTCACAAGAACAATCTCTACTTAACATTATTATGCTCGAAAGTCTCGTGCTCATAAATTTCAAGGATTATTTTCACCAGGAGGCTCCACTATACTCCCCCCACCAACATTAAAATAAAAAATATTTGAATACTCTAATGATGCTCCGGACACACCCCCTTCAAAAGGCATAGCATCAAAAAATCTCGCTTTAAGCTGAAGCAAGTAAGATCCATCACTAGAGGAATCTATGTCATACCCCTTCGTTAGCGAATACCTACACCATAGTTTCTCTAACGGCTTCAACTCAAACACACCAGCCCCTCGATTAACGTAAAGTCCAGAAAATGGAACTCTCACTTCCCTATCAACCGCATCTCGCTTATAGACCCAAAAGGAATTCCTTTGAAATATATCCCCTGCCTTACAATTAACAGAATCACTCACGTATAGCATATGAGAAGTTAAATTTCTAACAGAATATTCAACAAAAACTTCTCCTTCATCTATTGAGGCACTTAATATTCTCAGCTCCAATTTTTGACTTTCAACTGCCATCACTATATTAAACAGAAAGGCATCTATACAGAAGAACATTAAAATATAGAGTCTATTCATTCCCTCCCCTCAAAATAAACTTCCCAATTCATAGCATCTTTATCTCTCGGAATATCTTCTTTTAAATCATAATTATCTATCGTACCTAGATGATGGGTTACCTCATGCAACATAATAGCTTTTTGAGAAACCCTGGATCGATTAATGAAATTTTTCTTTACAAAAAGGACATCTCTGGACATTTTCGGATCCGTTATAGCCTTGGTGACAACTTTTTCTCCCGAAAAGATATTTATAGTTCCATCACCATTTTCAAGAATATCGATATACTTAATAAGATCCGAGTCTGGTAACTCTGACGATCTAGGAAAACTTCTTAAGTTCTCAAGTGTCACCCACTTCATATCAAGATTATCAATCATAACCCTAGATTCCTCGAGCGTCTTAATGATAGCAGGTAAATCAAGAGTTCCATCCTCCGCTTCAAAGACTACTTGAACATTTAATACTTCACTAGCACTTCCATTCTTCAAGGCATGAACAATTGAATCTAGATCTTTAACTAGCTCTTTAGATAAACTAATTAAATATGGCGGGGTTGCAGAGCCTTTACTACCCAGCCCATTTTGTTTGATTGCAGTTTCCCCATTGGGATCCACATAATTAATTGGATTATTTCGCGCATAGCGATAAGGCGTCCAACGCTGTGGATCCGTAAAACGCCCCGAGTGGTTTAGCACCGGATCCGGGCTGATAAAGGTACCAAAGTCAGACTGCAGGTAGCGACGCTCGAAGTAACCTAACCCCGTAGATTCATCCAGCTCTTTACCCGCATAGCGGTAAGGTGCTGCGGTACTATCGCCGAAGATATTTTCCAGCTCGCCGTAAGACTTATAGGTAAAGGCATTAACGATCTTGCCAGCCTTATCCAGAGTCAGGTCGGTAGAACCCACGTGTGTGTGCAGGTAATACTCAGTCGGCGTGAACACTTCTCCACTCTGGTCACTGCGGGCAATACGTTTCTGGCCAACACTGATGTACTTCAGTAATTTGCCATCACGTACTTCACTATCTCCGTCAATATACAGGGTGACACTGCGGGCTCCGCCTGCACGTTCGGTGATTTTAAAGCGGCGCTGGTGTTTAAAGTCATAACCGTACTGGTCAGCGGCTTGCTGATTACCGGCGTAAGTCAGGCGCTGGTCGTGGTCCCAGTGGTAGGTCTGGTCACCGGCTTGCGTACGATTACCGTTGTCATCGTATTCAATCAGGCCTTCAGCCCAGCTCAACGCTTGGGGTCCGGGCAGGCTGCCACGGCTGCTGCGGTTGGAAGCGCCAGTGTTGCCATTGTCATGGCTGCCGCCGTAACGCAGATCTGTAATCTGGGTATTCCCAGCGGTGGCCATATCTACCAGGTCGACGCTCGCGCGACCCACTTGCAACAGGTTGCCAATTTTGTCGTAGCTGTAATAAACCTGCTCGATATCGTCGGCAACACCGGTCAGGCGATAAACATCGTCGTAGCTGTAGACAATATTTTTTGCCAGGAAGGCTGCCTGGGCACTGGTTGCGCCGAGTTCGGCAGCCATTGCGGCGAGAGCGTCGCTGGGGCGTTTATCGTCGATGCCGAGTACATTAGAGACGGCATCAAAACGGTAATCCCACTGTTGCAGTGACAGGGCATCCCCGCTGCGTTGGGTGCGCAAGCCAGCCAGTCGCTGGCGCTCGTCAAAGCCCCAATCAGTTTCAACACCATTGGCCAGCCCTTGGTGCTGCAAAACCCCATTGGCGGTATAGTCCAGGCGCTCTACCACTCCCGGGATGCGCTCGAGTAAACCGCGGGTGTTGTATTCGAAGTTCACCCGGCTATTGTCGGGGTAGAACTGCTGTGTCATACGCCCGGCGCTGTCGTAGGCGAAGCGCGTGGTGTAGAGGGGGCTGTTAATTTGCGGGCCGATGATCTTGCGCTGGCGCTGAACCACTCGGCCGCGTGCGTCATAACTCCATTGCTCGAAGCCGGCTTGGTCGGTCACTTTGGCCAGGCGCCCAAGCAGGAAGGCACTGTCCTCTTCTTCGCGCTGGTCGTACTGGTAGCTGACTACCGGTGAAGTAGAGCCCAGTTGTAAGTTTGGTTGCCAATTTGCGCCGGTAGGAGATTCTCCCCGTGGTGACAGATGGTACTCCGCAAAAATACGGTTGGCGCCATCGTAGCGATAGTGCCGCTCCTGCCCCAGGGCATCGCGGGTGGCCAGCAGGTTGCCAGCATCGTCAAAGTACTGCCAGCGCTGTCCGCGGTTGGGGTCGTCCAAGAAGCGCATGCGCCCCAGGTCGTCGTAGTGCATGGTGCGCACATTATTTTGCGCATCCTGCAGGCGGGTAAAATTACCATTGAGGTCGTAGTCGTAATAGGTGGACCAGGTGGCACCACCGATGCCGCCCTGGGTATTGGCTCCAACAATTTCATCGACTTGCCTCAGTCGATATTCGCCCTGCGCCGTTTGCAGGCCATCAAACACCAGTTTTTTGGCGGCGCCATGGTGAACACTGTTCGCACGGGTTTGCTCTTCATCTTCCAGCACCTGTGCCATAGGCAAATAGGTGATGCGATTGAAGACACTTTCCCCACTTTGCGCGGTATAGGGCTGATAAACCTCCTGGGTACGCCCTTGGGCGTCGTAAAGATATTGTCGGTGGTGCTGGCCTTTATCATTGGCGCGGTAGGCGAGACCCTGGGCAAAGTAAGGCAGCGCGGTCTGTACTACCTGGCCCCGCGCATTAAAGTTACTGTGATCGCTAACTACAACCTGTCCCGGCTGCTCGGCTTCACTACGCACCATCAGGGTACGACCCAGGCCGTCGTAAAAACGGCGGCTGTCGATGGTACCGTTAGCACCACTCCGCTCACGCTGGCGAGTCTCTACCCAGCTGATACGGTGACCATCTACCATCTGCGCCAGCTGGTAATCGTACTCGACCGTGGGGAGTTGCAGGCTATCCCCCGCTTCGGCCACTGCGGTGAGGCGCCCGTGGCTGTCGTAGTCATATTGAGTCTGCTGTCCGTTAAAGTCGGTGTAGTCGGTAAGTACACCCAGACCTTTGTCGTAGCTCGCACTAGCGGTGAGCCAGCGGCTGCCGGTATGCAAGCCCACTTCTGTTGGGAAGGTGTGATATTGCGAGTCGTAAGTGACTTTGGTTTGGTGGCCTGTGTTGGAGTCCCACAGGGGGTCATAACTTTGAATACGGTTGCCAAAGGTGTCGTAGACATGGCGCTCTGCAGCAACATAGGCATCTGCACTCTCAGCATCGTGCCAGAGTCGACGCAGGGTCAGGTTGCCCTTGGAGACCGCGCCTAAATTACCAGCAGAGAAACTTTCATCATCGTAGAACCACTGCTCTTTGGCCACAGCGCGGCCCGACAGGTCGGTAACCTTGCGCTCTAGCGGTAGGTGCAGGAACCAGTGGCCCTGTGCAGAGGCGGATTCCGCACTGAAGCGCAATTGGGTAATACGCTCATCCTGCCAGTTGCCATCGGTACGGCCCAGCTCTTTGATATAAGTGGTATTGCCGTAATTATCGTAGTCATACTCCCAGGCAAGGGTCACTGGGGTACCACTGCCCCGCTCCAGCATATGCTGCTGGCGTTCGGTCATAGCCGCAAACTCGACTTTGCGGCTTTCCTCGGCATAACCGGACAGCAGTTGGCGCAACTCCCACTGATTTTCCTCGCGCCAAAAAATTCCGCCGAAGGCATCGCGGGTTTCTATTTGTTTGATCTTGCCCTGTAGGGCTTCCTGTTCGGTGCCATCGGCTTTTTGGCCCAGGTGGAATTCGTAGCGGGTTGCCAGTGTCGGGGTACTGGCATCGCCCACGCGACGCTCTTCACTGTGTGCAAAGCCCTGGAATTCTTTATCGGCAGCATCGTAAAAGCCGTCCCAGTAATCCATCTCGGTGGTTTGCTGTTCACCACCGCGGCCATCATCCACAACAACGCGCTTAAGTACCTGCATTGCCACAGGGATACCCTGCGGCCAGGGGCTATTACCCTCGCGGTCTCTCACCATCTCCTCGACAACAGAGCCGTATTCCAGGGTTGTCAATGCACCCAGGCCATTGTCGATCGTTTTTAGCTGATTCGGTTGCTCATTGGGGAATAGCTCTGCGAAATAAAAAGTATTAGCACCGCGACCGGGGCTGTACCAAACAATATCCGTAGAGCCGTTACCATTAATATCGACCAGGCGCACCTCTTCGGGAGCAACATTGCCTTGGGCCTGGATCAGTTGTGGCTGGCTAAATTGGGCCAATTGATGTTGGTTGCTGTTCAGTCCCTGGTTAAGCCAGATGGATACATGGGTTCCATTCAGATATACCAGGTCAGCGCGGCCGTCGGCATTGATATCAGTAACACGAACATTCTTGAGGTTGTGTAACGTATCGGGACTATTGGCAAACACTACTGCGGGAGCAAAACCCTGCAGGCCACGGTTAGCGTAGTAAGCCGCGTAGCCATTGCTGACCCAAACCAGATCCGCCATGCCATCGCCGTTCATATCCCGGAGAAATACGTTGGGGTTACCCAGACGCATAGCCGAGGTGCCCACTGGCATAGGTAATTGAATAGGCTGCGACCAGCCATCGGGGTGATTTAACTGAACAACATGGGATAAAACTTTACCGCTGCTGTTCACTATCGTTGCAAAGACATCAACACGTTTGTCGTTGTTGATATCAAGCATATCCACATGGGGGCTATCAAGGGGGATTTGCAGCCCATCTATAGCGCCGCTGTACTGCCAACTATGATTATCATCCAGATGAAAATAGTGTGTACTGCCCGAACCATACTGCAGCATATTCACTGCACCATTACCGTCGATATCAGCCCAGGTGACGGCATCATAGGAAATACGGCTGGTGGAGAAAGTATTCATTTCGCGATAACTCTGCCATTGCGGCAGGCCATCTTTATCAGGACCTAAATTAAGCCAGTAAATGTCTTTATTCGGTGCCGTGTTAACAACATCTGGCAAACCATCCCGGTTAATATCCAAGAAGGCAACGTCGGGGTTATTCAGTGGTACCTGACTCGCAGCCGGCATCGGTGACATAAACACCTGATCCTGCTGGTAGTGGGTATAGCCATAGCGCACTGGTGGCAGGGTTACCGTAGATTCGCCCTCGCCTGCACTGGAATGGACTTCCTGTAACAAAGAAAGGCTTTGCCATTCCGTTAGCGGCTGATAGGAAAATTCGTATTTACGTAAGTGGCGCCCGGCAAATTGTGTTTCCACGCGCTGCAAGCGATAAGCGGTTTTAATCTCAAAACCCGCTTTATAATTTGTTAGGACGTCAGGGCGGTCTTCATAGTGAAACTGCACCGCCATATCGCCATTCGTATTATATTGAATCCTGTCCAGATAAATCTGAACGCCATCATCCAACTTGCGATATTGATAGTCGATACGATTGCCATGGGTATCTTCTACCGCCTCTAGATACCAGGAAAATACCGATGTGCCGTTGTTACCACTGACTCGGCTATTAGAGTCTTGTCCCAAATACCAACGCAGACCGTTGGACTGTGTCACCAGCCAACCCTTCGACAGGCGCTCGTAGCGAGCAAAATCACTGGCATTTTTGGTGCGATAAACACCGTCTTCCACCAGAACTAATTCTTCGCCCAGGTGATTGATAAACGTATCAAACTCATCAAACTCATCGGTGCGACCATCGCGGTCATTATCCTGCCGATCAGCCTGACCCCACTCTGAATAATTAGGCAGGCCCTTGTCGGTTTGACGCTGGATATAGGGGATAACCAGTTTATGCCCCAGTCCCAATAGCCCGTTACCAAACCCGCTGTTGTATTCCAGTGATACATCCGGAGCCAGTCCATTACGCCCAGGGGGCACAGCCAAGTTCACTAGACGTGAACTGGTGCCGGTATTTAAATTAGGGGTGAAAGCCTCACCGAGCCCGGAGATACTGCCCGGGCCTGTCGGCAGATTGAGAACGGGCGCTTGCAAAGCGGTGTGTTCATCAGCGGCAACAACAGTCGTTGATAATATAAGCAAGCAGCAATAAAGTAATATGTTACGCAAAATAACCCCCACATGAATTAGGTATTCTTTTAATTTCTTAAAATTATTCTTTATTAGTGGCATGTCAAAAATTTCAACTAAACAGCGAAGGGTAGCAATCCGGTACAACAAAAATCACCGGATTACAGAATAAATATCCTACTAATAAACTAGACCTTACCTAACTTTAGTGAGTTATGACATCTTCAGGTAGTACGAGAGGACCTCCACCATCAGTATCACATGTGTCAATATTTCTGGATTTAAAACGGTGATTAAAGATTAATTCAATATCTTTAATAGAGTCTAGATCGACAAAATCTCCATATCTATCCGATAATTTTACCGACAAGCGCCAACCCGTAGCTGCAACACTACGCTCTTTAAATACACTGGTGATCGTTGAGCTAGAGCTAGACCCGCTACCAAATGCATCCAGATTCGCGGCCATAGGGACGCGATAGCTATTACGAAATGCCAAGCTAGATCCTTCAACTGTATCCCAGAAACGGGCACTATAGGTAACCAACTCATCTTTAATACCAACTCCTTCGTCACTCTCGACCAATATTCCTGGAGTTTTACTTCTCAAAAAGCTAGTACCACCATAGGTGAGATAAGCTGGTGTTTCAGTTTCACCACTAAGGTTATATAACAAGGGAATATTTAATTGGACTGTTTCAATTTTATCTAGGTAGGATCCGCCACTAGCCAGACAGCTTATATCCCCATTGTCAACAATAACCGGGCCTAAGAAAAAATTACTGCGCGGCAATTCTTTAACAGTGCTAAATTCTACTGTGATCCACACATCAGAACCGAAAGATCGTGATAACAAACGTAACTTTTCTCGAAAAGCCTCTTCAGAGCTCAAAAGTGGCCCCCCTTGCTGATCTGGATCGGGATGTGGATATGATTGCGATATTCCATTGATATCATCTACATAACCAAATACATCATCTTTTACTGAAAATGTATCAGTGACCTGCATAGTACCATTTAAATTGCGGAATTGATCAAAAGCGAGCATTTCACCATATAGGTCTCGAAGTTCTTCAGCATTTCTCAAACGATAAATAGTCTCTTTTATCGATCCACTTGCTGGATCTTCAAAAGACTCCTGCCACTTGTACTCAAGGGCATTAACCGTATAAAACAACCACTTCTGAGCCTCTTCGAATTTACGCTCTGCACGTAGCAGATCCGTACTTAAACGAACAGCGTGGATTGGATCTGCAAAATAACGCTCCGCCAAATTACTATTGGCAACAAACATTTGATTCACAATCCTCTGAGCTTGGCTAAACATACCCGCCAAGCGTTCAATCTCCTGTTCTAGAGTTGCTTCCGTTTGAGCTATATCTAGAGCAATAGTATTTGCTTCCAACCACATGGTCTGTACACGTGCTTTACTTTCCACATCAAGAAGCATGTTAGTGCTGTCATTTAACTTGGCTCGCTCTTCCGCTGCCAGCCGTATACTCTCCGCCTCTAGCTTACCGACTTCCTTCAAGGACTTGATATTACGATTGCTCTCTATTATTTGATCTTTCCCTTGAGCAAGAAGACTCCAATCTCCAGTGTAGTAAGCCAACACAGCACCACCAATCGTTTTAAAAATACCGTGTCGCTTTCTAGACTCTTCGGCTTTCTTACGAATTTTAGAAATCTGTAGAGCGATTGTCGCTTGTTTAGAACCATAGTCCAGAATGATTTTGGACATCCCATCAACGATTCCTTCTTCTTCTGCACGTCGCTCAATTTCGATTTCAATCGCGCTTAAAAGGTCTTCCATACGCTGCAAGTTTCGATCCATTGCGATTTGAGCAATATCGATATTGCTTGCCTGCAGCGAAATTTCACTACCATTTTTCGCATCCTCCGTGAGAGTGGCACAATCCGCTGCAAAGCATCCATCAGGAAAATCAACGCCTAATAGGTTGAATAACCAGTTACTTAATTGCTGATGCCTGTCGGTATATTCTGTAGCCAACTTATCTGCACTGTGCCGATAATTTTCATAACTTACCTTAGCTTCAGCAAGACTGTTTTGAGCCAAAGCAATAGGGCCGCTACTATCATTAGCAAGAAAATCACTTAACGCATCAAAAGAGTCAAATTCAGTGTTGCCATCAACGCCATAGCCTTGCACTAGAAGTACAGTATCATGGGGCAGACCAAGAATATTTGTTTCGCCAGTAAGCCAGCTCACAGCATTTTCTAAATCACTAACATGGCTCTGCCATTCATTGATTGCTTCAGGTAAGCCAGAGAAACCTTGTACCTGGGTGAAGTCGGTATCCGGAAAAATCGCACGTAATGATTGCTCTTTAGCAATCAACTCACTGCGCAGAGCATCCAACTCATCAACCATTTGTGCCAAAATGGTAGTATTGGTTTGTCCTGAAACAACCAATAAGCGCGCTTGCTGTACCTTTGTAGAAGCCAACTTGCTCATCAGTTGATAGAGCATGGTGACATCTTTGTAACCGGTGAACAGTAATTCTGCCGGAGTTACATCTTTTTGTGCCAGGTCGTTAGGGTCATAGTAACGAGGACTAATTTGACCACGGGAGGGTCCCCACTGCGCTAAAAACTCCGGTGCATAAGTCAGCAGGGAGTTGTACTGCTCTAGAGCGTCTTTCAACAACTGGTGTGCAATTTCTATATGACCAACTTCAACCTCAATTGCTTCATTGCGCAGGCGGCTGATACGGGCATTATCCAGGGCCTCATTGGCCAGGATCATTTCCGCTACCGCACGATCATAGTAAACATCCAGCGTGAAACGCTGTAGGTTTTCATTGTTGGGGTGATGAGTCAGCTGCTCGAAAATAAATGCTTCCACATCTGTGGCACGGTTGCGCTCAGCAGTATCATACAGGCTACTAAATTCTACAGTCGTATCGCCACTGGCATAGGGATTAATGATCGTACTGGTATCAGTATCAATAACATACATCAAATCCAGATAGCGGAAAGCAGCCAAATCTCTCGAAAAAATTCCTAGAGCTGGATTTTCTTGATTCGCTGGAACAGAGTCCGCTTCATTATAATAAAGCTGCTTACGAATCTGGACTGTAGGATCGACCTCCATGGTCAAAGTAAAAATATCACTAAAATCCGATAGACCCGCTTGATTAACCGCCTGCACACGATAATCATGTAAGCCATATTCCACTGGTGAAGATATATAGTCAAACGTCGTATCGAAACCATTATAGACAGTTTGCCAATCACCATCATTTAACCGGAACTGTAGTTTATAACTATCAGCCTCATCTACCGAAGGCCAACTAACAGAGTATGCCTCACCAGTGGATGATGGCAAAGTAATATAGGCTGGAGCTTCTGGCGGATACAGTAAAGCAACATCTACACAGGCTTGGGGCGAGTAACTTGATTGGTCGGTAGAAGTCATTGCTCTCACACGATAGCAATAGCGACCATCATTAAGATTACTAAGTTGATAACTACGGGAATTTCCCCGGTAAACTTGGTTACTATCGCTATCAATTACTTGATATTCTACACTAAGATTGCCCTTGGTTATCTCTGTCCAGCTTAACGTCACATTACCATCAATGCTATTTGTTGGAGTCATTGATAGAATCGGCACTCCAACAGCTCGATCTACATCAACTGCTACTTGTGATGAGTAAGCTGAGCAGGTTCCTTTCGCATTACATGCTCGAACTTTATAGCTATAATTACCATTATTGATTCCAGAAAAATCTTTATTCAGGGCTGAACCGCTATATATCGAAGCCCCATCAGAATCTACCAACTGGTAGCTAGTAGCAAATGGCATTACACTCCAGCTTACCGTATATTTCCCATCAAGGCTGATGGTTGGTGAAATACTTGGACTTGGCACTCCAGGTTTGTAGTACACTTCCAAGTCTGAGCTCTCACGATAAGAAGAGCAAAAGGTGGCGCATGCACGTACTCGAAAGCGGTAAGTACTTCCATGTGAAAGTGATGTGACGTTTGTATTGGTAGCACTTCCTGAATAGATGGCACTGGACCAGCTACCATCATCTTTACGCTGATCAAGTTCATAGTAAGTGGCGCCACTAGCGCTAGCCCAGCTCAGGCTGACACTACTAGAAGATATATAATCTGGGACGTTAATGGATGCAGGAACCGGAGGAGGTCCGACAATAACTGCTCCCCCCGTTTTATAACCACTGCACATATTAGGTGTACAAGCACGTACACGATATTGGTACTCACCTGTAGACAGACCACTTTCATTGTAGCTGGTACCCCCAGAATTGTAGATACGACTCCATGAACCACCATTAATTCTTCGATATAGTTCATAGCGATCCGCACCTGGCCGTGATGACCAGCTGATTGAGAAAGCTCCATCTAGATCAGCGTCTGGATAACTCAGTGTGGCTGGTGTAGAAGTGACTGCTGCATTCTTGCAGGTTTCTATTGTTTTACCTTCACCTGAGGCTACATAACAAAAAGAATATGCTCCATCATTTGTTAGGTTCACAACTCTGGACCCTGTTAAGGGTGGGTCATTATCAAGAGTCGTTTGCGTACCATTTACTCTTTGTATAATTTTATAATCTTCAAATCTCTTATAAACCCCACCACTCGTAGGAAGGTCATACTCTACCCAACTCAGGGTCACCTTTCTATTTGAATAATTTAAGCTATAACTTTTTGGCAGCACAAGCCAACAATCCCAACCCTGTTGAGATCCAGGCTCAGCCTCCCAACGACATCCTGCTGAAGCATGGTTTGAAATTCCACTTAAAATCACAAAACTTATTGCAGACAAAATCCCTATTAACCTCGACGATATAATCATTACATTTTTTCCAAGTATTTATTTTCATAAGACAACAACTATTTAGCTGACTGAAAAAAACTTCAACCATAAACGCTCAAGCTCCAACACCAGAAAGCATTATAAATTACTTAAAGCTACCAACAGAAAATCAAAAGACAGCCAGCAACCAAAACCAGACATCAGACCCCAAAAACTACATCCATAGTTAAATTCAGGATCGACAACATCAATACAACTTGCACAAAAGAACCAATTAGAAAAAGTCACAATATGTAGTGCGCGCAATTTATAAGAAAATAAAATAAAAATATCAAGCATTAAGTTAAGCTATAATTTGACAACCCCTGCAAAGACATAAAAAAACAAACACGAGCAGGACAAATCATAAAATAACGGTGTTAATTAACGCCAGGCAACCTGCAGAAATATGGACCACCAGAAAACACAGATATTACCCGGGAATGTTTACTGCAAATAGCTAACAAATAACAAAGAAAATTAAACTAACTGCATGAAAGGTATTCAGACAACAACAAATACCAACAATAAAAATAGAGCTGTACTATAGTCTCAAAACATAAAAGTCATATTTCCCCCTAAAATTCCCTCACAATAAAAAACTAAATTTTATACACTTAAGAATGACTAACCTACCAATTTATATATAAATAATTACATTCAACAAGAGGAAAGCTAGATATTGAACAGAGCTTCACCCACCAAACACTCAAAAGTGCACTTATAAATTATCGAGCATTTCTTTAAATGCAATATGCTAAATATAAAAATAGTGATTAAATAAGTCATTAACTCCATTTATATATGGCTGGGCGTGACTGCAAATGATTTGGCCTACAGACTACTTCAGCAAATCACTCCACTTTTGTATAAAGAACCTAGATTGCTAATATAAGTGACACATGCCTGCCCGCCAGAAATTCCAGCGGACTCAAATAATTTAGTCTCCTCCTTGGGCGATTACTGATTCGGAACACTGCACCAACCATGCGCCTTTTGGGTATCTTGCCAATTTCATACCTTTTGGGAAGAAACGCCTTAGTAGACCATTCGTGTTTTGTTCAGTCCAAACTCCCAAGAGTGATCCTGCAAATTCATCTCTATTATCGAAGATTATTGTTTTACATATTACCTGATAGGGCTTCAAAATCTGCTTAATTACCCAACTTACTGCCCTATTATTATTGTGAACAGCAACTTAGAGACTTGCTCAACTAATATCACAAGATAGCTATCTTGACCGTAAACTGTATAATCCTCCCAGTGGCCAAGTTCGGTGATTTCATCAACAATTGTTAGTCGTTCTTCAATATCAATGCGCTCCGGAATGAGCTTTACCCTTCCTCAGAGCCTATACGCTTGCAATAAGCTTTATCCTTTCTCTAGAAGCCGTAGCCTACAGTTAGTCTGAATTATCCAGCTGTAAGCTGTTTGATAATTGACCATTTCTTCACGCTTCTCAAGTTCTATCCGCCCAGCAATTTACTCGAGGCTAGCATTTTTAGCTGACGGTCGATTTGCACCTTCATGACGAAATTGAGTTTGGTGTACTTACGAGTCCCATGCCACCTCTGTAACGCCAGGCAATGAGCGCTAGAATGAAAGCGATTATGCAGTTTTGTTGGAGCGATTGAGAACTTCGGTTGTAGTACTCAGCTATTTCCGGACACTAAGTTAAGTTTTCTTTCCGCTTTCGCAGGCGGTATTCCATTATTGTGCTGGTGGGGACGCTCCCAATTGTAGTAAGTCATCAGGTAATTACTGATGTCTCACCCTTCTTCTGTGATAGATGTGTAACCGAGAAACGGTATCCATTCACTTTTCAGACTCCGGTACTGACGACTCGTATACTGACACCCTTGATCCTAGTGGAACATAATCTCATCGGATTTTCCTCGCTGTTTCCAGACCATTTCCAGTGCTTTCATAGTTAATGCTGTATCTGGTTCCCCTGAGAGGGCCCAGCTAACGAACAGCGAGCATGTAAATCTATAGCGGCAGCTAGATAACACCAGCTTGAACCAGCCCAGATATAGGTAATATCAACACACCAAATTTGGTTGGGTTTATCTACATTAAACTGGTGGTCAAGTTTATTTGGTATATCTAAGTGCTCTACGATTGCTCTCTTATACCCAAGGGGACTTGGTTTCTTACACAAAAAACGCGTCTCACTCATGAGTCTTCGGACTTTAAAGTGTCCGATTGATATCCCCTACTCAAAAAGTAAAGCTACGATTGTGCGATTTCCAGCAGAGCCACGACTACGCTCGAAGAGTTCAATGACTTGCGAAGTTGCATTCTGGGTACATCAACGGAGCTCTTCTTTTTCCTATATTCGTAACAGCATGATCGAAGTATTTCAAAAGCTTTACAGGCCAGTTTCACGAACTCCTGCTCACTTAATCGGTCTAACAACGCGTACGATTTATCTCGTCGGACATCAAGAGAGCTGTTGTAGGTTCAACCTGTCAAGGCAACACCCTGTTTAATAACCTGCTTTGGTGTCGCAAAGCTCAGTGTTTTTCTTGGCCTGCTATTAAGCTCGTTAGCAACTTGATTGAGTTTCCTCTGAGTATGCTGCACCAAGCATGTCTTTTTTGGAAAGTACTGGCGGATTAAGCTGTTGGTATTCTCATTCGTTCCCCTTTGCCAGGGGCTCTGAGGATCGCAGAAGAAGACAGGAACACCTGTCTTTTCCGTAAATTCAGCGTGCTTCGCCAGCTCCATTCCTCGGTCCCACGTCAGTGATTGGCAAAGCTCTTTTGGCAGTTTTTTAAACTTAGCAACAAGCGCCTGGTTCACAGAAGTCGCATCTTTCCCTTTCAACTTAAGAATGATCGTATACCGCGATTTTCGTTCAACAAGCGTGGCAATATGAGTGTTGTTTGAACCTGACACTACGTCACCCTCCCAATGACCTAAAACACATCGTTCTTGTATCTCCTGAGGACGCTCCCCTATCGATGTACCGTTGACGATGTTGATAGTACCGCTCTCGCCTTTACGTGAATGTTGTTTGCTGTGACGAAGACTGTGGGACCGACGCAAATACTTTACTAGCTTATGATGAAGTGCTGAACGCACACGGAAGTACAGTGTTTTATAGATAATCTCTGCTGATATCTTCATAGATTCATCAGCCTGATATGTCTTCCGTAACCAACCCGATATCTGCTCTGGTGACCAGTTCAACTCTAATTTTTCCAAAACAAGCTTCTTTAGCCTCGGGTTTTGCTCCAGCAAATACGGCTTGGGACGCCTTGCCATCCGTTTTGCACGGTTGTTTGCGTCTACTGCTTTATAGTATCGTCGCGCCCGATTTCTCTGAATCTCACGCGAAATTGTGGATGGATTCCGATTCAAGGAGCGAGCGATTGCTCGAATACTTTGTTTTGCTGAAAGCCCTGTACGTATTTCTTCGCGTTCGGCTAATGTGAGGTGTTGAGGAGATGGCTTTCTGGGTATTGGTTTAATTCCGCCAGTACCTCTCAAAACAGTAAAAATGGTTCCTGGCTTAGAATCTATGGCATTGGCAATTTCACTAAAGCCAATGCCCTTTTTCCAAGCGTCGAAAATCCACTCTTTTTCTTCTGCTGTAAATATGCGCTTCATTCAATAATCCCCCGATAGGCCATATTCCTACAGAGGTGTTGCACTGATCAATTGAATCTACAGTAGCCTTTTTAGTATCTCTTTCTCCCTTTCTAGACGATTAATACGGGCTTCAAGCTCTTTAATTTTTTGTTGCTCAGCGGTAAGTGTCTACCTGTAGGTGTCTCTCCATCACGCTCTGCCTCTAGTTGCTTCACCCAACTTCAGATGCCCGTTGTCCCAACATCCATCGACCGGGCCACTTCAGGGATTGAGTAGCCTCGATTTACTACTAGGCGGGCAGCATCTAGTTTAAACTCGAAGGAAAAGGATCGGCATTGTCTGCTCATTAAACACCTCTTTCTTCAGTGACAATTTTGCCTCCTAAATTGATGTCCGGGTTTAGTAGACCACTACACACTACAAATTTAGTGCCAAAGGAATAATAAGCCCGCTAAAGCGGGCCTATTTTACATCTTATCATTAGAAAAATAGAGCATTTCTAAATTTCCTTTATCTCCACATCTCCCCAGTCTCTTTCTTTAGTGATATGGGGATATACTGAGCAGCTATTTTATCTGGGAATTCCAACTTTTGGTTGGAACCCACATATAGCTCTCCAGTCGCATCATAGTAACAAAATGCCAAAGCCACTCCATTTTCATTAAACACCCAATAGCGTTCCGTACCTGAGTGTGTACGAGATGCATCAGTCTCAATAAAATGCTCTTTTTCTAAGTATTTTAAAACCTCAGTATATTTAATTTTGCATCGACCAAAACAATTGACAATTCCAGTTTTCCCTTTCCAAATTATTTTAATCATATTTTACCCCTCAAAATTAACAGTTAACTTTCGTTACAGTACAGGAAATAATGGCTTGATCATCAACAGTTTTAACATCTGGGTTATGTCCATTACCTGACCAGGTAGGTTTACCCGGCACATGTCCCCTGTCCGGTGTTGCAGGAGTAGTAAATTCAAAGCCTTTTGCATTAGCGGGTAACGGTCCTTCATAAGCCTGTACTTTTGGAATATCACTTGCAAAAGTGTTTCTTGGTGCATTCCCCCTAAGTTCACCACTCTTAGCAATTGCTTCAATACTCTCCTTAGGGTCTCCCAGACGGTGGTAAACCCGCTCCGAACCTTTTGTTGCCTCTGTCGCCTCTACAGTTCTTGTGGCCTTTGGGGCCTTTAGGGTTTTCGTAGGTTTCCCCAGTCCCCTCAAGTCACTAAACTCCCCATCATTAAACTCCGTACCAAGCAATACATCTGAAGCAGCACCAAGCTTATCTCCAAAACCCGCTTTGCCATCAAGGAATATTGTATTCAGGTCGTCCGCAACCCCTACTAACTCATCAAGACCAACCTCTTTTAAAGACTTGGCATCCAGTTTTCCGGTCTTACGGAATTGCCTGTAAGCTTTAAATGCTAGTTTTGCAGCAGTCACAGCCAGCTTAACTACTGACTCCCCATTAGGATCCACATAATTAATTGGATTATTTCGCGCATAGCGATAAGGTGTCCAACGCTGCGGATCCGTAAAACGCCCCGAGTGGTTTAGCACCGGATCCGGGCTGATAAAGGTACCAAAGTCAGACTGCAGGTAGCGGCGCTCGAAGTAACCTAACCCCGTAGATTCATCCAGCTCTTTACCCGCATAGCGGTAAGGTGCTGCGGTACTATCGCCGAAGATATTTTCCAGCTCGCCGTAAGACTTATAGGTAAAGGCATTAACGATCTTGCCAGCCTTATCCAGAGTCAGGTCGGTAGAACCCACGTGTGTGTGCAGGTAATACTCAGTCGGCGTGAACACTTCTCCACTCTGGTCACTGCGGGCAATACGTTTCTGGCCAACACTGATGTACTTCAGTAATTTGCCATCACGTACTTCACTATCTCCGTCAATATACAGGGTGACACTGCGGGCTCCGCCTGCACGTTCGGTGATTTTAAAGCGGCGCTGGTGTTTAAAGTCATAACCGTACTGGTCAGCGGCTTGCTGATTACCGGCGTAAGTCAGGCGCTGGTCGTGGTCCCAGTGGTAGGTCTGGTCACCGGCTTGCGTACGATTACCGTTGTCATCGTATTCAATCAGGCCTTCAGCCCAGCTCAACGCTTGGGGTCCGGGCAGGCTGCCACGGCTGCTGCGGTTGGAAGCGCCAGTGTTGCCATTGTCATGGCTGCCGCCGTAACGCAGATCTGTAATCTGGGTATTCCCAGCGGTGGCCATATCTACCAGGTCGACGCTCGCGCGACCCACTTGCAACAGGTTGCCAATTTTGTCGTAGCTGTAATAAACCTGCTCGATATCGTCGGCAACACCGGTCAGGCGATAAACATCGTCGTAGCTGTAGACAATATTTTTTGCCAGGAAGGCTGCCTGGGCACTGGTTGCGCCGAGTTCGGCAGCCATTGCGGCGAGAGCGTCGCTGGGGCGTTTATCGTCGATGCCGAGTACATTAGAGACGGCATCAAAACGGTAATCCCACTGTTGCAGTGACAGGGCATCCCCGCTGCGTTGGGTGCGCAAGCCAGCCAGTCGCTGGCGCTCGTCAAAGCCCCAATCAGTTTCAACACCATTGGCCAGCCCTTGGTGCTGCAAAACCCCATTGGCGGTATAGTCCAGGCGCTCTACCACTCCCGGGATGCGCTCGAGTAAACCGCGGGTGTTGTATTCGAAGTTCACCCGGCTATTGTCGGGGTAGAACTGCTGTGTCATACGCCCGGCGCTGTCGTAGGCGAAGCGCGTGGTGTAGAGGGGGCTGTTAATTTGCGGGCCGATGATCTTGCGCTGGCGCTGAACCACTCGGCCGCGTGCGTCATAACTCCATTGCTCGAAGCCGGCTTGGTCGGTCACTTTGGCCAGGCGCCCAAGCAGGAAGGCACTGTCCTCTTCTTCGCGCTGGTCGTACTGGTAGCTGACTACCGGTGAAGTAGAGCCCAGTTGTAAGTTTGGTTGCCAATTTGCGCCGGTAGGAGATTCTCCCCGTGGTGACAGATGGTACTCCGCAAAAATACGGTTGGCGCCATCGTAGCGATAGTGCCGCTCCTGCCCCAGGGCATCGCGGGTGGCCAGCAGGTTGCCAGCATCGTCAAAGTACTGCCAGCGCTGTCCGCGGTTGGGGTCGTCCAAGAAGCGCATGCGCCCCAGGTCGTCGTAGTGCATGGTGCGCACATTATTTTGCGCATCCTGCAGGCGGGTAAAATTACCATTGAGGTCGTAGTCGTAATAGGTGGACCAGGTGGCACCACCGATGCCGCCCTGGGTATTGGCTCCAACAATTTCATCGACTTGCCTCAGTCGATATTCGCCCTGCGCCGTTTGCAGGCCATCAAACACCAGTTTTTTGGCGGCGCCATGGTGAACACTGTTCGCACGGGTTTGCTCTTCATCTTCCAGCACCTGTGCCATAGGCAAATAGGTGATGCGATTGAAGACACTTTCCCCACTTTGCGCGGTATAGGGCTGATAAACCTCCTGGGTACGCCCTTGGGCGTCGTAAAGATATTGTCGGTGGTGCTGGCCTTTATCATTGGCGCGGTAGGCGAGACCCTGGGCAAAGTAAGGCAGCGCGGTCTGTACTACCTGGCCCCGCGCATTAAAGTTACTGTGATCGCTAACTACAACCTGTCCCGGCTGCTCGGCTTCACTACGCACCATCAGGGTACGACCCAGGCCGTCGTAAAAACGGCGGCTGTCGATGGTACCGTTAGCACCACTCCGCTCACGCTGGCGAGTCTCTACCCAGCTGATACGGTGACCATCTACCATCTGCGCCAGCTGGTAATCGTACTCGACCGTGGGGAGTTGCAGGCTATCCCCCGCTTCGGCCACTGCGGTGAGGCGCCCGTGGCTGTCGTAGTCATATTGAGTCTGCTGTCCGTTAAAGTCGGTGTAGTCGGTAAGTACACCCAGACCTTTGTCGTAGCTCGCACTAGCGGTGAGCCAGCGGCTGCCGGTATGCAAGCCCACTTCTGTTGGGAAGGTGTGATATTGCGAGTCGTAAGTGACTTTGGTTTGGTGGCCTGTGTTGGAGTCCCACAGGGGGTCATAACTTTGAATACGGTTGCCAAAGGTGTCGTAGACATGGCGCTCTGCAGCAACATAGGCATCTGCACTCTCAGCATCGTGCCAGAGTCGACGCAGGGTCAGGTTGCCCTTGGAGACCGCGCCTAAATTACCAGCAGAGAAACTTTCATCATCGTAGAACCACTGCTCTTTGGCCACAGCGCGGCCCGACAGGTCGGTAACCTTGCGCTCTAGCGGTAGGTGCAGGAACCAGTGGCCCTGTGCAGAGGCGGATTCCGCACTGAAGCGCAATTGGGTAATACGCTCATCCTGCCAGTTGCCATCGGTACGGCCCAGCTCTTTGATATAAGTGGTATTGCCGTAATTATCGTAGTCATACTCCCAGGCAAGGGTCACTGGGGTACCACTGCCCCGCTCCAGCATATGCTGCTGGCGTTCGGTCATAGCCGCAAACTCGACTTTGCGGCTTTCCTCGGCATAACCGGACAGCAGTTGGCGCAACTCCCACTGATTTTCCTCGCGCCAAAAAATTCCGCCGAAGGCATCGCGGGTTTCTATTTGTTTGATCTTGCCCTGTAGGGCTTCCTGTTCGGTGCCATCGGCTTTTTGGCCCAGGTGGAATTCGTAGCGGGTTGCCAGTGTCGGGGTACTGGCATCGCCCACGCGACGCTCTTCACTGTGTGCAAAGCCCTGGAATTCTTTATCGGCAGCATCGTAAAAGCCGTCCCAGTAATCCATCTCGGTGGTTTGCTGTTCACCACCGCGGCCATCATCCACAACAACGCGCTTAAGTACCTGCATTGCCACAGGGATACCCTGCGGCCAGGGGCTATTACCCTCGCGGTCTCTCACCATCTCCTCGACAACAGAGCCGTATTCCAGGGTTGTCAATGCACCCAGGCCATTGTCGATCGTTTTTAGCTGATTCGGTTGCTCATTGGGGAATAGCTCTGCGAAATAAAAAGTATTAGCACCGCGACCGGGGCTGTACCAAACAATATCCGTAGAGCCGTTACCATTAATATCGACCAGGCGCACCTCTTCGGGAGCAACATTGCCTTGGGCCTGGATCAGTTGTGGCTGGCTAAATTGGGCCAATTGATGTTGGTTGCTGTTCAGTCCCTGGTTAAGCCAGATGGATACATGGGTTCCATTCAGATATACCAGGTCAGCGCGGCCGTCGGCATTGATATCAGTAACACGAACATTCTTGAGGTTGTGTAACGTATCGGGACTATTGGCAAACACTACTGCGGGAGCAAAACCCTGCAGGCCACGGTTAGCGTAGTAAGCCGCGTAGCCATTGCTGACCCAAACCAGATCCGCCATGCCATCGCCGTTCATATCCCGGAGAAATACGTTGGGGTTACCCAGACGCATAGCCGAGGTGCCCACTGGCATAGGTAATTGAATAGGCTGCGACCAGCCATCGGGGTGATTTAACTGAACAACATGGGATAAAACTTTACCGCTGCTGTTCACTATCGTTGCAAAGACATCAACACGTTTGTCGTTGTTGATATCAAGCATATCCACATGGGGGCTATCAAGGGGGATTTGCAGCCCATCTATAGCGCCGCTGTACTGCCAACTATGATTATCATCCAGATGAAAATAGTGTGTACTGCCCGAACCATACTGCAGCATATTCACTGCACCATTACCGTCGATATCAGCCCAGGTGACGGCATCATAGGAAATACGGCTGGTGGAGAAAGTATTCATTTCGCGATAACTCTGCCATTGCGGCAGGCCATCTTTATCAGGACCTAAATTAAGCCAGTAAATGTCTTTATTCGGTGCCGTGTTAACAACATCTGGCAAACCATCCCGGTTAATATCCAAGAAGGCAACGTCGGGGTTATTCAGTGGTACCTGACTCGCAGCCGGCATCGGTGACATAAACACCTGATCCTGCTGGTAGTGGGTATAGCCATAGCGCACTGGTGGCAGAGTTACCGTAGATTCACCCTCGCCTGCACTGGAATGGACTTCCTGTAACAAAGAGAGGCTTTGCCATTCCGTTAGCGGCTGATAGGAAAATTCGTATTTACGTAAATGGCGCCCGGCAAATTGTGTTTCCACGCGCTGCAAGCGATAAGCGGTTTTAATCTCAAAACCCGCTTTATAATTTGTTAGGACGTCAGGGCGGTCTTCATAGTGAAACTGCACCGCCATATCGCCATTCGTATTATATTGAATCCTGTCCAGATAAATCTGAACGCCATCATCCAACTTGCGATATTGATAGTCGATACGATTGCCATGGGTATCTTCTACCGCCTCTAGATACCAGGAGAATACCGATGTGCCGTTGTTGCCACTGACTCGGCTATTAGAGTCTTGCCCCAAATACCAACGCAGGCCGTTGGATTGAGTCACCAGCCAACCCTTCGACAGACGCTCGTAGCGAGCAAAATCGCTGGCATTTTTGGTGCGATAAACACCGTCTTCCACCAGAACTAATTCTTCGCCCAGGTGATTGATAAACGTATCAAACTCATCAAACTCATCAGTGCGACCATCGCGGTCGTTATCCTGCCGATCAGCCTGGCCCCACTCTGAATAATTAGGCAGGCCCTTGTCGGTTTGACGCTGGATATAGGGAATAACCAGTTTATGCCCCAGTCCCAATAGCCCGTTACCAAACCCGCTGTTGTATTCCAGTGATACATCCGGAGCCAGTCCATTACGCCCAGGGGGCACAGCCAAGTTCACTAGGCGCGAACTAGTGCCGGTATTTAAATTAGGGGTGAAAGCCTCACCGAGCCCGGAGATACTGCCCGGGCCTGTCGGCAGATTGAGAACGGGTGCTTGCAAAGCGGTGTGTTCATTGGCGGCAACAGCAGCCGTAGATGACACAACCATGCAGCAAGAAAGCAATAAATTGCGTAGCATAAGCATCCTTGTTTTTAAAATCAGTGTTTCCTCAAAAAACACTTTAAAGACTCGTAGTATTTATCGATAGACTCCAGCGTGAGTCATGCTGTAAAAAATAATCTTCAATAAAGACGACAACCCAGCAGTATGATTACTGCTGGGTTGTCGAATTAATACTCTAATTATTAGGCATTAAAAAAGAGAGTTAGTGGACTACCGGCTCGCTCAGTAGTAACAGTGGACCAATATCATCATCACCACAGGTATCAATGTTTCTCGATTTGAAGCGATGATTAAAGATCAGCTCAACATCTTTAACCGCGTTGAGATCCACCAGCGAACCAAAGCGGTCTGCCAATTTAATTGACAAGCGCCAGCCAGTAGCAGCGACACTACGCTCTTTAAAGACGCTAGTCATTGAAGAGCTGGAACCTGTGCCACTATTAAACGCATCCAAGTTCGCAGTCATGGATACACGGTAGCTACTACGGAAGGCCAGATTAGTTCTATCAGTAGTATCCCAGAATCGAGGTGTATGGGTGATAAATTCGTCTTGAATACCAACACCGTCCGCATTTTCTACCAGGGTTCCCGGAGTTTTATTGCGCAAGAAGCTGGTACCACCATAGGTTAGGTAGGCCGGAGTTTCTGTTTCACCACTGACGTTGTGTAGCAGAGGAATATTAAGTCCTACAGTTTCGATTTTATCCAGGTAATTTCCGCCGGTTGCCAAGCAGGCAAGATCTCCATTACCCGCAATAACTGGACCCAAGAAGAAATTACTGCGCGGTAATTCTTTCACCGTACTAAATTCCACCGTTACCCAGGTATCACTTCCATAAGTACGCGACAACAGACGCAGTTTCTCTTGGAAGGCTTGCTGCGGACTTAAACGAGGCCCCCCTTGTTGGGCGGGGTCTGGATGTTGGTAGGTCTGTGCAATACCGTTGATATCATCTACATAACCAAACACATCGTCCTTCAACGAGAAGGTATCCGTCGCCTGCTGAGTCCCGTTAAGGCTGCCTAACTGATCAAAAGCCAGCATTTCACTGTAGAAATCTCTCAGCTCCTCAGCATTGCGCAAGCGGAAAATATCTTCCTTCCTTGAACCCGTGATCGAGCCAATAAAAGATTCCTGCCATTTATACTCCAGCGCACTGGCCGCGTAGAACAACCACTTCTGCGCTTCCTCAAAATGACGCTCCGCACGCAACATTTCTGTAGTCAGACGGCTGACGTGAATCGGATCGGCAAAATAGCGCTCAGCTAGATTACTGTTGGTGGTGAACATCTGGTTGAGAACCCGCTGTGCCTGATTCAGCATGCCAACCAATCGCTCCATTTCTTGCTCTACAGTCGCTTCCGCCTGAGCGATATCCAGAGCGATGGTATTGGCTTCCAGCCACATGGTGCGTACACGCGCTCGGCTTTCCACATCCAGCAGTTTATTGCTGCTGTCATTCAGTTTGGCTCGCTCTTCTGCGCCCAAACGAATGCTCATTGCTTCCAGCTTACCAATATCTTTGATACTTCTAATATTGCGATGAGCTTCCGCGACAAAGTTCACTCCTTCCTGAAGCAAAGAGGTATTGCCGGTATAGATGGCTAGTACCGTACCGGCCACTGTTTTTAAATAACCATGCCGCTGCCTGGACTTAGCTTCCTCTTTACGAATCTTGGCGATCTGCTTCGAAATGGATTCCTGCTTGGAGCCATAATCCAGGATGATCTTCGACATGCCATCGACGATTCCCTCTTCCTCCGCGCGTCGCTCGATTTCGATTTCGATTGCACTCAGCAAATCGTCCATGCGCTGCAGGTTGTTGCTCAGTGCAATTTGTGCAAGTTCAATATTATTTGCCTGCAACGCAATTTCACTACCTTGCTGCGCAGAATCTTCCACAATAATGCAGTCTTCGCTAAAGCAGTTGCTCGGGAACTCCAGGCCCAACAGGCTGTACAGCCAGTTGCCCAACTGCTGGTGGCGGTCGGTATATTCCGTGGCCAGCTTGTCGGCACTGTGGCGATAGTTCTCGTAGCTGGTTTTTGCGGCGGCGAGACTATTCTGTGCGGCGGCAATAGGGCCACTGCTGTCATTACCTAGGAAGTCACTCAGTGCATTGAAGGAATCAAACACTGTGTTGCCATCGATACCGTAACCCTGTACCAGCAACACTGAGTCCTGTGGCAGGCCCAGAATATTGGTTTCGCCCGTGAGCCAGCTCACGGAGTTTTCCAAATCGCTGAGGTGGCTTTGCCATGCATACACCGCTTCAGGCAGACCAGAGAAACCCTGCACCTGGGTAAAGTCGGTATTCGGGAAGATCGTACGCAATGATTGCTCTTTAGCAATCAACTCGCTGCGCAGCGTATTCATCTCGTCAACCATTTGTGCCAGCAGGGTGGTATTGGTCTGTCCGGCAACGACGGCCAGACGCGCTTGCTGCACTTTAGTAGAAGCCAATTTGCTCATCAGCTGATAGAGCATGGTGACATCTTTGTAACCGGTGAACAGTAATTCTGCTGGGGTTACATCTTTTTGTGCCAGGTCGTTGGGGTCGTAGTAGCGGGGGCTAATTTGACCACGGGAGGGACCCCATTGTGCTAAAAACTCCGGTGCATAGGTCAGCAGGGAGTTGTACTGCTCCAGGGCATCCTTCAACAACTGGTGTGCAGTTTCTATATGGCCAACTTCGACCTCTACCGCTTCGTTACGCAGGCGGCTAATACGGGCATTATCCAGGGCTTCATTAGCCAGGATCATTTCCGCTACCGCGCGATCGTAGTAAACATCCAGCGTGAAACGCTGCAGGTTTTCATTGTTGGGATGATGAGTGAGCTGCTCAAAAATAAACGCTTCTACCTCTGTAGCGCGGTTACGTTCGGCAGTGTCATATAGGCTGGAAAATTCAACCGTGGCTTCACCACTCGCATAAGGGTTAATCACCGTATTGGTGTTGGTATCAACGATATACATCAGGTCCAGGTAGCGGAAGGCCGCTCTATCCCGGGAGAAAATACCCTGGGCAGGATTTTCCTGGGCCGCAGGTACCTGATCGGCTTCGTTGTAGTACAGCTGCTTGCGAATCTGTACCGTGGGATCCAGCTCCATCGTTACCGTGAAGGTATTACTAAAGTCGGAAGAGCCCGCTTTGTTCACGGCCTGTACACGATAATCGTGCGTACCGAATACTAATGGAGAGGCATTGTATTTATAGCTATTGCCAGCACCGTTATACACGGTTTTCCAGCTGCCATTATTAATACGTTGCTGCAGCAGATAACTATCAGTTTCGGCAACTGATGGCCAGCTCACAGTATAAGCTTCACCGGTAGAGGAAGGCACAGTGATATAGCTCGGCGCTGCTGGCGCTTGTAGTAAATCTACGGTGGCACAGGCTTCCGGTGAATAGTTGGACTGATCGGTTGAGGTCAGTGCACGTACCCGGTAGCAGTGGCGCCCGTCTTGCAAGTTACTCAGCTGGTAGCTGCGTGCAGTGCCGCGATAAAGCTGCTTATTTGCACTGTCTACCACTTGATATTCAACGGTGAGACCGCCTTTATCAATTTCTGTCCAGCTTAGTTTTACTTTGCCATCCCAGCTGCTAGTGGGTGCTGCTGACAGTACCGGTATACCAACAACACGATCCACTATAACGCTGACCGGTGAAGAGTAGTTGGAGCAGGTGCCTTTAACATTACAAGCGCGCACCTTATAGCTGTAGGTACCATTGCTAATGTCAGTAAAACTCTTGCTCAGGTCAGAACCATCGTAAACAGAGGAGCCATTGCCATCTACAACCTGGTAGCTGGTGGCAAACTGCTCAGCGTCCCAATTAAGCTCATATTTACCATCGAGGCTGGTGCCCGGATTTAATTTTGGTGACGGTACACCTGGACGGAAATAGACCTCCTGATCTCCGCTTTCCCGATAACCAGAGCAAGTAGAATTACAGGCACGCACTCTGTATTGATAGGTACTGCCATGTACCAGAGAGGAGACCGTTTTACTGGTAGAGGAGCCTGAATAAATACCAGACCAGCTACCATTATCTCTACGCTGCTGCAACTCATAGCGCGTAGCTGTACTACTGGCAGACCAGCTGAGGTTTGCACTGCTGGAAGAAGTATAGCTGGGAACGCTGATAGAAGATGGTGTTGACGGTGTCTTCTCTACCTTCAGGGTTCCACCCGTTTTATAACCACTGCACATACTAATAGTACAGGCCCGTACACGATACTGGTAATTACCGTTAGATTTACCGCTTTCACTAAAGCTGGTCCCCGAAGAATTATAAACTCGGCTCCAGGCACCCCCGTTTATACTGCGGTAAAGTTCGTAGCGACTGGCAGCAGCACTGGAGGACCAGCTAATAGAATATGAGCCATCACTATCAAAAGCCGGATAATTTATAGATCCAGGCGTAGTAGTAACTGCTGCTGAGCCACATATCTTCTTTCTTTCCGATTTCCCCATTTTTTGTGTTGTAAAGACACCGGTAGGACCAAACGCCTCGTAACAGAATTCATAATTAACACCTGTTGTCAAGCTAACAACATGAGAACCTGCCACTGAAGCATTAAGACTCAAGTATGTGGTGATTCCATTTCTAATTTGCTTAATGCTATTTGATTCCCTCTTTATTTCCGTAGATCCAGCAGAGTACGGTTTCCAGCTCAAGGTTACTTTTTGGTTTGAATAACTAACATTAAAATAATCAGGTAAATCAACTGTGCAATATTCTACAGGAATGGCACCTGGTTCCGGCGGCTCAATCTGACAAGCTGCCGAGGCCCCTCCTGAAAAACCAAGTAAAACCGCTGCTGCGGTAGCAGTTTTAGCTAAAGACATTAAGTTTTTCATCTTATTAAATCCACAAGCGCTTTTGATATTAAAAAACTCTATGAACATTAAAATCATTTGGGATAATTTCTTTAGATATACTACTAAATTTATCACCCCTAATTTCAGACGCCACTAGAGTAATAATTTAATTTTTATAAGTTTGTATATTTCAAATTATTGAATCTTAAAAATAAATTACGGTAAAAAAATGAGCTCCCCACTTTAGAGTAGGGATCTCACTAATGAACTGATAAAACTAATGCACTACTGGTTCCTGCAGTAACAACAGTGGGCCACCGCCATTACCACCGCCGCAGGTATCAATGTTTCTTGACTTGAAACGATGATTGAAGATCAACTCAACATCTTTAACCGCATCAAGATCTACCAGCAAACCAAAACGATCTGCCAATTTAATTGACAAGCGCCAGCCCGTAGTGGCAACACTGCGCTCTTTAAATGCACTGGTAACTGTAGAGCTGGACCCCATACCACTATTAAACATATCCAGATTTGCAGCCATAGATACACGATAGCTATTGCGGAACCCCAAGCCAGTTCCCTCTACAGCATCCCAAAAGCGAGTAGTATGAGTAATCAATTCGTCTTTGATGCCTACATCATCTGCCGTCTCCACCAGAGTACCCGGCGTTTTACTGCGCAGGAAGCTGGTACCACCATAAGTTAGGAATGCAGGTGTTTCAGTTTCACCGCTGACGTTGTATAGCAATGGGATATTGAGCCCGATAGTCTCAATTTTATCCAGGTAATTACCACCTGTGGCCAGACAAGACAGATCACCGTTATCTGCAATAACCGGGCCCAGGAAGAAGTTACTACGCGGTAACTCTTTCACAGAACTAAACTCTACGGTTAACCAGACATCAGTACCGAAAGAGCGTGAAAGTAAACGTAATTTCTCCTGAAAAGCATCCTGCGGACTCAACTCCTGTCCACCTTGCTGATCAGGATCTGGGTGCGTATAGGTTTGTGGAATACCATTAATATGATCCACGTAGCCGAACACATCATCCTTCAAAGAGAAAGTATCGGTTGCCTGCTCTATGCTCCCTAAGTTATGTAACTGATCAAAAGATGCCAATTCACTGAAGAAATCTCTCAGCTCCTCAGTATTGCGCAACTGGAAAATAGCTTCTTTTCTAGAACCACTAACCGGGCCGATGAAAGATTCCTGCCACTTGTATTCCAGCGCACTGGCGGTATAGAACAACCATTTCTGCGCTTCTTCAAAGTGACGTTCCGCACGCAGCATCTCTGTGGTCAGGCGACTGGCGTGAATCGGGTCGGCAAAATAGCGATCGGCCAAGTTGGCGTTGGTGGTGAACATCTGGTTCATAACCCGCTGAGCTTGGCTTAACATGCCAACCAATCGCTCCATTTCTTGCTCAACTGTCGCTTCCGCTTGAGCAATATCCAGGGCAATAGTATTTACCTCCAGCCACATGGTGCGTACCCGCGCGCGGCTTTCCACATCCAGAAGTTTATTGGTGCTGTCATTCAGCTTGGCACGCTCTTCCGCCGCCAGACGAATACTCATAGCCTCCAACTTACCAATATCTTTAATACTTCTAATATTGCGGTGAGCTTCTGTAACATAGTTCACCCCCTCCTGAAGCAAAGCTGTATTGCCCGTATAGATAGCAAGCACCGTACCAGCCACTGCTTTTAGATAACCATGACGCTGCCTGGATTTTGCCTCCTCTTTACGAACCTTGGCGATTTGCTTCGAAATGGATTCTTGCTTGGAGCCATAATCCAGGATGATCTTCGACATGCCATCGACGATACCCTCTTCCTCCGCACGTCGCTCAATTTCGATTTCAATCGCACTCAGCAGGTTTTCCATACGCTGCAGGTTGTTACTCAGCGCAATTTCCGCGAGCTCGATGTTATTCGCCTGTAGCGCAATTTCACTACCTTGCTGCGCGGACTCTTCAATAATGATGCAGTCTTGGTTAAAACAATTGCTTGGGAATTCCAGGCCCAGCAAGCTGTACAACCAATTGCCCAGTTGCTGGTGGCGATCGGTATATTCCGTAGCCAGCTTGTCAGCGCTGTGACGATAGTTCTCATAGCTGGTTTTCGCAGCTACCAAACTGTTTTGCGCTGTGGCAATAGGGCCACTGCTGTCATTACCAAGGAAGTCTCTCAGTGCATCGAAGGAGTCAAACACGGTGTTGCCATCAATACCGTAGCCTTGTACCAGCAACACAGCATCCTGGGGCAGACCCAGAATATTGGTTTCGCCCGTGAGCCAGCTCACGGAGTTTTCCAAATCGCTGAGGTGGCTTTGCCATGCATACACCGCTTCAGGCAGACCAGAGAAACCCTGCACCTGGGTAAAGTCGGTATTCGGGAAGATCGTACGCAATGATTGCTCTTTAGCAATCAACTCGCTGCGCAGCGTATTCATCTCGTCAACCATTTGTGCCAGCAGGGTGGTATTGGTCTGTCCGGCAACGACGGCCAGACGCGCTTGCTGCACTTTAGTAGAAGCCAATTTGCTCATCAGCTGATAGAGCATGGTGACATCTTTGTAACCGGTGAACAGTAATTCTGCTGGGGTTACATCTTTTTGTGCCAGGTCGTTGGGGTCGTAGTAGCGGGGGCTAATTTGACCACGGGAGGGACCCCATTGTGCTAAAAACTCCGGTGCATAGGTCAGCAGGGAGTTGTACTGCTCCAGGGCATCCTTCAACAACTGGTGTGCAGTTTCTATATGGCCAACTTCGACCTCTACCGCTTCGTTACGCAGGCGGCTAATACGGGCATTATCCAGGGCTTCATTAGCCAGGATCATCTCCGCTACCGCGCGATCGTAGTAAACATCCAGCGTGAAACGCTGCAGGTTTTCATTGTTGGGATGATGAGTGAGCTGCTCAAAAATAAACGCTTCTACCTCTGTAGCGCGGTTACGTTCGGCAGTGTCATATAGGCTGGAAAATTCAACCGTGGCTTCACCACTCGCATAAGGGTTAATCACCGTATTGGTGTTGGTATCAACGATATACATCAGGTCCAGGTAGCGGAAGGCCGCTCTATCCCGGGAGAAAATACCCTGGGCAGGATTTTCCTGGGCCGCAGGTACCTGATCGGCTTCGTTGTAGTACAGCTGCTTGCGAATCTGTACCGTGGGATCCAGCTCCATCGTTACCGTGAAGGTATTACTAAAGTCGGAAGAGCCCGCTTTGTTCACGGCCTGTACACGATAATCGTGCGTACCGAATACTAATGGAGAGGCATTGTATTTATAGCTATTGCCAGCACCGTTATACACGGTTTTCCAGCTGCCATTATTAATACGTTGCTGCAGCAGATAACTATCAGTTTCGGCAACTGATGGCCAGCTCACAGTATAAGCTTCACCGGTAGAGGAAGGCACAGTGATATAGCTCGGCGCTGCTGGCGCTTGTAGTAAATCTACGGTGGCACAGGCTTCCGGTGAATAGTTGGACTGATCGGTTGAGGTCAGTGCACGTACCCGGTAGCAGTGGCGACCATCCTGCAAATTGCTCAGCTGGTAGCTGCGTGCAGTGCCGCGGTAAAGCTGCTTATTGGCACTATCCACCACTTGATATTCAACGGTGAGACCGCCTTTATCAATTTCTGTCCAGCTTAATTTTACTTTGCCATCCCAGCTGCTAGTGGGTGCTGCTGACAGTACCGGTATACCAACAACACGATCGACTTTAACTGTTACTAACGAGGAGTAGTTGGAGCAGGTGCCCTTGGCATTACAAGCACGAACCTTATAGCTATAAGAGCCATTGCTAACACCAGAGAAACTCTTACTTAAACCAGAACCATTGTAAACAGAGGAGCCATTACCGTCTACAACCTGGTAGCTGGTGGCAAACTGCTCAGCGTCCCAACTAAGCTCATATTTACCATCGAGACTGGTGCTCGTATTTAATTTTGGCGACGGTTCGCCAGGACGAATATAAACTTGCAGGTCGCCACTTTCCACATAGCCGGAGCACGTGGTATTACAGGCGCGTACTCTGTATCGATAGGTACTGCCATGAACCAAGAAGGAAACCGTTTTACTGGTTGCAGAGCCTGAATAAACATCTGTCCAACTGCCGTTATCCCTGCTCTGTTGCAATTCATATCGTGTGGCTGTGCTGCTGGCAGACCAGCTGATGTTGGCACTACTAGAAGAGGTATAACTGGGAACAATGATAGAAGGTGGGGTTGATGGAGTTTTCTCTACTTTGAGGGTCCCACCGGTTTTATAATCACTGCACATATTGGATGTACAGGCTCTTACGCGATATCGGTAGCTTCCATTGGATTTACCAGTTTCATTAAACTTGGTGCCAGATGAATTATAAATTCTACTCCAAGACCCCCCATTTATACTGCGCTCAAGTTCATAACGACTGGCTGCAGAACTTGATGACCAGCTAATGGAATATGAGCCATCGCTATCAAAAGTCGGATAATTTATAGTAGAAGGCGTAGAGGTAACAGCTACCTCACGGCAGGTTTCTCTGGTCATTGGACGCCCAATAAACCCAGGCCCAACCAAGCCCGCCTCCCCTTCCGCTTTATAACAAAAAGAGTAAGTACCATTGGCTGTTAAATTAACAACACGAGAACCAGTTAAAGGCGGATAGTGATCTAAAACTGTCTCTTTGCCATTAAATGTTTGAATAAGAGAGTAATCTTCATGTCTGGTTTCTCCGCTGGTGAGCGTATACTCTTTCCAGGCTAATGTCGCCTTACGATTTGAATAGCTGAGTGTGAAGCTAGATGGCAATTGAACAAAACAATCGTAAACAACATCCCCCCTGGGCCCGCCTATAGAATGCTCACCATCAATCCTACACCCAGCCTGGGCATGTTGTGGCAAGAAACTAAAAGATACAAACCCAACGGCAAATAGTGGGCCTGTCAATTTGAATATCTTTATCATGCTAAATATTAAATACTCTATTCATAAAATAACCTAACAAGCACAGCGAAATAAGCACAAAAACTTAAGCACAAGAAGGTTAAGAAGATTAACGATGCACCTCACATAATGTGAGATGCATCTATTTATAAGATTAATGAACTACAGGCTTACGTAGTAGCAACAATGGACCAGGGCCATCATCGCCACCACAGTTATCTATATTTCTTGATTTGAAGCGGTGATTAAAGATCAATTCAACATCTTTAACCGCATTGAGGTCTACCAGTGAGCCATAGCGATCTGCCAGCTTGAGCGACAAGCGCCAGCCAGTGGCGGCGACACTACGTTCTTTAAATACATTAGTCACCGTAGAACTAGAACCTGCACCACTATTAAGTACATCTAAATTAGCGGCCATAGGAACCCGATAACTATTACGGAAAGCCAAGTTGGCTTCATCAACAGTATCCCAGAATCGAGTGCTATGGGTAATAAACTCATCCTGAATACCTACGCCATCCTCACTCTCCACCAGAGTTCCTGGTGTTTTACTACGTAAAAAGCTGGTACCGCCATAAGTTAGGTAGGCTGGAGTTTCGGTTTCACCACTAACGCTAAATGCAAGGGGAATATTGAGCCCAATAGTCTCAATTTTATCCAGGTAAGATCCACCTGCAGCTAAACAACTCAGATCGTTATTGTCTGCAATAACTGGCCCCAGGAAGAAGTTACTGCGCGGTAATTCTTTCACAGTACTAAATTCCACGGTTACCCAGGTATCACTGCCGTATTTACGCGATAACATGCGCAGCTTTTCCTGCAGTGCTTGCTGCGGACTTAAACGAGGCCCCCCTTGTTGGGCAGGGTCTGGATGTTGGTAGGTCTGTGCAATACCGTTGATATCATCTACATAGCCAAACACATCATCTTTCAGCGAGAAGGTATCCGTCGCCTGCTGAGTGCCACTGAGATTGCGCAACTGATCGAAGGACAACATTTCACTATAGAAATCCCTCAATTCCTGGGCATTGCGCACTTGGAAAATATCTTCCTTTCTGGAGCCAGTGACTGAACCCACAAATGATTCTTGCCACTTGTATTCCAGGGCACTGGCCGCGTAGAACAACCACCTCTGCGCTTCCTCAAAGTGACGCTCTGCACGCAACATTTCCGTAGTCAGGCGGCTGGTATGGATCGGGTCAGCAAAATAACGCTCAGCCAGATTGGCATTAGTAGTGAACATCTGGTTCATAACCCGCTGTGCCTGATTCAGCATGCCGACTAAACGTTCTACTTCCTGCTCAACCGTAGCTTCCGCTTGGGCAATATCCAGCGCGATGGTATTTGCCTCCAGCCACATGGTACGCACGCGCGCTCGGCTTTCTACATCCAACAATTTATTGCTGCTGTCATTCAGCTTCGCTCGCTCTTCTGCACCCAAGCGAATGCTCATTGCTTCTAGCTTGCCAATATCTTTAATGCTTTTGAGATTGATATGACTAGAAACCACCTGATCGATACCTTGCTCTAGCGTGCTTGTATCTCCGGTGTAGTAGGCTTTAATTGCACCACCCACTACTTTCAGGAAACCATCGCGTTTTCTGGATTTCTCCGCTTCTTTACGAATCTTGGTGATTTGCTTAGAAATGGATTCCTGCTTGGAGCCGTAATCCAGGATGATCTTCGACATGCCGTCGACGATACCCTCTTCCTCCGCACGTCGCTCGATTTCGATTTCAATCGCACTCAGCAGGTCTTCCATACGCTGCAGGTTGTTGCTCAATGCGATTTGCGCGATATCGATATTGTTTGCCTGCAACGCAATTTCACTACCTTGCTGTGCAGACTCTTCAACAATAATGCAGTCTTTGCTGAAGCAGTTACTTGGGAACTCCAGGCCCAACAGGCTGTACAGCCAGTTGCCCAACTGCTGGTGGCGGTCGGTATATTCCGTGGCCAGCTTGTCGGCACTGTGGCGGTAGTTCTCGTAGCTGGTTTTTGCGGCGGCGAGACTATTCTGTGCGGTGGCAATAGGGCCACTGCTGTCATTACCGAGGAAGTCACTCAGTGCATTGAAGGAATCAAACACGGTGTTGCCATCGATACCGTAACCCTGTACCAGCAACACTGAGTCCTGTGGCAGGCCCAGAATATTGGTTTCGCCCGTGAGCCAGCTCACGGAGTTTTCCAAATCGCTGAGATGGGTTTGCCATGCATACACTGCTTCGGGCAGACCCGAGAAACCTTGCACCTGGGTAAAGTCGGTATTCGGGAAGATCGCACGCAATGATTGCTCTTTAGCAATCAACTCACTGCGCAGCGTATTCATCTCGTCAACCATTTGTGCCAGCAGGGTGGTATTGGTCTGTCCGGCAACGACGGCCAGACGCGCTTGCTGCACTTTAGTAGAAGCCAATTTGCTCATCAGCTGATAGAGCATGGTGACATCTTTGTAACCGGTGAACAGTAATTCTGCTGGGGTTACATCTTTTTGCGCCAGGTCGTTGGGGTCGTAGTAGCGGGGGCTAATTTGACCACGGGAGGGACCCCATTGTGCTAAAAACTCCGGTGCATAGGTCAGCAGGGAGTTGTACTGCTCCAGGGCATCCTTCAACAACTGGTGTGCAGTTTCTATATGACCAACTTCGACCTCTACCGCTTCGTTACGCAGGCGGCTAATACGGGCATTATCCAGGGCTTCATTAGCCAGGATCATTTCCGCTACCGCGCGATCGTAGTAAACATCCAGCGTGAAACGTTGCAGGTTTTCATTGTTGGGATGATGAGTGAGCTGCTCAAAAATAAACGCTTCCACATCTGTGGCACGGTTACGCTCGGCAGTGTCATACAGGCTGGAAAACTCAACCGTGGCTTCACCACTGGCATAAGGATTAATCACCGTATTGGTGTTGGTATCAACGATATACATCAGGTCCAGGTAGCGGAAGGCCGCTCTATCCCGGGAGAAAATACCCTGGGCAGGATTTTCCTGGGCCGCAGGTACCTGATCGGCTTCGTTGTAGTACAGCTGCTTGCGAATCTGTACCGTGGGATCCAGCTCCATCGTTACCGTGAAGGTATTACTAAAGTCGGAAGAGCCCGCTTTGTTCACGGCCTGTACACGATAATCGTGCGTACCGAATACTAATGGAGAGGCATTGTATTTATAGCTATTGCCAGCACCGTTATACACGGTTTTCCAGCTGCCATTATTCATACGTTGCTGCAGCAGATAACTATCAGTTTCGGCAACTGATGGCCAGCTTACGGTATACGCTTCGCCAGTAGAGGAAGGTACGGTGATATAACTAGGTGCTACGGGCGGCTTCAGCAACGCTACGGTGGCGCAGGCTTCCGGTGAATAGTTGGACTGATCTGTTGAGGTCAGTGCACGTACCCGGTAGCAGTGGCGCCCGTCTTGCAAGTTACTCAGCTGGTAGCTGCGTGCAGTGCCGCGATAAAGCTGCTTATTTGCACTGTCTACCACTTGATATTCAACGGTAAGACCGCCTTTATCAATTTCTGTCCAGCTTAGTTTTACTTTGCCATCCCAGCTACTAGTGGGTGCTGCAGACAGCACCGGTATACCAACAACACGATCCACTATAACGCTGACCGGTGAAGAGTAGTTGGAGCAGGTGCCTTTAACATTACAAGCGCGCACCTTATAGCTATAAGAGCCATTGCTAACACCAGAGAAACTCTTACTTAAACCAGAACCATTGTACAGAGTGGAGCCACTGCCATCGACCAACTGATAACTGGTGGCAAACTGCTTGGTATTCCAGCTGACAGTATATTTACCATCGAGGCTGGTGGTGGTATTTAATTTAGGTGTTGGTACGCCAGGACGGAAATAGACTTCTAAATCTTTACTTTCTCGATAGCCAGAACAAGTGGTATTACAGGCCCGTACTCTAAAGCGGTAAGTACTACCATGGCTCAGGGAAGAAACCGTTGTACTGGTAGATGAACCAGAATAAATATTGCCGGACCAACTGCCGTTATCCTTGCGCTGTTGTACCTCGTAGCGAGTAGCCCCGCTGCTGGCAGCCCAGCTGATATTAACGCTGCTAGAGGAGGTATAACTGGGAACAGTGATAGAGGTTGGGGTTGATGGAGTCAGCTCTACCTTTATGGTTCCGCCGTTCTTATAAGCACCACATAAATTCTTTGCGGTGTTACAGGCTCGTACACGATATTGGTAGTTACCACTAGAGCGGCCACTTTCATTAAAGCTAGTTCCAGAACCGTTATAAACCCTGCTCCAGGAGCCACTATTTACCCTACGGTAGAGCTCATACCGGCCTGCACCAGTACTGGAAGACCAGCTAACCTTGTAAGCCCCATCACTATCGAAAGTGCCGTAATTGATACTGGAGGGCGCTGCTGGTTGAAATATAACGTTAACGGTATGAGTACCTAACTTAACTTTTTTAAACTGATTTGCCGGACACGATGTAACCTCTTCTGGTGGAAATCCAATATCACCTACTTGGCAATACTCATGCCAGTACTCATAATAATATTTACCCGCCGAAGATACAGTTATATAAGCTCCTGAGGGATCACCATCACCTGGAGACATCAAAGAGATATTTCGGGTGTAGTTCCCATTTTTGTATTCTCTCAAATAAAGAGCCATCGTACCAAATTTAAAGGTACTCTGAGGCTGTAGAAAATACTTACCATCAATATCTATGTCCGGCCCGCTCAAGGCAGACCCATAAGCAATAGCACTGACACTTAAAACCTGCAGCACAAAAAAGTTACGAACAAAAGTCAACATGTTAAAAAACCAAACGACAGAGATCTAAACAGATCGAAAAATAAAAACCTCAACCTCAAAAACAACAGCAAATAGAAAGCTCTTCACCTTTAAAGAACCCAAAAGCAGCTACTAAAAACAACAACACATGTGACTTTCCTCCCTTAAGCACCCATCATTCCTTTAAAGACAGTTTATTGCGGAATTTCCAACAATAAAATACACGCCGAATTCTATCGACGAGCATGGATCTCTTTCAAGAAAAACACGCCAATTATTTTATTTATTTTTATTTCCATACACAGAAAAAGGATATTAATAACCTCAAAATGGTACAAATATCCTATTTAAAAACTGAGAAATAGATTTTTCTCCATTAACCTAAAAAACAAACAAGCCTAGCAAAAGCTTTTACACAAAAAAAACGAACAAAATTAAAATTTCAGAAAACCTTAAACAAATTCAATAAGAACAATTAAACACCCCACTCAAACCGACATCAAAACTTAAGAGGTTCCTGCAATTAAAAAAAACCACAATACAGAAATAATTAACCCGAACAAAAATAACTTATATTTTCAACACCCTAAAAACAAAGCAACATCAAAAAATTATATATAGAACCTTTAAACACAGAGCAGGCATCAACACTAAAGTTAATCACACTCAACCTTAAAGATTAAAAAATGTAATCTCATAAATCCTGCAATTAAAACAGCCTGCAGTAGCAAAGAAATGTAGCAGGAAAATGTAGTAGGGAAATACTTCTGGAGAGATACGCGCTACTTAAAAGTAACGCGCAATAAATCTAGCGGCCTAAAAATAAAACCAAAATAGCAATAACCAAACCAACCAACAACACCCATACTCCTCGAAGCATCAAAGAGCGAGCATACTCCGCTTCTTTATACCGCAACGCATAGGGAATTCCGGTAATCGGGCCAAGAAATATAGTGACAATTCCCCAAACCCAGTGCTTATTACCCAAGGCAGTCAATGCAGCCATTAGGCCCCCAAACCAACACAGGGTCACACCTATGACACATACTACTAAGGCGATTATGGACCACCACTGATTGGCCAGGAAAATTTCTACTATCTGTGTTTCTGTCATGGCACTCTGCCACTCCCTATTACTACTTGATCATTGCAAATTTTCAGGCCCTTTTCACAGCTTGATAATGCTGCTTCCAGATAGCCCAAATTACCCACGATTTGCCATGGGCACAGCCGCTTTCAAACCGATAGCGCTGTTAACGAACAATAGTAACCTTAAAGGGGGACAAATGGTCCCCCCAAAAGTAATCAGGAGTGTGTGATCACTTACTCTCCGGAAAATTCAGTGACCAGCTCTAGGCCGGTTATGTTTCTGGTCTCATTGGCAAAGCTATAGTATGTGGGCTTTTCATCAATAAATATCTGATGGGTCATTGTCACTTCAGGGGGAAGTTCGAAGATACCCGCAGGAACCGAATACTGCTGGGTTTCCTTTAGTCGGTAGAAGAGATGGGAGCCACAATTGGAACAGAAACCGCGTTCAGCCCAGTCCGAAGAGTCAAATACAGATACATGCTCCTCACCAGAGATTTCCACACTGGTCTGGCAGTCCACCGCCAACAGTGGACCACCGCTCCACTTTTTACACATGCTACAGTGACAGACTCCAAGGTCAGAAGAAGGCAGCTCGGCCTTGATGGTCACAGAACCACACAGGCAGCTTCCCTGTGCTGGATTAGTATCACTCATATTTTCCTCTCTCTTCTGTAAAGCTATAGAAGCGTACACTTACTAACTGTTGCCACAGGGCAATCTAAGACTCATAAAACTTACAACGGCGCTTGAACCAGTTAATTCTTTTAGTGTGATTCTCTGGGCAGTTTTCCATACACTGGCTACCAAGCGCTTTCAGGGTGATTGCCTCTGGGTAATTTGCCACTACTTCCCCCGCAACGATATGACGAAAACCTGGTTCGTCTGCCGTAATAAGAAAGTGGTTTTCTTTATTACCAATTAAAATTTTTTCTCTGGCCATAGCATAAACCTGGAATTCCCACATCCCCCAGGAGCTCCATTTATTCATAACCAGGCATGTAGACATGGTTTTTAGAGGCTGCTGCTGCTGCTGCTGCTCAATAGCAAATGAAGAACTTGAGAACAGCAGTAGGAAAAATATAATTATTCTCATATTCAATCCCTGAATACTTATAGCAGTAAATAAGTTGACAGATAGTCGCAATATCAGTAGTAAATAGCACTACCCAAAGAGAGGTATACTCATCCCAACTATGTCACAAAAATGAGAAGCACTTCAAGATATGGTAATATGATTTACCTTTTGGGCATTTATAACCCAAACTTCACTGAAAAAGCATAGAAATATCTTGCAGATTTTATTGATAAATAAAGCAAGTTAGAATATAGAAAGTATTTCATTTATTAATAACAACATATCTACACACTGATAAATATAGCCACTGACACTTCCACTAAACACTCATCCAAGAGGATGATATATCTCCAGCATAGAGAATAAGGCACCCCACCAAATATCAACTTTCCTTAGAAATAAGTCACTGACATTAATTAGAAAATTCAACTCTTGGATCACCAAAGTCACGTCCCATATAATCCGGTGCGCAAGGAATAAGCTCAGCAGCTGGGATACCTGCATCAATCAAATAGCGCTCAACTTTTCGACTGCGCTCTAAGGCTAACTTCTCAAATTCTTCACGCAAGAAAATCGGCGGCCTACGGTAGAAATTTGATAAAAATCTGCGACTACCACGTAGACCAATTGTTGAATTTGGGTACATTGCATTCCAATCCCTGGCATTGGCAATACCACAAACACCAGGACGGGCATCTGGATGTTTATGTAACACTGCAACCATTTGCTGAAGTTGTGCCAGCGCCAATCCACTTAACTCCGCACTGCCGGGAGCAAAATCGATAGAATCAAAGGACTTCGCCATAAATCGCCCCCAGGCCAATTTAGCCAAAAGATAAATACCATAGGGGGTGAAGTAACTAAACAAAGCATCCATAATGGCTTTATGTAGTAACTCGCTGAAGACATACTCCATAGAAAACTTTGGATCGCGGATATTACCGGTTACAGGCATACCAAATTTCACATTCCCCTTACCGTCTTTTAACAGCCAAAGGGCAAGGTTCAGAGGGATAAACCTCTTCTTAACTGATAATTGATCATCTTTTCGTACACGCCGAACCTTTATTTTTTCCAAGACCACATCGGCAAAGGCATTTAATTGATTTTCATAGACATGGATATTCACCACCGCATCCATCTGCCCCTGCAGTATCTTGAAACCAAGTAGCTTGGCCATATAAGGCGTAGCCGGTATCAGATTTACATTAGCCAGATAACCGGTCAGATCCGCATTCCATTTTTTTTGTCCCAAGTAGTCTATTGTCCCGCCTAATTGAATATCGCCAAATCCACCGGGGCGGCCATTCGCGACAATCACAGCTGGAGGATGCTCCCCCACATTGCTGATATCACTGAGATTAAGATTGATATCGCGTACTGGCAGCCGTGCGCGAAACTCATGTTTTCGATCCACCCAGGTAAAAGTACCATGGCGTAGGTGGATATCACCAATATGGTATAAGAGTGGAGGCCGGTGTTTTTTCTTCCTATGCAGATATTGATTAATCGGTATCCCTCGCAGTTCGGCAATCTCCCAGGTTACCGGAAACTGACCCTGCTCATCCCTCAACAAGATAAAACGTGGGCGCAGGAAATCGATAAAATCAATCGTCAATAACTCCATACGCTTATGGAAACTCAAGCCTTTAATATGCAACAACCTAAAGTCCCCAACGGTACTGTGGCGTTCAAACTCGGGAACCCCAGGATCCCGGTTGAAGAAATGGAAATGTACGGCCTCCCCCCAGGCGAAGTACCATTCTTCTGAATTCATAGAAAAGTGGGCAATCTCAATACTTTCCCCCTCTACTAATAATTCGCCTCGTGGTGAAAAAAGATCAATATTCTCAACCTTAAACAGTGGAAGAGTTAGCCCGTGTACGCCATTGAAGTTACCATCCAACTCAACAGCTCCGAGTTTGAAGCAATGAATCCCTTGATCAAAATAACCAGTGGGAATACAGCTGGCGATACTCAGAAGCCGTAGTTGCTGTACTCCTAGAGATCGTCCCTCCAAACGCAATTGCTCCACTTGCAATCTCTGCGTCTTCAATAACGGGAAAGACAATGCTTGCGTAAAGCCCTTCTCATGCATTTGTATTTCCACCACACTGATGTCCCTGAGCAGAAAAATCCTTCCGGTCGCCCCTTGTAGACTTTCCATACCTCCCAAGCGTAATTGGCTCAACTGATAACAAGGCGCAATATTTTTGTCTTTCAAAAGTCCGGCGGGTAAACAGCCACTGGCACCCTGCACCCGTACCAGTGCCTCCCCCTCAAGAGAGATATTATCCAGCTGAAAGTTGGGTATTTTAATTGGCTCAGTATTTTTGCGTGGAATAGAGAGACCAGCTAAATGTAAGGAGCCCTCAAGAGTAAAAGGCCGACTTAGGGATACGCGCTGCAAACCTGGCATATACAGCTCATCGACGCCATAACAGCTCCGCGTATCTCCAGCTCTGGATCGCTCAAGCCTTTCTATCGTTACAATCTTGCCGGAGTCTGGCAGGCACACCCGGGTATTGAGAATCTTTAAGTCGGCAACAGAAAAGTCCTTCCCACCATTCCAGTTGACTCCCCGCAAACTCAACTGTTGCAGGCCTGCCTGCAGGAAATCTCTGCCTTTTTGCCAAAAAGCGATTGGACCAGTGTAAACAGCGCCAGAACTAATCCGATCAATGCTACTTTCAAAGCCAATACTAATTGGGTTACCCGTAAATTTTATCTGTGGTGTTTCAATACAGTCAGCCAGGTTTGCCCTATCGATTTCACTAGGGAACAGGCGCTGTAAACCACAAACTAAGATATTGTCGATCGTTAAATCGTAGAGATCGATGGAGCCGGGGGAAAAATAAATCCGAGGAATGTCAAGTTTTGCAAACTGCCAAATGGGCTCGGCAGAGGCAGCACGGGTAAATTCTGTCACTCCCAGTGACACCCCACTGCTATTGATAGAGTGCAAGTCCCGACTGTATATACAATGGGGGAGTTTTCCCATTATGCCCTGTCGCTGTGGGAGACAAGCCAATAGGGACTCTGCAGACAGCTTGTCAAACTTTATTTCTGAAGTGGCAGCACCATTGCGGGACCAGAGAAATTCTAATTCTGGCAGAGAAAGCTGTTGAATATCCAGTGCAGCTATTCCGTCCATCTCCAGCAGTTGAATCTGAGCAATGCTGGAGTCATTCAAATTGGCCGATGCTTGCTGTCGACCAAACTCCAAGTGGAAGGCTTCGCCTAAATGCAACTTCTGCAGGTCTATACAGCGAATGTGAATATCAGAAAGTACCGCGATATCCGGTAGGCAAATATCCAGTATTTGCAATGCACTTTCAGGCAAGGCGATATAAGTGCTGAGCGCCGCAGACGGTAAATAACGGATTCTAACTAATGGGAAATTCAGGTCTTCAATATTTAGCAGGGAGCGATTTTGTGTCGTGTGTGCCAGAGCACGCTCGATAGAAAATTCTGCAGTGGCAATATCAAAGCCTTCGCGCCAAGCAATGCGAAGAGGCTGTTGCTGGCGCAAGTCACGAAAGTCAAAGCAAGTGGGCATTTTCTCAAGCGGCAGGGAGTCCCGGTAAATTAACCGCGCCCAAGAATCTGGTAAGCAACCATCTAAGCGCTGCAAACTGGCATTTTCCAATTTGAAGTTTGGCGCATTGACACTGGCCATTTGGTTACTGGCTTGAGGCCCCTGCTCCTCTAGATTGCCCTTCTCCGTACTATAATCCGCGTCTATCGAGCCGATACTTGATGCCATGGCGCTGGCAGCCCAGGGGTCTTCAACGGCTTCGCGGCGAAAATATCCGCTGCCATTGGCCATTTTCTGTAATAAAAGCCCTTTATTACCGCTGGGGCTATCCCCCAACATAAGTCGTTGCACCCCCAATTTGCCAAAAATGGCATACCCATCCTCACCCGTTTGCAGGGCAAAGTTACCCTGTCCCTTAAGACTGTTGAGTTGGGCGCACAAGGGCCCCAAGCCCTCAGGCAGCAAGCCACGCGATAAGCAGCCAGACAAGGATTCCAGGGAAAAATCCTGAATTGAGTAAGGTGTATCCGATGCTAAAGTGTCGATACCCTCCCACTTTAATTGACGCAGTCGTAGCCTCTCTTCTGCCAATCCCTCTAGCTGCATCTGTCCCAGATACATTGGCCCACTGGCAACTCCCCAGGAAACCGACTTGGGCTTCGAACCAAAACGAAGCGCCACTTTTTCCTCTCCACGTAAACCAGCTAAGCGCACGCAGTGATCGGGTTTACCCCACAATTCACCGGGCACACAGCCGCTGGCACTATCCACCGATAAACTGCCCACCGAGAGAATTCGGCTGGCCTTATCAAACTCCAGTGGACCCAGCCGAGCTTGCTGTGCTGTCAGAGGCTGCCTGTGGGGCTGGGCGACATCCACATAGCGCACCTGTTGGGCGCGACTGGGACCGGTAATTATTTTGAGCGGTTGATTCCAGTCAAACTTGGTAGGACCGGGGAGATTCAGGGTAGTGGCTCGCACACAAAAGTGGTGTTTGGCATCGCGTAAGTGCTGTGGACACCAATCGAAGGCGGTAGCGCCCGCACGACGCCAGCGCAGCCGTTTAATCGGGCGAACATAATCAAAATCGCGGATAGTAATGGTTTCTGCGCGCCAGTCCTGCCAACGCTGATCGCTGCGCCGTAATATAACGCCTTCGCCATTGGCACGGCGCCACTGCGCCATAGCGACACGACCAAAATCAAATTTTAAATCCCCAGCGGCTTTCAAACGACGCGCTGCGGCACAGTGGCCGATCAAGCGCTGTAATCCGTGAATCGCATCAGCCCACTGTTGTGGCGGGCAACTGGAAAAAAATTCTGCGTGGAAGGCATCCGCTTCGGTGCGCAAACTAGGCCAACGAAAATCCCCAGACTTCAAGTGCAGATGCGCCAAAGTCGTGTTATATCGCGCAGACTTTCTCTCTCTGGCTAATAATTCGTGTAATTCAATCCCAGCAGCGGCAATATCAACTTTTAGGGGAACGTTTCCTTTGCGCCACAGCCCCAGGGTGAAATCCCGCGCTCTTATATCGCCAATGTAAACGCAGGAGGCTGTAGACCAGATGGGCTTGTGTAAATAGCAGAGTTCGCTATTACGAATTCGTGCTCGCTCGATTGCCAGCTTAAAATCCCTATCCTTGCGCTCAACCTGTGCCAAATCCCAGCCGCCCACCTCCCATTCTCTGCGCCATTCTCCCGGCACAGATTGCAGATCCATATAGGCGCCACTAATAGAGACTCGAGGCAGATTGGCGCGACCACGCAGCAACTGCCACCAACTGTAATCCAGCAGAATTTCCTGGGCGGAAAACCCTCTCCCCTCGCGGTTGATTGCACGCGCATCTACAAGCAACAAGCTTAAATCCAGCAGAGACACTCGAAAGTGTTGTGCCTGAAAATCCAGGCCGCGCTCGGCCATCCATGAACTGGCCTTATCGCGTACCAAACCGGAAAGCACGAATGAAAAGCCTTCCAGCAATAATAATCCGCCAATCAACCACCACAGCAAGTGATGAAAGCGGGCATTATGACGGGCAGGCTCTGTTGGCATTGGAAAAATCGCGCCGCGAAATGAGTTGAACGCAAGCTGCAACGACAGCCAAGCCCATAAAGTAAAGACCAGCCCCAGAGTTTTTTTTACCCTGGCGTCGCGATTCGCGATAATGAAGGCTGACGTCGTGTGATCAGTCTCGCCGCAACTCACGCTGTCTAAAATTTATCCAGAAGTGAATTTGCGCGGCGGGAGAATTTGGCTGGCGGGCAATGGCTTTACCCCAGCAACTGTTGCAGAAATCAGTAGTGAGCAAAAATGCAGGAGCATCCTAACTACCAGGATATCGTTCTGGTCGGCGGTGGCCACACCCATGCCATAGTGTTGCAAATGTGGGCAATGAACCCGCTGCCGGGTGCGCGCCTGACATTGGTTTCTCCACAAATCCAAACCGCCTATTCCGGTATGTTGCCGGGGATGGTAGCGGGCCACTATTCACTGGATGACACCCATATCGATCTGGCGCGCCTGTGTCGCGCTGCAGGCGCTCGTTTTATTCAGGCCTGTGCCCACCATATCGACGTAAAGGCGCACACGGTATCCCTGCTCGGGCGTCCACCATTAGAGTACGACCTCTTGTCCCTGGATGTCGGTGCCACCCCGGTGCGTGAGCTGCCCGGCTCAGAATTGGCAATCCCCATCAAGCCTATCGGACATTTTTACAACTTCTGGCAAAAACTGCAGAGACATGTACAGAAAAATCGCACATCTCTGCGCCTGGGTATTGTCGGCGGCGGTGCCGGTGGTTGCGAACTGGCCATGGCAATGGCTTATAGCCTGGAGGAGCAGATCTATTCCGGGCGAGTACAAATACACCTGATACACGGAGCTGATGAAATACCGCAAGGCTACCCTTTCCTCGCGCGAAAATTAGTGGCCCGTGAGCTCGATAGCCTCGGCGTAGAGATACATCACAACTGGCCGGTATCAGAAATTACTGAGCAGGGCGTACGCAACAACAATAGCGAGTTACTCAACCTGGATCAGGTGCTGCTCTCAACCAACGCCTGTGCTCCCCCCTGGCTGGCGGATTCCCAGCTAGCTCTGGACGATAAAGGCTTCGTAGTAGTAGACCGTAAACTGCGTGCCCAGGGGCACCAGGAAATCTTTGCCGCCGGTGACGTGGCCAGTTTTTCCGCCGGGCCGCTGCCCAAGGCGGGTGTCTACGCAGTGCGGCAAGGGCCGGTGCTATTTCACAATCTGCGCGCCACTCTCACCGGACAGCCATTGAAAAATTACCGGCCGCAAAAGCGCTTTCTGAGCCTGTTGGCCTGTGGCGGCAAGCGCGCGGTTGCGGTGCGCAATGGACTTGCCGCAGTGGGAGCCCCCCTGTGGCGCTGGAAAGACCATATTGATCGCAACTTTATGCAGCGCTTTAGCGATCTGCCCATCAGCATGGAAGAGATGCCTAGCGCCCATCCTCGCGAGATACTCAACCAGCGCCAGGGCATCTCTCTGGCGAGCATGCGCTGCAATGGCTGCGGTGCCAAGGTAGGCCCTGAAGTACTACGCGGCGCTCTGGCCAAGCTTCCCATACAGCAATCTGAGTACCTACTGCGCGGACTCGGAGATGATGCCGCCGTGATGGACCTGCCCGCCTCGCAATTATTGGTGCAGAGTTCCGACCAACTGCGCGCCCCGGTTGCAGACCCCTGGCTGTTCGGGCGACTTGCCGCTTTGCACGCACTCTCTGACCTGTTCGCTATGCATGCCCGCCCGGTGAGTGCACAGGTATTGGCCACCTTGCCCACCGCGGCAGAAGAAATCACCCAACGGGACTTACAACAGCTGCTCGCCGGTACGATTTACGAACTCAACCGCCACCATTGCGTACTCTCCGGTGGCCACACTGCCGAAGGAGCGGAGATGCAGTTGGGCCTCACTGTGAACGGCCTGGCTGAGCGCGAGCAACTGCTGGAAAAATGTGGGGCTCACACAGGAGACTGTCTGATATTGAGTAAACCCTTGGGCATCGGCACCATTCTCGCCGCCGAGGGGATGGGAGAAGCCAAAGGTCGCTGGCTGCAAAAGGCATTGGAGACCATGCTGCACAGCAATGCCGCCGCTTCCGGGGTTTTCGCCCAACACGGCGCCCACGCTCTCACTGATGTCACGGGCTTTGGTTTACTCGGCCACTTATTGGAAATGCTGAAACCCGATGGGCTCAGTGCCACTCTAATCGCCGAGCCGCTGCCACTGATTCCCGGCGCCCGTCAGTGCATTGAGCGCGGCTGGTTATCCAGCCTACAACCGCAGAACGCCAGTGCCTATTCCTTTGTGGAAAACCCCCGGGAGTGGCAATCCCTACCACACTGGGCGCTACTCACTGATCCACAGACCTGTGGTGGCCTGCTCGCCGCTGTTCCTGCCAGTAAGGCTGAAGCCTGCGTTCGCGCCCTACTACAGAGTGGCTGCAGCCAGGCCGCCATCATCGGAGTGATCAACACTAGTGGCAACCCCCAGCCAAAGGTACATCTACGTCGGGATGGCCACTGGCGGCAGTTAATCACTCACAATAGCGAGGCGGAACACAGCCAAGTGTAATCATCCCGCTTTTACTTCTACTTATCATCACTTGTTGGGGCCTGTTGATATCACTGCCAATGCGGAGGATACTGGCAGAAAACAAGCGCCGCTAACCATGTATTGCGGCGATAGGTCTTCACAGATTGGGGAGTCGGCTTATTAGTAATCGACAGGAAGACCACCCACCATGAAAAAAATTGTGATCATCGGCGGCGGCGCTAGTGGGCTACATCTAGCCACGCGGCTCGGGCACTATTTCAGTTTTACCCCGTTCATGGGAAAAAGACGCAACTCTCCCACAGCACAAATTACTCTGGTCGATAAGAATCGTACCCATATCTGGAAGCCCCTGCTCCATCAAGTTGCCGCTGGCGCATTAGACGCCAATATGGACGCCCTTAACTATCAAGTACACGCCCGCGCTAACGGCTATGAATTCCAGCTCGGCGCCCTACAGTCTCTCGACAGAAAGCGTCGGGTTGTCACTTTAGGGGCGGTGTTGGATGACGAGGGCCATGAGTTGGTGGCTTCCCGCGAACTGGAATACGATTATTTAGTTCTCTGTATCGGCAGCAAGAGCAACGATTTCCACACTCACGGCGTACGCGATCATTGCGTCTTTCTCGACAGCAGTGAGCAGGCACAGAAATTCCACCAGCAGCTTCTCAATCATTTTTTGCGCCTGGAAACCCACACTAACAACAGCTTGCAGATTGCCATAGTTGGTGGCGGCGCTACCGGAGTGGAGTTGTCGGCAGAGCTGGTGGATGCAAGCAAGCAGATGGGCAACTATGGGCGAATCAGCTCGGATGCTATTGATATCACCGTAGTCGAAGCCGGGCCGCACCTGTTGCCGGCTCTGCCGGCGCGCTTGGGCAATAATGCCGAGCGCGAACTGAGCAAAATGGGAGTGCGCGTACTCACCGGTTGCAGTATCGCGAGTGCCAATCCCACGGGTCTCACCACCGGTGACGGCATGGAAATTCCTGCAGCGATTCGCGTCTGGGCTGCTGGGGTCAAAGCTCCCGATTTTCTCAACCGTCTCGATGGGCTCGCCACTAATCGCCTCAATCAAATAGAGGTGAAAACCACACTGCAAACTCAAACTGATCCAAGTATTTTTGCCATGGGAGATTGTGCCAGTTGCGTCGATGGTGACGATCAGCGGGTACCGCCGCGCGCTCAAGCAGCACAACAGATGGCCAAACTCACCGCCTCCAATTTGATCGCTTTGATTGAGAACAAACCCCTGGAACATTTTTACTATCGCGATCGAGGCTCCCTGGTTTCACTGAGTAAATACACTGCGGTAGGAAATTTGATGGGCACCCTGGTAAAAGGCAGCCTCACCGTAGAAGGGCGTATTGCAGGTTTTGCCTACCGCTCACTCTATCGCATGCACCTTGCGGCAATCCACGGCTGGCCAAAGGCGATGTTGCTTTATCTCATTGGACAGGCCAACCGCGCGGTGAGCCCTCGCCTTAAATTACACTGAGGAAACCAAAAAAGTTATCTCAATAAATTAAGCGGTCAATCTTGGTCGCTTTAACTTGGCCATCTGATTTATGCCTATCAACCGTAATATTTTTCTTGCTCTACATAACTAAAGCTTTCAGGCTTTCGATGAAATATTGATCCCCGTAAACTGTTCAATATATTTTTATGCCCTAATCACAGCAGCTTGGCGAAATTATTTCCTATGCAATATCAACGTATCGTGGTGCTGACCGGCGCCGGTATCTCCGCAGAATCTGGTATCCGTACTTTTCGCGGGGCCGACGGCCTATGGGAAAACCAACGTATCGAAGATGTCGCTACCCCCGAAGCTTTTGAGCGCAATCCCCAACTGGTACAGCGTTTTTACAACGAACGTCGTCAACATCTAATATCTGGAGATGTAGTACCCAACGCAGCTCATCGGGCTTTAGCCGAACTGGAAAAAGAGTTCACCGGGGAGTTTTTGTTGGTTACCCAAAATATCGATGACCTCCATGAGCGCGCCGGCAGCCATCATCTGATCCATATGCATGGCGAACTGCTCAAAGCCCGCTGCAGCAGCAGCGGCCAGCTGTTTTCCCTGCGGGAGGATCTGTTGGTTAGCGATCACTGCAACTGTTGTGGACTGTCAGGTACCTTGCGCCCCCATGTGGTGTGGTTTGGGGAAATGCCGCTGCAGATGGAGGCGATTTACGAAGCCCTGAGCCAGTGCGACCTGTTTATCAGTATTGGCACCTCCGGCAATGTCTATCCGGCTGCCGGATTTGTAGAATGTGCCAACCTGGCGGGAGCACACAGTGTGGAATTAAATTTAGAACCCAGCAGTGTGGGTGATGCTTTCACCGAGCACCGATACGGACCGGCCTCGGCGATTGTTAGAGATTTTGTGCGCGAGCTGCTCGACTAGCGTATACACAACTAAGCAGCTACTGCGTTTGCGAAAGTTCAGCTACGTGTTGTTGTCTGCTGTCCTTACCGTAGCGTTGTAACAGAGTGGTTACCTGGCCTCGGTCACGAATAACAATATAGAGGCGATCGTATTCATCGGATTCTCTAATTGGAGCACCTTGTTCCCCTCCGAGAAGGGCCACCATTTCCGGCGTAGTATTACTATGCCCAACGACCAAGATTCGATCGCCGGCCTGGTCCAAATCCACGGCAAACTCTTTTAATTTACGGTAATCATAGCTTTGTACCGGCAAACCTCGCTGTTCAGCCAATGGGCGGGCAGTTTCCCTGGTGCGAGTAAAATCGGTGCTGTATACCGCATCAATTTCCACACCTTTGAGTATCCGCGCCAACTGCTCGGCACGGGCCTTGCCAGCTTTTGCTAGTTGTGGATCTTTGCCAGCATTAGGCCCCAGCTCCTTTTCCCCATGGCGCACCAAATAAATAACCTGGCTATTGGTCTGGCTATTGGTATTTGATGTCGCGCTTTCCGCCCAAGTGTTGACCCAAGGCGAACTTATAAAGCCAATGATTAGCAGACTGGTAATTCGGGTAAACACAAGAAGATACTCTCAATCCAATAGTGGTTGGAGGTTATGCAAAGGATATAGGGGCAGTAAACCCATATTCGATGAAATACAGGAGAATGCGTTTAAATTTTTAAGAAATGTAAAGAATACCCTGGTGGAGATTATCCAGCACCGGTATTACCGATGCTGGATAGGAAACCTGAGCAGAATTAGATCTTCCACTCTTTAACGGTTTCCAGACCGTATTCATCGATCCACTGGCTCAGCGCTTTAGGGTTGCGCTTTTTCTTCTCTACAGTGGCACCGGTATACGGATTGCGGTAGTGGCCGGTTTCCAGCTTCGGCTCTGCAGACTTGCTCGCAGTAGCTGCAGCACGGCGGCCGCGACGGGGGCTATCACCCTCTTTTTTCAGGTGACGGGCAACGCGAGACTTAAGAGTCTGTACGTAGTCAGGAGCGTCTTCATCATTCAGCTGGTCTACCAGCCACTCAACGACCTGGCGGCCACGTGCAACGAAGAATTCCTCTTCTTCCATCTGATATTCGGCAGCCAGATTAACCAGTGCCTTATCAAACGCGATAACGCCATCTTTTTTGCGTTCTGCCTGAGCCATTTGCTCCTGCAGTTCTTCGATTCTTGCCTGATGCTCGGCAATTTGCTGTTCGAGTTGTTCGTATTCCTGGAACATTCAATAAACCTCAACGACGGTTATTAAAAATACAGAGAAAACACTGTGGCGGAGGCCGACACAGAGTCGAGTCCGGTTATTCGAAATATCAAAATTGTTAACAGCACCACTAGCCGATTACTGGCGGTTAAGTGATGTTATATTCGGCATATTACGAATTAGCCGAATGAAAAACGAGATACCCTTGCACCGGTCGACTCCAGCGCTAGATATATTCGGCAAATGCATTATTAAAAGCTAGCCGACTTCAGCCTTTTCCGGTATTGAAACCGAAACACTGATTATATTTCTCGGCTGAGGTCGCGAATAATAATCTTTCGCCAACAAATATCAACCGTTTACGCTCTATCATTTGAATATAATAGGAATCTTCACGGTTATTGCTAACAAAATGTAACAAAGGCGTGGATATTCGCCTGAACAAAAGGATATTCAAACATCCCTATTTTGGCTATATTGTAACCGCAGTCGCCAATTGCAAATTATTGCGCTGACTTTTGTTATAGCGCTCATTGCCAAAAACCATTGGATACCTGACGCTCGCTATGTCCAATACCCATAATATTCATCACATGCCCACTTTAGCGGCTCTGATGACGCCGTTTCCCTATCACATCGATATTGATGCAACCGTTGAGGATGCCCTTGCGCTAATGGAAGAGCACAAGGTGCGCCATCTGCCAGTAACCCGAGCCGGCGATCTGGAAACGGTCATCTCCAAGGGAGATATCGAAAGGGCCAACGCCCCCGGACACCGACTGGAAGAGCAACAACTCTATGTCCACGACCTGTGCGCGCGCCGGCCCTTTATTGCCGATATCCATGATCCGTTGGATAAAATCCTAATGGCTATGGCCGATACGGGTATCGGCTCGGTGCTGGTCATGCGCGAAGGAGAACTGGTGGGTATCGTCACAGTGACCGATATACTGCGCTTTTGTAGCAACTATCTTGCGGAATTAGCGCAGCCTGTGGACGACTCCATCGCCTGAGCTTAGAGCGGCCATACCCACAGCAACATGGGGATACTTACAAGCACCACCAGTATCTCCAGGGGCAGCCCCATGCGCCAATAATCTCCAAAATCGAACCCCCCCGGCCCCAGAATCAAGGTATTGTTCTGGTGGCCCACCGGGGTTAGAAAAGCGCAGGATGAGCCGATGGCCACAGCCATTAGAAAGCTGTCCGGATTCACCGCCAGTTGTTCAGCGGTACTAATGGCAATTGAACACATCACCGCCGCAGTAGCCACATTGTTCATAAAGTCCGACAATGTCATGGTAACGATCAATATCAACACCAGAGCCAATACCGAACTACCCTGAGCCAAACTATCCAGCAGCACCTGTGCCACCAAGTCCGCCGCCCCTGTACTTTCCATCACCTCTGCCACGGCAATCAATGTGCCCAACAAAACAATCACAGAACCATCCAAGGCCTCGTAAATGTTTCGCAGCGGCACAACCTTGAGTGCCATAAAAGCCAGCACGCAGGTAGCAAATGAGACCGCTGCGGGGACCAGGCCAAAGGCTGCACCCGCAACTCCCAATGCCATAGCAAGCAGGGCAATGACTGCCTTCTCCTTGTTCGGCATGCCGATATCCCGCTGAGCCAGAGGCACGCAGCCCTGTTCCCGGGCAAACCTATTGAGATGATTATCCGGACCCATCATCAGCAGGGCATCGCCCGCCTGCAACGGCGTAGAACGCAGGCGCTTCACCGATCGGCGCCCCCGCCGGGAGAGGGCCAGCAGATTAATCTGGTAGTTGGTCGAAAGGTGTAAAAACTGAGTCGAACGCCCCACCAAAATAGAATTGGGCATTACAACCAATTCGCGCAACTGCATTTCCTCACCGGTGGGGCCGCTCTTTTCCTTACTCTTATCCCGAGAATCCTCGTCCTGCAGCGGCTTTGCCCCTCCCAGCTGTACAACCACTTTCTTGTCTTTTTCTGTCTCAGCCCCACCAACCATGGTGAGTCCAAGCCTGGTAAGACTCGCTGCTAAGGATGCGGGCTCTGCCTCGATTACCAGAATGTCCCCGCTTTGCACCCGCTGCCAGGGCGCTACTGCCGCTACCCGAGCATCGCTTTGCACCAACCCGACTACCTGTGCATCCTCAGCCCCCAGTACCTTGCCAATTTCACCCAGGCTCTTACCCACTGCCGCACTCTTTTCCCCAACCAGTGCCTCAGTAAGGTAAGTCCCGGTATCGAAACTGGACGCACCCGCTTGGCCGCGACCTGGCACCAGGCGCCAGCCAAGCAGGCCGATAAAGAGCAGGCCAACCAGGGTCACTGCCAAGCCCACCGGGGTGAAATCGAACATGCCGTAACTGCCGGCCCCGGCGCTGTCGCGGAAACCGGAGACCACCAGGTTTGGCGGCGTGCCAATCAGGGTGGTCATGCCACCGAGTATCGTGGCGAAAGACAAGGGCATTAGCACCTTACCCGGAGCCAGGCCCTGTTTTTCCGCCATATCCGCCGCTACCGGCATCAACAGCGCCAAAGCCCCCACATTGTTCATAAACCCTGATAGAAGAGCACCGAGCCCAGTCAGGAGTAACATTGATACTGTGATATTGCCGCTTCGAGGCACTACCCGCTGGGCCAGGGCTCCCATAGCTCCGGTATTCTGCAGGCCACGACTGAGGATCAGCACGCAGGCCACAGTGACCACTGCCGGATGACCAAATCCAGCAAATGCTTTTTCAGGGGGAATTAATCCAAAAAACACACAAGCGAGCAGGGAAGAGAGCGCCACCATATCGTGGCGCCAAGGCCCCCAGATAAACAGCGCTATCGTAATCGCGATAATGATTAGAATAAGCAACTGATCTAGGGTCATAAATACGTATTTCCTGAATGAAGCACTCGTGAAGAATTCCACGGGGCAACTCATTCAGGGTATACAAGGATAAGGTATTGACGGGAATAAAGGCGCCGGAAGACCACTCTTCACTGATCGTTTAGAGGCATAATTTGCGCCAACCAAGTTCAATGGCTCGGTTTCAATGGAAGTCGAGAGCAATCTTCCAATAGTTTTATGGACCAATAGGAAATCTATATTTCTTATTACGATTAAGGGAAATTTTAATTGGACTTATGCTAATAGGGCAAAGTGTAAAATTAGATAAAAATATTGGAATATCCGGAGATATTTTCTGCCCAGGTATTTTAGTGGCGTCAAATTTCACCAAAAATTATGATATCCAAACCATAACGGATACCAAATTATTAATAACTGCTCCCTATTGAAATTCTCACCCTATTACTAACCATATCTTTTCTTCTTATTTGTTAATTGAGCATAAAGGGCCCTGCCCTAAATTAACCCAAAGCGTTACATACACCTTCAGCTAATTAGCCACAAGTATTCACGACTAATGCTCTACTAGCTCCTCAATTATTGGTGGTGACATACCCTGGAGCCATTTTATTCGGTTAACCGCTAAAGTGGATTGGCGTACAAACAAGCAAAAGCCTTACAATCGACCAAAGTTTCTTTGATTAACTCTATAAGAGCCTCAGAGTGGTCAGCCCTCATTAATGAGTGAAGCTCTCCACAGCAATATTGGAGACCCTCCTTGCGCAAAAATACTACGAATTACCGTGATCTATTCCTACACGATATTCCGCTGATGGATGTACGAGCACCGGTGGAGTTTCAGCGCGGAGCATTTCCCCATGCAGAAAACTACCCGTTATTAGACGACCAACAGCGGGAGTTAATTGGTACCGAGTACAAACAGCAGGGGCAACAGGCCGCTATTGATTTGGGATGGCAACTAGCCACGGATAAAGTCGTAGAGCATAGACTCAACGCTTGGAGTACATTTATTCATCGCCACCCCCAAGGTTACCTTTACTGTTTTCGTGGCGGCCTGCGCTCGCGCACTACACAGAAATTATTGCGAGATGTGGGAATTGATTATCCACTAGTTGATGGTGGCTACAAGGCTATGCGCACCTATCTGCTCAGCAAGCTGGAAGGCCTGAGCCAAGAGCTGCCGCTGATCGTTATTGCCGGTCACACCGGCAGTGGTAAGACAGAGTTAATTCAGGGTGCAGAACGGGCACTCGACCTGGAGGGGATTGCCAGGCACCGCGGCTCCAGCTTTGGCCGTACGGGTTGTGATCAGCCTTCTCAAATTGATTTTGAAAACCAAGTGGGTATCGATTTACTCAAGCTGTCGCAAGCTACCGGACCAGTTTTTATCGAGGATGAAAGCCGGCTTATTGGCCGCTGTGCCCTGCCCCCAGTATTACAAAATGCCATGAAAAGCGCTCCCAGAGTCCTGGTGGAGGAACCGCTGGAGCAACGAGCCCGGCGTATTGTGCAAGATTATGTGTGTGAGGCCCTGCCGCGCTTTAAAACTGCTGGCAACTCCGCAGCAACATTGGGAGAAGAACTGCGCAACAACCTGAGTAAAATCCGCAAGCGCCTCGGTGGATTACGCCATCAAACATTGGATGCACAACTTATGGATGCAAATCGAGAATTACAACAGAGTGGAAACAGTGAGGCCTATATTCCACTGGTGATGTGTTTATTGCGAGAATATTACGATGGTGGTTACAACCACCTGATGGAAAAGCGTGACAGCCCTATCCTATTTCGCGGTAGTTTTTCAGAAGTGAAGGACTGGCTGAATCACAGGCGCGACTGTTAGTTAATGGCTAAAAATTTTATGTGGATAATTTTAGTAATGCATCGAGCAGAAAAGTAATTAATCACTCAAATGAAAAACACCGGGGAGGCAGTCCTAAGCCTCACTTATACCTTGTGCGCCAAACGGTTTAACTTGAAACGGCGCAATAAAATCCAGTCCCGCAATTTATGCGGTAACCAGCGCGCAAGCCAGGGCAACAGGCGGCTGCGATTGCCGATACGCACCAGTGTGCGCGGCCGTTTACGTAGTAGTTCACGTACTAACTTACGTGCCAGGGAACTGGCCAGGGTGGCATTTTGTTGAGATTCCTGTGCGCGGGCGCGCACCACTTCCTCCTGGCGCTTATACATTGAATCCGGAGGCAGGAGACCGCGCAGTGATACTTCCGCGTGGCGGCCGAACTCCGAGGCAATAGCCCCGGGCTGTACCGTCATAACGCGAATCCCAAAAGGTTTCAGTTCCAGGCGCAAGACTTCCGAGAGTGTGTGCAGGGCCACTTTGGAAGCGCAGTAGGCCCCAGAGAAAGGGGTAGCCAAAACACCGGATACGGAACCGATATTACAAATTACAGCGCCCTTGCCCGAGCGCATCAACGGCACGCTGGCACGCGCCAGTGCCAGTGGGGCAAATACATTGGTGCGAAACTGATTTTCCAGGGAGCGGGTATCCAGCTCCATCAGCGGGCCCATCTGCCCGTAACCGGCGTTGTTGATCAATATATCCAGACGACCATAAGCGGCCTTGAGAGCGTGTAGCACCCGGTTAATATCTGCCTGGCTATTAACATCCAAAGCTTCGGTAGCGATGCCCAGGTCCGCCAGTTCCTGCAGGCTTTCCGGGCGTCGCGCGGTAGCGATAACAATAGTACCGCGGCGATGCAAGGCCAGGGCCAGCTCGCGACCAATACCACTGGAACATCCCGTAATCAGAACGACTCTGTCTGGCGCCACATAGCCACGGCCAATTTGGGCAAGGCTCTCTGCGGCAAAGCTATCAGGAGATTTTCGAAAACTGGAAACTGGTGGTTTGTTCACGGGGACTGCTCCGTTTACTGGTTCGAATCCTCCGACACGGCCTGGGATTGCTCAATCAGGCCAATAATATTGCCGTAAGGATCGAGAAAACTCGCCATCAGTACGCCCTCGCCAACATCCACCACATCGCTGTGTTGTCGCGCACCCATGGCTCCAAGACGCTCGACCTGTGCGGCCATATCCGCAACCGCCCAGTAGGCGATCACCCCATCCGCGCGGCTGATCGCGCTGCGCGCATCCGGATTCAGGCCCAGTTCACAATGGCCGAGATGAAAACCCACATAGCAATCGCTATCGAAATAGGGCTCTTTCTGCAGCAGCTGCGCATACCAGGCACGGGCCTCTGCAATATCTGTTACACCGTAAATTACTGTACGCAGGCCGAGAAACTGCTCCATTAAGACACCCCGTTGTTTAATTTTTATCCGCTGGGTGGGGCACTATGGCGCAGCTTATTGCAGCTCCTGCTCCAATTGCTCCAGCAGGTCGATGGGTTCCAGCTCCACACCTTCCAGCTCATTGTTCCAGTTCAGCCCCACCAGCAGTACATCCTCGTGCATACCGGTGAGCCAGTCATCCATAAATTCTTCCAGGTCGATAGCTACCGCTTGGTATTCCGCCCAATCGCCCTCACAGTGTGCCTGGGCAAATTCCCGCTGGGACCAAAAGGGCATCACTTCGGTCTGTGGGCGCTTTTCGGATTCGCACAACGCAAAGCCCTCTTCCCCCTGCAGCGCCCAGACGCAGCCCTGTTCGGCAGCCTCTGGCAAAAAACGTGCGCAGTTTTCTTCAAAATCATCAGTTAAGGGTTCGCTTTGCATAACATCTTCGCTTGATAAGTTTGCCAGCAGTTTACGCCAGTTTGCCCCCCGCACCAACGCACAGGCCACTGCTCTGGCATCAGGTAAAACTGCTTTACCTCCGCTCCTCAGGACTTTTTAAATGACACACAGAGACGGAAAAAAATTGAATAAATGGCTTTAGGAATCCAGCTCAAATACCGCCATGGATTCCACATGGGCTGTTTGCGGAAACATATCCATAACACAGGCCTGCTTAAGACGGTAACCCAGCTGGGTCAATTCTCCCGCATCCCGCGCCAGAGTCGCCGGGTTACAGGAGACGTAAACAATTTTCTGCGCCTTGAAACGGGCAATGCCACGCACCGCCTGCAGGGCGCCATCGCGCGGTGGGTCCAGCAAAATTTTATCGAAGCCGTCGCTGGCCCAGGCCTTTTTCACCATTTCCTCATTCAGGTCGGCAGTGTGAAAGCGCACATTGTTCAGCCCATTAAGTTCGGCATTATCCTTGCCCCTTTGAGTGAGAGCACCCAGGCCTTCAATACCGATGACCTCCCCGGCGCGGCGTGCCAATGGCAGGGTGAAATTTCCCAATCCGCAGAAAAGATCCAACACCCTCTCGCCGGGTTGCGGGTCCAATAACTGCACAGCACGACTCACCATCTGTCGGTTGACCTCGAAATTCACCTGGAAGAAATCCATCGGCTGGAAGTGCAGGCTCAGGTCAAATTCCGGCAGACGATAACTGAGGTAATTCTCGCCAATCTGTGGCCACAGAGACTGTATCGAAGCCGCATCACCAGGTTGTATATACATGTGTATACCTGATGATTCAGCGAAGTCTTGCCAGCGCTGTCGATCCCTTTCCGATAAAGGCTGCAGGTGTCGTAACACTAAGGCCGCCACATCATCACCGACCGCCACTTCCAACTGGGAAAAGTGCGCGCGCCCCTCACTCTCCGCCACCAGTAGCTTCAACGCGGAAATATGTTGAGCGATGGAGGGGTGCAAAACATGGCACTCATCGATATCGGTCAAATCGTTGCTGCGCTTTTTGCGAAAACCAAAAACGAGTTTTTTACCTTTTGCCGATTTCACCAGGCGAATACCGATACGCGCCTTGCGCCGGTAGCCGTAAGGTTCTGCTAGTAGTGGAGGCAAAATTTCCTCAGGTTTAATACCACCAAAACGGGCCAGCTGATCCAACAAGATTTTTTGTTTTTCGACAATTTGCGCATCGGCCTGCAGGTGTTGCAGGGAGCAGCCCCCGCACAGGGACACATGGGGGCAGCGCGGTTCACAGCGCAGTGGCGAAGCCTGAATTATCTCACTGGTAACACCTTCATCGAAGTGAGCCCGATGAGTGCTATAACGAAAACGCACTTCTTCACCAGGCAGGGCATTATCGATAAATACTGTTTTTTTACCCACACGGGCAAGACCGCGCATATCGTGGCTGAATTTTTCCACGCAGGCTTCTGCCTGGGTGGGCAAAGATTTTTTTACCGTCTTACGCGGAGTGATAAAACGCGGTTTTCTGCTCATAGGAAATTACTGAATATTCAAAACATCTGAAATCAATGGGACCTGTCGGTAAAGTCTATACCGTGAGGCGGTGGCCATTATCGCGCAACCAGCGGCGCAGCTCCTTATAGCGAGGGCAAACACTCTGTACCAGCAGCCAAAAATCGCGGCCGTGATTATGGTGACGCAAATGGCTGACCTCATGGGCCACCAGATAATCCACCACCGGTTCCGGTGCCAGGCATACCAACCAGTTGTATTGCAGGTCTCCACGAATACTGCAGTGCCCCCACTTACTCTTGGTGCGGCGAATTCGCAGCGTGGAAAACTGCAAGTCCAGTTGTTCGGCCAAGCGCTGGGACTTTTCTGTTAACAGGGCCAACGCCTCGCGCTGGTAGAGGCGCTGTAGGCCCCCCTGTAATTGCTGCGCTGTGGGGGTTGGCGATAAGGTATAGAGATGAATGGCCTCTTCGGTGATTGCCGCACCACCTCGATTAGACGCGCGCTCCAAGGGGCGCATTTTACCCAGCCAAGGAAAGTGCTCACCAAACTCAAACCGATATTGTGGCACCTGTGCTGCACGCTGGTTGGCAGCGAGCAATTGGGCGCGTACCCACTGGATATTTTCCTGCAAAAACTGATGGCCGTGGCGGGCAGCGCAGCGCTGAGGAATACGTACTTCCACGCCGGATTGAGCCAATACCAGACCCAGGCGCTTGCGCCTTGCCGAACGCACCAGGCGGTAGGGAATATCTTCAAAAAAATATTCCCGCACTTCACTCATAAAAACCGCCTCAATAAAACCCGGTAAAGTTTATCCAGCGGCATGAGCCACAACTGCCATGGTAATTCGGGAGATACAACTCAGTTTGCCATTGGGGGCGTAAATCAGAATTTCCCACACCTGGCTGGTGCGCCCGATATGTACCGGCTTGGCCCGGCCAGTAACTTCACCCTCCGGCACAGGACGCAGATGATTGGCATTAATCTCCTGGCCAACGCAGTAAAACTTACTGGTATCCACCAGCAGATTGGCACCGATAGATCCCAGGGTTTCCGCCAACACCACATTGGCACCGCCATGTAGAATACCGAACGGCTGGCGAGTGCGATGATCCACCGGCAACTTGCCCTCCAGATAATCCTCACCGATTGCGGTAATCTCCAGGCCCAGATACCCGGGCATACACTGGGCGGTGCCCCGGTTAATCTCTTCCAGGGTGGGAGTAACGTGCCAAATTGCCATGGGAATAACTCTCTTGAAAATCCAAACTGGGATCGGGGGAAATGACTGAATTGACTAGCCATATCAGCCCACTAAATTCACCAGTAAAAAAAACCGGATGAAAAAAAGCCGCGCGGATAAAAACCCGGCGTGAAATAGTCTGGGCCAAAAAGGCCATAGCGGTGCAGTTCTAAATCCAACATGCGCAACTCCCATTCGAGTCGGCTGTGCTGGAAGTAAAGCGCACGCCTCTGCTTGTCGCTATCACTGTGCCTAAGGGCGCGATGTAGGGAATAAAGCTCACGTTCTAAATTATCCCGACGCCACAATAAATCGCGATACTCCTGCGCTACGCGATAGTCGGCCAGGCCACGCTGGTAATTCTGCAAAAAAATATCTGCGGTGGGCCCAGTGCATACGCCCTCATATTTTCGCCCCTGACGTCCCTGAGCGTAGCCATTTTCAGCGGTACAAAATTGTTCCACACCCTCTTCGTGGCCCCTCAACCAAGCCTCGCTGTCCACATAGATTTCGTAACTTTGGCATTCCTTGGCGATATCGTACACCAGCTCTTGGGAGCGCCCGCGGGCGCCGTCATGTAGGCCGCGCTCATACCAGAGCCCACTGCGGCAATCCGCCTCGGAAATAACAGCGCAACCACTAATAGCAGTGGCCAGAATCAACAGGAAAACACTCAGCTTTACAGGCATGGGAAGGGTCTCCCGATGGATTATTGTTTTACCGGTACCGCCTATCAGCCGAAACGTTTATCGGCGACGAACGGATTGGTCTGACGCTCCTGACCAAAAGTGGACATAGGACCGTGACCCGGGACAAAGCGTACATCGTCACCCAGTGGCCACAGGCGCTCGGTGATCGAACGAATCAAGGTATCGTGATCCCCCTGGGGGAAATCGGTGCGGCCAATAGAACCAGCAAACAGCACATCACCCACCAGTGCCAACTTGCTCGGACGATGGAAAAAGATCACATGTCCCGGGGTATGGCCAGGGCAGTGATGCACCTCCAACTCCTGGTCGCCGACAGTCACGGTATCGCCCTGCTGCAACCAGCGATCCGGGGTGAACACCTCCACTGAAGGAAAACCGAACATCTGCGCCTGCACCGGCAACTGCTCGATCCAGAAACCATCGCCCTCATGGGGGCCCTCAACCGGCAACTGTAATTGCTTGGAGAGCGCCGCAGTACCACCCACGTGATCCAGATGACCGTGGGTAAGCAGGATTTTCTCAATGTTGAGCCCGCGCTCTTGCGCAGCCGCCAGAATTTTGTCGAGGTCGCCACCTGGATCCACCACTGCGGCACGCTTGCTGTCTTCGCACCAGAGCAGGGTGCAATTCTGCTGAAAAGGAGTGACCGGGACCGAGTGAAATTGCAGCGACATGGTAAAACCCATCCTTATTCGGGAGTAGTGGCTAGTGCCGCGATTATACCGCGACTGCCCGCCGAGATCGCTGTGCGGATGCGCCTGCCTTCGGCTTGGTGTTTTGCAGAAGAGTGCTCAGGTCCTTGCCGAGCTGCTCCCACACCAATTCATTGCGCCAGTAATCCTCCGGTGGCAGTAGCTGCGGACCGGCCAGGGCCTCGTCTGGATCGGACAGTGGCCTTGTCGCGTAATCCCGAAATACCGCTTGGTTATAACTGGGGCTGAGAGGCTTTAGGGGCCAGCCGAGCAGGTCATCTGGATGGTAGAAATTTTTCCAACGGAATTGATACCCGCGGGAGGCCGTAGCCACCGCCTGGATCTGATCCCGCTGCTTGGCCCCAAACCACAACGGCGTGCCGGCCCCGAGGGTATACCAATGGCTGAGGGTTTTCAGGCGCAAAAAGCGCTCCCGCGCGGAGCCCTTGCGCACCTCGGCTGGCCCGCCATCGCGCCAGACACCGTGGTTAACGCTGGGCCGCTGGGCATCCCACAAATAGTTGGACAAGCTAATACAGCTGGCCGAATGACTGATAAGCAACACCGGAGCGCAATCGCCAGCGGCGGCTGCAGCCTTTTGTAGAGTTTGATAAATGGCTGTCTGGGTCCTCTCGTAGAGACCACTACGGCTATGGATATCCCCCAATTGCGCCGAGTTCTCAGCCAGGGTGTTAAGCAGGAATTTGCGCGCGCGCAGACTATCCACCTCGCATTTGCGCATATCTTCAAATACTCGCTGGGTATTACTTGGCAGTGCTTCCACATTAGGAAAAGTATCGCAATGAAGGCGCGACCAGTCTTCACCCAGGGTTTCCCTGAGCATGGAAAACAACGGCTTTATACAATCTCTTTGAGCACCCATAACCGGCGCCGCCAAAACCACAATATCGGCCATAACTCCCTCTTTTTATTATTGTTGTCGAAGCCGCACCTACCTCCCTGACGGCATCAGTTATTCACCAAATTTTTTTCGGAAATAACTCTGTTTTTTCATAATCCAGTGATCCAAGAATCCCCCACTGCGTACAAACGTTCGTGTATTACGGCAACGAATGTCAGCCGGGAAAGCAGATAGCGCTGTCGGGTAGCTCTACGCCGGTCTCGGTGAACACAGGGATGTGTTCCTGACACCGGACACCGGACACCGGACACCGGACACCGGACACCGGACACCGCAAGCCAAAAACTGGCCGCAGGGTCTCTTTCTGATGGTTTTGTCTCTTTGAGCTGGATCGATAATACTCATTGGATCCGCCAATCAATATACCGTCATAAGCAAAGCCTCTTCTAGTATTAGCCAAAGAGAATCTAGCAAGTCGTCCTATCCTCAGCGCAAATTTGTCACAAAAGCGCTCCGCTAGTGCATAATATCCCTGTATAAAAATCAGACATTTAAAACAATCCTGCCCGCAGCGATGCTTTTAACTTCCAAATACAGCCTGCCGGACTGCCCTGAGCATACCCTAGTGCGCCCGCGCTTACTGGCACTGCTCGACGACAGCCACAGCGACCAGCTGCTGCTTGTGACGGCACCGGCGGGCTACGGTAAAACCACGCTGGTCACTTCCTGGGCCTCGGCGCAGGAAAATCCAATGGCCTGGTATACCCTCGATGCCAGCGACAATGAACCGAACCAGTTTTGTCGCTATCTGGTAGAAAGCGTGCATCGCGCTACCGGCAATGGCGTACCGCAAACCTGTCGCTTATTGGCGGCGCCACAAAGTCCGGATCCAACAACTGTCATCAGTCATCTGCTGGGTGAACTGCGCAGCTTGCCCAGCGAACTGCGCATAGTGCTCGACGACTACCACCATATCGACAACCAGGCAGTGCACAGCGTCACTCGCTTCCTGTTGCGCCACGCACCGCCAGGCGTCGGGGTCCTTCTCACCAGCCGCAGCCAGCCGCCCCTGGGGCTAGCCACCCTGCGCGTACAAGGCCGCCTATTAGAGCTGGGCAGCGATCAACTGGCCCTGAATACCGAAGAGATCGCACGTCTTCTCAAGCAGCGCTTGCCATTTAATCTCGATGGCGACCGCGCCGCTCAACTGCACCACCTGAGCGAGGGTTGGCCACCGGCGGTACAACTGTTCGCCCTGTCGGTGCGCGATCGCCAAGAAGTAGACCGCTACCTGACGGAACTGGAACAGGGCCACAGCCATATCCTCGACTATCTGGCCGAAGAAGTGCTGGAAAGGCTGGAGCCAGAGCTGCGTGAGTTACTCGCGCGCACTTCGATCCTCACCCGTGTCAATGCCCAGCTGGCGGAACGCCTGAGTGGCCGCAACGATGGCCAACAACTGCTGGAAGAGGCGGCGCGGCGCGGACTCTTCCTGCAGGCACAGGACTCCAGCCGCCAGTGGTTCCGCTTCCACCCGGTATTCGCCCGCTTCCTGCAGCGCCAGCTCACTAATCGAGAGCAGCTGTTGCACCTGCACGCTCTCGCTTGTGATTCCTGGCAGGAAATGGAACAGCCGGTGGAAGCCCTGCGCCATGCACTCGCCGGCAGTGACCGCGAGCGCCTGTCTCAGCTGCTCGATAGCCAGGGAGAAATACTGCTGCGCGGCGGGCAGTCGCGCCTGTTGCGTGATTGCCTGGAATGGCTCGGCAGTGAGGCGTTGCAGCAGAGTGCGCGCTTCACCCTGCTCTCGGCAAAAATGGCGCGGGAGAATTTTGAATACGACCAGTGCGAGAAAATGCTCGCCACCGCCGAGAGCTGGCTGCAGCGGCAGGACCCACAGCAATGGCGTCAGTTTGAAGGGGCCTTCGCCACCATGCGCGCCCAGGTGGCCATCGCCCGCGGCCAGACCCTGCTGGCCAAAGAGTATGCCGAAGAGGCCCTGGGACTTTTACAGCCCAACCAACTAGGCGAGCGGATTTCGGCACTGCTTGTCACCGGTGAAACCAGTTTTTGCCTGGGCGCATTAGAGCCCGCCGCGACCCATATGTTGGAGGTGGAGGCCCTGGCCATCGCCGAGGGAGATATTCCCAGCGCTGCCTGGGCCATCTGCCAACAGAGTGAGATCGCCTTCGCCCAGGGGCTTCTACAAAAATCTGCCTCACTGCAGAAAAAGGTGTCCAACCTGGTGCAGAAACACCACCTCTCCACCCTGCCCATCGCCGAGTTTGTCTGCCGCCTGCTCGGGCAGCTGCAGTGGGAAAAGGGGGATTTGGAGAGCGCCGAGCACTCGGCCCGGCGGGGAATGCAGATCAACCGCAAGGTGGGTGAACACTGGCTACTGCCGGAATACACGCTGCTCCTGAAACTCGCCCAGGCGCGCGGAGAAAAAGAGGAGTCGCTGGAGTGGCTGACCCGCATCGACCGCTTACTCTCAGATGGGCGCTACCACCGCGACTGGGTTGCCAATGCCGATGCCGCGCGTATTCGCACCTGGCGCGCCCTGGACAACCAGCAAGCCATTGCCAGCTGGTTGGAGCAAGCTGCACCAGTTGCGGACAGGCCCAGTAATCACTTTGAACAGTGTCACGGCCGCAACCATGTGCGCGCACTGATCGAACTGCACCGCTGGTCCGACGCCAATCGCCTGCTCAGCCGCCTGCAACAGGTCGCGGAAGAGTGTCATTTAGTCACCGATCGCCTGCGCAACCGTGTGCTGGAGTCTCACCTGTTGTGGCTGCGCGAACAGCACGGTGAAGCCGTGGAGGCCATTAGCGAGGCGCTACTGCTGGCCGCAGGCAGAGGATTTCGCGCCAGCTTTCTACAAATTGGCAAACCCCTGATTGTGATTCTCAAGGCTGCGCTGGAACGGGGCTTGGATGAGGCACCCACCGACAAGGCCCAAGTACTGATTAAACTCGCTCAGCAGCAACCTGAGTTGGACGGTGGCATTCGTATTGAGCTGGACGACACTATTATTCGCGAGATTCTCGCCAGCGACGCGGTACCGGATTTTCTGCGTCACTCACCACTCACTCCGAGGGAGTGGCAGGTTTTAAACGCTATTCATTCAGGCCTTTCGAACGAGCGTATCGCTAGGCACTTCAAAGTGGCACCGAGTACCATCAAAACCCACATCCGCAGCCTCTACCAAAAGCTGGATGTCAAAGACCGCCAGGAAGCGATTACCCTGGCCGAACAAATGCTGCGCTCGGTGCAGGACCGCCCATAGGAATAACTGCGAGTCGGGGCACAAGGATGTGCGCAAAACTCCACCGCAGGATTTCTCCACATCTCTATTTGCGCAGTTCCCAAAACTTGTTACTCCTGTTCTAAATCCCCCCGGTCAGCCCCTCCCCCCCTCTATGGGGAGGAGGAACGTGGCTCCGCCCTTCGCCATACTCACCCTATCCTTTCCTGAGTGGGCCCGCCCACCCTTCGAATAATGAGACAAGGCAGTAATCCATGAGCGGCAACAGCACCGAGTGGTGGCGCAACAGCGTTATTTACCAGATTTACCCCCGCAGTTTCTGCGACGCCAATGGCGATGGTATCGGCGACCTGCCAGGTATCACCCAGAAATTGGATTACGTGAAGTCCCTCGGTGTGGACGCTATTTGGATATCCCCCTTCTTTAAATCCCCCATGGTGGATTTTGGGTATGACGTGGCGGACTACCGCGATGTGGACCCGATTTTCGGCAATCTGCAGGATTTCGACTGCTTAATTGAGGCCGCCCATGCCCGCGGCCTGAAAGTTATTATCGATCAGATTCTGAGCCACACCTCCGATCAGCACCCCTGGTTCGAGGAGAGCCGCTGCAGCCGCGACAACCCCAAAGCCGACTGGTATGTGTGGCAGGACCCTAAAGCCGATGGCAACCCGCCCAATAACTGGGTATCTGTTTTCGGTGGTGGCTCCTGGCGTTGGTGTACCCGCCGCCGCCAATACTACCTGGCCAACTTCCTCAAAGAGCAACCGGATCTCAATGTGCACAACCCCGAGGTGCAGGCGCAGTTGCTGGCGGATATGAAATTCTGGCTGGATCGCGGTGTGGATGGTTTCCGCCTGGATGCGGTGAATTTTATCTTCCACCAACAGTCCCTCAGCGATAATCCTCCCCGCCCGCTTAAGCTGGATAAGAAAGGACTGCCGCCGGTCAATCACTACGATTACCAATGGCACAAGAACGACAAATCCCAGCCCGAAAACCTGGTGTTTTTACAGCGTGTGCGCCAGCTGATGGATCAATACCCGGGTACCGTTACCGTGGGCGAAGTGGGTGACGATAATACCCATAAGATCATGGCGGACTACACCACGGAACAGCGCTTACATATGGCCTATTCCTTCGATTTATTAACCGAGGATTGCAGCGCGCAATTCCTGCGCGAAACCCTGGAAAAGAACCGCGCGGTAATTGAAAAAGGATGGCCCTGCTGGTCCATTAGCAATCACGATGTGCCGCGCTCTATCACCCGCTGGAACCGCGGCCTTAGTCCGGAGCTAGCGCAAAAGCGCGCGCCGCTGTTCCTACTGATGCAACTTGCCCTACGCGGTAGCGTATGCCTGTATCAGGGGGAAGAACTGGGTCTGGCGGAAGCGGATATCGCCTTTGAGGATTTGGTGGACCCCTACGGTATTAACCTTTGGCCCGAGTTCAAAGGTCGCGATGGCTGCCGCACGCCTATGCCCTGGACCGATACCGCTGATCAAGCCGGCTTCACCAGCGGGAAACCCTGGTTACCGATTTCCCAGAGTCACCGGAACTTAGCCGTGAATCTGCAGCAAGACAGCCAGCACTCCATGCTCAATCAGTTCCGTGCATTGATCAAATGGCACCGGCAACTACCCCAAAGTCTGGCAACCGCACAACAGGAAGTACTCGATACCGGCAATGATTTATTGGTGTTCGTGCGCCGCGCAGATAAGGAAGTGTACCTGGTCGCCCTGAACCTAGGCGCCACTGAGGAAAGCTACGCTCTGCCACAAGAGTTTTTTGGGGCCGAGGATATTACTCCAGGCCTGTTTGCAATGGAGCGGAGAGAAAACACGCTGGTTTTGCCCGCCGCTGGCGCCGGTGTATTGCGAAACAATAATTAATTTCAGGCTTTAACAGCCCGTCAAAAAATTTTACCAGCTGGTGGCAACAACCACCGGCTGCCAATTTCAGAAAAACGGCAGTATCTCTTCCAGGGCTATAAGTTGGTTTTTCTGTCTCTCTGCAACGTCATTTATCCTTTCGACGTCAGCTTCTCCGCCGGCCCAAAGCCGGCTTTTTTTTACTTTGCTTTATTTTACTTTGCTGTGCGCCTCATAGATCAGATTGCTTCCAGAGCTACCTTAGCCTGAGTTAAGGCAGTCTCTTTGTGGTCATCCCCCATATTCAGCCCTTCAGCATAAATGACCGTGACATCGTCAATGCCAATAAATGAGAGAAAATGCTTGATGTAGGGCACATGAAAATCAATAACAGAATCTTTATAGAAACCCCCAGATGTCGTGACCAAGACCACTTTGGTATCTCTAATCAAACCCTCTGGTCCATTTTCTGTGTACGTAAAAGTCACTCCGGCCCGCGCTAAGTGATCAAACCAAGCTTTCAGAGTAGATGGGCTACCAAAGTTATACATGGGTGCTGCAATCAGTACCGTATCTACATTTTTGACCTGTTCAATAAGATTGTTCGAATACTCCGTTAGCGCTTTCTGGGCTGCACTTTTCTGTTCCTCAGGGGTGAAGAAGGCACTTACCATTTCACCGCTTAAATGCGGAACCGGGTTAAGACTTAAATCCAACTCGGTGACTTCAGTGGCAGCCTGTCGTGACAGCCAGTGCTTGGCCAGTGACCTGGAAGTCGAATGGTCCCCTAAGGCAGAGGCATAAACGGCAAGAATTTTGTGACTCATAGTCTCTCCAGCTAGTGAACATCAATGATGCGGAGACTATAATCTCTGCAAATTGGCAACTAAATTATCAATTTATGCAATTTATAATTGCATAAATGCAAAATGATGGACTGGAACGATCTTCGATACCTGATAGCCGTGGCAGATCACGGCTCCCTACAGAGTGCAGCCAAAGCCTTGGGGGTAAACCATTCCACCGCCTGGAGGCGTCTACAGGCCTTGGAAAAAGATCTTGGCTGCCAGCTTTTCGTGGCAGACAGGCAGGGCTATTTCCTCACAGACGAAGGGAATGCGGCTTTAGAACATGCCAGAAGAGCCGCCGAGAATATCAATGCCATTGCCTTGAATACCGGCATTAAAAACCTGGAAATGGAAGGCATTATCCGTATTACCTCAATCGGCTCTTACTCTTATGAGGTGATCCCAAAACTCTGTGCCGCCTTTCGCTTACACCACCCCAAAGTTGAATTTGAACTCATAGACTCGGCGGAACACCTATCACTGGAGAAGAGGGAGGCGGACATTGCCTTTCGTGGATCACCTAGCGCTCCGGATAACCTCATTGCCAAGAAGCTCTTTGATATCAACTGGCATATTTTTGCCCATCCAGACTTGGCTAGCGGTCCAATGACACTGGATGAGATTAAGCAGCAGAATATTATTGGTTATCGCGGTTTGAGTTTGCCGATTGGTCGCTGGAGTGAAAAAATATTTAAGAATAGCCGCAAAGTAATTTACTGTAATTCGGTAATGGCGGCGGCAGGTGCAGCCAATGCAAAACTGGGTTTTGCCATTTTGCCCGAAGGGGACCAAAAAATGGTGCAACCTTACAAACTAAAGAAAGTATTCGAGCTTAAAGAGTTCCAAAGCCATTTCTGGTTACTTTCTCATCCTCAAATGCGCAATTCAGCACGCGTTAAAGCCTTTTGGGACTTCAGCCTGGACACCTTTAAAAAAGGATGTCTTTAAGCTGATCAAGGTGAAAATTATTAGCTACGGGTGCCCATCAGATCACAGCCTATAATGTTCAATTAATATGGATACACCGCCCAATCATTCAATAATGATTAGCCGTATTTAACCCCAACTGTCGTTAACAGGCGGACCATTCGACGGGAAATTTTTTTCAACAGGCGGAATCGATCCGTGCCAATACCCGGGCCAAAATCCGAAAGCGGAAACGCCAGTAAAGCCGACTTAAAAGGCTCCCAGGTTGACCTGCAGAAAGCCGATTTACCCTCCATTTACCAGGCACTCAACACCTCACCTCAGGGGTTAAGCCAGTCTGAGGCCGAGACACGTCTGCAACGCTATGGCCCCAATAGCATCCAGGAGAAAGAACAAAGCGCACTACTCAAGTTTCTGCGTTTTTTTTGGGGGCCCATTCCCTGGATGATCGAAGCCGCCGCCCTGCTATCGGCACTTATCGGTCACTGGCCTGACTTCGCCATTATTATGGCGCTACTACTTTACAACGCCGTCGCGGGATTTTGGCAGGAGCACAAGGCCTCCAATGCCCTGGCCGCGCTCAAGGCCAGCATGGCGCCGCAGGCGGAGGTGTTGCGCGATGGTAGTTTTCATACCATTGACGCCGCCGATGTGGTTCCCGGGGATATTGTACGAATCAAGCTCGGCCAAGTGGTGCCCGCAGATGTGCGCTTTGTCGACGGCAAATCCATCAGTATCGATCAGGCAGCTCTTACGGGTGAGTCATTACCGGTCAGTAAAAAAATAGGAGACATCGGTTATTCCAGTAGTATCGCCAAGCGCGGCGAAATGACCGCCGTTACAATTGGCACCGGGCGTAATACTTTTTTTGGCCGTACCGCAAAGCTGGTAGCCGGTGCCGGACAGGGCGCCTCCCACTCGCAAAGAGCCGTTACTCATATTGGCGATTTCCTGATAGTGCTGTGCCTGGTGCTGGCTTTGTTACTGGTAGGTACCCAGCTCTATCGGGATATCGTAGTGGCCCCCAGCTGGCACTGGTCGGACATTATTAATATTTTACGCACAGTCCTGGTGCTATTAATTGCCTCGATTCCCGTGGCAATGCCCTCCGTAATCACTGTCACTAACGCACTCGGTGCCCTGGCGCTATCCCGAAAAAAAGCCATAGTCTCGCGACTGGAGTCTATAGAGGAGCTTGCCGGGGTCGATATTCTCTGCTCCGATAAAACCGGAACGCTCACCAAGAACCAACTAAGCCTGCACGACCCCAAATTATTTTTCGCCAAGAGCCCGGAACAGTTAATTCTCGCCGCGTCACTCGCCTCGGAAAAAGGTTCTAGTGATCCGATCGATCAGGCAATTTTTGCCGGCCTCAAAGATAAGAAAGCACTTAATGATTACCAGCTCAAAGAATTCACTCCTTTCGACCCAGTAATCAAGCGTGCCCAGGCCCAAGTAGTCGATGACAGTGGAAATTCTTTGTTTTATTGCAAAGGTGCGCCCCAAGCGGTGATGCAATTGTGCAAGCTCAGTGGTGATAATGAAAAGAAAGCCTCAGACTGTGTGCAGGAACTCGCCGCACGGGGTTTACGCTCCCTGGGTGTGGCGAGTTCCAATGATGGGAAAAGCTGGAACTTTCTTGGCATCCTCTCTCTAGAAGATCCGCCTCGTGATGATTCCAAACAAACCATCAGCCGGGCCAGGGAGCACGGGCTGCAGGTAAAAATGATTACTGGCGACGACGTCGCTATCGGCAAAGAAATCGCTGCTCAGGTGGGGATTGGGCAGAATATTTACGCCGCCGCCGATGTTTTTACCGACTCGGAGAATATGGACCACTTATCCAAGCAGGTGGTCGATTGTGTTGAACGCGCCGATGGCTTTGGCCGTGTTTTCCCCGAACATAAGTACGCAATCGTAAAAGCCTTACAAGAGAGAGGGCACCAGGTGGCAATGACCGGAGACGGTGTCAACGATGCGCCAGCCCTAAAGCAAGCTGATTGCGGAATTGCCGTTAGTGGCGCCACCGATGCGGCCCGTGCCGCAGCGGCGATTATTCTCACCGCTCCGGGCCTCTCCACTGTAGTGGATGCTATTGACGAAGCACGCAAGATCTTTGAGCGCATTATTAATTATGTGCTCTTTCGGGTATCCATGACCCTGGATATTATGGTGGTGGTGGTGTTTGCCACTATCCTCTTCGGTTTTTCTCCCCTCACCCCAGTCATGATCGTATTAGTAGCACTGCTCGACGATATTCCCATTATGACTATTGCCTACGACAACACCCTGCTGCCGAAAGAGCCGGTGCACTGGGAAATGCGTGATTTATTACTGGGTTCAACCATTATCGGCATTTTTTCTATCGCACAAACCATGGGGCTGCTTTTGATTGGTATGGAATGGCTACAAAACAGCCAGTGGCAATCCTGGGTACCCCTGGATAAGTCACAGATCCAAACGATTATTTTTTTACAAATTGTTGCCGGCGGCCATTTACTACTTTTTGTCGTGCGATCTCGCTCTGCCTTCTTCGCAAAGCCACTGCCCGCAATGAAGTTATTTATCGCTATTGTCGGTACTCAGGCGCTCACGGTTTTAATGTGTGGATTTGGTTGGCTGGTACCTGCTATTCCCTGGCGTATTATCGGGCTCGTTTGGCTCTATATGATTTTGTGGATGTTTATTCTGGATCTGGTGAAGAAGCTACTCTATCAACGTCTGCAAGATATTTAATCCAACCTGCATGGACAAATCATTTAACTTATCGTGAAGAAATAAAACTATGAATTGTTTCGAGGCATTCCAGGTAAAATCTGGCAGCAAGGTACAGTTAGATAAGATCGATGCCAGTTTTAAAGATTGCTATAAAAATCGCGAAGAGGCCCAGCCAGTCATTGATAAATTGGATGAAAGAATTCGCGCACAGCAATATCTTATGTATGCCGAGCACAAGCGCTCCCTATTGATCTGCCTACAGGGTCGGGATGCCTCCGGTAAAGATGGCACTATTAATCATGTGCTTGGAGCAATGAATCCCCAAGGCTGTACAGTAACCAGCTTCAAGCAACCATCTAAAGAAGAAGCCGCCCATGATTTCCTGTGGAGGTGTCACAAAGTCACCCCTGCACAGGGACATGTGGCGATTTTTAACCGATCCCACTATGAAGATGTATTAATTCAACGGGTGCATAATATGGTACCAGAGAGCATCTGGTCCAAGCGCTACGATCATATCAACCACTTCGAACAATTATTAGCCGACCACAACACCCTGGTATTAAAATTTTTCCTGCATATTGATGCAGATGAACAACTGAAACGCTTTAAACAGCGTATTGATGACCCAAGCAAACACTGGAAAATCAGCGAGAGCGATTATACGGAGGCAAGCTACTGGGATGCCTACACCCAGGCTTTTGAGGATATCCTAAAAAAATGCAGCCACTCTCATGCTCCATGGTTTGTCATTCCCGCAAACCACAAATGGTTTAGGAATCTTGCGATTGCCTCCATAGTGGCAGATGCAATGGAGTCCTTAAAAATGACTTTTCCCAAGCCCAGCGTGGATATCAATGAAATCAAGAGGAAATATCACCAGCTGGACAAAAAGGAACTACAGGAAGGGCTAATTAATACCCTCCCTTCAAAAAACAAATGATCTTAATATATAAAACCACTTGATCAACAAATCAGGACATAATACTACTGCCTACTTGCACCCAATTAATCCTTTTTATCACCTAAATATTTAGTATTAAAAATTTTATCAAATGCATCATATACAGCAAGATGCAGCGTATCGCCATGATCCAGCTGTTCAAAATAACCGAAGTGTATATTATTTTTATTATTATCTAACTTATTAAATAAAGCTCTTGCCAGCCGTTCCATGACCTCCCCTTCTTTCCCCACACCTACATAGACCGACTTATTATCACAGCAATCTTTAGGAACTTGTTTCAAAAGAGACTCTCCGCTCCACCACAAGCTTGGACTAATAATGATGTAATTATCGAAGAGATCTGCATGTTTAAATAGAATTTCTGTAGCTAAAAGCCCCCCAAGGGACTGGCCAATCAAAGTAGAATCCCCGTTTACACGATAATTATTTTCAATTAGAGGCTGAACTTCTCTATCAAGAAAACCTATAAAATTATCCGAACCACCAGAGGTTGGAAACTCTTGCCTATCCAGCTTCTTAGCCGAGGGAAATGTAAAATCCCGCTTCCTGTCTACATTTACGACTCCAACAAGAATTGACTCCGGCAGCATATTAATCCAGGAAAAGGACCCAAATTGCAACAAACCAGCTATATGAACAAAATCTTCATTCATAGAACCATCTAAAAGATAGATTACCGGGTAACTTCTTTTAGTGTCACGTTGATAACTCGCTGGTAGGTAAACATTCAACGTGCGCTTTTCATCTAAGATTGCGGATGAAAAGCTTATCGAATCGCCAACTATCAATGGTGACTTATCAATCTCTACCCCCAAAGAAAAAGAGGACATCAAAAATAAATACGCAAAAATCCAACATCTGAACATGAGCTCACCCCATATGTAATTTTATTTTTATTAATAAAAAAGTAAGGCTTACCCAAATTCACACCTATCAAACCAACAATGTTTAACTTTAAGCCAGCCTCAACCTTACTCGATATACTACATCTATTCGGGGGAACACTTAACCACAAAAACAACAAACTGAAAAGATATTGATGATGCAGAAATCACCTTCTATCTATAATTTTTCTAATCTTCCCTGACTTCTGACTAATTATACCAGGCTGCAGGATATCTATATTTAGTCTTGAAGCAGACTCAAGCCCAAGGAATATCATACGAAGCGTTAGATCAAAACTAGTCAACTCTCTATAAAACTCACCTGCCAAATACTCTTTCTCCTGATCATCAACATTATCTTTAGCTTCAATTTTAAATGATAATTGATCGTGCCCATCAATCTTATCAATAATGCAATGGTAAAAGGAGCTGAGTCCAGGAATGGCTGTAACAATATTTTCCAACACAATTGGATATATATTTCCCCCATTGATTGTGAACATATTATCGCGACGCCCTCTGATGGGGCCCAAATAGGCTCCAGTTTGGCCACACTCACATGGCTCCTTATACACTTCAACCAAATCGTGTGTGTTATAACGAATCAAAGGAAGAGCTTCACGTTTCAGCGCTGTTATTACTAATTCCCCTGTAACGCCATCTTCACATAACTTACCCGTATCTGGATCAATAACCTCTACATGAAAAAAATCTTCCCAGACATGTAAGTTATGATATTGGCATTCACTCGCTATTAGCCCAAATTCCGTATTTGCATACATGTTAATTAACTTGGCGTTGAATACCCCCTCATAGTAACTCCGAAAAGTCTCTGAAAACAATTCACCCACTACGAATATTTTCCTGACACTCAAAGACACGGGCGATATGTTTTTTTCCAGACAGTAACGCTCCAGCCTTGGTAACAATGAAGGTAAGCAAACCATATAATTCAGCTTATCTTTTTGTAGACTCTGTAGCTGATGATCAATTCCTAGAAAAGAATCTGCAGGAATAGTGAGACCAAAAATTTCACTGGCAGCATGACAGATCATCCCACTAGGCCAGGGACCATAAGTCATTGCACATAAACACTTATCGAATGGTTCTACACCTGCAAGCAAATAGCTTCGAGCCTGAGAGATTATTGCCAGCTCAATATCTTTACGTGTATAAGGCACGCGCTTGGGTGCACCGGTACTGCCTGAAGTATGACAATAGCGAACAACATTGTCATAATTCATACTAACTTCTGACATAGAAGTTGAAAACAATTCCGAACTTATAATCGGTAGCTTATATAAATCTTCACAACTTCTTATTTCCTCTATATCAATGTTATTATTTATAATTAGCTTGCGATAATAATCAGATTTTTCAAAGGATTCACGCAATAACCGTCTCACCTGTTCATCTTTTAAACTCTGCCTTTCAATTTCAGGCTGACTATTGACATGTAAAAATTCAGCTCGCAGCTCATAATAATTCATAAAATCCACCAATTAATCACTTATAGTACTTAATCGGTTTTTCAGCAGAAAAATGTACACGATGTAATTCTCGTCGTTGATTGTAATCATTGACGGCATAGTGTAAGACTTGGTGATTATTCCAAATAACCAAGGTCCCAGGACGCCATTGCACTCGACAATTGAATTCTGGTTTTTCTATATGCTGAAATAAATAATTCAAAAGCCCCATACTCTCATCGCATGTCATTCCCTCAAATTGCGAGGTGGTAGTTCGGTTTAAGTAGAGAAAAGGCTTACCGGTTACAGAATTTTTACAGACTGCTGGATGTATAGCAGATTCTAGTGGCATCAATTTTAGTGCTCGTTCTATACTTGAATCATCTCCATCTTTACCTTCTACTGATTTCTTCAGCGGCTGTTTTTTAAGCATCAACTCTGTCGTATGTATCACATTGAGTGAACCGACTAACTGTTGCATTACAGTTGACAGATTCTCATAAGCAAGCGTTGAACTTGTAAATAGGGTATCACCACCCCTAGGAGGAATATCAATACCGTACAATGCGATACCTTTTACCGGGTTGGAGTAATAGCCCTGATCGTGATGCCATATTCCTCCTGTATTTTTCTTTTCACCAGGCTCTTTAATAATTTTAGCAACTTGTGGATAACCCTCTGAGTGACCTTGAAAGAAGAAATAGTTCTGCTGAAGCTCCCCAAACAAGCTGCAGAACCTAACAAATGCCTGAGTATCCAGGTCCATATCTCGGATAACTAAAAGTTCATGTTCATGCCATAAATTTTTTAATGTTTGCTTAGTGTCCAGATCTAATTCAGAAATTTCTTTAGCGGAAATCTCAATACCAAAATTTCCTGTTAAATAGTTAAAATTCATAGAATGCTCTCTAATTGAGATGTTGTATATTGGGGCCAATTCACTAATTTTAATGCTTCTGGCAAATCGCCACTTGAACGCATTATTGCTGCCCTAGCTGAGCAAAAAGTCGCTGCTCGAATAATTTCCCTTAAACTATCCAGTTGGTCGCTGACATTATTGAGAGCTGTCATTCCGCAGGGAACCAAGTCCTGATTATTTCCTTCACACGAGAAACTCATCTGACGCACAGGTGTCGATCTGGCTTTTATTTCCTGGAACAGAGCCGACGATAACTGATGAATCCCTTTACAGTGGTTAAACGATTCAGCATTTAAATTATCCGGCAGTCCTCCATTCAAGCGATGATCCATCAAAATCAATATTTGTCGATCAAGCATTTCGGCTAAGCGATGGATAATTTCCTGCATAAATTCGGCAGAAGCTGCCAATCCAATCGCATAAAACAATCCACCATGCCATGGGCCTGACTCAAGAATTAGAGGGTTATCTGCAACAGCAGTGGCTTCGGAACGAATTTTTGCCTCTGAATAATCCAATAGATCAAGGCAGTGGCCTAATATCTGGGGAGCACAGCGAACAGAATATCGGGCTTGTAATAAGCTTTTTTCACCCTCAATAACTCTTGAGGAGCGCAGGTAATCACGTCGTAACTGGGTAAGTAATTGGCCAGCACGTGCATAACTGCCGTGCACCTCTCCGTAGCTCAACCCTTCGGAGAAGTGTTCATCTCCCGCCCCTATGGCCATGGAGGTTAATGCCACGGATTTGAAACAATCTCTTAATAGCTTTCTTAGCTGATAATCATGTTCAATAGCCCAGGAAGCCATCATAGCATTGGTATTTACAAGCCCAATGACATCACGGGGGCCTCTTGGCCCTTGTTCAAATAGTGGTGAAATAGCATGGGCCATGGAAATCAAATCACCACTGGCTCCAAGGCTCCCTTTTCGAGGTACCCTCGGAAGCGTTTCACTGTTGGCCAGCTTAAGAAGCGCTTGATAAGTGGAAGGATGGATACCAGATAAGCCGTGCGCTGTTTTTAGAGCCTGTAACTTTAATGCACGCCTGACTACCGATTTCGGTAATGGCGCACCAACACCAACTCTTAAGTACTCCAGAAGATTGACTTGTGTCTCTTTCCACTGATTTGGATCTAAGCGATTGCGTTCATTCTCTCCATAACTTGTGTGCAAACCGTAGATAGGGTTTCCATCATCTCCAAGCTGTTCCTGCAGTAATGCATAGGAGTGTTTAACTCTAGAAAGGTCTATGTCACTCGCAGTAATTGGATTATGTAAGTATCCCCACTCATACCAAGCATGTAGAGGAAAAGTTAAAACTGAATTGAAATTAGTTTCATAAGTTACCGCACTACCATTCGCTACCGCCGGATAGCTTAGAGATGATGTAGACACCCTGACTCCAGAAATAATTTGAATACTAGGAAGGCGAAGAAATTAGCATGGGAGTTGAAACTTGAAAAATAGATGTCGTCGCTGGTTGCCATAGGCAATATCTATGGCAACAAAATAAATGTCGATGTAGACTCAACTTAAACACACTGGCTTTTTAAGTGGCTAAATAAGTTATACCTATGTTTCCACACGCTGATGAACTCAATTATTTTATTGAAGTTGCTAAAACAAAAAATATCTCAAGAGCTGCAGAGAGATTAGGGATTCGGCAGCCGAGTTTAAGCGCGGCTATCAAGAGGCTGGAAAGACAGCTTGGTACAGAAGTTATCATACGAGAAAAAACTGGTGTGCAATTGTCTCGTGCAGGGTTAAGACTATTAAAAAGTGCTCAACAGTTACTTGATGATTGGGATGAGGTAAAGTACTCAGCGCTGCGCGAAAACAAAGAAGCCGTTGGTCACTTCACTATCGGGTGTCACAGCTCCATCTCTCTACATATGCTGCCTGAAAGGCTAGCCGGATTCATTGCTCAAAATCCAGGTATCGAATTAAGCTTCCAACACGCGCTTTCTCGGGAAATTGTCGAATCAGTGATCAGCTGGAAAATTGATATCGGCATCGTGGTAAATCCCGTATCCCATCCTGATTTGATAATAAAGCACCTCTGTCATGATATGGTGAGTTTTTGGCATAACCCTGAAAAAATACAATCTAGGGACGTATTAATTTATGACCCAGCGCTGATGCAAACAGACTGGCTGCTAAAAAACATGGAAAAAAATAACAAATATAAACAATATATTACTTCCTCTAGCCACGAACTGATCACAAATATGACACTTGAGGGAGTCGGGGTCGGTATTATTCCTGGTCGAGTTGCTCAAACAATTGGAAGAAATCAGCTTCAATGGGTTAGTAAAGACCAACCAGGCTTCAAAGATGAAATCTGCTTGGTGTATCGAAGGGAAATAACCCATAGCTTAGGTGCAGAGAAGTTAATTAAAGAATTTAAACTTACAAATTACAAAAAATTTGGTTAACAGAAGATATATTTAAACTACAAATTCAATTATTTTTGAACTTCATTTTAAGTTTATTCGCGATAAAATATTGCCAACCATACCGTCGCCTCATCAGAGGATGTCTCAATCACCCGGTGCTTTCTTCCAGCCTTTATCAATAAGCAATCACCAGACTTCAGCTGGCATATCTCCCCGCAGTCAAACTCCACCACACCATAACCACTCAGTACAAGCACCCATTCGTGTTCACTCTGATCATACCAACCTTCCTCCGGTGAAGACTGGCCGTATGAAACAATTCTTTCAATTCGTATAGCATCACTTTTTACAATGTCCTGGAAGTGCTCAACCTCAGTATTTTTCGGGAGGTTTTCTAGAATATTTATCATATTTACTCCTGCCAGCTAGAAAAGTGATCCATTAGATAATCAATGGCCATTCTCGCTCGTATTGGTAAAAAGCGGCGATTCTGATACACAATCCAGCTACTGGCTCCGCGCCCCCAAAAAGGCTCCAGTACGGGCTCTAATAGCTGTGACTCTATAGAGCGGTTAAAACTGCTTTTTGGCATATAGGCAATACCTAGGCCTTTTTCACATGCGTTAACCACTGTATGGGCATTATTACTTCTCCAGCGTCCATTAACGCGAATAGACTCCTCGGTGCCTTCTATATCAAATATCCAGTTCTCATTATTCGCAACAATACAACTGTGCGACTTTAAATCCTGTGGGTGGATTGGCCTGCCGAATTGATCAAGATATTCCGTACTGGCAACTGCCATCATCTGGCGGCCAGCCAGCTTGCGGGCCACCAGCCCAGAGTCCTCAAGGCGGCCATAACGGATCGCAAAGTCGATACCATCCTCTACAAAATTGGCCATTCGGCTGTTGAAATCGATATCGATCTTTAAGTCAGGGTGTTGTAAGGCGAAATTCATCAGTGCTGGAGCTACATACTGTTCAGCAAATAAACCAGCGCAGCTCACGCGCAACGTGCCACTCAGCTCATACTGCTGCAGGCTTAGCTGTTCATTGGCCTGCTGCAAACCCACAACCAGCTCTTTACAGCGCTGGTAATAAACAGCCCCAGCCTGAGTCAGACTGACCAAGCGCGTTGTTCTAGCCAAAAGAGCGCTCCCCAGGCGCTCCTCCAAGCGAGCCACCTGCCGGCTCACATGGCTGGTACTGCACCCCAACTGTTTGGCGGCCGCAGAGAAACCCTGGCATTCAGCTACAGCAACAAATTCGACTACACCGTCAAATGTATCCACACTTCACCATTATTGCTATTTAGCAAAAGTATTTCACAGAAATCTCATATTATCATCTTATCAGGGACAACCTAGAATCCTCCCCACTGAATGCTTAACACAGAGGACAGATTCATGAAGAAAGTACTTATTCCCGTAACCAACCATGCAACCCTCGGGGAAACCGACCAAGCTAATGGCACCTACTCCCCTGAGCTGACTCACGTCGTGCATGTACTTAAAGAAAATGGCATTGATTACGATATTGCCTCTATTAAAGGTGGCAAAGCACCACTCTACGGTACAGATATTGAAGGAGATGAGGTCAACAGCCAGGTATTGGCCGATGAAGACTTCCAGAACCGTGTCAACAACACTATTCCAGTAAACCAGCTGAATTCTGCTAGTTATGATGCGGTGTTCTACCCAGGTGGGTTTGGTCTACTTTCCGACTTAGCAAGCAATGAGGACTTTGCCAAGTTATCTGCAGAGCATTATGAAAATGGCGGCGTACTTGCTGCCGTGTGTCACGGACCAGCTGGCCTGCTGCCTATCACTTTGAGCAATGGTGAAAGCTTACTGGCAGCTAAGTCTGTGACTGCATTTACCCGGGAAGAAGAAATCGATTTTGGTACCATTGAAGATATCCCCTTTCTGCTTGAAGAGGCTATCAGCAGAAAATCTGCTCGATTTAACAAAGTGCAACCCTGGCAGGAATTTGTCATCGAGGATGGCCGTGTGATTACCGGTCAAAATCCAGCCAGTGCACATGCTGTTGGTAAAGCGATCGTTAAGCAGTTAATAAACTAGCCGTTAATAACGCATCAATAATGCTGGCGCAAACTGATGTTCCTGCGCCAGCTTTCCAAAACCTTTCAGCTTTCATTGTGGGCCAACACAACTCATCTACATGAGCAGTTATAGCCTTAAAACCCCTTCAGTGAGGTTCCAGCAGTGCCTAGCTCAATTCTTTATCCGTCGCTAATGTTAATTGCCGGAATCGGCATCCCGGTGATGGCCACGTTAAATAGCGGTCTAGGTGTGAAGCTTGGCAGCTCTGCTCTCGCTACGACGATTTTGTTTTTTGTCGGACTGACCATCTCTATTATTTACTTATTTAAAACTGAAGGTTTCCAAGTAGCCGGTTTTCACAAAGATATCTCCTGGCACCTTTATCTCGGCGGGATATTAGTTGCTTTTTACGTACTCAGCGTCACCTGGGTTTCACCAAAATACGGTGTTGGCAATACTATATCCTTTGTGTTACTCGGCCAGCTCTTTGCTATGGCCACCATCGACCATTTTGGCCTCTTTGGCGCACAACAAACCAGCCTGGACCCCAAACGAATCATTGGATTTATTCTAATGATTACAGGCATCTTACTAGTGGTAAAACGCAATTCATAAATATATCTGGAGATCAGACAATGCCCAATCTATATGTAATGGCAAAAGTGAAGTCTAAACTTGGAGAAACACAGAAAGCTAAGAACATTCTGACAAGACTGGCAGCGAACTCTGAAAAGGAGAGCGGATGTTTGAGTTATCAGATTTTATATTCGAGTGAGGAAACAGATACCTTTATGACGTTAGAGGTATGGGATTCAAAAGAAAGTGAAAGAAAACACTGGGATGAGCCCCATTTAAAAGAATCATTAAAAGAGTTAGAACCAATTTTAGCTAAAGAACCAAGAATCGAAAAATATCAGCATACTTCCGATTAAAAACATACGATTTTCTCCAGCAGAATAAATAATCATAGGCCCACAACAAAATTAGTGTGGGCCAAGGAGAATATTCAGAAAGTAACATGAGATACTTGAATCATAAAAGGGCAGTACATTTATAATGTTTCATCAGCAGTGAAAAAAAATCTATTCCCACTGAATTAAAAAACTATAAGGACCACTCCCCCCAAACGCTTGTGTCATTACTCAGGAAAATCAAAAACAGGATTGGTGGTCAACATTTCCGACCAACTAACACGCTCTGCTCGGTAAATCGTGCTATCGTACACTTTTAATTCCCACGCAGTTTCCGCTGGGCTAGTCGATGTTACCTCTATCAAGTAAGCATTGCGATCACTCCCCGTACTGATATCCGATGGGCCACCGGCACATAGTAATATATTTCCACCGGCAAGCTCATCAACATCACCCAATGATTGAGTATACTTGGGCGCTATGTATTCCCAGGTTTGCTCAGCACTCATTGTCGATGTATTGAGCAGAAACTTTACTGCACGGCTATTGTAGATATTGCCACTCAACTCAGCTTCATTTCTGTTATCGTAAATCAGAATTTCATGATTACTTGTCAACATTGGCGCATGCTGCGAAGCCATCCAGGAACCAGTATGTAGTGTAAAGAATTTATCCTTCAAATCGCTCTCAATATCTGAATCCCTCCCCATTATCCAATTTACCGCACCAGACTGATGATCAATACTGACCACCCAGCTCTGAGAGCGGCTAGAAAGTAAAATGGAATTATCCTGAGGAACATAATGCAGTGCATTAGAGTGGCTCCAGTCAAGGGCTCCGTTATCCAAAACCCTACTGGCCAAAGCACCGGGGAAACGGCTGGTATCCAAGTGATCAAATGCTGACCATCGCCAAACTGTGTTCCCTTCAGTATCGATTTCCAAAATGGCATCTCCTTGTAAAAAATGCTCACCAAACTGGCCCGTTTCATTGGTTAACACCAACAGATTGCCATTCTCCAGCAAATGGACATCGTGGTGATAACTCGGCAATTCGAAAGAGGACAACACCTCTCCGGAGAAGGAGATTACTCGGGCCTCCCCACTGAGTAATAAAAGTAAACGCCCATCCTGTAGGTTTCTCGCTACTGGGGCACCAGTTAATGGGACATCACCGTGCAGATACCAAACAACCTCTCCCTCTTCATCAAATCCCCAGAAAGTACTATCCCTCTCCGCTGATGGCGCGAAGATAGTGATGCCCCCCTCGGACTTAACCGTTTTCTTCAAAAGCTCAACAGCGGGGGCCCCCTCAGGCACCGACCCGGTTTTAAACTCTACGATTTCACTGTGAACAACCTCACCACTATCTAAAAGTGCAACCGCAGTAAATCGATAGGTAGTATCAGCGCGCAGGCCGACGACAGTTACTTCGTGGTCTGTGCCTGGCTCACTATAAGCTGTACGTCTTCGGCTGGTATCTGCAGATTTAAACCTTATTGCCACTCTCGCCGCTTCCGCAGTAATCACGCTGGCATTCACCATCAGATGGTTCTCTGGGTGAGCGCTGAGTACTAATTGAACAGCATCATCTTCCTGCGCAAAAACCTTAGGGACAATACCTGTTAAAAACAGTAAGAATACTGATTGAAAAACAGCCAACCTAATATATTTACTCATAGAGGGTCTCACAGTTTGTTATGAATACAACTGTTTAACGCAACCATTGCCTCCTGGTTTACAGAGAAATTGACTTTTCAAGAGACTGTAATCGATAGTAATGGATAATTATTGACTAAGCGCACCTAATGCTGCACTATGCGCCAAAATTGATAACTGGTACGCATTTACCAAACTTCAAAAAATGCATTACAGAATTTGATACTTCACCTCTCTGCCAATTCATCACCACAAAATACTCACCGCTGCCGACTTATCCAGGTAGGTGATCTTTTATATTGATGTAAGGATATCCTTTGAAAAGATTTATTCTCAGCTCCGTTATCGCTCTTTCCGCATCCAATACTATGGCAATGGAAAACAGCTTCTACCTTAAGTCATCTTATGGAAAGGTAGATACAGATGTTTCTTCACAAGAAGCTCAGGAGCTGTTCGGAACAAAACTCTCAGATCCTAACGGCTGGTCTTTAACACTGGGATACCGCTTCAATAATTTTCTTGCCATCGAAGGCGGCTATGCAGACTTAGGCGAGGCTGAAGCTAAGAAAAGTGATAATGATGTAATTCCTGACATGAACGGAACTTACTATTACGACTATAGCTATAAGGCCGTACTTAACGCCCAAACTAAAATGCTGGGCATGTTCCTCTCCACCGATGTCAGTAAAAATTTTTATGCTGGCATTCGTGCTGGATATCAAACATGGGATGCAGAATTAAAAAGAAAGGGAAATTTCAATGCAAAATATGAATGGAATGATGACTTCTCTCAAGTCTTTGATGATATTTCTTATAATGAAAGTTTAGCTAATAGTGAGTCTACTGATGGTAGCGACCTCTATTATGGTGTTTCCGCTGGTTGGAACTACAACAACTGGAGCCTAAGCCTGGAACACACTATTTTCGAAATGGATGAGCAAAAACCCAGCCTCTCCTCCCTGGGACTGACTTACAATTTCTAAAGACCGCTCTTACTTTTTCAGCAGCCATATTGGCTGCTGAATTTCTCTCTTAAAAATTCTAAAGCTACTTTATTCCAGAAAACAATACCTCAAACCAACGCAAGTCCTCCGGCCCCAATTGAGCCTTTTTGGCCAGTTTCTTATCTCGATACACACCCTTATATACATGATAAACTGCTCGCTCGGTCAACTCGCGCCAGTGTTGGCTATTTAGCTCAGGGATTGAGCCATCGGCTAAATTGGGATCGGTCAATGGGTCGTGCTGGGCTTCAGTGGTTCTCAGCGCTAATTCCAATTCTTGTAGAATCGGATTGATCACCTTGAGGGTATTCGATTCGGAAAATTGCTTGGCGACATCTTCCTCAGCTTGACGGAGTATTTTTTTACCTTGTAATTCCGATAGCTTTTCCCCGGCTGGGCGCAAGCCGAATTTATTGACCAGGCCACTCATACCGGGCAGCACCGCCTTGGCTGCCAGCCCGGCACCGATCAAGGGATTAAACACTGCGGCAACACCCCCAACTAACAGTATACCAACGGTCAATTTTCTATCGAGTTTGTCGATATCATCCGCCAGTCTTTCGAGAGAACTCTTTCCAGAATTTCCCCTTTCCAAGGATAACTCTACGGCGCTCTCCACCATAAATTTACGTAAACTCCCCTCATAATGGGAGTTGGGAAAGTGAAATATTCGGCGTTTGGGTAGATCATTTACCTCTGGGGCATCATCAGGCAAACAACGCATTGTGTGCAGAGTAAAGCCAGTTTGTGAGAGCTTATAGGGAATCACAAAGTAGTGCTTTTCATCGTATCTCTGCACAAAATTCTCACTGCGCTCCGCAGAAGAAAATATTGGCAGTCCGGCAACTACTTCTTGAAAAACTTTTAAACTGCCGGTGATTTCAGCTGGCACTTTACGGGAAAGGTCAACCAGGCCCTTCTTGCCTTTATCGAAATATTGTTTCATATCTATTGATTCACAGAGAAATCGAGAAAAACCTGGTCTGATCTGCAGTATCCGCATCCCCTCGGCCATCCCCCCCTGTGAAACACCTCCCTATGCCCTCTAATAAAAGCTTAACTACCTTAGTAAATGACGTCTTTAGTTTGCCTCAGCATAAATCCAGGCTTCTATACCAGATTTCAATTTGGCGGCAACCCGCTGATAGGCATCCACTTCATAGGCATCAGACTGAGCAAGCTCTTCGGCAGAGATTTCAAAAACTGTACCCTCAACCGTATCAAAAGAACGCCCTGTGTACTTCAGTATGGGGTGAAACTCCTTGCCGCTAGTTTGCACAACTTGTGGATCTATAATTCTTATTTCAGAAAGCTGGTAACCAATTAAAGTATCCTCAGATCCTTGTAACTTACGGCCAAAAGTCTCCAGTTGTACATTCTCTTGCTGAAGAGTGCCGTAGGAAAATAAACGCTCCATAAATTAACCCCTGATCCCGCTAGTGAATAGTTCACTAATGTGGCAAATCCGCTGGTACTTTATCGGCTAAAGACCCCGCTAAAGAAGTCTCTTTAAGATAATTCCTCAGATTGGAGCTCTAACGCCTATCAATCCCTTCGCAAACCATTCTTGCAAATGTCTGTGAGATTAATAACCAGCAATTCACTTATTCCTTTTTGATGTGACTGGCCCAAGACACGGACCTTACCATCCCTTGGACCTGCATTGGTGAAAACTTGTGCTAACCCATCCCGCAGCTGAGGCCGAGTATACGGGGAGCTGCTTTGGGGAAATCTCTGACCTGCGCCGTGCTCCTGATTGGGTGCTAGGGATATCGCACCCTGGCAGGCAATGGTTAGGCTCTAAATCCATGGTTGTTTACACGGCCCACTGGCAATAGAGAGGTGTGTAATGCATAACCGACCTTCGCTGCAAAACCATCAAACTATACCTAAACGACAGAAATCATCCCTACAAAAAGTACAAGGAGCTCTACGTAAAAACGCTTCGTTCGCCGCTGCGCTAATGGTTGTTGGATCGGCAATATTGGCCCCCCTGGCCTATGCTGCGGATTATTCCAATCCCTATTCCCGCCAGGGCTCAAGGTATGTCGCTCATCAGGGGCATGGAGGGCATTATGACCGGCACTCCAGATATAGCAGAGATTACAGGTACCGGAGAGAGTATAGGGGACACTCCCGATACAATAGGAATCAAAGGAGCTACTCTCGATACAGCAGGAACCAAAGGGCATATTCTCGATATGGCAGATACCAACAAGCTCAACCACAAAATAGCCGGCATATGTGGTTTAAAGGCCATGTACAAGGTACACCGCGTATTGTGATCGACTTAAGTGACCAGATGGCCTACTTCTATAAGGGAGGACGTCTCGCCGGCATGTCCCCGGTCTCTACCGGTAAACCAGGCCATCGAACTCCTACTGGTAACTTTCGTATTTCACAGAAGAAATACAGCCACCGCTCCAACCTGTACGGTCACTATATAAGCTCTCGTGGCCAAGTACTGCGCAGTAATGTGGATGTACGCCGCCATCGCAAGCCTGCCGGGTCTCGCTTCCGCGGAGCCTCAATGGATTACATGATGCGGATTAATGGCCCAGTCACCATGCATGCCGGTTATGTACCCGGTTACCCGGCCTCCCATGGCTGTATCCGCATCCCCTGGCATATGGCGAAGATTTTCTACCGCCACGCCAGAGTCGGCACAAAGGTATCTGTTGTGCCTTAGGTAAAATCTAGACACTTGTGAAAAGGCACCATAAAAAAGGCGGACTATTAAGTCCGCCTTTTTCTTTGCCTGGAAAAACATCTGCTATTGAGAGGCCTCTGCCCCCTCCCGCTTTGCGACTTCCATACGGGTGAAATACGCATGCGCTGCACGGTTTACATGCCGTGCCAGCAGTAATGTGGAAACCATAGTGGGCACAGCCATTACGGCGTACATGCCAATAATAATGCTGTTGACCGCGCTCAGAGAAGCCACCGCACCCAATACAATCAGTATCATATAGAGCCCGGTATAAAGGCCCTGCCAGCGGCCGCCAAAAAGAAAAACATAGCACTTCATACCGTAATACCAGCAGGTGACGATGGTGCTAAAAGCCAGTGGTAGGACCATTAGCAGTAGCAAAATTGGACCAAACTGCCCAAATACCTGAGAAAATGCCTGTGCAGTCAGGGTAACGCCGGCAATATCCCCTTCCTGCTGCCAAGCGCCAGTCAGTAGTATCACCAGGGCAGTGCAAGTGCAGATAACCAGTGTGTCTACAATGGGGCCCAGCATGGCAACCACGCCTTCTCGAACGGGCTCACGGGTTTTCGCTGCACCATGGGCTAAAGACTCTGTGCCTATACCCGCCTCATTAGAAAATGCGCCCCGGCTCACCCCTACTGTGATTACCGAACCCAGAGTACCTCCAGCAATAGCTTGACCGCTGAAAGCATCGGAGAAAATTAGCGCAAATGCTGCCGGTACCTGCTCCCAGAAGCTGGCAATTACCACAAGGGTCATGCCCAAATAAAGCAGCACCATGCCCGGCACTACTCTTGCGGAGAATTTACCGATACGCTGGATACGCCCGGCAATAACGTAGGCCGATGCAACAGCAATTAATAAGCCAATAACAAAATCAAAAGTGAGTGAACCTCCGGGTGCTACCCAACCCAAGGGCTCAGCAAAAGACTCGCGCAGTAGCTGCGTGGTTTGATTGGACTGAAACACCGGCAACATACCGCAGAGTCCCGCCACGGCAAACAGTACTGCCAGCGGCATCCAACGCTGGCCCAACCCCTCGCGAATAACATACATGGGGCCACCTTGCAGTTCCCCGGAGGCATCGCGACCGCGAAACATCACCGCCAGCGTCGCTGTATAGAACTTGGTAGCCACCCCCACCAGGGCGGTTACCCACATCCAGAAAATCGCCCCAGGCCCACCAATCGTAATTGCGATGGCAACCCCGGAAATATTGCCAAGTCCCAGGGTTCCCGAAAGCGCTGTGGATAGCGCTTGGCTGTGATTCACCTGGCCAGGGTCATTGGGGTCATCATATCGGCCACTTAAAAGCCCAATACTGTGCCCAAGATGGCGGTAGGGACGGCCACGAGAATAGATTAATAGCGCGAGGCCGCCACCAACGAGTAGCACTAATAAAGGGGGACCCCAGACAAAACTGGCAAAGGCCTCTAATGCCTGATCAATAGCAGGGAATATCGACATAATTTAATTCATTTCCGGTGAGATCCGCCCAGTCTAGGTACGCTCACACCAGACTGTCAAAATACAGCCATAAAACTCTGCAGCCCCATAAATGCGAAAAATTTAGAAAAACCTGGAATCCCGGCAATAAAAAAGCCCCAAATAGGGGCTTTTCTAACGATCTTTTACAACTTTTTATCAAGCTGTAGTAGTTGCCTTTAATGCGGGCTCGGGTTCTGAACTCTCCCTCACCAGCGCCACCGATATAGCGCCAAGCAACATACACACCCCCGCCAAAACAATGATGTAAATTGCCTGGTTTTCGAAAACTGTTTTCAATATCAAGCCAGCTACCAGGGCGGAAACAATCTGCGGGGCTGCGATAGTGAAATTAAAAATCCCCATATAAACACCAGTCTTATCCGCCGGCAGCGAGTCGGAGAGGATCGCATAGGGCATCGCCAGAATAGCGGCCCAGGCAATGCCCACACCCACCATCGGTAGCAATAATCCCAGGGCTCCACTGGGTACGGAAACTTCTGTAATCAACAGATTCACCTGTGTGGGCTCCCCCCCCTGGAAGAACAGGAAGCTGATGTATCCCAAACCGCCCAATGCCAGCGATAGAGAATAAGTGAGCTTACGCCCCAGCACCTGAGACAAACGGGCCAGGACAATAGAGAAGGTCGCTGCAAACAGGGAGTAAGCAGCAAAAATAATTCCTACCCAGTCACCGGCAGCACCCTTGGCGGCAGCGATATGCGCGGGAATTTCTTTGACGCTTTCCAGATAGGCGGGATCAAACCACTTGGCTTCCACTCCCCAAACGTGCTGAGTGATCGCGGGCGTTGTGTAAACCCACATAATAAACAGGGCAAACCAGGAGAAGAATTGCACCAGGGCCAGCTGGCGCATGGTGCGCGGCATTTTAATTAGCAGCTGGAAAAAACCGATCAAGCGCTTTGCCAGTGGGGCTTTTTGCTGTCTCTCCCGCTCCAGTTGCGCGGAGTCGAGACCTTTATAGGCATTGTACTGCTCCGGCGGATACTCCTTGGTGCGCAGCACAGTCCACAACACACTACCCAGCAGCACTGTGGCGCCGATATAGAAAGCCCATATAACGGAGGGCGCCACCTCTCCCGCACGGGCAGTATTTTCCAGACCAATCACATTGGTCAGAATAAATGGCAACATGGAGCCGAAGATGGCGCCAATGTTAATCAGCAAAGACTGTATCGAGTAACCCAGGGTGCGCTGCTCTGATGGCACCATATCGGATACCAGGGCGCGGAAAGGCTGCATGGTCACGTTAAAGGCCGCGTCCATCAGGGCCAACATAACGCCGCCAAAGATAATGGGGGCCACTATCGCCACCACAATCCCGGCATTGGGCATAAACGCCATCCCCAGGGCTGCGGCGATGGCACCAAAAAGGATAAAGGGGTTGCGGCGACCGAAGCGACTCCAGGTTCGGTCCGAGGCCGAGCCCACGATAGGTTGCACAATAAGTCCCATGAGCGGCGCTACTATCCAGAACAGGGAAAGAGAGTGCAGGTCCGCTCCCAGATCTGAAAGAATCCGGCTGGCATTGGCATTTTGCAGGGAAAAGCCAAACTGCACACCGAGAAAGCCGAGACTGACATTCCATACCTGCCAGAAGGGCAGACGGGGCTGTTGAATAGGATTGGGCTCTGATTGGCTCATAGGGTCACCGCATCTCTCGTTATGCTTATTTTGCCATTCTGACACGCCCACCACAGACCTCCATCCTCCCCCCAGCGGGGAGGATGCGGGCCAGATTCTGCGCTTTAGGATAAACTCAGGCCCAGCGTACGCGTCGGGCCAACACGAAACTGTGAATCCTAATCAAGCAACTGAAGTCCCGCGCGATGACCCTAAAACTCCCACTCCTGCGCCTGGCGTGCCTCGCAGCTACACTCTGCCTGAGCTCTCAATCCCTGGCCGCTGAACAGCGCAACTACCACGATCACACCATGAGCGAAGACTCACTAACTGTACAGACGAGTGAGGGCGAGGTCACCCTCACCCCGGTTGGTCCGTCAGCGCTATCGGTGCACTATCGCCGCGAAGGCCTGAAGCAGTTGCCCTCATTTGCGTTGACCACCGATTCTGCCGACCGATCCGAGGCGACGCTGGAGCAACAAGGGGACAAGCTCGTTTACCGTACTGGCTCGCTTACTGCGGTCATCCACAAATCTCCCTTCCGAATCGAGTACTTGCGCGGTAGCGAACAAATCCTGAGTGAAGAGCGTGGCTTCTTTGCCACCGAGACGATGCGCGGATTCCGCTTCGCATTATCGCCAGAGGAAAAACTGCTGGGCGGTGGAGAGCGGGTTATGGGGATGGACCGTCGCGGTCAACGCCTACCCCTGTATAACCGTGCCCATTACGGGTACACCACCGAATCCAACCAGATGTATTTTTCCCTGCCAGCAGTACTGTCCAGCAACAAATACATTCTGCTGTTCGACAACTCTGCCACCGGCACCCTGGATCTGGGCGCAAACGAAGAAGATATCCTGCAATTTGAAGCCGTAGCCGGGCGAACCGCTTACATCGTGGTAGCCGGTGAGACTTATCCACAGTTGCTGGAAAATTATGTATCCACCACCGGCAAACAGCCCCTGCCACCCCGTTGGGCCCTGGGTAACTTCGCCTCCCGCTTTGGCTATCACAGCGAAGCTGAAGTCCGCGCAACCGTGGATAAGTTTGCCGAAGAAGATTTCCCCCTGGACGCCCTGGTGTTGGATCTCTACTGGTTTGGCCCAGATATAAAAGGTCATATGGGCAATCTTGCCTGGGACAAGGAAGCCTTTCCCGAACCAGAAAAGATGATGGCCGACCTTAAAAAACGCGGCATCAATACCATCCTGGTGACAGAGCCTTTTGTCCTCTCCACCTCCGAACGCTGGCAGGAAGCCGTGGCGAATAATGCCCTGGCCAAAAACCTGGCCGGAGAACCCAAGCGTTTTGATTTCTACTTCGGCAATACCGGGCTGATCGATGTCTTCTCTGAAGATGGCCGAGACTGGTTCTGGAATATTTACGACGGGTTATTGGAACAGGGCGTAGCCGGCTGGTGGGGCGACCTGGGTGAGCCGGAAGTTCACCCCTCCGATACCGTTCACGCAATCGGTATGGCCGATGAAATCCACAATGCCTTCGGCCACGCCTGGGCGCAATTACTGCACGAACGCCAAACGGCAAAATATCCAGAGCGCCGCCCCTTTATTATGATGCGCGCCGGTTTTGCCGGCTCCCAGCGCTACGGCATGATCCCCTGGACCGGCGACGTCGCTCGGGAATGGGGTGGCTTACAGCCCCAGGTGGAATTGGCTCTGAGTATGGGCTTGCTGGGCTTTGGCTACACCCATTCAGACCTGGGAGGCTTTGCCGGCGGCGAGAAATTTGACCGCGAACTCTACATCCGCTGGTTACAGTACGGCGTATTCCAACCGGTTTATCGCCCGCACGCCCAGGAGCATATTGCCTCTGAACCGGTTTTCCACGATCGCCGCACCCGCGATATCCTGCGCGAGTATGTAAAACTGCGCTATCGCCTGCTGCCCTACAACTACACCCTCGCCTTCGAAAACAGCCAGACCGGCATGCCACTGATGCGCCCGCTGTTTTTCGAAAACGAAAGTGACCTATCTCTCCTGGACTACAAGGATGCCTACCTTTGGGGGCAGGACTTCCTCATTGCCCCAGTCGTGGAAGAAGATGTGGATGAGGTCGCGGTAAAACTGCCCGGCGGCACCTGGTTCGATTACTGGACTGATGAACAATATTCTGGCGATCAGGCCCAGGTAGAAGTGGACCTGAAAACTATTCCTGTGCTGGTGCGGGCCGGCGCCATTATTCCCACCATTGACGATGTCCACAGCAGTCGTGATTACTCCAGTAAAAACCTGACCCTGGACTACTACGCGCACCCATCAGCAGCAAAGTCCGAGCGCTATGTTTATGAAGATGATGGCGCTACCGCGCAGGCTTTTGAAAAAGGCAAATACGAGAAGCTGCATTTCTCAGCTGAAAACAAACAGCAGGGTTTAACCTTCGCCTTCAATCGAGAAGGAGACGGTTATACCGGTATGCCGGAATCCCGCAAGGTCAATTTAAAAATCCACAACTGGCAACAAGTGCCTGCGCAGCTCGATGTTACCGGCGAATCCCTGCCTATTTTCGACAGTGAAAAAGACTTTGCTCAGGCACCCCGTGGGGCCTGGTACAACAAGCGCAAGCAGCAACTGCTGGTTAAATTTGAATGGCACAAAGAACCGCTGAATTTAATGCTCAAAAATCAATAATTCAGCAAACCGCTGTTCACTGACAAAAAAATTTAAAGTCATCAGGAAACAATGAAGAAGTTACATTCCCTGTTTATTGCCAAACTCCTTTCGGCTTCCCTACTATGTGCTGCTCTATTCGGCACTGCCGGCTGCAGCCAGGAGAGCAGCCCGGAACAAATACAGCCCGCTGAAAAAGTTGCGGAGAAAAAAGCCGTTATCTACCAAGTGCTGCCGCGCTTATTTGGGAACACTAACAGTACCAACAAACCCTGGGGCACACTCGAAGATAATGGTGTAGGTAAGTTCTCCGACTTTACCCCAAAAGCACTGAATGAAATCCACGCGCTGGGCGCCACCCATATCTGGTACACCGGCGCCCTGCACCACGCGCTCGTTGGCGACTATACGGAATACGGTATTAGTAACGATGATCCAGATGTGGTCAAAGGCCGCGCCGGCTCTCCCTATGCCATCAAGGATTACTACAGCGTAAACCCAGACCTGGCCAATCACCCCGCAGAGCGATTACAGGAATTCCGCGCACTGGTGGAGCGCAGCCACGCGGCCGGCCTGAAAGTGATTATCGATATAGTGCCTAACCATGTAGCCCGCGCCTATCATTCTCTCGATAAACCCCAAGGCGTGCAGGATTTTGGAGCTGGCGACAACACCCAGGTCACCTACGCCCGCAATAACAATTTCTACTATGTGGTGGGCAAAGACTTCCGCGTGCCCGTTGCAGAGGACAGCTACAAGCCACTCAATGGCGAAGCTAATTATCTTGTCGATGGGCAATTTATAGAGAGTCCAGCCAAATGGACCGGTAATGGCGCGCGCAGTGCACAACCTGCCATGCACGACTGGTATGAAACCGTCAAAATTAATTTTGGCGTTCGCCCCGATGACAGCAAGAATTTTTCTGAGCTACCCCAGGAATATGCCAAGCGCGACTACCGGGCCCACGCCCAGTTTTGGGCAGACAAGAAAGTCCCGGACACCTGGGAAAAATTCCGCGATATCGCCCACTACTGGCTGGACTTTGGCGTCGATGGATTCCGCTATGATATGGCCGGTATGGTGCCGGTAGAATTCTGGAGCTACCTGAATTCCTCCATCAAAATGCGCAACCCCAACACACTGTTACTTGCCGAAATCTATACTCCGGAGCGCTACCGGGACTATCTGCACCTGGGCAAAATGGATTACCTCTACGATAAAGTCGGCACCTACGACGCTATTCGCGCGGTCATGGAAAACAAGGGCAGTACAGATAAAATCGCAGAGGTGCAGGCAGGCCTGGTAGATATTTCCTCTCATATGTTGCGCTTTATGGAAAACCACGACGAGCAGCGTATTGCCAGCCCACAATTTTCTGGCAACCCAGAGGCAGGCAAACCTGCAATGCTGGTATCCGCCGCACTCTCTCCAGCCCCTACCCTGGTTTACTTTGGCCAGGAGTTGGGAGAACCCGCCAACAAAGATGCCGGCTTTGGTAAAGCCAGCCGCACCACCATTTTCGACTACTGGTCAGTACCCAGTGTGCGCCGCTGGAATAATGAGGGCGCTTTTGACACTGCACTGCTGACAAAAGAAGAAAAAGAGCTGCGCAGCTTCTACCAGCGCCTGCTCAATTTCTCCAAGCAGAGCCCGGCCTTACTTGGCGATTATCTGGACTTGCACAGCTACAACCGCAAACAGGATAGCGGCTATGGGGAAAAACAATTTTCTTTTGCGCGCTGGAATAAAACGGAAAAACTCTTGATCGTTGCAAATTTTGATCGAGAGGCCAGCAAATTCGAACTGCTGATCCCCAATGAGCTACTTAAACAGTGGAAACTGAAAGACGGCAGCTATGCATTAGAAGGGCAGATCAGCAATGCGAAGCAACAGCTGGTTATCCAAAATGGCCAGGGGCGAATAACACTTAATCTTCCCCCCTTTGAAGGCCATATCTTCAAGCTTGACAGTTGACTAGCAAATACAAACTTTTATTACAGAAAACCCGGCTCAAAGCCGGGTTTTCTGTATCAATACTAGATAATATTCACTGGGCTACCAGACTATAAATCAAGGTCTGATCATTCATCTGCACCTTATAGTTCCCTGTAACAGAGGTGTAAATATCAGAACCACCCTGCTCCAAAGTTCCATCAGAGTCACTATCACCATAGTTTTCACTCCAATCGCCACTCACATCAAACTTAAAACGCTGCTGGGATTGACCATCGAAGTTAACTGAAATTTCCCAAAGGTTGTCCGCCACTAACTGCATAGCCTCAGCTCCCCAGTTATTTGGCGTTCCACGGAAGTGTAGAGAGGCAAAATTAGAGGTATGACTGCCGCAATCCACACAAGTCAGGGTATAACTAAGTGTTTTATCATTCACTTCAACAAGATAAGTACCAGCCACATTGGTATAAATATCATCGCCACCCTGTTCCAGAGAACCATCGGCATTGTTGTCCCCGTAATTTTCATCCCAGTTAGTGCTTACATCAAATTTAAAACGCTGGTTGCTACTGCCATCAAATGCCACTGTAGTACGCCAGATATTATCCGCTATCAGAGTCATGGCCTGGGTGCCCCAGCTATTGGGCGTTCCCCGAAAATGCAGTGCCGCGAAGTTCTGTGCATAACCTCCGCTGGGATCAGTCACAGTAATGGCCGCAGTGGCACTGTCAGTCAGGCCATCGTTATCCGTTACCGTTACGGTTTCTACATAGGTTCCAGCGTTGGCAAAACTCAGGGAAGTACTAGCGTTGCTGCCACCACTACTCCAGCTATAAGACACCACACTGCCATCGGTATCGTTAGAAGCGCTGGCATCCAACGTGATACTTTCATTGACCGCAACGGTTACTGCTGAGGGAGTGACAACCGCAACCGGTGCCTGCTGTGAGGAAACTTCAGTTAGGCTATAGCTCAGGCTCTGGTCGTTGACTTCGATTCGGTAATTACCGCTCACAGAAGTATAAATATCTGCACCGGTCTTATCCAAAGTACCATCGGCACCATCATCGCCGTAGTTCTCTGTCCAATCACCATAAATATCCAGCTTAAAGCGCTGGTCCGCCTGACCATCAAAGTTCACAACTAATTGCCAGGTATTTTCACTCACTTGTTCGAATGCTGTACTACCCCAGTTGTTGGCGGTACCGCGAAAGTAAAGGCTGGGAAAACCAGGTTCAGCACAATCGTCACAAGGCGTCGCCAATTGCCCACCATGAATTGCCGCGGCAGAGTTAGCAGTGACATTAAAGGTGGCATAGCCGCTACCATCTACAGTAATCACATCGCCACTGCACTCGTTATCGCCCGCCAACACATTGCAATAATCCCCTGCAGGCATGCCGGTGTATAGCGTCTGGTTCAGAGAGCCCCCCTCATTATTGATCACCACAAACCCTTTATCGCCACGGCCAAAGGCAATCTGGTTGTTGTCATTGTCCCACCAATTATTCATGGCAGTGCCATTGGTATAGTTACGAAAACCTACCATGTTGGCGATATTGCCCCAGCGATGCTGGCAGACCCAGGCACCATTTTGACAGTTATTCGGGCCACTGCTGGGAGGGCCAATGTCGGTATCGGTAAAGTTATACCCGGACATTACCTTGGGGTAGCCATAGGGATGAGCCAGCATAAAGACATTGGCCAGATTATATTTGGCTCCATCGTGATAAGTCAGATTCCCACCGCCACCATGGCCCCGCTCGCGATCGTGGTTATCAATAAAATGAACGGCATCACTGGAGGAGAGCAGTCCCCAGCTTTCACCAATAGTGGCAAGATTTTTAATCTGACCGTTAAAGTTGCTGGCTACATCGGTGCCATATTTAAATTCAGTAACCCGGCCTAGAAAGGTATAATTGTAAGGCTGGATTTCTGAGGCCTCACCGGCAGCACCAATAACCTCGGAAAAGACCCAGGGGTTGCCAGCCTGATTCACAATTGCCTGTAAATCACCGGGGGACATGTGCTTGACGGCATCAATACGGAAGCCATCAACTCCCATGCCTTTTAATTTACTCAGGTAACCAGCAAGTTTTCCCTGCACATAACTGGAGCCAGTATCCAAATCTGGCAAACCACTCAACCGACAGCTCCACACATGATTGGCATCATTGTAGTTATTAATGGTGCAATCGGAGTGATAGTCGTTATCAGAAAACTCCGGATGGTCCAGCAAGGTCCACTGAGTGCCTCCCCAACCGGTGCCACCGCCATTCCAGGCCGCCGTATGGTTAATTACCGCATCGGCGTAGACTTTTACACCTGCTGCATGACAACGATTGATCATGCTTTGCAGTTCCTGCTCAGTACCGCTGCGACTGGTTAAGTTGGTATAAGTCACTGGCTGATAGCGCGCCCACCAGGTGGACAGGCTGATATGCTCGTTGGGTGGAGATATTTGCACCGCATCAAAACCCTTAGGCCCGAGAAAGTTCTCACACTCACTGGCAATATCATTCCAGCTCCACTCGAATAAATGCACAAAAGCGGTACCGGCATTAACGTGGGCACTTGATAGTGTACCAAGTACAAGGCCTGTACTGGCCAGTAGCCTTTTTAGGGGAAATGAACTGTTCATTATTGCTTTCTCTTAGTCATCTTTTCGCTGTTATTTTTTATAAGCCAGGTATCTGCGCCCTCAATCACACAAACAGCGGATCAATGGGACTAGATTTCCTGAATTTGAATACCAAAGTCACCGATTGAGAAATAGCAAGCTCTGAAGCTGAGAAAGGTTCTTCCAACAAAGGTAAAAGAAGCCAAGGGCACAACAGTCAATATGAGGTTCAAATTGCCAGGCATCACGGCTAGGCTCAGCAGCCGGATACATCCAAGCGAAAAGCTGGTATCCCTGTGAGCAAATGACTGCCAGAGAATGACAGGCAAGGAAATAGATCAACCTAGTTATTGTTGTTATACCTAACTCAAAGAGTGCTTCTAACCTAGCGACTCTGACACAAGTGCCCACCCTCTCTGGGGTGTGACCTATTGCAGAGTAAAGAAATGGTACTAACGCACACATCCCCCTTCAGGGGGGGCGTAGTAGTTTTATCTGCAGGGATTTGAACTTAGTGACATGAGAAGCAGTGCGGTGCTCAAAAAAACAACAGAATTAATTTTTGGTGGCAGCTATTAAGTTAATGATGAATCAGTGAGGATGGAGGGCTTAAAACCCAGCATTTAAATCAAGTGACTTAAGCTGGTAGAAATCAACTTATGATAGCCAAAGTAATTATAGCCCTAGTTACACAAGGTTTGTTGTAGTCTCAAGCAGTATAGGGCTCTAACCTACCGCTTGTAGTCAGCCCCCAAAATCTTCAATTCTCTCTTTTTCAAGACCACCCTTCCTGCTTAATAATAACCATTGCTGTAGCACCTGAATAACTCAGATCCTTTTCACATAAGCGATCAATTTGACCAAGATTTTTAGCTCTTTGTGGCTGTTATTTCTGGATCAAGCCAGATACAAGAAAAAATAATTGAGATCAAAATCTTAAGCCAACAAGTAATTATTGGGGTAGCGGTCACTATAACTACCACTTCAAGTGTGACATTAGTGCCAATTTAATGTAAGTCACTGATTTAGCTCACTTTCCAGAAAACTGATGTAAAATTGCCCCCGGAATAATAATCAGGATAATGTGGTCGTGATTATCACTATATAAATCTTAAATTTCATTATGGTTATATTCGCTGTTACAAGAAAAGGCTACTTAGAATTAGAGCCGATAATTAAATCAGCCCTATATCCAGTATGGGTAGGGGGTGATGTGCTGAATGAACAGGAGCTAGATTCGCTACGTTCAAGTAATATTGATCTAACCAACTTCAGTTACACGATTGCCCCTTGCGATGATAGAGCTCTAGATGAGGCATTAATCACGATTGCAGAGCATCATCCGAATGAGCGGGTTTGGCTAGAGTGTTTGCCTAAAATTTAAAAAGCGGTTGAAGTTTCTGCATAATACGAGGCTGGCATGGCTTACGCTATGCTCCAGCCGCCCCTAACCCGAACGCCATAAATCATGAACAGGCTCAGCACACAAAACACCTAGAAATCTAACAAGTAATAGTGTAATCATGATCACTAGTTATCTAACAATCATAAGAAGTAGGTCGCTCATAAAATCACACCTCTGCTTTAAGGGGATATGATGCACGATGAGTAAATTTAAGTCGACTACCATCGCGATTTATGGCGGTGCTTTAGCATTAGTAATTGGACTCATTGCCTTTGCGTTAAATTGGAATGTCTGGGGCGGCGGTATGCCTGGGTACAAGATATTTCTATTTCCAGGAAACTTGACTCTTGTATATGTTTGGCACCCACTGCTAACTGAGGAAATAGATTTTTGGCCGAAACTCTTTCTCCATTCGCTAGGTCAATTTACAGTAGCATCTGTTATTGTTTGGTTAAATACTGTTACGATAAGAAAACTACTCGCTATTCGTTCCTTGTAATGTGCAGAAGTAACTTCGATCTTACAGGCCTGTACTCACTACGTTACAGTGGGTGTTTTACTCAAGTAGGGAAACATGAGAAAACTAATCTCCTCAGGTTCTCACCTGGAAAAGCCGATAGGCTTTTCAAGAGCGTGCCGAATTGGAAACCTAATTTCTGTTTCTGGTACGGCACCTATCAAGGATAGCCAGACAGCTTACATTGGTGATGTGTATGCTCAAACGAAGTACTGTCTGGAGCTTTCGATGAAGGCCATACTAGAAGCAGGTGGAAAACCGACGGGTATCATCAGAACCCGTATCATGCTTACCGATATATCCCGCTGGGAAGAAGCAGCAAAAGCACATGGAGAGCTATTTTCTACAATAAAGCCTGCTTGCACATTTGTTGAGGTAAGTCGCTTTATAGATCTGGCGTGGCTTGTGGAAACAGAAATGGATTGTGTATTGGGCCAGATATAAAAATTCGCTGAAGTACGCTCCACCCGTCAATGAACAAGTTTACGACGCGTTAATATTACCCGAACCGTCACCTTACCCCTGTATTAAGATTTTATATGAACTGGAAAGCACTAATAGAATTCGGAGCCCCTAGGCAATCTCATCAGCCGCCAATTATCAACTTGCTGATAGCTTCAGGTATATTTTTAGGGCTAATTCCTTGGCTTGTGCTGGATGGAAAATTCCTCCTAACAAAGGGAAATTTCCGTCCAGAAGAAATTCTTTTAACAGTCAAAGATCAACCTGTCTTTTTTTGGATTCTAGCCTTCTTCGCCTTCATTTGCGGTGTTGTGTGCTTGCTGTCTAGCGTCGGAGATTACCAACTGAATGTTAGAGCACAAAAACTTAATAATCGCAGGCAGTAAATTGGAGTTCTTACTGGCTCCTTGAGGACTGCTCAGGCAGCACCAGCGGTGAAAATTATAATGAGGAATGGAACTCTTGTATTAATTTGTTTGGCTCCACTTATAATAGTAGCCTCATATGTATTTTATGAGACAAATGACTGTATCTCTGAATCAAAGGCTGAAACCATCTATAATCTTGCACTGTAAAAGAAAGCCAAGGAAATTATCGCGAAGCCTATTAGCTATTCAAACAAATTGACATACATGCTTGTGATAACTACGAGTTGAGAAGTAAAGCTTTCGATAAAGCCAAGTGCCTAAGAATGTATTTAGACCATAGAACGGCAGCTAGTGATTCAAGTAAATCTCGAGTGTAGAAAAGAGGCACTCACTGCTCTGTGCTCCATTTCTATAAATTAATATTATCCTCCCCATTGTTTATAAAAAGGATTTATATCATTGAATGTTAACTTACGAGAAATAACAAGAGATAACTGGGTCGATATGATTGACCTTGACATCAAAAAAGAGCAGGAAAACTATGTAGCTCTTCCATCAGAAGCTATTGCCGCATCCAAGTTTTATGATCATTATATCAATCGAGGCGTTTATCTTGGAGACAAGCCCATTGGCTTTATCCAATATTACCCAAATCATGAGGATGGTAAACCAAACGAAATTTTTATAGATCAATTATTGATTGACATCAGCTTTCAAGGTCAAGGCTACGGTTCAGAAGCAGTGAAACTCGTATTAGCAGAAATAAAAAAACTTGAAGGCTTTGATTCTATATCCATTTGTTATGTTGAGGGACATGATATCATGAAACCTTTTTTCGAGCGTTTTGGATTTAAAGTCGTAGATCAGGATGAGTTCGATGAAACGATTATGGAGCTCCATTACACTTAAGGGCACTTCTTCGATATATATTTCAGATTGCGGCAGGGTTCATATTTAGCAGGTTAAACTGCTTAATGATTTTATAAACTGTTAAGGTATGCTGACTGGCCTATCAGTGTCAGATACATATTTTTATTTATAAAATATACGATAAAACCACTATGTAGAAGACTTCATATTTTAAATTCTAGTAGTTAGTAGACCATGAATTTATCCAAAAAATGTATCATCACTTATGGCACAGTAACTATTAAGAGAAACTCTTACTATGTTATCTTTATTGTTTTAGCAGGATTAAGCTTGCTAACTTTATATATCGCTAATATCACGCTGGATCTTGATCCTGAGTGGGTTGTTCTCTGTGTATCTTCTATATTGCCCTCCACCTTAATTGGCCAAAGGGGACAGCTCTTCCCTGTGCAGACAAAAATAGACTTTAATAGAGAGATAGTGTTCATGAGAAGACTAACCCCATGAAAATGGAAGCCCATGTGTAGATTAAAATGGGGCCTAAAAGACCTATATATTTCAAGCTATATTATAAACACTAAGCACACACCAGCCGCAAAATTTAATACACTCTGTCTCAAAGCAGGATTGCGCGAATATGTGTTATTTGAAAACATGGATGATTCGGCCATAAGAATAAAAGACAATATTTACGAGAATTCCCCCAATAAGAAAAAGCGTAAATAAACCCACATGGAATAACTTATCTGCCCACTAGTTAATCTCTGGAACACCTATAATAAACACCCCCAAGCACGCACAGCATAAGAAAAATGCTGCCTGCGTAGACCATTACTTCCAGAGGGGTTGGTGTTGCTTCGTAACCAGCTATAGCAAAGAGTAGCTGCCCGGGGATTGAGTCCTCCCTTAATAGTTGGGAGCTATCCCAAAGGGGCTCTTGCCCAGGCAGTAAATTTGCTTGAATAAATAATTGCGCGGCCTGTAGGATCATTCCGGCAGCCAAGATAATGAGTAATATACAGGAAATCCCCAAAGAATATTTGGCTGGCAGGCTACATAAAAAATAATAAAGCAATGCACCTAAGCTATAGCCGATACCAGCACCTAGCAATGCTCCGATTATTACGGAGGGTAAGAGTGATGGGTGCAGCCAAAAGGAAGTAAGGTAAACATAAACTTCTGACCCCTCTCGCATAATCGCGAGTGTGACAGCCAGTAGCATAGCGCCTAGTATGATGGATAAATGGTATTGCTGCTTACGCCAGTTAAGTAACAACAAGGCGGTGACTATTATTAATAATATATAGATTATGATTAATATTCCGGCATTCACCAGTTCCTGGCCTGTACCACTTATTGCCTGGGAGACTCGCGCAAGGTTTTCACCATAGACGATTGCAGCCAATCCACCGAGCAATAGCGCGATATAAAACCAGCGGGCGCGAAGATCCAGCATTCGGGTAGTTGCCAATAGCACACTGAGCAGTATCGCCACCTCCAACACTTCCCGCAGTACTACCATTACAGAGGTTAATAACATAAGCCTTTCGCTACTGTGCGATAATTTTCCCCTGAGCCGTTATGGGATGGAATTCACCAAAAAACAGATATTCACCTGCTGGCAAAGGACCAATAAATAGTACTGCCTTGCTATTGCCCATGATCACTTTCTTTCGGTTGAGCTGGTAACTCTCAAATTCTTCTGGGGAGGCATCTCGATTGTAGATCACCAGTTTAATCTCCGTATCAGCGGGTACTATCAGCTCTGAAGGGTTAAAAAGATGGTTGTGGATTTCTAATTTCACAGTGGGTTTATTAGTATCTGGAGCGCAGGCACTGAATAAAATTGAAACCAAAATCCAAATGCCGGCAGCCAAAGCACCGCTCTTTTCCTGCTTGTTATAGCTTTTTTCTCGCCTTTGTAAGCAACTAAGCATCCTTGCTCTCCCTTGCTTTTTTAAAACGCACAGTTATTGAAAGCCCATGGCCAAAATGCGACTGGCCGAGTTCGATTGAAGCTCCGTGAAGCCGTGCGATATGCTGCACAATGGAAAGGCCCAATCCGCAACCGGGGGCAGTGCTCTGGTGGCGGTCGCCCCCCACTCGATAGAACCGTTCAAAAACCCTAGGGTACTCTTTCTCTGGAATCCCCGGCCCGGAATCCTCCACTTGTAGAAGAATATCCCCTCTGATTAACCGGGTACTCACTTGTACATGGCCCTCCTCAGGAGTGTATTTCGCCGCATTGCGCAGGAGATTTTTTAAAAGAATAGTCAGTGCGAAACGGTCGCCACGCAGAAATACCCTACCGCCCAGCAGTTCTACCTGTTGCTTTCTCTGGGCAAAGATCGGGTATTCCTCTGCCAATACCTCTCGTGCCAGGGCATGAAGATTGAGTATTTCAAAGCGCGCCGGGTAGTGTTCCGGTGTAGTGCGGAATAAATCCAGCATTTGCTCTACCAGGTGCGCCATACGCTGAACACTATCTTCCAACTTAACCAGACTCTGGGGCATTACTGTTTGCCCTGCCCCCTCAAAATCATTCTCCAGATTATGCGCGTGTACCTGTATGGCGGCGATGGGCGTGCGCAGTTCATGGGCAGCATCGGCGGAAAAACGTCGCTCGCGCTCAAAAGAGGCCTGCAGGCGCGCGAGTAACGCATTAATGGATTGCACCACCGGGAGCAGTTCCTGTGGGGGGCTACCCTCTGACAGTGGTGTCAGGTCTTCGGCGCGTTTGCTATGCAGGTCTTCGGCGAGTTTGCGCAAACTGGAAAGGCCGCGCCCCACTACAAACCAAATCAGCAACCCGGCAATCGGTAGGCCCAACAGTATCGGTAGTACTGCGGCAATCGCCAATTTTTCTGCCAGTTGGTAACGCAGGTCAGATCTCTCGGCAACGATAATCCAGTGGCCATTATCGGGAAAGTATTCTGCGAGACTGCGCCAACGATAGCCCGAGAAATTTATTTCCTTAAAGCCAACGGCAAATTCACTGAGGGGTTGCTTCGGGGCATCGGCGGAGCGCACCAGTAATTTCTTATCCTCCGACCACACCTGCATCACCATAGCCTCGGGCTGGGCCACCACCCGCTCGGCCCCTGTTGCCACCGGCATATCTGCCAATAACCTGGCGGAGGCGCTTAATTGGCGGTCAAACAGACGCTGCGCTTCCGCCATGGTATCGCGGTAGCCGTGCAGCGCCGAGACAAAATTGACCAGCATGATGATGCTGAGCAACGCGATCAGCAGAAAAATACGGATAGATTTCATGCGCCGCCAGTCGCTTCCAGTTTGTAGCCAACGCCGCGAATGGTCTGAATAAACTCTGGATAGATTTTTTTGCGTAAATTGTGGATATGCACATCCACAGTATTGCTGGAAACCTCCTCGCCCCAGCTGTACAGCTTATCTTCCAGCTGTTCGCGACTGAGAATATGGCCCGGGCGCTCGGCCAAGGCGCGCAGCAGGCTGAATTCCCGTCGCGACAGTTTTATTTCCTGCCCAGCCCTGGCCACGGTATGGCTGGATAAATTAATGGCCACATCGCCAATCAGGATTTCCGCACTGAGACCGCTGCCACTGCGCCTTTCCAGAGCACGCAGGCGCGCCAGTAGCTCGTCTACCGCAAAGGGCTTGGTTAGATAGTCATCGGCACCGGCATCCAGGCCCTGCACTTTAGAGGGGAGATCATCGCGGGCGGTGAGAATCAATACCGGCGAGCGAATCGATTTTGCCCGCAACCATTTCAACACCTCCACACCATCCAGGTCGGGCAGGCCCAGATCGAGAATAATCACATCCGGTATCGCCGCCTGTGCCAGAGCAATGCCCTCACTGCCGCGGGCCGCGTGATCAACGGCATAGCCCCCTCTCTGCAGGGCGGTGACCATCCCCTCGGCCAGGGATTGGTTATCTTCGATCAGCAGGATGCGCATTGGCCTGGGCTCTTCAGCAATGAAAACAGGTAAGGAGAGCGCGGGCAACGCCCTCCCCCACCGCCAGAGCATAGTGCCTTTGCCGGGGCAGTGGGTGGCGTGGGAGCGGTTGTTGAATTGGTTGTTGAATGAGCAGGCCGGCGCGCTCAAAGCGCGCTGGGAGCCGTCTTATCCTGTACTGTTGGCGGAGTTTCCCCGCGGGCAAATTGGCGAACCAGGGGCAGTTTCTTTGCCAGCGCGCTATCTACCAGAGAGGGCAGGAGCGCATTGACCTTGATAAACAGGCGTTCGGGCCAGCCGATAAAGCGTCTGCGGGCGTGTTTACTCTGGAGCAGACGCAGACATTGGGCGGCGACAAATTGTGGCGAGTCGGACTTGTTACCGAGTGCCCGATTCAAGTCGTTGACTGCGTCACTGTTGAGAGGGGTATCCACCGCCCTGGGCGCCAGGTAGTGCACACGTACCTTACTGTCCGCCAACTCCCGGCGCAGGGTTTCAGTAAAGCCGTGCAGCCCCGCTTTACTGGCACCATAGGCCCCAAAGCCCGGATGACCGATATGACCAAAGGCCGAGCCGATATTAATAATCGCGGCGCCTTCGCTACGTTGCAGTATTGGCAGCAGGTCGCGGGTCAGCGCCATGGGCGCGATCAGGTTGGTATGCAGCAGTTGACTGAGTTCCGCGTCACCAATATCGCTGAGCAGGGAAAAGGATGCGATACCGGCATTGTTGATCAACACATCCACACCAGCCGGTAATTGCTTGCAGCTGCGCAACAGCTCGGCGCGAGCGGCCCCGTCACACAGATCGGCTACCAACACCTGGTGCCGGTCACTGTGAGGTAGCTCCGCTTTTATCTGCTGCAGGCGCGCGGCATTGCGCCCCTGCAGTAGCAGCCGGTGGCCCTGCTCGGCGAGCAGACGACTGATGGCACCACCAATTCCGCCGCTGGCGCCGGTGACCAGCACCGTGAGCGTTTCTTTTGCTGTCATATCAAGCGGCCTCCTGCACGTTAAAGGGGTTGTCCAGTTCGCGGAAAATATCCCCATACAGGCGGTACATAACCCGCGAGCAGTGTAGGATCGCGGCCTGGTCATCGGGATTATCGATACGATTCATCAGCCCCTTGAAGAAGTCCACATGGCCGATATCCAGATCGCCGTGAGAGAGCAGATAACTGAACGCTTTGTTTGGCAGTCCGTGGGTTTTCTGAATGGCGCGCGCGGCTTTAGTGGCCACGGCGGTACTGGTGCCTTCAAGCACATGCACCATGCCGAAAAAGCTGAGAGGGTTGCCGCGGGCGATATTGTCATAGGCGTAGGACACCATCAGTTCGGTACTCAGGTTGGGGCGGCCGTTGCGCACCGCTTCCGCATCGCCGCCACAGGCGGCAATATCGTTGAGCACCCACTCCTGGTGACCGGTTTCCTCCTCGATATATTCCGCAACCGCCTCGCGCAACCATTCCTGGTGCTGAGTCAGGCGACTACCACAGGCCATCAGCAGAGGCACCGTGTGCTTGACGTGGTGATAGGCCTGAGTGAGGAAGGCCACATATTCCTGCAAGGCAATCTCACCCCGTGCGGCGCGCTGGATAAAAGGTACCTCCATCAGAGACTGGCGGGCGTCGGCAGTTTGCTGTTCAAGAAGATTGTAAAAACTCATGAGGAGATACCTCCATAAAGGCTATCGATAGAATTTTGGAACTGCGCGGCGATACGATCGCGTCGCGGGCGGCCGTTGGCGGTGAGCAAGCCATCGGCAAACGTTAATGGCGCCGGCAGTGCGGTCCAGGTGCGCACCTGGGCGTAATCCGGCAATTTGCGATTCACCGCCTGCAACCAGCTGTCGAGCTGCTCGCGGCTGCTGCCGGGACGTGCAAAAATCAGGGCGGCACAGTGGGGGCGAGCGTCGCCGACCACCACGCACTGTTGCACTATCGGCTCCAGCAGTACCTCGCTCTCAATCCACTCCGGCGAGATATTGCGCCCAAAAGCGCTGATCAGGATGTTCTTGCAGCGCCCGGTGATGTGCAGAAACCCTTCTGCGTCTAACTCCCCCAAATCACCGGTGGCGAGCCACTGGCTTTCACCACCCTCGGCACTATCCAGGTAACCCAGGTAGCGGGGACCACGCACCATCACCTCGCCATCGCGAATGGCGATATCACAGTGAGACAAGGGCCTCCCCACACTGCCTGGGCGATCGGCGCCGGGCACGTTCAGCGCAACCACCGAGCCACATTCGGACAAGCCGTAGCCTTCATAAACCGGCAGGCCAAGACTGCGCGCCTGCAACAACAGCCGGTCCGAGACCTTACCGCCGCCCACGGCGACAAAGCGCAGTGAGCTCGGCGGCTGCCAGCCGTTGCGCTCACTGTGTTCCAGCAGCGCTTTCAGCATCTGCGGCAGCAGGATCACACTGTGGGGGCGATACTCATCGATACAGCTCGCCAGCTGGGCTACATCCAGCCCCGAGCTGCCACTGAGGCCCAGGCGCGCCGTAGTCGGCACCACCACCTCACCACCACGCAGCCAGCTACTGTAAGCCCCGGCCACGTTTTCCAGCAGGGTGGCCAGAGGCAGCAGGCACAGGTGCACACGATTGCCCTGAGGCTGCAGTTGCCGTGCCAGTACATTGGCGGTGGTGAACTGGGTTCGGGCTGACAAACAGACACCGCGCGGCGTGCCGGTCGAGCCAGAGGTAAAAGTAATTTTGGCAGTGTGTTCCGGCAGCGCCGCTGTCGCTTCCGCATGGATATCGATCAGGGCCATACCGGCCAACTCAGCCCGCGCCTGCCCCACCATTTCGAGCGCGGTAAAGCGTTCGCAGCTATCGCTCAACAGGGCCTGCATGCCACTCACGCGCAGGGTATGTGTCAGCTGCTGCTGGGAAAAGAAAACTGGCAGCGGCACCAAAGTGATCTGCGCTATCTGGCAGGCCAGATCCACCAACAACCAATTGGGACCATTGTCGGCGTAGAGCCCCAGCACGCGGATATCGCGCGCCTGCAGGTCCTCGGCGATTTCCTCGGCGGCCGCCAGCAGCTGCCCATAGCTGAATGTGCACTCCTCGCCCCGCAGCGCCAGCTGTTCAGGGTGATTCACAGCCTGCTGGCGAATTTGATCTATCAGTTGCATAGATTGGCCCCTCCCGCCGAGGTTGTGAGCACAGGCGACATGGCCTGCGCCGAAGGGCGACAGGCCAGCAGAGTCTCGCGGGTGCGAGGATTTGCCAGCAGGGCGCGGTGCTCGGCGACCATATCGATGGCGGTCACCGCCGGGGCCGACTCGTAATAACGACCCCACTCGTCCAGGTTATCCCCCAGACGCCGGCCGTCTGCTTCACATAAAACCGTCTGCCGACCCACTAATTTCTGCAATAGGCCACGCACTTCCGCAGTCGCGGTATAAATGGCCCAATGCACACCGGCGGCGGCAAATAATTCAAACAACATTAGGAACAGCATCTGGCTGCCACCGCGGCTGGTAGAGATCAAATTGCCGATTTCGACAATCTCCGTACGTTTTACCGAGCCCCCACTGAAGGCGGCAATCTCCTGTTCCACCGGATGGTCGAGATACTGTTCCAGGAATAGAGATCCGCTATCGGCGCGGCGTAGCCCGAGGGCACTACTGAACGCGCTCTCCTGCCAGGCGGATAACAATAGCGGGGCAAACTGGTTCACCTGCGCACCATAGGTATCGGCAAACTTCTGCGCGATAAATCCCTGCACCCGGCTGTGGCCTGCCTGCCCTATACGGGTCAGATCGAAATCCAGTTTGCGCCGCCGCAGCTTGCGCTTGGGCAACGCACTCTGGTCCAGGTATTGATAATGTCTTTGTAGCGCCATTGAAAACCCTCTTTGGGAGTGTCACGGCGAGAGTCTACGGAGACAAAATTAAGGCAAACTTAAGAAACGCTGGAAAAACTCGCCAAGTACCCCCCCCCCAGGCAGTGCTTGCCAAACCGGCGGCAGGTCTTGATCTGGCTCAATACGGACTTTCTCCTTTACTTCATCATGCGCCGCTAGCAAGGCCTATCTGGCGCGCTTTTCCTCGTATTGAGACGACAAATTCCCCGCGCCAGAGCCTCTCCGTGATAACTTAGACCCAGGAGTCAACTGCATAAGGCAGGGACCAGAAAGACCCATTGATCTGGAGGAAAGATGGAGCAGCAAAACACCGTATTCGTGGTCGTGGACCCCAACGATGACAGACATGTGGCCCTGGAACGCGCCCTGACCACTTCCCGCGGGCGCAAGCCCCAACCCCGTTTGGCAGTGTTTGTCGCGGTGGATGGCGAGGCAGTAGATACCCGCGCGGTGAACGACCACCTATTCCGCGATGAATCCTGGTTCCGCGAGCAGATCCGCGAACCTATCTCCGAGGCCGGTCTCTCCTGCGAGATTACTGTGTGCTGGTCCAGCGACTGGCAGGCGGCCATTGTGCAGGAGGCCAAGCGCTGCGATGCGGAAATGATCTACCTGCCAGTGCACAAGAAATCCAGCCGCCGCTTTACCTTCGCTGAATCCAAATGGCGAGTGCTGAAAACCGCACGCTGCCCGGTGGTACTGATTCGCCCCGGCGCCAAGGCCGAGCGCAAAGTGGTGCTGGCCACCGTCAACTATCAGGCGAAGACCCTGGAACAGCGCCAGCTAAACCGCCAGATCAGTGAGCGCGCCACCTATATTGCCGGCCACTACGGCGCCGAGCTGCACCTGGTAAATGCCTATCTGGACTCCATGCGCTATCCAGATCGCGGCGCCCTGGCCAAGCTCGCCGATAAAACCGGCGTACCCACGCACCGTATTCATGTGAAGCAGGGCTATACCAGCGATGTAGTGGAAGCGGTAGCTAAAGAAGTTGATGCGGATTTGGTGGTAATGGGCACCCTCAACCAGTTCGGTGAAACCGGCTCGCTGTTGCGCGGTAATACCGCCGAGCGGGTGATCGGCCAGTTGGACGTGGATGTGATGGTGTGCAACCAGTTCACCAACACGGAAGTGTAAATCCCGCTCGAAACTTCTGCGAAAGCCCGGCAATCATTTGCCGGGCTTTTTCTTTCTCGGGCCGGTTAAAAACCAGGACTACTTTGATTTAGCTGAAAGCAGCAACAGATCCCCACCGGTATTAAAAGTCACACTGCCACCCTCAACTTGTGCACGCTCACCGGAATAGTAATCTGTTAACACCGTACCATCGGTAAACACACCTTTTACAGAAATGCGCTTCTCCCCACGGGGCAGCTCCATTGCCACCACTACCGGCTGCTCCCCCGCTAAAGTGCGAGCAAAAGTGTAGGGGTTATCGGCGAGTTTCTTGTGCACACCAGCGCCCACGGCGGGGTGTGCGCGGCGGAACTGACCGAGCTTCTGCCAATGGGTGAGCAGTGCATGGGTTTCAGCTTTTTTCAGATCACCCCAATTCATGGGGCTGCGCATGGCCGCATCGCCAAAAGCGCGGGCATCGGTCATGGGGCGCGCCAGCTCATCGCCGTAATAAATTTGCACCGCCCCCGGTGCCAGCATCAGTTTACTGGCGGCAATGCGGGTCTGCTGGCGCTCGCGATCGAAGGAGTGGTGGTCGTCGTGAGAGCCCAGATAATTGAGCACCCCCAAGCCCTTTAACGCACCAGAATTCAATGCGCTGGAATAACTGGAGAAAATTTTCTCCGCGGGCTCGCCGGCCACCTGGGCAAAATCGAAGTTGATCAGACTATCGAAACCATACTGGTAAAAATCCACTTGTTGATCGCTGTAATCGTAAACACGACCAACGGTGGGACCATAGTTATTCACACCAAAGTGATAAACCTCACCCAGCATAAAGAAATCGCGATCATCGAGTTTTTGCTGTGGATGTTTTGCTTTCCACTCAGCCAGAGCCAGATCCGCCTCTTTTTTCAGAATTGCCCAAGCTTCGGGCTCGACATGTTTTACCGTGTCCACACGAAAGCCATCCACACCGTATTCCCGCACCCAATCGGTCAGCCACTTGATCAGATAGTACTTGGGCGCGCGCGGATAGCCGGTGCGCTCGAAAAATGCATCCAGCTCACTCAGTTCCTGTTGCAAGCGGCCCTCTCGCTGCCACTTATCCACAAGCTGCGGCGGCAGCGCCACGGGCTTATCGCTCTCGGTGAGGATATCGGTGAGGTTGGCGTGGATCGCACACTCCACATTACCGGCGTAATCAGACCAATCGCACTGCGCGCCTTTGCGCAACCAGCTGGCGGGCCACTCCGGGTCCTTTGCGGTTATCGGGCCGGTGTGGTTGAGAATCACATCGAGTAACACACGAATACCGCGCTTGTGCGCAGCCTCTATCAGCTCCGCTAACTCGGCCTCAGTGCCAAAGTTGGCATCCACTGCGGTCCAGTCTTTGGGCCAGTAGCCGTGGAAGGCATAGGTGCGCTTGTCAGAGTCATTGTGACCGTGGATATTCTCAATGACCGGAGACATCCAGATAGCATCTACCCCCAGATCGTTGAAATAGCCCGCCTCAATTTTTTCGATCACCCCACGCAGATCGCCACCGGCGAATCCGCGCAGATGGGCCCCGTCATCCTTGCGCCCGTAGGGAAAGTCATTGCCCTTATCGCCGTTATAAAAGCGGTCCGGCAACATAAAATAGATGGTAGCGTTACGCCAAAAGGGATCAATTGGCCCCTCGGCCGCCGCTGCCTGAACAGCTCCCAGAAACAGACCTATTAATAAGCTGGTAAATTTAACCATTGCTCTCTCACTTATTCGCCGCGCACATTTTCACCAGCCAACTCTAATCGGCAATGGGATTCCTACATCCTCCCAAGTGGGGGCGTAGCCAGTACTTGTTTTCGTCACTTTCGCAAACAGCAGACGCACAGGATTTTCGCAATAGGCAAAAAGCGAAGCAAATCCCCTTTGCGACCGGCTGCGGCGGAGAGTAAGGTAAAACCCAGACACCACGGAGAAACCGAAGGGCTTTGCCGTGGTCAAAGGGTCACATTCTGATAGCAGCAAAAGGAGGCAGGGAATGTCGGAACAACAGTCTAGGCATGGGTGGATCATCGGAATTATTGTGGTGATCGTCGTCGCCGCGGCAGCCTATTGGCTGTGGACTGGCGAGGAAAAAAAGAAAGAAGTTCCCCCTACCAAAATTATTGAAGAACCCCAAAGCACCCCGAAGCCAGAAACTCTGGAGCAACCCCAGGAACAGGCCACCACGCCTGAACCTCAGGAACCCGCTCCGGTGGAAGAGCCCAGCAGGGAACCACCGCCTCCACTCAATGAGAGCGACAAGGCCGCTTATGACGACCTGATGAGCCTGGCCCCAGACAACGCCCTGTCGCGCTGGTTGGTAAACGATGAGGTGATTCGCAAATGGGTGGCTGCGGTCAACTCCGGTGCGCGAGGAAACCTGATCCACAAGCACCGCCCACTGAAAACCATACGCGGCCCTATTGTTGTTACCGGCTCCTCGATAGAGGGCTACCAATTGTCGCCGGACAATTACCGTCGCTACGATAAGCCTGTGCGACTGTTCGCCTCAATGGATACCGATACCGCAGTGGGCCTTTACCAGTACTGGTATCCGCGCTTGGCGCAGGCCTATGGCGAGTTGGGCATGCGCAATAAAACCTTTCACCAGGTGGTGATTGAAGCCATCGATAAGGTACTGGCAGCCCCTGAAGTTGAAGGTCCTATCAAGCTGGTGCGCCCATCGGTCTACTTTAAGTTTGCCGATCCCAAGCTTGAAAAACTGCCCGGTGTACAAAAATTAATGATTCGCATGGGCCCGGATAATGCCGCGCGAGTGAAGGAAAAACTCAAGGAACTGAGGCAAAAATTGGAGGCCATGCCGGTTAAGCAGCCAGAACAGTCCCAATAATCTCTCAAAGATCACCGGGCCTTTACAGAGAAGGGCTCGGTGATACCGACTCTTCCACTTCGTCGTTTATACCCCCACACAGATCAACCTCTTACTCAATATATTCTGTCTCGGGCATAGGGTATATTTACCGGCACACTTGGCGGTTAACGGAGTACCGTCACCCAGCGCTGTTCCAAGATTTACAGGCAGCGCTTGAGAAGCTCAGGAGGAGCTACCGGTTTGCTGGGGCCAACCGGTAATTACCTGCATTTCAGCTTTAGCTCCCTCGGTATCCTAATCAGGGCTTATTAGCGCCCATTGCAAAACTATTGAGGCTCACCTTGAAATATCGCTTCCCCGGCCAACTGCTGGCCGCCGCACTCATCCTTGTCACCTCACTCGCACAGGCAGCCCCAGAACTCTTATTCAGTACTACTCCCGAGTGGGTGGAAATATTAGAACCAGTAGAGTCAAAACGCCCATCGCAAGGCAGTGTGCGGGTGCACCTATCCAACTCCCAGCTTCGCCACAGGGGAAAAGAGCAACAGTATTACTTTCAGATCGTGGTCGAACCCCTGAATCAGCAGGGGGTCAGTGAAATTGCCGAGCTGAACTTCAGTTTCTATCCGGCCTTCCAAAGGCTGCAGGTGCACGATATCAGTGTACAGCGTAACGGTGAGCATCTAGATCGCTTGCAAAAGGATGGTTTCAAGCTTTTCCAGTCTGAGCAGGAACTCTCCAATAAACTCTACTCCGAACAATGGAACGCGCTGTATATACTGGAAGATATTCGCCCCGGCGATATTATCAGCTACGCCTATACCATTGAGGGCAGCAACCCGATTTTTGCCCGTAGTGATTTTGGCCGTTTGTACCTCTCCTGGCCTCAGGCAGTAGATCGTCGTTTTGTAAAAATTAGCAGCGACAAGAAGCTCAATTACCGATTTAACAAGCGCGAATATTCTGTCCAGCAAAGTCACCTGCAGGACAATCACACCTATACCATCGATCTGCGCGATGTGGCCGGAGTGCCGATGGAAAGTGAATATCCATATTGGCACGATCCGCTCAATTATTTCCAATACTCCAGCTATGACAACTGGGGACAGGTTAATGACTGGGCCCAGAACCTTTATCAGATCGATCGCACACTACCGGAGTCATTAAAAAACAAACTGGATAACTGGCGAGCGCAGCTGGGGTTGGAGGCGGCAGTCAGCAAGGCGATCGAGTATGTACAGGAAGATATTCGCTATTTTGGCATTGAACTGGGTATCAATTCCCACCAACCCAGAACACCCCAGGAAACTCTGGAGAAACGCTACGGGGACTGTAAAGATAAGGCCCTACTGCTGACCAGTATGCTCGCCCACTTGGGGGTACAATCCTATCCCGCCCTCGTGTCCTCCTCCCGCGGGCGGGATATCGGCAAGGATATTCCCTCCCCGGAGACTTTTAACCATGTGATAAACCTGATCGAACTGAATGACCGGGAATACTGGGTGGATGCCACGGCTTCAGGCCAGGGGATTGATATAGAGAGCAAAGGCTTTTTCAACTATGAATTGGCACTCCCTATTGCAAAGCATACCAACGCGCTAAAAACCGTAAACCCAAGTACGGAAAGTGTTGCCAATCTAAGTGCTCGTATCGAAGAACAATACGATATCAATGCGGCAGAAAATCGTGCGGAGCTCCAGGTAAACTCCCGCTTCTCTCATCGTAAAGCAGAGCAGGTGCGCCAGTTCTTCCTCTCTGCAGACACAGAGCAAATCAAAAATAGCTACACCAATTTTATTGCCGGATATTATCCGGGAGTGAACACCAGCCCCGAGATCACCTACAAAGACAGCCTACAGGAAAACCAGCTAGTGGTATCCGAGCACTATCAAATTGGTGACTTTGCCCAGATAAGTTCCGCACGTAAGATATTTTCCCTGTATGGTTCCGCCTTGGTACCCTATTTATCCAAGCCTCAGCACCCCATTCGTCAGAGCCCGCTGGCCCTGACACACCCCGTGGATATTCAGCAGAGTGCAAGGGTGAATATTCAAGGGGAGTTGCTCTGGCAGGAGGAATTGGGCACAACCACGATCGATAATTCCTGGTTCAACTTCACTCGCAGCGCCAAACTGGAGAACAGTGCCCTCCAGGTGGTCTACAACTTTAAATCCAAAGTCGATCATGTAGAGCCACAGGAGGTGCCTGAATATTTAACCGAGTTCAATAAGCTCGACAGAGCGCTGCAATATAAATTCTGGGCCAAAGGGGAAGCTTCTTCCAAACGCAATAAGAGCCAGGAAATGAAAAACCTGATTAAATCTTTGATCAGGAAGTAAGCCATGAAGAAGCTGCTTTTTGTTCTCACTCTATTACTGCTGGCCTCCTGTGCCTCGCAATCAACAATACATACACCGGTCGATCCCTTACAGGACTTGACCCGACAAGTGGTACTCGCACCCGAATCTGTGCAATACCCCATTTATTGGAGCGAGTACCTAAAGTCTCCTCAATCTCTCAATTCACTAGAAGCGCAGGGGCGTTACCAGGCAGAAATGACTGCGCTAGAGACAGGCAAAAAAAGCTGTGCAGAGGTAAATTGGCAAGAAGTTACCCAGCTCAATAGTATTTCTCTGCTGCCGCACCTGAGTGCCACAGAGTGCTATGAGTCCATTGGTAATGACGAACTCGCCAGCTACCACCAAAATATTTTTAATTTTATTGCCAGAGGAATACTGTCAACGCGCAGAGGTGATACTTTCTATAGCGCTTATGAAGTGGCCAGCTGGGGCGATGCCGAAGACCTGCTCAATATTTCCGGTTTTGAAATACTCGATAGCTATTTTGAATTTGCCGCGAGTCGCAGTGGTCTATACCGGGTTTACAATGTACGAGACCCCAATAACGGAAAAGTCCGAAAAATTTATTTTGACAATAACCGTTTTCTACATCGCTTGCTCGATATCCAATACCCATTCGCGGGTCTCTCCGATGCCCTATATAAAAATATACTGCTACCTCTGGCAGATTCTGACTACTCTGCTCTACACGCTGTAGGCCAGGTTCAAGAAGCCGAAGGGAATTTCCAGCAGGCCGAACAAACGTACTTGAAAGCCATTGGCATGGGCTCGCTCACTGCCAATATCAGCCTTGGTAATTTGTGCCTTGAGGGTAACAGTACAAAGTTCGCAGTGGATGAATGCGCACAACTCTTTGTTGCCGCCGCAGACCTGGGGCTGCAGGAAGGCAAAATTATGCTTGCCTATATCACTACCATCGGCCTGGGAATAGAAGTAGACACGGAGTTGACCAGCCAGTTATTGGCAAGCGCAGCGGAAACCCTACAACGGGGCGAAGCCGAGTACGCAATGGCCTTGCTATTAGCATCTGATCAATACGATATGCCAAGAGCTGACTTGGCAGCACATTACCTGCAGCTTTCCGCAAAGCAAGGCTATGCCCCGGCACTACTAGAGCAGGCGGGCACCCACCTAAAAGATAAGCCTGGGCAACAGAAAATTTTCACAAACCTGATCAGCCAGGCGGCTAAAGAAAACTATCCTCCAGCGCAGTATTACTATGGCAAGTACCTGCTTGAAGTGACAGACGAAAATCAAAGCCATCAAGGCATGTATTTTCTACAACAATCCGCAGAGGCCGGCTTTCCCGCAGCCTTATATCTAAGGGGAAAAATTAAAGAAAATGGTCTCTACCAACAACCACAAGATGCACTTTCTGCGCTGAAAGACATCGAAGCAGCAGCCCTTCGTTGGCACTTGCCTGCACAATTACGTATGGGTCTATTCAACTCCAGAGGAAAAATTGTACGAACCGATCACGATCGTGCCTATGGCTGGTATGCCCTCTGTGCAAAAGTAAACAATCTCGATTGTGTAACCAACCTAGGTTATGCCTCCGCTCTAGGTGTGGGTGTTAAACAGGATTACCAGCGCGCAGCTAAAATCTACCAATATGCCGCAAGCCAGGGATCCACAAGAGCCAGCTACAATCTTGGTTTACTCTACCAAAATGGTCAGGGAGTGGGCCAAGATCTACAGCAGGCTAAGACTTACCTGACGCAAGCCGCCGAAGCAGGTTCTGTCGATGCAATGAATGCCCTCGGGCTTTTATATCTTTCTCAAGATACGGATCAGCTGAATTATGCTGAAGCACTAGCATGGTTTGAGCGCGCCTCTATACATAACTCTAAGTATGGTTTCTATAATCAGGGGCGCATGTATGAGAAAGGACTAGGCGTAGCCGCCAACAGTGAACGAGCCCTAAGTCATTACCGAAGCGCTTCCGAGCTTGGGCATACCGGCGCCTCCCTAAAACTGGCCAAAGCATATAGTGCGGGAGAGATCACAAATTATGACCTTAAAATGGCCCTGCATTATTTAAAATTGGCCACAGAACAAAGTGGCAACAAAACCATAAAAACGACTTTGCAAAAGTGTCAAAGATCACAATATTGCAACCAAATAGAAGTCGCAGAGTTAATAAGTCTCTTGTCTACTGAAGAATAGTCACTCAAAACACATCTAGAATAAGTGACCAAAAAGAGTTTGGTCACTTTACTCCCCTCTTAGAACATTATTGACACTCAAGTGAAGCATTGCATATTTCTTGCACACAAATTCAATTAAATGCATGAGTACAGACTCAGAACAAAATTTTATTTCGCGGAGTAATATGTGTTTTATTCATACTATGGATATCCAGAATTTACCCGTGTCATAGCTTTCCGTAGAAACCTCAAATATTTATCTGACTTCACAGAATAATAAGCTGGCCTCCCTATAATTCGGTCCGAATTATACCAAATGTAATCGAATCGATCGGGACAGACATGAACGAGCCATTAAAGTTACTTACAGCCATAAGTTTATCCGCTTTTCTTACAGCCTGTGGAGGGGGAGGGGGAGGCTCCGATAATGACAGTAACAATGGTGGCAACCCTGTAAGTGGTGATACAAGTACAGGCACAGACACAGACACAGACACAGACACAGACACAGACACAGACACAGACACAGACACAGACACAGACACAGACACAGGCACAGACACAGACACAGACACAGACAGTGATAAGGACTCACCAGGAGTGATCACTGGCGGTGAAGGGATTGTCACTGAAGATATAAAAACCTCAGCTTCCGGCCAGTTGAGTGATAGCTCTAAAGCCAATCAAAATTTTGAGGAATCAGATCTTCAGGGAAAGTATGGCAACCTCAAAGTTTCCTCAGATGGCAGTTGGAACTACTCTCTAAATAGTAAACTTGCTGATCCACTAAGTGCTAATGAAATTGCCACAGATAAGTTCACAGTTGGTTTTGGCAGTAACGAAGAAACCACTACCATAACCATATCCATAACTGGAACTGATGATCCCTATACATTTGATCCAGGTTCACCTCTCGCAAAAATGGTTGTAGATAGTAGGGAGCACGCTCAAGGAATTATGATAATAGAGGATATCGATGGCGATACTCCGAAATTTGTCGAAGGCACCTTCTCTGGCAATTATGGCGAATTTAAAGTTTCCAATAACGGAGGCTGGGATTACACTCTTAACAACAACACTAATAACCTGAAAGAAGGTGAAACAGTAGAAGATACCATCAAATTCCACTTAACGGATGGTATAGAGCAGTCGGTTACGTTTACTGTAGCTACTATAGATCCGACAGAGAGCAGCATTGTATTTATTCTAATGAACTTCTCCGATGGGGCTGCAACAGACCAAGGCGATCTTACTCATATAGCTAACACTGTATTCAATGATGTAGATTCACTCGATAACGCTTATAGAGAAAACTCTTTCGGACAACTCAAGTTCCTTCGCCATCGTGTCAAGGATAAGTCATTACAGCACTATTGTTACGGTGAGCAAGGCAAGGAAGAAACTTCACTGGATTGCATCGTCTTCGACATTCCCGATAGTGAAAATGGCGGAATCTTGAGTATAGAAAATGCTGTTGCCCGAGCACAGGCCGGCCAAGAAGGGGAGTATACAGATGGTGGCTTTGAATGGCGTGATAAGGCTTATCAATGGGCAACAGACAATCTTTTTGATGAGAATGGCAAACCCCTAAATCTGCGCAACTGGCGTCATCAAGTTTTTATTTACCCAAATGCATCTTACAGAGCAGGTCTTGTCGGTGCAGGCATCGCCAGTGTCGGAGGTGGTATGAGCCTGGTCGCTTCCTTCTCTGATCAAAATGTTATGGGACATGAATTAGGTCACAATATTGGCCTCAGCCATGCAGGCCTCGACAGTAATAATGATGGAGACACTAACGACAGTGGTGATAGCGAATACGGTACTGATGGCTCCCTCATGGGCAACCGATCCCAATCAAGATTATTTGGCAGTGCTCACCGAGAGTATATGAAATGGTATGATCTCTTTCCTGAGTACACCAAAACTGTTGAGCAAGTTGTCCCCTCCTCCCAGGATTTAGAATTAGAAGCCATTGAATTAACAGCCGGAGAGCTTTCCGGCTCTCTGCCTCAACAGCTAAAGATAGAAAGCGCTGGCAGCCAAAATGGCGGAAATCATTATTACGTCAACTATCACATAGCTCACGATATACTTAACCCACGATCACAATTTGAAGGTTCAGTAACCGTTCATTATCTTAATGGTAGAACATCCAACCATGTTGCTGTACTTAAACAACCAGGTGACAGCTTTACCGACTCAAAAATTGGGCTCTCAATTACATATAAATCTAAGAACTCTTCCAGTAAATCAGCTGTTGTTAATGTAAGCTATGGACAATAGTTTCTGAGCAACTTGACCTACTCCAATCAGAATGGTTATTAAAAGGATAAATATTATGTTAAGAATTTTTACACTGATCGCGGGGTTGACTCTCACTTTCTTTGCTCAAGCAGAAGAGGTTGTAACTGGAACCCTGGAGGAAATCATCTCTGAGGATTTTGAGACTGGGAAAGTAGAAAGACGCTTCGCCTTGAAAGATGAGCAAAGTGGCCACTACTATTTTATTGAAGTAGATGAATTAAAACGCAAGGGCATGAAATCTGGAGACCGAATAAAGATTCGTGGTGAGCGTGGCGAAAGGCGTATGCTACACATCAGGGAAACACAGAAACTTAAAGCCGAAGGAGAGGAATAATCCGGATGGCTTACCCTAACAGCAAACCAGTGCTTGAGTTTCTTTAGCAAATTATTTTTAGATCGTGAAAGTGGAATCGTAACCCCAAGCACTTACTTCTTATCGACTTTTAGCCCTGCCTATTGCAGGGCTTTTTACACTTCCCATTAATTCAGCCACCTCCTCCCAACGACAACAAATGAAGCTGCTGCAAATGAGACTTAAAATTAAGGGCGCAACGGCGATTAAAATCCTTGATCTCCTTAATTTTATATTTATGTGCGAGTTCATTCCCCGATCGTAATTGCTCCTGGCTCGGATAAACACCCTTCCCGGTCAACAGGCAATTCCAGGATACATTCGGGAAATAGACATCCAGTTTTTGATCCAGTAGCTCATCAGTAATATTCTTGCCTGCTATCCAGGACATCAAGATTGAACGCAGGGAGGGAGATATCTTTTCATTAGTGCCATTGGCAATCCAATAATCTGTATCTGTTCTCGAACTAATACGGTAGTGACAGACGATATAGTCCCGCACCGCATCAAAACGAGCGCTGATACGATTATTAAAGTCATCTCTATACTTATCTGTATGATCACCATTGTTATAGGCCTCTATAAAGCGCACAACAGTCTCCTGAACCATATCCAACGCCGTTGCCTCCAAAGGCTCAATAAAGCCCTGAGAGAGCCCCACCGCCAAGCAGTTCTTGGCCCAGTGTTGGGCAACCCGTCCCACCTTGAACTTTAATCTACGCGCCTCGACATCACTGTCCAACAACCCCAAGTGAGCGCGAAATTCCGTTTCTGCCTTGTCATCGTCGACAAAGCGAGAGCTGTAAACATAGCCGTTGCCATTGCGATTAGTCAGCGGGATTTTCCAGGCCCAGCCATATTTCATTGCAGTAGAAATAGTGTGCGGTGCATACTCCCTTTCCTGGTCTGTAGCAAATACAACCGCAGAGTCGTTAAACAGACTCTCAGCACTGCTGATAAAAGGAACTTTCAGGGATTGTTGTATAAGATTTCCACGGAAGCCGGAACTGTCCACATACAGATCCGCTTTGAGAACCTCACCGTCAGTAGTTTTCAGGTGATCAATATTCCCCTGTGCATCGAGCATGGCACCAGCCACTGTCGCCACCTTATAGCGAACCCCTTTTTTTTCGGCAACACGCCGCAGGAACTGGCCCAATAAACCAGAATCAAAATGGTAGCCATAGGCAATTTCAAAAGGGAAGTTTTCCGGCGCGACTGGAGATAATTTTTGCCGGATCATCTCAGTTGCTAGAAAGAAGTGGTCCGGGTGTCCCTCCAAGTCAACACCTTTCCTGCGCAGGTAACTATTATGAAAAAATGCCGGAATAGTAAATTGGTCCGGCTGGCCGACAAAGGGATGAACATACTCGGTAAAGCCCGGCTTAACCGACCAATCCCTAAAAGTAATTCCGACTTTGTAAGTAGCGTTGCAGGCAGGCATCCACTCCGATTCGCTAACCCCTATAGTCTCCATAAAACCTTTTAGTGGCGGAGTTGATCCCTCCCCCACACCGATAATCCCAATATCCGGTGATTCCACCAGGGTGATTTCAAACCCTTTATTCTGCCAATGGGTCGCCATCAGATTAGCGGTTATCCAGCCAGCGGTACCCCCGCCAAGAATAATTATTTTTTTGCGTTGATTGCTCATGGCGACTCTCAATAACTCGGCACCGCACTTATTGTCGGTCCCTTTAACATTTCAAAAAAAAACCGCCCGGCAAGCGTAGCTCAGCGGGCGGTCTCTTATCACATCTTCGGTTTACACCGAAAGAATCAGCGATACTTAGTAGCTATAGTTCAAGCCGAGGTAGAACTGACGCCCAAACTCAGTGTATTCACCGAGGACGCCATCTACTCCGTAGGATTTCACATCAGCTTCATCAGTAAGATTGTTTGCTGAGAAAATCACATCGATACCGTTATCAAATGCATAGGATATCTGTGCATCGACAGTGGTATAGGCTTGTGCTTCCACAGGTGTTGAGCTACCTGGTACCGGCATATTCAGGATAAATTCATCCCGATAGCGAACATTGACGTGGGAGCTGAAATTACCGATGTCCCAGAATACTGTAGTGCTCCAGACATTTTCAGAGAGGCCCGGCAACGGCAGGTTTTCACCATAGAGGTTACCGCCACTCACTTCGGTTTCACTCTCAGTATATGAATAGCTGGCGGTCATACCCAAGCCAGCCCAAATACCCGGCAGCTGATCAAAGGTTTTGGTACCCGCAAGCTCGATGCCTCGAATATAACCACCCTTGTCGTTGTTCACGTAAGTTTCGAAGGCGCCGGCTTCCAGACCAACGGGAATTTCAATACCCAGGGAATCAAACAGTGCCGTTCGATCAGCCTGGCTGTCCAGGTAGATATACTGCTTTTCTACCAGACTTTCGATATCTTTCCAGAAAATGGCTGCAGTTACCGCGCCGCCATCTTCGAAATAGTGCTCGTAAGCCAGGTCAAACTGGTTTGCACGGAAAGGATCTAGGTAGGGAGAACCCTTGGTCCAAACGTTGTACTCCGTAGCGCCATCGTTGTTAACACTGTTCCAGGAGCCAGCGCCGCCCTTCAGCTGCCCAACCGGCGGACGGCCCATCACTTTAGCTGCAGCAAAGCGAATGTAGTCCTGCTCGGTCAGCTCAAAGTTTAAGTTAAGGGAAGGCAGGGTGTCTGTGTATTCGGGGCCGTACTCAACATAGTCGTAGCTATCTGAAGTTACACCCACGTCATCAGTAATTTCGATACCATTGCCAGCACCCACATTTTGGATACCGCTGGACTTCACATCGGTTTCAACAACCCGTACACCGAAATTACCAGTTACTGGAATACTACCCAACTGGGTTTCGATATTGGCCATCAGGTAGTAGGCAAAAACTTCCTCTTTCACAGCACCGGACTCAACGAAAGTCCAGTCCTGGCTAAATACCTTTTTACCTTCGTAATTACCGGCACCAAAAATACTGGAAGCCAGGGCATCCATATCGTTGACTACGAATTGGGGTATCCCATTGGTAGATTCAATGCTGACATAGCCGTCCAGTAGTTGCGGCTCACAATCGATGTCGGACAGGTTATCCGCACAGTAGTCATTGAATTGACCATCGCGGCTACCATAAAGGAAAGCACCACGCTCAGAATCGAAAGTACGCTCAGAGACACGGAATCCAGTCTCTATAGAGGCAATGGCTCGCCACTCCAAGTCAAACTTGTAATCGAACTTGAAGGCTTCAACTTTATCGGTGTACTCGTGGGGGTACTCTTCGTAGCGCGACAAACGCATGGTATCCAGATCGGTGAAATCTACACCGGAGAAAACGCCTGAGGGAATACCATCACCATTAAGGGAATAGGCAAAGCTCTGCCCAGCAGCTTCTTCCCAGGTCTCTAAGTTCCCATTGTCATCGTAGGTCAGGTCATAAGCGTGCATGGATACAATCTGATCCTTGCGCGTCTTGGTGCCCTTACTGTAGGAGTAGTCAACGGCCAGAGTGTGGCGGTCACCAAAATTCCACTCCAGGTTCAGGCCAATACTATCGCTGTCCGCCTGAGTGGATTGATCCTCAGAGCGGGATTCAAACCAGGGGCTGGAATCGTAAACAGTTTTTGGATCGGTAATAATTACCGTTCCATCGGTAACCACTCCGCCGTTTACTTCGGTATCGGAAAGGGTATACATGTCTGTATTGGCCAGGCCACCAACCGTAATACCGTGGCGAGTATCCACACGCTCAAAGTCAGATTTGAAGTAATCCAACTGGGCCTTGAAACCATCGGTAGGCTCAAAAACGACGCTGGCCAGGTAACCATTACGAGTATCGGTACCATCACCGGACTGCCATTGGAATGCGCGCGGCAAAGCATCTGCGCTGCCGTCACCATCGTAATCGCTTGCCGGCGGTTCATAACCGATCTGGGCGTCTGCACCCGTGCGGGATTTTACAAAGCTATTCGGCTGTTCGAGGTGGGAATAACCCAGGGCTACGCCCACCTTGTCATCCATAAATTTACCCATGTACGACAGCGTGACGCGCTCACCGAATTCGTCGGCACCGACATCGTCTGCTGCGTCGTTAAACGACATACGCACATTGGCATTAAAGTTGTGTTCTTTCTCGGCGTCGAGAGGATTGGCTGTTTTCAGCTCTACAGAGCCCGCTACACCACCTTCGATATGAGAGGCTTTCGGAGTCTTGTAGACCGCTGCCTGATTAATCAGCTCAGCTGGGTACTGGTCAAAAGATATCCAGCGAGTACTTTCGGTATAACCACTGGTAGAGGCCTGCTCACGACCATTCAGAGTGGTCTGCAGGAAGTCGCCGTTCATACCGCGGATATTTAGCTGTGAGGACTGACCGTTGGATCGCACGGTGGTCACGCCGGGCAGGCGGCCCAGGGCATCGGCGATTGATTGGTCGGGAAGAGATGACAGAGCGCCCGCATCTACCACATCGGCCACAACATCGGCGGCGCGCTTGGCTTCAACGGAGTCCAAAACGCTGGTGCGAATACCGGTAACTGTTACTTCTTCCAGTGTTTCCTGCTCCTGCGCATAGGCCCCAACCGAGGTGGACACGGAGGCCGCGATGGCAGCAGATAGCAAAGTGGGTCTGAGCACCCCTTTACCTTTATTGGATAGACTCATCATCTTCTCCCTGGACTTATCGTTATGTTGAGACCCTGCATCCTAGGGCGGCCCCTAATCCATAACATCCTCCCCTGAGGGGGGAGGAGGTGGGAGAAACTGTGACTGCTGTCACGCAGCTATGCCGCTTAATTGTACGCGATAGAGTTAACGTAAAAGATACCTGACAGAAAAGGCGAAAAAGGGATTTATAGCTTCAACACTGTGAAACCTCCTGGAGGCTAGGAGTAAGGGGGTCCTGAGTATCCTCTCAACTATTTTTGTAGCGCCCCTGAAATGGTTGATCTCCTCTTTTCAGGGGCAAAATAGGCAAATCAGCCTTCTAACTGCACCGCAGCACCGATTAGAGCTTGGTAACCGGCATTCAAGGCATATACCGGCACGGCTTCCAGCCACGGTGCAACCCGACCCTTGTTAAGGAAGCGCTGTTCGAACTCACTTTCTGGCAGTAGCTCAGCGATCCGAGGCAGGATGCCCCCTCCCAGGAAAACACCACCGCGAGCCCCCATATACAGCGCAGCATCTCCCGCGGCACTGCCAAGGAAATTGAGGAAATCCAGCAGGGTTTCACGACACATAGGATCGGTATTATCCAGGCCACGGGCGCTCACATCCGGCGGTGTCAGTGCCTCAGGAGTACGGCCATTAAACTCACACACGGCTCGGTAAAGGTTCACCAATCCGCTGCCAGAAAGAACCCACTCATTAAAAACCGGACACCGGCTCTTCATCAGGATCTGTAGAAGTTGCAGTTCGCGTTCAGTGGATACCGTCAGGTTGGCATGGCCACCCTCGCCTGCAAGCACATGATAGCGGCCATCTGCCTCGGCTAGGCCTGCCACGCCAAGGCCGGTTCCCGGACCCAGTACTACCATCGGCGCACCCTGTGGACGAGGCACATCCCTCAGCACGGTATAATCGCTACTGGACAGGCGCGGTAGCGACTGAGCCAGCGCGGCAAAATCATTAATCAGCTCCAGATGGGGGAACTGAAATTCCTCGGCCAGGGCCGTTGCATCAATGCTCCAGCCCAGGTTCGTCATATAAACGCGCTTTCCAGAGGGAGTCTTCTCCAGCGGGCCTGCAGCAGCAATACACACTTTCTCTGGCCTGGGCTGATCGAGGCTATCGAGCCAATGCTGCAACGCAGCATCAAATCCTTCAAAGCGTTTGCAGTCCACTACTTTCAGCCCCTCTAGCTGATAGCCCTCTGCAATTGGCTTGGCTATCGCAAAACGGGCGTTGGTGCCGCCGATATCCGCTACGATACTCGTCATAGTTATCCCTGTTCAGATCCCCAAAAAAAAGGAATATAAGTTACGGTGTCAGAGAAGATATTGCCAGTCCCAAAAGTATTCCTACCGGACCATTCAACCCAAAAAGAAACCGGTTAACCCAGAGAGCCTCTGACATATTTGCAGTAAAATACCGAGTAACCACAATAATTAGACTGCAAGCTTTTGATTGGTCACAGGAAAGAGCTTATTTAAGTTTAAGCAAAACTTTAGCGCGCCTCTGGGGCTACCGCCTTCAGCGATGCAGCAAAATCTCGCATCTCCTCTTTACTGTAGCGACTCAAAACCCGCTTTTGCGATGCAGGCTGAAATTGAATCCCCACCCCTTGGCGTCTCGCCACTTGCGGCCGTACCGGACGAGGGCAAAATCCACCTCCACAATTGGGACAGACATTGCTCAAAATCTCCTCAACACAGGCCTTGCAAAAGGTACACTCATAAGTACAGATCATCGCCTCTACAGAATTAGGGGGGAGATCTTTATCGCAACTCTCACAATTCGGTCTTAATTCCAGCATTCTAGACTCCCTTTATTAGCTAGAAATTTTTGACAATAATCGTTTTCATTACTTACTGTTTATGTGGATAAATTCACCAATACGAAATTTTTAGGTGATTCATATTTCGTCATATCAGGCAAAGAAAAAACCACCCTTTTTTTTGCAAAAAATACAGACTGCTTTCCCAACCGGGACAAATAAGAACGTTCAAAGAAAACCGCCAATATTATCGCAAATTTTGCAAAAATAATGGTATAAAAATGACAATAAGTCGTCATAATCCGTCATATACGTGCGGAACGGAATACACAGCAGTTAATCTTTCGCTTCCCGACCTAGGCAATTAGCATCGCAAGGGCTAATCACAGTCGCACATAATCAAGAATAATATCTGGTAAAATGTGTTTTTTTCAGAAAGAAAAAGATTTACCTAAACACTACCTTCAGATTCCACAACCAGAATACGAGCCTCACCAACAGGATGAGCTACATGTTCCGTGCCCTCGGAAGCGTGGAATATATCACCAGGCCCAAGAAGTTCCGATTCAGTTCTACCTGCTACTTTGTAAAAAATTTCTACATGATCATCGAGAACAGCAAAGACTTCCTGGCCATCATTGATATGCCATATATAAGGTTTATTAGTCCAATGCAGTTTAGTGGTAATCCCGTTCATATTTGCTATCAGCTGCGATTCCCAGGGCTTGCTACCGGTAAAATCTCTGCTACGCACTATTCTCATAATGTTTATTCCAATATCGCTTTATAAAATTTCCGGCACCGTCATTTAGAGAATGGTAACTATAAGGCGGGTTCTTCAGGCGCAGGTGAAGTCATGACACCATTTTCATCAGTCTTTTTTTCTGCCAGCTCATCAACTCGCCTCACCCCAAAAGTCACCGTTGGTGGAATTCCCATCCCCAGATCGATATCCGCAACACGGTAATTGCATCCCCTGGCTTTGAGAATGGCATTCACCTTCTCCTGCTTTTCAACCGCTTTGATAACGGTATTGGCTATCACTTCATCACTGCTAAAAGCGGATACGGACTCATTGACCCTTTCACCGAGTTCCTTGGCTTTATCAAAAATACCCATAATTTTCTATTCATCCTCTATTCATTCGCGGCCGAAATCATAGGTTAATTATCTATTTTTAGGAACCGCAAGCGGGTAGCCTTGACTCCACCTCGGGGCCACAACAATCAAAGGTTAAGACGAGCTGGTCATTTACTTTGAGCAACCGATTAAAAGGGGCCCATTAGTCAGCACTCGGCCTTTGTACCGAATAAGCTGACCACCTATTCATGAACCGGCAAATCCGCTGGATTACTCATGACAAAACCTATTTACCCCTATAATTTTGAGACTCTCCCCCTCTCGTCTTGCCCCCCCCAGATTGATATGTCACTATCATTTTTTTGAGGTTTGGTAACGATAAATGAGTGGGCGCAAGCAGTTCGATGAGTCACAAGTACTAGACAAGGCCATGCGCGTTTTCTGGGAAAAAGGCTACAAAGCAACTTCCTTGTCGGATCTTGAATCGGCCATGGGACTGAATAAATCCAGTATCTACAACACCTTCCAAAGCAAGGAAGGGTTGTATGGCCGCTGTCTGGAACATTTCCACACCCAATACGCCTGCGATGCTATGGATACCTTGAACCACCCGGACTTCCGCACAGCCATGGGCGGCTTCCTGGAAATGCTTCAGTCTGGTATGGAAAGCTCTGAAACTCCTGAAGGCTGTATCGCTACTATGGCAGCAATGGAGGTGGGTGCCAGTGAAGGATTTCTCGCTGACCTGGTAGCCAAGGGTACCAATGATATGCTGAACCGGATCGAAACCCGTATGCAAAAGGCTATTGACGATGGCCAATTGCAGGCCGGTGTCGATTGTGCCGCCCTCGCCGCGATGGTTATGGCGGTAAGCCGTGGCGTAGTGGCCCTGAATAAAGGCACGGGCAGTACCACAGCAGGCAAAAACAGTTACCAACAGCTATCCACAATTCTGGACCAGTATACACTTCCCTAAAAAAAGCCCACCCCAAAACTTCTTGCCTCTTTGGGGTGGGAATGGGGGTATTCCTGTGAGAATTAACTTTTAAAAATAGCGACGTAATTCCAACTGAAAATAGTCGTCGTTGCGCAAATTGTAGGTAGGGTCTTCTTCATCGGCATTACCGAAAAAACGCGCTTCTGCTTCCATTAACCAGCGATCATTAAGTCGGTGGGTCAGTTCCAGATTGGAAAAACGACTACCGTTATCCAAATCGGTGCTTACGGCAAATAAAAGCTCCGTATCCTGAGTATTATTGAGAGCGTATCGCGCACCTATCGCAATGTCATTTTGACTGGCCGTAGACCAAGGTCCGGTACGATCATCAAATTGATACTCCATTAATACCCCAAGATCTGAGACCGTTTCGCCAATACCATAAAATGTATATTCGAAACCACCGACAGCCGCTGTCTGGCGATCTTCACCGCGAGGTTTAAATGAAATAGCTTCAAACTTCCACAACCAATCTCCACGGGTAGTTTGAATGTCCACACCCGTCTGATCGATCTGTGCATAGTAAGGCGCAAGCAAGCCATCTTCCGTAAGCAATAACAATGGATCCCGATTAGTACCGGAAAAATGGCTGAGGCCCAGGTCCCAATCTCCAAGTACATGGCTGTAACGCAAGGCCCAATCTATATGCTTCTCCTCCCGGTCAGATTGATAGACCGCAGCATCCTCATCCACCAGCAGCGGCGCACGCAATCGTCCTTCCCGGCCAGCAAATTGACGCTCGCGAAAACCCAGTAAACCGTACACTTCCAGTGTTCCCCAATCACGCTCCATCAGGAGGTTAATCATGGGTTGGCCCAGCTTGTCTTCACCGTCGATATTTTCCAGTGCATCATCCTGGTTAATCACATCCACCAAGTGCACGGTTTCAGTAACTCCCCAAAATACTTTGCGCACCCCGGCGTAAAGCTCGAAACTATCGTAAGCTTTCCACCAGTAAAGCTCGCCGAGATCCGCGTGATTGCGATCGCTATCCTCACTGTCCCAGCGCCCAAAGACACTGGCCACAACACGCTGGTTTCCATCGTCAAAATCCCGGTAGTACTCGAGATTTAAAGACGCAGAAAGACCGGCATCACTTTGTGCTGAATCCAAAGGGTCTGCGGTGAATGCGCGGGCCTCCAGGCCCGCATAACCGCTCAACTCATCCGCTCCAGCCGTATGACTCAGCGCCGCCAATAGTGGCAACAAAATGAGTATTTTTTGGTTAACCATGGGCGCAATCCCTATTTCGCCCTGGAGAGACTATTTTTGGTGAAGTCGCGATCGGTAAAACCATTGCCAAATACCCAGTCGCCATACAACAACTCCGTGGATTTACCGGTCTGGTGATTAACCATTTCCATTTTATTGGCTCGCCAGTATTGATCGCCGTACTGGTTGTAGTCGGAAATCGTAAGGGTCTTCATCAGGTCCCCTTTTCGATCATAGTAATCCGTTCTCCATGCGCGGTACTCCTCTGTATCAACCCAAAGGTGTTGAATGGAATAACCAGATTTAGGATCAACCGGATCCAACTCCAGAACAAAGTGATCGCGGCCATCGAAAGACTCGTTGCGTAAATATTTGTAGGTGTACTTCTCCACCTCCTGTGAGGCGATATCTTCATAGGAGAATTCACTACCCATAAATGGGCCAGACTTGTTGCTGGAGGAAATACGCTTTACTCGCTTTAAAGCAGGTAAATAGAGCCACTGATCATCGGAGCCCACTTTATGGGTAAAGGACAAAAATGCTGTACCCTTTACATCCCGAGGGTTGTCAAAAATCACCAGGGATTTATCACCGTCGTTTTTCTGCTCCAGAGTTTTAGTGCGCATAGCCCGCACACTCTCCTCACCATATTTATTGCGCAGGGTCATTGTAAGGCTGTTGCTAAGATCACCGAATCCCAAGTCGCGGCGGTCCGCCTCCTTGGCAATTTCCAGACCTTTTTCTGCGGCCAGGTCCAGTTCACTGGCAGAAACAGAGAAAGCTGCCAGAGCCAGGGCACCTGCTAGGGCCCGTGTCAAAAACGGTTTATTAGAGCGGCTGGGTTGCATAGTTTTGCTCCTTATTTTCAATAGGGGTAATAGCGGGGTCGTATGCCTTGGCATCGAGCTTCATCAAGAGAATCGGAAGAAGTAGGAAATCCGCCAGCAAGGCCATCAAAATGCAAATTGCGGTCAGAAGTGCCATGGAAGAATTCATACCGAAGGAGGACTGGGCCAACACCATAAATCCGACAATCAGAATGACTGAGGTCACAACTATCGCTACACCCACTGAAGAGAAGGCGTAACGCAGTCCGTCCTCCACGTTATAGCCTGCACGGCGCTGGCGCAGGTATTTACTGAGGAAGTGCACTGTATCATCTACCACAATACCCAGTGCCATACCGGTCACCATAGTGACAGCCACATTGACTTCAGCTACCAGTGCACCCCAGAGGCCAAATGCCAGGCCGGCCGGCAACAAATTGGGAATTAAGCTTAAGAAACCGAGTTTGACACTGCGCAGGGCAATACCAATCAGTGCAGAAATTAACACCAGCGCAACCAGAGTGCCCACCAACATGCCCTCCATATTGCGCTCGGCAATATTGGCAAACATGATCGCCGGACCTACGCCATAGGCAGTTACACCAATGTTTTTCTCCAGCCAATTACTGCCGGCATCAGCTACCACTTTGAGTTCTTTCGACTTGAGATTATCGAGAGTTACAATAATCTGCGTCGACGACTTAGCCACATTCAGCTGATTATTTAAATCCAAGCCATAGGGGAGAGACAGCTCGTACAGTAACAAATACTGGGCTGCCAATTCCTGCTCTTCAGGCAACCTGTAGTAGGCAGGATCGTCAGCATGCAGATTTTTGTTCAAGCGCTTGAAAGTATCGCCAATGGTATTGACATGGCGCACCCCAGGCTGGGCCTGCATCCACTCAGTGAAACGCTCCAGATTGGCAAGAAACTCCGGATTGCTAACACCATTGTTGTCACCGGATTCGATCGAGTAAATCAGCTGGTAAATACCAGAGAGGTTGTCATTGATATAATCTGAATCAGTTCGAAACTCCACAGACTCATCAAAGTAACCAACAAAGTCATCATTAATCTCATTGTTTGGAATCATTGCCAATAATCCCAACGAGACAATTACTCCCGCCAGTAGTATCGGGCGCTGACGGCGAATCACAAAATCTCCCAGAGTATCCATGGAGCGTCCAATTTTGGATTCACTGGCGCGACTTTTGGCCGGCAGTATCGCCATCAATGCAGGCAGTAAGGTAACCGATAAGAAGAATGCCACCATCACACCCATCGCGGTAATATTACCCAGATCGTGGAAGGGAGGCGCATCGGAAAAGTTCATCGACAGAAAGCCAATGGCGGTAGTGATCGAAGTTAAGAACACAGGCCCCATGTTGAGCTGCAAGCTCTCTTTAATTGCATCGTGCTTGCTGAGTCCACGGCGCATTGCAGCAAACAGACTCACCAATATATGTATCGAATCCGCCACTGCGAGAGTCATAATAATGGTGGGCGCAGAAGCGGATGGCGGTGTCAATTTAACACCGATAAAACCGGCCAAACCCATGCCTGCGGCCATGGAGAAGACGATAACCAACAGCGCTGCAAAAGTCGCACTGAAGCTCCGCACCAACAAAAATACAACTGCAATAATCACCAGGTACATGAGCGGAACTAAGGTGCTCATATCTGACTGAGAGGCCTCAAAAAATGCATTACTCAGTAAAATAATACCGGTCGCATAGACCTCTACATCGTATTTTTCTTCAATCTCTTCCATCAATGCCTGTGCAGCTTCAGCCGCTTCAGGGGTTTCATGCATGGATTTTTGTGGAAGCTGGAAGGTGATATTTATCCCTGTAACGGAACCATCACTATTTACCAGGCGCTCCTTCAAGGTGGGATCTGCCAGCGCTACAGCCTTGATAGAGGCCAGGGTTTCTGCATCTAAATTGCTGGCATTTTCCACCAAGTCCTGTACCAGGAGATCATCTTCCTCGGCAATGGTGTGCTGGAAGTTGGTAATTGAATCCACCCGCAGCGCATAAGGTAACAACCAGGATTTCTCCGTCATCTCCTCTACGGCTGCCAGGGCATCATTGGAAAAGGCATTTCCGTCTTTAGGCACTACCGCAAACAGAATATTGTCATTCTTGGTGTAAGTGCGCTGGATTTGCTCATAAGCTTGTAGTTGAGGATTAGCTTCACTAAAGAATGCCCGGTAATCATTGTTGAAACCCAGAAATCTTGCTCCGCTTACCGCAAAGAAGGCTAACAGTAGTGCGCCAATGGCTACCAGCCATCGATATCGAATAAGCCAATCCGCATAACGGCTGACCCAATTCGAGGGTAATTGGGGGGATGACATTAAATCAGCTCCTTCAAACAACTTGATAGAAAATAATTAATCAACAACCTAAGCAAATGGGTATTTACTTACGGCCACAGAATCCCGTAGTAGCCAATATGATCAGCTACAAAATTTGATAAAAAGGCACACTAATGCCATCAGCCAAACCGTAAATATGGCCGAGACATCAATAAGAAATCATCACTTTATACGCTATAAGAACCACTTATTTTTAATTAGCAGTAATCAATCATTAAGCAGAGCTTACTCTCCCCAATACAGAGGCGATTGCCGAAGGGTTTCAGAGTTAAGAAAATATCTAATTTACGTCGATGTAAATCTAACAACAAATAGAATAATTATTTATATATGCCTAAGACATACAGATATATTAGTAACCTGCCTATTATTATCACTATAAATTAACTCGTTAATTATCCTCTAAGAAAAAAATAGAGCACTCTACAAGTTAAATCATTCTGATTTTTCCCAATCATTACTTTAATCGCGCATTAAGGTCCAAAATGATTGGTCAGCAATACAAATAATCTTGGACCCCGCAGATATTGCTCGATATTCCATTGTGCCTACTGAAACAGAGCACAACAGCTTGCCAAATCCATGACCAATCAGTATCACCCAGTCTCGTGAAAATCTTGAGAACCTCCTGTCATCCTCATTGCCCTGTGGTTACAGCTCTTTCCACAATCTATGCAGAACATCTTGAACCGTTCGGTTCATCATGTCAACAACGGAATTTCAAAATATGTAAAGGCAAACCAGCTCGAGGGAGTCGGTTGCGCAAAATCTGGGTTAGAATCGGGCGACGATAATGAGAATGAAGGAATTGTGCTGTGAAAAAACTGCTCCTGCCCATCGCAATCGGTGCATCGTTGCTGGCTACCCATACCTTTGCAAGCGACCCTAAGCCTCAGCAATTGCTGGAAAATACTGAGTCCAAAGTAATTGAGTGGCGTCGCCACCTGCACCAGAACCCAGAGCTGGGCAATCGCGAATTTGAAACAGCCAAATATATTGAAAAACACCTACGTGCACTGGGCCTTGAGGTTGAAACCGATATCGCCCATACCGGCCTTGTGGGCTTTTTGAGAGGCGGCAAACCGGGCCCAACTGTTGCCTTGCGCGCGGACATGGATGCTCTGCCAGTCACCGAGAGAACCGATGTGCCCTTCGCTTCCAAAGCCAGAACCACTTACCAGGGTAAAGATGTTGGCGTTATGCATGCCTGTGGCCACGATACTCATGTGGCCATGCTGATGGGCGCTGCCGAGGTCCTGACAGGCCTTCGCGATGAGCTGGCTGGAAACGTCTTGTTTATATTCCAGCCTGCAGAGGAAGGCGCACCGGACAATGAAGAAGGTGGCGCAGAGCTAATGCTCAAAGAGGGCATTTTCAAGAAGTACAAGCCGGACGTGGCCTTTGGCCAGCATGTCACTTCCTCACTACCCACCGGTGTCATCGGCTATCGCTCGGGCCCGCTTATGGCCGCTGCCGATGAGTTCCGTATTACTATCAACGGCCGCCAAACCCATGGTTCACGCCCCTGGAGTGGAGTGGACCCTATTGTCGCCGCTGCACAAGTCGTAATGGGCACCCAAGCCATTGTCAGCCGCCAGATCGATATCACTAAAGAGCCCGCAGTCGTTTCCTTCGGACGTATTGACGGTGGTGTCCGCAACAATATCATTCCCGACAGTGTCTATCTGAACGGCACCATCCGTAATTTTGATATGGATAACCGTGCAGAAATTTTCAAACGCTTAAAAACCACTGCTAAGTTAATTGCTGAAAGCTCCGGGGCAAGCGCGGATGTGGAGATTCTGGAGGGCTATCCGGTAACAATAAATAATGCAGAGCTGACAGAAATGGCCCTGCCTATTTTGAGGTCTGTTGTTGGCGAAAAGAACGTAATCGAAATCCCGAAAATTACTGGAGCTGAGGATTTCTCCTACTACGCTAATGAAATCCCAGGCTTATTCTATTTCCTGGGGGTAACTCCAAGAGATCAGGATGCCAGCCAAGCCCCAAGCAATCACTCACCGCTTTTCTATGTGGATGAAGATGCTTTGCGTAAGGGTACTGAAGCGCTGACCCTGTTAACTTTGGATTATATGGCAAACTATAAAAAACAATAAAATAAAAAGGGCCTCTTTCGAGGCCCACAACAACAATTGTTCTTAAATTTTATTCAACCAGAAGCATAATTATACTTCTATTAATATCTCCCTGGTCATCCGTCACCGTCAACTGAAATGCTAAAGAAGTATATTCCTCATCACTTTTGTTAGGAGCAATAAATGTTGTTATCGCTGCACTAGCATTTTCTAGTGAAACCTCTGGCCCACCAACTTGCTGCCATTGGTAACTAATTATAGTTCCATCTTCATCTATGGAATTAGATCCATCCAGGGTGACAAGACTATTTTGTTTTACATTTAGTGGGGTAACGATTTGCGCCTTAGGGCTAGAATTACCAACTATTCGGATCGCTAAAAACCCCACCCCGGTATAACCATCATCATCTTTCACACTAAGAGTTACCATTATCACTCTCTGTGTATCAGCAGCAATCTCAGGAGCAATAAAGCTGGCGGTTCCGTCTGGATTATTATTTATCTCCAAGCCTGACGCGCTCCAATTGTAACTTACGATTTTACCGTCTGAGTCATAGGATTCTCGACCATCCAATTGAACTAACTTCCCAGGCTTGACCTCTTGAGGCTCCCCAGGCACAACTATAGGAGCCTTCAAACCCTCCGCTATAAAAGCGATTGTTCTTTTTGATTTCTGCCCACCATTATCTTCTACTTCAACCTCAAATACATAACCTTTCAGTAACCCTAATGGCCCACCAAAGACAGGAACGGTAAAAGTAGCAACCCCACGTTCAAGTTGCATTAACTCAACAGGATCACCACTCAACTGAGCCCAGCGGGCACTTACAATTTCTCCATCCATATCAAAGGATTCACTGGCGTCCAGCCTGACACTTTGCCCAGCTTTTATCGTTCCGATATTCTCAACCACAATAACCGGTGCCAAGTTAGTTCCCACACGTACTGTGCTTTGATCGGTACTGACAATACCATGATCGTCCTCAACCTCAAGCTCAAAAACCAACTCTTGCACTATGCCTTTTTGCTCAGCTGGAGCAATAAAGTTCACCACCCCATCCCCCGAGTCCATCAAGCTTACAGGCGCTCCAGAAAGTTGCTTCCAATGATATGCAACAATATTTCCATCAGGATCTGAAGACTGGCTACCGTCGAGCACAACCAGGGAGCCTCCATCAACAGATTGATCACCTCCAGCAATGGCTTGAGGCGGCTGATTTAATACTGCCAAACTCCCCTTTAGAGTTATTAGTCCCTGTTGAGGATTAGCGATAACAATATCAACGGCCCCATCACTATTTATATCTCCCGTAGCTATACTTTGTGGATTGGAATAGTTACCAACAGGAATATTTATCTCGTATTTAGAAGCCTCCAAATCCTGGATAAAATCTCCATAAGCGGTCAGGGAAAATCCCTCCTTGGGCAGCATTAATACCCTAGCAGATTCTTTATCTTGCAATAATTTAGTTAAAATTGGTCCAGGATTATTTTGTGTGGAGAAAAAAACAGGGATTTGCAACTTACGTTCACTATCCTGAAAAAAAACTGCCAAACCGGCTCCTGTAGCGCTATCCTCGAGAGAAACAACCACATCATTGAATCCATCGCCATTGATATCTCCTGTCGAAATACCATTAGCCTGAACCTTACTACCAAAATCATAATAGGCAATTTGGCTGCTAAACGGATTAGACTCCATTACCGCCAACTTTGTACTCAGCGGTTGCTCACTGAGCATCACAATATCATCGACATAATCCCTGTTGACATCCCCCAGAGTCAGCAAAGCGGATTCATGGCCCATCACAAAACTCAGACTTCTTACCTGACCAAAGGGCTGGGGTGCCTGGCGAATACTCTCAACACCATCGCTGGTTTTACTGATCCCAACAATCTCATTGACTCCATCTCCCTTTAGATCTCCAATAGCAATATTGGTAGCATAGCTGGAGAGGTAAGTTTCTCCGGCTGTCAAACCTCCATCTTCAGTTTGTAAAAAGGTTTCAATTTTTTCACCTGCAAACCCAATAGCAATATCCTTGCGACCATCACTATTGATATCACCCACTGCGAGAGACTTCGGCAAGCTCTCTGTCTCACTGGACAGAGGGTAATTTACTGCGTCTTGTAACTGTCCAGCCTGATTCTGAAGAAAGACTTTTAATTGGAAGTCATTGTCTGGATCAAAAGCCTGGGAAGTAATAATAGCCACATCATCTCGTCCATCATTATTCAAGTCAGCTACGGTAACAGCTTCAGCTCTGGAACCTATTGAGTAAATTTCGGCAGGCTGGAATTGAGCCTTACCACTTGCATTACTGGTCAGCAGTAACACAGTAGAAGGAAGAACGAAAAACTTTGAGAGCAACTTCAATTTCACAACATATCCTTGTGTAAATTTTCTTAAATAAGCAAATTTAACTTAACACAAATTTCTGAGAGCAAATGTGATCAATTATGGAATTGATATATCCAAATTAGCCAAAAATAAGCAGACACTGGTTCCAGCTTTTAGTATGGATAATACAAATCACAATAATAATATAAGAATAAAAATAACAACTTCACTCACAAAAAAAGATAAACTTTTCTCAAGCATCGCTGCTGAATAAAACGATAAAAGTAAACAGACAGTGAAAGAAAATAAAGGCGAAAAAAAAGCGGCCTAGGCCGCTTTTTTTACCAACTACTCAAAATGCTAAGCGCTTTCCGAACGCCCTCTGCTGGGGCGGCGTCTCGGAGCTCTCTGTGGTTTTTGGCCATCACTGCGACCCGATTCAGCGCTGCGAGCCCTGCCAGTACCGCCGGAGCGATTTCCATTGCTTCCTTTACCTGCGGTGGCATTGCTATTGCGACCACCGGTTCCACGTCCTTCTGGTTTACCGCGACCACTTCCGCGATTACCACGGCGCTCATCGCTATTGCCACGAGCATCTCGTCCGCCCTCATTATTTCGGGAACCTACAGGGCGTTTACTGGCGCCAGGTTTTTGCTGGCCGCCACGCTTGGGGTTGCCAGAGGCTGGCAACTGATGATCTGGCTCAAAGTCCTCGATTTCCTCGCGGGGAATTGGCTTACCAATTAAGCGCTCGATATCGCGAAGCTGCTTAATTTCATCGGCACTAACAAGGGATACAGCTTGCCCCTGGGCGCCCGCACGTCCTGTACGACCGATACGGTGAACATAATCTTCAGGAACATTGGGCAAGTCGAAATTTACCACCTGGGGTAATTGATCGATATCGATACCCCGTGCAGCAATGTCTGTCGCAACGAGGATCTGCACCTTACCGGCTTTAAAATCTGCCAGAGCCCGGGTTCTGGCATTTTGGCTCTTATTACCGTGAATAGCCGCTGCCAGGATGCCATCTCCTTCGAGCTGTTTCACCAGCCGATTGGCCCCATGTTTGGTACGGCTAAATACCAGTGCCTGATGCCAGCCATTCTCTCGAATCAGGTGACTTAACAGTTTTGTTTTTCGAGCCTTATCCACAGGGTGGAGCTTCTGTCGTACTGTTTTGGTAGTGGAGTTTCGCGGGCTGACATCAATCTCCAGCGGATCCTTCACCAGACCTTTGGCTAGCTGGCGAATCTCAGGAGAAAAGGTTGCCGAGAAGAGTAGATTCTGACGCTTGGCCGGTAAGATCCTCAGCACTCTCTTAATGTCATGGATAAAACCCATATCCAACATGCGGTCTGCTTCATCTAAGACTAAGGCTTCCAGGCGATCAAAGCGGATTGCCCCTTGATTGTGCAGGTCCAATAGACGACCAGGGGTCGCCACTAGAATATCGGCACCGCCTCGCAGTCGGGAAATCTGGGGATTGATCTTCACTCCACCAAAAACTACCGCATGACGCATTGGCAGGTACTGGCTATAGCTCTGCACATTATCAAACACCTGTGCGGCCAGCTCGCGGGTTGGGGTGAGTACCAATGCGCGCACCTGCCCTTTTCTGGCACGCTCTCCCTGGTTTAAGCGGTGCAACAGCGGCAATGTAAAACCGGCGGTCTTACCCGTGCCCGTCTGGGCTGCAGCCATAATATCACTGCCCTTCATTACCGCCGGAATGGCCTGGGCCTGGATTGGCGTGGGCTCAGTATAGCCCTGCTCTGCAACGGCACGGGCAATCTCCTGGGCAAGGCCCAGATCTTCAAACAACATAAATAACCTCAAACTGCGCCCTGGGCGCAATCAAACACATTCGCACCACGAAGGAGCAAATAGAAAAATCGGAGTTGGCATCCAGAGCAAGTGAGGCTCGATGCACACAGCCGTCAATTCACCGGCCAGCCGGCGCGCGGCATTCAGTAGAGGGTTCCGGGAAGAATTTAGAAAAGTTCACGGGGGGATACCGGTAGATCACCGGCCTACAAATGACGCAGCTGAGAAAAATCAGCTACAGCACTATACCATAATGAAACTGACTGTATAGTTCTCTCGGCTAAAACTGCTCTTCATAGGCATAGACAAAGGGGTTGTTGGGGACCCAGGCCAAGCGAGCGTAACATAGTTCCACGTTCGCAACTTGAGCGTCTATCTTTGTGATATCCAACCCCCGTTGCGAACCAAAGATGATGCAGCCAGGTGCTGCCGGGATACTCACAGCCATGTCAGAAAATAGCAATGTCAGTAATGAGCACCAGATAGAACTAATTACTCTCGGTAATGGGCGCAGGGTATCAATACGCCCCATCTGCCGCAGTGATAGCCAACTGGAAAAAGAACTGATAGAAGACTTATCTCCAGAAACCCGGCGAGACCGCTTTATCGGCGGCAGCTGTAAAGCTAGCCAAAAGCTGATTGAGCTACTCACCGATAACGACCATCAAGTTCATGAGGCCTTTATTGCACTCTGCACCAGCGACCATGCGCAAAGAGCCGTAGCTACCGCACATTACGCCGTAGATGCAGACGGGCTAGCCTGCGAATGCGCAGTTGTGGTCCGCGATGATTGGCAGGGATTGGGGCTAGGTCGATTAATGTTAAAGCGTCTGATCGACTGCGCAAAAGAGCAAGGCTTACAGCAAATTTATTCCATTGAGTCAGCCGACAACAAACGCGTGCAGACATTTGCCCGTTCGATGGGATTTGTTTGTAAAGCCGATCCAAAAGACTACACCCTATTAACTTATACACTCGATTTGCAGGCTGGCCGACAAGCCAACGGCTTTGATGCGGCCTCCAGGGAGGCCGGAATTAACCTAAATTAAATACACTCTTAACATTCATGGCGGTTAGCAAAGGTTATTTGTCTGCCGCCATTCTCTAAAAACCAAACAATTTCCTTTTGCGAGTTCACAATCTCCCCTTACCTTATCAACTTCACCCGTAAGTGACCCTCCAGTCGGCACATTCATAGATCTATTTAACTACTGGCAAAGTCGATCGGGCACAACGCCGGCTGTAAAAGCTTTAAACTCTCCTAAAGCAATCAAAGAAAAAGTGAAACTTTGCTTACACAAATCTTAGAGAAATGAGCAATTGCCAAAAGTTGAATCAATTTAGCCTAACCACAGGTAGTGCACCGCTACTAATACAACGTAATTCTTTCACTTTATTTTTTTGATTCAACTAGATTTTAGCGACAATTTATGCCTATGAAAATGAAATCAATAAAACTATTTCTGACTATATCAATTTGTTTACTTATATCATCTTGCGCAGTTAACATCAGAGATTATATTGCAAGCTCAAAAAGCTTCCCTTACGATCATGTAGTTTCAAATGAGCAGATAAAATCATGGGGATTCCATAAAAATAATTACTGTGACAAGCTAAGAAACTTGTGTATTAGCTATTTCTCTGCTGATCCCCTTGAAAAAGGTAAAATTAAATACTCCATAGAAACTGACTCTGGCGATCAAACCAGCCAAGTTAATCTATCTATAAATAAAGAAGCCCTAAACAAACATTATTCTGGGACCATCATTCTTTTACATGGATTCCGAATCTCAAAAGAATTCATGCTTCACTCAGCATTATATTTTCGTCTCCTTGGATTTCAGGTAGTTATTCCAGACCTGCTCGGCCATGGTGAATCTGAAGGCCGTAAGGAATATGGCGTTGGTGATAGTGAAGTGATTAACCGGTTAATTGACGAGCTTATCCATAAAGACCTGATAGAAAGTAAAAACATTTATCTTCTTGGAAATTCCATGGGGAGCCTTACTGCGGCGAGAATCACTCAATCTCGACAAGATATCAGCGGCCTAATATTACAAGCCCCCATGTTGGAATTTGACCAGGCTGTTTATAATTATGCCCAAGAGAATTTTCCCCTACTTAGTAGAGCATTCTCTGAAAAAGAAATAAAAATAGGAGCGTCAATGGCGCTAGAGGAAGCCAATATAAGCCTACTGGAAACACAAATTGAACCTTTACTAACCAACACTCCTGTGCCCGTGCTTTTATTTGCTTCCAATACTGACCCAATTTCACCCTATGATCACTTTCAAAACCTGCATCAGGACCATATCAAAATAGTGCTCCTGAAAGATAGAAATCACCCGAGTATGGCGGTTATTGGGGAAATTGAGCATAGCGCTCTACAGGATTGGCTTCCCAAGGCAAGTAATATCACTATTCAATACCATTAAACCTATTGGCCTAGTATAGGGAGTAGCAAGGCGAAACTCACTAGTTCGGCCTTGCTAAAAAAGACAATTAGCTATTCCTTGAAAAATATCACATTTCAGTTGAAGAAATCTTCACAAGCTAAGGGGCCGCTAAACTCTAAAAGCCCCTGAGGCATTGTAATTTTTTCAACTAGGTTCCCTTTTTTATAGAGAGAGAAGGTTACGTTAGCCTGCATAGATTTCATATATACTTGGCCTCTACCAAAAATTACATCTGAGGGGAAGTCTTGAGAATAGAAACTATCAGGGTCAGCCTTCGCCTCAACGACTAACTTATAGTTAATTTTATTAAACTCAACATTGGCATATCCCTCGCAAGCATTAGATTCCCGTTTAACAGACAGGCCATTAAATGCAGGATAAAAAATTAGATCGTAATCACTACTAATATAACGACCTATCCACATTTCGATATTAGTATCATTAACCTTTCCTCCTGTAAACATAAAATATAACTCTTCAGACAAGCCCATTGTGTAAACGATGCCAGAGCTCGACTCTTTATCAAACCAACCTTTATCAAGCTGGGCAAATCCCAGGCCCATTAATGCAACATTTCCATTAGAGAAACTATATTGGATTGGTGTACCCATAGTATAAACAAACCATTCAGGACCAAAGTTGATAATTTCCTTTAGAATTCCCAATGGTGACCGACCAGGATTATTACTATGCCAATAGTAATGGTGATCTCCATTCCAACGCATAGTAAAATCGAAATAATCATAATTAATATCTATATGATTTTCATCAGCAACTATTAACCCAGGAACTTCGTAATAAAACTTATCCGGATTATTAGGATCCACCAAAATAACCTCATCATGGAATATATCATACTTAACAGTTGACCCGTTTATCGGAGAGAAAGCCAAGTGTATATAAGCTTTAGGTTTTGGAACTTCAAAATCTGGTGCAATATATGTCTGCAAGCTTACTTTGAAATAGCCAACATCCGGCACAGCAATATTGTAAAACCATTGTTCTGCCCAGGTTTTATCTGACGTAGGTGTATGGGCTCGGAGATCCTCCAAAGTGGTTGCCGATAGTAAGGAGCTGAAAGATCCAAAAAGAAATAAAACGAATACCTGAAATATTTTTCTATAAGACACCGTCTACCCTCTTTCTTAAAATAAATGAATAGAAAACCTCACAAAATCACTACAAACCTACAGAGAGGGCATACTAACAGCATGATTACGGACAAAGCTTGAAAACAAACAGGCTATTTTTCAGGTTGAGAAGGTGCGCACAAAAATTCTATATTGCAAACAAAATCTGGAAGCTCATCAGATAAAACCCTTATCGATATTCACCCCGAAATACACTATAAAACAAGGCTGATATGCTTCATCTCAAGAAGCGGCGTAAAACACCTCTTTTTTCACTCAGGCAACGCCTAAACTGTCTGACAATTTCCCACCGGTTACTGGTAAGGCAAATAATATGAATAAATCCATCCCTTCACGCCTTCCTCTATTCATTGACGGCGACTGGGTGCAGTCCACTACCAAGGAGTGGTTGGATGTGACAAACCCCGCCACAGGTGAGGTTTTAACCCAGGCCCCCTATACCACTGAGGCCGAGCAACTCCAGGCAATCACCGCCGCCAAGCAGGCGTTCATTTCTTGGCGGAACACCCCAGTTCCTACTAGAGCACGCATTATGCTCAAGTACCAAGCTCTCCTGAAAGAGCACCAAGAGGCCCTGGCCGAGATTCTCGCAGAGGAAACCGGTAAAACATTTGAAGACGCCAAGGGGGATGTTTGGCGAGGCATTGAGGTGGTTGAGCATGCCGCAAATATTGCTACCCTGCTAATGGGGGAAACCGTTGAAAACGTTGCCAGTGCTATAGATTGCTATTCCTATATTCAACCCATTGGCGTCTGCGCCGGTATTACGCCATTCAACTTTCCCGCAATGATACCGTTGTGGATGTTTCCGCTAGCGATTGCCTGTGGTAATACCTTTATTCTTAAACCTTCTGAACAAGACCCCATTACACCTTGCAAACTGGCTGAATTATTTGAGCAGGCAGGAGCACCCAAAGGGGTTCTACAAGTTATCCATGGTGGTCGCGAGCAGGTAGATTTCTTACTAAAAGACCCGGATATTAAAGCTATATCTTTTGTCGGCTCCGTGCCAGTTGGGCGCCATATCTATCAGACAGGCACTCAATATTTAAAAAGAGTACAGGCCTTTGCCGGGGCAAAAAACCACATGGTAGTGATGCCGGATGCAAATAAAAATGCCACTATTAATAATATCATCGGCTCTTCTGTAGGGGCTGCCGGTCAGCGATGTATGGCTATTTCGGTTGTGGTATTAGTGGGTGAAGCGCAAAGTTGGATTCCTGATATACAGGATGCGATGGCAAAGATAACACCCGGGCATTGGAAGAATCCACAATCCGACTACGGCCCCTTAATTTCACCTGCTGCAAAGGAACGTGTGCTGGGTTATATCGAGACGGGCAAAAAAGAAGGGGCGAATTGCCTTCTGGATGGTTCAAAAATTACAGTGGATGGATATCCCCATGGTAACTGGGTTGGCCCTACATTATTTGCCAATGTTACTACCGAGATGTCAATTTACACTGATGAAATTTTTGGGCCAGTGTTATGTCTGGTGAATGTAGATCACCTAGATGATGCAATAAAACTGGTGAATGACTGCCCTTACGGCAATGGAACTTCCATATTCACTGCCAGCGGTGCAGCGGCACGTAAATATCAGCACGAAATTCTTGTGGGCCAGGTAGGAATCAATGTGCCTATCCCGGTTCCATTACCTTTCTTTAGTTTTACTGGCTGGCGCAGTTCATTTTATGGGGATCTCCACGCCTATGGTAAGCAGGCCGTGCGTTTTTATACCGAAACAAAAACCATCACAGCCCGCTGGTTCGATTCAGATATTGAACACGCTGAACAGGCAAATATGACGATACAGTTAAAGTAACTGCACATACCAATAAAATTTAATTTTTTGGATACTGCCATGAATAAAATCACAGCCTTCCTTGGTCTGGGGCATATGGGTGCCCCAATGGCTTTTAACTTAATCAAAGCTGGATTCCGTGTAAGAGGTTTCGATCCAGTAGAGGAGTTGCTTCAGAAATCTGTAGAACAGGGAGTTGAAAAATGTTCATCAGCAACAGAAGCGGTGAAGGGAGCAGATTTTGTTATTAGTATGTTACCCAGCAGTGCTGCGGTAGAGAGCCTTTATATTGAAAAAGATCATCTGCTGGAAGCTATCGAAGAGAGATCCTTAATTATTGATTGCTCCACAATTTCAGCAAGCAGCTCAAAACGCCTACTTAACGCCGCACGAAATAAAGGCCTTCATGCAATAGAGGCTCCTGTTTCTGGCGGAGTCAAAGGGGCCGCTGCCGCAACTCTCAGCTTTATGTGTGGCGGTGAGCACGAGGATGTCGAGCGAGCCAAAACAGTTCTACAGCATATGGGGGGCAACGTTTTTTTTGCAGGCCCTGCCGGAGCTGGGCAAACGGCAAAGATCTGCAACAATATGTTGCTGGCTATTCATATGATTGGCACCGCCGAGGCACTCCAATTGGGTGTGAATAACGGCCTGGATCCCAAAGTGCTAACCGAAATCATGGCGAAAAGCTCAGGCGCCAACTGGTCCCTACAAACTTATAACCCTTATCCCGGTGTTATGGATAGTGTGCCCGCTAGTAATCAGTATCGCGGAGGCTTTAAAGTGGGGTTGATGTGTAAGGATCTGGGGCTTGCTCAGCAAGCCGCCGACAATAGCAAAAGCTACACACCGCTCGGCTCACTGGCCAGAAATCTATTTGGCTTACACAGTCTGAAGGGCAATGAAGAACTGGATTTCTCCAGTATCCAAACAATTTTCAGGAAGGAGGCCGACCAATAGCTAGATTGTTCAGCCTCTTTCCCGATCTAACTCATCTATCGATCCTGGCCTGTAGCGGCTATCTGCACTTCTCGGATATTCACATGCTGGGGCTGGCTGTACATAAACAACGCCGTGCGAGCGATGTCCTCTGCATTAATGGCGCCACCTATGGAGGCCTTCCACTCTTCGTAAGCTTTGATAATCTCTTCAGAAGTGGTATGACTCAGTAGCTCTGTCTCCACAGCTCCTGGGCATAGGGCCATAATACGTACTCCGCTTGCGGCAACCTCTTCACGCACGGTTTCGCTAATCGCCGACACTGCGTACTTGGTTCCGCAATAGGCAGCATGATTGATAAATGTCTTCACGCCGGCAATCGAGCTGATATTGAGGATAGTACCGCGACCACGAGACTTCATATCGGCCAAAACAGCCTGCATGGAGTTCATCAAGGCGAGCACGTTGACATCAAACATCTCCCGCCACTCTTCAGCACTCTGGGTCTCTAAGTTCCCCAACAACATCTTACCGGCATTGTTCACCAAACAATCTACAGGCCCATAAAGAGTCTCAGCCTCCTGAATTGCTGCAGATAACGCAGCAGGATCGGTGACATCGACCTGTCTGCAGAGGGTGTTCGGTAAATTCATCGCTTCTAATTTTTCCAAACGACGCGCCAATAGCAACAACGGATGCCCGGCATCCGACATATGCTGAGCTATTGATGCTCCAATTCCAGAGCTGGCACCTGTTATTACAATCAATGGCTTAGACATACTGACTCTCTCTTCTGCAATCAATGATTAAAGACTACGGGATAACCCTTTTGTATCGGCAGTATAGAATTTAGAATTACGTCTATTAACTCAACTAATGTGAAATCATTGTTTGGAATTAATGAACAATATCTCTTGGCGAGCCATACGCGCCTTTATTGCTGTGGCTGAGCGGGGCAGTTTTACTGCTGCTGCGGATCATACAGGTTTCTCCAAAGCTACACTCAGCCAACAAGTCTCCGAATTAGAGTCCACCCTGGGTGTTCAACTGTTACACCGCACTACCCGCAAGCTGCGACTTACTGAGGTCGGTGAAGGCTATTACCAGCGATGCAAGCAGGCAATACAGCAACTAGATAGTGCCGCAGAGTGGGCAACACATGCCAAAGAGGAAATAAAGGGGAAAATTCGTATCAATGCGGTGGGTGGGATTATCGGCGAGGAGATCATTACCCCCCTAGTCATTAAGTTTCAGAAAACTTATCCCGAAATACAAATACAGCTGGATTTTTCCAGTGTGCGTGTCGATCTCATTGAAGATCGTTACGATTTAGTAATACGTATGGGGCAGCTGCCAGATTCCACCCTCGTAATACGCAAACTGCACAGTATCAAAACCCGCTATGTTGCGAGCCCGGATTTTATCAAAATGCGTGGCCCAATTCTAAAGCCCATGGACCTCTCGAAAGTACCCCTAATTTACGGCAGTGTTAACCAGTGGGTGCTGACGCGTGGTAAGACCAGGCATAAGATTGAGGTGGAACAGGGTATCAAAATGGTCAGCGGCCGGGCGATGCACCTTGCAGCACTGGCAGGACTTGGTGTAACTCGCCTGGCAGACATCTACGTCCAGGCAGATATCGAAAAAGGTAAATTACAGGAAATTTTGCCTGGGTGGTCAGAATCCACCCAGCTCTCTATGGTTTGCCCCCCGCTGCGCCATCAATTAGTTCGCGTACGTAGCCTGATGCAATGGCTAAAAGACCACTTTTCCAAAGAATATGGACAGCTACTGAAAAGGGAACCAGCAGAAGACTAATAAACAATAAAAGATATGAACCTATATACAGTAATGCTTACAAACACTAAGCAATTTCATCCGTCCTTTCCTGCTCTTTTTTCAAAATGTCTGCGGGGCTTTCAGCGCTGTTACTATACTCAGGTTCTACCACTTCTTGCCTTTCAGTATTAATGAACGGGTAAATACAAAAGACCAGTGCCAGGAGTACCCAAAAAGCCGTTGCCTGTGCCATAGGCACAGTTAAATAAAGCCAAAATACCTTTTCACCTTTTAGCGCTGCATTAATATAGACCGCTGAGCCACCAAACCCCACCAATACGGGGCTTATATAGGGAATAAAGTTGATCCAGTACCCCTTTAAATCCTTGGCCATACGCTCACACCAGCGAACCATAAAAGGCAAAGGGAAATTAGCAAGAATGATTCCCAGTAAAACTTCAAGAAGCCCAACATTCCAGCCCAAGAGGAAGGCCAGATAAGCAAAGACCAGTATATTCAGGGTAATGCAGAACCATAAAACACCACGAAAATAAGCCACGCTATAAATCCCTTTTAAAAAATCTTCTGATTATTGATCATATCACCATTAGCTCCCAATATCCTTGAGAGAGAAAAAACCATAGAGTTAATCTTATACATTGAATAAAAATATTATTAGACTATCTAGAACAACCCAGGCAAGGATCCTTGCAGCTGTTCAATAGCATCCAGCTCTTCTTCTGTTAAGGCTTTATAACCCCGCAAATAGGGCCAACCATAGCCCCAACGGAATGAGGTTGGCAAGAATAGCGTCCCGCCAACTCTAACCCCTACCAGCAACAACAACGCAATTTCCCTCTCCCCAGTTTTGGCAACACAAACTTCTAGGTCACAATCAGCCTCTTGCCGCTGCGAATAGCTTTCCCCCTTCCAATAGGCATGATCATGGGCATAGCAGCAATCAAGCCATAACTCACTCTGTTCAAGAGTGCCATCAGGAAAGATACTGCAACCATCGGAATGAAACTCCTGTATCTTCACAGCGGACAAGGGAATCACTTTTTACTGACTGCATTGGGTAAAACTAAATCTACTGGCTTTCTAGAATTTACATAATCACGGAATTCAGGAGCTACATATTCAGATCGCAACTCCCATATCCTCTTAAAGGGAATCATCGATAAATATGCAGTATATTGACGAGTCATTGAGTCCCAGATAGTAAAATCCAGCCTGTTTGCCTTATATTGAAAATAGGCCTCCTCCCAAATTTTAAAAAAACGATATACAAAACCAATGATTCTCAAAGTGTCAGCACTAGATAACGAATCAAAATCCTTCATCGCCTTCGCAAAAACATCTGCCATCGGACCTTCACAAATTGCCGCCACAGCTTCTCGATGAGCAATAGATATCTCATGCATAGAAGCAATTTTGGATTCTTTATTCTGAACTCTTATTAAAGTAGCAAGATATACTAAGGACGCGACAACTGCGAAGGCTCCAACAAGCTCGCCAACAGCACTTAAAGTATCCCACACCATAATCCGACTCTACCCCATCGAACAAGACGGTAATTTAAATAACTTTTAGAACCAACTCTTAGCTCTTACAGGTATACCAACAGATAACGCTCTACTACCAAAAGTATATAATCACCTAACTTAGAACGTTTATTTCCTCTTTATAGGCGTCTGGAAGACTGACAACCTCTAAGAAAACATGAAGATGGTTAACGTATCCAAAACTCTAATATTGTTGTCATCTAACAGATCTCACCAATCAGAAACAAATACTTATACGCCTGAGCACCCTATATACAACCAGCAAACGACATAACCTTTAAATAAAAGCAAAAATAGTCCCTCCGCCATTAAATTTCAGAGATTTCAAATTAGTAAGTAAAAGTATCCACCAAGGATAAAGCGAGAAGGGAGAGGTGAAGCATATCAACCTAAAAAAGTCGCGGCATATTTGTTAAACATATTTCTATGCCGACAGAAAAAAGAGAGGAGAATGAAAGATGAGTTGTGAGCAAAATGACAAAGGCATCTCGCTCAGTTGCAGCTACCTAGCCGAGAATTTTCTTCACGTGTCTTCTAATTTTTCTGTGTACATTTCTATCATCAGCGATAGAACTCAGGAATTCCTTGTACTCACTTTTATTAACCGTACCTAGAGCTTTGCAATACCAGGCAAGTGTATCGATATGTAGTTTGTCTACAGGCTGCCTAACATCCTTTTCTACTGCCTTGTAAAACCACTCCTGAATTACGGTTTCAGCAGCTCCATCGCGGACAACTTCCTCAGCGGCAAACCGCTGCATGATCATATCGTTACTATTGAGCAAATTTAGTAAGCGTGTAGTATGCAAGCTATTAGTAGCTACATGGCCTTCCATATTCTGCATCAATGCATTGCGCTTTTGATAAAAACTAAACTTGGTCAGCACATGCTTCGCTCGATTTCTAATCGCACGATTACCACTTTCACGCATTATCTTATTGATAGTGGGTGAATATTTTGTATTTCCAGATGATGAAAGTGTACGTAATAAATTGACGATTTCACTAATCACTTGCTCATCGCGTTGAGCAACTGTCATATTCGCCTGGTGTTTTTCCAGGAGAACCTGTTCAGCCACATCAAATAAACGTTCATCACTTAACCCAGATCCTGTAATACGATTAGCAGCTTTGGTTAAGACAAAGTTATCTTCGCCTTTTAGTTCTGCTATAAAATTATCTATTTCCTGATTAAGTAAAGACTGAATATCTTTTGCCAACCCGGTTAAAGGAGAAACGGAAAAAATAAAAAAAATAAATAAATGACTTAATTTCACAAAACACCTTCCATAGAACTTTAAATTGTTGCCCTAGTAAACTAAGGCAACCTAAGAAAAATAGATCAGAGATTAATTAGGGCTTAACCCACTTCAGCCAGATTCCCTTTACTTTCCAGCCACTGCTTGCGATCCCCGGCACGCTTTTTAGCCAGGAGCATATCTAGTAGTTGATTACTGTCATCTCCTGAATCTATGTAAAGCTGTACCAGTCGGCGGGTATTGGGGTCCATGGTGGTTTCACGCAACTGCATGGGGTTCATTTCACCCAGACCTTTAAAGCGAGTCACCTGTATTTTGCCCTTTTTCTTTTCTGCGCTTATACGATCGAGGATTCCCTGCTTCTCCGATTCATCCAGCGCATAGTAAACATCTTTACCGATGTCTATACGGAACAGTGGCGGCATGGCGACATAGACATGACCGTTAGTTACCAGCGGGCGGAAGTGACGTAAGAACAGGGCGCAGAGTAGTGTGGCGATGTGTAGGCCATCGGAGTCGGCATCGGCGAGGATACAGATTTTGTTGTAGCGCAGCCCTTCCAGGTTATCACTGCCTGGATCAACACCCAGCGCCACGGCAATATCGTGCACTTCCTGGCTGGCGAGAATCTCAGCGGAGTCCACTTCCCAAGTATTCAGGATTTTACCGCGCAGCGGCATGATGGCCTGGAACTCGCGATCCCGCGCCTGCTTGGCGGAACCACCAGCGGAGTCCCCCTCCACCAGAAAGAGTTCGGAGCGGGAGGTATCGGCGCTGGAACAGTCCGCCAACTTGCCCGGCAGCGCGGGCCCCTGAGTGACTTTCTTGCGCGCGACTTTTTTTGCTGAGCGCATGCGTTTTTGTGCATTGCCAATGCACAACTCGGCAAGCTTATCACCCTCTTCCGTATGTTGATTCAACCACAGGCTAAACGCATCCTTGGCCACGCCAGAAATAAACGCGGTGGCCTCACGGGAGGAGAGGCGTTCTTTTGTCTGCCCGGAAAACTGCGGGTCTGCCAGTTTGGCGGAGAGTACGTAAGAGCACTGCCCCCAGATATCCTCAGGGCCCAACTTAATACCGCGAGGTAATAAATTGCGGATCTCACAGTACTCACGCATGGCATCCAGAAGGCCCGCGCGCAACCCATTCACGTGGGTACCGCCCTGGGCGGTAGGGATCAGGTTAACGTAAGATTCGGCGGTAATCTCACCGCCCTCCGGCAGCCATTGCACTGCCCAGTCTGCTGCTTCGGTAGAGGCGGCAAAGCTACCCACAAAGGGCTCGACCGGCAAGATTTCCCAGCCTTGATTGGCAGCGGCGAGGTAATCTTTGAGACCGTCCTCGTAGTACCACTCGTCTGATTCACCGTCCTGCTCATTAATAAAAGTGACCGTCAGGCCGGGGCACAATACCGCCTTGGCGCGCAGTAGGTGACGCAGTCGCACCACGGAGAATTTTGCGGAATCAAAATACTTGGGGTCGGGCAGAAAGCGTACACTGGTGCCTGTGGTGCGCTTGGCACAATTACCGACAACCTCAAGATCCGAGGCCTTTTCCCCATCTTTGAAACCGATTCGGTGCACCTTACCATCCCGCTGGATGGTCACTTCCAACACTTTGGAAAGAGCGTTGACTACAGAAACACCCACACCGTGTAGACCACCGGAAAACTGGTAATTTTTGTTGGAGAACTTACCACCAGCGTGCAGGGTGGAAAGAATCACTTCAACACCAGGGCGCCCCTGTTCCGGGTGAATATCCACCGGCATACCGCGACCGTTATCGCTAACCGAGAGCGATTGGTCTTTGTGCAATACCACTTCAATTTTTTTCGCGTGCCCGGCAAGCGCTTCGTCGACACTGTTGTCGATCACTTCCTGGGCGAGGTGGTTGGGGCGGGTGGTATCTGTGTACATGCCCGGGCGCTTTCGCACCGGGTCCAGCCCTGTGAGTACCTCAATATCTTCGGCGGAATAATTGGCCATAATTGTTATAAATTACTGCTGGTTAAATAGAAATTCGACAATGGGATCGCAGTAACGCGCGAAGCCCTGAAAGCTGTGATCGCCCCCCTCCTCGACAGTTTGACGCTGCCCTTGATAGAAAGACTCTGCATCGCGGTAATCGAGGGTTTCATCGCCTCGCTGTGCCAAAAGCCAATAGCGGCTCAGCAGTGGACTGGGTATCTCTGCTTCCAATTGCGCCATGGTATCAACGTCCGCACCGCTTAGGCGATACTCCTGTGACTCACCACTGTAGGGTTGTAACACCTGGCCGACGTAGGCCGGCATAAAGCGAGATGGGCGAACGGCCGGATTGATCAACACCGCTGGCAAATGGTAACGCTCGCCTAGGTAGGTACACCAGAATCCCCCCATAGAGCTACCAACCAACCCTATTGGGCCACACTTGTCTGAGTCAAAGAAGCCATCCAATAGGCGCAGCAATGATTGCTGAGCACTTCCTGGATAGGGGGAGACTTGTGGCGCACAGAAAATGATCTGTGGGTGGTCGGCAGCCAACCGGTCCCGCATCAGCTGGCATTTAAAGGACTGAGGCGATGAAAGAAAGCCGTGCAGATAGATCAGCAGCGGCCTTCCGTTGAGATTTTGTGTTTGCATAGTCGGGGATTATAGCGCCCCACGGCAGCAATGGGGTTGGCCTCCTCACAGTTCCTGCTCTTCCAGAGACCGATTACAGCAGCGATCTGTTCAAGCTAGCAAAAGCCCGGCGAATATCCACACGCATATCTGACCAAAAGGTAACACTGGTGAAACGTTCCAGCCGTCCACCCGGCCCAGAGGAACCGAGATTCTCACCAATATCCCGCCGATCGTGAAAATGCATTACTGCGCTGCCGTTACGATCGTACAAAGTACCTACCAGCTGTGCGTAGGCGCTCTGCTCTGTATAGACACGCCAAGTCCAGGGAGATGGATCTAGCGGTGCAGCCAGGGAAAAATCTTGCAGTGACAGGGATAGGGTGTAGTCGGCTTCCGCCTGCTCCGACACTTGCTGGGCATTGCGCGGTTTTAGCAGCTTATTACTAAAGCTCTGCGCCAACAGTGTATTCAAACGCTGTAGATCCCTCTGGTCCAGCTCGTAATCTTTTTCCCGATATTGGCGCCTGGGCAGGGAAGAGAATCGCTTGGTGTAGTCAATTTGAACCGGTGCGATATAAACCTTAGCGCCACTGAGATCCAAGGCGAAAGCTGCCGCGACTTCATCGAGCTGGCTGGGGCGTGCTTCCAGGCCATCACTGCGATCCTGTAAAGTGGACTGCTGACTACAAGCCGTAATCAATAATAAAAATGCGAGGAAAGGTATAGAAAATAATTGTTGCATTTACAAGCTCCTGAATTTCCGAAAAATATACATTCGGCGAGAGGCTCCCAATCACATTATCTATCACCGTTAGGCTTCAAACCTCGGCAATTCTAGAAACCACACTTGAATACTTTATTGGCTCACCTTTCACCACGCTTTTCCCATATTCAAAAATCACCGCTCAATACAGGTAATCTCATTGTACGGGGAGGATAGGGGAAAAACACAAGGGATTGGTTAAGAATGGTTTTATTTGGTTTTTTGCTAAAAAAGAGAGGGGAAAATACATTGTGCTCAGGTCGCACAAAATAGGAATGGTTGTTACCAATAGGCAGTGACCTGTTTGCTGTCTATTCCGAAAGCATTACATTCTTTACTGGGGAGCCAATAGCAAGGAGGAAGACTTGAGAGCTTTAGTGAAAGTACCGCTGCGAATTCGCAGCGGTTTGACTTAAATCAATAACCGGATGAGGCGAGATCGACACAATACTTGGAGATAGCCACCCGCTCCACACCGGTTTCGTAGGAGCCATCGCTATACAGTTCAAACCAGCGGTAGCCGGGCATCTCTTCGTCGACAGCGAAGGGGCCACTGCCGGGAGTAAACTGTACCGAAGTAGAGGGAGTGGCATGCAGACCGAGATGGCCTCGGTTGCTGTCAAACTGCTGGTGTACATGCCCCCAAACCAAGGCTTTTACCTGGGGGGCCTGATCAACTATATGCAAAAATGTCTCACAGCCTTCGCGCAGCATATGGCCATCAATCCACTTACTCCCCACAGGGACCGGCTGGTGATGCATCATAATAATCACCGGGTGATCGCGAGTCTCCCAAAGGAGCATCTGAAGGCGCTCCAGTTTCGCGCTGTCTAAGCCGCCACAAATCTGCCCTGTCACACTGGTATCCAACAGCAGCAGGCGCCAATCCCCCAAGGAGACCAAATCGATACAGCGGTTGGGGGCCAGTTTTTTCATGCGGGTACTCACATCGTGATTGCCGGGCAGCCAGTACCAGGGCATGGAAAGTATGCGGGTCTTTTCTAAGAATCGGCAGTAGGAAGCCTCAGAACCATTGGCGCTGATATCGCCAGTGGCGACCAGAGCCCGGGCATGGGGCTGCCGGCTTTGGAGAGAGGTCAAAACTTCATCGAGGGTGTGGCCGGTATCCAGACCCAATAATTGATAATCGGGCCTGCTGCCGATATGTGGATCTGTGATCTGGATAAGACGGTGCGAAGTCACCCCCAGGGGTGAATCCGACTTGTTGTGCTCGCGAATCACTTGCTCACCTTGTGTTCACATCCGTGTGTTCTGCAGCAGAATTAAAATTTCTGGCCATCCAACACCAGTTCAAATTCTGCACGACCATTTGCAAGACAGTACTCCAACCATTCACCAAGGAAGCGATTGGCTTGGGGTCTCTCATCTGCATGCTGCATACGGGGATTGGGATAGGCGGTATCCACTCCTTTACCACCCACCGGCCCGCGACCATTGGCTTTAATCACCTCCGCCATACACGCATCGTGGTAGAGGCGTACAGTCAAGTCGGGAGGTTCCAGCCATTGGCACTCGTTAAGATTTACCTCCGCCGCCAGAGACACCTCCGTGGTATATCTGGAGCGCTCCACTACTCTCAACACCAGAGTGCCGCCCGGCAACTGGTAGCGCCAAAGCGCTCTTTGTGAAAGCTCAGGCAACAATTTGCTCAAGCGCAGGTAGTTGGCGTCACAATCGGCATGATAAGACGGTAGATCGACTCGATACACCGCCCTAGCGTTGCCATTTGGCGACATTTTCAACTTCCTTTGCTGCCGCGCCTTCGCTTCTTCCAGTAGAGCCATTATCAACACTCCAATTCATTGGCCGCCGTGACTCAGATCTCAGTTTGCTCTATACGCAGGTAACATTGCGTAACGCAAGTGACGGTCAGGCAGTTGGCCTGTGTTTTGTTAATTTTGCCCGGTTCAACTGCAGCCACTGCATACAAATAATGGTGGCCGAATTATCGATAGGGTTCTCTCCTGGAGCATAGTCCCCCGCCATGGCGGCGAGTACCGAGTCCCTGGAAAACACCCGCAAGCGGATATCTTCGTTTTCCTGCTCCAAACCAAAGTAACCTTCCGCACAGTTCAAGTCCACCAGCGCACAGTACAGATGTAGCCGTTCGGAGCTTCCGCCAACACTGGGCATATAACTGTGGATAAAGTGCAACTCCTGTACTTTGAGCCCCGCTTCCTCCAATACTTCACGCCGAGCTACATCTTTTAGGTCTTCTCCGGCTTCCACCATGCCGGCAACCACTTCCAGACACCAGGGGCCTGTCGGCCGCTCTAGGGCGCCAATACGAAACTGTTCGGTAAGCGCAACAAGGTCTCGCTCAGGGTCGTAGAGCAATACCCCTACTGCCGGACCGCGTACAAACAGCTCCCGGGTAAAGATTTCACTCCAGCCACCACGAAAAAGGCGATGGCGCAGCCGTAGCCGCAACATGGAAAAAAATCCCTTATAAACCGTTTCCCTGGAAACAACTTCTACAGAATCTGCGGAAAACTCTGGGGACAACCCCTTTTGACTCTTCATTTTTGACATTAGTTCGCTGACCTTCTGCGCGAGTGGGGTCTGCATACTCGAACACTATATGAGCGGGATGCAGCTGTTATACTCTGCGCCCACCGTACCAGCCCCTCTAGCAAGCGGCCATACGTAATATCTTCCTGGATTTTTTTAGAGACCGCACCACCATGAGAGTGCTCAATATCGCCTACCAACAACTGCGCCGTTACGGTAAGACGCGGGTTAGCTGGGCGCAGAAACTGACTTTTGGCCTGATCAAAAACGATCACTATACGCAGGTGTTCAGCGACCGGGATGTGGCAGCTTTCGAAGCGCCCTTCGGAATCCGCGACCTGGGGGTGAGCAAAGCCAATCGCCGCCTGTTAGAAACGGTTGAAGCATTTGAGCCCGACCTGATCATCGCCGGCCACTGCGACATGATCAGTAACGACACCCTGAAGGCGATCAAGCAACAACAGCCCAATTGCCTAATCGCACACTGTAATAACGATCCACTGTTCGTGCCCAGCAATGTTGAGCGTATCAAACACCGCGCCGAAGTGGCCGATGCCATCTTCGTCTCCACCGGCCGTCGCGAACTGAGTATTTTTGAGGGCATTAACGCCCGGGTTTACCATATGCCCAACCCGGTCGAACCCTCTATCGAAAACCTCAATAATGCCGAACGCACTGATCTGTCTATTGATCTGCTGTTTTGTAGCAACAGCAATGATTTCACCAAGCGCTTGCAAATGGTGAAAAATCTCAAGGATACCCTGGGAGATTCACTGAACTTCAAAACCTACGGCAGCTTTGGTGAAGCACCAGTATGGGGACGAGACTACGATCGCGCACTCGCGCAAACTAAAATGGGACTAAATTTTAATCGCCAAGACACCCATTATTGGTACTCTTCTGCGCGAATGGCCCAGCTTGCCGGTAATGGTATTTTGCAATTCACCAGTGACAAGCTGCACTTCGACGAACTATTGCCCCCAGAGAGCGTGGTTTACTTTTCTGATGAGCAGGACCTGTTGGAAAAAATCCGCGAGTTCCATAGCGACGATGCCAAGCGCCGTGCTTGGGCAGCTAAAGCCCGGGAGTTTTTCCACACCGAAATGAACTCGAAACTTTACGCCCAATACATTGTTGAGGCCACCAGCCTGCAACCCTTTAGTCACGACTACGCCTGGGCCCGCGATATCAACCTGAATGGCTCGCTGAAATAACGGGCCACCGGAAGAATTACACAGAATACGTTGGATTTATGAGTAACAAGCCAATTCGAGTGGCGCAGGTCCTCGCCGGTGCCGAGCACGGCGGTGCGGAAAATTTTTTCGTGCGCCTGGTGAGCGGTTTGAACCCGCGCACTGAGATTAATGAGAAAGCCTTTATCCGCAACCACGATCACCGTGTGCAAGCGCTGCGTAACAATGGGGTTGAAACCGAAGGTTTTAAGTTTGGTGGCAAACTGGATTTTCTAGGCCGCAGAGTTTATCGCGAGGCACTGAATAACTGGCAGCCGGACATCGTTATGACCTGGATGGGGCGTGCCACTATTATCACTCCCAACTCAAAAAACTATCTACTGGTCAGCCGGCTCGGCCATTACTACAACCTGAAGTACTATCGGCACGCGGATTATTGGATCGGTATCAGCAAGGGTATTTGCCAGCATATGGTTGATGGTGGTATTCCCAGGGAGAGGATTTTTCATATCCCCAATTTTGCCGATGAAACTCCGGTAGAACCGCTACCACGCAACAGTTTCGATACGCCGGAAGACAAGCCCCTCATCCTCGCTGCGGGCCGCCTGCACGTCAACAAAGGTTTTGATGTCCTGCTGCACTCTCTAGCGCAAATACCCAATGCTACCCTGTGGCTCGCCGGTGCAGGTCCAGAAGAGGCCAACCTGAAAGCCCTATGCCATAAACTCGGCCTGGACCAACGCGTACGCTTCCTCGGTTGGCGCAACGACGTTACCACCCTGATGCGCACCGCAGATTTGTTCGTATGCCCGTCACGGCACGAAGGGCTGGGTTCAATTGTGATGGAGTCATGGGCACACCGCTGCCCCATTGTCGCCACCAATTCCCAAGGCCCGGGGGAAGTCATCAGCGATGGTCATAGCGGCCTGATCACTCCTATCGATGATGCTGATGCCCTGGCCAAAGCCATCCGCTCCGTGCTGGATAATCCAGAGTTGCGCCAGAGCCTGATCGAGAATGCTGCGGAAGTGTATGCGAATGGCTACTCGAAGCAGTTTATCGTGGACTCCTACATTGAGCTCTACAACACCCTGATGCAACGTGGGCGCCCCTAGCCCTTAGCAAAAATTGCAGACTGCCTTCAAAGTATTTTTTGCAGCCCTGCCTGTGCGGACCGTAAAAAAACAGGCCAGTAAAAAATAGTAACTGGTAGTTTTCTGATATTTGAGGGGTTTCGCCGGCCAACGGCCGGCGATGAGGAGTCAGTTGGAGGGATTATAAAGAGCCGATAATTTTTCAGTTTACTGGTAGGCCTGAGGCAAATCCCTCAACAACTCATACACGCCCCGTGAGATCAGACGCTGGCGCTGCTCAATACTGTCTGGGCGAGTCAGGAGTTCACTGGCCCTGCCCCCCCAAATTATCGCGCCGTCGGGGCGACCAATCCCCACGCTCATAATCACTAGCGGAGCATCGGTGAGCGGCGGCAGCTCCACGACATCCTGGGGTGCATTGCTATCAAACTGCTTGTCCCAGCTTGGGTCTCGTGTATCGCCGGAAAAAAATTCATCAACCACAGCCACCTGATAATCCACGACCATATCTGCATTCTGGTCTTGAGCCACCTCTCGATAGCCGCGCTGCTGTAATTGCGCCGCCACTGAGTTGCGCATCTCCTCGTCTAGCTCTACCAATTGTGCTGAGGCATCCGCATCATTGAGTGGCGTCACTCCCCATTTATAGGTAGAAAAAGCCACCGGTTGAGCCCCCGTACTCACCCGCTCCACTTGCATTTCCTGGCACCCGGCCAAGAACAGCAGAGTCATTAATCCCATGGTTATATAACGCATAAATGCTCCTTACCTTGTTATTTATTTGACCGGTTCCGAATAATTATAAAGCTCTATTTTGGGGCTCCACTTATACCACTTGGGTTCCGCCCGTGGGTAGAGTGGAAAGTGGCTACCGGATTCCACTTCGAACCCCATAAATGGCGGCTCGGGCGTGGCGAAAGCAATGCCCCCTTTAATTAGAGCCTGAGCAGACTCAGTATTAACATTAAGACCACTTTTCAGCCCAAAATTCACATCCACACCACTGGCGTTCCAAAAAACCGTATGCTCACGCACCAACGGGCGATACTCTGGCTCGATGTGCACAAAGATATATACCCGGTCCGCCCACTCTCCCAGCTCAAAGCCAGTAACCTCCCCCACTTGCACCTGCCGATAATAAACGGGGCTGCCGGCCACCAGAGAACCGCGCCTGGCTGCATCGAGTATTACCGTCAGGCCGGGTCGACTCATAGTTTCGGCAAGATCCTCCTTCGGGGCCTGAAGCTCGGCGTAGAACTCTGTCTCCGGCGGCCCGCCGCCGGGCTCCAGGGCGAGGTAGCGGCCGGTAATCAGTGTGTCCAGGTGCGCGACTTTACTGATACCAATCTGCGGGGACACCACCCAGATACGAGTGCCGGCACGGGCAAAATTGCCACCGCGATGGTAGAGCTTTGCTCGTGCCTGAACTTCACCAAGATCCCTGCCGAGGCGCAAGCGGGTTATTTCTCCAATTTGCACACCTTTGTAACGCAACGGAGCCCCTTCCTTAAGCCCCTCAGCGCTGGGTAAATTAATACTGATTTCAATCCCCTCTTCCATCGCCGCTTCGCGACTGCGATACAGAGGAAACTGATCGCCATTTTGCGCAGGTCCACCCTTTTCGTACTCCCCACCCCGGATGCCAAAAGCAACACCACCACGCAACAAAGACATCAACGAATCCGCCTGTATTTTGATGCCACTGCTCAGGCTCGCACTAGCGCGCAATCCACTGATATTCCAAAAGCGGGCACCTGGCCTAACCAGGTGTGCATAGCGCGGTTCAATCACCACATACACTTCTACGCCTTCGCCATCTCTGCGCAATTCCATCCCCTGTACCTTGCCCACTTCGATTCGGCGAAAATATACGGGGGCACCGCGCTGCAGTGAGCCCGGGTTGCGGGAAGTGAGGCGTAAATGCAGTCCAGGGACCCTAGGGTCCATTTGTGGTGCCGAAGCGCGCGCGGAAAAAGTGCGCTGAGAACGCTTCCCCCGGCGCAGATCTACCTCGATACGGTTACCCTGAATTAATTCATTCAAGCCGCCGCTAAAATCAAAAGTGGGCGGCGCCAACCAGAAGCGAGTATTTTCACTGAGCAGGTCATCGGTCGCCGGGTCCATCAAGACACGCACTTCCATTCCATTCATACTCTTGTTGGCTTTAGCGCGACTAACCTCACCCACTTTGATGCCCTGGTAATACACCTTGGTACTACCGGGTGTCACATCGACACCTCGGTCAAAATTTAAAGTGACGGCAATGCCCGCATCTGCGGCAGCGAAGTTTTTATATAATTTAAATTCTGTGCCATTGACCGCCAATGGCGACTGGCGCTGGGATTCCGGCGTGTAAAAACTGACACCACCGGCAAAAAGAGCGGCGAGAGATTCCAGATTGATACTGATACCGCTGATCCCTCCTTCAATCGAAATCCCGGAACTATTCCAAAAGCGACTGCCACGATGTACCAAATAGCCGTACTCGCGCCGGATAAATAATTCGATACTGACTTCTCTGCCATTTTCGTCGAGACTGTAATCGGCCACCTGCCCCACACGTAACTGACGGTAGTACACCGGTGAGCCCCGGCTGAGGGAGCCGAGGCGGCGGGATTTCAGTACCACGCGTAAACCGTCGCCGCGTATAAATGCCGGTGGACGATCCAGAGCGACAAACTCCCGCTTACGCTTGCCACTGCCGGACTCCACCGCAATGTAATTACCCGATAGCAAAGTCTCCAATCCGCTGATACCGGTAATGGAGAGCTCCGGCTTCACCACCCAAAACTCGGTGCCCTCGACCAGCAGGTACTCGGCACTGCGGTTAAGACTGACTTCAGCCAAAACACCGTCGGCACCATTTAATTCTTTGGCATTGGGTACCAGCCGCACATCCTGCACTATGCCGATATCCACACCGGAATATTTCACCACCGTTTTGCCTTTCACCAGACCATCGCCGGAGTGAAACAGGATGCTCGCGTGCACATCTCCCTCAGCCATATCCTGGTAAAGTAACCAGGCGGCAATCAAACCCGCTACCAGGGGCAATATCCACACAAGCGGCAGGCCGCGACTCCTGCGCACTTGTCCCCGCTGAGGACCTTCATAGGCGCTGGGTTCTATGGTGTCATTATCCACTGGCGTATTGTCAGCCATTCTCCGCCGCACTCCTGTGAGCCGTTTCCGGCTCTACTGCGGTTGCATACAGATCGCCATCATGGGCATCCCATATTAGGCGCGGATCGAAAGAACGCGCCGCCATCATGGTGACCACCACCACCGAGGCAAAAGCGGTACTGCCCGGCCCTGCTTCCACTCGGGCGATAAATCCCATGTCCACCAGCGCCGCAAGAATAGAAATCATAAACAGGTCCAGCAGCGACCAACGCCCGATTCCGGAAACCACCCGATATATTTTCATTGCCTGAGAGGGCACAAAATGCAATCGCAATTGGATCTGTACCAAGAGCAGTACCAATCCCAGTAGCTTCATTACCGGCACGGCGATACTGGCCACAAAGACAATGAGAGCGATGCCCCACATACCGCTGTTATACAGTTGCATAACACCGCTGATAATTGTGCTGGGTTCACCGGCGCCAAGGTAAACAACACTCATAATCGGCAGGATATTTGCTGGTAGTAACAACAAGGCACCGGTGATTGTCAGTGCCCAGGTAAGCATCAAACTGCCATCAATGCGTCCATAGACACTCGCACCACAACGAGGGCAGCGGCAGCGCCCTCCCCGGGCCGGTAAAATAATCAGCTGGTGACAGCTCAAACAGCTGCTCATTCCATTTTGGAGGGCTTTCTGCGGGGCACTCATGTGGCCGCCTCACGCAGGACACGCCGCAGCGCAATTCGCTGCCAAATGGCATTTTGGTCGAAACTAAGAGAGGAGAGGTTTGCCACTAACATCATGGCACCAAAGCAGTAGAGCCCAGGCTCCACATCCATTTTGCCCAGGTCTCTCAATTTAATTAATGCCACCAGAATACCCAGCATATAGACATCCAGCATGCCCCACTCTTTGATGTGTTGATACCAGCGCACGGCAAAGGCAACCGCGCGATCCAAAAGTCTCCAGGCACTGCCACAGCAAATAAATAACAACAACAGAAATTTGCCCAGGGGCGCCAGCACGCTGCAAAATAAAACCAGAGACGCCAGCCAGATAAATCCTGCTTTGTATAGAGAGTGAACCCCGTTCAATAGGGTATTATCGGCACCAAAAGAGAAAATTGAGAATTTGAGTAATGGCAGGCTGGCAGAGGGAATAAATAACAACAGCCCGGTGAGACTCAGGGCAATAGTGTAATAGACACTGTGATTACTATTGCGGTGCAACGTGCAGCGACACCGGGGACAAACCAGCTTTTGACCGGGCGGTGCCACACTGCCGGTCAATAACAGGTCGCACTCGTGGCAGGCACGCTGCCAGGGTATTGGCTCTTTGATGCGCAGCTGATCCATGTGCCAGAGGTCCTTGCCTTATTCTGCACAATTTTTGCCGCATCCAAATACTTCCATGGCGCGTCTATTGCAATGTAGGGGCATTGCCCTATTCAATGCTGCCCTGATACTGCCAGGCAGATACCGGTAAACGCACATTCGCGTCGGTTTAACGAAGATATACCAAAAAGCCGAAAGCGTCGCCTCGACGCTTAGACTGGCCGCGGGTACACTCTCGCGACTGCTAATTGGGGAGACTGGCAGCAACATCGGACCATGCGAGCCAAGGGAACCCACCGAGAACCAAAACTCGAGTGCCGCTCCAGAGAACTGACAGAAGCTTGAAGACCGCACCCGCCACAGGAAGTTGAAACAGATGAAAAGAAGTAACCGCAAAGCGCCGAAAGGCCGCCAGTTGCGTCCACTGAAGAAACTAATCGCCGCCACCCTGCTGGGCTTCGGCGCCATGCAGGCCCAGGCCGACACCCTGTGGGATATTTATATGCAGGCGCTGGATAACGATCCCCAGCTGGCTGCAGACCGCGCCGCCTACCATGCTGGAATTGAGGCAAAAAATCAGCTGCGTGCGCCCTTGTTGCCGCAGGTGAATGCACAGATCCAGGCGGCAAGAAATCACGAGTTCAGGCAATTTGGAAATTCAGAACCTGTTGATGAAAACGACGACAACAATCTTGAATTGGTCGATTTCCTCCAACGGGATACAGGTACTTTTGACGACAGAACATATAATGCGAGCCTTAGCCAGGCGATATTTGATGCCCCCGCCTGGTTTGGCTATCAGCAAGGTAAGAAACTAACCGAACAGGCTACGGCAGAGTACAGCGCCAACCAGCAGGATATGATGATCCGCGTAGCCACTGCCTACTTCGATGTATTGCGCGCCTATGATGTACTGGAAGCGGCCGTCTCTGAAGAAAAAGCTCTGGCAAAGCAGCTGGAACAAACCCAGCAGCGTTTCGAGGTGGGGCTGACGGCAATCACCGACGTCTATGATTCCCAAGCGGCTTTCGATAGCTCGGTTGCCCGCCGCTTAACGGAACAGGATAACTTACTCTCTTCCTTTGACGCCCTCTCGGTACTGACCGGTGGCTATCACGATGAGGTAGCCCCTTTGATAGAGAGCTTTCAGGTAGCGCCGCCAGTACCGTCAGATCGAGCCGACTGGGTCGATTTCGCCCTGGCAAATAACTTTACCCTAAAAGCCGCAAGACTAAACGCCGAGGCAGCCCGCTACAATGCTCGCTCTGCCGCCAGCCAGCATCTGCCTACGCTTACAGGCTCTGTCTCGTACAATAAGTTCACCTCGGAAGGTGATCAAAGAACTAGATTTTTATTTGATGAACCTTTTAGGGAGCGGAATCGATCTACGGTATTTCCACGAGATCAGGATTTTCGCGATACTACCGCCGCGATTACCTTAGATATTCCCATTTACACCGGTGGCCTGATTAGCGCCAATCGCCGCGAGGCGCGCAACCTGTCCTTCCAGGCCCAGGATCTGCGCAACCTAACCGAGCGCAACACCATCCAGTCCACCCGTACCTTACACCGTGCGGTAGTGACCGATGTTTCCCGGGTGGCGGCGCGGCAACAGGCGGTGGTCTCCGCCAAGAGTGCACTGGATGCCACCCAGGCCGGCTATGAGGTGGGCACACGTAATATCGTCGATGTGTTATTGGCCCAACGGACCCTGTTCCAGTCTCAGACGGATTATGCCAACGCCCTCTACGACTACATCATCAACAGCCTGAACCTCAAGTTGGTGGCGGGGCTATTGTCGCCAAAGGATCTGCAAGAATTGGATAGTATGCTGAATCCAGCACACAATGTGTTCCGCGTAGGCGAGTCCAGTCCTCCCGGTACACCAGCGCCTTCTAAGTAAGCGCATATTTATCAGTAGTACCTCTATCAGTGAGTGGACTCTGATCCACTCACTGATCTTTCAAATCAGGCATCAGACTCTCAATTTCATCCAGCAGACGTCCTAAAGCGCCACTATTTTCCTGTGCCACCACTCTGGCATTCTGCCCTGCAGCCATACGTTGGCGATCATTTTTCAACCAAAGATCCAGCTGTTCAGCTATGCTCACTGCATCTTCGGCAATCACCATGCCGCCAGCGTCCTTTAGCAATTGGGCAACGGTGGAAAAGTTATGCAGGAAAGGCCCGCATACCACCGGGACCCCCCAGGCTGCTGGCTCAATCATATTGTGTCCGCCCACAGGAACCAGGCTGCCACCCACAAAGGCCATATCACTCGCGCCAAAGAAGCGCAGCAGCTCTCCCATCGTATCCCCCAGGAGTATTTGATCACAGACAGATGGCGCCCGCCCTTCACTGCGCCTAACCACCTGGAAGCCCCTTTCCTGACAGAGCCGTGCAACACTTTCAAAGCGCTGTGGGTGTCGGGGAACCAACACCAACAGCAAATTTTCACTGGTCTTTAGCAATGCCCGATAGGCATCCAGAATAATTTCATCCTCACCGGCATGGGTACTGGCAGCCAGCCACACCTTGCGCCCCTCAGATCCACGCCACTGGTGGGCCAGGGCCTGGGCCTCACTGACCAACCCTAAACCGATATCCAGATCGAACTTGATATTGCCACTGGCCAGCACCCGCGGCGCCGGCAAGCCCAACTCTACAAAGCGTTGAGCATCCACATCATACTGAGCGACGACCTTATCCAGATTTGCCAGCATTGATTGGGTAAATCTTGGAAACTTTCCATAGCCGCGCGCAGATTTCTCGCTGAGCCGGGCGTTGGCCAGCAGCGTCGGTATATTGCGCTTTCTGCAAAAGTGCAGGAGATTCGGCCACAATTCAGTTTCCACAATGACAAGCATATTCGGACGTAAAGCCTGCAGGAATGGCGTCAGACACTCTGGCAGGTCGTAAGGCAGGTAGTAATGCAGTAAACGGCCGCCAAGAATAGGGCGCAGCGCCTCAGTCACCCGCTCAGAACCTGTGGGGGTGCTCGTCGTCACCAGCCACTGCCACTGAGGGTAGCGAGCCGCCAGCTGGGTAATCACCGGTATCGCCGCCAGCGTTTCCCCCACAGACACTGAGTGCACCCAGAGTAAAGGCGCAGAACTAAGGCGCTTCGGCACTTTTCCCAGGCGCTCAGCCAGGCGCAGCCGATACTCGGGCTGGCTGCGGCCACGCCACCACAGACGCAGCAAAATAAGTGGCATCGCCGCTCGAAAAATAACGTTATACAGAACTCGCATCGACAAAAGTGCTTCACGGGGAGAAAACAAATACTGGTAAGGCGTACCACCAGCTGTACTGGTTCAGGCTTCACTGCATATAATGAGATCCCTGCCAGGAAGCCAAAACCTGGCCATCATATCATTGGCAGAACATTTTCTTCTTGGTCACTCGGAGCTGGTCACTTGAAAGTTGTGCAACTACTGCCCGCCTTAAACTCGGGCGGAGTTGAGCGGGGAACCCTGGATTTTGCCCGTGCACTGGTCCATGCCGGCCATGAATCCATTGTCATTTCCAGTGGCGGCCGTATGGTGGAGCAGCTACAGCATGAAGGCTCACAGCATATCACCCTGCCAATCCATAAAAAGTCCCTCACCAGCCTGCTACAAGTGCGCCCTTTGCGTAATCTGCTGCAGAAATTAAATGCAGATATCTTGCACGTTCGCTCCCGGGTGCCCGCCTGGCTTACTTACCTGGCCTGGAAAAAAATGCCCGTGGACAAACGTCCCCGGCTGCTGAGCACAGCGCACGGGCTCTACTCGACCAACCGCTACAGTGCGATCATGGCAAAAACCGAGCAGGTTATCGCTATCTCACAGTGCGTAAACGATTACCTGCTGGAGAACTACCCTAATGACCTACAGAGGCCCCCTCAGATTGTCTATCGCGGGGTCGATACCAAAGAGTTTCACCCCCAAATTTGTCTCCCAGCTGACTGGATGGAGCGGACTTGTAAGGAGTTTCCACAGCTCCAAGGGAAACGCTGGTTGTTATTGCCGGGACGCTTGACCCGCTGGAAAGGTCAGGAAGATTTTATTGAGCTAATTGCTAAACTCGTCCCCTTAGACCCCCATATTCATGGAGTAATCCTCGGTGGCAGCGAAGCGAATAAAGCCCATTACGAAGAAGAACTAAAAGAAAAAGTACGAAATCTGGGGATAGAGGATCGTGTCAGCTTTGTTGGGCATCGCTCTGATATTCGCTACTGGTACAAGCAGTCCGATTTGGTTTTCAATCTCTCACAACGCCCGGAGCCATTTGGCCGCACCGTTATCGAGGCCGCCGCAATAGGCACACCGATTATTGGTTATGATATCGGCGGCCCGGCTGAATCCCTGCAAGCCTGCTTCCCACGGGGACTGGTCAATAAAGGGGACCGACAAATGCTCCTCAAGAAGACCCTGGAGATACTAGACACTCCTCAACAAAGACCCCAGCTCACAGAAGCCTTTACCTTAGAGCGACAAGCCGCCCACACCATGGAAATCTATCGCACTATGCTTAACAACAATAAGAGAAATATGGCGCCATGATAGATTTGAACAATCGTGAACCCTTCGCCAGTGGAGGCAATCGCTTTTGCTATCAGCATCCGCAGGAGCCTCACTTGTGCGTCAAAGTGATGCGCCCTGGACGCACTCAAATACTATTGGATAGGGCCCCCTGGTATAAGCGTGGACGCGGCCTGGATAGCTTTGACGATAACTTACGTGAGCAGGAGGGCTATAGCCAAAGTGCCCTTCAACGGGGTAGCGCCGGACTGTGGCAGCACCTACCCCGCTGGTATGGAATCCAGCAGACCAGCCTCGGCCCCGCCGCAGTGACCGATATGATCTTAGATGAAAGCGGAACTCCGGCACCTACCCTACGCCAATATTTAAACAAACACGGCCTGGATGAAGAGGTGCGTATTGCACTACAAGAGTTTGCCAGTTGGCTCTTGGAATACGGTGTACTGACCAAAAACCTGATCGCGCACAACCTAGTCTTACGCCGAGAAAACGGGCGTTTGCAGATTTATCTTATCGATGGCCTGGGCTGCGCCTCGTTCCTGCCACTACCGAAATTTTCCAGTTTCTTTGCCAGGCGTTATATCCACCGCCGTATCCAACGTATGTGGTTGCGCGTGGAATGGGAAGTCTCCGACAAGAAGATACCCTGGCGAAAGTTTGAAGCCCGCGGCCTGAAAGGCTAATTGGCCAATAGCCCACAACGGCGCAATAGTGCCCTGGCACATAAAAGGTACTGATCCAGAGGCTGGCGAGGCGGCTGCGCTAACACTTCTTCCAGGTGTTCACTGACGACCCCCTGATCGATCAACCTCTGCACCGCAGCTCGGACCTTATTGGACTTATCCCGGCCGGGAACCCGAATTACCCCCACCCTCGCGCGGCTCTGTAAGGACTCAAACAGCATGGAAACACTATCTTCGCTCACCCAAATCTGCTCAGTCGTGGCCATCTGCTCCTGAATCCAACCGGGAGGACATGAGCGCCAATCGATAAAGCGGGCATTGCCCTCGGACAAGGCTTCCAATGTACTCCCTGGCGTTCGGCGGCTATTGGAAATCTGCCAATCAAGAGGTTGTCTTATCAATGGCTCTATCTGTGCCCGGATAGCCTGAAGATCCCAGGAGTAGTGTTTACTCGGTCCACCGAGCAAAATTAACCCCTTTCCAGCCTGAGGACCAATATCGGGTAGAGGCTCCGTTAGGGCACCCTGGCTTAGGATAATGTTCTCCAGAGGTGGTGGCCGATCGTGCTCCGGCACAATCGCAAAATCAAACCAGCTAAAAGGTAGCTGCGGCAGATTTATCGACACTGCGCGACCACCGTAACGGCGGCGCGCGGCCAACATCGGCATACGGCTCTTGCGGCCGGTTCCAATTAGGAAATCCGGTTTAGGCAGCTGATCGAGTTGTTGTGCCCGCCCCATGAAAATGCGCGAAGCGCTCAACTCTGCAGGGATATCAAAACTCTGTACCTGCCCAGCAAAACTTTTACCCAGGCCACAAACCAGCGCCGCACTCTGTTTCTCATGCGCCCGGTTACCATCGAGAAAACGCCATACCTTCAGCTGCAAAGCCAATGAACCCCTGCCAGTAAAAGGCCGCAAGCATAGCTTATTGCCCACTTGTCGGCGAATATAAGAGCATGGGATATGCCAATTGCGCCCCAAGGCCTAGGGGCAATATCTGGTACACTAGCGCGCATATTTTTGGGCGGCAAAGCCCCTCCAGTGACAGGTAATGGGATACTCATGAATGTAACGGTATTTGGCAGCGGTTACGTCGGCTTGGTTCAGGCCGCAGTTTTGGCTGAAGTTGGCCACAATATTTTGTGCATTGATATCGATGAGAAGAAAGTCGAAGATCTGAAAAAAGGGATCATCCCCATCTATGAACCTGGCCTATCCCCGCTGATTGAGCGCAACTTAAAAAATAGAACGCTGAATTTCAGCACTGATGCATCACAGGGCGTAGAGCACGGGGAAGTCATCTTTATCGCCGTCGGAACCCCTCCTGACGAAGACGGCTCAGCCGACCTTCGCCATGTGCTGGCAGTGGCCGAATCTATCGCCACTTATATGAGCGAAACCAAGGTGATCGTCAATAAATCTACAGTCCCCGTGGGTACTGCAGATTTAGTTAGTAGGGCCATTGCTGATCGACTGGCTACACGTAATGCCGAAGATATCCCTTTCGAAGTCGTTTCAAATCCAGAATTCCTTAAAGAAGGCTCTGCAGTGAGCGATTGCATGCGACCAGATCGCATCATTATTGGTACTCGCAGCACCTCCGCAGAGAATGCACTGCGTCAGCTCTATGCGCCATTTAACCGAAACCATGAAAAAATCATCACCATGGATGTTCGCAGTGCGGAGCTGGCCAAATACGCAGCTAACTGCATGCTGGCCACCAAAATCAGTTTTATGAATGAGATGGCACAAATCGCCGATCATGTGGGCGCAGACATCGAGCAGGTACGCCAGGGTATTGGCTCTGACCCCCGCATTGGCTACCAGTTTATCTACGCCGGTATCGGTTACGGTGGTTCATGCTTTCCGAAAGATGTGAAAGCATTAATTTCTACAGCAACTCAAATGGGGGTATCCCCAGGTATTTTGAATGCTGTGGAGGAGCGTAACCAAACCCAGAAAAGCTACCTGCTACAAAAAATCACAGAGCATTTTGGCGAGGACCTGAAAGGAAAAACCTTTGCTTTGTGGGGGCTTGCCTTTAAACCCAATACCGATGACATGCGCGAAGCGCCCAGCCGTACCTTGATGGAACAACTCTGGCAGCTCGGTGCAAAGGTTCAAGCCTTTGATCCTCAGGCAATGGAGGAGTGCCAACGGATATACGGTGTGCGCGAAGACATGCAACTCTGTGGCACTAAGGAAGTTGCGTTGTCTGGGGCAGATGCCCTGATTATCGCTACCGAGTGGCAGCAATTTAAGGCCATTGATGCTAAGGCCGTTACCAAGGCGTTAACTAATCCGGTTATTTTTGATGGCCGTAACCTCTATGAACCCCAACACATGGCCGAGAGCGGCATGGACTATTATTGTGTGGGACGCCCGAAAGTATAAGTGCCCTACAAGGCATTGAGGGGCTTAGCCCCTCAGGTTCTCTCTTAGAGATTCCGGCCAGGTTCAGGCCTAAATTCACTCCTGCAGCGAAAAATATGGGTAGCAATACCAGCAACCACTATGCCAAAAATAAAATGGCCACTGGAGTAAAAAAGATAGGATTCAAAGCAATTCGCAATCAGCCAGAGAATCATAAAACCGATATAAAATAAGAAGAAGTCGCCAGGTAAAACACCCCTGCGCCAGCTTTTATAAGCCAATATGAATACCCAGCAGTTAAGGACTCCCCATACCAACGCGCCCAGAACTCCATAGTTCACCAGTAAATCAAGATAACTATTGTGTAGATGCCCAATAGTATTTTTGAACTCCGATGGCATACCTTGCAGATTTTGAATAACGAGACGTCGACCTTTACCGCCCCAGCCAAGCAATGGGCGCTCAGCTATCCAATTCATCGCAGCATGCCAACTATGGATCCTGACACCGATACTAGAATAGGGAATCGAATCAAGATTACCTGAAAGCAAAGCATCAACGGTGTTCCTCTCGAGCCCGAGGCGCTTGCTCACCACATCCCCAACTTTCACCCAAAGGGCGACCATGGCCACACCGATGACCGTCCCCCAAGCGATTAAACGCAACCAAACTCCCTTACCCTGCTGGCGAAGAACTATAAACACACAAACGATTAAGAGAGTGAAGAGAGATACGGCCAAAGCAAACCAAATCGCACGAGTCTGTGAATAAAGCACGGCCAGAGCACATATACCAACAGCAACAGCCCAGGCTAAGCTCGATATGGATAACAGTCCTGTATACCTAAATAAGCGACGAGAGAAAACGGCTAGGCCCAACAGTGCAACACCAAAAAGAATGGCGGTATGCTGGGCATTATGGAAACCAAATTCGACTCGCTGCCCCCTAGCTCCATCTATCCACTCAGCAAATCCCCCTCCCGCTACCCAGGGTGCCAAAAGCAGAGCAAGTAGTGCCGTCAACCAGAGAATTAAAGTATTGCGAGTACTGCCGCCCAACCAGCAGGCTATGGCAGCGAATACAAACCACTGCCCCAGGCGGTGGAATTTCGGGGAAGACTCGGCCCATTCTGGGTATGCCATTAACATACCAGCCCAGGACAACATCTGAACTAATAAAGCAGCAGCGAAGAACCATCCGACTGGTGAGTTGAGCCAGTTTCTTCCACGGGTAAAAAGTACCCAAAAAGTAAGAACAATAAATAGAGTTTTAGCGGTATCTGCAAAATCGCTCCCCAAAGGAAATAGTGCTGCATATAAAAGCAGCAGAGCGCCTCCTAGCATTTGCAAGTTTGTAGATACATCGATCAGCTCATTGCGCTGCCAAAATTGAGCAAAAATGCCTTTCCAATCCTTCGCAAAGTTTTTAATTGGTAACACCAATAACTCCCACAGCCCTTAATGACTTATTTACCAGCACCCCATTAAACAGGGGTAAAGATTGAATTCGCTATGCAACGCTTTCGATTCACACCAAGTCTGCAATGGGCAGACACCTATTGAGTACAGAGGGATAATTTACTTGAGCATTCTACGAGAACAACAGGCAGGGTACTACTTTCCCCTGGAGACTGGTCAGGGAAGGCACTTTAAAGTGCCCTCCACCTGAAATTGGGAGGATCTGAACTTAGCCCAAATCTGGTGAGTTAGGCTACAGCAATATGGCTTGTGTCATGAAGGCCGGTGTCATCTACATCACTCAGCCAACCCCGGTGCGCGGTACTGCGACCGTGTACTACATCAAAATAAAGTCCCTGCAAACGACCGGTGATTGGGCCGCGGCGACCACTGCCGATGGAGCGACCATCGAGCATACTGATAGGCAGCACCTCTGCGGCGGTACCCGTAAAAAAGGCCTCATCGGCGATATAAACCTCATCGCGTGTAATACGCTTCTCCACCAACCGGTAACCGCACTCCCTAGCCAACTCAATCACCGTATCCCGGGTAATGCCATCCAAGCAGGAGGTCAGCTCCGGGGTATAAATAATCCCATCCCTGACGATGAAAAAGTTTTCCCCACTGCCCTCGGCCACATAGCCCTCTGGATCAAGCAATAACGCCTCTTCGCAACCGTTGCGAATCGCCTCCTGCAGGGCCAGCATTGAGTTGATGTAATTACCGTTGGCCTTCGCCTTGCACATGCTGATGTTGACGTGGTGACGAGTATAAGAGGACGTATTGACCTTGATGCCACGCTCCAATGCCTCTGGGCTCATATAGCTGGGCCACTCCCAGGAGGCGACGATTACGTGGGTACTAAGCCCCTCTGCACGCAACCCCATCCCCTCAGAGCCGTAAAACACCATTGGGCGCAAATAGGCGTGCTGGAGATTATTTTCCCTGACTACAAGACGCTGAGCCTCATTCAGCTCATCCGCTTCATAGGGCATAGGGATATTCATGATCTTCGCGGAGCGAAATAAACGACGGGTATGATCCTGCAGGCGAAAGATACTGGCTCCGCGATCGGTTTCATAAGCGCGCACTCCCTCAAAAACACCCATGCCATAGTGCAGGGTATGGGTTAGGACGTGCACACGCGCATCGCGCCAGGGAACCAACTCACCGTCAAACCAGATAACGCCATCGCGGTCGGCAAAAGACATAGGGCAACTCCCACTAATCCTGAAAAACAGTTTAATCGGGCAGCAGGACCAAGCCGGTTTTAACCGAGTAATTGCTGCCAGTTTGTTAGAACGGTCTTTCTTTCCGCTGTGAAACGGTCATCGCTCACTGTCCCTGGCAGTTGTTGTAGTGCCAGGCGATGACCTTCAGATCGGTAGGCTTTGTAGGCGTCGATCAGATGCTCGACCTGTTTGGCCGGCATCAGGCCCGCGTCATTCAGACTTTCGAGAATGCGAATGTTATCGGTGTATCGCACGATCGAGGGCGCAGTTTGCGCCCAGGCCAGAGCAGCATATTGAACCAAAAATTCAATATCGACAATACCGCCCGGGCCGTGCTTGAGGTCGAAATTTTGATCATTGCTTTTATCCAGGTGAGAGCGCATTTTATCGCGCATCCCTACCACTTCCTCGCGCAATTTCCCCTCATTTCTGGGCTCGCAAAGCAATTTCAGGCGCAGGGCCTCAAAGTCCTTGCAGAGCTGTTCGCTACCCGCAACCGGGCGGGCGCGCACCAACGCTTGATGCTCCCAGGTCCAAGCACTCTCGCGCTGGTATTTTTCAAAGGCTTTCATTGAGGTGACCAACAGGCCCGAATTGCCCGAAGGGCGCAAACGGGTATCCACCTCATACAGCGGTCCGCTCAGGGTACGGGTTTGCAGGATATGAATCAGGCGCTGCGCAAGGCGGGTATAGAAGCGCAAATTGTCGATACTGGTTGCGCCGTCGGTAGCAAGCTGGGAGTCCGCATCGTGCACAAAAACAATATCCAAATCGGAGCCGTGGGATAATTCCAGCCCCCCAAGCTTACCGTAGGCGACAATGGCAAAGTGCATATCTTCAGCTGTGGCGCCGGCCGGCTGTCCATATTTATCCACCATTTGCGCCCAGGCTAGGCTGAGTGACTGCTGCAATATGCCTTCCGCCAGCCAGGTGAGAGAGTCGCTTACCTTCATCAGCGGTAATGCCCCGCTGACCTCTTGAGCGGCAATACGCAGACTCTGGCTCTGCTTGAAATAGCGCAGTGTTTCCATCTGCAGCTCCAGATCTGCTGGATCGACACGCAACAGTTCGCGGCGAAGCTCATCGGCAATATCTTCAGCCGTGGCCGGTGCCAGCAGGCGGCGAGAATCCAGTAGTTCATCCAACAGGATGGGGTGACGCGCCAGCTGCTCGGCGATTCGTGGGCTGGCACTGCACAGTTGTACCAGCTGGCTGAGTACTGGGGGGTTCTCATTGATAAGCACCAGGTAAGCGCTGCGGCGCAACACTGAGCGCACCAGGGGGAGTACCCGACCGAGCACCAACAATGGTCTTTCCTGCAAACTGGCTGCGGCCAGCAACAAGGGCATAAAGTGATCCAGGCGCTCACGCGAAGATGCTGGCAGTGCCACTACCATTGGAGAGTGATTGAGATCCCGCAGCAACTCCAGAGCCTCCGGCGCCGGACTGAAACCTGCATTCTCCAGGGTCTGCAGATTGATCTCTTCACTACTCTCATCGCCACAGCTACTCCACAATCCCTGCCACTCTTCCGCCACATGGGGCTCGGCAATCTCCTCCGGCGGTGCAATAACCGTGTCGAACTCTCGCTCCACCACATTGCGAACGGCAGCCAATTCCCTGGACAACTGATCCCAGTTGTCGCGACCTAGGGCGAATGCGAGCCGCTCGCGTTCTGCTGGGTCCTGCGGCAGCGCTTGGGTCTGCTGGTCTTTATAAGCCTGCAAGGCGTGCTCCACCCGACGCAGCAGCAGGTAGCAGTTGCCCAACTCATCGGCGACACCAGGTTCCACATGGCCGTCAGCTTCCAGCAAAGGCAGGATTGTTAACAAATTGCGCTCTCGCAACGCCGGCACACGTCCACCGCGGATCAACTGGAAAGCCTGCACGATAAACTCCAGTTCGCGAATACCTCCGCGCCCCAGCTTGATATTGTCAATCAACCCACGGGCGCGTACCTGTCGCTGAATCAGCGCTTTCATCTCGCGCAAGGCATCAATAGCACTGAAATCAATATAGCGACGGTAAGTGAATGGCCGCAACAGCTCCATCAACTCGGCGGCAACGCTTTGATCGCCGGCCACCGGACGCGCCTTGACCATGGCGTAACGCTCCCACTCGCGCCCCTGGGTCTGATAATAATCTTCCAGAGCGGCAAAATGGCTCACCAATGGGCCGCTGTCACCATAGGGGCGCAAGCGCATATCCACACGAAACACGAAGCCCTCCGCCGTGATGGCATCCAGGGATTTAATCAGACGCTGACCCAAGCGCTGGAAAAACTTCTGGTTTTCCACACATTGATCGCCATCGGTATGACCGGGGTCGGGATAGGCGAAGATCAGATCGATATCCGAGGAGAGATTCAGCTCGCGCGCGCCCAGCTTACCCATACCCAGCACCACCAAAGACTGAGCCCTCCCGCTTTTATCCCGGGGCTCACCATAACGCTGTGCCAGCTGGCGGTGGTGCCACTGCAAAGCCGTGCTAATAGCGAGCTCTGCCAGCTCGCTGAGACGCAGGCAGGCCCTGGGAATATCCCACTGGCCGGCAAAGTCTCGGAAAATAACCTCGGCGGTCGCTCGGTTGCGCAGCTGACGCAGGGCCAGATCTAAAGTTTCATCGCTATCAAAGCAAGGCAATTGCAGGCCCAGATCATCCTGTTGCAGTAGTTCCAAGAGGAAATCCGGTTGGCGGCAGCACTGTCGATAAAAGAACTCAGAACCGATAAAACTGCGTGCCAGTGCCAACCCAAGCGCTTTCTCTTGTAGCAACGCCTCTGCCTCAGCCGCCAATGCCGGGCCCGCCGCCTCGCGCCAGTCTTGCCACAGACTCTGCAGTTGCAGGCGCAGGGGTTCGGGGCAGATGGCGCTATCAATCATGGGAAATCGATCCTTATTTCCAAAAGTGGAATTCTGCAGGGGCAGCTCTCCCGCCCCACAATTTTTAAACTCAAACTACTTGGGGAATTTGGGCCCAATTAAAAAGCGATATCCGGAGGCGGTGCCACACGCAATACTTCCGCCACCGTAGTCAGGCCAGTAGCCACCTTCTTGGCCCCCGACAGACGCAGACTGTTCATACCCTCGCGCATAGCCTGGCGACGCAGCTGTTGTAGGTCGCAATCGGGGGTGACGATGGTCTGCACCGCTTCGCTAAACGGTAGGATTTCATAGATCCCCTGGCGGCCCTTGTAGCCAGTGTTACGACATTCCAGGCAGCCCTCGGGGGCATACACTTTTTCGGGTAGAGGCGCTTTCCATGGGCGAACCAGGGAATGCCAATCCGCCTCATTGATTGTGCCTTCACGTTTGCACGAAGGACAGAGAGTCCGCACCAGGCGCTGGGCCATAACACCGAGGATGGTGGACTTAAGCAGGTAGTGAGGCAATCCCAAATCTAACAGACGAGTAACCGCCGTGGGAGCATCGTTGGTGTGTAGAGTGGAGATCACCAAATGGCCGGTGAGCGCTGCCTGTACCGCCATCTGCGCGGTTTCCAGATCGCGAATCTCCCCCACCATGATGATATCCGGGTCCTGGCGCATCAGGGTACGGATGCCCGCGGCAAAATCGAAGCCGATAGAATGGTGGACCTGAGTCTGATTAAAACTCTCCTCCACCATCTCGATAGGATCTTCCACGGTAGAGACATTCACTGCACTGGTGGCGAGCTGCTTGAGGCCGGTATATAGGGTAGTGGTCTTACCCGAGCCGGTAGGGCCCGTAACCAGCACAATGCCGTTGGGCCGCGCCAGCATCGTCTGCCAGCGGGCCAAATCGGTGCCGGAGAGCCCCAGGTCACTGTAAGAGCGCGCCAGTACCTCGGGATCGAAAATACGCATCACCAGCTTCTCGCCAAAGGCGGTGGGCAGAGTGGAGAGGCGAAGCTCCACCTCGCTGCCATCGGGCCGTTTGGTTTTTATGCGGCCGTCCTGAGGTTTGCGCTTCTCCGCCACATTCATTCGTCCAAGGATTTTTAGACGACTGGTTACCGCCGCATTGACCTGATCGGGCAGTTCATGGATCGGATGAAGCACCCCATCGATACGAAAACGAATACGCCCCACCTGACGCCGCGGCTCGATGTGAATATCACTGGCGCGTTGATCGAAAGCGTGCTGTAACAACCAGTCGACGATATTAACGATATGCTGGTCATTGGCCTCCGGGTCTTTAAGGCTGCCCAACTCCAGCAGCTGCTCAAAATTATTCGCCGCAGAGGTACCCTGCAGTCCACTGGCGCCAGAAATGGAATTCGCCAGGGAGTAAAACTCCACACAGTAACGCTTGATATCTGCAGGGTCAGCCACCACCCGCCGCACCCGACGCCCACTGGTATGTTCCAGCTGCTCCTCCCAACCGTGGGTGAAAGGCTGGGCCGTGGCAACGGTTAACTCTTCTGCACCAGCCTCGACACACAAAATCTGGTGGCGCTTGGCGAACTGGAAACTCATTACCTCGGTTACCGCGCTCACATTCACTTTGAGCGGGTCGATATGATAGAGGGGGTGGTCTGCACACTCCGCCAGCCAGGCACTGAGTAGCTCGTCGCCCAGTAAAGTGCCTGGGCTCTTCTGGCTGGCCAGATCGCAGCTGGCGATATAGCTGAGCGGATGCATCTGTGCCTGCTCCGCAGTGCGCGGAGTACCCACAATACGGTTCGCATCCAGCCTGCTCACGTAGCCCTGGGCAACGAGGTCCTCCAGTAATCCACGCAAATCCAGCAACCTGTCCGCCGCTCTACTCTCTGTCATCGGCATGCCCCCTTATTCTCATATGACGACGCATTGTAGCCCTATCAATCGAAGCCGACAGTGCATCGTTAACGCACTAATACCGAAGTGGCTCCGATTGGGGTACCATGCCGCCGTTTCGCACCCTGAGCAATGGAGCTAACCATGGCCCTGTCGAATATTGCCAATTTGTTTGGCCGCTCACCGATCAAGCCGATCGAGAAGCATATGGCTACGGCCCACGAGGCTTCAGCCGACCTGATCCCCTTCTTCGACGCCCTCATCAAAGGCGACCTGAAAGAAGCGGAGCAGATTCAATTGCGTATCTCTGCAGCAGAGAATCGCGCCGATGACATCAAGAGAGACCTGCGTCTGCACCTGCCAGACAGCCTGTTTATGCCTGTCTCCCGCTCCGACCTGCTGGAGCTGCTGCACGCCCAAGACGAAGTGGCCAACACAGCGCAGGATATTGCCGGGCTGGCGGTCGGTAGAAAAATGCAGGTCCCTGAGAGTCTGCAGTCTCTGATGACCACTTTTGTAGAGAGCGCCGTGGCCACTTCCGCCCAGGCCCTGCGCGCGATCAATGAACTGGATGAGTTGCTGGAGAGCGGCTTTGCCGGGCGCGAGGTGACCATCGCCAAGCGTATGACCGAAGAGCTGGATGAACTGGAGCGTAAGTCGGATAAATTGGAAGTCGAAATTCGCGCCTCGCTGTTCACTATTGAAAAAGACCTACCACCGGTGGATGTGATGTTCCTCTACCGGGTAATTGAATGGATCGGCGAACTGGCCGATCGCGCCCACAGCGTGGGTAACCGTTTGCAGTTGTTGTTGGCACGTTAGGGGGTTCAACGTGGAAATTCTTAGTCAATATGGCCATATTCTGTTGATATTGGCCTGTGTCGCGGGCTTTTTTATGGCCTGGGGTGTTGGTGCCAACGATGTCGCCAACGCCATGGGCACTTCAGTCGGCTCGCGAGCACTGACTATCAAACAGGCGATTGTCATCGCCATGATTTTCGAGTTTGCGGGCGCCTATTTAGCCGGTGGTGAGGTAACCGCCACAATCCGCAAAGGCATTATCGATTCTGAAATCTTTGCCTCGCAGCCCGAACTGCTCGTCTACGGCATGTTGTCCGCCCTACTCGCCGCCGGCACCTGGCTACTGGTGGCCAGTATCCTCGGCTGGCCGGTATCCACCACCCACTCCATTGTCGGCGCTATTGTCGGTTTCTCCGCAGTGGGTATCTCCCCCGATGCGGTGGCCTGGGGCAAGGTGGGTAGCATTGTAGCGAGCTGGGTAGTCTCCCCGCTGCTGGCAGGTACTATTTCCTTCCTGCTGTTCCGCAGCGTGCAACGCCTGATCCTCGATACCGAGGATCCATTTGCCAACGCCAAGCGCTACATTCCTTTTTATATGTTCGCCGTGGGCTGGATGATCGCTATGGTGACCCTGACCAAGGGTCTGAAGCACGTTCTCAAAGACGCAGATATCAAGCTCAGTTTCCTGCAGGACGCCGGTATTGCCGCGATTGTAGGTCTGTTGGTCGCAGGCGTTGGCGTCACCATGCTCAAGCGTATCAAGCGTGACACCTCCATCGAAGCAGAAAACCGCTTTGCCAATGTGGAGCGTGTCTTCGCTATCCTGATGATTTTCACCGCCTGTGCCATGGCCTTCGCCCATGGTTCTAACGACGTGGCCAATGCCGTTGGTCCACTAGCGGCGGTAGTCAACACCATCCAAGTGGGTGCGGTAACCGCCAAGGCAACCATGCCTTCATGGATTCTGTTGCTTGGGGGCCTGGGTATTGTGGTGGGCCTGGCCACCTATGGCTTTAAAGTAATGGCGACTATTGGCCGTAAAATTACTGAGCTAACGCCCAGCCGCGGCTTTGCTGCAGAACTCGGCGCCGCTGCTACCGTGGTTATGGCCTCCGGCACCGGCCTGCCCATCTCCACCACCCATACCCTGGTGGGCGCGGTACTGGGTGTTGGCCTAGCCCGTGGCATCGGTGCGCTGAACCTGCGTATGATTACCACCATCGCCGCTTCCTGGGTAGTTACCCTGCCCGCTGGCGCTGGAATTGCAATCCTGTTCTTCTACTTCTTCAAGGGATTGTTTGGCTAATTGCGGCTGCGCAATATCCATCAAAAAGGGAAGCTCAGCTTCCCTTTTTTATTTCAAGCGAACCGCTCTTGTTCTGCTACCTGGCCAGAGCCCCCCCCTCATCGCCCCCTCATCACCCTCTCAGAAACTGAACTAAGCTGTCCCAGATCTATCCGAAACCGTCCCGCCCGCCGAGTAGCGATCACCGGCTGAGAATGAATATCGCCACATGACGACACGTGACACTACACATTGGACCGTTGGCACCTACCTGGCACAGCGCTTGAAGGATGTGGGTATTCGCCACTATTTTGCCCTGCCTGGCGATTACAATCTGGTATTGCTCGACCAGCTACTGCTGGAGCCAGACCTGAAGATGATCAGTTGCTGCAATGAGCTGAATGCAGGTTATGCCGCTGACGGCTACGCTCGGGCAACCCAGGGACCCGCCGCAGCCGTGGTCACATTTTCTGTTGGCGGGCTCAGCATGATCAACGCAGTCGCAGGGGCCTATGCGGAGGATCTCCCTCTGATTGCCATTTCCGGGGGTCCAAATACCAATTCGGAAGCCGAGTGGGAGTACCTGCACCACACTCTGGGCGAAGTGAGCTACAGCTATCAGCGCGAGATGTACTCTTACGTCACCGCCGAGACCGTAATCATCCACCACCCCAAACTGGCACCGGCCGCTATAGATCGCGCACTGGACACCGCCATGTTGCGGCGCAAACCAGTGTATATAGAGGTCGCCGCCAATGTCGCCAATGCCCCAACCTCGGCGCCAATTCCGCGCGGCTTTGCCCGACGCCCTACCAGCGATCCCGACTCCCTCGCCGCCGCTGTGAAGCATATCGTCGATTTCTTAAATGGTGCCGAGCGCCCGGTTTTAATTGCTGGCAGCAGGGTGCGTGCAGCCAGTGCGCAAAAAGCCCTGTGTGATCTGGCCCATAGCTGTAAATATGGTCTCGCCTCAATGCCCGATGCCAAGGGTCTACTTCCCGAGACCCTTGAGAGCTTTATGGGTATCTATTGGGGCCCTGTGAGCACCCCTGGATGCAGTGAGATTGTGGATACAGCAGATGCTCTATTATTTGCAGGTCCCCTGTTTACCGATTACACAACAACGGGCCATCAGCTGTGTTTTCAGGGTGATAAAGCCATCCTGGTGCAACCTACTTCTGTTCAACTGGGGGACACCTGCTACAGCAATGTGCATATGAGGGATCTGCTAAATGCCCTTGTAGGACAACTAAGTGCAAACGATGGGGCCTTGAAGGCCTACCACAGGGTGAGCAGCCCTAAACATATCCCCAAACCCGGTAAACCCGACACACCACTCACCACTAGACAACTGTTCGCACGAATACAGAAGCTGCTCGATCGCAAAAGTACCTTACTGGTGGAGACTGGGGACTCCTGGTTTAACGGTATGGAGCTTTCATTGCCCGAGGGAGCACAGTTTGAGATTCAGATGCAATATGGAAGCATCGGCTGGTCTGTGGGAGCCAGCCTCGGCTACGCCCTCGGAATGAGCAAAGGGCGCCTGATCTCCTGCATTGGCGACGGCTCCTTCCAGCTCACTGCCCAGGAAATATCCACCATGATTCGCTACGGGGTTAACCCGGTTATTTTCCTGATCAACAATGGTGGTTATACCATTGAGGTGGAGATCCACGATGGCCCCTATAACACGATTAAGAATTGGGATTACGCCAAGCTGATCGAGACTTTTAGTGCAGGGGAAGGCAACGCCTGGGGGTGTAGGGTCACCACCCAGGGCGAGCTGGATCAGGCAATCACTGAGGCCAAGAAGCGTAGTGGCCTGTGCCTGATCGAAGTGCTGATCGACCGCAACGACTGCAATGTAAACCTACTGCGTTGGGGCAACCAAGTTGCCCGCAATAACAGCCGGGCGCATCGTAGTATATGACAGCCATTCCAAACGGTGAGGGCGATGTTTTTGTCCCCCATTTTCGATTGAGCAAGCTTCATTGAACGCTACTCATCGCAGTAAGTGGCAACCCCTTCCATTTATTCTTCTCCCGCGCAATACTCACCAGCCACTAGCTATTTGCCGCATATCATCCGTTCCCGAGAAAGCATTCCCATGCCTTTATTGATCCTTGTCACCCTGCTCTGGGCCTTTTCTTTCAGCCTGATCGGAGTTTACCTCGCCGGTCAGGTCGACAGTTATTTCTCGGCGATGACTCGGGTTTTATTGGCCGCTCTGGTATTTCTGCCCCTGTTAAAGTGGCGACGCTCTAGTGCTCGCGACGCCATTGTTCTAATGGCCATTGGTGCCTTACAGCTGGGGGCCATGTACCTTTTTTACTATCAGTCATTCCTGCTGCTGAGTGTGCCTGAGGTGCTGCTGTTTACCATATTTACCCCTCTATACATTGCACTGCTTTATGATCTGATTGAGCGACGCCTATCACTGTGGAATTTGGCCATCGCAATGCTGGCAGTCTGCGGGGCGGCCATTATCCGCTGGGACTCCCCTAGTGGCGATTACTGGTTAGGCTTTGCCGTGGTTCAGGGGGCCAACCTGTGTTTTGCCGTCGGCCAGGTTGCTTACAAGCAATTTATGCAGCGGGATCAATCTCTCCCGCCCAGGCAGACATTTGGCTGGTTTTTTCTAGGTGCGGCAGTCATTACGGTATGCGCATGGGCTTTTTTGGGCGAGCCCAGGTATCCACAAACCCTAACCCAATGGGGAGTATTGTTGTGGCTCGGCCTTGTGGCCTCCGGCCTCGGTTATTTCCTCTGGAATAAGGGCGCCACCCTAGTCTCCGCGGCGACTCTCGCGGCTATGAACAATGCCCTGGTACCCGCCGGCCTACTGGTAAACCTGTTAATCTGGAACCGCGATGCGGATATTCCCAGACTCGCTCTGGGTGGATGCGCAATCGCACTGGCGGTTATCCTCAACGAGCGACGCAACAAAATAGGGGACAATTCCCATGGCGCCTATCGCAGTACCTGAGTTAAAGACCCAGCTTCGACAATTAATCGCCTGCCCCAGTGTCAGCGCCACCGATCCAGCGCTGGACATGGGCAACCGCCCGGTGGTGGAAAAACTCGCAGACTGGCTCGATACCCTAGGGTTCACCGTGGAATTGATGCCCCTGCCAGACAGCACGAATAAAGCCAACTTGATTGCCACCCTCGGCGCACATGAGGGCGCTGAAGGCGGCCTGATCCTTTCCGGACACACCGACACGGTTCCCTTCGACGATGGGCGCTGGCATTCAGACCCGTTCATCCTGCAGGAGCGCGACAATCGCCTCTATGGCTTGGGCACCAGTGATATGAAAAGCTTTTTCCCACTGGCCATCGAAGCCGCCCGTAGCTTTATCGATAAACCTCTGCGCCAGCCCCTGACCATTCTCGCTACCGCCGATGAAGAGACCTCAATGACCGGCGCCAGAGAGTTGGTCAAAGCAGGGCGACCGCAAGGACGCTACGCGGTAATTGGCGAGCCGACTGGCTTGCGCCCGGTTCGCATGCACAAGGGTGTGATGATGGAGGCCGTGCGTATCACGGGACAATCGGGGCACTCCTCCAATCCTAGCCTCGGTGCCAACGCCCTGGAGGCTATGCACTTGGTTATTGGGGAGTTATTACGTCTGCGCGGGGAGTGGCAGGAAAAGTACAATAACCCCGGATTTGTCGTCCCCGTACCTACCCTCAACCTTGGCTGCATCCACGGTGGTGACAACCCCAACCGAATTTGCGGCCATGCGGAATTACAGTTTGACGTACGCCCACTACCCGGTATGTCACTGCTGGAATTGCGCCGTGAGTTAAATACAAGGCTGCAGGCATGTATCGACAACAGTAGAATTCATCTCGATATGGTTTCTCTGTTTCCCGGTACCGAACCCTTCGAACAGGATCCTAATTCTGAGTTGGTCAAGGTTGCGGAAAAGCTCACCGGTTACAGCGCCCAGAGTGTCGCCTTCGGCACTGAAGCCCCCTACTTGAAGAGCATGAATATTGACACTATCGTGCTTGGCGCCGGTGATATAGATCAGGCTCACCAACCGGATGAATACCTGGAGCTCGATCGTATAGAGCCGATGGTAAAAATATTGCGCAACCTGATCGGACGCTTCTGCCTCTAAACCATTCAGGCCAGCCTGGCTTCAGTTAAATTTTTATCCGCCCCTTACACAAGCAAATATATCGACAGACGGAAAGGTATTAGTGACCGACGAGAACGCCTCCCTCAATTGGTTCCGCCATGCGGCGCCCTATATCAATGACCTGCGCGGTCGCACTCTGGTAGTCGGCATTCCCGGCGACGGGCTCGAACACAGCAACTTTCGCAACCTGGTCCACGATCTTGCGCTGCTCGCCAGCCTTGGAGTCCGCCTGGTAGTGGTGCATGGCTGCCGTGCACAAGTCAACCGCGCCCTGCAAGAGCGCGGCATTGAGGGCCGTTTTCACGGCAACAAGCGTGTTACCGACCGGGAAAGCTTGGAAGTGATAAAAGCCGCAGTGGGCAGATTGCGCTTCGATATCGAAGCGGCCTTTTCCCAGGGGCTCCCCGACTCCCCCATGGCGCGCTCAGCGCTGAAGGTAATTTCTGGAAATCTGGTTACTGCACGCCCATGCGGCGTTCTGGATGGTGTCGACCTGGGCTGGACCGGCACAGTGAGGCGCATGGAAGTCAACACTATTGAACAGGCACTAGACCAGGGCGCACTGGTGCTACTATCCCCCCTGGGGACCTCTTTGACCGGCGAACTATTCAATATTAATTACCTGGACTTAGCCGCAGAGGCCGCTAGAGTCCTGCGAGCCGAGAAACTGGTGCTGTTCCGCGAGCCGGCGCAATTGATGCTTGATGGTAATCCAATCAACGAGCTCAGTATTGTTCAGGCCGAGCAAGCCGCCACCCGAATACAGAGCAAAACCCTGCAGTGTGCCATTCAGGCCTGCAATTCAGGTATAGCCCGGGTCCACCTGCTCAGTTACTGCCAGAATGGTTCTCTGATCCAGGAGCTTTTTCGCCGTGAGGGCGCCGGTACCATGATCTACCGGGATAGCTATGAAGTGGTGCGCCGGGCGCGAATCACCGATGTGGGGGGGATTCTCGGCCTGATTCGCCCACTGGAGAAGCAGGGCGTTTTGGTAAGACGCTCACGGGAAAAGCTCGAAGCCGAGATAGATCATTTCACCCTGGTGGAGGTCGATGGTACACCCGTAGCCTGTGCCGCTCTCTACCCTATTGGAGACGACAGCGACGATACTTCTGCCGCTGAGATTGCCTGCGTGGCAAGCCACCCAGATTTTCGTGGCGGTGGGCGCGGCGCTAAGCTGATGCGCCACCTCGAACGCCAAGCCCGAGCGGTCAATATCCGCGAGCTCTATGTGCTCACCACCCAAACCGAACACTGGTTTATCGAACAGGGGTTTGATCAGGTCGGGGTAAGTGATCTGCCTGCCTCACGAAAATCCCTGTACAACATCCAGCGCAATTCACGCATTCTGCGCAAACAGCTCGGCCAGGACGGTACGTCTTAACTCTCTCCTATCGCAATACCTATCCTAGTAAGTAGCGCAGTGGATCCGCACTGCGCGAAAACATCCCAGATATAGGCTTTTTTTGCTAAGCTGACGCTCTAATTTACACAGCCGGATGCTTGTACCATGCCCAGATATCGTTCCCGTACCTCCACCGCCGGACGCAATATGGCCGGTGCCCGAGCCCTGTGGCGTGCCACAGGTATGACCGATGCGGATTTCCACAAGCCGATTATCGCCATCGCCAATTCATTCACTCAGTTTGTACCCGGGCACGTACACCTCAAAGATATGGGGCAGCTGGTGGCAAGGGAGATCGAGCGAGCCGGCGGTGTCGCTAAGGAATTCAATACCATCGCCGTAGACGATGGTATCGCCATGGGCCACGATGGCATGCTCTACAGCCTACCCAGCCGTGAGATTATCGCCGACTCGGTGGAATACATGGTCAACGCCCACTGCGCTGATGCCCTGGTATGTATATCCAACTGTGACAAGATCACTCCGGGCATGCTGATGGCTGCCCTGCGCCTGAATATCCCGGTTATTTTTGTATCCGGCGGACCAATGGAGGCTGGCAAGACCAAACTGGCCGACCACAAGCTCGATCTGGTGGATGCCATGGTGATCGCCGCCACAGATACAGCCTCTGACGAAGAGGTTGCGGAGTACGAGCGCTCTGCCTGCCCCACCTGCGGTTCCTGCTCCGGCATGTTCACCGCCAACTCCATGAACTGTCTGACTGAGGCGTTGGGCCTCTCACTGCCAGGCAACGGCACCCTGTTGGCCACCCATGCTGACCGCAAAGAATTGTTCCTGCGCGCCGGACGAGAAATCGTCTCGCTGACCAAGCGTTACTACGAAGAAAATGACGAGAGCGCCCTGCCTCGCAATATCGCCAACCGCGCAGCCTTTATGAATGCCATGGCTCTCGATATCGCCATGGGCGGCTCGACCAACACGATATTGCATCTACTCGCCGCAGCCGAGGAGGGCGATATCGACTTCAACTTACAGGATATCGATCGACTCTCCCGCGAGGTGCCGCAACTGTGCAAAGTCGCACCTAACACAGAGAAGTACCATGTGGAGGACGTCCACCGAGCCGGTGGGGTAATGGCGATTCTCGGCGAATTGGAATCTGCTGGGTTAATTGATGCCTCCCTGCCCACCGCCTACGGTGGCTCATTAGCGGATGCACTAAGGCAATGGGATATTTCTCGCACCGATCAGCAATCGGTGCATGACTTCTACCGGGCTGGTCCCGCAGGTATTCCCACACAGACCGCATTTAGCCAGGCCTGTCGCTGGCCAACTCTGGATGCCGATCGTCAGCAAGGGTGCATTCGCTCAGCCGAGCACGCTTATTCTGCTGAGGGCGGGCTGGCAGTTTTATTCGGCAACCTGGCCCCTAATGGCTGTGTAGTAAAAACCTCTGGTGTGGACGAGACACTGTGGCAATTTGAGGGCCCGGCCCATGTTGTCGAGAGCCAGGAAGAGGCGGTTGCCCATATTCTCGAAGGTAAAGTACAGAAAGGCCAGGCGGTAATTGTTCGCTATGAGGGCCCTAAAGGCGGGCCCGGTATGCAGGAAATGCTGTACCCCACCAGCTACCTAAAATCCAAGGGCCTTGGGGAACACTGTGCCCTGATTACCGATGGACGTTTTTCCGGGGGCACCTCTGGCCTCTCTATCGGCCACGTTTCTCCAGAGGCTGCATCTGGAGGGAATATCGCCCTGGTACAGGATGGCGATCCAATCCGAATCGATATACCAGCGCGCAAAATTGAGATTGCCCTCAGTGAAGAGGAACTTGAGAATCGCCGCCAGGAAATGGAGAGTCTAGGCCAGCAGGGCTGGAAACCCCAAAAAGAGCGCCCCCGCAAAGTCAGCAAGGCCCTAAAAGCCTATGCATTACTCGCCACCAGCGCTGATCGCGGTGCGGTAAGGGAAATTGATTAAGCAGATATACAGAAAATAGAAAACGGCCCAAACGGGCCGTTTTTTTATTGTGCAAGTTTATAGGTGATCCGATTGCGAACACCATACCGCTCGACGGGGTGGCCATCTTCCACTTGTGGCTGATATTTAAACCGCTCTGCCGCAGCCTGTGCCGAACGATTAAATACATTGGTTGGATTGCCGGCGCTGTCATAGCCAGCAACAACACGCACATCGCGCACCGCACCGGTTTTGCTTATCGTAAACTCCACAACTACATAACCTTCTATACCTCTGCGTATAGCCGTGCTCGGATAACGCGGTGTAGCCTTATAAACAGGCACAGGCTCTCTCGATACGATAGCTGGATTATTACCAGTTTCAGTAACCGGAGGAGTAATCGTTGGGATGGTATTTATAGTCTCCACTTTTCTAATCGTCTCAGTACGCTCAAGCGGTGGCGGAATATCCTGAGGGCTTGGCGGAGCCTGATACTCTTGCTGGGTAACCACTTTCTTGTCGGTCATATCTATAGGTTGAATCGTCGGTAACGGCTTAGCCACCGGTTCCACAAAATTTGTGGAGATCAACTGACTCATTGCAAAAATCAAACCGAGAGTAATCAGGGCTGCGTAGGCCAAGCCTTTAGCATAACCAGCAAGCAGGTGGGTAGGGAAAAAATCGGGGCTGGAAAATGGCGTGCAAGCTCTATCCATAACACCTCTCCTATTGTTATTAGGGTGCGTAAAAGGCATCTGAATGCCGAAATGGAAAAAGCTGATCAGCTGACTTTAATCATTAGCCAATTCACGAAAAAATGCAAATAGTTCGTAAATACAGGTTATAGCAACATTTAATATTACAGAAAGAGGAAACAGAGGCATAAAAAAAGCCGCACATCTCTGTACGGCTTTTCTGGGATTGAAAAGTAACTAAGCGATTAAATTGCTAATTGCTTTTCCCTCTCCTGCTCACCCTTGACAAATTCCATCCACTGCTTGGCAAACTTCTCAGAGCGCTCATCTTTCGAGGCTTCTCTAAGACTTTTTATTGCCGCGTCATAGCGCTTCAGGTTGGCATTGGCCATCCCCATTACCACATGCAGGGTGTCAACACGCTTGATCTTGCCTTTTTGTAGGGCCTTTTTGCCCATAGATACGGCCTTCTCATTCTGGTCTAAGTCCAGATAGATACCGGCCAGACGCGAGTAGATATCCCCCTTATCAGACAATTGAGCTGCAGCTTCCAGCTGGGGAATCGCTTTTTGCAGCTCCTGAGCCATCTGATACGCCTGAGCAAGTGTTTCCAGGTTCTTGGCTGTACGAGGGATCTTCTTCTCTTGGATACCTTTGGCAATCACCTTGGCACCTTTATAAGGCATTTCGTGCCCCATAAAGAGATAACCCATGTTCAACAGGTCCCGATCCTTCTCCAGCGCACCTGCCAGATAAGCGGCTTCCATCATATGCAGCTGATCTTTTTCTCGCTTCAGCTCGCCATACATAGCCGCCAGTGTTTTGTAGTACACAGGCTTGGGATAGTGCTGTACCAATTTCTCCAGAACGCCGGCTACTTTTTTATAGTCATTGCGCTCAAAGTACACGTACTGCTGAAGACCGTACCAACCTTCCTTGGGCACCTTGCCTTCTTTCTCATACATGGATACCGCAATATTGATATCCGCCAGTGCTTTGCTCTTATTACCAACCTGATTATAGGCCTGGGCACGCAATGCATAAGAGTCGGCAGTTATACGGTCAGAAACCTTAAACCACTTATTCAGGTAATTAATCGCCTGCTTGTAATCCTCGGTAACAAAGTAGAGCTGCGCAAGGGTAAACAAGGTTCCCACTTCAAGTGCAACCGGCAGGTTTTTTTCGCCCTGGTTTAGCACTTTCTTAAAGTAGGGAATGGCCTCTTTGTAGCGCTCGGTACTGTAGTAAACCACACCGAAGAAATTGTACATCTGAGCTATCTCATAGCCGTTGTACCGTTTCTTACTCGCATCCATCTCTTGAAGTGCAACTAAAGCGCCCGCCCAATCTTCTGCATCAGCAGCTTCCTGGGCTTTCTCCAACTTTTTATACGCGGCTTCGCGCATAGCCGGTACTTTGCGGCTCTTCTGGTTGCTGGGCTTTTTTTGCTCCTGCGCCTGGGCAGAGGCGAAAGGTGCGGAAACACCCGCTGCTTCAAGCACGGTAACACTGAGTGCTGGTGCCAAGACCAGGGGCAATGCTACTGAGGTGCGCAGCGCGAGCTTGGACAAACTTTTGCTAATGCTTGTCAACTTCATAGTGCTTCCTCCTTAGTCCTTAGCCATATTAAAGCTGATCTTAGTCCGCACATTCGGGACTTCGGTCGGCTTGCCATCAACTACCCGCGGCTTGTATTTATACTTCAGCGCGGACTTGAGTGCGGCCCTGTTAAAAACAGAGGTGGGCTTGCCATCCAGGGTAAAGGCTTCGATCACAATAGGATCGCGCACAGAACCATTGGTGGTCACCGTATACTCTACGATTACATAGCCTTCCATACCCCGCTGAAGTGCACGGCGTGGATACTGGGGCTGAACCTTAACGATGGGCAGGTAGTCACCCTCACCAAAGCTAAAACCAGACAGCTTGACACCGCCAGACGCCTTGGGCGCAGAGATACTGATACCGCCATCGATGTCCGGCTCCTCAAACTCCGGCTCAGGCATTTCCGGCGGCGGAGTTTCAGGATCCTCCGGTTTCACCGGCTTGGTCGTGTCGTATTGTGTTTCGATCTTCTGCTCAGGCATCACCACATCGGCAACTTTGAACTGCTCCTTTTCCTCTGGAGCGCCCATATTTGCCTGAATCAGCTGATGCATGGTGAAGATGAGGCCAAAGGTTGTGGCTACTGCCAGCGTACCTGCCCCAAGAAGTCTTACCGGATTCATAGCTGTTAACTCTTTTCTGTCGCGACCGAAACTTTCTTGATACCAATCTTCCTGGCTGCTTCCGCAATCAGGGCGATCTTTTCAATACTCGCTTCCTTATCGGGCTGAATCACCAACCACCCTTTCGGGTTTTCCGAGTAGAGGCGCTCCAGGACAATTCTTACCTGGCGCTCATCAACTTTCTCTTTGGCAATCCAGATCTCATCACTATTGTTGATCGCTACCAGAATAGAGGTGGCTTTGAGTTCTGCGGTTGTCGCTTCCGGCTTAACAACATCAGCACCCGGTTCCTTAATAAAGGTCGCAGTGACGATAAAGAAGATCAGCATGATGAACACCACGTCCAGCATGGGCGTGAGGTCAATAGCGCCGGCTTCTTCTTCTGCCGTATTTTGTCTTTTGCTCATAGCAACTCTCTTAGCGAACTTTCTCGCCAGGGGCCCTCAGGGAGCGCCCCTGGCGAAAATTTCTGGCTTGGCTAAACCTTCACAGCAAATAAGCTGGCCTATTCGCTGATGTGTGCTTAGTGATCCATGGTCAGATGATCTTCCAACAACTGGGTCTCACGCTCGGCCTTACGGGCGAGGTAGGTGTTGGCGAATACTCCGGAGAGGGCCGCAACCATACCCGCCATCGTCGGGATAGTTGCCATGGATACACCACTGGCCATCTGCTTAGCGTCACCGCCACCGGTAATTGCGAGAACATCGAACACGTTGATCATGCCCCAAACCGTGCCCAGCAGCCCGAACAGGGGCGCTAGGGCAACACAGGCCTGGATCATGTCCATATTGTCCTGAATCTTCTCGGAAACCCGGGAGATCATCGCGTAGCGGATCTGGTGGGAGGCCCAGGATTTGCGCTCACTGCGCTCTTCCCACTGGTCTACCGCACCCTGAACGTCACTCTTTAACGCTTTGTTAAAGTAGAAAACACGTTCAAAAATCAGCGTCCACATAAAGAAGGTCAGGCCGGCGATCAGGAACAGTACTGGCCCGCCCGACGCCATAAAGGCGTTGACGGCGGCCCATGCGTCGATTAATGCGTGCATGTTGCCGCCTCCTCTTATTTACGCTCGGCGTTTTCCGCCACGATACCAGCGCTCTGCTCTTCAAGAATATGCAGGACGCGCTTGGCACGAGCATTAACAATGGTGTGCATCAGTACAGTGGGGATAGCCACACACAGACCGAGAACGGTGGTGATCAAGGCAGAGGAAATACCACCAGCCATTGCGCGGGGGTCACCAGCACCAAAGATGGTAATTGCCTGGAAGGTTACGATCATACCGGTAACGGTACCCAACAGACCCAGCAGCGGAGCTACCATGGCAATAATCTTCAGCAGGTTGAGGCCGGACTCGATGGCCGGGCGCTCTTTCAGGACCGCCTCTTCCATCTTCAGCTCGAGAGTTTCACCGTCGACACCTTTGTTCTCTTCCGCAACAGCCAATACACGACCCAGCGGGTTATTGGTGTTCGGGGTAGAAGAGCGCAGCTGAGCACTTACCTTGGCACTCACGCCAGTCAGTACGATCAGGCGGAAGATAGCCAACAGCATGGCGAATACACCAACGGCAGTGATGATATAGCCAACGATGTCACCCTGGTGCCAACGCTCAACAATATCGGGGCTGTTGATCATGGCTTTCAGGTAGGAGCCGCCGGTAGGACCAGTCGGGTCGATACCAAAAGCACTGAAGCCTGCGGTAGAGGCCTGTAAACCTTCCGCCATCTTCTGGAAGCTGGCATCTGGCTGGCGAATCAGCTCGGCCAGCTGGTAGGCGTCGTTCATTTCCAGGTATTTGCCGCTGGAAACCAGGTTGAAGTTACCAACACGGACAACTTCCTGCTGAACCTGCTCACCGTTGGGCTTGATCACGGTAGCGTTGAACTTAACTACTTTGCCGGATTCCACGGTTTCGCGCTGAACCTCAAACCACAGGCGCTCGATTTCCTCGATTGTCGGCAGCTTGGTAGCGCTGTTCATCTTGGCCAGCAGACCGTCGATAAATTCGGTACGGTTGGGGTACTGGGCGGAAACCAGGGAGGAACCGATATTCGCACGCAGATCTGCCGCAGTAGAAGACATATGGCCGAACAGCTCTTTCAGGGAGCCCAGGCGCTCGTCCAATTGCTGGCGTTTCTGATCTACAGCAACTTCCTGCTCCTGGTATTTCTTTTCCAGTTCAGCAGAGCGCTTTTCTTCTGCAGTGCGAGTGTCTTTAGCCTTTTTCAGCAAAGATTGCTGATTGGCCTTTTGGCGACGGAACTCAGCTTCACGCTGCTTGTGCTCTTTGGATTCAGCAACCTTGGATTGTTGAACCATTTTCAGCAGGTCATCGAGAGAAGCTGCTTTTTCCTGGGCGACAGCAGAGAAGCTGATCAGGCCAGCCGCTGCTGCAACTAGTACGCGTTTGGCGATAGAGGATTTCATTGCGCTGCCTCCGGAGCCGCGATCGGCATAGTCATGATATCGATAGTGGCCTGCTTCTTGGCGATTTTCAGACCGTTCATGAGAGCGCGGCGGTATTCGCCAGCATCGATCTCAACCCAGGCTTTCTGGCCTTTGTCATAGGCGAGGGAGATCGAGGAGTCGGTGGTCTGAGCCAGCAGGGCGATACGGCCGATCTGCAGCACGTTCACCTGGCGCTCTTGGCCATTTACGTTCAGGGTATCGCCGTAAGTGTCGATCTTACGCGCGTATTCCGCTTCGAAATTGTACAGCTCCAGTACCTGGCGGAATTTCTCCGCAACAGTAATATCGGAACGATCCATATTGTTCTTAACGCCTTCGAGGTTGGCCATACGCTCGTCCAGCTTGAACGGTGCGTCCAGTTCGATGAACTGCTCCAGGCCGTCCAGCATACGCAAAATCAGCGGCTGGATCTGACGTTCGATTACAGTAACGTTGGCAATGGACTCGTCCAGCTCATTGATCACTTCGAGCTGGTTGGCCAGCTGCTTTTCCAGCTGACGGTTGTACACTCGCAGACCATCGATTTCTTTATTGACCACCTTGAAGTCCTGCAGCAGGCTGCTGGTTTCTTCGGCAATCTTGTCGATGCGTTTTTGCGATGCCTGGGCCGCAGTGGTTTTCTGCTGGCCGACGGCGAGTACGTTATCGAGAGTATCCGCAGTGGCTACGCTGCCGTAGAGCGCGCCGGCAGACAGCGCAGTGGTCAGCGCCACAGCCATGAATCGCTTGGTTTTCATTAGACCCCCCAGTGGGTTCAATATTTCACAACATGGTCGCGATGAGATAGCTGCCACAACGCGGTGTCCTTTTGTTTTAAAAACATTGGTTAGAAGACAGCTAAGAGCCGCACATTGTAAACAGCCGATTTGATTATTCAAATGCCGATTGCCAGCATCGGCCCGCGTGGGTAGCAAAGTAACAACCGGGTAACAAGACCGGGTCGCTTGCACACATTGACGGCGCTATTCCCTGTGTTGGCTGTCGCAGAATTTAACAGATTGATCAACTTTTAATCAAATTGTTTTTATTTAAATCTGTCGTACTGAACTAATGCGTAGTTATACTCATTCTTGTCGCAAGCAGGGTAACACTCTCGTGCAACTTCGACCCATGAGTCATTAACTTCAGGAAAAAATGCATCTCCCGCCACTTCAGCATCTACTTCGGTAACATAGAGCCGCGCGGCATAGGGCATACTGAGGCGATAAATCTGTGCCCCGCCGATCACCATCAGCTCGCCGGCCCCTGCTTCCTGTGCGTGCTTATCGGCAAGTTCCAGTGCGGCTTCCAAGGTGCTTGCCACCTCAACACCGTCGGCCTGCCAATCAGGGTTGCGGGTAATCACGATATTGACACGTCCAGGTAGCGGGCGGCCAATCGACTCAAAGGTCTTACGTCCCATCACCACAGGCTTGCCCATAGTAGTGCGCTTGAAGAACTGCAAGTCGCCAGAAAGACGCCAGGGCAACTCGTTATCTCTGCCAATGGCACCGTTACGGGCCACAGCCGCGATTAAGGCAATCGGGGTATCCACAGTGTCTCTCCTATTCAAACCGCAACTGGAGCCGGAATATGTGGATACGCCTGGTAATCCTGCAGATCGAAATCCTCGAAACGGAAGGCGAACAGGTCTTTGACATCCGGATTGAGGTGCATTGTCGGTAGGGGGTGTGGTTCCCGTTGCAGCTGCAGATCAACCTGCTCCAGATGATTGGAGTAGAGGTGGGCATCGCCAAAAGTATGAATAAACTCACCTGGCTCAAGGTTACACACTTGAGCCAGCATCAACGTTAGCAAGCTGTAGGAGGCAATATTGAAAGGCACCCCAAGGAAGATATCCGCACTGCGCTGGTACAACTGGCAGGATAACTTGCCATCCGCCACATAAAACTGGAACAAGGCGTGGCAAGGGGCGAGCGCCATGCGCCCTTCACGGGCATTTTCCGCCGGGGAGACGCCCTCATCGGGCAGGCCCGCCGGATTCCAGGCACTGATTATCAGACGGCGGGAATCTGGACGGGTTTTCAACTGCTGCACCAGCTCTTCCACCTGGTCAATTTTACGACCATCAGGCGTGGGCCAAGAGCGCCACTGGTGGCCGTAAACTGGCCCCAAATCCCCATCTTCGGTAGCCCATTCATCCCAGATTCGCACCTTGTTTTCCTGCAGGTAGCGAATGTTGGTGTCTCCCTGCAAAAACCACAGCAGCTCGTGAATGATGGAGCGCAAATGACACTTCTTTGTAGTGATTAAGGGGAAACCCTCTGCCAAGTTAAAGCGCATCTGGTGGCCAAATACGCTCAGGGTGCCGGTGCCGGTACGATCCCCTTTTACTGTGCCGTTTTCGCGCACATGGCGCATTAGATCGAGGTACTGCTTCATTTCTAACTAGGCTCCGCCATTTACTTGAGAACGGTTTTCTTTGTTTCCACCCTTGCCTCGCCCTTCGGGCAGCGGCTGGGTACGATAGCTCCAAACCAATAGAGCGATACCGGCAATAATCATCGGCAGACTCAAAAGCTGGCCGCGAGTCATCCAGCCGAACAAGTCGAAGCCGATATGACCGTCCGGCTCCCTGACAAATTCCACCAGGAAACGGAAAATACCGTAGAGCAACACAAACATACCGCCAACGGCGAGGCGCGGGCGCGGCTTGCTGGAGAACCACCAGAGCACCGCGAAGAGCACTAGCCCTTCCAGGAAGGCCTGATATAACTGCGACGGATGCCTGGCCAACAGTTCCGGGTCCTTGGGAAAGACCATTCCCCAGGGCCCTTCTGTTGGGCGGCCCCAGAGCTCCTGACCAATAAAGTTACCCAGACGCCCCAGTCCCAGGCCGATAGGTACCAGTGGGGCGACAAAATCAATCAGTGCGGGAAAAGTTGAACCAATTTTTCGGGCATAAATGACGGTGGCCAACATCACGCCAACCAGGCCACCATGGAAACTCATGCCCCCTTCCCAGACTTTGAACAGAGAGAGCGGATTCTCCATCAACTGCGGCAAGTTGTAGAAGAACATGTAGCCGAGGCGCCCACCGACCACCACACCGATAGCGCAGTAGAGAATCAAGTCCTCCACTTCCGATTTAATAACTGGAGACCAGGGCCGAGTGCTACGCCGCAGTGCCAACCACCAGGCAGCAACGAAACCGAACAGGTACATCAGCCCGTACCAATGTACTTTTAAAGGGCCTATAGCAATGGCCACCGGATTGATTTCTGGATAAGTCAGCATGGGGGAATCGAGATTGTTGGCGAAGAGCGTATTATGGTCGCAAAGCGCCCCCCAGCGAAAGAGGCGCGCTAAAAGCCCACCTTCAGGAAAACACTATGTGTCTACTGTTGTTTGCCTACCGTTGCCATCCCGACTACCCGCTGCTACTTATTGCCAATAGGGATGAATTTTATGCTAGGGAGAGTGCCCCCGCCGAACCCTGGAAGAGTGGGCAAAAGGGGAAGCAAATAGTCGCTGGGCGGGATCTGCAGGCTGGCGGAACCTGGGCAGGGATCTCTGCGCGGCGGGTGGCCGCAGTGACCAATATCCGCGAGCCCGGAAGGGCAGAGCCCGAAAATGTCCTATCTCGCGGGGAAATTCCTTATAAATTCCTAACCGGCGATGATTCCCCCGAGCAGTTCGCAGGAGAACTCGAAGGACAGCACTATCGGGGCTTTAATGCGCTGCTATTCGCACTGGATAAAGCCCCCCCCCTCTACTGCGCGGGCAATAGGCATAAGCCCTTCGCTTTCTCTGCCGGAGTACACGGTATCTCCAATGGCGCACCCGATGCTCCCTGGCCTAAGGTGGAAAAGGGCAAGGCGGAGCTGGCACAAATTACACGGCAAATTGAAGGCCCCATTGGCCGGGAGAACTTTATTGAACCGGCCTTCAACCTTCTGCAGGACAGGGCCCCCGCTGCAGATGCGGAGCTGCCAGATACCGGCGTGAGTTTGTCAATGGAGCGCGCCCTGTCGCCAATATTTGTGCAGATATCCCAGAGAAAGAATCAACTGCCAGGCGGGCAAGATTTAAGCGACACTCAGCAAGGCTATGGCACTCGTGCCAGCACCCTCATAGCAGTTCACAGGGATGGCCAGACCCAGTTATGGGAACAGAGCTTTTCCCAGGGCAATCCGTATGGGCCAATTCGCCACTTTTCCATCCCCTGAATCCTTTATCCCAAGCCCCTGAAATCTGTAGGGTTTTTAGGGGTTATTGAAAAAATTGGCCGTATCTAATCGCCCAAGCCCCGAAGCCATAGCAGACAAATTTCTGTCAATAACAGAACCATATCGCGGTAAGGGCTAAGATTTGCGTGCCTTCATCACAGATTACCAAGCCTCATATCCTCAGAGGAAAGAAACGCCAAGCAAATTCCGCATTTATTGCCATACTTAGTTTCACAGGCTGGAATTGGTTGAGTTTCGCGCAAGCGTGACGCCAATTGTGGTCTTACATTAGAGGAAGTCGCGCGGGACGCATGACAAGTGCGAGTCAACGCTAGACACCTAACAGTCTCTGGATGGGCTCGCCACAGGTTCGGAAGGTATGAACGATCTGGCGTCCGGCATTATCCACAAGACAACACCGGGCCCCTGCAGTATCGCTGAGGTACCATGTCTTACTTCAACCCAGAGCAGCGCAAACGCAAATCATTACTGCCCCTGCTGGTGCTAGGCAGTCTCTGTGTCTCCATCCTCTATTACGCCTTTTCCGCTAACCAGAAAACGGTGCCAGTATTGCCGGAGAGTGCAGTACGCCCACATTTGGTGCACTGGCTGGAGGAAAACCCAGACGCATGGCCGGCCCAAGATCCCATTTTCAACCCGGCGGCAGTGCGCAGGATTTACCAGCGTACTAATTATCGTCTGCTGTGGTTTGATAATTACAACCTGAGTGACAGCGCCAATGATCTCCTCAAGCAGCTAACAGCTGCCAGCTCTGGCAATCCAAGCAGCATGGTGGATTATCGTTACCACCTGGGGTACTTCGACCGCACCTTGCGGGACACTCCCCAGCGCCTGCAAATGGCCGCAGTATTGGATATTCTGCTGACAGACGCCTTCGTCTCTTACGCACAGGATACCCAGCTCGACAGAATCACCCCCAAGAGCCGTCCGCGCCGAGGAATTACACCGGTTCTGCGGGAGCACCAAGGATTTCGCATGGTCGCCTTCGGCAATGCCCCACAGCAGGCATCCAACGAGCCCAGCGGACGCAAGTACTTTCGCGGCTATGATCGGGCGCGCATGATCGGCAGTAAACCACGCAGTCGCTATTACTCCCGCGACTACAACACTGACAACGAACGCAGCTCTTCAAGGCCTTCCGACACTCGTCGCTATCGCACGCGCTACAACACCTCCAGTGACAGTGGTTCCTCTGGAGCGACGAGAGGCGGCAGCAGGGTTTACTACAATCAGGGCCGCAATAGTCATCCCCAGGAAAGAACCAGGGCAGCTCGCTCAGAAAACAGTGAGGGGCCCTATTTCGAAGAAAACACGCCTTACGGTAGCGACGTCTATGCCCTGCGAAACGAGCTGGAACGCCTGCGCAGAATCTCCGACAGTGGCCGCTGGCGCCCGATACCTCCGGGGCCGGTGATGACGATGGGTGCTCGCCACCCCCATGTGGCCCGCCTGAGAGAATTGCTCACCCTCTACGGGGACTATCAGAGCCGCTACAGCTATGGCGGAGGAGACCCCAACCGCTTTGACCGGGGCCTGCATGAAGCGCTATTGCGCTTCCAGAAGCGCCACGGCCTTAAGCCTGACGGAATTGTGGGCCGCGGCACACGCAAGCGACTCAACTTATCCCCCTCAGCGCGAGCAAAAATTGTTGAGATGAATATCCTGCGCAGGGAAGAGCTTCCCGCCAGCCTTGGGGATCGCTTTATCCAGGTGAATATACCCGCGTACCGCCTCCAGTATGTGGAGAACAACCGGGTAAAACTGGCCATGAATGTGGTCGTGGGCAAGAAGAAACACGCTACTCCCGAGATCACCACCCGGGTCAGCAAGGTGGTATTCAACCCCACCTGGACAGTGCCACGCAGTATCCTGGTGAATGAAATTCTGCCCAAGGCACGCAAGAATCCTGCGGGCATGGAGAACATGGGTTACCGAGTCGTCAATGGCAGAGGGGAACACCTGCCGCTGACCGCTAGTAACTTGTCAGCCGCCGGAGCTGGGTCTTTCCTTATGCGCCAGATGGGTGGAGAGGAAAATATTTTGGGGCGAGTGAAATTCGAAATTCCCAACAAGCACGATATTTACCTGCACGATACTCGCGCCCGCACTCTCTTCTCTCTCACAGACCGGGATTACAGCCACGGCTGTATCCGCCTGGAAAAACCCCGCCACCTGGCTGAGGCTCTTCTGCGCCCTCAGGGGGACTGGGACCAGTGGCGCATCGACCAGCTCACTGTCGGAGAGAAGACCACCGAGGTCGACTTAGTCCGCTTGGTTAAGGTCTATATCACCTACTGGACTGCCTGGGTGGACGGAAAGGGCCGGCTGAATTTTCGCCCCGATATCTATCGCAAGGATGGTTTGAGCGACAATCAATTTTGAGCAAGTATGGGGCGGCCTTCGGGGCCGTCCCTTAGCCTCCAATAATAACCCCCCATAGTCTTTTTCCTTGGCGCATAGCCCCGATCCATTCCTCAAAATTATTTAGGGCTCAAGAGTCACAAGTTACCAATGTGAGCAGGGTGATCAGTCTCTCTGATCCGATTTCGCTTACTGGGGTGACTTATGGGTGCTGGCTATCTCTCCTCCTTGCAGAGCAAATCAATCCACAGTGGCACCATGGCTTTTATATTGGCCCTTGTGCTGGGGTTTGATAGCTCCCCATCCTCGGCGAGCGCAGGGGCAGACCTTGATTTGCCTGTGCCAGGGAGAGATCCCTTTTCCCCCTATGGCAGGCAGTACACTCTTCTCAGTGAGGAGCTGGCTCGCTACCAGACACTGGCCGAGGGGGATCATTGGCAACCGCTGGATGGCGGACAGCCAATCACTCCGGGAAGCCGGGGACCGAGAGTAGCTCAGTTGCGCAGCTTATTAATGCTTTACGGCGATTTCCGCCCCAGGGATTTTCCCAGCAAAGGTTCCAAAGAAACACTTACAGGTGACGTCTACGACAAGCCCCTCCAAGAGGCTGTGCGCCGATTCCAGCGCCGCCACGGCCTGAAAGGGGATGCCCTGGTGGATGAGCGCACCCGCAGTCGCCTCAACACTAACCCGGATAAGCTGGTTCGGATTCTGGCAGCCAATATTAAACGCTGGGAAAACCTCCCAAAGGATTTAGGGCCCCGTTATATCGTCGTTAATGTTCCCGAGTTCAACTTGCGCTTGATCGACGACGAGCGCGAGCAATTCCGTATGAAAGTGGTGGTGGGCAAGCCCAAGCACAAGACCCCACAGTTGACCACGCGCATGACACGCCTGGAATTCAATCCAGTTTGGCGAGTCCCCCCCAATATCGCCTTACGGGAGCTTCTGCCAAAGGGCAGCTCGGCGCTGAGTGCCAAGGGCTACCGCTTAATCAATCATCGCGGCCGGGCAGTACCTTTCACCCGTGGAAATGTCGCCGCAGTGCGCCGGGGCCAGGTAACCCTGCAGCAAAAAGGAGGACCGGGAAATGCGCTGGGGCGGGTCAAATTTGTGATACCCAACCGTCACGCCATTTACCTGCACGATACCAACAGCAAGCACCTGTTCAAGAAATCTCAGCGCGCTTTCAGCCACGGCTGCATACGCCTGGAAAAACCCCTGAAATTTGCTCGCATGATGCTCGCCCAACAAAACCGCTGGAACAACGCCCGCATTGAACGAGCGCTGATGAGCGGTCGTACCCATGGCGTAGCGCTGAAAAACCCTTTACCGGTATACATCGCCTACTGGACTGCCTGGGTGGATGAAAACGGCCAACTGCAGTTCCGCCCGGATATCTATCAACGGGACAAAGCCGGAAAAGGAACCAATCGTGGCTGAGTATCATCAATCTGGTGGGAGTTCACTATGGCTTGGTATCCCCGCCATCTAGGGTTAGCTGCCCTCCTGACAGTGGCCATTGCCTCGGCCGCCTCAATAAGCGGCGGCCAGTCTTCCAAGGGTGCTGCAGCTCTGGATATTGCCCTTATGGGAGACCAGCTTCGCAGCGAAGCCCTGCATTACAGAAACCTAGCCAAACATTGGCGCCCTATCCCCCAGGGTGGCCCCCTGCAAGCCGGAGATAAGAATGAGCGGGTGCTGCAATTGCGAAAACTGCTCGAACTATACGGCGATTATCGTGGACAACCCGGCCCGATATCTTCTCCACAGAAGGACCCTATGCGCTTCGACAGCGCATTGCAGTCGGCACTTGAGCGCTTCCAGCGCCGCCACGGCTTGGTGCCAAGTGGTGTTGCCGAGGGAGAAACCCTCACGGCCCTGTCGGTTTCCCCCATCGAGAGAGCTGAACAGATGGTTAGAAATGCACAGCGTTGGGACAAGCTCCCCTCTCAGAAAGAAGGGCGCTATGTGCTGGTAAATGTGCCCAACTACCGCCTGCAATTGGTGGAAGATGGACGTATCAAGCTGGATATGAAAACCGTGGTGGGCAAGAACAGCAGCCGCACACCCAATTTACACACCCGCATTACCAGTGTGGTATTCAACCCCACCTGGACAGTGCCGCGCAGTATCCTCATCACAGAGTTACTCCCCAAAGCACGGCACAACCCTGCAGCCATGCACCGCCGCGGTTATCGGGTCATCCAGTATCGCGGTGGCAAAACTTCCCCGATCACCGATGAAAGCTTGGAGAGGGCCGCAGGTGGCCACGCCACCATGCGCCAGGTCAGCGGGCCAGATAACACCCTAGGTAAAGTGAAGTTCGTTATTCCCAATAAGCAGGCCATATTCCTACACGACACCCAGGCGCAAAGCCTGTTCACGGAGCACCATAGAGCTTTTAGTCACGGCTGTGTGCGCCTGCATCAACCCGAGGAATTGGCCTATAACCTGCTAGAAACCCAGGGGTGGGACAGGACCCGCATCGCCGAGGCCGCAACCGGGGACGAACCTCTAAAAGTAGCCATCAAACCCGCCCCTAAACTCTTTATCGTTTATATGACAGCTTGGATAGACGCCGAAGGGCGCCCTCAATTCCGCCGGGATATTTATCACAGGGATAAATAGGTCAATGCCCCAGGCGCCCCCCAAAAAAGTGCCCCTGCTTTAGGAAAAAAACTGAATAGTCGCAAAAAAAATGATTTTTTAAGCATGCCCACTGAATGACAACGCTGTCTCCTGTTTCTAATGCTAATTCCCCCGCCAGCAGCTACGAGAACGCAATGGGAGTAGCATCCGTAAAAAAATTTACCAACGAAAGCCTTCAAATATTTCCTAATTAGCAGGTCACAATTTGTAACAAATGGTTATTTTTTGTACATTTTCCGCCGTACCCGGATGCGCTCAATCAAGGGCACACCGAAGAGATTTAACGACGAGGCGGAATTATGAAGAATCCATCCAGACGTCGATTCCTGGCAGTGACCTGCGCAACTGCGGCGGCGGTCAGCGCCGGACCGACTTTCGCGAAAGTAGGTAGCTCCCGCACCCTGAAGATGCGCAACCTGCACACAGGGGAGAAGCTGGAGGCCGCCTACTGGAGCAACGGAAACTACAGCAACGGTGGTTTGAAACAGTTCAATAAGCTGCTGCGGGACCACCGAGCTAACGAAGTGACCCGCATGGACCCGAAACTATTTGATATCGTGTATAAGCTGAAGGAAAAGTTCAATTACACCGGTACCATCGAGATTATCTCCGGGTACCGTTCGCCCAAGACCAATGCGAAGTTACGCGCTGCGGGTCGGGGCGTGGCCAAGCGCAGCTACCATACCCGCGGTATGGCCTTGGATATCCGCATGCCCGGTGTACCCCTGTCAAAACTGAGGCAGGCGGCGCTGAACCTAAAGGCAGGTGGTGTCGGCTATTACCCGAAGAGTAACTTCGTGCACGTGGACACAGGCCCTGTACGTCGCTGGTAAGCTTATAGACATCTTACAAAAAACCCCGGCTATTGCCGGGGTTTTTTATTTCCTTTAGCCCTCAACGGCCGGTAAAGACACCGGCATCACATCCTTCTCCGATACTGGCACCTCTGTGGTACCAGTCATCAAACCTGCCATCCGCTCCAGCAACTTGCGCGCTTTGGCCAGCTGCCCAAGCTCTGCCAACTCGAATGGATCCTCCATCTTTAACAATAGGGCCTCAAAATCTGAAAAGGCCTCCTCCAAAGCATTGACCTGATGGCGGTCAAGAAGCACCTCAGCCAGACCACCACCTCCGGAGGGGATCCAGTTAGACTGCAAGGTCGCCATAATTGCCAATAGCGCCTGCTTCGAGTCTGCCGCGCGGCCACTTTCCACATCACTCTCCGAGCCCTCGGGGAGACGGCGTAAAAGCTGCTCATCAATCACCTGGGTATGTGCCGCGCGAATCTGCTGCAATCGCGCTACCGGTCCTAGGGCTAGGTACTCACGGGATAGGTTATTGGCCGAAGTGGGCCAGCGACGTGCCAGCCCGGCCATATCTTCTTCAATCCCCTTGGCAATCAGACTGGTTAGTTCACGGCGACGATTGGCCGCCAGAGCCTCCGGCCTCTCCCCTTCGCTAACAGCCACAAAGTCCTCCGCCATGCGCTCACTTGTGGGGCCCCAGAGCATCACTTCAAGTGCGTGAAAGCCGGTGCTCGCCTCTTCGTGTGCAGTGAGGCGATGTTGTTTGCGCAGGTTTGTCAAAGTCAGTTCGATAGCGGTGTCGTTGACGATGCCGCTATCAGAATAACCCGGCACGGTATCAAGATAACCTGGCTGGGCGGGCCAGCTATCGAGTGCCAATAAGAGCTTGCGACCTTGACTGCGCAGGTCCGAGGGCGAAAAAGCCAGTTGGATATAGGGCAAAGTTGCTGCGAACTCGCGGTGCGCATCCAGCCAGGCGAGCCTGGCCTCCTCCAATTGCTCCTCATCGGGCTGGGCAAGCAAGGCATCGACAGCTCTCCGCAACGTTTCCACGGAGGCATGAGCGTGCAATACCTGAGCCTGTCCCGCCTGCCAGATTGCCAGCGAGAGATCCGAGGCCACCTTTTCATCAACCTGTTGGGCCTCTGGGGCACGCTTCTGTTCCTTTAAAGGCTGAGAGGTTCGCTGTTCGCAGCCAACTACGATAACCAGTACTCCCAGCAATAGGGTTGTGGCCAGAGACCGAAGGCAATATCCGTTCACTCACTTCCTCTTTTCATCTTTTCCAAGGTCGCACTTTTCTCTTGGCCAAAATCGCCATTTAGCCCTGATCGCGCAAGCTAATAATTGGCCATCCACGCACTTGCGCCTCTGCTCGCAGTTGGGCATCTGGGTCAACCGCCACCGGATGCTCCACTTCCGTGAGCAGAGGCAAATCGTTGATGGAATCGCTGTAGAACCATTTCTCCCTACCCGCGTATTCAGGGTTTTGCGCCAGCCATTGGCGCAGGCGCAACACCTTGCCAGCCTGATAACAGGGCTCTCCCACGACACGGCCGGTGAAGTGACCCTCGTGCTCTTCAGGCTCAGTCGCCAACAGGGTATCCACCCCCAGGCGGGCGGCAATCGGCTCCACCACAAAGCGGTTAGTGGCGGTAATAATCATGATGTGGTGTCCTTTGCGACGATGTTCACCGATTAGCTCTTGCGCTGCCGGTAGCCACAACTCACTGATCACCTCCTGCATAAATTCACTTTGCAGATTCTCCAGTTGACCCCGAGAAATTTGTGACAGCGGCTCCAAGGCAAACTCCAGGTAGGCAAAGATATCCAACTCACCCCGCTGGTAGTCCTGATAGAAGCGATCGTTGCTCAAACGATAGCGTTCGCTATCCACATGCTCGCGCTCCACCAGAAACTCACCCCAGGCGTGATCGCTGTCTCCGCCGATCAGCGTGTTGTCGAGATCAAAAATTGCCAAGTGCATCGCCAACTCCCCCGTAAACTATAGATTCGCAAAGGCTATTTCACCGCCAGGGTAAAGCAACCACCACTAGAGTGGCGGTCGATTTTACCGCGCACTCGCCCCTATCACACGGACTGCGTCACTGAATTGCTGTAAACCCACCTCTGTGGAACAATGCGGGACAAGTAAGTGCAGCGCACGGCCGCACACAAAAGTATTGAGGACGGTATTTTGGGCGACGGCAAACCGGCACCTGCCGGGCGAAGAAACCGCCGTAAGCCTGCCAAGCAGTCAAATCGCAGCGACAACCCCAGTAGCAACAATCGCAACCGGGGACAGGGTGGCGACAACAGCAGCAATATAGACTCAGAGGGCTTTCGCCCCAATGTCGGTATCATTGTGCTGAATGCCCGCGGTCAGGCACTGTGGGCTCGGCGGGTAGGTGGCAAGGACGCCTGGCAATTTCCCCAGGGCGGTATAAATCCGGGCGAAACTCCCGAACAGGCACTATATAGGGAGCTATACGAAGAAGTAGGGCTTACACGCGATCAGGTCAGTCTTATCACCTGCACCCGCGGCTGGCTGCGCTATCGCCTGCCGCAGCGCCTGATCCGCCGGCGCTCTGAACCCCTGTGCATTGGCCAGAAACAAAAGTGGTTCTTACTGAAGTTAGAAGCCGAAGAGTCTTGCATCAGCTTCGACAACGGCTATAAGCCCGAATTTGACCACTGGCGCTGGGTGAGCTACTGGCACCCACTCAGTAAAGTGGTGACCTTCAAGCGCGAGGTTTATCGGCGCGCGCTGGCCGAACTGGCCCCACAACAAATTCAGCTGGAAAGGCGCTGGTTGCGCGAGCGGGGCGAGTAATTCCGCAGCATCAGCTGCACTCCAGCACCACCAAGCCCAGGCTCTCCTGGGCCTAATTCATTCTCCGTTGACTGGCGAGGAAAGGCCATTGCTCGGATCTTTGCGCAGTATCGTTCAGGAAGTTAACTCCGCCAGGGACCTGCCGGCGGTGCTTGAAATCATTGTGCGGCGAGTGCGCGAAGTGATGCACACCCGTGTCTGCTCTGTTTACCTTCGCGACAAAGAAACCGGCAACTATGTCCTGATGGCCACCGATGGCCTGCTACCAAGTGCCGTGGGCCAGGTGCAATTAGCACCCGATGAGGGCCTGGTTGGTAATGTGGTCACCCGCGAAGAGCCCATCAATCTAGAAAAGGCCGAGGCACATCCCGCCTACCAATATTTTCCCTCGACCGGTGAGGAGCGATTTAGCGCTTTCCTGGGCACACCGATAATCCACCACCGCGCAGTGCTCGGTGTCCTAGTTGTCCAGCAGGAAGAGCAGCGACGCTTCGATGAAGGTGAAGAAGCTTTTCTCGTCACCCTCTCTGCCCAGCTTGCCGGGGTGATTGCCCACGCCGAAGCCACTGGCATGTTGGCTACCATCCGCCGGCAGCGCCAGGAAACCCACTTCTCCGGTATTCCCGCCTCGCCAGGTGTGGCCATAGGTCGTGCCCATATCGTCACCCCCAGGGCCAACTTGGCTACCGTGCCCTACTCCCTGTGCCTGGACATCGAAGAGGAATTGATTTTGTTCCGGCAAGCGCTCACCTCCGCCAGAGAGGAGATTCGCGAAGTGGGTGAGCGCCTCAAAGACGAACTCAACCGCGAAGAACGCGCACTTTTCGATGCCTATATCAGTATGCTCGACGACGACTCACTCGCCGTAGAGGTTTGCGATCGTATCCAACAGCAGCTGAGCGCCCCCAGGGCCTGGGCCGAAGTCATGCTCGAACACGTACGCCGTTTTGAGGCCATGTCCGACTCCTATTTCCGCGACCGCGCCGCCGACGTGCGAGACCTGGGAGCCCGTGTTCTCACCCATTTACACCAGCAACAGCAGAGCGAGCGCGATTATCCAGACAACACCATTCTGGTTGGGGAAGAGCTCACTGCCGCGGTGCTGGCCGAAGTGCCGCGGGAGAAGCTGATCGGTGCTGTTTCCGTAAAAGGCTCCTCCAACAGCCACATGGCCATCATTGCCCGCGCTATGGGGCTGCCGGCGATTATGGGCGTGCAAGACCTGCCCTACGAAACTATCGACGATGTGGATATGGTGGTGGATGGCTACCGCGGCGACCTGCACATTCATCCTGGCGTAGAGCTCAAACGCCGTTACGACGAGATCGTCGCCGAAGAGCAACAGCTCGCCCACAGTCTGGATCACCTGGCAGAACTACCTGCTGAAACTGCCGATGGACACCGGGTTCACTTGCTGGTCAACACCGGCCTGATGGCTGATGTCACTCGCTCCCTAGAACGCGGGGCCGAGGGTGTCGGCCTGTTCCGCACCGAGGTCCCCTTCCTTCTGCGCGACCGCTTTCCCTCCGAGGAGGAACAGCGGGAAATCTACCGGGAACAACTCGAAGCCTTTGCCCCCATGCCGGTAACCATGCGCACCCTCGATGTAGGCGGCGACAAAGCACTGGCCTACTTTCCCATTGAAGAAACCAACCCATTCCTGGGGTGGCGCGGCATTCGCGTAACCCTCGACCACCCGGAAATTTTCCTGGCGCAAGTGCGCGCCATGATGAAGGCCAGCCAAGGGCTCAACAACCTGCGTATCATGCTGCCCATGATCAGTGGGCTCAATGAACTCGAAGCCGCACGCAAACTGATCGAACGAGCCTACCGGGAACTTCTGGAAGAAGATTATGAAATTGAGATGCCGCCGCTCGGGGTCATGGTGGAGGTGCCCTCGGCGATCTATCAGATTCGCGAATTAGCCGAGCGCGCTGATTTCATCTCAGTGGGCAGCAATGATCTGACTCAGTACTTACTGGCTGTGGATCGCAATAACAGTCGCGTTGCCAATATCTACCACGCCCTACACCCCGCAGTGTTGCGTGCTCTGCAAGAGATTGTCAGCACCGCGCACGCTGAGGGCACCAGAGTCGGCATCTGCGGAGAATTAGCAGGAGAACCCGGGGGCGCCCTGTTGTTGGTGGCCATGGGCTACGACATGCTGTCGATGAACGCCACCAATCTACCGCGAGTAAAGGCAACTCTGCGCGCGGTACGCCAAGCAGATACCAAGTTACTACTGCAACAAGTGATCCAAATGGATTGTGCTGAGGAAATCGAGCACACCGTCGGCGCATTCCTACATAAAATAGGTCTGAAAGGCATCCTTCACCCGGCAAGTACCGAATAAACACCATCTATAAACAAAAAACCGCTGCCAATAGCAGCGGTTTTTGCACTCAGTGAGCGTGAGGAATTAGTCCTCAGACTCCGAGCGATAGGTATCGGCATCCAGCATATTGTCCAGCTCTTTCACATCGCTGGGCTTGATACGGAAAAACCAACCGTCATCGTAAGGAGAGGAGTTCACGGTCTCCGGGGACTCTTCCAGAGTTTCATTCACCTCTACGACCTCACCGGATACCGGGGAGTAGATATCGCTAGCGGCCTTAACAGACTCAACTACACCGGCCTCGTCGCCGGCAGCCAGAGTGCTGCCCACTTCGGGGGTTTCAACATATACCACATCACCCAGAGCGTCCTGGGCATGGTCACTGATGCCGATAGTAACTGTGCCATCCTCTTCCAATCGCGCCCACTCGTGGCTGGAGAGGTATTTTAATTCATTGCGGATTTCGCTCATGCTGTGATCCCTTGATTAAGCATCTGTATATATTGTCTGAATGGCGCTGACACCTGTGGTGCGGCGCTTAAATAACCGATTTGCCGTTGCGCACAAAGCAGGGCTTAACCACCTTGACCGGCTGCAGTTTCTTGCGGATTTCCACTTCGGCGGTATCGCCGACGCTGGCCGGTACCCGCGCCAGGGCGATGGAGTAACCCAGGGTAGGCGAGAAGGTTCCGCTGGTGATGATACCGCGCTCTTCGCTACCGTCCACCATCACATACTGGCCCCCACGCAGAACACCGCGTTCCTCGAGAACCAGCCCGACCAGCTTGTGTTCGATGCCCTTAGCCTTTTCTTCTTCCAGCATTGCGCGGCCGATAAAATTGCGGCTCTCCGGCGCCCAGGCGACGGTCCAGGACATATTGGCGATCAGTGGAGAGGTTTCCTCATCCATTTCATGGCCATACAGGTTCATACCCGCCTCAAGGCGCAGAGTATCCCGCGCACCCAAGCCACAGGGGGCAACGCCAGCCTCGGCCAAAGCGCGCCAGAAACCACTGGCATCTTCGCCGGGCAGCATGATTTCCAGGCCATCTTCACCGGTATAGCCGGTACGCGCCACAAACCACTCGCCGCGGGCCACGCTCTGGAACACTTTCAGCGCATCAATCGCCGCAGTCCAGTCGATGCCCAAAACTTCTTTAGTCTTGCTAAGAGCGTTAGGGCCCTGGATAGCGATCATCGCCAGCTGAGGCCTCTCAGTGAGAGTGACCTCAAAAGATTCCGCCTGCTTGTTCATCCAAGCCAGGTCTTTTTCGCGGGTTGCGCAGTTTACCACCACGCGATAACCGGGGTCGCGCAGGTAGACGATCAGATCGTCAATCACGCCGCCCTTCTCATTCAGCATGCCGGTGTAAAGTGCCTTGCCGGGATTGCCATCGAGCTTGGCCACATCGTTGGCCAGCAGGTAGCGCAAGTAGTCGCGGGCGTCAGCGCCATCGACATCGACCACGGTCATGTGGGAGACATCAAACATTCCCGCATCGGTGCGCACCTTGTTGTGCTCATCCAGCTGCGAACCGTAGTGCAGCGGCATATCCCATCCACCGAAATCCACTATTTTGCCGCCCATAGCGACATGTGTGTCATACAGAGGCGTTCTGTTTCCCATTTTAAAATCTCAGTCCGTCAGGTTCCGAAGCGGCGTATTCTAGCGGCTTGGGCACAGACCTTGCCAGCAGGCAATGGCCTGCGACATATCTGCACAGAAGCCTAGCAGCCATCGGAATCAAAACCTGTAGAGCCCGCCGGAGGCCGTCAAAGATTCCGCCGGGGCCACCGGCAGGGAAAGCACAAGCTATCAGATGTAGAAATTAGCTATCGCGCCCCTCTCGGCCATCACGACCTTCACCAGCCTCCTCAGTATCCTGCTCCTGCTGCGCAGATTCATCCACCTTGAGACCGTATCTCTTTGAGCGCCAGCGCCACAAGCGCTTGGCCAGCTCCTGGCGATCCGGAGTTTTATCCGCTTCATCGACAATCTCTTCGCCGAGCAGAGTCTCGAGAAGATCTTCAAGGGTAACCACCCCTTCCAGGCTGCCGTATTCATCCAATACCGCACTGATCTGCACCCGGCGCGACAGCATTTTCTGGAAGACCTGATATATAGTGGCGGTTTCCGGCAGCATCAACATTTCGCGGCGGAACTCGGACAATTTACGTTCGCCCTCCCCCTTCGCATAGGCGAGCAGTAGTTCCTGTTTAAGTACAAACCCCACCACACAGTCCTGATCGCGGTTTTCATATACCGGGATACGGGAGAAGCGCCCCCTTTCCACCTCCTCGTAGACCTCAGCCAAAGTGGCGTCCTCGGGCAGGGAAAATACCACAGTGCGCGGCGTCATCACCTCGCGTACAGAATGGTCGCGCAGGGTAAAAAACAGGTTGCGCAGAATACTGGACTCACGCTGCTCCAGCTGGCCCTCGGCCTCCCCGATCTCCGCCATAATCGCAAACTCATCGCGGCTGAAGCCCGTAAGGGTGGGTCCGTGCGATAAGCCCCGTGTGAGCCACTCGGACATTTTCACAAAGGGGTAGAGCAACCACACCAGTCCGCGCAACGCGTAGGCAGTAAATGGAGCCAGCTGACGCCAGTAAACCGCCCCTAGGGTTTTAGGAATAATTTCCGAGAACACCAGAATCAACAAGGTGAGGATTGCGGAGGCAATACCCAGGTACTGGTTGCCAAAAACCGCTGCAGCCTGGGCACCAGCACCAGCGGCACCAGCAGTATGGGCAATAGTGTTCAGGGTAAGGATCGCGGCCAGGGGCGCATTGATATCCCCTTTCAGCTTGCGCAACAGAGGCCCCGCTTTGTGCCCTTCCCTCTCAAGAAGTCTCACATAGGGCGTGGTGACGCTGAGAATGACCGACTCGGCAATCGAGCACAAAAAGGAAAAGCCGAGAGCGATAAAAATATAGGTAATTAAGAGAAACATATATCCCTGGTTACAGCAGAATTAGAGCTGAATTCTTGCGCACTGTCCGTGACACAACAAGCCCAGAAAGCATCAAAGCCGCAATAAAAATGAATTTAACCGGCCAATCTTCCCTTGAGAGTAAGGCATTGGCCAGAAAAGCGTTTTATCCAGGACTTATTGCGTATACCTGGAGCCTCATGCCGTTACCGACAGAGGCTCCAGGACAAACCAAGTGGAGAGAAAGCCAACTCTCTCCAGTTGCCAACGAGCTTTACTTCGTTACATTGGCAGAGGCTTCGGTGCCTCTATTAGGTGCGGCAAAGCGCTCAACCCACTCACGCACCTGTCCGTACCAGTGCAACGAATTATTCGGTTTTAGTACCCAATGGTTTTCATCGGGATAGTAAATCAGGCGCGATTCAACACCGCGCTCTTGCAAAGTGCGAAACAACTCGAAGGATTGGCCAACCGGCACTCTCAGATCGTTTTGACCGTGAATAACCAAGCTCGGCGTCTTGAATTGAGCCGCATAAGTATGCGGTGAAATTGAGGGGTAAATCTCCGGGCTCTGCCAATATTCGCCAAAGCGAATCCCGTGTACCGAAAAATCTGCTGCCAGCATGGAGTAGAGGTTATACACCGGAGCATGAATTACCAGGGCATTAAATGGATGTTCGCGACCCAACAGAATACTCGCCAAATAGCCACCGTAACTGCCTCCCGCTGCCACTAACTGATCCTTGTCTATCCAACTCTGCGATTTAAACCAATCGGCTGCAGCGATGGTGTCGGTATACGGCCGACTGAGCCAGTCTGGATTGATGGAATCTGCAAATGCCTGACCAAACCCGGAGGAGCCATGGAAATTAAACCAGGCGGTAACATAGCCCCAAGAGGCAAAGGTTTGCGCATTCCAGCGAAAATGAAAGGTATCGGTGACGGCATTGTGTGGACCGCCGTGGAGTAACAGCATTAATGGATACTTCTGATTCCGATCAAAGCCCGGTGGATAATGCACCCACATCTGAATATCGGCGCCTTCCGCTCCGGTAAATGTCACCGACTCGTAAGTTCCCAGATCGATATTGGCAAATAAATCATCATTAAAGCTATCCAGCCGCTCCACTCCCCCATTTCTTGCATCAATACTGACCACCCTTGGCGGGTAGAGAAAGCTCTGGTTAATACCTACCAGAGTACCATCACTGGCAACAGACAAATTACTAAAGTCGGTCGAATCGGTGATTACTCTTGGGTCGCCATTACCGACGGGCAGATAGTAAATTCGCCGAGTGCCCTGGTCGTCGACTGCGGCATAGAGACCACCCCCACTGGGTGCCCAAACCATACCATCTGTGGATCTATCCCATTCCTCATGTAAAACAGTGTTCTGCCTAGAGCGCAACCTGTGTACCACCAGGCGGCGCGTATCACCATAAAAACCCGATATAAGCTGGCGATTAAAGGCTAACAAACGGCCATCCGGTGAAAACTTTGGATTGAAGTCTGGCGCCTCATTGGCCAAGGTCAAATTTCTGGCTTTAGGGGAACCGGGCTCCAGCAGGAACACATCGAAGTCTGGGCGAGTACCACTTTTCTTGGAATCGGCCACAATAGCGAGGTGTGACTCGTCGGGCGATACGTCATAACTTTCTGCCCCCTGGATCCAGTTGGGAAGCTCTAAACCCGTCCTCAAAGTCAGATTTTCTACCGCACCGCCTTTGGCTGGGATTCTGAATACATGTGCCTGCCGCTGCTCATCTATCCAGCTATCCCAAAAAGAAAAAGGCAATGCGTTCCAGACATAGGCAGACACCTTTTTCTCTTTTTCTTCCTTAACTCGGTCAGCCATTTCTTCCGGCGCTTTATCCGGCCAAATACGCGAGATAAAATAAAGGTGGTCCCCCACCCACTTTATCGATGAGACACCAGCCGGTACCTCACTCAAACGCACCGCCTCTCCGGGAGCAGCCATAGGCAATATCAAAATTTGCTTGATATCGTCATCACTTCGTTTGCCAATAAAAGCCAAATGTTTACCATCTGGGGAAAATACCGGCTCCGAAACACTGAGCCCAACAGCCGTTAATGGCCTCTGGATATCACCATCAGTAGAGAGCAACCACAAGCGGGTTTCCCCCTTATCCTGTTCAAGATCAAAAGTTGTCACAGGGGCTACTACCTGTTCACCAGAGGGAGAAATCACTGGAGTGCCCACGCGCTTTATTTTCCAAAGCACTTCGGCTGACAAGCGCTGAGCCTCTTCAGCTCCAGCAGCCATTGTTAGTAAAAGCGAGGATATCAGTACGAAAATACATCTCATAAGAGTTCCTTCCTGGATTTATTGATATTTTCGGAGGTATATGGGGAACGCTTAGGGCAAGGCGGCGAGAGAGAAAATACCGACTCTTAATCTCAACATTAACAGTCCATGCCTAATGCTGAGTAACAATGCAGAGAGATATTTTATGCCTTTTATATCAAACGCACCCTGGGGAAGATAGAGTACGCAATTATCCACTGGCCCACTATTCCGACCAGCTCTCAGGCCACTCAGCTCGTCTCAATCAATAAGAAAAAAAAGGTTGAATCAGACCAATTCATTGGAACAAAGATTGGGTACTTTTTGTTAATTTTTCCATCCTGAGCCTGAATTCAGATAAACATTAACGATCCCAATAAGACATTTCGATAACCATAAGAGATCGCACTACGCGATAATGGCTTATCATCTCGCTATATTTAAACTATCTACGCGGAGGCAAATCTTCGCGGACCTCCTAATGCGCTGTACACAAGAGCAATTATTAAGCCACTGAGTAACCCACCGATATGAGCGGCGTTAGCTACCCCAACGCCAGTTAATAGAGTCACAACACCCAGAGCGCACAATAACAGCCACACCAGGGCTACAGTGAGAATTCCTGCAGGTATATCCCGCCACAGAGGCTGAAAACGCTGTAAAACCAAGGCGAAACCGACCAAGGCATAAACGACGCCAGACATACCGCCAAAACGAATCCCAGGCTGCCAAAAATACTGGGCCAGATTGGAGGCGGCGGCGCCGAGCAGCACCAATACAACAAATAAAATACTGCCACCACGGGCCTCTATTGGCCTGCCCAGAATCCAGATCCCCAGGGCATTAAACAGTGCATGGGGCAGGGAGAAGTGCACAACTGCTGGCGTGAATATTCTCCACCATTGCCCCCGCTCCAAATGCCAGACCAGTGAGGATTGTGAAAAAGAGTCCGCAGCATTTGGATCGGGGTAAATTAATAAGCCACTGGATAAATTATTAACCTGTAAAAACCAGCCGAAAAAACACAGCGCAATTAATAAAAGGCTGAGTGGAGTCCTGTCCAACGGAAAACTTGGCAGGACAGAGACCGCATCACTATGTTTTTTACCGGGATTATCCCCTGTATTTCCAGGCTGGCTGTCAGTTGCAGCCGCAGAGGTTTGCCCCCCTTCACTGCCAGGCTCTCGCTCCTCTGGCCTCTGCATTTGTACCTGATCGAGATCCAGCTCACCAGAATCCCAACGCTGCAGTAGAGGCTTAAGCATTTCTGCCAAACCAGCATCCGGGCAGAGTAGTAACTGCTGATTTTTTTCCTCGGTGATACGCAAAGGTAACTGGTGGCGCTGGATAAACCGCGCCAGCGCACCGAGATCCTTGGAGAGGGGGAAACTGTAAACAAAAATCCACTGACTCAATTCGGGAAACCCTTAATTCCGGCTTGTGCTACGGAGGTAAATTATCAGCTGGCAGGCAGGCTGCTCTAACGGTTTTATTGATATACCCATCGGCCAGCTTTGGTCTGGCCGATGGGTAATTTAAGACAGATCCGATTTAAACCGCCATGGCCCGCAAGATAATACGCTTCTTTAGCATGGGACTGGCGTCCACCATACTCAAGCCGGTATTACGCAGCCAGCGCCAGTGCAAATCTCCAGCACCAAACAGGGATTTAAAGGCGCTCATGGCCTTTAATGTCGAGGCATTATCTCCACGGCGGCGGCGTTCATAGCGCGCCAATACCGAGGTATGTGCCGGCTCCAGGCCGCGTGACAAAGCGCGATCTATTTCATCGGTGAGTACGCGTACGTCCTGGAAGCCCAGGTTAACCCCCTGCCCCGCAAGTGGGTGAATACTGTGAGCGGCATCCCCAACCAGCACCGCACCGGGTCCGTGGTAGCGCTCTGCATGGCGCGCGCGCAGGGGGAAAGAGAAACGCTCACTGACGGATTCCACTTTACCGAGGCGGCTCTCAATGGCCTTTTCAAGATTGAGGGCAAACGCCTGGTCATCCAGCATCAGCAATTCACGCGCGAGAGAATCATCTGCCGACCAAACCACGGCACAGTGGTTGTCGTCTCCGAGACCGGCCATCGGCAAGAAGGCCAAGGGGCCGCTTTGCATGAAGCGTTGCCAGGCGGTGTGTCGGTGGGACTTCTCACAGCGGGCTACACAGACCAGAGCGGTCTGGTGGTAATCGGTTTCCTGGCAGCGGATGCGCAATAAATCACGAACCTTGGAACGAGCCCCATCAGCGCCGATCAGCAGGCGTGTTTGCACTATCTCAGCCTGCTCGCGCAAACCTTCGACCCCATCATCAGACTGCTCGCCCCGCGGCTGTAAATGCCAAAGTCCACAGTCGCGCCACCAGCTCTCCAAGCGGAAGCTGTTAACCAGCTCAACATTGGGCAGGGCCTCTAGCCGCGCGCGTAAAGCGGCGACGATAATATTGTTCTCGACGATATGCCCCAGATTGGGCAATTGCACATCGCGGCTGTTAAAGCGCACCGAACCAGTACCATCAGCATCCCAAACGCGCATCTCCACGTAGGGGCAGGCCCGTTGCGCGGAGATATCCTCCCAGGCTCCAACCTCTTCGAGCAACTCACGTGACGCCTGGGTAAGCGCCACAACCCGCGGCTCGTAGCTATCGGATTGCTGCACAGTGGTCTCTGGAGAAGCCTCCAACAGCGCCAAGCGCATATTTGGGTGGCGCACAGCGAGCAGTGCTGCCTGAGCCATACCCACCATTCCCGCGCCGACAATGGCAAAGTCCAAACGGTGTCTATTCATATCTAGCCAATTCCACTGTTGTGCCAAATTTAGCGCCCATCGCGGTGCAACGCTTGAAACCCCGCCATTTTGGCTTGGGGTTAAAGCCCAAATCCTGCCGCCTGCCCGGCAAACTGCTGCCGCAGTGGCGGTACCAGTGTAAGGCCAAGCATCCCCAGTTGGCGTACTACTTGCTGGAAAGGGTTAGCCGAGGAAAACAATGCCGGGATTCGGTCACTGAAACCTACGGTTAACTGCTGGTCGAGCCTTCGGTTTTCCCCATAGGCCGCCAGCCACTCCAGCTGCCCCACTGAGCCACTCTGCACTTGCGACCGCGCCAGTGACTGGGCCAGGGCATAACAATCGCGCAGGGTCAGGTTAAACCCCTGACCCGCCACCGGGTGCAAGAAGTGGGCACAATTACCCAACAAAACCAGGTTACGACGCCACTGCTCACGAGCCAGAGAAAGACTGAGAGGATACCCTTGTAGGGCCCCAGCTCTGATAAATCGACCGGCTCGCCACCCAAATTGCTGTTGCAAGCGCTGCAAGCGCTGCTGCTCTGGCAGCGCACAAACTACATCGGCCTCCTCTTCGGCACAGGCCCAAACCACAGCGGCGCGGTGTACTCCCTCACGACGAGGTAGAGGCAACAGCGCCATGGGGCCGGATGCAGTGAAGCGCTCATAGGCAACGCCATCGTGGTCCCGTTGTAGAGCAACAGTAGTGACCAACGCCCTCTGTTGGTACTTTACTGTGTCAATTTCCATGCCCAGCTGCTTGCACAGCGGTGAATCGACACCGTCAGCAACAACCAACAGGTCACATTTCATTACCTGTTCCGAACCGCCATCCACGGCTGTCCAACACAAGTTAGCGCCCTCATTATCCATCTGCACCGAAGTTACCCGAGCTGGGGAGATAAGCCTGACCGCAGTGTCATTTAGAGCATTGTGCAGGATGGGCCCCAGCGCCGCATTTTCGATGACGGCTCCCAGCATTCCAGCAAAACTGGCCTGCTTCTGTGCGCCTGCAGAGAGGGCCGCGCCAAAGGCATGGCCGCGATCACTCACCTGGATACGTTTGATTGGAGCACTGTACTCCCGCACTGCCGGCCAAAGACCCAGCTGCTCAAACAGCTGCAGACTGCCGGCAGCAATCGCTGTGGCGCGGGTATCAAAGCTGGGCAATTGCACACTCGCTGAGGCATTGGGCAGAGACCTCTGCTCCATTAACTGGACACTGAGGTGAGGACAGAAATGTGCCAGCATCAGTGCCAGACTGGCACCGGCCATACCACCACCAACAATGGCCACATCTACCCGCTCTAGCGGCTCACTCATGGAAACCTCCCCTTACCCAGTGGTCTAAATAGCTCTGCCCACTGAATAATAAAATCTCAAATTAAATTAGCGGGTCAGTAAATCCCGCCCATGGCGCATGGTGTACTCAATGTCTGCCACGGCTTTTGGAGCACCCTCAGACAAAACCCTCACACCTTCGGCAGTGAGCGCGACATCGTCTTCAATACGAATCCCCATACCGCGAAATTCCAGAGGTATGCGATCATCGTTTGCCGGAATATAAATACCGGGCTCTATAGTCATCACCATGCCCGCTTTCAATTGCCGCCAAGCGCCCTGTACCCGATAGTCGCCCACATCGTGGACATCCATACCCAACCAGTGCCCAACACGGTGCATATAAAAACGCTGATAGGCACCCGAATCGATCAGTTCACGAAAGTCTCCTTGCAACAGCCCCAAGTCCAGCAAGCCGCGTGTGATTACCTCAACACTGGCACCATGAGGCTGATCCCAGTGGTTGCCGACACAAACCTGCTCCATTGCTGCCGCCTGCGCCGCCAAGACAATTTCATACACTGCTTTTTGCGCATCACTAAAACGGCCATTGACCGGATAGGTTCGGGTAATATCGGCGACGTACCCCCGGTATTCACAACCCGCATCGACCAATACCAAGTCGCCATCGCGCATCCGTGCCTTATTGCTGCAATAGTGCATAATCAGGGCATTGCGACCGCTGCCGACTATTGTCGGGTAGGCAGTTTCCCGGGCACCAGCATCCATAAAGCTATGTAAGAGAGCCGCCTCCAACTGGTATTCGTAAAGTCCCGGCTGGCAGCGCACCATGGCGCAGTGATGTGCAGCAGCGCTAATTTCCCCTGCACGGGCCATCAAATCCAATTCCCGTTCGCTCTTGAGCAGACGCAGCTCGCGCAACTGATAATCCAGGTCAAGCATTTCCGGCGCCCCCTTGCTGGAGGGCGCCTCCTGTATCGCCTGTAGATAAGCGCGCAGCCGTCGATCCAAATGGGCATAGCGCCCCATAGGGAAGTAAATACGCTCTCGCCCTTCCATTAATCCGGGCAGAATATCGTCGAGGTCGCCGATGGGAAAAGCATCCGAAAGACCAAATTGAGCTACTGCGCGTTCTGGTCCCAGACGTGGCCCATCCCAAAGTTCCTTCTCTTTATCGCGCTCGCGACAAAACAGCAACGTGTCTCCCTGACTGCGGCCGGGTAGAAGCACCAGTAATGATTCCGGCTCATCGAATCCGGTTAAATAGAGAAAGTCGCTGTCCTGTCGAAAAGGAAAGTAGGTATCGCGGGAGCGCAGCTGTTCCCCAGCCGATGAGATGATCGCCAGGCTATCCGGGGCCAACCCCGCCATAAGCCGGGCGCGTCGCAGGGCATATTCCGCCCCGCTAATCAGCGGATCTTTTGCGCTTTCGCTGCCGCTCATCAGTGGACGGTGGGGCCGCTGCCGGAGTGGCTGCCGCGCACTTCGGTAAATATGTTGAGCACCGCAACCCGCACATACTCCTGCAACTCAATTAATTGCTGTTCAGCTTCTTCACTCTCTTCAACGTGATCAGCATCAACTTGGGAGATAGCTCCAATATCTTTGAGCGCCTCTTCACTGGTGGGCTGCATCTTTACTTCTGCTCCACCGATGCCAAACCCGTGTAAAAAACCCTCACACCAGTGCCCCAGGGCCAGAGTGCGGCTGACAATATCTTCATCGTCGCAGAGGAGCAGCTGAAAAGAGAAATCCGATCCACCCAGCTGCTTGCGGCTTTCCTCCGCCAATTGCAATAAGTCCCGATCCAGATCTGCGGGTACCGCCTCAAGGTCGAGTAACTCCGCCAGTTCTTTTTGCCAGCGTTTTTTATCCGGTTCGGCGCCAGCAGCCAACACGCCACAGGTAAAGCCGTGTAACTCACTCGGGTCCACCTGACCACCCGCGGAGAGAATGGCATTGGCGAGCTGCTCAAATCGGTTGTTTTCTGAAGTCATGATTACCGCACAGTTTTTCTTAATCGGGATGGATTCGATGCGCTGCGGTGGCAGCAGCAGGCATGAGAATCGGGGTTCTAAGGACAATTTTGTGATTGTCCACGCAGGTGGAGCGATTGACCCACCATTTCGCCGGCAATATAGTAGCGGAATCCCTCGCAGTCTGTCGTGTTGCGAACTCAGACGTAGACCTCAAACGCAGGAAATATGGATAAGCTGCAAGCGTTAGAAAGCACCGTGGATTCACTGATCGCCCGCTGCCAACAGCTGGCTAATGACAATCGTGAACTGCGCCGGCAGGAAGCCGACTGGCTGCGCGAACGCCAGCGCTTAATTAAAAATAATGAGGCCGCCCGTTCGCGGGTTGAAGCCATGATTAATCGTCTCAAAGGGCTTACGCAAGAATCCTGATGGCAGACTCTGCATTAACTTCTGAAACCGTCACCGTTTCCATTCTCGGCAAAGAGTACCGCGTTGCCTGTGCCGACGGCGAGCGTGCGGGACTACAGGCTTCCGCTCAATTACTTAATGAGCGCATGTCTCGAATCCGAACCACCGGCACCGTTATTGGCGTAGAGCGTATTGCCGTGATGGCCGCGCTCAATATTGCCCACGAACTTATCCAAGCGAAAGCGGAATTAAGCAGTATTCCCCTGCAGAAAGAAATCCTGGAACGGCTTCAAAATAAGATGCAAAACGCCCTGGGGGATACCGACCCAGAAAGCGAGGCCCAGTCATAACTTTGCCAGCAGTGCCGCAAAACATCCCAATTTGCGGTTAACAGCCCCCCTTTCAACAAGTTATAATTAGTACATACCCTGGGGTGTTGGCCAGCAGACTATGTCCTTGAGCCGATAATCTTACCCTGGTGGTTTCCAGCGGGTGCTGGTGTGCAGGTCCGCCATGTAGCGGAAAGCCTTATGTACCCCGGAGACTGCCACCTTGAACCTTACGGTTCAAGGCTCCGTCTACAGCCGCACACTCGGGGTTTCCATTTCTTTTTCTATTACTCCCCCAATTCATGAGCGAAAATAAAACGCAGCTGCGACGGCGTATGCGCGCGGGGCGGAGGCAGCTTAGTGCCTACCAACAGCGTCTGCATGGCCGCTCTGCCATCACTTTGCTGAACCGAATTCCGCAGATGAAGCGCGCCCTCCATATTGGTATTTACTGGCCAATGGATGGTGAGTTAGATGTTCGCCCTCTATTACAACGCTTTCCGAAGAAGCGCTTCTACCTGCCAATACTACCGGTGGAACCACACCCACACCTGGGCTTCAAGCAGTGGAATGGCAGCCCGCTACCTTTTCGAAACCGTTTCGATATTCCTGAGCCAGTGCGAAGCCCCAGCCGGGCCGCAGGCATATTAGACCTAGTGCTGGTACCACTGGTGGCTTTCGATCCCAATGGCGCCCGTCTGGGGATGGGCGCGGGTTTTTATGATCGTACCTTTGAACACAAACAATTGCTGCCCGGTAGTGGACCACTGCTAATTGGCGCCGCCCACCAATTGCAATGTGTGGATCAGCTGCCAACGGATAACTGGGATATTCCTCTCGATATGGTGGTGACAGAGAAGCGTATCTATCGTTGCCGGTAATTCGTGAGCAACAACTCTCTGACAAACATCACATAATGCCAAAGTTTTTGAGCACTCACCGGCCTATAAAAAACTAGCTAGGCGCAAAAGCACAAACAAAAAAGGCCGGACACCATAGGTATCCGGCCTTTTTTGTTGTGCTTGGGCAGAGCGCCCCCCGGCATCAGCCTAACGGGTAACCACTCCCTCTTGCAGAGCAGCTGGCGGTTCTTTTTCCGAGGCAAATACCTCGGTCAAACCACTAGTACTCAGCAGAACGCCCGCGACAAAGACAACCACGGCGATTGTCAGCGCATCGGCTTTCATTGGGACCATCCTGTACGATCAATTTTTTTGTTATATGCGTTTCACCCCGCTTATGACCTAAGCCATAGCAAAAGTTCCACGACAAAAGAAGATACTGAACAATCGTCGGAATAGTAACCGTTTATTGAATAATTTCTGCGTTTTTTGTCGCATTTTTGCTCAAGGGGGTTCGACAAAACTTAAACCCTGGTCTACCCGAAAAGAAAGTGAAGAGATACCTTTCTCGCCATGCCCCCAAATTGGGATCAACTACCCAGAAAGAAGCTGTAAGCGGGATTTTCAGTTTCATCCCAAAATGGAAACTGCAGTTGCTCCAACAGATCCAATAACTCCTCGCGCTCAGAGGGGTCAACCTGCATACCCGCTAGGACCCGGCCGTAAGCGGCACCGTGATTGCGGTAGTGAAACAGGGTGATATTCCAGCGGCCTGCTAATTGCTCGAGAAATTTCCGCAGCGCACCGGGGCGCTCCGGAAACTCAAAGCGGTAGACCACCTCGTGGCACAAGCCCGGAACTCTCCCACCGACTAAATGGCGGATATGTAATTTGGCCATTTCATTATCGGTAAGATCTGTCACGCTATAACCTTTGCGCTCCAACTCTTCTACCAACTGGCTGCGGTCGCTGCCGGCAGAAACCTGCAAGCCGACAAAAATATGCGCCTCACCATCGCCTGCATAACGGTAATTAAATTCGGTGATAGCACGGTCCCCAAGATCGCGACAAAAGCGCAGGTAGCTGCCCGGTCGCTCTTCAATACGCACGGCCAGCACCGCTTCGCGTTTCTCACCAATTTCTGTGCGCTCACTGATATAACGCAGCCGGTCAAAATTAATATTGGCGCCACTACACACCGTCGCCAGAGCCACATTGCGGCCACCACTCTGCTCTGCATATTTTTTTAAGCCGGCCAAGCCTACTGCCCCGGCCGGTTCGGCAATTGAGCGAGTGTCTTCAAAAATATCCTTGATCGCCGCGCAAATTTCATCGGTACTAACCGTGATCACGTCATCCACTGTTTCGCGCAACACACGGAAGGTCTCCTTGCCAATTTGTGCCACCGCAACGCCATCGGCAAACAACCCTACCTGCGGCAAGCAGACACGGTCACCACTCTTCAGGGCCGCTTTAAGACAAGCCGCCTCCTCTGGCTCCACGGCATAGACACGGGTCTCCGGCCTCACATATTTAATGTAAGCCGCCATGCCCGCAGCAAGCCCGCCGCCGCCTACCGGGATAAAAACCGCCTCGAGATTACCCGAATGCTGGCGCAATAACTCCATGGCTACGGTGCCCTGTCCGGCGATCACATCCGGATCGTCATAAGGATGTACAAATACCAAGTCGCGTTCATGCACCAGCTGGCGGGCACGGCCGGCCGCCTCATCAAAAGTATCCCCGTACAGCACCACCTCAGCACCGCGCATACGAACGGCGCTGACCTTAATTTGCGGGGTGGTCTTTGGCATCACAATAGTCGCGCGCACCCCCAATTGTGCGGCACCCATTGCCAACCCCTGGGCATGATTTCCCGCAGAGGCAGCAATTACTCCGCGCGCACGTTGCTCCGGGGGCAGTTGCAGTAACTTGTTATAGGCGCCTCGAATCTTGAAGGAAAAAACCGGCTGCAGGTCTTCCCGCTTGAGCAAAATTCGGTTTCCCAGACGGTGGGACAACTGGCACATTGGCTCCAAAGGCGTCTCAATGGCGACATCGTAAATGCGCGCGTCTAAAATGCGCTTGATATAGGACTTGGGCATGGCGTGTATCAACTGCCGTTGCGGTTAATTTCTGTGCGCGACTCAGGCAAGCGTAGTAGCAGGAGTGGGCGGTCATGGAGCCGCCGCAAGCGCAACACCGGCAGGCCAGTCTAAACCTTGATCAGCATAATTGCCATTTTTTTAGATTTATTGCGCTTTTTTTTATCGAAAGAAATAGATAAAGCAGAAATAATTGCACAGGAAACTATCCAGCGTATGACCCAGGATGAACTGAAGCAGGCTACTGCTCGCGCCGCCATCGACTATATCTCCCCGCGCCTGGAGGCCGATTCCATCGTCGGCGTTGGCACCGGCTCCACAGCCAATTTCTTTATCGACTACCTGGCAGAGATCAAAGGCCAATTTGACGGCACCGTCGCCAGCTCTGAAGCCTCCGCACAGAGACTCAAGGCCCACGGTATCCCGGTCTATGAACTGAATAGCGTGGATGGCATGCAGTTTTATGTGGATGGTGCCGATGAGACTAACCCCGCCCTGGAGCTGATCAAAGGCGGTGGTGCGGCCCTGACCCGCGAGAAAATTGTCGCCGCCTGTGCTGAGGAATTTGTTTGTATTGCCGATGACAGTAAGTGGGTAGAGACTTTGGGCGACTTTCCCCTGCCGGTGGAAGTCATTCCCATGGCCCGTTCGCTGGTAGCCCGCGAGCTGGTAAAGCTGGGGGGAGACCCTGTCTATCGCCAGGGTGTGATTACCGATAATGGCAATGCCATCTTGGATGTGTATAACTTGAAGATTGAGCAACCGAAGGATCTGGAAGACGCAATCAACAATATCACTGGCGTTGTCACTAACGGAATCTTTGCCAAGCGCCCAGCGGATGTGCTGCTGCTCGGCACCAGCTCTGGAGTGAAAACCATCACCGCTGGATAATCTAGAGACATTATGGGAAACAAGAATAAGAAACTGCTGGCGGCACTGTTGGGTGCCGTGACACTGAGCGCGGGCTGTGCCACAAGCCCGCCGAGCAACCTCGATAATATCTGCTCTATTTTTCGTGAGAAGAAGAGCTGGTACCGGGAAGCCAAGGCTGCCGAGGAGAAATGGGGATCACCTGTGGCTGTTATGATGGCCATTCTGCACCAAGAGTCGCGCTTTGTGCATGATGCGCGCCCCCCGCGCACCAAGATCCTCGGCTTTATTCCCGGTCCTCGGCCCTCGGATGCCTATGGCTACGCCCAGGCACTCGGCAACACTTGGCGCGGATATCAACGTTCCAGCTTTAACTATGGCGCCGATCGAGATGATTTTGGCGACGCTATCGATTTTGTTGGCTGGTATAACAATACCAGTGCGCGCCGCTGCCAAATCCGCACTCGCGACGCTTACCACCTCTACCTGGCTTACCACGAGGGGCACGGCGGCTTTAATCGGCGTAGTTTTAAAAATAAAACCTGGCTCAAGAAGGTTTCCCACAAGGTTTCTGCAAAAGCGCAGCGCTACCAGCAACAACTCAACAGCTGTGAGCAGTCTCTGCCAAAACGCAGGAAGTTCCTCGGCCTGTTTTAGCCCTGAGCCACCGCCGATAAAAATTGCTGCGGTGGCGGGGAATGGCGCCACAGCCGCTCTGAAACTGACTACCCTGAAACTAATGTCTCAGAGTTGATTGCCAACGCTTTCAATTACCGATGGATTCCGCAGCAACACCCAGGCATTTGAGCAGTGTGACTGGGTATTGCTCTGTAGAAGCAAAAGCGCCCCCCAACTTTCAGGAGTGCCCAATGAAATTCCCTTTTAAATATCTCGCTCTTTTCGCCTTGTTGCTCACAGTGCCCTTTGCGACCGCCCAGACAGCAACTTCACAGGCCGAGGCCCCAAAAGTCTCCTTCAGTGAACCTCAGCTCAAGCAGTTTGCTGATGCCTATCGCTCAATCGTGATGTTGAGCCGGGAGTATGCCCCCAAGCTCAAGGCCGCTGCAGATATCAAAGAGGCTGAAGCCCTCAACAAGGAAGCGCAGGGCAAGATGGTCGCAGCTATTGAAAAGGCAGGGTTATCAAAGAGTAAATATCAGGAAATTGCCAGCAGTATTAAATCTAATCCTGCCCTACTGGAAAAGGTCAATAAAATACTGCAACAGGGACATAACCAAAAACCGCAGTAATTCCGACACAATATCTCACTGCACCGCCAATCTGCTCAATTAACAAATAATTGGATTTCGTCGCCGGCCACTGGTCGGCGCAACTTTTCAATTGTGCCTACGTGTTTGTGCTAATTCCGGTCAGCTGGTTTTCAGAATAAATAAGATGCTTTATTGGTGAGTATCCGCGAAGAAAAGGCTATTCGATGCTGACTCCCAGCACCCGACAGATCACCGATAAGTTGCTTTTCACCCAATTGCGGTCGAATGAGCCCCAGTCGTGAAGCCGGTAATAGCCATCATTATGGCGTACCCCCTCCTGAATAAACTCCACCTGTGTGCCGTGGCCTGGTAACCCCTTGGCAATAATGTCCTGAACCGTGCGTCGCGGCCACCCGGTAGCCTCTTCCAGGGCTGGATTGTTGGGGCGGGGAATCTGTTCAATCAGATAGGCGATCAACATACGCCGACAAATAGTCGGATTCAGCTGGCTTTCGACGGATGCTGACGGCATCGGGCCACTCCCTCATTGGCATGTTTAGGTTATTCTTATCTTATCTGACTTTTCAGTCTAATTTATAGCCACCCTACGAGACGCTTTATCCAAAAGCTGATCATTGGGTTTGTTGGACCATTTATACTCCCTACGCCTGGAGAAAAACATAGCCAAATACTGGAGGACTTGCTCCTCACGCAAAGAGCGAAGAAAAGTGATATTGCTACGACCACTTACACTCTATCTGATAAGTGGTGGCGATAAATCAATGAACATACGTCTAACTTCGTGGAAAAAGCTGCAATAGCTACAGTTTTCATTAGCGCTCCTTTACCGTGCAGCTCGCCAGAGTTGCCCTTTTCTTACACCCGCTGGGGATAAACCTGACTTTCACGCTCGCTTTGCGCATAATCTCTGCTTGCACGTAAAAATTACACCCAGCAAACAAGATCACGTTGAGGGCTGAGACAGTGGAAAGCGAGACTCCCAAACTCCGCGATGCGGACCCAGGTATCCTCGCCGCAGTAGTTCGCGCCCAGCTGGTGGGCGCCCAGGCAGCGGGGCTGGATTGCCAACAGTTGCTGCGGGACAGTGGGATAGATCCCGCCCATCTTGAAGATTCCGACAGCCGCATCGGCCGTGAGCAGATGGCCAGTCTACTGCGCCTTGAGTGGGATTTATTGAATGATGAGTCAGGCGGGTTTTTAGCCCGCCCCTGGCTACCGGGTACTTTTGCCATGATGGGCCACGCCTGCATCAGCTGCCCCAACCTGCGGCGGGCTCTATTGCGCTCAGCACGCTTTATCAGCATGGTCAGCGACGACCTGCATATCAAGCTGGTAGAGGATGGCGAAGAGGCCAGGCTGATCATTCATCACAGCAACGAAAAACAGTTGCCTAATCAGATTTTCGTAGAGTCCATTGCCGTTATCTGGCTGCGCTTTTTCAGTTGGCTGATTGATCGCACCATTTTGCTCGAACGGGTGTTATTGGCCTTCCCACCACCGGATTACAATGAGGACTACTGCGATATGTTCCCGTGCCGGCATTACTTCAACCAGGCTGAAACCTGCCTGGTTTTTAATACCCGCTATTTACAAATGCCGCTGGTGCGGGATGAACAGCAACTGGCAGACTTTTTATCCAGAGCACCGGAGTGCCTGCTCACCCAATATAAATCTGACCACAGCTTTACCGGTCGTATACGCCGTATGCTGCAACAACAGAACAGTATTGAAAATCTCTCCCTCGACGATGTGGCTGCACGCCTGTTCACCTCCCCACAAACGCTGCGCCGGCGCCTAAAAGACGAGGGCAACAGCTGGCAGGACATCAAAGACTCTGTACGCCGCGATATGGCCGTGTACCAGCTAAAACAACAGGAAACCGCAGTGGCAGAAATCGCCGAACGACTCGGCTTTTCTGAACCCAGTGCTTTCAATCGCGCATTTAAAAAATGGACCGGCCTCGCCCCCGGCGCCTACCGCGAGAAATTTCGCAGCTGATTGCCAGTATTAAATTTCCAACATTAATGGGCGTTTTTTATCGCTTCACAAAATAAATAGCCCCACAGAAATGTAGGGCTATTTGCTTGCCAAGATTGTGAAAATATCTATTCGGTATTAACCACTCGTACACTAATACGCTCATTGTTCATCGGCTGCGGTGTTGTTTGCCCTGTCTCACTTTCCTGCACAGGTTTAGCGGATCCCATACCGGTGGCCGTCATACGATTAGCCGCAATCCCCTTTTGCAGCAACAGCTCCCGCACAACATCCGCTCTCTCTTGCGAAATTTCCTGCTCTTTAATTTCATTGCCCTCCCCTTGTACATGCCCTTCAATAGCAACCGTAAGCTGTGGGTTTTCCTGCATAATTTGTGCAAGTGCATCAATATCAGCGGACTGGGGATCAAGAATTTTTGCTGTGCCCTTTTCAAACTTCACTCGCAGAATAAATTCCTGGTTCGGGTCCCGATCAAAGCTCTTCAAGTAATCCCGCAAGTTACTAGAGAATTTATCCGGGCCCAACTGAGCCTGGGCGCTATTTTCATTGGGAGGAGTATCGCCAGCAGGCTGTGAGGGCGCTTCCATAAAGGCCTGTTCCTGTGGAGTCTCAAAAGGCTGGCCTGCCGCTTCCTCCTGCCTACCCTTGTCCATGCACATATTTAAGGCATAGAGGGCAATTAGTACCACTAATAACGGAAAAAACCAGCTGCTAAAACTTACGGGCTTTTTCTTTTCCACATGGCCATGCAGGGCTTGTTCCCGAGGTTCCTGAGGCTTGGCATGGCCATGGGTAACCAGGGCGGCCCCCAGATTATCAAACCCTTTTACATCAAGAGCATCCAGGAGTGCATCAGGGACCTTGTTGCGTAAAAACTCTCTCTGACCAATTAAAAATGAAGCCAAGTCAGAGACGTCCATTTTGTTGGCTTTTACCTGAGCGCCTAGCAGGGCCATCACCAGTGGCAGCACCAACTTTAATAGGTGGCCACCTTCATTACCCGGCAGTTCTGTAGTGGCTACTTTGCTCACTTCTTCGACCCGGGTACCAAATACTTTTTGCAGCATGGCATCACCGACTGGCAGTGAGGCTTCCAACTTTGCCTTATCTGCAAACTGCTGCAAAACACTGGGGAGATCCGCAACTTCAGTGTCCGTAACCATATTGAACAAGTAAGCCATACCAGTTTTACTACTGGCTTTATTCAGCATGCCTGCAAGAACAAATGCAATTCCAGTATCCAGTGCTGACTGACCTTTCTCTGCCGGAAGGTTGAGTGCAGATGCCAGGGTACCGATACCCGAGGTGCCCAGTTGGCTCGCCGCCAGTTCCAGTAGATTCTCTGCCATAGTCAATCCTCACTGCCAGACAACCGCAAGCTAAAGCCACTCTTTAAATGGTGTTGGTGATGAATCAACCCAGATAAAGGCTTTTTCCTGTGAGCCAAAACCCACAACTAAATTTTTCGGTGGGGCTATTGCGGCTTAAATACAATCTAATCGGCTGCTATTCGCTGGCCGAAAATAAAAAATAAAGCGCCTTATTTGAGTGTACGGCACACCACTCATCGAGTTAGTTTGATTTGGAATAAGTAAAGTAAAAAGATTCGCTGCATTAATTATCTGAGCTGACAACCACGTCACCCCCCCTGGCGTCTTTCATCATTGCGCCGAAACCCCACACAACTATGGTTGTACCCACAATCAAAAATAAAGAGGCCATAACCGTGCCCAGTGAAGCCTATATCTACGATGCAATCCGCACCCCGCGTGGCAAAGGAAAACCCAGCGGCGCGCTGCACGAAGTCAAACCCATCACCCTGCTCTCCAACCTGCTGCGCGAATTGCAACAGCGCAGCCAACTGGATACGGCCAGGGTCGATGATGTGGTAATGGGGTGCGTAACACCTGTCGGTGAGCAGGGCGCTGACATCGCCAAGGTCGCCACACTCGGTGCCGGTTGGGACTGGGATATTGGCGGCGTCACCTTAAACCGTTTTTGTGCCTCCGGTGCCGAAGCTGTTAATTTAGCCGCCGCCAAGGTCCGCTCTGGCTGGGAACAGCTTGTAGTGGCCGGTGGCGTTGAGTCTATGTCGCGGGTGCCCATGGGCAGTGATGGCGGTGCCTGGGCTATGGACCCACAAACCGCCATAGAAACAGGCTTCGCACCCCAGGGCATCGGAGCCGACCTAATTGCCACGCTGGGGGGCTTTTCCAGGGAAGATGTGGATAACTTTGCTCTGCACTCCCAGCGCAAGGCTGCAAGTGCCTGGCAACGTGGTGCCTTCAACAAATCCGTAATCCCCGTGCGGGACCAGAACGGCCTGTTACTTCTCGATCGCGATCAGTTGGTGCGCCCAGAAACCTCCATGGAGGGGCTTGCCAATCTCTCCCCATCTTTTACTGCCATGGGCGACCTCTGCTTCGATAGCGTAGCGATTTCCCGCTACCCCCAGGTGGAAGCTATCGAACACGTACATACCGCAGGAAACTCCTCAGGCATTGTGGACGGCGCCGCCGCCATTCTTATCGGCAGTGAGCAGGCCGGAAAAGACCTGGGCCTGACACCCCGGGCACGTATCGTCTCCGCCGCAGTCGTCGGCACCGAGCCCACCATCATGCTGACTGGACCCGCTCCCTCCGCTCGCAAAGCCCTCAGGGCTGCGGGCCTAAGTGCCCATGACATAGACCTGTACGAAGTCAACGAAGCCTTCGCTGCAGTAGTGCTGCGCTTCCAACATGAAATGGATATCGACCCGCAGAAAATCAATGTCAACGGCGGAGCTATCGCTATGGGCCATCCTCTCGGCGCCACTGGTGCCATGTTAATTGGCACCGTGCTTGATGAATTAGAGCAACGTCAGTTGCGCTATGGCTTGGTCACCCTATGTGTAGGTGGCGGTATGGGCGTGGCAACTATTATCGAAAGGGTCTAGGGGGAAAATATGAAATCTATACGCTTGGAAAGAGACAGCGATAACATTGTCCACCTGATTATGGACAACCCCAATGCCTCCGCCAATGTAATGGATCGGGATTTTACAGACTCACTACAGGCCGCGGTGGAGGAGATAAAACAGTGGGACTATGCGGGGATTATTGTTCGCTCCACTAAAAAAACATTTTTCGCCGGTGGCGATCTCAAGTCCCTCTATGCCGCAAAGAAAAGTGAGGCTCAGGAGTTTTTTAACTCTTGTGAGGCCCTTAAGGCAAACTTGCGCTGGCTAGAAACTCAGGGCAAACCTGTTGTAGCGGCAATCAATGGTGCCGCTCTCGGCGGCGGCTGGGAAATTGCCCTCAGCTGTCATCATAGGGTCGCCTTGGAAGACAACTCAGTAAAAATAGGGCTACCGGAAGTCACCCTTGGGCTGCTGCCTGGTGGTGGAGGCTGTGTACGTATGCCCCGCTTGCTAGGTATTCAAAATGCACTGCCCTTCCTGCTGGAAGGTAAGCAGATAAAAGCCAAGCAAGCATTGGCAAGTGGTTTAATCCATGAGACAGCCCAAAATGCCGGAGAGCTGCTCAATAAGGCTCGGGACCATATCCTCAGCAACAGTGAACAACCGAGCCTACAGCCCTGGGACCAGCCCGGTTACCGTATGCCCGGCGGTGACGCCAAAAATCCTAAAAATGCCCAGCTGCTGATGATTGCCCCCGCCATGCTGGAAAAGAAAACCCACGGCTGTATGCCCGCTCCTGAAGCGATACTGGCGACGGTTATCGAGGGCGCCCAAGTGGATTTCGACACCGCGACGCGTATCGAATCGCGTTACTTTGTCGACCTCACTTGCGGTCAAGTAGCAAAAAATATGATCGGCACCTTCTGGTTTGCTCTTAATGCCCTGAAGGCCGGCACCTCTCTCCCACCAGCCGCACGCGAATCCAAAACCACTCCGGTTAAAAAGATCGGCATACTCGGGGCTGGAATGATGGGTGCCGGCATTGCCTATGCCTGTGCCAACAAGGGCATTGAGGTTGTGCTGAAAGACATTTCCACCGAGGCAGCCTTAAAAGGTAAAAACTATGCAGAAAAGGCACTGCAAAAACGTCTGGAGCGCGGCCGAACAGACGAGGCACACGTACAGACTATCCTGTCTCATATTCACCCAACAGATAATGCCGCCGACTTGAGCGGTTGTGAGCTGATCATTGAAGCAGTGTTCGAGGACCGAGAGTTAAAAGCCGAAGTTACCCGCGAGGCAGAAGCCCAACTGGATAGCAGTGCTGTCTTCGCCTCCAACACCTCCACACTACCAATTACCGGCCTGGCTCAGGCCTCTGCTCGGCCAGATAACTTTATCGGCCTGCATTTTTTCTCCCCGGCAGACAAAATGCCGCTGGTGGAAATCATCTGTGGTAAGCAAACCAGTGAAGAGACTCTGGCCCAGGCTTTCGCCTTCGTTTTACAAATCGGCAAGACGCCGATTGTTGTTAACGATAGCCGAGGCTTCTTCACCTCTCGAGTATTTGGCTGCTTTACCAATGAGGGAATTGGCATGCTTGGCGAAGGGATAAATCCCGCCACGATTGAAAATGCCGCATCCCTGGCCGGATTCCCAGTAGGGCCTCTAGCTGTGAGTGATGAGGTCTCTCTCACCTTAATGGGAAAGATTCGCCAACAGACGATTAACGACCTGCAGAAGGAGGGTAAAAGTGTCCCCACACATCCTGCAGAATCTGTAATTGATCATATGCTGGAACTTGGCCGCGCCGGCAAGTTGGTGGGTGGCGGTTTTTACAGCTACCCAGAAGGGGGTAAGAAACACCTTTGGCAAGGCCTGCAGCAGGAGTTTCCAGCGGCCAAACAACCCCCTGTTGAGGATATCAAGGAGCGCCTGTTATTTATCATGGCCATAGAGACACTGCGCTGCTACGAAGAAAAAGTGCTACGCAGCGTGCGAGAGGCCAATATCGGCTCAATTTTTGGTATTGGTTTTCCTCCCTGGACCGGCGGAGCCCTGCAATATATTAACCAATATGGCGTTGAAGCTTTTGTACAACGCGCCCAAAAACTTGCCGAAACCTACGGGGACAGATTTTCTCCCCCGGAAACATTAATAGCACTCGCCGAGTCCAGAGAGGAGTTGAAGGATACCCATTAGTCACATAAAGACTACGAAATCGCCGATGAGCGAGAAGACTCAGCAGAATTATCGGGGCTGCCACGGCCGGGCAGTCCCGCAATTGCACAAATGCGAAGAGTCTACAATTCCAGATAATAAAAACGAATGTTGGAGTTCAGAATGATACCGAGAACCGTTTACAACGAAGACCACGAGCATTTTCGCGATACCGTGCGAAAGTTCCTCGAAAACGAGGCCATCCCCTTTCACAGCCAGTGGGAGAAAGATGGGCAGGTCGATCGTGCTCTTTGGAATAAGGCCGGTGAAATGGGCTTTCTCTGCCCTCAAATCTCCGAATCCTACGGCGGCCTTGGGCTGGACTACGGCTATAACTCTATTATCGATGAGGAAATCGCCCGTGCAGGTCTTTCTGGCATCGGCTGGGGGCTGCACTCCAATATTGCCGTACCCTACATTATTAATTACGGCAGTGAAGAGCAAAAAAAGGAGTACTTACCTAAATGTATCAGCGGTGAAATTGTAACGGCCATCGCCATGACAGAGCCCGGCGCGGGTTCCGATCTGCAAGGAGTAAAAACAACCGCAATCAAGCGTGGCGATCACTATCTACTCAATGGTTCCAAGACATTTATAACCAATGGCCAGCACGCCGATCTGGTTATCGTTGTTGCAAAAACAGACCCCAGTGAAGGGGCTTCCGGAGTAAGCCTGTTATTGGTTGATGCCAAATCGGAAGGATTCAAAAGAGGCAATAATCTAGAAAAAATTGGCATGAAAGCTCAGGATACCTCCGAGCTTTTCTTTGATGATGTCAGAGTACCGCAGGAGAATTTACTGGGAGCTGAAGGCCAAGGTTTTGTCTACCTAATGCAGGAATTACCACAAGAAAGACTCAGTGTAGCTATTTTTGCCATTGCCAATGCGGAAGCAGCATTAGGGTGGACTATTGACTATGTACGAGACCGCAAAGCCTTTGGAAAACCGATAGCCGCGTTTCAAAATACACAGTTCAAGCTGGCGGAACTGGACAGTGAACTCTCTGCCCTCAGAGTCTTTGTGGATCGTTGCCTGGAACTCCATTACGAGAAAAAGCTTGATGTAGCCACTGCAGCAAAAGCCAAATTACTCGCTACCGACTTCCAATGTAAGATGCTGGATGAGTGTGTTCAGCTCCATGGTGGATTCGGCTATATGTGGGAGTATCCTATTGCCCGATCCTGGGCTGACGCCAGGGTACAACGTATTTATGCAGGAACGAATGAAATCATGAAACTCATTATTTCCCGTGAAATTCTCCGTGATAACTAAATGCAATAACCCGGCGGTCTACACTATCGCCGGGTTCACCCTGCCACTGTATTAATAAGAGAACAATTAATCGCCGGTCCAATTTACGATTTCAACTACACCAATCTCTATTTGCCATCAACTAATAAATATAACTTTTCCACACAATTTGTTCATACTTGTCATACAAAAGATTAATTACATGTTTAACTTCTGAAAATTCCTTTACGTAAACCTCCAAATAATAATATATAAAATAAGTAATGAATAAATCTATCACCCCCCTGCAAGGCCTACGTATACTCGATTTCACCACCCTGCTTCCAGGTCCATACGCCACTATGTTATTAGCGGACATGGGTGCAGAGGTTCTACGTATAGAGTCGCCGAATCGTCCGGATATGCTTAGGGGGCTTCCACCTATGATCGACAGTGAAGATCCCGTTTCCGCAGCTCATGCAACAATTAATCGCAACAAAAAATCTTTGGCTTTAGATTTAAAAAGCCATGAAGCAAAGAAAATTATTGAAAAACTACTTTCTGAATACGACATTGTTATTGAACAATTCCGCCCAGGAGTCATGGATAAGCTTGGTTTTGGCTATGAAGACCTCAGTGATATACGCACAGATATTATCTATTGTTCAATCACCGGATACGGACAAGATGGCCCTCTTAAAATGCGTGCTGGGCATGATATCAATTATCTTGCACTCTCAGGGCTCGCCAGCTATTCCGGTCGGCAGAGCAGCGGACCCAGTCTGAGTGGTATGCAAGTTGCCGATATTGCCGGTGGATCCCACCATGCAGCCATGGCAATTCTTGCCGCCGTGTATCACCGCCAACAAACAGGCAGCGGCAGCTATATCGATATCAGTATGACCGACTGTGCCTATGCTTTGAATGCCATAAGCGGAGCCAGTGCTCTCGCAAATGGTGGAGATCCTAAGGTGGAAATGGAACTGCTTAACGGTGGAAGTTACTATGATTATTACCGTACAGCCGATGACCGCTATCTATCCGTTGGTAGCCTTGAACCTCAGTTTGCCGAAGCTTTCTTTCAAGGAATTGGGCATCCGGATTGGATGGTTCGGGTACTAGAGAGCGATCAGCAAGAGAGCTTGAAACAAGATATCTCCGAGGTTATACAACAACGTAAGCTGAGTGAATGGATTAATGTTTTCTCTGATCTCGACGCCTGCGTTGAGCCTGTTCTCAACTTTAGTGAAGCAACAGAAAGTAAATTGTTCAAAGAGCGGCAAATGGTTGTAAACGCAAAGACCAAAAGTGACAGCCCTCTCCTACAGATCAACACGCCCTTCAAGTTTAATGGAAAGAAAAATATACAACACCAAGCAGGCTCCAAACTGGGTGCCGATAGCCGATCCCTACTGAGCTCACTAGGGTTTAACACTAAGGACATTGACCGACTAATTGCTCAAAAAGTTATCGCTTAGACAACTCAAAAAACTGCCAGAGGAATAACATGATCCAGAATCGCCCGAATATTCAGATGCATAAGAAATATTTGAAGTAAAGCAGTGAAAGGTATTCGCTGAAGAACTGCTAAGCCCACAATTCAAGTCGTATTTACATCCTTCGGAGATCTTGAGGTTTTGATCAATTGTAAATGGTAGCAGTCAACTTTAAGGACTCTTAGGGTTTATGCCCCTATGCTATTTCTCACTTAAATAGCGTCAATCAATAGGCAAAATAAAGCAACTATAACAATCCTAAACAGTGAACACATACAGTGCACTATAATCATAAAATCAATGACTTTGGCGTAAAAGCGTAACTTCAATCTGCGATGAACTACTAAACTTTAGAAGTTATGAGACCTGAAAAGCATACAAGTAGCTTTACTCTTAACCAAATATAACCTTTTGACAAAAACTGTATTCCAAAAAGGCTTTCCTTTTGAAAACGCTACGATTAATACTCGGCGACCAGCTCAACCATAAGCACTCTTGGTATAAATCAAGCAATCCAGATATTTTCTACCATATTGCCGAGATACGACAGGAGACAGATTACGCCATTCATCATATTCAAAAGGTGGTTGCCTTTTTTGAATCCATGCAAACGTTTGCTGAGTGGCTGAAATCACATGGTCATCAAGTCATTTACTATCAGATTGACTGCAAAGAAAATCGACAAAATCTTAAAGAAAATATTCGACAAATAGTTGCTCAGCTAGATATTCAGAGATTTGAATATCAACTACCTGATGAGTATCGCCTTGAAGAGCAACTAAATACAATAGTTCAAGAGTTGCAGATAGAATATAAAGCCTATGACACAGAACATTTTCTAACCACCAGAAACTACTTGAAGGATTTCTTTAAGGGAAAGAAAACTCTCTTAATGGAAAGCTTCTATCGCCATATGCGCAGGGAAAACAACATACTTGTCGATAAAAAGGGAGATCCTGAAGGAAACCAGTGGAATTTTGATAAAGGTAATCGAAAAAAATGGAATGAAGCCCCTCAAATTCCCCGACAATACCTATTTCGAAAGAATGTGGAAAAAACACTTAAACGTATCCAAGCCGAAAAAATAAAAACGATTGGTGCGATTAATGCCAAGCATTTTACCTGGCCAACAAGTAGAGAAGATAGCCTCAAAGTCCTTAACCATTTTTGTAAATATCTTTTACCACACTTCGGCGATTACCAGGATGCGATGGACCCCAACGAGGCCTACCTTTTTCATAGTCGCCTGAGTTTTTCTCTTAACTGCAAATTACTATCCCCCAATGAAGTTATCAATCACACTATTGATCATTGGAATTCCAACAAGAAGGAAATTCATATGAATCAAATAGAAGGGTTTGTCCGGCAAATTCTTGGCTGGCGGGAGTATATGCGCGGTATTTATTGGCAAGAGATGCCAAACTATACGAAGATCAACAAACTACAAAATCATAATTCGCTGCCCAATTTCTATTGGACAGCGCAAACGGATATGTACTGCCTTAAAAGCGCTATCAAAAACAGCCTTGAGCATGCCTATGCCCACCACATTCAGCGTTTAATGATAACTGGTAACTTTGCTCTTTTAACACAAACCGACCCAGACCAAGTAGATGCATGGTATTTAGGGATATATATCGATGCTATTCAGTGGGTAGAGTTACCGAACACTCGCGGTATGAGTCAATATGCCGATGGCGGACTGGTCGCAACAAAGCCTTATATAAGCAGTGGCTCATATATCAATAAAATGAGCAACTATTGTGATAACTGCCGATACAATGTAAAGAAGAGAGTTGGTGAAGATGCATGTCCCTTCAATAGTCTTTATTGGAATTTTCTCTTAGAAAAGCGCAAATATTTTAAGAAAAACCCAAGAATGTCTATGATGCTCAGCCTCTTAGATAAATTGACAACGAAGGAAAAAAAAGATATCCAAGCTCAAGCCAATAGCTTCATAAATTCTTTAAGCTGCAATTAGAAAATCCTCTCTTCTGCTCCAGCCAAAAAGCTAAAATAAAATAACCTCGCAACCATCAACACTTCAGGCAGTACTTTCACTTATGAGATGGTTTTCAAAAACAACTAAACAATAAAGGTAGGGAAAGAAAGGAAAAAAATAATAGAAGGTAAAAAATTTAAATTAACCCAAGATACAATACAAAAGACCATACGTATGGTACCTCGGGCTAACTCAATGTGTGCTAGCTGTGATCTATAACGCTATTTAAACATCAGCTCTGGATTCACCATAGTTTTCATTTCCAGCACATTACCGTTCGGATCTTCGATAAAGAAGGTTTCCTGTTCGTACTCACTGCCAACGAAGCGACGATATGGCTTATCCAAGTACTCCAGGCCAGCAGCTTCGATACGAGCTTTCAGGGCTTGGAATTCATCATCCGGCAGGTGAATACCGAAATGGGGAACAGCTACCGCTCCCATATCAACCTTATGGCGTACGTTCGGCAGCTTCTCTTCACTCTGATGCAAAGTAAGCTCATTGCCCCAGAAATCGATATCTACCCAGTGCCCTTCTTCGCTGTTTCCAGTTTTACAGCCAAAAACGCCACAGTAAAATTTCTTGGCTACCTCAAGATCCCCTGCGGGGATTGCAAGGTGCAAGCAATTGGATTTCATAAAACCTCCCACTCCCGGCCGCTCTTCTTCATCCCGCTGATTGACATATAATCACAAGCCAACACCCTGGGGGATAGATTTCTCAAGCAACCAATTGGTACATACGGGGTATAGCGACCCCAATTTATTATTAACGCCACCAGGGCCGATCAAGGGCTTCCCAGATGACATCCGGATAACAAAGCAGCTGCCAGAGCCCCGAGAGACACATATTGCACCTATTTATAGGGCGGTTCGTGAGTCTCTCCCACCAAGTGCTCAAAAAAACAACAGAAGGCGTAATCAGGTCACTACTAACCGGCAAGCCTTGAAATATCCTCCTAATTGAGTGCAGTACTTTAACACATGTGTTGCTGGGAAGAACTGACTCTGATTAATAACGAAGTTACTCACAAGTCACTCCTACATCAGGGCCCACTATTAAAAGAAAGCCTTACATAGAATCTTCATTATGCACCTCAATGGTGCATGTTAGTAGGATGACTCGTGCACAAGGTGTACTCAGCTCCGCTTGATACAGTTCCCTCCAGGTCTTTCCACAACGCTTTGCCTTACAAACTCTTGCACCTTATTAGTGCTCCCTATACCGCCTGGCGCCCTATTTGCAGGCAGCAGGTATTGGTCCACAACCTTTCCTTATTAAAAGAATCGGTTCAACGTAACCAAAAATCAGGCCAGCCCTTCAATAGGCCTTTTTCCCGGTTGTAGGCTTACCCAACCGCTAAAAGGTATTTAGTTTTTATTTTTAAAAATTTATTAGTACTTCATTGCTTTAAGGCTACTCACCTAGAGGCTATTGCTGAAAAAAAATACTGGAAAACACTCGGTAAACTCGGGTATATTCCGCGACTATTTTTTAACCAACTGCCGACCCAAGTGTCGGCCGCCAGTGCGGTTTCCGCCTGTCGCTGTAACAGAGGTAATACAATGAAACCAACCAAGCCCCTGCTACTACTGGCCTCCGGCCTGTTGTCTGTAGCTGCCCAAGCAGAAATGACTTGGAGCGATAACAGCCTCAGCCTGTTGTATGGCCGCGACTATGAAATGAACTACAGCCTGACCACCGATGATTCAGAGCGCTCTGTAGTGACCTTTGAACACGCCAGTGGCCACAGCTGGGGAGACCTGTTTATCTTTGCCGACTATCTACATTCAGAAGATGGTTCAAAGGAGCTCTATTCAGAAATTTCTCCGCGCCTGAGCCTGGGGAAGCTCAGCGATCGTGAACTAGCTTGGGGGCCGGTAACCGACGTATTAGTGGCAACCACTGTAGAGCTGGGCAATATGGATGACCCCGATCACCTCACAGCCACAGGCCCGCATTTCACCAACGTTCTGACAGGTCTCGGTTTCGACCTTGCAGTTCCGGGTTTTTCCTTTGTCCAAGTAAACGCTTACCGCCGCGATAACGATGACAAGGCCAGCAACGAGCAGCTGACCCTGGTTTGGGCCATGCCATTTACCCTGGGAGACTCCAGCTTCGTATACGACGGTTTTATCGATTGGACCAGCGCCGCAGAAAATACACACCCAAGTATGAATTTCACTTCCCAGCTCAAATGGGACGTGGGCGCCAACTGGGGTGAGCCGAAAGCCCTGTATGCCGGTATTGAATACGTGCATTGGAATGACAAATTTGGGTTCAAAGATGGAACCTTTAATACCGACTCCAACGAGCGCAATGTTAACCTGCTAGTAAAGTACCACTTCTGATATGAAACCCTCTGATATCCAAACATCAGCGACCCCAGGGTCTGGTATTCCCCAGGCGGGCGGCGACGCCTCTTTATTGGAAAAGCTGTTCAAGCTGTCTGAGCGTCAGACAAATGTTCGCCGGGAAGTGATTGCCGGTGTAACCACTTTCCTGACTATGGCTTACATCATTTTTGTAAACCCCAACATCCTGGCGGCGGCTGGTATGGATAAGGGCGCCGTGTTTATGGCGACCTGTCTTGCTGCTGCGATCGGCTGTCTAATTATGGGGCTGTACGCCAACTACCCCATCGCACTGGCGCCGGGAATGGGCCTCAACGCCTTCTTCGCCTATGTAGTGGTGGGCGAAATGGGCTATAGCTGGCAGGTTGCTCTGGGTGCAGTGTTTATATCAGGGGTAGTGTTCCTACTGCTTAGTATCTTTAAGTTGCGGGAATGGATAATCGACAGTATTCCCACCTCCCTGAGGCAGTCCCTGGCAGCCGGTATTGGACTGTTCCTGGCGATTATCGCCCTGAAGAGCTCAGGGATTGTGGTTGCCAGCCCCGCCACCCTGGTGACCCTGGGGGACCTTAAGTCTGTTGAAGCTATGCTGGCTGCTCTGGGCTTCTTTATTATTGTGGCTTTGTCCTACCGCCGTATGCTCGGCTCGGTAATGATTGGCATTCTCGCAGTCACCGTTATTGCACTGGCTATTGGTAAAGTAGAGTTCACCGGCCTGGTCTCCGCACCACCGAGCCTGGCGCCCACCTACCTCGAACTGGATATCGCCGGGGCATTTGAAGTGGGTATGATCAGTGTAATCTTCGCCTTTCTGTTCGTAGACCTGTTCGATACTGCCGGCACTCTGCTGAGTGTCTCCGACCGCGCCAAGCTTCTCGATGAAAACGGTAAGTTGCCGGGCATGGGCAAAGCCCTGATGGCAGACAGCTCCGCTTCTGTAGTCGGTTCTGTTCTGGGTTCGTCCACTACTACTTGTTACGTTGAGAGCACCGCGGGCATTACCGCAGGCGGACGCACCGGTCTGACTGCAGTGGTCTGCGCTGGTCTGTTCTTGCTGGCAACCTTCTTTTCCCCGCTGATCGGGATGATTCCCGCTTATGCGACTGCCGGAGCTCTGCTGTATGTCGGCGTCCTGATGACCTCCGGTCTGTCTTCCATCGACTGGGATGACATCACCGAAGCCGCTCCGGCGGTGATTGCGGCAGTAATGATGCCGTTATCATTCTCTATTGCTCACGGTATTGCTCTGGGCTTTATTGCCTACGCAGTCATCAAAACACTGAGCGGGCGCAGTAAAGACGTCAGCATCAGTGTCTACGTGTTAGCGGCTCTCTTTATTGCCAAGTTCGCCTTTTTCTGAGGGGTACACAGATGAAAAAGCATTTTATCAGCGCACAGCAACTGCTGATTGATTCCTACGCGCTTGCCGAACAAATCTATCAGAGCGGCTTCCGCCCTAATTACATCGTTGGAGTATGGCGTGGCGGCGCTCCGGTAGGTATCGCAGTACAAGAATTGCTTCATGTGATGGGTGTGGATGCGGACCATATCGCAATCCGAACTTCCTCCTACCTCGGTATCGGCGAGCGCGACAAGAAAGTCCGAGTGCATGGTCTGAACTACCTGATTAAGCGCCTTGAGTCCCACGACTCCCTACTGATCGTTGACGATGTGCACGATTCCGGCCTGAGTATTGAACAAACAATTGAAGACCTGCGCGCAGCCTGTAAAAAGAACACGCCAGAGATTCGTATTGCAACGCCTTACTACAAGCCGAAAAACAACAAAGCGAAGCGCGAGCCGGATTACTTTATCCACAAGACTGAAGAGTGGCTGGTATTCCCTCATGAGATCGACGGCCTCACCCGGGAAGAAATCCTGGAGAACAAGCCCGAACTCGCCCCTTACGTTGACCGGATTGCTACCGCAGTCTGATCCTCTTTGTTACCGGGGACTCAAGTCCCCGGTACTTCCCCTTCTTTATCGTTGAGTTGTCAGTATCCTTACGACTCCTCTCGCTCCACCTCTTCCGGTCTGAAAACTACGCTAGAACCGACAAGCTGCAATCAAGCCCCATACTTCAAACCTTTCTCAAAAGCCCCCACTTATGCAACTAAAGTTAGTTTTAGGCAATTTATTAAATAGAAAAGTTGGTCCAGAATTGGGAGGGCCTTAAATAAATTCACAATGTAGCTTTAGGGCTTCAAGTGGTAACAACGAACTATTTAAAGATTGTCTAAGATAACTGTCCCAATTGTCGGAAAATAAAAATGAACGACAAGCTCGCAGGGCTCAGCCAAACACAACTCGATGCACACTGGATGCCCTACACCGGTAACCGGCAGTTCAAACGAGACCCACGAATTATTACAGCCGCTGATGGATGTTATTTCACCAGCGCTGATGGTCGCCAGATATTCGATGGCCTTTCAGGCCTGTGGACCTGTGGCGCGGGTCATAATCGAAAAGAAATCGCCAAAGCCATTAACCAGCAGTTGGAGACTCTAGACTTCGCCCCCTCCTTTCAGTTTGGCCACCCCGGCTCATTCAAGTTGGCGGAACGAATCACTCGCTTAATGCCGGAGGGCCTCAATCGGGTATTTTTCACCAATTCCGGTTCTGAAGCAGTGGAGACCTCGCTGAAGATTGCCCGTGCCTATTGGCGCAAAAGAGGACTGGCCAGCAAGACCAAACTGATTGGTCGAAGTAAGGGATATCATGGAGTGAATTTTGGTGGAGTTAGTGTCGGCGGCATCGGAGCCAACCGAGCCATCTATGGTCCGGCGCTCTCCACCGCTCACCTCCCCCATACACTACTGCCAGAAAATCGCTTTAGTCGCGGACAGCCTGAATATGGGGCACACCTTGCCGAATCACTATTAGAAATTATTGAGCTACACGATGCTAGCAATATTGCCGCTGTCATCGTTGAGCCAATGGCTGGCTCCGCCGGTATTTTACCCCCACCAGAAGGCTACCTACAGCGACTTAGAGATATTTGCGAGCAACACCAAATCCTACTGATTTTCGACGAAGTAATCACCGCATTTGGCAGACTGGGCACTGCCACAGGTGCAGAGCTTTTTGGCGTAGTTCCAGATATTATCAACATCGCCAAGCAACTCACTAACGGAGTCATCCCCATGGGAGCCACGGTGGTGCAGCAAACGATCTATGAGACGTTTATGCAGCAAGGAGGAGCCGACTACCAGTTGGAGCTGCCCCATGGATACACTTATTCAGCGCACCCAGTAGCCTGTGCAGCAGCACTTGCTACCTTGGATCTTCTAAAGAGAGATAACCTTTTCAAGCACTCAGCAGAGCTTGCCTATCTTCTGGAAGAATATATACATCAGCTGAGCAACTTGCCTCTGGTTTACGATATCCGCAACTGTGGCCTAGCCGCTGCGCTAACGATTGAGAGAGCCCCAGGGGAACCCTTATTACGCCCATTCCGCATTGCCTTAAAGATGTGGGAGAAAGGCTTTTATGTTCGTTATAGCGGAGACACCATTCAATTGGGCATGCCATTTATTACACGCCGTGAAGAGATTGATGGACTGGTAAACGCCCTCGCTGAGTCTGTTCTTGAAGTTGCTAACGGTCAATAGCGTTTTTATTCTGTTAGCGGCTTCCCCCCCTTGCTAAACAGCAATTCACCCCATAAGAACAACCCCTTAACGCTCAAGCCCTGTTAATAAAATAATCCCGAATCTACATGGGATATAATTTTGAAGACTAACCCACTTTAACCGCTTTTTATTTGGGCCATTTCATCTATTTATTGTATAGCACCAATAGTAAGATTCTCGGTGCATACATTGCGGACCAATATAGAATCACAGCAATAACAACTAACCGATCGGTGAGACCACCATGATCAACCAAACCAAGATTAAAAGATTAAGACTTATTACCACTCTCTTGTGCAGTATCATGTTCGCTGCCTGTGAGCAAAAGCCAGGTAGTACAGAAGCCGCACAAACTTCTACAACAAAACCTGTAACAAGAGCGGAGATCGCGGGGCTATCTGAGAAATATGCAAAGCTGAGAAAACAGCAAATTGCAGAGGTAGATTACCAACTGAGTATTCATCTTGATCGCAACGGAGAAAGTTTTTCCGGCACAGTTGTAACTGAAATTGAATTCAACAAACCCTTACAACAGCCTCTAACTGTCGATTTCTCTGGAGGTACTGTTGAAACTGTACAGGTGGATAACCAAAAGACTCCTTTCAGTTACAATGGACATTTTATTCGTATTGATAATACACAGCTGCCCAATAAGAAGCATACAATTACAATAAATTATCGACATCCTTATTCAAATAATGGGTCGGGTCTATACCGATTTAAAGACGCTATAGATGGTAGAGTCTATTTATACACTGATTTTCAACCCTATGACGCCAATCGCCTTTTCCCACATTTTGACCAACCGAACCTTAAAGCTCGCTATACACTAGATGTCACAGCGCCAAAAGAGTGGGAGGTAATCAGTGCGGAGCGGGAACATAGAGTAGAGCACGAGGGTGAAATAAAGCATTGGTTTTTTCCACAAACTCCAAAGTTCTCATCCTACATATTCTCATTACACGCTGGGCCCTACCATATTTGGGAGGATAACGCCAAAGGTATCCCTCTACGCCTGATGGCCCGTCAGAGCCTGGCACAATATGTTAAAACCGAAGACTGGTTTACCTTCACTAAGCAGTCCTTTGCATTTTTCCAACCCTATTTTGGAATAGATTACCCCTTTAATAAGTATGATCAGATCCTGGTACCCGACTTCAATGCGGGTGCCATGGAAAATGTGGGAGCAGTCACTTTTAATGATGCCTACGTATCTCGTGGAGAAAAAACCCAGGCCCAGCGTATGCGCTTGGCCAATGTTATTGCGCACGAATTGGCACATCAGTGGTTTGGCAATCTAGTGACCATGAACTGGTGGGACGATCTTTGGCTAAATGAAAGTTTTGCCACTTATATGGCCAACCTATCTTTAGCAGAGAACAGTGAATTTTCCAATGCCTGGGAAAATTTTTATCTTGGTACTAAACAGTGGGCTTATTACTCCGATCAAAGGCCCACTACTCATGCCATCCAGCTACCAGTAAAAAATACCGAAGAAGCTTTTAGTAATTTTGATGGTATTACCTACGGCAAAGGGGGCTCTATACTCAAACAATTACCCTATTTCCTCGGTAAAGAAAAATTTCGTCAAGGCGTTAGCAGTTACCTGAAAGAGTTTTCTTACAAAAATTCTACACTTGATGATTTTATTAATCATCTGGGCAAGGCCGCCAGCATCAATCTGGAGGAATGGCAACAACAATGGCTTTATCAAGCCGGTCTTAACACTATTGAAGCAAGTTTCGAATGTGAAAATGATCGGATTACCGGCCTTAGTCTGACACAGACAGCTCCAGATGATTACCCAACGCTACGCGAACAACGCACTCAGCTCGGTTTCTATCGCATAAATGAAGGGGTTATGAAACGTTATGCCACCCTGCCGGTAATTTATAGCGGTGAATTAACCAAAATAGAGAGCGCTAAAGGGTTATCCTGCCCTCAGATTCTCTATCCTAACGAGGAAGATTGGGCTTTTGCCAAGGTAACTCTTGACAAAATTACACTGAAAAATGTGGCTCAATACCTCCATGCCATTGAAAATCCTTTCACCCGTCTTATGCTGTGGCAAAGCCTATTCGACAGCGCCTATGATGCAAAGCTCCCCCTTGATGAATACATCAGTTTTGTTATTAATAATGGTGTCGCCGAACAAGATATCAGTGCTATTCGACTCAATGCGCGCTATTTAAATTATGTCCATAGTTATCTAAACCAAGTTCCTATTGATCAACAGCGCCGTAGTAAAATTCTAAAAACCATGGAGGATTTTGCGTGGGAGCGGCTACAGCAGGCACCTGCAGGCAGCGATCAACAAAAGACTTGGTTTGAGCTATTTACCGAAATAGCTCATTCGAACAGCGCGCTCAACAATGCCAAACTATTACTGATGGGTGAGCTCTCAGTTAAAGGACTGATCTTAGATCCGGATATGCGCTGGGATTTAATTCACCTGCAAAATCGCTATTTATATTCTGATTATGAACAAGCTATTGCCCGTGAACTAAGCAAAGATAGCTCAGACAGATCAAAACTGAATGCCATTGCTGCCGAAGCGGTAAGACCTTTACCAGAAATCAAACAAAAATGGCTAGAAAACCTAATTCAGCACAGGGATAACTTCAAGTTGAGTGAACTGCGCAAGGCCTCTTATTCTCTATTTAAAGATGAACAAATCTCCCTATTTAATAATAACAGCGAAAAAATCCTTTACGCACTGGAGCAAATTAATAATGAGGATTCCTCAGAGCTAATCAGTAGCTATACCAATATTTTTCCCCTAATGTGCTCAAATGAGGGCGCTCAAAAAATAAGCACCATTCTTGAAGAAAACCCTCAATTTAAGCCCACACTGGTTAAAGCATTAAAAAATCACCTCTACACCAGTGAACGATGCATCAAAATGGGGCAAGCTTTACTCATCAAGAATAAAGGATAACATCGGATTCTATTTTTATAGATGTCCTGTAGAGTGCACAAAAAAATAAAAGAATCAATACTATAAGAATGTTTAAGGGCCTATGGGCCCTTATTTATTGAACTCGCCTTCCAATGGATAAATGCCTATAAAACAATGAAAACAATTACTACCCAACATAATTTAGACCTGCATAAATTAAACCTCAATGGTATCTATACTTAAAATAAAAAAGGCATCTCTATGTATATAGCGGTTCAAAAAGACGATCTATCAGATGGTACCGTCGTAGAGTTATTGGCGCAGCACCTAAAAGAAATGCAACAGCACTCCCCCCCTGAAAGTGTGCACGCCCTCAAACCAGAAGAGTTAGTTGATCCCAAAATCACCTTCTGGAGCGCAAAGATCAATGGCGTTCTAGCAGGCTGTGGCGCCCTCAAGGAAGTCTCCTCTACTCTGGGAGAAATCAAGTCAATGAAAACCAGCCAATCTTTTCTACGCAAAGGTGTCGCTAAAGCAGTATTACAGGAGATAATAAATGAAGCCAGAAGACGGGGTTACAGTGAGGTAAAGCTTGAAACTGGTAACAGGTTAAATTTTGCTCCAGCAATAGCACTTTACTATCAAAATGGCTTTAAATCCTGCGGGCCATTTTCCAACTATAGAGAGGATCCACACAGTCTATTTTTTACAAAAAAACTTAGGCTGTAAGCAAGCTTTACCATTTAATTTAAGGGAAGATACAAACATATGCCTTACTCTAGAAGAGATTTTTTAAAAATTATCGGAGCGGCACCATTTATACTAGGTGGAATGGAGGGGAAAGCTGGAACATGGCAATCTGCCCATAAACCACGATTCATTAAACTACCAGACTTAAAAACAGCCGTTCAGGAAATATACCCCTCTGTATTCTTTGGAGAAATCTATATTTCAGGTGGTTTTATTCCATCATCTAATTCCATATTTTATGGTCTAGCCCCTACAGATCGCACCTATATATTCTCACCCCAAACCAAAACTTGGCGAGATGGTCCACCACTTCCAGAAGCTATACACCATCTAGGTATGGCTGCAAACTCCAAATATCTTTATGGCATTGGAGGTTTCAATGGAGTAAAAAACAATGCTTGGCAGGCCAAGGCTACTGTTTATAAGCTGTCCAACAGTGAAGATATCTGGACCTCTGGGCCCCGCTTGCCCGCTCCCATGGCCGAAAGCATCTATGCCAACACATCAAAAGGCATCCATGTTATCGGTGGAAAAACACCTAACGACCAACTTAAAAATAGCGATACGAAAAATCATTATATATTGATAGACAATGCCAACTGGGAAACTGCAGCTCCGGCGACTATCAGCCGAAATTCCGCAGCAGGTGCGGCATTAAACAATAGAATCTATGCTATTGGTGGGCGCCAAGCTAGCAATGGAAATAATAAGGCTAGGAATCTCTCCTACGCGGAAGTCTATGATCCCAGCTTGGACAAGTGGAGTAAAATACGACCGCTACCCCAATCACTTGCCGGGCTAACTGCCACACCATTAAAGGGAAAGATAATAGTTACCGGTGGAGAAGCCTTTGGCCCCAACGGTTACTGGAAAACAGGCTCTGCATTTAACTCGATCTGGTCATACAACCCAATTAGTGATCAGTGGAGAAAAGAAATCTCTCTCCCTATAGCTCGCCATGGACACGGTGCTGTTACAATTAACGATGCCATTTATATTATTGGCGGAGCCGCTAAAGTTGGTCCACAAGAGACCTTAGCGTCGACTATAAAAATGAACTGGAAACCATAACCCCTAGATTTTTAATTTTCCGTATAAGCTTGGATTAATTATGCTTAAAAAAAGAGAATATCCCTTTCTACCGTCACAAAAAGGCCCTTATGTACATTCTGTTATCCATGAAAATACGCTCTACATTTCGGGCTTGACCGCACAGGGAACCACTTCTCAGAAAAAAGAATTTTTAGATCAAGCCCAAGAGGTACTCTCTCAGATAGATAATATCCTGGAATACGAGGGGCGGAACAAGTCTGATCTCATTAAGTTAACAATCTTCATAAAGGACATAGAACAGACCAGTAACCTGCGCAAAGCGTTATTTCAGTTTTATGACGGAAACTTGCCAGCCTGTTCACTAGTAGAAGTTTCTAATCTGATTCACCCTGACCTAAAACTAGAGATTGAGGCAATAGCGGCTATGGTATAAGGCCATCAAGGCTAGAATCACCATTCGCCTCCCCTAGGAGGCCCATTACGCTCTACACCGAGATAGCCTATATATCTATCCCGTATCTCCCGCACATACTTAACCGGCTCCCGACCCCGTACATAGCCAAAGCGACTCTGGCGATAGTATTCAGGCTTGGATAACAACAGCATGGCCTGTTCTACATGGCCAAACCATTTATTGGGATCTAATTCCATGCGCTGGGCAAGGGCTATAGCATCACGTACATGGCCATGGCCGGCATTATAAGCAGCCAAAGTAAAGTATATTTTTTGCTCCTGCGAAAGCATCTGTGGGAAGCGTTGATCCAGCCAATCTAGATAGGAGACTCCCGCACGGATGCCATTCTCAGGCTCATAAAGATTATCAACCCCTAATTGGCGAGCAGTACGCGGGAGCACCTGCATCAGACCTTGAGCCCCGGCAAAGGAACGGGCGCGGGGATTGAACTGGCTTTCTTGGTACATCTGAGCAACCACCATGCGCCAGTCACGATCCGTTTTATCCGTATATTTATGGACTATAGGATCGTAGGGTGAAAGTGAATCACTACTACTGCGCAGGCGATTTTCCTGATGGCGAAGAATACGCTTTTTCTCTTTAAAGTACTTATTGTAAGTAACATTAAAAAACAAATCGCGATCGTGTTTATTTAAAAAGTTATTTAATTTTCCCAGCAGTTGGCTTTGATCTGCACGCACAGCCCAGGCTATTTCTCTGACACTGGGCAATTCAGCCACCACCCTAAAATCATCGCGATAAGTGCTCTCGATCGCAACCAGATGAGAATCTGCAATCGTATAGGGAAATAACCCCTGAGCAACGGCATCGATTAAATATTCGGTTGTTGCGCCTAGCTGCTCAGATATCTGAAGTGGGGCGATTCCCTGCTCCCGCTGCAATACCACCATCTCTGAGAGACTCTCACGGTAGCTGGTTTGTGGGTTTACAGCCACCATCTTTCCCGACAGCATTTGCTCTAAGGGCACATCTCCTTGCAGGGAGATATCTTTGCTTGGAGCAATCAGCTGTTCAGTCACCTCAAGGTAGGGGCGTGTAAAAACGAGCCCCTGCTTACGGCGCATCTCGGTAATCGTCAGTGACGAGGCGATCATATCACCCATACCTGCCTGCAGGGCATCTGCTAAATCCATATCCGCATCGGGCACAACCATACTGAGGCGAAGCTTATGGTCACGAGCAAATTTTTTCAGCAGGTCATAGTCGAACCCCATCAATTCTCCACGCCAAATAAAGTAAGAAGCTGGATGATTACGGGTCAGTACTCGCAGAGTGCCATCCGCTAAAATACCCTCCCAATCCCGCATCATTTTATTGGAGTTTTGCCCGGCCAATACCAATTCTGCCGTCAGGAATTCATTGAGCTCACGTCGTAGCTCTGTGGCATTGAGACGCACTGCCCAGGCAATATCTCTGCTGGATTCCAGCTGATCGCTGGCAGCGAGCTGCGGATAATCGGGCAAAAGCGCATCGGCCAAATTACTGTCCATCACGGTTGCCTGATACTTACCTGCGACAACAGCATCTAACAATGCGCTGTTTGCCACCGCACCATCCAAGAGCGTGACCTTATAGGCCTGATCTGTATCTTCACTCAAGGTTTCGGCATAGGCACTGCCACGGCGTACGGCTACCTCCTGTAGCGGGCTATTCAAATCGCGAAGCGTAATTACTAGTTCATTCACCGTTTGTAGCGGCCGTGTGAACGCCACCTGCGAGCGTCTTTTGGCCGTGCGGGAGAAATTAGTGGCGATCACATCACCTCGGCCTTCTGCCAAAGCGGGGACCAAACCGGAAAAGTTATCCACATAAACCCACTGGGGCCTTAGGTTGCGGCTGTAGGCAAATTTTTCTGCAAGCTCCCGCCACTCTCCCTGCGGCAAGCCAGAACGCGGCAGGGCATCCTCCTCAGGGCCTCTGGGAGCAAGTAAGCGCAAGATGCCTCGCTCCTGTAAGGCGGGTAGGTCTCCGAGTTCCGGGTAGTTCGCAAAAACAATTTCAGGTTCTTTAGTGGGTTCAGCGACGACCTGTTGGGGTTCAACCTGCTGTGATTCTACTTGTTGAGAAGAGCGCTTTTCACAGCTTACTGAACACATAAGAGCGACGATCAGAAAAGTTATCGCGACTATTTTTTTATGCACAGTTCAACCTTATTTCAGCGAAATTGTTATTGTTATCCATCCACTTTTGGACTAAATAGCGAATTAGTGCGGCGTAGAGTATTACTGTCGCCGCAAGGCGTCGGCGTCTATAGGTATTTAAAAACAAATTCTGACTTCTGTTCGATGTCTTTCAATAGTTAAAAAGCACCGGGTAAGGCGTCATCGTTATAATGTTAGTAGTTAAGTAGTACTCCCCCTTTATCAGGAAGAAACCCAACATCAGTAACAATAAGCCAAATCGTACCAGTTTTCCGCAGCCTCAATAAAAAAAGCCCGGCAAACCAAATTGCCGGGCAAATATACGTTGGCGACTATGGGTTGTCTCTTACATCAAGTGACAGCCCCTCTATTATTCTGTGAGCATCTTATTGTTATTAGCTGGATTTAGGCTTGCCCTGTAGCTCCGCCAATCTCATTTTTATTTGTCGGTTCTCCTCCTCATCCGGGAGTTCGAACATCAGCGGCTTTGCCACCCGGGCAAAGTATTCCGCATTTTTCTGTTGATAGAGTTCTTCTGCCAGCCACTGAGCAATATGGAGCTCCCGCGGTGCGCGCTTATAAGCTTCTTCAAGCTTGGATAGATATTCCTCACGGGGATAGCTCAACATTTCCATAGCCATGGCCAGACCAAACCAGTGAGAAGCATTCTGAGGCTCTTTATTCACTAGGTAGTCGAACTCTTCACGGGCTTTTTTCAGGCTGCGTAAATCGCGGGCATCGTTGGGCACCGTGGCCTGTTGATTCACCGTCAGCCAGGCGTGGGCACTCAGGTACCAGGGTTGCCGGCGATCCTTTTTTGGCACACTGGCAAGCAAATGACTGGCCTGCGGAAAATCCCCTATACGCAGATCCGCACTCGCCTTAATGGCAGCCAGCTCAGTGCTATAGATCCCTGTGTGGTAGGAATAGGTAATCAGATCGTCGAGGGCTTGTAGGTTGTAACCAGACTGGGCAATAAAGTTCGCCAGTACATTTACTGCTTCCCGCTTTTGCAGGCGCTTCACTCGAGGTGTCACCTCTTTAAAATCAGCAGGGATATCCCCACTGACCACCTCATATTCCCCTGAGTCAAATGCGGCTACATACACTTTTTCAAGCTCTTTTACCGACATTCCCAGGGCTTTCTCCAGTGATTTCACCGGATCTGCACCATCGTTGTAGTCTTTGACAAACTGCTTAAATTCTTCCGCCTTATCGCCCTCCATCATTAACCAGTGGGACAGCAACCAACCACTGGCATAGATATCGGCTTTCTCCTCGGGGTCGGTATCGTACACCGTTGCACGCAGCAGCCGGTCGAGCGGCATCAAGCCGGCATACATCAGAGTCTGAGCGCGCTCCTGGGGAATTTCGCCCAGTTCATAACGTCCCTTTTTAGGGAAGGACATAGTCGCCATAAATTCGGCAAAGCCCTCGCTATACCAGTAGGGGAAATGCGTGGTATTGCCGTTATAGCTAAGGAAATGGGTATATTCGTGAAAGAGAAATTCACGGGCCTTAAGCTGTTTTTTTACACTGCGGCCATCCAGGTTCACCAGGGCATAACTGCCCTCGGCGGAGGTATCAAACAGGCCGTTGGTCATCTCCGCCAACTCAGCCCCAACCAGACCCGCATAGGTTTTGCGGTCCCCGGCCGCATAAATTGTGAGCTTAGGGACGCTGGGGTCTACCTCCAACAGCTCTATAGCCACGGCGCGATAGCGCTCCAGATCGGCCACCAGGGTTTTTACCGCTTTGGGGTCGCCATCGGTAATAACCCGAAAGTTTTTACTGTCTACCTGATACCAGATCTCCTCGCCGAGATAGCGGGATGCAGCATTGGCAGACAGAGAGAAAACGAAAAAAAGTACTAAGAAAACAGCTGAGCGAGAAACCATAGTTCAGGCCACCGAGTCATTGTTGCCGAAGCCCTCCGTGGCCAAATCGTAGAAGCACACATTACCGGTTTTTATTGATCAAAAAAAGATCAATATGAATAAGAAATGAACTTTTTAGGCGATTTTTATGTGACCATCTGGACAAAGTGAATTTAAAAAAGTCGATATAAAAACCTAATGGGGGCAGCGACAAACTACGAGACAAGCGTCTCATTTTTTAATCAAACAGCATACAAATACGCGGCCGGGTTCTATATATTGCGCTCCTGACCAATGTATTAATCATGGTCAAAAAATAAAAATAATTTACTTTGATGAGAGAAAAAAATGAAAACTACACCACTACTGGCGCTGCTTGGCGGCGCTATGATGTCAGCGCATGCCTGGTCGGCCCCTGAATATATTTCCGACCTGGATATTACCTCTTTCGACGGAACGGTACTCGATGCCAACCTGTTTGTGCCGGAAACCCCGGCACCAGCGGAGGGCTACCCTACCGTGATCTTCACCAACAGCTGGGGCTTGGAAAAACGCCAATACCACTTCCAGGCCAAGGAGCTGGCTGAAAATGGATACCTGGTTTTGAGTTACTCCACCCGCGGCTTTGGCCACTCCGGTGGACTGGTGGACGTGGCCGGAGAGAACAGCATTGCCGATGTGGGTGTGCTAATTGATTGGCTCGAATCCAATTACTCCGTGGGCAAACTGGGAATGGCTGGTATTTCTTATGGTGGCGGTATTTCCCTACTAAGCGCCGCGCAAGACTCCCGTATTGATGCGGTTGCTGCGCTGTCCGGCTGGGCCGATGTAGTTGAAGCGCTTTACCCCAATGAAACCGTTAACTTGGTCTGGGGTAGCTTACTTGTCACTACCGCCTTCGATAAAGAAGCTGAACTTGAGCAAGTCTGGGATGACCTGCGCAGCGGCCAGAACATGGAGCAAGTTATAGAGTTCGGCGCCAAACGCTCGGCAATAAGCTATGTCGATCAACTAAATGAAAATGGCACTGCAGTACTAGTATCGAATAACTTTGCCGATTATCTTTTCAAGCCCAACAGCATGACAGACTTCTTCTCCCTACTTGAGGGGCCCAAGAAGCTAATGCTAAACCCTGGTACCCACGCCATTACCGAGACACTCTCTGGCAACGATGGACACATTTGGTCTACCAGCTTCCGCTGGTTCGATCACCACCTGAAGGGCAAAGACAACGGAATCAACCGCGAACCTAAAGTGGACATGACCGTGCGTATCAGCAACAAGCTGGAGCACTATGAGGACTACCCAGTAACCCAAGAGAGCACCACCTGGTATCTACAACCACGCTTTACCATGTTCAATAGCGGCAGTATGGAGAGCGGTAAATATGATGGCTGGAGCTGGAGTAATGAATTCCACGGGGGCTGGGATACCTTTGCTGGTACCGGTATCCCATTGGTTTCCGATGCCTTAGAAGGTTTCGGCATTCCGGTATACGCTCCTATGATGGCAATCAACGGTTACTATGCCATCGAATACAAGTCACCAAGGCAGTCTGAGACCCTGAAAGTCCGCGGCGCACCAAAGCTAGAGATGTGGATCGAGCCCAGTAAGAGCGAGGTTCAAATGAATGTACATCTCTACGATGTCAATTTCTTTGGCCTTGGCCGCCTGATCACCCACGCACCAATTACTGTGCGCACTGAACAGCCAGGTAAGAAGCAAAAAGTGGAGGTTGAACTGTTCACCACCAGCTACGATGTGCCTGCTGGTCACCGAGTAGTTATGGCTATTGATACTCAAGGCCCTATTTACAAGAAGCCACAAGATACCAACTACACCATCACTGTGCCCTATAGCAGCAGCAAGGTTTCCAGTTTAACTGTCCCACACCTGTAAACTTTCACAGCCATCACCATGCCCAGCGCTTGATCGCCGGGCATGGCATTCCCCCTGGATCTATCTCAACGCCCACAGCCCCACGTAATTTTCCGCCAAAGCGGTACAATGGCCTTTTTTTGGCCAAGTACCCCATCGCTCTATGAACAAGAAGATACCGCTCGCCCTGCTGAGCGCGGCGCTGTTATCAGTAACAGTCGCCGGGTGTAACCCGGCGGAAAAGGCCCCGCAGAAAATCGACCAGGAATCCAGCGCTCAAATGACAGCCCTGGACATCAGAGAAGCGCCTGAGGGCAAGCTTCCCCAAGGAGTAAAGCCCAGCGCCTACCACCTGGACCTGACTCTCGATCCTCGCAAAGATACTTTCAGTGGCCGTGTCGCTATCGACATTCAGCTGGACCAGGCCGGCAACCATATCTGGTTGCACGGCAAGAACCTGTCGGTAACCAAAGCCACTGCGCAACTGGCAGACGGGCGTGAGGTGCAAGCCAGCTACCGCGAGGTCCTCGACAGCGGCGTCGCCACGGTTGAATTCTCCGAGCAACTGCCGGCGGGCAGTTTTACTCTGCAGATGGATTACGCCGCGGACTTTGATCGCAACCTGGCCGGCCTGTTTAAAGTGGAAGAGCAGGGCAATGCCTATGCCCTGGCCAAGTCTGAGTCCATCCAGGCGCGCAAATATCTGCCCGGTTTCGACGAACCCGGCCTAAAGGCGCCCTTTTCCATCAGCCTCACTGTGCCCGAGGGCTACGCCGCTATCAGTAATGGGCTGGAATTAAAACGCGAGACTGTGCCGGGCGGCATGGAGAAAGTGACTTTTGCCACCACTCCCCCCATGTCCACTTATCTGCTGTCCCTCTCGGTAGGTCCCTTCGATGTGGTTGAGCGCGCAGCTATTCCACCGAGTAAGTACCGCAAGGACCCGATTCCCCTGCGCGGTTTTGCGCGTCAGGGCCGCGGTGGCGATATGAATTACATCCTCGATATCACCCCCAAAATGGTGGAGACCTTCGAGAATCAACTGCAGCGCCCCTACCCCTTTAAAAAGCTCGATATTATCGCCGCGCCCCAGTGGCCCAGTGGCGCCACCGAATTGTCTGCAGCCATCACTTATCGCGAACAACGCATTCTGGTGGGCGATAACCCCGCTCCCGGCGCGCGGCTGGCTCTGGTAGAGGTACACGCCCATGAAATCGCGCATATGTGGTTTGGCAACCAGGTGACTCCCCCCTGGTGGGACGACCTATGGCTAAAAGAGGGCTTCGCCACCTGGGGCGAACCACTGGCCCTGCGTATTATGGAACCCGAGGGCGGCCACGACCTAAACGCCGCCACCTACGCAATCGGCGCTATGCAGTTGGACTCCCTCGCCAGCACCCGCGCCATTCGCGAGCCTGTTAGCGACAACAACAATATCCGCAACGCCTACGACTCCATCACCTATTCCAAGAGCCTGGGCGTTATCAATATGGTGGATAACTACTTCGGCGCGGAGAAATTCCGTCCGGCCCTGGGCCGCTATCTGGAAGCTTTTAACGGTGGTGAGGCAGACTCCCCTTCTTTCTACAAAGTGATCGGGAAGGAAACCAATACCCCGGAACTGACAGAGACTTTCCGTAGTTTTGTCGAACAAAAAGGTGTACCGCAACTGGAGCTGGCCCTGGACTGCAGCAATCCGGCCCAAGCCAAACTGCATGTCACCCAGAGCCGCTACAAACCCCTTGGCTCCCCTATTGCTACAACCGCACAGCAGTGGAGTATCCCCTTCTGCTTTAGCAGCGACAGCGGCACCCAGCAGTGTCAGATACTGACCGGTAAAAAAGAGACCCTGGAACTCGCTGCAGGCAGCTGCCCCAGCTGGGTAATGCCCAACGCACAGGGCAGCGGCTACTACCGCTGGAACCTGCCCGAGCCCCAGTGGCAGGCCCTTACCGAGCACTTCACCCAGTTCGCCCCTACGGAGCAACTTTCAATTATCGACAGCGCCTTCGCTGCCTTCGAAGCCGGTAAGCTACCTGCTCCCCGCTTGCTCGACGTTGTGCGCCAGTCAGCGAAAGCAGACAAGCGCCAGGTAATTACCATGCCTCTGCGCTACCTGCGTAAGTACCGCGATAATTATCTCGACGATGCCGAGCGCTTGGCTTTCCTAAACTTTGCCCAGAACCTTTATCTGCCACTATTGAGCAACAGCGCGAGCAGCGAAGATGCCGACCAGCAAATGCTGCACAGCGCCCTGCTCGGTTTTATGGCACTGGTGGCAGAAGATCCGGATACCCGCAAACAGTTAATGGAAAAGGCTACAGCCTTTACCGGCTTTAACACCGAGCGCGATCCCCAGGCATTGAACTCCGACCTGTACGAAGCCGCCCTGACCGTGGCTATCCAGGATGCCGGAGAGGACTTCCTCACACACCTGATTAAAGTGCGCACCGAGCTGGATGATCCACGCTTTGAAAACGCCAGTGCCAATGCCATCGGCAGCAGTAATAGCCCCAAGCAAATAGAGACTATCCAAAAGTTAGCACTCAGCGAACAGATGGGTCCGCGGGAGTCTTTTGCAATGATTCGCTACGCCCTGGCGCAGCCGCTGGTGCAGGAGCAACACTGGGCTTGGCTGCGCAATAATTTTGTCCAGGTTGTGGATAAAATCCCCGCGCAGATCCGCCGCCATACACCCGCATTTGCCAATGCCTTCTGCGATAAAAAACAATTGGATGAATTGCAGCAGCTATTCGCCCAGCACGGCAAGCTGACGCCCGGCTACCAGCGCAGCCTGGCGCAGACTGAAGAGCGTATTCAGTTGTGTATGGCATTGCAGGAAAAAGGCCAGTCGCTGATGGAGGCTCTACCAAAATCGGTAGAGCTGGCAAATAAATAAGCCGCTATTTTTTGTTATTTATCCCGTACAGGGTGAGGAAATTTCCCCACCCTGTACACGCTAAACCTTCCAACCAATAACCTGTGCAGACACCCGAATATTGCACCGGTACCCTTCGATAGTTTTTTCAGCTTTCGCTTTTATTGTGCTTGCGCAAGCGGAATGCCAGCCAGATCATGGGCAGGCCAAAGATAATGGCATAGGCCCCGATCACCCACACCAGTGCCAGGGCTCCGGCTCCAGGGCTGACCAATATTGCCAGGCCAAAAATTACCGAGAGTACACCGATCGCAATCAACAACCACTCGTTGTCGATTTCCTTGCGCAGTCGGATCGCTCCAACAATTTCAAATATTCCCCGCACCAATGCCCAGGCACCGATAAAAATCACCAGTACCAAAGCGGTTACCTGGGGAAACATAAAAGTCACAATACCCGCAGCCAGGCTGATCAGGCCGGACACAATCAGCCACCAAAGAGGAGTGCTCGCATGCCGCCCCATAACTGCCGCCACCAAAGAAAAAATACCATCGAGCAGGGCATAGATACCAAAGAGAAAAACCAGAGTGAGTAGTGACAACCCCGGCCAGATAAATGTCAGCACACCGAAGATTACCGCGATAACACCGCGCAACAGCAGTAACCACCAGTTGGCGGAGAGCACCTTCAATATGGGGCCGGCGGGGATAGGAGAAGTATCAGTGGACATAAGCAGTCCCCGGGTTACAGATCAGCATTGAGTGAAGCGCCAGGCTGTGAAGCCTTGCAGAGCCGAACATATTTTCCCTGGAACCAGCAAAAATAAGAGAGCGGCGGCCCACGGCCGCGACCAAATAGTCGACTCTGCAAAGACTATGATCGCGCCGCAGGCCGCTAATTTCAGTGTAGCCCTTAACGACAAATAGGCGCAGAAATCTTGTGAACGGAAAAATCAGGCAAGCGAGTAGTTAGAGGGCGGGTGCTTAGCATGGATGGGTTTTAGCGGGAGAAAAAAGGATTCAGAAAAGGAGACAACCGGCAGCCCTAAGGCTGCCAGCGGAGGGTATGGGTCAGGCCAACTCGCCGATCACACCGCGCAGTTTATCCACAATCGCATCGATCTCGTGTTTTTCGATAATCAGCGGTGGGGACATACACAGGGCATCGCCGATACCACGCGCCATTACCCCAGATTCCCAGGCCTTAAGGGAAGCCTTGCCTCCGAACTTACCTTTAAGGTTTTCAGGGGCACGTAGCTCGATAGCACCAACCAGACCGTAGTTACGCACATCGATCACATTGTCCATATCCGCCAGGCTGTGCAGGGCATTTTCCCAGTGCTGCCCGATTTCACCAGACGCGCGCGTGAGCAGACCTTCGCGCTCGTAAATATCCAGAGTCGCCATACCCGCAGCGCAGGCCACTGGATGTGCGGAATAGGTGTAACCGTGGAAAAATTCCACCATACCTTCGGCGGCTGCATTCATAACAGTGTTATGAATTTCGTCTTTTACAAACACCGCACTCAAAGGCACCGCCGCATTGGTAATACCTTTTGCGGAGGTGATCATATCCGGAGTCACATCGAACTCGATAGAAGCAAAAGCGGAACCGGTGCGGCCCCAACCGGAAATCACCTCATCAAATATCAGCAGCAGATCGTGCTTGTCACAGATCTCGCGCAGGCGCTTCAGGTAACCTTTGGGTGGCAGTACTACACCACCGGCACCGGCAAACGGCTCGACAATGACTGCAGCAATTTGATCGGCACCGTGGAAAGCCACCAGGCGTTCCAGGTCTTCCGCCAGCTCTATACCATGCTCCGGCAAACCGCGACTAAAGGCGTTGCGCTCGATATCCAGAGTGTGACGCATATGGTTCGCTTTCACCGGCTGGCCAAAGCCCTGGTAATTGGGAGCAATACCACCCACGGAAATACCGCCAAAGTTCACCCCGTGGTAGCCCTTTTCGCGACCGATAAACATGGTGCGAGTGCCCTTGCCACGCGCACGCTGGTATTGCAGAGCAATTTTCAGCGCGGTCTCTACGGCCTCGGAACCGGAGTTACCGAAAAATACATGGTCCAGGCCATCGGGAGTGTGCTTCACCAAGCGCTCGGAGTATTCAAAGCCCAACTCGTGACCAAAATTGAAGATGGAGCTGTAGTCCAGGGTTTTCGCCTGATGATAAATGGCTTCGGCAATTTCTGTGCGGCCGTGACCGGCATTACTGCACCAGAGACCGGCGGTGGCATCAATAATCTGGCGACCACCTTTTTCGGTGAGGTAGATACCCTCGGCGCGCTCAACAATCCGCGGGGCAGATTTAAAGGTGCGGTTGGGGGTAAAGGGCATCCAGAAAGCGTTGGTTGGCATTTCAGACATAAACTGTATCTCCGCAAGTTCCCTGAAACTTCAAAATATTTGCGTTGGGGAGCCAGCGACTCCCACGAATTTTTTCAGGCGCTTGTGCAATCTCAGACAAGCGCACGGCACTGCCGTTCGAAACTAAAAATCAGGCGCCGAAGCAGCAGTATTTGGTTTCGTAGAATTCGGCCATGCCTTCGACACCGCCCTCGCGGCCGATACCGGATTCTTTGTTGCCGCCAAAAGGCGCTACGGTGGTGGAGAATACCCCGGTGTTACAGGCAATCATGCCGTAATCCAGCGCTTCCACCACACGGTTCGCGCGGCGAATGTTCTCGCTCATCACATAGGCAGCCAAACCGTAAGGAGTATCGTTGGCACGGCGGATCACATCGGCTTCATCGGTAAACTTCTGTACTGCGGCGATAGGACCAAAGTTCTCCTCCTGAGCCACTCGCATAGCATCCGTGACGCCGGTCAGCAGAGTGGGGGCGAAATAGTTTTCTCCATTGGGCAGCTGCTCACCGCCAATCTCAATTTTCGCCCCGGCTTCTACCGCATCCTGTACCAGGTCCTGTACCCGATCCACCGCGCGGCGATAAATCATCGGCCCCATGCTGACACCTTCTTCAGAGCCATGGCCGATTTTCAGTGCGGCCACTTCGGCACGCAGCTTTTCCACAAACTCATCGTGTACCGACTCGTGCACATAAATGCGATTGGTGGCCACACACACCTGGCCGGCGTTGCGGAATTTGGTCGCCACGCAGGCCTGCACCGCCGTCTCCATATCCGCATCGTCGAATACGATAAAGGGCGCATTGCCGCCTAGTTCCATGGACATCTTCTTCACGGTACTGGCGCACTGCGCCATCAGCAGCTTGCCCACGGCGGTGGAGCCGGTGAAGGTAAATTTAGCCACGCGCGGGTCCTGGGTCAGTACCTTGCCGATGCCCGGTGAATCGCTGCCGGTCACTACATTGATGGTGCCCTTGGGAAGACCCGCCTCCTCTGCCAGCTGGCACAATGCCAATGCGGACAGTGGAGTCTCTAGTGCCGGCTTGATCACCACAGTACAGCCGGCTGCCAGCGCCGGTGCCGCCTTACGGGTAATCATGGCGTTGGGGAAGTTCCAGGGGGTGATGCAGGTCACCACACCCACCGGCTGGCGGATGGTGCTCAGGCGCATCGCCGGATTGTGGGTAGGGATCGTCTGGCCGTAGGCTCGGCGACACTCTTCAGCAAACCACTCGATAAAAGAGGCGCCATAAATAATTTCCCCCTTGGCCTCCGCCAGCGGCTTGCCCTGCTCGAAAGTGAGGAGACGCGCTAAATCATCGCTGTTATCCATAATCAACTGGTACCAGCGCTTGAGGATGGCGGCACGTTCGCCGGCGGTGCGGCGGCTCCACTCCGGGAATGCGGCGCTGGCTGCGGCTACCGCCGCCTCTGCATCCTCCGCTGAACCATCGGCCACTAAGCCCAGTACTTCGCCATTGGCCGGATCGCGCACCTCTGCGGTGCCCGCAGCATCCCGCCACTCTCCATCGATATAGTTCTGAGACTTCAACAGGTTTGGATTCGCCAGTTCCACCGGAAAACTCCTGATAATTTGCTGTTATTAATGGTATTGCGGCGATTCTGGCCGCAGCAGCCCAGGGAGAATAGTAGTATTTTTCGAACTAAAGTTTATATTTATCAAACTTAAGGGTGAAGTGGCTTGTCCACTCCAATCCCCACTCCGCTGGCAGTGCCTAAGCTACGGCAAACTAACTCAAATAACACGGGATAAATCGGCAGATGGGCAAGACAAAAAGCGCCTTGGGCGGGCGCCTCAGCGATATAGACCTTCGCCTGTTGCGCGTTTTCCGTGAAGTGGTGCGCGCCGGTGGCCTGGCGCCTGCAGAGGTAGCGCTCAATATCGGCCGCTCCACCATTAGCGTACATATTTCCGACCTGGAAGCCCGCCTGGGTATGCAATTGTGCCTGCGCTCCCGCGGCCGTGCCGACTTCAAACTGACACCTGAGGGGGAGTCACTCTTCGAGGCCATCCTCGAATTGGATGGCCACCTGGAAGCCTTTAAAAGCCAGGTGAATGCCATTCAGTCTCACCTCACCGGAAATCTGCGTCTGGTGATGCCAGACGATGTGCTGGAGATACCACAACTGGATTTGCCGGCAACCATTGCCCACCTTCGCCAACAGGCCCCCCAGCTACACCTGGAGGTACAACTTGCCGCACCCCAGGAACTGGAGCTGGAGATACTCGCCGGCCGCGCCGATGTGGGGATTAACCCCCTGCACACACGTCGACCTGGCTTGGAATACCAGCCGCTATTCCACCACCAATCCACACTCTACTGTGGCGCCCAACACCCATGTGCCCAAGCGGATCAGGTCAGCGAGGAATTACTTACCCAGCAGGAACTGACAGCCCCAAGTCATGCCGTGCTCTCTGGCGCGGCTCACCTTTACCGATTATTTCCCAACCGTTCCACCGCTAACCATATGGCTGCGAGGCTAGCGATGATTCTATCCGGCTGTTTTGTGGGCTTTCTACCGGATTATCTCGCACAAAAATATGTGGCGTGCGGCAAACTGAAGCCGCTATTGGCCGAGCGTTTTCACTACCGCATTCAGAATGCTGCCACTTTTAAAAAGAATGCAGTAGACCACCCGGCTGTGCAGCTATTTTTGCGGGCTTTAGTAATTAAAAACTAACTATCGGCAAAGCCACAGAAGCCTAAATTAGTCTAACTTACTGCTTCCCAGACGAAAGACCTATAAGCCATTAATGACTGGCAACAAACCCTAAGGTTTGCACTGTTATAAAAATGCAGCATATATACAATAACTGCGTGTCAAAATGAATCACATGGAAGCTTTATGATCGACTTTGAAAGTTCACCCCTCTTCAAACTGAAGCCTATTGATATCTCCGAGGCTAGAGATGATTTCAATAAATTTCTAATTGAAGGTGAATCTATCTTCGCAGGGTTCAAAACCATTCGCGATCAGGTGGTTTTTACCAACAAAAGAATTATCGCAGCCAACGTCCAGGGAATTACCGGCTCCAAGGTCGACTACACATCTCTGCCCTACAGTAAAATACAGGCGTTTTCTGTAGAAAGCTCTGGCACCTTTGACCTGGACTGTGAAATCGTGGTGTATCTCAGCGAGGTGGGAAAGGTCAAATTTGAAATCAAAGGATCTTTTGATCTTATCCAATTTAATCAATATATCAGTAAGTATGTACTGGCTTAACAATATTGAAGGACGTCACAATTTAGGCCTTCAATTTTAATGTTAAGTCGGTATATTTAAGCCACCACAGATTTTATACACAAGAGAGGGAAGTTCATGTCACACATGTGGTTAGAAAGTTTGATTACCGAGAATGCACAGCAAGGGTTTGAATTGGCCATGAAACTATCCAGAATGGGAGTGAAATACACCCAACCTTCGGATGAGGTCAGAGGCAAGTTGAGAGCTTCCTACGAGGAAAACGCAGATAGCTTGATCGCCTCATCCCAGGTAGTTGCCATCAACTTTCAGACAGTAGCTGCCGCCAATAACTACTGGCGCGGTTAAGAGATTTCAGCGCTTTATATTGAATTTGAAAATTAGCTAAAAGTTCTGTAAAGCGCCTCTCCCCTTTCCTCACCATAAATATCCAGTCAAACTTTACCTAAATAAAACCAGTCCCCTGGCTGATATTCAACAGAATTCACTATAAACATCAAGAAACACCAGCATCCCCAATTCTTCAATCTATATTGCAACTATTCTTTCTTTTGGATGCCCGTGGCAGAGAAACCTTGATCTAGACATTGGTATAGATATCGATAAAGGTAAGGCTCTATTGAGCGGATCACATTGCCATTGGTACCTATCTCCTTTTGGAATATGGAGTGGTAATAGACATGAGTGAGCAAGAAGAACGACTTGTTACGGTCTGGGAAACCCATACAGCAGCCGAGTTTGAGCTAAAGGATGCTGATGCTGCTATCGCCACTATGACCGACAACCCTGTTTTAATTCACGTCCCGGTAAACACAGGTGCAACCGGAAAGGAACCGCTGAGGAACTTCTATCGGGATATTTTTATACCGCAGATGCCGGCCGATGTTAGCCTGGAGCTACTGACTCGCACAGTAGGAAAACACAGAGTTATCGATGAGTTTATCCTGCATTTGACACACTCCCTGCGTATGGATTGGTTCGCTCCAGGTATCGAAGCCACGGGAAGGAAACTGTCTGTTCCCCATGTTGCAGTAATTGACTTTGACGGCGATAAGATCAGCTCAGAACATATCTATTGGGATCAAGCCACTGTACTTAAACAAATGGGATTTTTGGATAACCAACTGCCAATTATTGGCAAGAGTCAATGCGAGCGGCTACTGAATGCCAATGCCCAAACTAACGAACTCATCCCATAAAGTATAAAAGCTAATAAACGGTAATCCTTAGCAGTATTGGGCTTTCTTCTAGTGCGCTCACCTCTCTTTCGCCAGCCGGTGAGATTGACCACTCTATACCAGCCATTGTGCTTCATTCAAATTTTTGCCCTAATGCATCTATAGAAGCTCTCTACCGCGTCAGAGTGGTATGGGCATATCAAAAGGGGGTAGATATCGCCTTTCTAGGTGCCGCTTGGCAAGGTTTTAGCCCTGGTACCTGAACAGCAACTGCATTAAGTCCCCACAATAACTCTCGAGGAAGTAAGTGTGCGAACCCTGGGCAATTTCTTATGGTTTATTCTTGGCGGAGTCTTTATGGGACTTTGCTGGTGGTTTTTTGCACTAATCGCCTTTGTCAGCATTGTCGGTATTCCCTGGGGTAGGGCCTGCTTTGTAATGGGCAAGTTCTCATTCTTTCCCTTTGGACGTGAGGCTATTTCACGCAAGGAGCTGACCCTAAACGAAGATATTGGGACCAGTGGACTTGGCTTGATCGGCAATATCATCTGGTTCCTATTTGCCGGAATTTGGCTGGCGATTGGTCATTTGGTACATGCTATTGCCTGCTTTGTAACCATCATTGGTATCCCTTTCGCCATTCAACACTTAAAGCTTGCAGGTATATCCTTATCACCAATTGGAAAAACGATTGTAGTGACAGAAGTAGCCCAAGCTGCAAGGATGAAAAATGCTGAGACGATAGTTTCAAGAATGAGAGGAAACATCTAGCCATTTAAGAATAAGGCCTTTCTGTTAAATGGTTTCAATGAGACAGGGTGATCGATGAACCTTTAAGCCATTAGTACCAGATAGCTTTATTTAAATAGCAGACAATAAATTTATTAATACTGCATCTCCCTGTGATTCTACAGCGTCTTACCGTGAGTGACATAACAACCGTCACTCATTTTAATGAACACAGGGAGTATAACAATGAGAAAACTTACCTTAATTTTAGCTGGTACATTTGCTTTAGCTGTCAACTCTATTGGCTACGCCACTGAAAAACCCATAATGCCAGAGCAGGACACACCAGCAGCCCAAGTAATGCTATTTGGTGTTTTTCATTTTCATAATCCTGGATTGGATTCAGTAAAGTCAGAGGTAATCAACGTACTGACCCCCAATAACCAGCGCTATTTGGAGCAACTTACTAGCAAGCTTGCAGATGAGGGGCCCACCCACGTATTAATTGAATGCCCGCCGACATATCAAAAAACAATAAATCGCAAGTTCAATTCTTATAAAAATGGCAACCATGACCTCAGCATAAATGAGAATCAGCAACTGGGATTTCGTATAGCGGAAAAAGCAGGACTGGATAAGGTACTTTGTTATGACGAAAGAAATGTTCATTGGAAAGGTGCTGAACTAAGAGATTATATGACCAAAGAAACACCGGAGAGAAAAAGAATTCATGACAAACTTATAGAGAAAATCGGCAAGGATACGTCTCTCAGGCACAGCACTTTATCTTTAGGTCAATTACTGCAATTCCATAATAGCTCAAAGGAAGATCAAGATAATATGAATCTCTATATTATGGAAAATGATATAGGTGCAGGTAAAGGTTTTATTGGGGCCGATGCAGCAGCAAGCTGGTGGCACCGTAATTTTCGTATGTACGCTAATATACAGGCCAAAGCCCAGCCAGGAACTAAAGTAATTGCTATCGGTGGCTCAGGTCATACTGCTATCCTAAAGACCCTTCTAGAGGTTGACAAAAGTCGCCGGGCTTGGAATGTTAATGAATACTTATAAAAAATATAAGAAATAAAGAATGGAGAATTAGGGGAACAATGAGAAATATTATAAAGCTCTTGAGCAGTATCATAGCCCTGGCTTCTTGCTCAAGTTGGGCTGCAGAAAAAGAAGTATCATCCAGCCCTGAAGTAGCGCAGGCCCAGGTAATGCTATTCGGTACCTTTCATTTTGCGAACCCTGGCCGGGATACAGTAAAGTTAAATGTTATCGATGTGCTAACGCCAGAAAATCAAGCCTATTTGGAGCAATTAACCGAGAAACTAGCCGGTGAATCCCCCACCCATGTAATGCTAGAGTGTGACCCAAGTAAACAGGAAAATATTGATAAAAAATTTCAATCTTACCTGAATGGAAAACATAAACTCGAAGTTAATGAGCACCAACAGCTGGGTTTTCGCATTGCAGCCAAAGCGAAACTGAATGGTGTTATTTGCTATGATGAAAATCAAGTACATTGGAATGGGGCAAAACTCATGAGCTATATGAGTACCAATGCACCTGTAAGAAAAAAAATGTTTGATGCCGAAATAGCAGATTTTGGGAGTTTAGCTAGTAAGCAACACAAAACACTCCCCTTACGACAGTTGCTCCAAATTGATAACTCTCTTGAGAGAGACAGAAAAAATATGAATTTATATCTTATGGTAAATGATATTGATTCTGGTGAGGGTTTCTTAGGAGCAGATGCGTCAGTCAGTTGGTGGCATAGGAATTTTCGCATGTATGCCAACATCCAAGCTAAGGCTCAACCAGGAACCAAGGTTATCGCAATTGCGGGTTCAGGTCATACCGCACTTATGAAAACACTTCTGGCCACCGATCTTCAGCGCAAGGCTTGGGATATTAATGATTATCTCTAGAATTCCTACCCGGCTTATTTATCACTAACAATTGAGAGTAATACTCATTCCAATCCATACCCTTGGATATCACACTACATATAGTGTGATATCCAAGCTTAGCAAAAAATAGACACACAAGAAATTTTAACTTTAGTTTTCCCTCCCTAACTACGTGTAAGATAATTTATTTTCAGCTCAGGAATTACCATACAAAAACAAGATTACATCCACCTTAATAATCATACCTATGATTTTGCTATCAATATTTCTATCTAGCTTTTGGAATAAATTCTTTCTCTAGAGCACTCCGATCCCACCCTCCAGTGCTCGCTGCAGCTTCATAGGTACTCTGCAGAAAAGCCAATAATGTTTCATCTGGTGCAGTAGACTTCCTCACCTCACCATAAGGAAGGATAAATTCAGACAGCTCCTTTGAATAAAACGCAGAATCCGGACTAACCTCTTGACCCGAAAATTTATCAGATGCAGGATACGTATAAGAATAAAATGCAGCATCTTTATAACCTCCTCCGCCGGGCCAAAACCCAGCACTACTGACTTCATGAGAGTATGCCTCTTGAGCAGCCCAGTCAGGGAAATTTGGAACGCCTCCAGGATGCAGAGGTGCCTCTCTGCCAGAGAAACGTGTAACCGCTAAATCAAAACTTCCCCAGAAAAAATGTACAGGACTGCATTTCCCTATAAAACGGGAACGAAACTCTTTAAAAACTCTATCTATTTGCACTAGCGCCTGCGAAAAACGGGTTGCAAACCTTGAGTCATAATGACAATGATTCCTATCCTCTTCAAAGGGGATACCATTGGCAATCTCACTAGGTGTGGTATAGATTTCAACTGAAAGACCAAGATCCCTCATTACATTTATAACCGCCATATAGAAATCAGCAACGCACATTGGCGTTAACGGTATGATACGCCTGCCACCATCACTGACCAATATTGAAAGTTGATGCTCAAGAAGATCAAATTCAATAGAAAAAGCTCTTCCATCATAGGGGATCAGAGAGGTATTCAATCCCCTTGCTGATATATAAAAAGGCACATGCCAGGAGTGATTTGTCCAAGGTGTCTGAACCAAGCGAATCTTACCAATGATCTGTGTCCACAGATGTAATGTGGCCACTGTGTCTGACCAATCTTGAAAGTGAAGTTCAGGCCAATCTGAATTCTTAGAACGATTTGAAGGCATCTTCATATTTCACTCCGATCACTCACAACAAATAAAATAAAAGGCTACTGCCTCAGCAAAAAAATAAGCAGCATTCGGAAAAATCCACAACAGTAACATTATCGACACCAAATGATTCTCTACATGCCAACATAACTTACAAATACATTATTAGTGTCACCAAGCAAATTCCCACGCCTTTGACTTGCAAACTACACTCTTCAGTCGAGAAACTAATAAGTTAATCGCGTTACCCCAAACATACCAACTCTAAACAACTGAATACCTGTCACGCATGAGCCGCAAAAGCCATACTGTTCTATTAGTCCCCGGGATTTTTGACCGGGGTACCTCTCTGTTAAAAATGCAACGTATACTTTCTGAAGCAGGCTATAACACACATTACATTCACTTGCGTTACAACTCAGGTTGGCACGGTATGGAGCATTTATCCGCTCAATTAATGGCAAAGATGGAGAATATACTTAAGGGAGAGGAGACTTGTACGTTGATAGGATTTAGCATGGGGGGAATTGTCGCGCGCTATTACCTACAAGCCATGAGCGGTATTGATAAGGTGCATAAATTTATCTCTATTGCCTCTCCACACCATGGTAGCTATTGGGCAAATTTTCTGCCATATAAAGGAGGGAAACAGCTACGCGTGGGTAGTGACTTCTTAAAATCTTTAAACAAGTCAATACACCTCTTGGAACAAACCCAACCTGTCTCAATTTGGACTAAATACGACATCACCATAATGCCACACAGCAGTGCCCAGCTGGGAATTGGTGTATCTTATGAGGTTCCGGTTATCTTACATAGATTAATGCCAATGAGTACTAAAGTTATTTCATTGATGAAAAATGAAGTCATAACAGGTATGGAGTAAATATATTTTATGAATAGCCTCATTAAGAAATTCTAAATGTTTAATATGCCTAGCCTACTTTCACAGGCAATTAACTATGAGTAATTCAGATAAAGAGACCGCCAAGCCAGAAAGTGCCATCCAGAATTATTACCGTAAATTCGAAAGCTTTATTGCACTACTTCTCACCTTTATCATTATTGTAATTGTTATTATCGCCATTAGCCGTCTTGCCTATTCTGTATACTCCATGCTATTGATCGGCATGAAAGATCCTCTTGATCACAAAGTATTCCAGACTATTTTCGGTGAGATTATTACCTTACTGATTGCACTGGAGTTCAGCCACACCCTGCAATATGTGGTAACCAAGCAGCAGAGTATTATTCAAACTACCGTTGTAGTCTTAATTGCTATACTGGCGCTTGCGCGTAAGTTTATAATTCTGGATCTGGATAAAGTCAGTGCGGGAGAATTAATCGGGCTGGCAGCTGCAACTCTAGCACTAGGATTAACCTACCTAATACTGAAAAACAAAAGAAGTAATTACTAATTTTTACAGTATATTAGTCACTTTAAATTGGGCGAAGTGCTGATTCACCATTCGCCCAATTAAGACTGGATTTATATACTAGTTATCACTCTCACGTAATGCATGATGTAACCGCACCGGCTTTGTTTTGCGCTCTTTCTTACTACGTAGGCGCAAATTAAGCATCTCCACTGCCATCGAGAATGCCATGGCAAAATAGATATACCCCTTGGGTACATGCACATCAAAACCTTCTACCACCAGGGTAAGTCCAACCATAATCAAAAATGCCAGCGCGAGAATTTTAACCGTTGGATGGCGATCGACGAAGTCACCTATTGGTTTAGCGGCCACCAGCATAACCATTACTGCTAGGACAATGGCGACAGCCATAATGGAGATTTCATCCACCAGACCTACGGCAGTAATCACAGAATCGAGTGAAAATACGATGTCGAGAATGGCAATTTGCAGAAGCACCATGCCAAAGCCGGCGGTCCCCAGTGAGGCCGAATCAGTCTCAGCACCCTCCAAGCTGTTGTGTATTTCATGTGTGGCTTTAGCGATCAGGAACAAGCCGCCTCCCACTAAAATGATATCGCGACCAGATATCTCCATTGAAAAAATACTAAACAGTGGCTCTACCAGCCCCATAATCCAGACGATGGAAAACAATAATGCTAGGCGCATTACCATAGCAAGGGTCAGGCCAATAAAACGAGCCGGTTCCCGCTGATGGGGCGGAAGGCGCCCAACGAGAATAGAAATAAAAATAATATTATCGATACCCAGAACTATTTCCAGCGCTGCCAATGTAGCCAGAGCAACCCAGGCTTCCGGGCTGGCTATCCACTCGAACATAAAAATTCCTTATCCATTAATTATTCTGAAATGCTCTTCCCGTAACTAGGGGAGGCCAATATGGCACAGTCAGCGCCAAACTTTATCTTTTGTAGTCACCTGACATCTCTACTAACTCAGTGTTCAGAAGAGAGTGTCAGGAAGTAGGCCATATTAAGCTACTCTATTCGCCTTGACGCAACCAGATCATGGCCTTATCTTCAGAATCAAATACTTTATACTCACCGCTGATAAACCAGCTCCCCACTTTACTAGCTATTTTCATCCAGCGCTTATCAGAGATTACCGCAATCCGATTAAACTCACGGCCATGAGATAACCCTAACTTTAAATCGTCCCAAGCAGCGCGCGGCTCCCAACCCTGTAACTCCTTGGCATCCATTAGACAATCAATCTTGGGGTTTTCTACACCGGCAATAGCGGAGTTGAGCATGGGTACCATGGTCTGGTAATCCTCATGCGTCAGTTTTCCGCGAGCTCGCAGAGTCAAAAAGAAGTGATTGCCTTGTTGCTCCAAACCGATAGAAACACCGTGAGGTTGATCGCTCATAGGTCACCCTTAACTGACGTTTTCTACACAGGATAAGTTAGCTTTCAATACACACTCTAAATAAACATTTAGAAGTCGTTGCGCCAAAAATTAATGCTTTATTTTTATCAGGCTAAGAACATTACTTCTGCTTGAAGGAATACAATTTGGACACATGAAAATAGCTATTCTTCACAGGCTACCGGCCGTGATTTTCCGCATTGCCAACAATAGTCAAAGGCCGCCCCGTTCTCTTCACCACAGCTGGGGCAGGTCCAGCCTCTCTGTTCAGCTTCGGCATCCTGTAATAGCTGACAGGCCCGCTCATAATCTCGGTCTCGCTCCAACCAAAGTTCCGCCCAAGCTTGGTTCGGGGCCAGCTCTCCAGATGCACCCTGGGCAAATTCATTTTTCAGTTTGACCGCTATACCGGCAACTTCCAGGCGACTTTTAACCAGCTCCACCAGGAGGCGGTTTTCATGGGTATAAATGAGTTTCATGAGGTAAGAGGCCCTGCTCCAGAACCCCCAGAATACCCACAACCAGTAGATGAACCCAATAGATCAGCTCTATTCCTCTGTCGCAGCTGTGCAATCTACATGTCGACAATATTCTTCATGGGGGACCGTGATGATTTCCAGAACACTTTCTACGGTATTCAGTGCTGCCCGGCTATTAATAAGTACCCGCCCGGAACGACTGGCAATATATTCCAACACAGCCCTCCCCCTAGTACTTTTGTAAACCGCCAAAAGTTGCCCCTTTTCCACCGCATCGCCATGCCGGACAAATACTTCCATCCAATTGCCAATCAAACTGTGGACCTGTGTGGTGCGCATTGCCTGGGCATATATTCGCTCCACACTGACTAGCCCCGCAATTTCTCCAAACCTGGGGGCCTCCGCTGCCCGTAGAGGTGTTATTCCGCTGACAGCCAGGATAACGACAAACAGGCAGATTTTTCTCAAGCCAATTCTCCTCAAGCTGGTTTTTCCACAGACTCCAGCCCAGTTTATGGGCCATGTCGCCGAAGGCATTTTTAAAAGGCGATAACTTAGGTATAGCTGACTAGATAATTCACGCCAGATTGAATAGCTAGGTGACAGGAAAATAAAAGGGGTGATAAATAAACTAGCGAGGCAAAGAAAGGGCCACTATTTGTGGCCCTTTTGTAAATTTATGCTACTAGGATGCAGGAAGAGTGAATCTAGCTGAGATCTATCCAAGTGGATTTTAATTCACAGTACTTATCCAAGGCGTGCAGGGACTTATCCCGGCCGTTGCCCGACTGTTTGAAGCCACCAAATGGGACAGTGATATCCCCGCCAAAGTAGTTATTGACCCACACAGAGCCCGCATAGATATCGCGGGCCATCCGATGGGCGCGGCCCAAGTTGTTGGTCCAGATACCTGCCGCCAGCCCGTAGATGGAATCATTGGCTATGGCGAGCGCCTCCTCCTCTGTTTCAAATTCGATCACCGACAGTACCGGGCCAAAAATCTCTTCGCGGGCGATGGTCATTTCGCCAGTCACATTGCGAAATACGGTCGGCTCATAATAGTAACCGCCAGTCACCTCATCCACCGGCTGACCACCACATACCAGCTGCGCGCCCTGCTCCAGGCCCTTGGCCACATAGAATTCAACCGTATCGAACTGACTGCGATCGATCAGCGCACCCATTGCGGTATTGGGATCTTGTGGGTGGCCGGGCTTAAAGCGCTCAGCAGCCTTGCTTACCTTTTGAATAAACTCATCAGCGATGCTCTTTTCTACCAGCAGGCGTGAACCCGCAGTACAAGTTTCCCCCTGGTTATAGAAAATGGCCAGTGCTGCTGCATCGGCGGCCTTATCCAAGTCGGCATCAGCAAAGACAATATTCGGGCTCTTTCCACCCAACTCCAGGAAAGTACGCTTCAAGTTTGACTGACCGGAATACTCGGTGAGGGTCTTGCCTACTTCGGTGGAACCGGTGAAGGTGAGGCAGTCGATATCCATATGCAGGCCCAGCGCCTTACCCAAGCTACTACCTGGTCCCGGTAATACATTCAGTACGCCATCGGGCAGACCTGCTTTCTTGGCCAAACCAGCCAATTTAATCGCTGTCAGCGGGGTATTGGAGGCCGGCTTCAGAATCACGCTATTGCCAGTGGCCAACGCCGGCCCCAACTTCCAAGCGGTGGTGGACAATGGGAAATTCCAGGGCACGATTGCCGCCACCACCCCCAGCGGCATGCGGGTTACCAGACCAAGCTCACCCGGGCCTGTAGGAGCAACTTCATCGTAGATCTTGTCGATGGCCTCACCACTCCAACGAATAGTGGTGGCTGCCCCGGGAACATCCACGGCCATGGTATCGCCAATGGGCTTACCCGCATCCAGGCTCTCCAACAGGGCAATTTCCACTAAGTGTTCTTCGATCAGTTCGGCAAATCGCACCAGAATTTTTTTGCGCTGCATCGGCGGCATTTTCGACCAGACACCGGACTCAAAAGTCTCGCGTGCTACATTGACTGCCAGATCGGCATCCTGTGGACCGCAACTGGCGATCTGCGCCAACTCTTCACCATTGGCGGGGTTATAGGTGGCACGAGTTTCCCCAGATAGAGCATCTACATACTCGCCATTGATAAAGGCTCGGCCTTCAATCTTGAGTGAGGCCGCCAGAGCCTGCCACTCCTGCAGGTTTTGCGGGATGTTATTTTCTTCTTTCATGGCACACCTCGTCTGAGACTATTAGTTTTTTCAGGTTATATCGAAAATGTGATCACAAATCAAAGGGGTTGCTGGCATCCGGCTAATTGTGGCTTGGCAAGTACATTAAGGGGCCCCAAGAGGCAGGCCCCTAAGTAGAATTACACGACCTCAGTCTCCACCTGTAACCAATCATCCTGTAACTGCATCATCAGCTTGTCGCCGTGATGCAGCTCACCGACGCCCGCTGGGGTGCCAGTCAACACCACGTCGCCGGGTTCAAGAGTAAAGTAACTGCTGATATAGGCCACCAAATCGAGTATCGGGGTGAGCATATGCTCAGTTTTACCACACTGGCGTTGCTCGCCGTTTAGCCACAGCGAATAACTAAGCTTGTCCCAATCCGGCAACCAGTCCAATTTGACGAAAGAAGAAAGGGGGCAGGAATTATCAAAGCCCTTGGCCTTTTCCCAGGGGTGCCCGGCTTGCTTAAGTTGTGACTGTAAATCACGCAAAGTGAGATCCAGCGAGAGACCCAGCCCAGCAATTGCCGGGGGAACTTCTGTCGCATTGGCGTCGGTCAATTTCTTACCGATCAGCAGTGCCAACTCACCCTCGAAGTGACAGCTGCCACGTCCCGTGGGCAGGTGAATAGGTTTGGCCATTTCTACTGCCGCAGTAGCCGGTTTGATAAACAGCAAAGGCTCCTCAGGTACCGGATTATTCAACTCGGCGGCGTGGTCGGCATAGTTGCGCCCCACACAGATAATCTTGCCCAGCTTGTAAGGAACTTCACTGCCACAGGTAAATTGGTGTTGGTACATAAATAAATAAGATAGTTAGGATAGGAATTTCGAATAAAGCGATATAACCAGCATGTGCTATGATCGCGCCTTCGCCTGACTTCGGCACCTCTTAGAAGTGGCAAAGCACTTTTTACATCGCGTTACCCGCACTCAGTGAAGAGATAGTTTATGGCTCCGCACAATTCCGATCAAAGAAAGTCCCTGCAAAAAGACAAGATTCGCATCCTGCTGCTGGAAGGTGTACACCAGTCGGCTATTGATCTGTTGGCCTCCCGTGGCTACACCAACGTAGAGTTTCTAAAAACTTCCCTGCCCGAAGATCAGTTGATCGAGAAGATCGCGGATGCCCATTTTATCGGTATTCGCTCCCGCACCCAGCTGACCCGCAAGGTGCTAGAAAATGCCCCAAAACTGGTTGCCGTTGGCTGTTTCTGTATCGGAACCAACCAAGTGGACCTGCAAGCGGCCACTGAGCTCGGTGTTGCCGTATTTAACGCGCCTTATTCCAATACCCGCAGCGTGGCGGAACTGATTATCGCCGAGACCATCTTCATGCTGCGCGGTATCCCAGAGAAAAATGCTGTGTGCCATCGCGGTGGCTGGCTCAAATCCGCAGTGGGCTCCTTCGAAGCCCGCGGTAAAACCCTGGGGCTTATCGGTTACGGTGCTATTGGCTCGCAGGTATCAGTCATGGCTGAGGCCATCGGTATGCGGGTGAAATTTTATGATGTCATCACCAAGCTACCGTTGGGCAACGCCAGCCAGGTAGGCTCTTTGCAGGAGTTACTGCGCGAGTCCGATGTCGTTTCCTTGCATGTACCCGAGCTGCCCTCGACCAAAATGATGATGGGTGCCGAAGAAATCGCACAAATGAAGCCCGGCGCCATACTGCTAAACGCCTCCCGTGGCACCGTGGTGAATATTGAAGCCCTGGCAGAAGCCCTCAATAGTAAGCACCTGGCCGGTGCCGCTATCGATGTATTCCCGGTAGAGCCACGCGGCAATGACGATGAATTTCTCTCCCCACTGCGCGGCATCGACAACGCCCTGCTGACTCCCCACGTGGGCGGCTCCACCATGGAAGCCCAGGAAAATATCGGCACCGAGGTGGCGGAAAAACTGGCGCACTACTCCGATAACGGTACCACCACCAGCTCTGTGAATTTCCCCGAGGTGGCACTGCCAGGACACGCCGGTACCCATCGCCTGCTGCATATCCACAAAAATGTCCCCGGTGTATTGAGTGCCATTAACCAGGTGTTCTCAGATAATGCCATCAACATCTCTGCCCAATACCTGCAGACTAACGAGACAGTGGGTTATGTGGTGATTGATGTGGATGCGGCTTACTCGGACCTAGCGCTGGAAAAACTGAAGAATATCCCCGGCACCCTGCGCTGCCGCGTGTTGTTCTAGCTCCCTAGAAAGCCCTCTATGGACGGGTGTGCAACTCCTCTGCCACCCGTCTTTCTGCGCCCTCAGCTGATCGATAAAAGGATTGATCCACCATGGCGCTCACTTCTACAATAGCAGCTCCTATTCTGTTGGTTCAGTCCCACACGCACCCTCTCGCGTGACCGGGCCCAAGCCAACATCGCATTTTCCATAGCAGGTGTTCCCTTGCGCAACAACGATACCGCCACTACCGGCTTTCTCGCCGGCGTTGCCGCCTTCCTTATTTGGGGGCTGGCCCCAATTTACTTTAATCAGCTACAAGGCATTCCCGCAGCTGAGATCCTCGCCCACCGCAGTATCTGGTCCTTCGCGCTGGCGCTGCTGATTATGTTACTGCTGGGCAAATTGCCCGATCTTATCCGCACTCTGCGCGACCACAAGAAAATGCGGGTGTTGGCCCTTACTACCGCACTGATTGGCGGTAACTGGCTGGTATTTATTTGGGCTATTAACAATGGCCATCTGCTGGAAAGTAGTCTCGGCTACTACATCAACCCATTAATCAATATTGTCCTGGGGGTTTTATTCCTAGGAGAAAAATTGCGGCGCCTACAATGGTTGGCGGTGGCGCTTGCCGCCATGGGTATTGTCCACGAACTCTGGCAGTTCGGCCGTGTGCCGGTCATCGCCCTATTCCTGGCTGGGTCTTTCGCCCTCTATGGGCTTGCGCGCAAACGTGCGCCGGTGGAAAGCCTTACCGGGCTGGCCATAGAGACTCTGTATATGTTGCCGGTAGCCTTGATCTACCTGCTTTGGAGCGCCAGCCCCACCAGTAACTTATTGAACAACGGCTGGGAACTAAACAGTCTGTTGGTACTGGCCGGCCCCGTCACCCTAGTGCCACTGCTGTTATTCACTATTGCTGCGCGCAGGCTGAACTTATCCACGGTGGGATTCCTGCAGTACATCGGGCCCTCACTAATGCTGGTGGTCGCCACCCAAATGCTTGGTGAGCCATTTAGCGAGGGCAAACTCACTACCTTTATGTTTGTATGGATGGGTCTAGCGCTCTACTCAATGGATGCCCTGGCGCAAAGACGCAAACTCCATTTGCAGGGCAAGGCCTCACTTTAAGGATAAGCTTCGCCAGCCCAGTGTGTGAAAATGGCGGCTACGGATAAGGATTAAGTACCGCCATGCACCAACCCCCTCGACTTTCAATCGATAAGTTGCCGCTTGGCCGGCAGCAGTTACTTACGGTGCTAATCGCCATACTGGCTTGGACCCTGCTCCTAGGACTTTACTGGAAAGGTACTTATCCAGAACTGCTGGTGCGCACCAGCAGTTCCGCACTGGCCGCGCTGCTGTCTTACAGACTGTTGGAACATTGGCCCCAAAAGTTACCGCAATCATTACCGCGCTGGGCCCTTCAAGTTGTTGGGGTAGCTCTATCCATACCCTTGGCCTTGCTGACCGTCTACATGGGCACAGCAGAAGAAGGTGGACCCTCATTTTGGCAAAACCACGACCAGCACCTGGGCTTTCTTGCCATTATGGTAACCGGTGTATTGTTTGCCCCCTGGATCGCCATGTCCGCCCTATTGCGCCAGCGAGATGAAATAGTACGCGAGCAGGCCAGACAATTTGAACGTGCGCGGGGCGCACTGGAGCGGCAGGCACTGGATAGTCGCTTGCGATTGTTACAGTCCCAGGTAACGCCACACTTCCTTTTTAATACGCTCGCCAATGTGCGCGAGTTGGTGGATTCCGCCTCTCCACAGGCACCAGCACTACTGGACAGCCTGATCACCTATCTGCGTGCAACCATTCCACAGTTGGATTCAAGCCAGAGCACTCTTGGCCAAGAACTGTCCCTGGTCAAAGCTTACCTGTCCCTGATGAAAATGCGCATGCCCGATCGCCTGCATTTTTCTATCAATGCCGATGAAGAGGTTCACTCACTACCCTGCCCTTCTTTGGCCTTATTGACCCTTGTTGAAAATGCCGTTCGCCATGGCATAGATCCCAGCGAAAGCGGCGGTGAAATAAAAATACGTGTACTCCTACATAAAGGTATGTGCAGGGTAAAAGTTCAAGATACCGGGGTGGGCATGCAAGGTAAAACCAGCGGAATGGGGACAGGACTTTCAACATTGCGAGAACGTTTACGCCTTATTTTTGGGGAAACGGCTTCGCTGGAATTATCGGCCCTACAACCTCGGGGAATGCTCGCAGAAATCCACTACCCTATCGCCAGGAAACAACACCTATGACACTGTGCACTGCTACCGCCCTGGTCGCCGATGATGAGCCCCTACTGCGTCAAGCCCTTATTCGCAAACTTGCCGCCCAATGGCCCGAATTGGAAGTTGTGGCGGAGGCGCGCAATGGCCGAGAAGCCATAGAGTTATTTGAACTCCACCAGCCGGATATTTGCTTTCTCGATATCCAAATGCCGGGCATTTCCGGCGTTGAGGCAGCACAGGAAATTGGCCGCCGCGCCCATTTGGTCTTTATTACCGCCTACGATCAATATGCCGTGAAGGCCTTCCAGCAAGAAGCCCTGGATTATCTGGTTAAGCCTGTGGAAAACGACCGACTAGCCAACACCGTGTCTCGTCTGCAAGAACGCCTGCAAATGACAAGCTCAGTAAGAAACAGCCTTCAGTCGTTGGAACAAATTACCGAGTAGTTTCAAAAGACGCAACCAAGCACTTATTTGCGCTGGATTAAAGCCTCTATTGGAAACACCCTGCGTTTAATCGCGGTAGAGGATATCCACTATTTACGTTCCGATGAAAAATATACGCTAATAGCCTGGAGTGAATCACATGGGAAGACATCTGAAGCACTGATTAAAACACCTCTAAAAGACCTTTCTGCCCAGCTGGACCCACAACATTTCGTACAAGTACATCGCTCAGTAGTCGTTAACTTTAAAGCCATTCAACATGTCATCCGAGACGGAGATACAGCTCAAATACATTTAAAATATTGCCAGGAAGTTTTGCCTGTCAGCAGACGCTATATGCACTTATTTAAGCAAATGTAACCAAAGCAAAGACTGGTTTTATACCTCGGTAATTAAAAGAACTTAAAAAGATAAGATCTGAAGTCTAGGGATGAACAAAATGGAAGTTTTATAGATCCGGGCTTACTCTTGGTTTATCTCCAAGATCAACGATTGGCAAAAAAATGCTGAAAGTTTTCACCAAACTTTTCCTGGCCATTCTACTCTTCTCAATTCTGTCTTCTCATTCGACAGCCAAACAACCTGAATCCCTTCGTCACTATCCTCCCTATGTGGAAGACGATGGCAAGATGCATATTTACTTCTGTGGCACCGGAACCCCGGACCCGGCCTATCAATGGCTGCGCCATCCTGCCTGTGTAGCAATACGCAGTAGTGGAAAATTATTCCTAGTTGATGCGGGTGAAGGTACGACAGCGCGTATCGGCCAGCTGGATCTTAACTTGGCTCAAGTGGACCCTATATTTATTACTCACTGGCACTCCGATCATTTTGGGGGGCTGGCAATGGTGATTAATGAATCCTGGTTTGTAGGCGCCAGCAAACCGATCAACGTTTATGGGCCCTATGGTATTTTCAACATTATGGAGGGGATCAGGAAGAGTTTTGGACCCGATATTCTCTTTAGATCAGCAAATAGACAAGGGATACTCGATCCCGTTTTAGCTGTTGCCACTCCACACCTAATAAATATTGCCGGAGATCAATCGGAAGTTATTCAGGAAGTCTGGCACCATGGAAACACTACGGTTTCTGTCTTTGCCGTACATCATGAACCCGTATTTCCAGCATTTGGCTATGAGATACGTTTCGGTCCCTGTAAAGTCATTATCACCGGAGATACCCATGTATTCGATGGCCTGGAAAATATTGAACGTGACGCGGATTTATTAATTTCTGAAGCCCTCAGCTATGCTCAATACATTAGTAAACTCAAGCAAACGGGGAACAATCGCAGGGCACGACTTCGCTATGAAAAAGCGGATCAAATCATTCATTATCACTCTAACACCCTGGATATTGCCAAAATGGCAACTAAAGCTGGAGTAAAATCTGTAGCTTTGACTCATCTTATTCCACCCCCGGTAACGGAAGCCGATAAAAAGGAATTTATTGCCGGCATGAGCAACTATTACACGGGCCCTATCAGAGTAATGGATGACTTAGATAAAATAACACTTGCAGATAGTGGACGCGGACAATGTAGGGTGGAGTATCCATCAGACAGCAAGAACAATAAAGCAAGTAAAAAACCCACAAATAAGCAAGACATACAACATAAGCAATCAACAGAAAATAGCGGCTCTAAACTCTAACCTGAAAATCATATGGAAACTCCTTATGAAGTCTCTTCAAACTATGATTCTTGTATCTGCTTGCCTAACACTTCCCTTAAGTGCTAAGGGAGAGGCAGATATTGGTGGTGTAACGTTCGAAAAATTAGTGGCTTCAAGCAAAGACTGGGAGGGGCATAAACTCCCTGAAATGAAACCGGGTCAACAAGAGCTAACTATTGTTCGCGTAAAAATCCCCCCAGGAAAGCAAATGCCAGTACACAAACATCCTGTTTTAAACGGTGTGTATATTGAGAAAGGCACGTTGACTATTGTTCTTCCTGGACAAAAAGAAACACTAACTCTCGGAGAGGGAAAAGCTTTTATTGAGGTCACCAATAAATGGCATTATGGTCGCAACGATGGTAGTGAACCAGTAACTATCATTCTTTTCTACTCTGGCCCTGAAGGGGAACCAACAACCATTTTCAAAAATCCAGAAGAAAAAATAAATTAAGGCAACATAAAAAATAAAATTTAATGGCTACTCACATTAGCCTGTCTCGTTAGCGCACCAAGAATCGCCAGCACACTTAAGGCTGGCGATTCTATCAAATCAGAAACTTTACCCCACCCGATGTAAGGCACAAATTTTATTTCCTGCAGGATCACGCAAATAGGCAATATACAATTTGCCAGCTACACCCTCACGTATTCCAGGAGGATCTTCACAAGCAACCCCGCCATTAGCAAGACCTGCTTGATGCCAAGCATCAGCTTCTTCAGTACTCTTTGCACTAAAACCTATAGTACCGCCATTGGCATGAGAAGCTACTTCCCCATCAATAGGCTTGGAAATAGCAAAGACACCGGTTTTAGTGAAGTAAAAGCAGCGACCTTTTTCATCAATAACACCTGGCTCATACCCCAGAGCACCTAAAACAGCATCATAAAATGCTTTAGACCGCTGAACATCATTAGCACCAACCATGATATGACTAAACATTACACCCTCCTGTTCAATAGTAAATGACAAGACAACCTGTAAGGTTATCTAGGTAGTAATAACTGAGTTCCTCTTACTCCACGTCTTCTCCAGTATGACTATCATCTACCCCGACTAAAAATTGGTCAACACTTTATCGCTGCATACTGCCATTCAACGCTCTCATTCAGCATTCCGTCAATCTCCAGATAGCAACACTAATAGCCTAAACATAAACTCTCGAACAAAAGGAGGCATAGAGGATAAATATTAATCAACTATCAGAAGATGAAGTTTAGATTAAATGCTAGAGGGGAAAAGTCGATATCAGCTGTTATAGGCAACATCAAATCATATAGGGCAAGCGAAGACGAAGAATATGTGGGCTAATCTGAAAACACAATGTTAATGGCACCATCTAATAATATCCTTATTGCATGATAATGCTCTATGTATAGGACTCAAATAACGTTTTTTAGGAAAACAAAATGACTCAAATAAAGTATGCCAAGAATTGAAACCAACTCAAGTAAAGAAGCAGTCGTACATAAAGTCTAGAGGACATCATGAGTAACAAAAAAGAAACACGAAAAACCACAGTCAGTTTATCTGAACCTTATGTAAATGTGAAAATTAAAATATCTGCTTTGTGGGCATCAGTATTATTTTGTTATATATATGGAGATTTCTTTGGACTGTTCAAGATAGGAAAAATTGAGAGAATTATAGAGGGATTTGGCCCATTCGGTGCAGTTACTCAAGGTTCACTGCTTTCAGTGGCGATAATAGTATCAATACCATGCATTATGGTTGCACTAACCTTAATGCTAAAGCCGAAGATTTGCCAATGGCTTAATATAATTGTTGCCACAATATTTATTATATTCTTGGGTGCCACAATGCTCATGTCATCATGGTACTTCTATTTTTATCTAGGCTTTATTGAAATCACTCTTAAGTTAGTAATTATTTGGCTGGCTTGGAAGTGGCCTAAAGAAGAAACATGATAATAAGCAGAATAATCAATAAGAACGCAAGATAGAAAATATAATTCCACCTCAAACTTTTCATACCTTGATTTCAACATGCTTGACCTGGACCCAAAATATCGATCCAGGTCAAGTAGGCAGATCCTACATACAACCGCCATCAACAAGCACTTTAACTATCACCAATATAGTTGTTTTTCTCAAAAACAGGGTATTTCTTCAACCTTATATTTCACTTCAGATATTTTAGGCCTTACTAAATTTTTTAGTGCAACTCCAAAAAAATTACTTTATAAAAATTAACAACCCATTCAATTTTTTCAGAATTAAAATACACCTACAACGGGCCTTTCTGTTTAAGCCACAAGATCCCAACAACAATCCATCATAATTTTTCAGCCATGGAATAGTGTCCGTAGACTGCTGGCATTCCACAGGATTGTAAATACTTATGATTTTTCCTTAGGGGCTGAAATAAAGTACATATTACTTGAGAAAGAAATTCGCCTCTCTCGACACCCCCCCTCAATCATTTTCTAACCCTTGTTCACCTCCCTAATTACCGGAGAAATCCTTTGGTAAGAATCTCCCTCTCACTTTGAAAAAACATGAAACATATGATGGAAGGCTCAATCAATAGAATTACCGAGCTCAATAAAGCCTCTCAATTTAATAATATGAGAAGATCAGTGGAAAATTAGCATAGATAAAACTGGAGAACGAGAGGCTCTCTTAGCCTATCTATTTAACCAGTCATCCATAGCAGCCAGTATCTGATGCCTATAGGGCTGGGTTTCATTGATCATTTGGTGGCGGGCACCGCGAATTAATACTCGGTGGCAATGCGGAAAACGATCGCGAATTGCACGCATATCATAGCGCCAATCCACCGTGCCATCACCGGTGCCCTGTACCACCAAGATCTTGCGTGGATTGCGTGCGCTTTTGGGGAAAGTCTTGATCCAATCCACCATGGCGCCGAGCCAACACATGGAAATTACCCTGGATTGCAGGGGGTCGCGCAGGGCCTGGCGCCGGGAGAATTCGGCATCGTGGGTATTAATCGTGAACTCTCGACTGGGTTCACTAATAAACAAGCGTCCCAGATAGTACTTCCATTTCACCAGAAGCCAATTGGCCGGGCGCACCAGAGGAGCCAACAGAAAAACCTTATCTAGTGGCTGTTTACGACTGTATTGCAAGTGCGCTAATAAGGCGGCACCACCAGTACTTTGCCCCAGGGCGTGCCAAGGCTTGGGTAGTTTCCCTTCGGCAACCGATAAAAGACGATCAAATACCTGGCGGTATTGCAGGAAAGTCTGAATAGCCACCCGCTCGCCGCTGGAGAGGCCGTGACCAGGAAAATCGAAAATCACCACATTGAGATTGCGCTCGAGGCCAAAACGAATCGCTGGTCCATAAATACCGGTGTGATCGAAATAACCATGGCAGATAAACAAGGTACCGCGTGGTTTTTCAACCAGCCAATATTGGGACACCAGCTCAAAGCCCGCCGCAGTAAAAGTGCCGACACCGGTTTTATAGGAGAGAGGAAAATGTAAGTCGTAAAAATTTCGGTAGTCTTGCATCTCAGTCAGCAACGGTGCCGTATCATTGGCAAAGTCCAGCTGCGGCAGCTTTTGCCGCAATGCCGAGTAGTCCGGGCGCTGAATTACCGGGCTACTTTCGTAGGTGTTGATGTCTTGCAAGGTTTCCATTGAACCAATGGTACTGCATTTTCACTGGGTGGGAAGAGACTGGCTGAGTGAATGGTGACTTAAATATGAAAAAGGCGGACACAATGGCCGCCTTTCTTCACTGCAAAATAAGTAAGCGCTTACTTGATTTGCGGTTCCAAATCGCCAGCGGCATAACGCTCACTCATGGCATCGAGGCTGAGCGGACGAATCTTGCTGGCCTGACCGGCAGTACCGAAGGCTTCGTAACGCGCAACACAAATTTCCTTCATAGCTTGCATAGCAGCCTTGTAGAATTTGCGTGGGTCAAATTCTGACGGGTTCTCGGCCAGGAAACGACGGGTGGCGCCGGTGGAGGCGAGACGCAGGTCAGTATCAATATTGACCTTACGCACACCGTGCTTGATGCCTTCGCAAATCTGCTCTACCGGCACGCCGTAAGTTTCGGGGATTTCACCACCGAACTCATTGATTACCGCCAGCCACTCCTGAGGCACAGAGGAAGAACCGTGCATCACCAAGTGGGTGCCTGGGATACGCGCGTGGATTTCCTTGATACGGTCAATAGCAAGGATGTCACCAGTAGGCGGGCGGGTAAATTTATAGGCACCGTGGCTGGTACCACAGGCGATTGCCAGGGCATCCACCTTAGTTTTTTGTACAAAGTCCGCAGCCTCTTCCGGATCGGTCAGCAGCTGATCATGGGATAGCTTGCCCTCAGCACCAACACCGTCCTCTTCACCGGCCATACCGGTTTCCAGGGAACCCAGGCAACCCAGTTCACCCTCAACAGAAACACCACAGGCGTGTGCCATATCTACTGCGCGCTGAGTAACATCAACGTTGTATTCGTAGGAAGCCGGGGTTTTGCCGTCCTCACGCAAGGAACCATCCATCATCACGGAGCTGAAACCCAGTTGGATAGAACGCTGGCACACTGCCGGACTGGTGCCGTGGTCCTGGTGCATTACCACTGGAATTTCAGGGAATTCCTCAATGGCGGCCAGGATCAGATGACGCAGGAAGGGCGCACCGGCGTATTTACGCGCACCGGCGGAGGCCTGCACGATAACTGGGGAGTCGGTTTCCTTGGCCGCCTCCATAATCGCGCGCATCTGTTCCAAATTGTTTACGTTGAAGGCCGGTACGCCGTAACCATGCTCGGCAGCGTGGTCCAGCAATTGGCGTAGGCTGATAAGAGCCATATTAAATTCCTTTCTCGTCTACTCGTCGTATTTGTAATTTTTTGCTTTTATTGCCTTCCACATTTAAGAGGAGGGCATTATTGGGTACTCAGTCTTCGCCGCGGGACTCCAGGATGGCTACCGCGGGCAGCTTCTTGCCTTCAACATATTCCAAGAAGGCACCACCGCCCGTGGAAATATAAGATACCTTATCGGCAATACCATATTTATCCACAGCCGCAAGGGTGTCGCCGCCGCCGGCAATAGAAAAGGCATCACTATCGGCAATGGCCTTAGACAGATGTTCAGTGCCAGCGCCAAACTGATCGAATTCGAATACGCCTACAGGGCCATTCCAGATAATGGTTTTCGCGCCCTTAAGAATCTCCGCCAGCATTGCAGAAGATTGTGGACCAATATCAAAAATCATATCGTCTTCAGCCACGGCATCGGCGGCCTTGGTTTCCGCTACAGCTGCTTCGCTGAATTCCTTACCGGTCACAACATCAACGGGCACAGGAATATCGCACTTCTGCATCAAACTCTTAGCGGTATCCACCAAGTCGTGCTCACAGAGAGACTTGCCCACCGGCTTGCCGCTAGCGGCAAGGAAAGTATTGGCGATACCACCACCCACAATCAGCTGGTCTACTTTATCCGCCAGACTCTCCAATACGGTGAGCTTGGTAGACACTTTAGAACCACCCACTATCGCTACCAATGGGCGGGCTGGCTCGGCCAGTGCCTTCTCCAGAGCATCAAGTTCGGCTGCCAGTAATGGACCGGCGCAAGCGACTGGAGCAAACTTGGCCACACCGTGTGTGGAAGCCTGAGCGCGGTGCGCAGTGCCAAAGGCATCCATTACAAAAATATCGCAGAGTGACGCGTAAGCTTTAGCCAGCTCTTCGCTGTCTTTTTTCTCGCCGGCATTGAAACGCACGTTCTCCAGCAACGCCACATCGCCCTCAGCCAGCTCGACGCCATCGCGCCACTCTTTGATCAGGGCCACTTCGCGACCGAGTAGTTCACTTAAATGCGCAGCTACCGGAGCCAGGGAGAATTCATCCGCATACTCCCCCTCTGTAGGACGGCCCAAGTGGGACATCAGCAGTACTTTGGCACCAGCATCAATGGCGGCCTGGATAGTGGGAAGCGCCGCGCGAATACGGGCGTCAGAAGTTACCCGGCCATCTTTCACCGGTACATTCAAGTCCTCGCGAATTAGTAGGCGCTTACCCGCAAGCTCCAGATCTGTCATCAATTTGACCGCCATTCGCCAATCCTCTTCTACTTCGATTAACTGAAATTGTGGGCGCGGAGTATATCAACTGCGCCGCACCACTGCCGACAGTTAAACAAGGAAAAACATGGCAGTTTTAATGTCAGAGCCAGAAAAGATCGAAATTCACTCTAAGCCTGTTTGGCAGAAGCACCTGTAGACACCTAATGCCAAACTTATAGCCGCGCTCATATAAACTCCTAACTCCATACGCGAGCTAGGTATTTGGCAGAGAAGCTGCACGAAAGACTCAACTAGAACCTATGGCTTGAGAGATCCAGCCTCACCCTTACGACTCGTGTTCTCTTGCCTCTCTGCTCTGTAAGCCATTGATGCAAAAGTTCTTTTCGCTGAAAAGCCACACCGCTAGAATCGCCGACCCCATCGAATAAGCACTACTACACAAGACCCGGCGTATACCACGGTAGCGGCGGGGCACATATGGAGATTTCTTACCTATGGAACAATCCGACAGCGATATAGTCTTTCAAAGTTACGGACGCTGCTGCAACAATGAGGAATTCTTTAAGGACTTTTACGATCGCTTTATGGGCAGCTCCGCGGATATTCGCAATCTGTTTGCCAATACAGATATGAAGGCCCAGCGGCATTTGTTGCGTAACGGCATTATGCAATTAGTGCTTTACTCCCGTGGTTTGTCTGACACCAAGCTGCGCGCCCTGGGTAAAAGCCACGACCGCACTGGCTATAATATTCGCCCAGAATGGTACCGCCTGTGGCTGGATGCCCTGATAGCCACCCTACGCCAACATGACAGTGCGTTCTCCCCTGAGATCGAAGCGGCATGGAACCGTGCCATCACACCAGGAATCGATATCATTCGCCAAGCCTACTAAGTCATTAGGCTTTTTATTGGGAGCCACCTACGCGTAAAGCAGCGTATTTGCCAGGTGCTCCCTCGCCCGCTATAAGAACTCAGTAATAAAGCTCAATTCATCGTGCATCAATATAGGTCTACAGCAGACCCACTAACTCTTTAGATCGTATTGCACAGGTAACTCCTCCATGAACTAGTGTCGTATTCATGGAGAAAGCAGCAAACAATTAGCCAATCTGTTTTCAGAAAAAATTTTATAATAAGAAACTCATAAGAGACTCAGCGTTAATTGCCTGCCACTCAAAAGCGCCCCCAATACCGATTATTAGGATTATTCGACAAGGAAATACTATGAAAATTGTACGAAAGTACAGTGTACCCCTGACACTGATTCTGGCTATATCTGCCTGCGGAAAAGCACCAGAAAATAATAATCACGAACAAAACTCTCTCAGCTCAGCATTAACCTCCACAGCAAGTGCTACAGCTCCGCTTTCCATCAATTTCGAGAAATTTACCCTGCCGAATGGCCTGCGCGTTATCGTTCATGAAGATCGCAAAGCTCCCATTGTTTCCGTGGGAGTCTGGTATCACGTTGGTTCCAAGGATGAAAAACCTGGGCGCACAGGCTTTGCCCATTTATTTGAGCACTTGATGTTCAGCGGCTCAGAAAATTACAACGATGAGTATTTCAAACCTTTTGAGCAGGCCGGTGCCACAGGAATGAACGGCACTACCTGGCTAGACCGTACCAATTACTTTGAAACTGTACCGACCAACGCACTGGACATGGCCCTTTGGATGGAATCCGATCGAATGGGCCACTTACTGGGAGTGATTACCCAGGAAAAGCTCGATGAGCAACGCGGGGTGGTACAGAATGAAAAGCGCCAAGGGCAAAACCAACCCTACGGCAAAGTTTGGGAGCGTATGCAAAAAGCGATCTTTCCCGCCAATCATCCCTACTCCTGGACCACCATCGGCTCGATGGAAGACCTCAATGCCGCAACCCTTGAGGATGTGCATGAATGGTTCAAACAATACTATGGTGCAGCTAATACCGTATTGGTCCTAGCTGGCGATATCGACGTGGAAACGGCCAAGGCTAAAGTGAGCCACTACTTTGGCGATATCCCCGCCGGCCCTCCCCTAATAAAGAAAAAGGCCTGGATTGCAAAACGGGATCAATCCAGCCGCGAGCAAATGTTCGACCGCGTAGCCCAGCCCCGCCTGTATAAAGTCTGGAATACTCCCAACCTCACCCACGAAGACGCCAATGCTATTGCTCTGGCCGCGGCAGTGCTCGGTGACGGCAAGAATTCACGCCTGTATAAGCGTCTGGTTTACAAGGACCAAATCGCTACCAATATCAGCGTGGGCCTGCATGAATTCGAACTCTCCTCCATCTTCCCTATTACCGCAGACGTCAAGCCCGGTGTAGCGCCTGCTAAGGTGGAGGCCGCCATTGAGGAAGAGCTGGAGAAATTCCTTGCCGAAGGGCCAACCGAGGAGGAGCTGGCCAGGGTAAATATGAGCGAATACGCCTCAATGGTGCGCAGCCTCGAGCAAGTCGGAGGCTGGAGCGGTAAAGGGGTACTCCTTGCCCGTGGCGAACTCTATAAAAGCAGCCCCAATGCCTATCTGGATGCACTGAGTGAGAAACAAAAAATCACCCCACAAAAGGTTCGTGAAGCTGCACAGAAATGGTTGTCCAGTGGTGATTACAATCTTGAGGTTCTGCCCTTCCCCGAATACAAAGCAACCAAAAGCGGGGCTGACCGCAGCAAACTACCTGAGACGGGCAATTTCCCCAGTGTACCCTTCCCCAAGCTACAAACAGCCGAGCTTTCTAACGGACTTAAAGTAGTCCTGGCTGAACGAAACTCTGTACCTGTCGTGGATCTACGCCTGCAGTTTGATGCCGGATATGCCGCAGATCAAGGCAACAAATTGGGCACATCCAGCTATGCGATGTCCATGCTGAAAGAGGGCACCAGCAAACTGGATGCACTGCAGATCAGTGCGAGAGAGGAAATACTGGGTGCTCATATTGGCGCAGGAGCCGACATCGACACTTCTACCGTGCGCCTCAATGCCTTGAAAACCAACTTAGATGATTCCCTAGCGCTATTCGCCGACATTGTTATGCACCCGGCTTTCTCAGAAGAGGAAATTGAACGTAAACGGTCGCGCTGGATCGCTGCTATTCAACAAGAAAAAACTCGTCCAGTACAAATGGCGTTACGCAGCTTACCGCCATTACTTTATGGAGAGGGCCATGCCTACGGCGTACCATTTACCGGCTCCGGTACAGAGACTTCTATAGAGTCATTAAATCGTGATGACTTGGTGGACTACCATAAAACTTGGCTGCGCCCAGACAATGCCACCCTAGTTGCTGTTGGTGATATCACCCTCGAGGTATTAACACAGAAATTGGAACAGCATTTTGCCGATTGGAGCGCACCAGAAAGTCCCCTGCCCCAGAAAAACCTTACACGAGTAGCACATCCTCAAAAAGCCAGTGTCTATCTAATTAACAAGCCTGACGCAGAACAAAGTATTATTATTGGCGGCTTGCTGGCGCCCTCCGAAAAGATTGCTGAGCGCGATGCGATGCATATGATGAATGATATTTTTGGCGGCACATTCACCGCTCGCCTAAATATGAACCTGCGCGAAGATAAGCATTGGGCTTATGGGGCTTATTCCTTTTTAACGGGAGCGAAAGGCCAGCAGCCATTAATGATCTATGCACCGGTACAAACAGATAAAACCAGAGAATCCCTGCTAGAACTGCAGACTGAGTTGCGCAGTTATATCAGCAACAAACCAGCTCAGGAAAACGAGTTGCAAAAAGTAAAAAATAAAAGTGTCAATGAGTTACCAGGTAGCTTTGAAACCATTAAAGCTGTTTCCAGTGCAGTTTCGAGCATAATCACTTATGACCGACCTCTGGATTATATGGATAGCTATGCAGAAAAAATCCGCAATGTAAACCTGCAGGCAATACACAAATTGGCCCAGGACACTATCAAGCCAGATCAGTTTATCTGGGTGATTGTTGGTGATAAAAGCAAAATAGAAAACGGTATTCTTGAACTTAACATTGGTCAGATTATTGAACTCGACACCAATGGCAATCCGATAGAAAAAACAACCCTGAACTAGCCCCCTAATACTGACCAGGCACACAAAAGTGTGCCTGGCTTCTAATTCACACACCTTTAAAACTAAACTTAAATACTTAAGTATTATTTTTTATTTTTATACCCGCCGTAAAGAAACGTTTTCAAATGAAAACCTTTCAATGAAAAAACCGCCAATTTTTAACCAGCTATTAAAAATATATTTTTTTAAATAAAAAACACGTTTTTGATTCCTCAAAAACTAAAAGGTTGTTATTTTTCATGACGGGGAAAGGCGGGATTTGCTTCCCGTAAGGATTTCCTTTCCCCAAAAATAAAATAATATCTGTTAAGGAGTAACTCATGAAAAAGGCCCTTTCGATATTTGCCAGCGGCGCCCTGGCATTAAGCCTAGCGACATCTGCCACTGCCGAAGACAAGCGCTATATCGTTACATTCAAAGAAGGCAAGGGGGAGTCCGTCAGGTCTCTGGTTCAGCAAAACGGCGGCCGTAAAGCGCTTGACGTTCGCAACCATAACGCTATGGCTGCACACCTGCCGGCAAAAGCATTAATGGCACTACGCAGGAACCCCAATGTCGCCTTTATTGAAGAGGATCTGAAACGTTATCCACTGTCTCAGGAAGTACCTTACGGTATCACTATGGTGCAGGCAGACCAGCTCAGCGATTTACAAGCTGGCAACCGCACCGTATGTATCATTGATTCCGGTTACGACCTGGCCCACGAAGACCTGTCAGGCAATGCCGTTACTGGTAGTAACGATCCAGAGGGTACTGGCAACTGGTATGAAGATCAAAATGGCCATGGTACCCATGTAGCCGGCACTATTGCCGCCATGAATAATAACGCTGGCGTTGTGGGGGTAATGCCTAACAGCAATATCAATCTGCACATCGTCAAAGTATTTGGTGCTGATGGCTGGGCTTACTCTTCATCCCTGATTGCCGCTGCAGAAGATTGTGCAGCGAATGGTGCAAATGTAATTAATATGAGCCTCGGTGGTGACAGAGCCAGCTTCTTTGAGAGACGCGGTTTCGACAATCTCAATAAACGCGGCATTCTCTCAATTGCCGCCGCTGGTAATGATGGCAATACCCGTCATAACTACCCTGCCTCTTACAACTCCGTTGTCTCCGTAGCAGCGATCGACAGCAACAAAAACATCGCAGGTTTCTCCCAGCAAACCAATCAGGTTGAACTCGCCGGGCCTGGCGTGCAGGTATTGTCCTCCATCCCCACTGGCAGCGGCCAGGCAGCCACCCTGGAAGTAGCAGGGGCTGAAGTCGAAGCTGCTGCTATGACTGGTACTCCTATTGGGACGATTACCGGAGCCTTGGAAGATTGTGGTACCGCTGAATCTGCCTGCGTAAGCGCAGCAGGTAAAATCTGTTTAATTCAACGTGGCAATATCAGCTTTGCTGATAAAGTTCTGAACTGCGAAGCCGGTGGTGGTGTTGGAGCGATCATCTACAACAACGTACCCGGAATGCTTTACGGTACCCATGGTGGCGTGGAGACTCATATTCCTTCCGTAGGTATTTCCGATGCGGATGGCAGCGCTTTATTAACCCAGCTGGGTGCCAGTGCCACTATCGAGACCGAAGCACAGGATTACGCCTACTTTAATGGCACCTCCATGGCGACCCCACATGTTGCTGGTGTAGCTGCTCTGGTTTGGAGCCACTACCCGAACTGTAGCAACAGCGAAATTCGCATAGCCCTGCATGCTACGGCAGAGGATCTGGGTGATGCAGGCCGTGACAATGCCTATGGTTATGGCTTGGTTCAAGCCAAAGCCGCATTTGATTACCTGGCGGCCAATGGTTGCACCGGCTCCATGTAATTCTGATTGAACCTTCTCAGATGGGGGGCCTATTGCTCCCCCTTTGGGAAGGATTTATCCTCTGATTAAAATTAGCAGTCAGCAGCTAAAATAATATGGCCTGTTATTGCGGGAACAGCCAAGTGTGCTCTGAGCTATAGCTTTCCAGAAATAGAAGCTCTAAATACTTACATAATGTTTAATATTTTATAAGTATCCAATTTCCCCAACAAAAATCTGCTCGCCAGGTTATAAAAGGTCAGAAGTTGCTTCCAGCCTTTATCTGCAAACACTATTTACCAGCCACCTGCTTTACTTGATCATTAAGGACCGCGTGTTGCATGCCGATGGTCCCCAATGCCTCTACAGGCAAAAATACCTTGTTGTTTGACTCAGCCATTTTATCGAGGACTTCCAAGGTTCTATAAGCCAGATATTTATCCGTCACCGATTTGGCAAGCAGATCATTGACCTCTTTCTGTCCAATCGCTTTTTCACGGGCAATGGCACGATTCATTTTTTCCCTCTCCAAATCGCGCTCCATCTGTATCTTCTGAATCTGAAATTGAGCCTTTTCCTGCTCTATGAGTTCACGTCGCTCGGCCGCACGCTCTTTAGCCTGAGTGATGACCTTAGGAAATTGGATATCCGCAAGTCCCAAACGCTTAATCTCTATGGGTGTGCCTTTTAGGGCTTTGGATACCTCATTGAACAGCTCGTGGCTCAGAGACTCCCGGCTTGAAGCAATCTCATTGATGGAGTACTTGGCTACAACACGGCGTACCACATCTCTAATTACCGGCTGTGCATAAGTACCATAAACGCGATTTACCGAAATATTGTCATTGTCAGGCGGAATACGGTCGAAAACACTATCGATAGCCTCTCTACTGATGGCACCGGTCATACGTACATCAAAGCTCATATTAAGCTGATCTTTGGGCATAAAGACTTTAAATTTTTCCAAATGACCAAAGTCTGCAATTGTCATTGTGACCAATTTGTCACAATAAAACATACACATATCCAAGCGAAACTTGGAAGGTGGTACCACTTCGGGCTTGTAGCCACTCTCCGTTAACACCTTGCCAACATGTGCAGGCGGCACTTCTACCCGCTCACCACAAGCGGACAACATAAAAAGGGAAGCCGCCAGGCCCGCAACTGAAATAAAACGCATTTTCAACACCAATCAATGAAAAAAACAAGATATTGTATTTACTCACATACAACAAGACAGAGAAATTAAGTGAAAGATGATATAATCGGTAAAATTTAAATCTGATTTATCGAAATAAAAATATGCAATTAGAATTTATAACCGCAACACTATTCAATCTCGGCATCAACCTAATCTACACAGTTTTGGCTCTTTTTATTGGAATAATCGCCTTAATAACAATCGACAAAAAACTGCTACGTACAGTAGACATCGAAGGTGAATTGAAAAATGGCAATATCGCAGTTTCTATCTTTGCGTCCACAATTCTGATTTTTGTTGCCATCATTATTTCTTTCGGATTGAAAGGGTAAAAACGTGTATAAAGGGATTGTCCCCTTGCTTATTTTCTCTGTGCTGTTAACACTGCCAGAAATTCTACGCAATACAATTCAAGAGCCTGAATTAAAACCTTCGTCGGAGCAGCCCCTCAATTCAGCAAGTAGGGCCTATGGTTCTACTAACGCTGATACCATAGATCGCCAAAATGGGGTGGTAAGAGTAGTGGGTACCAGCTATCCACTATCGGAAGAAACAATCCAACAGGTAGTGGCCAAGCGTTCTCTTGAGGAGAGCGCACAGGTTTCCATCTGGAACTGGCAAGGGCTGGAGGCAGTCACAGCTACTGCAAGAGGGCTGGATAAACAGCACCATTTTGCCAATAGCTACCTGGTGGGCTTCAAGCCTTTCCAAACCCGCGAGCTTTGGGTACCGCTATATACTTTGGCGATGCAAAAGGAGTATCAGTACGACCATCTGCAGTATGCCGGACTTTCCGATATCTGGCAGACATCCCGTCAGGCTTATTATCAAAAGCGCGGCGACTGCGAAGATCATGCCATCTTACTGGCCGACTGGCTGATTGAGCTGGGCGTGGACGCGCGAGTAGCACTAGGGACACACAAAGGCCAGGGACACGCCTGGGTAGTTGCCATATTGGATGGCCAGGAGTACCTACTGGAAGCCACCAGCAAGCGGCGTCAGACCAGCTGGCAAGCGATGCCATTGGCAGCCCTGGCAGAAGGTTATGAAGTAGAGTTCCAGTTTAATCGCCATTTCTTCTGGGCAAAACGCAATTCCGCCTCTACGAGAAAGTATCGCGGCAGTCACTGGATAAAAAAATCTCAGTTCATTCGCAGCTGATCTTGCCTGGGATCGCCCGGCAATTATTCCGGGTGATCTCAGGCTTAATCTCAAACGCGACAAGACTCAGATTGGTGAGCCCGGTGGCATCGCTTTAATGTCCCCGGCTTTTACTTCAAGTTCACCGCGCATGAAAGATTCAATGCGTTTGGCTTGGAAATAATAATGGGCATTGTATCCCAGCGAATCTTCACCAAATAATTTTTTCTGCCCAAGTGCCAATTGGAATTTGGCCAGCTGTAATTGTGCCTTGGCTCGTATCGATTCAGCGGCAGTGCGATCACTAGCAAGCAGCATCAGCTTCTGGATGTATACATGGTTGATACGCTGGTGAATTGACGCGTGTAAACCGGAATACTGTTCATTATTTAGAGCTCCCGTCGTAAGCCTCTCTAATAGGCTATCGAATGCGGGAATTTCACTACTACGTGCATTCTGCTGATCCATACGTGCCGCCCGCTGTGGGTCCATCAGGATCGACAGGGTGTGACCCGCTGCTGCTTCGGCCAAAGCCACTGCGTCGAAGGCAACACCGGTGTGAGAGGGGAAACTCTCCCTGGTGCGTTCATAACCATAGGATTTGGGGGGAATTAGCTGAAGAACCTGTTCTGACAATGCCAAAAATTCTGGCGACAGAGTTTCAACTAGCGCATCCATGGCTTGCTGTTGGCGCTCAGCCAGTACTAGCGTGTAGCTATTCTGCTCAGCGCCGTTATATAAGTAATCGTAATCCAGCCCACCAATCAACTTGCCCACGGCTTCGGCCTGATAGCGATGCCCGTAGTAAACTGGCACCAGGGTCTCCTCCAGGTCAGAGCGAGGCGCGGATTTGGGATTTGCCGCGCGAGAGAAATTATCCAGAGCATGGCGGCGCAGCTCGGTCAAACGGCTGAACTCTTCCAGGGGATCCCTGCCGTTATCCCATAAATGAGAGGCTGCATGAGCATTGTTTATCGCGCGGGAATCGGGGTCAGAAATAAAGCGCAGCTTTTGCTTCTCCGCTTCTTCGATGATGTTATCCAGATAGGACTGTTCCTCCCCACTGTTTCCATAGCCATAACGAATTGCTAACTTATCCCAATCGCCAATACCAGTGGCATATGCCTCGGAGAAATCCAGCTCGGTGTCCAACAGGGCAATCAGCGGCGCCGGATAATCCATCACGGAAGCGCGCTCTACGGCACTCGCGGCAAAATTATGCGCAAGACCCAGGGTATGCCCCACTTCGTGAGCAGACAGCTGACGAATTCGAGCTAACGCCATCGCCTGCAAGGCCTGAGTATTAGCAGATATATCGGAATAGGGCTGCAAAAGCCCCTGGGCGATTAGAAAGTCCTGGCGTACACGCAGGGAGCCCAGAGTTACATTACCCTTGAGAATCTCGCCGGTACGGGGGTCAAAAACAGAATACCCATAGGACCAACCGCGGGTGGAGCGGTGTACCCAATTGATTACGTTGTAACGCACATCCAGCGGATCTACACCTTCCGGCAAGATTTCCACGCGGAAGGCATCCTTATAACCGGCTACAGTAAAAGCCTGGTTCCACCAACTGGCTCCCTCTACCAACGCGCTGCGTACAGGCTCCGGCACACCGGAGTCCACGTAATAAACAATAGGCTCAACCACTTCATCACTACCCGGTTTTTTCTCCAGGCGGTGCCGGTAGATAAGGCGCTGATCCAGAGGCTGGTCAATTGCCGTAGCGTAATCACGGAAAGTGAAGGGGAAATAACCGCTGCGGCTGTGAAATACCCGCGGCTGGTACTGTTTATCAGGAAGCTCTATTAGAGAGATATGCTGACGCAGCGAAACCAGAGTGGGAGTTGGCACCACTTCACGCAAATACTTACCAGGCTTGCTACCAGAAAAAGTCAGTTGAGCCTCAAACTCACTGTTCTTGGGGAAATTTTTGGTGCGGGGCAAGTAGATTGCAGACTTGGACTTATCCACAGAGTAATTGCCTTGCTCCGCCTGTTTCAAGCGAGCACTAATACCGTGCTGATCGCTGAGCAGGAAAGGCGTAAAGTCCACCAGGGCAACGCCACCCTCCTGTGCCAAGGTTTCAAAGCCCCAGAGCACAGAAGAGGCAAAAGCCTCCTCCACCGCGCGGCGTTCTGCCAGGTTTTCTGACTCAGCGCGATAGTTGGCATTCACTTGGTGCATTAGCACCCTGTTACCCACACGTTGGAACTTAACCAAACGGCTCTCGCCTATCTGGTTGCGGTCCAGACCCACAGGGTTGGATCCAAGCCCCTGGGCCAGACCAGTGAGAAGCAGCAGTTCACGCTCAAACTCATCAATCTGCAACAGCACCCGACCGCTGTTTTCATCCCAGTAGAAATCGTGATAACCACTGTACTTGCGCATATCCGCCGTGTACTCGGCGATATCCCCAGACCGAGCCACTGTGCTTAACAACACTAAGCACAAAGCCATCAACTGCCTGCTGAATGACATTTGCCATCCCCCAATTCTTAATTATTTAGAGCCAATACCCTGCAGCACCATCACCGCATTGGACCGCGGCCTAGGGTAGCACTTAGAGAAGTCCCGATCTGTATAAAAAATAACCTGCAATTTTTTTCCTATTCTCTGCATCTATTCACAGCCCCTACCTCGTCTCAATGGGAAAGGTACAATACAGAGATATAAATATGTGGAAGCCACTTGCGATATCAGCCCTGATCAGCCTGGGTGGAGCCAGCCAAGTTATGGCACTTGAGTCCATTCATATCGATACTGACAACTGTGAGTCCACCCTGGATTACACCGTAAAAGTGGGGTCCGATTTTTTCGAAATACACGAGGATAGCGATAAGCAGCAATTGGTGTCTTTCCACTCACCTGCACAGCTAATAGTAAATGGAGACATGATCACCCTGGATGATCAACAACAAGAGCTGTTACAGGAATATCGCCAAAAACTGCATGCAGCCGGCCGTGATACCTTACTAGTCACTTTAGAGGCCGTAGATATCGCTATGGATGGCTTATCTATTGCTATTAGCGCCCTGGCCGGGCCAGATCATCCTGAAAATCAGGAGCTTAAGCAGTTCTCTGCAGATTTAATCCAGCGCACCGAAGACCGTCTCAATCGCGAGGGAGAAATCTACTATCTCGGCGATACTGAGATTGGTAACTTTATCGACGAGACGATTTCTGAAGAATTTGAGCCCCGCATCGAACGCTTGGCCAAGGATGCCGCAGGAACTATTGCCTGGCACGCACTCAAAGCAGCCTTCACTGGCGGTCAGAGTATTGAAGAGCGTGTTACCGAGGAAGCGGAAGAACTACTGGAACAACGCGCTGAGCAAATTGAACACACTGCGGAGCAGCTATGTGCTTCCCTGCAATCCATCGACCGACTGGAATCAAAAATTCACCTGACAGTGCCCGCATTGGGTGATTACGACTTGGTTAAAATAAAATAATTCTACCTCTTTTATCCCCCCAAACCTGGCCGCTATGCGGCCCTTTTTTATCTAAGGAAAACTCCCTCGATTTGCTATAAAAAGCAAAGACCATCCTCATCTAATGAGGAAGCACTTGAAAATATTCTGTAGGTAAATCCAACTTGAACATCCCATTAAAATTATTTTTTATGCAATAACCAGTCAACACTCAACAGTAAAAATATAAAAGTACTATTAAGCCAGTAAAATTTTTAAGCAATTATGAATTGAGAGCTTGAACTCCACCATATATTGGCTTCCCCCGCCCTCAAATCATATTAACTTTTACTCTTCACTAATTTGAATTAGTACTTACATCCAAATAAGCAGGCAAGCCTTCCTGACCAGCATGGTCTACCGCAATGATTTTATATCGATAAGTAGCATCCTGCTCCACATCAGAATCCCTATAGGATAATTGACGCGTTTTATCTATAAGTTCCTCTCCACGAAAGATATTATAATGATGCACACCACCATTCCTGATGGTTTCATTCCAGGACAAATTTACCTGCCAATCAGAGACCGTATATTTGAACCCCGTAACTTGAGCGGGTGGAGGATGGTTACCATAATTACAGGGTACTATATCCCTACCTAAGCCATCGGTACATTGATCAATATTCTTATTTTTCTTCTCAGAAGCATTCCAGTTTTTGGCTATTCCTCCGGTACACATATTGTCTACACAGAAAGGAAGGTCATAATTAAGACACGTCCTGCAAGTTTTAAATCCATATCCATCAGTGAAAGGAATATCACCTTTATTCAACGAAGGAAAGTAATTACAGACCAGCACATGTGCGCCATCGTTGTAGGCAGGATTATTAGAACCAACAATACTATCGCATTCCGCTACAGCACAGCCTACATAGCGGGTTTCTCCATGGCATACCTGAGCCCAATGTCCGCATGTTTCATCATGACAAAATTTCATATCCCAATCATAAGAATTACTTTCAGCGTACCAGGATTCAACTGAACCAGCCCATGTTTCAGCGCTATATTGCGATGCCGGCGGATTAAAAATATTGATTGAAACATTCTCTCCAATTTCAATATTACCTGCAGGCAACACAAAGGAAACTTCATCTTTAACTTTATCGAAAGATTGCCTAATTCCCTCCGCTTCATTGAAGTGTCCAAAATAACACGCAGAAGCTCTCTCCTTCGCCATCTTGGCCAAAGCCTCATCCCAGAAAAGTGTCTGCATATTACCGGAACTCTCTGGGCCGTTACCCTCTCCAGCTTCTCCCATAGCACACCTTTGGCGATACTCATTGTGGGTATCCAGCATTACGCGCTTTTGTTCCAAAGAGAGCTCAAAGGATCCATTGCCATTAGGGTCAACAGTAACAACAGAAAAATTAACAGATTTTTCAGCACCATCAGTTAATGTGAAAGTGACGGTATCTGTGACCGCATCCCCTGAACTGAGACTCTGCGCTGTGTCATTCAAGGTATATTTCCAGTCACCGACGTCGGTAATACTAAAATCACCATAATTCCCAGCAATGCTACTCTCAACAAATCCTGGGGTATTGCTGTCGACATCTATGATTTTCAGAGTACCCTTGGCTTCTTCACTGCTCCCCACGAGTAAAGTAGCAAGAGGGGATTCAGGGCTAAAAGTGTAAGCATCATCCGCACCTGTCACCTGAATAGTAATTAATGTGATGTCATCACCTATTCCAACACCAACCATAAATTCATCAATTACCAATTCATCAGCGCTCAAGGGGTCAGCCAGGCCCGCATCCAGGGTATAGCTCCAGGTACCATCAAGAGAAACATCAAGCAGACCGTATTTTCCCCATTCGTTAAGCCTTCCAAAAGTTTGCTCGGCATCAACGCTATCAATCAACTTGCCAGAGGTAGACGTCTCATTATCCTCGCTAACGCTACCTTCACCGCCACTAATAGTATCGGGGCTAGGGTCGGGATCGGGATCGGGATCAGGATCAGGATCAGGATCAGGATCGGGATCGGGATCGGGATCAGAGGTCCCACTGCCATTATTATCAATAATCCCAGGATTATTATCTTTCTCACTATCAGAGCTGCCTCCGCCCCCCCCACAGGCAACCAGAAATGCGGATAAAGAAATAGCTGTGATCAGCTTAAATAGCTCACTCATATCAGTCTCGGTGAATATAGTTGTGCTTGGTATAAATCCCGGCGGATTATATTAATGATGGCCCTCTATTCTGTGAAATCTATTAGATATTATTGTTTCAATATTGGCTTAACTTTGTTTCCAATTAACGAACAATAGAAAAAGATAAATCACATGAACGAGAAAAAAGAACGCTGCTTAATAGAGATCCCACCCACACATCTTACTCATCAAATGCACACCTTTAAAAAAATATAAATAGATAGAAAACTTTTAGCTTTTAATTAAACCCTTCAACTTATAAACTCATTTGGTATACAGATATCATATAAATTTCAAAGAGCTTTCACTTTCAAAAAGAAAACAAAAACGATACATGCTCACATTATAAAGAGAGCTTAGACCTCATAAAAAATTGGCACTTATTTACCTTTAACTTACTTAACCTAAGGCAAGCACTTTCTCAATTTATTCAGGGAGCATATCCAGACAACCAGAAGGCCTCTCTTATCCAGCATGGTCTACAGCAATTATTCTATAGCGACAGTTTGTATTATTTCGCTTCTAAATCACTGTAACTTAGACGGCGAGTTCTGCCAGGAAATCCTCATCACGAAATATCTTATAGTGATGCACACCACCATTCTTGATATATTAAATCCAGGGTAAATTATCTTGTTGTCAGCTAAACTATATTTAAATTCAGTCACTTGTAGTGATGGTCGCCAAGGGTTATAAACAATCCAAGGCACAATACCTCCATCCAAACCATCGCCATAATGATCTACAAAATTATTTTTTTCTGAAACATTCCAATCTTTGGCTCTCCCCCTGTACACATATTGTCAACGCAAGAGCAAACAGCATAATTCTGGCAGATTCTAAAATCTTCACAGCTTAAACCATTAACTAATGAAATACGGTGTCTTTTATCTACCAAGGAAAAATAATTACACACCACAATATGTGCGCCATTGTTATAGGTAGGATTACTAGAAACAACAATATTATCGCATTCCGCCACAGTACAGCCCGCATAGCGGATTCCCCCATGACAAAGCGGTGCCTAATAACCACGCGTCTCCGCATGACAAAATTCACTATCCCAAACATATCCATAGCTTTCATAGCACCAATACTTTACTGAGCCAATCCAAGTCTTGGGCCATATTGCGATGGGGGAAAATTAATAGGATTAACTGAAGAACTTTCTCCAATTCCAACATTGCCAGCATCTAGTACAAATATATTTCACCTTTAACTTTTTATTTATTCTTATCAAAAACTGAACTTCAGCAGGCAAACAATCCAAGTGGATATTTAATCTACCATTAAAATAAATATAAATTCCAGGTAGGCACCCACTAAATTTTTTGTTGTTTTTCACTTTAGCAAAAATCACTACAACCCTTTGATAAATTTAATTGCATCATCGGCACTGGTTTTTGCATTTTCAACATGAACCATATGCCCAATATTTTCATACGCTATCAATTGACTGCCAGATATTTTACCTGAAAAATAGCGACCCACCTCCAAGGGAATAATGTGGTCATCCGCACCCCAAATAAACAGAGTGGGAGTCTTGATATTTTCAAGACCGTTAAGTGGTTGAAAATTTACAGTGGCATTAGCCACCAAATTAAGAACTGTTCCCCGGTTTTTTTTATAACGGGAGAGGAGGTAGATACGTTCCACCATTTTTTCAGGCAGCGCCGCTGGGTTGTAGAAAAACCGTGCTTTTAACATTCTTCTAAGCAACCCACGGCTACCCAGATGAGAGACAAAGCGTCGCCCCCAGTGACTAAGTATAAATCGTGCCATAGCCGGAGGCATTTCCAACCCCTTGCCACATTGGTAACCACCCGGTGCAATCAAGATGGCAGCCTCTGCAGCATCGGGATGTTCAATCAAGTATCGCAATACTGCGTTGCCTCCAAAGGAATGGCCAACCAACACAAACTTTTCTAAGCCCATTGCCTCAATGAAGCGCCCAATAAAATCCGCCAGGTGTTTGGGGGTATAGGTGCCCCCCGGCAAGGGATCTGTGAGCCCATGGCCAGGGAGATCCACCAATATCAGGTGGTAATCCCTAGCCAAAACTTTTGCCCACTCTCCCCACCCCCCTAAGGAATCACCACCACCGTGAAAGCACAACAGCAACGGACGCCCCTCCCTACCAACTTCCCGATAATTCACCGAGAAACCATCGGCAAAAGCCAACTGGTTGTAGGAAAAATTGGACAATTCATTACGGTTCAGATTTGGGCTAAAAAAAGCGATCCCCAGTAACCAGACAAAAATCAGTAAAAGTATTAAAACAATCCAGAATGTCATACTCACGACAGGGTCTCCCTGGCCCGTGCTGCTTGTCTATAAAAACGGTGTGATCTGATAAAGGATCAATTCATCGAAGTGAAAGTCAGTCCTTTAAGACTGGTCGAAGCAACAGCCACATAAAAGTGCATCAATAAAATCATAAATAGGCCGCCGGCCAGGGTAAGCCAAAACCGGTTATAGCCCAGACGACGCATAGACAGAAACCAGGCGCCAAGATTTAATAACTGCAATACTGCAGATAAGCCAGCCAGCAGTGCCGCTTCGGTATAGGCCAACCAATTGAGATTAAATGCAAGAGAGGGAGCCTGAATAATCACCGCTGCGGCCCCCAGCAAGGCTGCAGCCAAGCCAACATTGCGCACCGAATCGAAGGTGATTTCCAGTGCTCTAGGGTAATCGCTCATCTGCTCCATGCGCCAATGTTCTCAGTTCAACCCACTTTAAAATTCATGGGCCAACCAGAAGGATAGACTGCATTCAGCAGTGGAGTTCTGAATCCTCTAGGGGAAACTAGCACAACGCTTAGTCAGTATTGCCACCGCACAGAGTGGCAACGCCCAAAAGTTGATCTCTCCAAGCGGGAATTAGAATCACTTGGCCTCAAGCACCTGTTCCATTGCTCGGCGAATAGAATCCAGTGACAAAGCAATATCCTCTGCCGAAGTTGCCCAGGACGAGACGCTGAGACGTAGCGCCACTCTACCCTGCCACACAGTAGTACCAAACCAGCACACACCCTCCTCCTGCACTATACGCACAATCTGTTGCAAAGCGGATTCGTCATTGATACTGGCCACTACCTGATTCAGCACTACCTCATTGAGAATTTCAAAGCCTAATTTGGCCAGTCCATCAGCAAACTGACGGGCAAATCCACAGCACCGCTCCACCAGAGCGGCCACCCCCTCGCTGCCCATCTCCTGAATTGCCGCCCAGACTTCAACACCTCGGGCACGGCGGGAAAATTCGGGAACCATATCCTTCGGTGGCACCTGAACCCCAGCCTGTAAATATGGCGCCTGAGTAGTCATAACACGATGTACCATCTGGGCTTCACTACAGATAGCAACACCACAATCGTAGGGTGTATTTAGCCATTTGTGCCCATCCACCGCCCAGGAGTCGGCTAACGCCACTCCCGCAGTCAGGTGCCGCTGCTTGGGTGATGCCGCCGCCCACAAGCCAAAGGCGCCATCTACATGTACCCAGGCCCCGGCCGCCCTGGCCATCGGGATAATTTCTTTAAAGGGGTCGAAATGACCAGAGTTCACGTTACCTGCCTGCAAGCACACGATGGTGGTTTCATCCAGCTCGGGAAAAGTGTCCACCCGCACACGGCCCTGATTGTCACAAGGAGCCTTCACCAATTGATCCTTGCCAATACCGAGAATCGAAAGGGCTTTATGCACTGTGACATGTGATTCTGCAGAGACGACAATCCTCAGCGGTGGGGCTCCGGCGAGCCCCGTTCTCGCCAAATCAATATCCATTCTCTCATATTGACGGTTGCGCGCTGCAGCCAAACACACCATGTTTGCCATAGAGGAACCAGTGGTAAATCCAACACTACTTTCTTCTGGCAACGCTAATAATTGCAGCAGCCACTGGGCGGCTATTCGCTCCAAGTAAATGGCCGATGGTGCCGATGATTCGAGTACCGCTACCTGGTCCCAGGCCGCATTCAAAATAGAGGCCCCCATTGCCGCAGGTGTGGAACCTCCAACCACCAAACCAAAAAAGCGACCACCGGTACTCGCCACAGTGGCGGGGGAGGCGTAATGATGGAGATCTGCAATCACTTGCTGAGCATCCTGTCCCTTGTTAGGCAGGGAGGAGTTTAATCTTTCCAACTCAGCCAACTCCAAAGATGATGGGCTGACTCTTTGTTCTCGAATACCAGAAATATACTCCTCAGCACACCGCGCTGCCTCAGATAGAGCTTTCAACGATTCTAAATTACTGGTGACTTTATTGTTTCCCATCTATCCACCTCATACTTCCTTTTATCAAATTTCTTCAACATTCTTAGGCGACAATGGAAATTTCGCAACAAAAATTAAAAATATCGATCAGATATAAACCGTTGAAAGAACTTCAACGCATATCTAATCAAAGTAGGCATTCTATAAATAATTTCTCGAAATAAAATCCCAGGTTTGCTTACAAAGTAACTGATGCCCAGCCGGGTTAGCATGGAGACCATCCTCAGAAAGCAGTGGAATAATCTCAAGTGCGCACCATAAACTTTCAAAATCCAGCACAGGGACTCCCTCATTAAAGGCAACTTCTCTCACCACCTGACTATAAAGCTGTGCATCTTTACGAAAGAAATAACTATCACTGTCACGATAAGGCGTTGTTCTCTGCTCATCGAAAGGAATACCCGTCATTACAAAGCTGGGGGCAATCGAATTAGATGCTTGCAGTAGCTCTAACATCGCTTGACGAAAAAAATCTAGAGTTACCGTATTCTGTGCTTCTGCCCCACCAATGCGACAAATATCATTAAAACCGGGGTAAAGCCCTATTAAATGTGGCCTTCTCACAGAAAGTTCCAATGATACCCGCTGAGTAAGCGATACAACATTTTCACCAAATATTCCCAGGGCGTAGACTAGGTTTTTGGGATTCAAAGGTTCGAAGCGGAAACGAATCCTTTGCACGAAACCGCCCAACTCGGTATCACCTCGACCATAGATAGAACTGGAACCAATAAAAGCGATTTTTTTGGGTACTCTTCTATTCACAGGAATAACCTATAAGGTAAATTAACTTATATATTCGCTAGAGGTCATCACCAATAAAAAATAGAGCTCCAACAATATATGAAACAAGGTCTTAAAGAGCCGCCATTCAAAATAGCATTAAATTTATAATTTAACAGGCGGTTAATATACCCTCTTACCGCCTGCACCAAGATTCAACAATCAAATGATATTCGATAGTTATGCAGGAATTTCTTAAGCCCAAGGCTCGAGAAATCGATCACACGAGAATCCACCCTCCTTCGTGCCCATTTTTTTCGAAATGCATCCTCTAATATCCATTGACCCAGGGTGCCAGCCAGATGATTGCGCCTCTCACTCCAGTCTAGACAAGACTTGCATAATGGACGCCGAGTATTTTTCAATCCACCAATATCAACACCTAGATTACGGAAAAATTTCTTGCCGTTTTCAGTCAATTTCGTACTCTGAAATTCTTCGATGATGACACTTTCTGCCACTAGAGAGTCGTATAGGGCTACGCCGAGACTTCCTGCCAGGTGATCGTAACAAATTCGAGCTTTCCTAACATCGGGGTCTTTAGGACCAGTATCAATACTTCCTTGCATCGGAGTACTACCGATATTAAGTAGTTTCTCTAGTAACTCTGCTACCTCATAATCGCGCAATTGAAAATACTTATGACGCCCTTGTTTACGCACCACCAGTAAACCCCCTTCGGTGAGTTTGGATAAATGCGTACTCGCTGTCTGAGCACTGATATCAGCTTCACAGGCCAACTCAGTTGCCGTCAGAGCTTTGCCACCCATCAGTGCCATTAGCATTTTCGAGCGAGTCTTATCACCAATCAAACCCGCCACCAGAGATATATCAGGCTCCATAGACACACCAGATAGTTCGTTGTAGATCGAAGCATAAAAAAATTAGTGTCATAGAATGCAATGAATTCCAAACAGAGGCAAAACCTATGACGATCACCTGTTTTATCGAGTATCGTATTAATCCCTATCAGCTCGATAAATTTAGACAGTATGCGGAGAACTGGGGCAAAATTATCCCTGAATGTGGAGGAGAGCTAATAGGCTATTTTCTACCCTATGAAGGCACCAATAACCGTGCATTTGGCCTGATTAGTTTCGATAGTCTGGCGAGCTATGAGAAATATAGAATACGACTGAAATCATCGGAAGGTGGCCATGACAATTTTCTATTTGCTCAAAATCAACAATTTATCCTGGAGGAAAAGCGCTCATTCCTTACAGCAGTTCCATCTACTTATATACGCTTGAGGGGAGGATAAACTGGTGATCGCGGTAATTTTTGAAGTTAAACCTAAAAATGACAGCAAAGAAGTCTACTTTTCCAAGGCCCGGGAACTGAGAAAGTATCTCAAAAATATAAATGGATTTATCTCGGTGGAGAGATTCCAGAGCCTCAACTACCCAGACAACTTTCTCTCACTTTCTTTTTGGCGGGACGAGCAAGCCGTACAATCCTGGAAGCGCCAGAACCAACATCGGGAAGCTCAGAAATTGGGTAGAGTCAGTTTCTTTGATCACTACCGGATACGGATTGCCACAGTAATAAAGGATTACGATATTCATCGAGCCGATGATCAGTAATTGGCTCTTTTCTTCCAAATTCAACCACTATCCTCAATGGGAGAGCATACTCTCCCATTGAGGGGGGTTTTAAAATATCAAATGCGCACAGTCCAGAAGAGACGAATAACATTCGCAGAGAAACTATAGGCAGGTTCACTTCCCGGAGTAATAGCCGTACTATCAGCATGCACCGTAACATCGAGGAAATCCTCGTAGTCAAATAGAATATGATCCCAGTAGAAACTGATGTTATTCTTTCGATTGAATAAAGACCAACGCTGCGGTAGCTCATAGGAAACCCCCAAACCAAAGGCCAAGGTGGTAAAGTTACTCATCTCCTTATCTCGCGCGCGAAAATTAGTGGCGTTCAGATAGGGAAATAAGTCGCTATAAAAATCGGCACTGGTTTGTTGGTAATAGCGTATCTTACCTTCAAAAATCCATTCATCACGCTCTTTCAGTGGGTGGGTGTAACGGAACTCGACATTATCCGCCGTTATTCCCCAGCTATCCGCATAGCGGCGATATTCCCCTTTTAATGATGCACGGTAAGGCAGCCGATATTTAGCCCGGATAGAAACGGCATCACTGTTGCGTGTTCTTGGGTAGAGTTCAGGCTGGTAACTAAACCCAGTACCAGAAGCTGGGTCCAAGTAGCGTACACTGCGGTAAGGGTTATTGAGAAATCCCTCGTCGGAGACCGTCTCAACGCCCACTTCAGCAATCAACTTTTGTGAAAGTATCTGGTTCCAACTGAGAGCATAGCGACGATGTTCTGCTTCATCAGCAAAATTTTCATCACCGTTTCGATATACATCATCGCTACCATAGCTAATACGAAGATCAATAGTACTTAGGTCGCCAAAGAATCCCTGGCTGATACCAAAAGCAACTGTTTCTGCTTCATAATCATTCTCCGAGCTATTGGTATAACCAACACTAATTGTTGTTTTATCTACCAAGTAGTCTGCACCGAGGGAATATTGATCTCGTTGCTCAGAATATTCACTCGCGGTTGCCTCCACATCAATAGAGGCCCCAGAAATCATATCCACATAGTAATTAGCAGAAAAGGAAACATTGTTGCCGATATTCTTTCGAATTAACACTGAAGGGCCATCAATGGTTACCCCTCCACCACTATAGGCATGATACAGATTATCAGCTCGCTCCTCAGGTAACACGGCAGCAAAAGCGTAAGTAGGCAAAAATAACCCTACTGTAAAGAAATAACGTAACAACTTAGTTACAACCACATCCGCCTCCACTACCACCTTCGGCTCCCCTGGCCGCTTCGCGGGCTTCATAAACATGGTTCATATAGCTGGCGGCAACTGGATCTCTCTCAAAACCCATAATCGGGTCCGCCAGATATTGACGCTCATAAGGAGCCACCCAGGGCGTTACTGTGCAGCCACTGAATAGCGATACCGCCAACAGCGGCAACAAGTAGCGCAACATTCTATTACTCCCGGATTAATTCCTTAATGATTTTCTTATAAGCTGCCTCATCGCCATCGCGATAGCCTTTATGGATATGGCGAACATTGCCATCTCTGTCGATAAAAACAGTACTCGGCATAGCATCAATACCGTACATTTTGCTCACCTCACTGGTGCTATCGAATAAGATGGGGAAGTCCACCGGTATTTTTCCCAGTAATTTCTCTGCATCAGATCGATGTGCATCTACGTTTACGCCCCAAACCTGGAATCCAGCGGCGGAATAACGCTCGTGCAACTGATCTAGTAAAGGCATTTCCTGACGGCATGGCCCACACCAAGATGCCCAGAAATTCAGCATAATTACTTCACCGCGCTGCTCCGCCAGGCGCAGGTTGGCGCCTTGGTTAGAAGCCAGCGTAAAATCTCGGGAGGGTTCTGCGGCACTAATACCTATCGACGATATTAGTAATATAAAAGCAGCAACGAGTCGTAACATATTAAAAATCCTTATTAACTATTCTTTTAAAAAAACTAGAAAAATACAGTAAAACCTAATTGGGTAGACAAATTATGAGTGGATTGTGCCTCACCAAATAATTCATGTTCAAATACGTGATCACGTACATCGAAGCGTAATGCCAACCAATCATTAGCCAACAAGCGCACTCCAGCACCAAAGTTGTAGGTAAAATGCTCTTCATCTGCAAAAGAGGTATTGCCGGCACCGCTCACCAGATAAAAATCCGTATTGAATGCCCAATCATCTGAAATGAAGTACTCTCCTTGAAAAATATTCCAACCCAAAGAGAAATTGTAATAGCTAAGTTCCCTTTGCTCATCGGTCAACAGAGGAGCAGCACCACTTAAACGCTCAAAGCTGGATTCACCCAACTCAGTTTGCGCATAGGTGCCTTCCATAAAGATATCTTCAGTAATATGGTAGGAAACAGAGGTGCCATAGAGGGCATTAGATCCAAAGTCTTCTACATTGATAACTCCGGCAAAGATGCCCAATTCAATATTTTCACTGTCGATCAGTGCATCACGTACCTCTCGACGCTCCAAGTCTGAAACGACAATATCTGCAATAACGTCTTCACCTTGCTGGGCGACACAGGCCTGAGCACTGAACAGCGCGGATAGGGTTGCAGTGCCTACAGATATACGTCGAAACCAAGTTTCCACTCGACTATCTCCTGATTATTTTCCCGCGAGGTGAGCAGGTAGTGGTTTGTGTATTCCGCTTTTATGGCAAAGCGGCGCGATAGATACGTTTTTATGCCTATGCCTGCCAGCATTACTGTGTCCTGACGATCTTCCGTAGCAATAATGGTTGCGTTAGGTGATGTGATATTTAGACCAGCACCAAGTAGAAAATAGGGGGATAATCGCCAACGCGGGAACGGCTGATGCAGTATTGCCATTTGATAAACCTGGCTATCTGAAAATTCACCAACAGCCTGAGTAGCACGCAATTCGGTAGCTAAATTAGAGGTAAATTGGTAACCGATTCTTGTCGCCAAGGAATTAGCTCCGGCAAAATCGCCATAGGATAAGCCCAGATAAAAGAAACCCGCCTGCACATTTCTAAAATCGGGAAGGGAAACCCGCACCAGCTCACCCTCCTCACCATAAATGTCTTGCAAATCCGCAACTCGTACCCAGCCAGTCTTATTGTGCGCAGCCAATACCTTTACCCAATCAGTACGACGTTTAAGCAGCCAAATTTTTTCACCATATTCAGCCACATGAAAAATCGGATAACCGCGGCCAGGACCTCGATACATATTGATAAATGCATTACCAACGGTAACTTGCTCTGCGTCATCCGGTATCTTGCTGACCAAATTAATCGCAGTTGGAATTACCGCTTCTGATTTTTCCTCTACCGTGAGAAATTCCTCAGAGATATCTCCCGAAGATTCACCGACTTTCAGACTCTCGTTCGCCTGTGTTACGCCAACTTCCTCTGCAAATACAAAGGAAGAAAGGAAGTTGGCTCCGAACAGCAGGAAAATAAAAAGATATTTCTTTAAAATAGACATGGATCAGTCAGCCGGTGCCGCAAAAGGATCGTTATAGTACTGAGCGCCGATATCCAGCCACTCTGCAATTAAACGTAGTTCGGCCGGATTTAAGAGTCCCGTATGCGCACCACCGGTCGAAAAGATAGGAAAAAAAGCACTTTCTGCCGCAGTTTCAGCCATGACAGAAGAAGTAGTTACAACGATCATCACCGGTATAGGATTTCCATTGACATCGAGAATCAAGTTACCATCTTCATCAGTTTCAAATACCGGGTTGCCCTGGTTATCCGTCTCCTGCCTCAGCCGTGGAGTTAAAATTCCACCGACAAGATCCAATATCGGGCTATCAACTAGTAGTTCAGCATAGGAGGTAAACCAAGCATCGTTCACAGAAGACGCGCTTGCGGTCAGATCCAGCTGCGCGGCGGGAACTCGTGTAGCACCAGCGGCATCTACTGGTGAATGACAGGCAGTACAGGTGTTATCACTAATTACCGTACCGGTATTATCTACAACTTGACGTGGCAGATCCCAGATTGGCTGAATATGCTGCTCGTAATGAATAGCACTGCGGCAACTGCTCCCCCAATTATCCAGGCAGGCTAATGGAGCGGGGATTTCAGTCAATAAATCAGCGTAAGCCAGAGAAATATCAGTGTCTTTAACGCGAACTGCTGGATCGGTCCAGACATCAGAAAAGTGTATATCCCCTTTTAATCCAGCTTCTCCAACAATCCGAGCCAATAACTGCGCCATGGTTTCACCCATTTCCGCCAGTAATGCAGGCTCGGTATTTACAAATGGCGCCGCTGAAGTAGGAGCCCCACTCCAGGCAGATTCCAGCTCCATATCAACGCGACCATGAGCCACTTCACTCTCACTGGTATGGCAGCCCACACAGCTGCGTACCTCACCGGGTCGTAACTGTAACCAGTTATTGTGTTGTTCAAAAATTCTCTTACCCTCGGCATCTATCACTGAAATTGCAAAGGGAGTATCGGCAGGTATTTTGACCCGTACCGAACCATCCGGTTGAATAGGCGTATAGCCCAGGATTTCACGCATACCCTGACTGCGATTGCGACCAAAAGCCGAACCGTCAAAGTCCAGGGTGTCGTCATCTGGGATCGCTACAGCTTTTACAATACGGAGAAAACGTGCGGGACGCTCATCGGCAGTAGTCATAGCAGGATCAGCGAGAGTTTCTATTCCCGCTATATCCTCACCATCAAAATCGTAGACGCTACGGATATCCAAAATACCCACAGATTCCTGCACTAGATCGCCATCTACGTCTATTCCAGGAATTGGGTCGGGAATATAAGCCGGCTCCGTGCGGGGCTCCAGTGTCACCCCCTCGGAAATCATTTCACCCTCTTCCGCGACGATAATAGGTAGTTGAGTACCTGCCACGTAGTCATAAATCCACAGGCCGTAAAGAGGATCAGCTAATACCGGTTCCTCTTCTTCCCCTAAGGTTTCTGGGCAGGGTCGTAGCAGTTCCGTCTCTTCCTCCACAATGCGGCATTCACTCCAAGATACCAACAACCTGCTGGTACCATCGTAGAAAGGCCAAGCTGTGGAGAATGTGCCATGGGGAGAGAGGGTTCCATCAGTTGTGACCTCAGCAAAGGCGATAGAGGCCTGACCAACCAGATCCCCCTCACCGCCGGCTTCACTATAGGCTTCGCTGTAATTGATTCCATCAATAGCCACCAGATCGCCGCCATAACTTACTCCCGAAGGCGAACGTAGGTTAACCAGTAAACGGCCATCAGGCATTTCACGCGGCCTGGAGAAACTGGCTAGTGAATTTTCAGTGCCGGTCTCTTGGCTGTGATAACCATAATGAAAAGATAAGTCACTACCATCCGGTTTAATGGTATATAGGCTTAAGCGGTCTACACCGGCGGCATTATCCCAACGATTAAACAGGATACGTCCATTATTCAGTACTGTGGGATTGAGATCGTGGCTCTGATTGAAAGAGATCTGACGAATATCACTGCCATCCGCCTCCATCACATGCAAAACAAAAGCGGGCTCATCCTGATCATCTGTCAGGGCAGAAAACTGTGGCTTATTATCATCCAATAACAAAGCGCGGGCACGACGCTGGCGACTAGAGGAAAATACAATACGCCCATCAGGCAAAAATGCCGGGGCAACATCCTGCCCTTCCTCCGCAATCAGATCGGACTGTATGACTCTTTTCAGCTCTTTGGTTTCAAGATCATATAACCAAATATTCCAGGTAGGCTGTTCATCGTCATCAACATTTTCTAATTCTGGTGCGCGCATGGCAAATACCAAACGCTGTCCATCTGCGGAGGTATTGAGATCTTTAACATCGTAATCACCGGTAAAAATTTCTGCGGTAATTACTGTCTCTGCAGCACTTGCTGTAGCACGATCTTTCAGAATCAGTTCAGCACCAGGGAAAAAATCCTGGGGCTGGTATTGGTTATCTTGCTCTAGGGCTCCTTCATCATCCTTATTAAGCTGGCGACGCACGAAGGCAATAGGGTAATCCACCACTACAGGATCTTCCGCCTGCTCCCCACTACTAGAGGAACCGCCACCACCACTACAAGCAGCCACCAACAGTAGTAGTGGCACTGCACGCAAAGATTTCATTATTTTTTCTACCCAGCATAGGCACCAGCAACATGCCGGTAATATTTGCAGAAGGCCCTTCATTATTTCTGTGTGCGGTTTTTACCGCCGAGGGTAATTCTCGCAAGTTGCGCACAAAAAGTTTGCCAACTGGGACGCAAATATTAAAAGTCATTCTGACAGTCCTGAAATTCGCTTTTAGTATGCCTTGACATACCCCACTGACCCCATCGACAAAATAAACCAATGAAAAATAATTCGTCTCGAGCGCGTGTGATCCAGCTCACAGTGGTAGGCGCAATAATCGGGGCCGGCCTTTGGAGTGCCCCAGCCCTTGCGGCCCCTCAGGATCAGGCTTTGCAAATTCACAGCCGTATCACCGGCACAATTCCCTCTGAAAGTGTATTGCTGGATATGGCCGAGGACATCGCCAATGGCGATCCTGCCAGTGCTGCCTATACGGCAATGCAACACGATGACTTTTACAATGTGACCCTGAAAAACCTGGCCACACCTTGGACTAACGAGGAACAGGATGTGTTTGCGCCGTTAAATGATTACAGCGCAACCGTTATTGGTATGGTCCGGGACGATATGGATTTTCGCCAATTACTGTCAGCAAATATTCTGTATACCGGAAATGTCTCCGGGCTGCCAAGTTACAGTACCAGCAACAATAATCACTACGAAGCTCTGGAAGCTGGTGGTTATTCCCTGAAAGAAAATCTCACCAGACAAAGTCAGTCTTCCCTTAATGGGCTTCCGGCCGATGCTACTGCCGGTGTGATTACCAGTCGTGCCGCAGCAAAGGCCTTTTTTAGTGCTGGCACCAACCGCGCCATGTTCCGTTTTACCATGCTCAACCATATGTGCCGGGATATGGAGCAGGTGCAAGACAGCACACGTTCACCGGATCGAATTCGCCAGGATGTCAGTCGCAGTCCAGGGGGGGATAGCCGGGTATTTCAAAACAACTGCGTCAGCTGTCACAGCGGTATGGACCCTATGGCCCAAGCCTTCGCCTATTACGATTATGTCTACGATGCAGACAATGACCCAGAGGGCAACAACGGGGCACTCGACTATAACGATGCAGGAGATACAGATCCGGAAACCGGCAGTCGCGTGAAAGCTAAAAACCACATTAATGCGGCAAACTTTCCCCACGGATACCAGCTTCCCGACGATCGCTGGGACAACTATTGGCGTGAGGGCCCCAACCTGCATCTTGGATGGAATAGTGCCCTATCCGGTAGCGGTAATGGGGCAAAGTCTCTCGGTGAGGAGTTGGCCAACAGTCGTGCTTTCGCCAGCTGCCAAGTCACTAAAGTATTTCGCCAGGTGTGTTTGCGTGATCCTGAAGATGCCAATGATCGTGCACGTATAGAAGCCATCACTAACAACTTCAGCAGCTCCGGTTACAAACTGAAGCAGGTATACGCCGATACTGCGGTTTATTGCGCGGGAGATTAATAACAATGAAAATTTTTAAGAACCTGCAAATATCTACCCTTTTATGTACAGCAGCATTCCTTGCCGCCTGTAGTGGCGGCAGTGGCAAAGATACAGAAGAGCAGCCAAATACGAACCAATCCAATAACGGCACCAGCTATTCAGGCCCAGCACCGGAAACTGAAGATGTCAAACAGTACAAGCGCTATATCTGGGATAACCTGGCCGAACAGAATCGCTGTGGTAGTTGCCACGTAGAGGGCGCGCAGAGCCCCCATTTCGTACGCGGTGACGATATTAATGCAGCTTACGATGAAGGTCGTGAACTGGTAAACCTAAGCCTCCCGGAAGAGTCACGCCTGGTAACCAAGGTGGGCGGCGGGCACAACTGTTGGCTCTCCAGCGACGATGCCTGCGCTGAAATTATTACCAATTATATTGAAGAATGGGCTCGAGCCAGCGGCGGTCTCAGTAATACAGTCACACTAACTGCCCCAATTGAACGCGATGTGGGCGCGAGCAAGAGCTTCCCTGTCTCCAGTAGTAACTTCGGCACTACCGTTTACCCAGTATTGCGTAACTACTGTGCCAGTTGCCACAGCGAAGATGCCGCGCTCACACAAAAACCCTACTTTGCTAGCTCTGATGTGGATCTCGCCTACGAGGCGGCGAAAAGCAAAATGAACCTGGATACCCCTGCGGATTCACGCTTCTCTGTACGCCTGGGTAGTGAATTTCACAATTGCTGGGATAACTGCTCTAGCAACGCAGCGGAAATGACGGCGGCTATCCAAGCCTTTGCCGACAGCATTGCCCCTACTGAAGTCAATCCGAATTGGATCCTTAGTAAGGCTCTGCTTCTCACCGATGGTATTGTCGCCAGCAGTGGTGGCCGTATAGAAAATAATGCAATCGCCCTATATGAATTTAAAACCGGTAGTGGCACTACGGCTTATGACACTTCCGGGGTAAATCCAGCCATTGATTTGGCTCTTTCAGGCGATGTGGAGTGGATTGAGTCCTGGGGTTTGCAGCTTAAAGGTGGTAAAGCCCAGGGCGCTACGGCAACCAGCCGTAAGTTATACGAAACTCTCACTGCCACCGGCGAATACTCTATTGAGGTTTGGGCTGCACCAGCCAATGTCACCCAGGAAGGTCCCGCACGTTTGGTTACCTATTCCGGCGGTGACGATATTCGCAACCTCACCCTAGGGCAGGCGCAGTACAGCTACATATTCCAGAACCGCAGTGACAGTACCGATGCGGATGGAATGCCAGCTCTGATGACTGATGATGCAGACCAGCTGGTACAGGCGAGTTTGCAGCACGTGGTCGCGACCTTTGACCCGATCAACGGCCGTAAACTCTTTGTAAACGGCGCAGATACTGGGGAAATGGACCCCAGCGAAGCGGGGCTTTTGAGCACTTGGGACGACACCTTTGCCCTAGCGGTTGGTAGTGAAGTAAGTAACGGAAATAGCTGGCAGGGTTCTATCCGCATGCTGGCGATTCACTCTCGCGCACTCTCTGCCGATGATGTTGCCACCAACTATGAAGTAGGTGTCGGAGAAAAATACTTCCTGCTGTTTAAAGTTGAAGAACACACCGGCATTGCCGAAAGCTACGTAATGTTTACCGTTCAGCAGTTCGACAACTATGCCTACCTGTTCAGTGAACCTACCTTTATCAGCCTGGATGAAAGTGTCGATCCGAAAGGTATCGCTATCGAAGGCATGCGTATCGGTATTAATGGTCGCGAAGCGGAAGTGGGCCAGTCTTGGGCTAAATTATCCGCCGAAATCGATGATAGTTATGTGCCCCTGCAAGGCCAGCAGCTGTCGAGGCTTGGCACTATCATTACCCTCGATAAAGGCCCCCTGGAAGATGAATTTTTCCTTACTTTCGAGCGTATCGGCAACGCTAGCTTTACTCGTGTAGAGCCCACACCTGCCGCACCACCGGAGCCAGCAGACCTGGAGGCCCAACCGCGTATTGGCCTGCGCCGCTTCGAGCAGATTAACGCCAGCCTCTCTCGCGCCACCGGCATTTCCAGCGCCCACCCGGATGTGATGGAAACCTGGGAAGCCGTGAAGCGCCAGCTACCTGTCTCCAGTGATATCAGCGGATTCCTGGCGGCACAACAAATGGGTATCACCCAGCTTGCCGTGAAATACTGCAGCACCCTGGTGGATTCCAATGCGCGCGGAAGTTATTTCCCAGGTTTTGATTTTAATGCTCCTGCCAATACAGCTTTTGACAGCGCTAGTAAACGAGCACTGGTGATTGATCCATTAATGGAAAGCCTATTGGGCCACGAAATGAACTGGCATGACGGCAGCCACTCGCAGCTGTCTAGTGCACCAGACCTGGGCACCGTAGAAGCAGAATTAAACAGCCTGATCAACACCATGACTGCCTGTGGCAATGGTTGTGAAGCAGATCGCACCGAGACCACGGTCAAAGCCGTATGCGCCGCCGCCATGGGCAGCGCTATGATCCTGATTCACTGATTAAAAAAACGGGCTGCCGCCCAGGTACGGTTTTAAACACCGTACCTGGGAAGATTAATCACAGCCTAGACAAGATTGTCGAAAGAAAATTTTCAACAATCTGCTAAAAATTTAAAAAATAATTTACCGGCACATCGGATAAAAAATCCGCAAAAAACTATGAGCAAGAAAAAATATTTTGAGCTGGACCAGCCCCTACGCCACCCGGATCACCACCGCCCGGTAACCCGTCGTGATTTTCTCGCCCAGGGCTTCCGCGCGGGTATGGCGACAGTATTAGGTGGCTCTGTATTCAGTATGTTTGCCAACCCACATAATGCCCACGCAGCTCTGTCTGCCGACCTGGAAGACCTGCGCAAGAGTAACGGCGGCCCCTGTGATGTTAGCGCTTTTGGCGCCGGTAAAATCCCATTTATCTGTTTCGACCTCGCCGGTGGAGCCAATATCGCTGGCTCCAATGTATTGGTAGGTAAACAGGGTGGTCAGATGGATTTTCTCGGTACGGCCGGCTACAACAAACAGGGGCTGCCGGGCGATATGATCCCCTCAGCCGGAGAAGGATTTGTTAACACCGACCTGGGCCTTGCTTTCCATAGCGACAGCGGCATGTTGCGCGGTATCTTGGAAAAAGTGAGCTCCGGCACTGCTACCGCTACCAACGGTGCGGTGATCCCGGCACGCTCGGAAAACGATACCGGCAACAATCCTCACAACCCCATGTACGGAATCAACAAGGCCGGGGCCAATGGTTCCCTACTGGCCCTGATCGGCTCTCGCTCCAGTGATTCCGGTGGTAACTCCATGGCTCCGTCGGCAATGATCAACCCTGAAGTTCGCCCAACCAAAGTGGACAGGCCTTCTGATGTTACCGGCCTCGTAGATGTGGGCGACCTGGTGGGCCTGCTCAGCCAGGAAGACACGGTTGCAGTGATGGAATCCATGTACCGTATTTCTGATGCCAAGCTGGGTAAGGTAAACACTCGCGTGGGAGCCGATGCGATTATCAAGGATATGGTGCGCTGCGGTTATATGAAGAGCGCCGACCTGGCGGATCGCTTCGGTAATCCCGCCGATCTAAACCCCGAAGCCGACCCGGATATTGTCGGTCCCTCCGGTATTTTTACCAGTGCTGAACTGAGTGGGGATGGAGAATTCCGCAAAACCGCTTCAACGATGAAACTAGTGGTGAATGGCTATGCCGGTGCCGGCACTATCACCATGGGCGGCTACGACTACCATACCGGCGACCGCGCCACCGGCGAGATGCGCGACCTGCGTGCCGGTCGCTGTATTGGCGCCTGCCTGGAGTATGCTGCACGTCGTAACCAGCCACTGATGATTTATGTCTTCAGCGATGGTTCGGTTTTCTCCAACGGAATGATCGACGACTCTGTCGAAGGTCGTGGCAAGGGTGTATGGACCGGAGACAATCAGCAAACCGCTGCTTCTTTCTTCCTGGTATACAACCCTGCCGGGCGTCCGCAATTACTCGGTGGCAGCGTCGACGAGCAGGCAAGGCATCAGCAGCTGGGTTATATGCGTTCCTCCGGGGACGTGGAAACGTCTTCAAGTCCCGCCGCCAACAACGTTAATCTACTGGTAGAAACGGTAGTCATGAATTACCTGGCTTTACATGGTGAACAAGATAACTTTGAAAAAATCTTTCCCAACCACGGTCTCGGTAGCGTTACCCTCAGGGACAGCATGACCGCTTTTGCCCCCATAAGATAATGTGATACCGAGATGTTGCGTTTTATTCGATCTCTTCTGTTAGGTGGTGCCGCCCTCTGTGCGGCACCAGTATTGGCCGAATGGCATTATGCCGAGCGTGCAATCATGGGCACTGAAGTCCATCTTCAGCTCTGGCACGAGAATGCCAGTGAGGCTGAATACCTGATCGAAAAGGTAATGGCAGAATTCCATCGCTTAGATAACCAGTTGTCACCCTACAAGCCAGAAAGCGAGCTATCCCTCGTTAATCGGGAGGCAGGCAAAACCGCAGTCAATATTTCCGATGAGCTGCTTTCTCTGGTGGATAAGTCTCTCTGGTTCAGCCACCTGACCGGTGGAGCCTTTGATATCAGCTACGCTACTCTCGGCAAACACTATGATTTCCGCAACAGAAAACAGGCAGACTCCGCCCTTACTGACTCTCTAATTGAGGCGCTGAACTACCGTCACTTACATTTGAATAAAAAGTCCAAGACCCTGCGGTTTGGTCACAGCGAAACAAAAATTGACCTGGGTGGAATTGCCAAGGGGTATGCTGTGGATAAAGCCATTCAGATTCTCGAACAGGCTGAAATCTGCTGTGCCAGTGTCAGCGCCGGTGGCGATGCACGTATGCTAGGCGATAAACGCGGTGAACCTTGGCTGGTAGGCATTCGTCACCCGCGAGAAAAAAGCAAAAGTGCCGCAGTAATCCCCCTGAGCGACATTGCCATTTCAACTTCCGGTGACTACGAGCGCTTTTTTATTGATGAACAGCAAGAGCGTGTACATCATATTTTCAATCCAAATACCGGAAAGCCCGCAGACACAGCTGTTGGAGACAGCGATAAATTAATCAGTGTCAGTATTATCGGCCCAAGGGGTTTTGATACCGATCCACTTTCCACCAGTGTATTTGTGCTGGGTAAGAAAAAAGGACTGGCACTCATTGATCGCCTGCCCCAATTTGAAGCAGTGGTTATCGACAGTAACAAACGTCTGTTCTTCAGTAAGGGACTGGCAAATCCACAATAATCGTTACAACGTCGTAAAAAATTTGCCAACGGGATCACACCAGATAGCTGCGCCCCTGACATAATTTGCGCCCATTACACAATAAAGCCAAAAGCAAGCGAAAGGCCTTCCATGGGACGCGTTCTCCAGTTGTTTATTTTCTCACTCGCCCTCTTCACAGGCGCAGCGTCTCAGGCTCAGCAAGAGTCTTTTTCTGCTGAAAAGCTGGAAAATCTAAAGCGTGATGTTATTAAGTTAAACCGGGATTTGTTAATCCTGGAAGAGGACCTGCTCTACCCGGCACAAAGCCAAGTGGCTTTTTATGTTTCTGTGGATGTCGGTCACTATTTTCAGTTGGACGCTGTTAAATTACATATCGACAATAAACTCACAGCTAGCCACCTGTATACCGATCATCAGCGCAGTGCTCTTGTACGCGGTGGTATCCAACCCCTACACAAAGGCAACCTGAAATCTGGTAACTACACCATTTCCGCTTTCTTTACCGGTCTTGGACCAGAGGGACGCGAATATAAGCGGGGCGCGACTCTAGAGTTGGAAAAGACCGATGAGCCCGTTGTTATCGAATTGCGCATCTCAGATAAAACCGGCAAACAACAGCCGGACTTTGAACTCATTCAATGGCCCACGCCCTGATTACCCATGAGCTACCGGCCCCTCTCCCGCATAATATCCCTCAGTGTCGCTTTGCTAGGTGCCAGTTTGCCTGCTTATGGCACCGAGACCGAAGTTACCTCGGAAGGAACAGCGCCTCAGGAAAAGACGCAATCCGAAGACAAAAAGTATCGCCAAGCTCAGGATATGTCCTACGGGGCAACCCTGTATGAGTACTTTCAAGGCAATCATTTCGATGCCCTCAGCACCCTGCTTGTCGCCAAGCAACGTGATTCAATTAAAGTTCACCGCGACAGTGCCGCGTTGATCGAAGGGGGAGTCAGCCTCAGTTTTGGTCTGCATCGGCGCGCTGCCGAACTTTTCGAACTACAGCTTCAAACCGGCAACCAAGATACAGATTCCAAACTGCACCAGGCAGCCTGGCTGAAACTGGCAGAGCTGAACTATTTGCAGGGTGACTTTTCCTTAGCGGCAAAAAATCTGGAAAAGTCTGGAGCCATAGATTCCTCTACCCTCCCCCTTAACCTGGCCTTGCGCAGTGAAGAAATCTCCACAGCCCAGGAATTCCTTAAAAGAGCCGATCTGCCGCTGTCAGAGCGCCTACTCGGGCGTATCAATCTAGGCGCAGCCTTAGCCCGAAGAGGAGAGTTAGTTGCCGCCGCCGAGGAATATCACTTCGCAAGCACACTGGCGACTGAGCAAGATGAACCCTCAGAGGATATCCTGATACTCGCGGACAAAGCGCATATCGGCGCTGGCTACGCTATGGCATTGTCAGAGCAGTTTTCCCAGGCCCAAGCTGAATTTTCCCAAGTGCGCCTGCACACCCCCTGGGCAACCAAAGCTCTACTCGGGCTCGCTTGGTCTTCGATCAACAGCGAGCAATACCAGGAGGGGGTAGATGCCCTACGTTTTTTATTGGCAGAACACCAACACAGTCCCGCCGCACGGGAGGCCAGGGTCGCCCTGCCCTATGCCTATGAAAAGCAGGCTGAACGCAATAAAGCCCTAAGCGCCTATAGTGATGCAGCCACATATTTCGAGAGTACATTGCAGCAGCTGCAACACTTACAGCGGAAGCTGTCTTCAGAACCGCTGGCGGACGCCAGTCAATTTAGCCAGTCACAACGCTACGGCTGGCTACAACTGGCTCAAGCCGCACCCTTACTGCGGAACAACCAGCATTTTCTCTTACCCATTTTACAGAGCGATCAATTCCAGCTGCGCCTTTCGGAGCTGCGCGACCTGCAGCAGATGGATAGAGTACTCAATGACTGGTCACAAAAAATTCCACAATTGCATTCATTGATCGAAGAGCGTCACCAAAGGCGCTCCGGCATCATCGGGCAGTACCAGAGCGCAGAGTTTGACCAGCAACTGCAAATCGCCAAGCAACACTACCGCAATCTCAACGATGCCCTGGCCCAAATAGAAGGGGAGCGTGACGCACTGACTCTGCTCGAAGCTACCAGCAACGGGGAGGGTGGAAATAACAGTGAGATATTCGAAATGCTGGAGATACTCCAGGGCGCTGAGCAACGCTATCAACTACTGCGCAGTAACGGTAAGGGGTCCAACTACCAGGGCGAGACCCTAGCTAAGGCCCGTGGCATTTTATTATGGCAAGCCAGCGAACAGTATCATCACCGCTTGTGGCAACAGCGCAAAACTCTGGAACTACTCGAATCCAGCTTACGCGATGGTGAGAAGCAACTAGGTAAAACCTCTGTAGAAGTGGGCCGCGCTCCGCAATTGACCCAGCTAACAGAGCGTCTGGCTAGCACTGCGGCGCAATTATCCGGCCAACGCGCAGCCATAGCCAAAACGGCTTCAAAGGTCGAGGCTGCCCTACGCCGGGATATTATTGCTGAGCTGGAGCGAGAGCAGTCGCGGATTCACAGTTACCAGGCCCACACCCGCCTCGCTATCGCGCGCTTACAGGATGCCTCCATGCTAGAGGCCGCCAGCCAGCCTCCGCCAAAAAGCCCTGAGAAAAATACTCAGGTGGAAACGCAAGATGGCGAAAATACTCACGAAAAAGGCAATGCCACAGTAGAGAAAATAACTGAGGAAAAGACCGCAGAAGCTCTATTGCCCGATAATGAAGGGGGGCAGAGTGAATAGGTTTGATTCCAGAAGCTTTTCCCTGCGTCTGCTCACTGCCGCTATCTGCTGTATCAGTACCGCCTGCAGCAATCAGTCCGCACTGACACTTGCAGATCTGCCCACGGCCACGGCTGCTTCCACTGAAGAACCTGTATCAGCTCCCCCTGAGTTGATATCGGTTGATCTCGCCACTCTCGTACAGAGCTATCAACAAGCACTGGCCAGCCAGCCAGACCCGCAGATTCGCGCACAGATTCGTTTGCGCCTGGCCGATCTGGAAATGGAGCGACTGGAGCAACATCAGGCGGATAACCCGGAAGTTTCAGTCGGTTTTGCCAGTGCGGTGCAGCACTACCAGACACTCGCCAAAGAGAGCCCTCGAGACGACTATATTCTCTATCGTCTGGCGCGAGCTCGTGCTATGGATGGCGAAATGCCAGGCGCACTGCAAGCACTGGAGCGCATCGCCCAGGGCGCGCCTGACTCACCGTTTATGGGGGAGGTTTTATTCCGCCGAGGCGAAGCGGCTTTCAATCGCAAGGAGTATTCGGCAGCGGCACGGGACTTCCGCGCATTGCTGGAGAAGGGCGAAAGTCCATTTTCCGATAATGCCCGCTATATGCTCGCCTGGTCAGAGTTTAAGTCCAGCAATTACCGTCGTTCCACGGAGATATTTCTCGAGTCTCTGGATATTCTGCAGCAGCGTGCCAGCGAAGCAGAATTACCTCTGGGCCAGAAGCGCCTGCGCGAGGATAGCCTTCGTAGCCTGGCCCTGAATTTTAGTTACCTGGGCGGTGCCGAAGCTATCGAGTCCTTTAATCCCGATGGCAAACCACGAGGTTATCAGCACCTGCTGTACAGCGCTCTGGGCAATTGGTATCGAGAGAAAGAGTTATTCCGCAACAGCGCGGATACCTATCTGGCTTTTGTTAAGCACTACCCCAATAGCACTGAAGCGCCATCATTACATTTGCAAGCTATTGAAACACTGCAAAATGGCGGCTTACACGATGAGGTGCTTCCAACCAAGCGGGAATTTGTACAGCGCTATGGTATTCGCAGTGAGTATTGGCAGCAGGCAGAGGCAAGTCAGCGCGAAGCCCTGGCACAATCACTGCGCCCCTGGCTTGAAGAGTTAGCCCAATTTGACCACGCGCGCGCGCAGGAACTTGCTCAGCTAGCAAGCAAGGCACCGGCTAATAAAAGTAAACAAAAACAGCAGCTCAAAGCTCAGTCTCGCAAAGCTTACCTAGCGGCAGCGGAACTCTACCGGCAGTTTTCACAGACTTTTCCACAGGACCCCCGCACTCCACCAATGGTCTTCCTGATGGCCGAATGTCTCGAGCAGGCTGGCGACTACGCTGGAGCCTGGCGCGCATACAGCCAGGTAGCCTGGGAACACCAAGACAAGAAGCATGGTGCGGAGGCTGGTTATGCAGCCATTCTTAGCTCTGCACAAGTGCATAAAGAAACACCGGACCAGGATGCCGAGCAAAAAATCCTGTGGCTGGATCGCAACATTGAGGCCAGCCTTAAATTTGCCCAGAGCTGGCCACAGGATAAAAGAGCCTTACCAGTACAACTATCTGCCGCAGATAAGCTGCTACAACAGTCACGTTTTGCCGAGGCTATTGCCGCTGCACAAGCTGCAGATCAGTGGCAGCCACCAGCGAATAAGGCTCAGCAATTAAATATCGCGATGATCCTGGCTCACTGTCACTTTTCATTGAAAGATTATATGGCTGCGGAAGAAGCCTATACCCGTGCGCTGAATATACAGCCTAAGGACAGCCATTTGCGCGAGGACACACGCAAGCAACTTCAACTTTCCATCTATAGGCAGGCAGAGTTGGCACTTGCGCAACCAGCACTCACCGAGGATGGCAGAGAGATTCCCAGTGAGGAGGCGTTGCACCACCTGCTGCGAATCAGGGAGAGTGGACGCAGCGAAATTGCAGCCACCGCCCAGTATGACGCGATCAATTACCTGATGGAATTACAGCAGTGGCAGCGTGCCAGTGCTGAACTTGCAGACTTCCGGAGTTTCTATCCTGCACATCAGCTGGCACCTACCCTCGCCGCCAAGGCGGTAGTTATTTTTGAAGCCTTGAAAATGCCTGCCGCTGCAGCCGGCGAATTACTGCAACTTGCACAAAATGATCCCGACCGAGAAGTACGTCGCCAATCCTTATTCCTCGCGGCGGAAAGCTTGCAAAAAGCAGGTGAGCATCAAGGTGCCATTGAGAGTTACCGTAACTACAACAAGCTCTGGCCAAAGCCTGCTGAACAACGTCTGGAAGCGCAATATCAGTTAGTGCAACTCTACGGGCAAACCAATCAACGTAATAAACAGAATTATTGGCTACAGCAATTAGCAAAAAATTCAGAAAAATCCCCTCGGGGCCGCTACCTGTCCGCCTATTCCCAAAGCGCATTGGCAGAGCAGAGCTATGAAAAATTCGCTTCATTAAAATTGCACCTGCCGCTAAAAACCAGTCTCGCCAATAAAAAGCGCGCGATGAAAACCACCGTGGCCGATTATCGCAAGGTTCTCGAGCTGGAAATTGCGGAATTCACCACCCAGGCCAATTTCCGTTTAGCTGAAGTTTATCGACAGCTCAGCCATGACCTGATGGAATCTCAACGCCCCAAAAACCTGAATGACCTTGAGTTGGAGCAGTACGAAATCCTACTGGAAGAACAGGCCTTCCCCTTCGAGGAAAAGGCTATAGAGCTGCATCAGGCCAATATTCAGCGAACCAGTGATGGAATTTACGACGACTGGGTCAAACGTAGTTTTGCCTCACTCGGCGAACTGTTACCTGCACGCTACAAAAAACCGGAAGCAACCCTGGAGTGGAGCCATGCACTGCATTGATTTGCGCAATTGCCCCAGTGGTATTTTTCGCCTCACAGCAACACTACTGATTCTGTCGACACTCAGCGCCTGTGGCAGCCTTCCACTTGGTAAAAATGCTCAACAGAAGGACGCCTCAACTGAGCATGTAATTACGGAAAACCCCTATTTGGCGGATGCCAAGCGGGTTCCCAAAGAGGCCAGCGTCGCTATGGCTCAGGCACACGAGAGCTTTAACAACGGAGATAGCTCAACCGCAGTGCAGCAGCTACAGCAGGTCATTGAACGCTGGCCAGAGCTCTCTGGCCCCTGGCTAAACCTCGGGATAGTACAGCAGAAAAGTGAACAGGCCGAGAATGCGGAAAATAGCTTTCGCAAGGCGATTGAGGTCAATGGCGGTAATGTATTTGCCTGGAATCAGTTGGCTGCCCTACTGCGCGACGCTGGCCGTTTCGAAGAGGCCGAACAGTGCTACCTGCAGGCGCTGAACCTTTGGCCCGACTTTAGCGATGCGCACCGCAATCTGGGTATTCTCTATGACCTCTATCTAAACAGGCCGGAAGAGGCATTACAGCAATACCGTTTGGCCCAGAGCAGTCGAGAACAAGAAGACAAATTGCTCGGCGCTTGGATACTGGAACTGGAGCGTAGACTCTGATGCGAGATAAATTAATCATCCTAATGTCCGTAATATGCACCGGCTTCACCGCCCGTGCCGAAGAAATCACCACACTGAAATCCACGGTAATCGGTAGTCAGGAACAGCCTAAGGTGCTGTATATCATCCCTTGGAAGCAAGCCGACAGCCTGCAGCGCCTTGATAGTTCTCTGGCCCAAAATTTTAATACCGTTTTCAAGCACCAGGAGCTCTCAGAATTCAAACGGGAAATTCAACTGCTCAGTGCCAAGCCGGTTGTTGAAGAAAAAAATGAATAGAAAAAATAATAATACTCATAAAGCACCACAAACTAATGTAATCGTGCTTTTTTGCTGAAACTCAGTACTCCAGTGGTGCAGGGATAAGCCACCGCAGGTATTTCACTTATCAGGAGTTTATTGTAGAGCCCTCATCCGACTCCACAATATTCATCATCATGCCCAATGACCATGGAATGGCCGTTTGGCAAAAAAATATCGCTAATTAAACACTTACTTCTGTGGAGACACTCATCATGGAATTTACTCAGGCGTTATTGCGCTTTTTCCAGACTGGCGGCCCTTTTATGTACCCTATTGCCCTGGTGCTGGTTATCGGCCTCGCCATGGTAGTGGAACGCTGGATTTTTCTTTCCCGCGCTAAGAGCGCCAATCGCCGCGCTTATCTGCAGGTATTACCGCTACTGCAAAAACGCAGTTACCAGAATGTATTGCAACTGGCCCGGGACAACGATGCTGCAATGGGTCGCATTGCCGCCGCCGGTATTAATACCCTGCAATTCGCCAAGCGCGAGGAAAATATTGCATTGGCAATCGAAGAGGGCATCCTCGAAGCAGTACCGCGCCTGGAAAAGCGCACTAACTACCTGGCTACCCTGGCCAATATTGCTACCCTACTCGGTTTGTTAGGCACCATTATGGGCCTTATCGCAGCGTTCACCGCTGTAGCCGCTGCCGACCCTGCGGAAAAAGCCACTATGTTGTCTACCAGTATCTCCGTAGCAATGAATACCACCGCATTCGGGCTTATCTCAGCAATTCCCCTTCTGCTATTTAATTCCATGCTACAAAACAAGACCAATGAAATTGTAGATAGCCTGCAGATGGCCGGAGTAAAGTTCCTAAACCTGTTGACTATGGGCCGCCCACAAAAAACGGAACAGCAGCGCGCAGTGAATGCCTGAGGGCTCTCGCCATGTTGAAATTAAATATTCGTCGCCGTGGACACGAGGAAGCAGAGCTGGACATCACCTCTTTTATGAGCCTGATGACTATCCTGGTTCCTGTACTGCTGCTCAATATGGTGTTTTCCCATATCTCAGTTTTAAAACTCAATCTTCCTGGCATCAGTGATGGAAGCAGTAGTGCAACTGAACAGGAAAATCGACAGTTGGAACTGGTATTACGCACCGCACATGTTGATATCAATTACCCGGCCGGGCAACTAGTCAGGCGAGTGGAGAATACTGATGGTGAACCAGATATGGAAACGGTTTCCCTGATACTGCAGCAGATAAAGCGTAACTTAAGGGAAAAATCCATCGAGAAAGACGACTTGGTCATTCTCTCGGAAAAAGGTACATCCTACAAAACCCTGGTGGCAGCTATGGATACCGCACGCAGCTATCGAGCAGTAGTTGCCGCATCAGTCGTCGATGCCGAGTTGTTTCCACAGATTTCCCTGGGCGATGCCCCCCAGCAAACAACCGTAGTGGGGAAATAAAATGATGCTTAACGCAGCCGCCAAATTACAGGAGCGGCGTCAGCGACAGAAACGACAGCAATCGAAGCTCAATCTGGTTTCTCTAATGGACATTTTCACCATTCTGGTATTTTTCCTGTTGGTGAACTCCACTAGCGATGTACAGGTTTTGCAAACAGATAAAACCATCAAGCTACCCAAGTCCACTTCTCAGCAAAAGCCGGAAGTTACTACGGTCGTGAGGGTCAATAATCAGCAATTATTCGTTGGTGATCGCATGATCGTGGGCATTAACGATATTGACGCTGGTAAGGAAAATATCGAGCCCCTCTTGAAGGAACTGGAGTACCGCGCCGAACGCGCCGGTGAACTCAGCGACGAGCAAAAGCAAAGGGGACGCTCGGTCACCATTATGGGTGACGAGCAGGTTCCCTATGAGTTGCTCAAAAAGATTATGCAGACCTGCGCCCAGGCAGATTACCGCGATATCTCTTTTGCTGTTGAGCAGACAGCACCAATAGATCCCGCGGGGGTGGAAAGCTGATATGAGCACTGCAACCAGCCGCTATGCCCCCTGGCAACTACAGGAAACCCTGTTGCCCTGGTCTGCTTCCAACCAGGAAGACCAGCGCTTTATAAAGTTCCTGCGTGCAGGGCTTATTGTCTTCGCCGTTTGCGGTTCCATCGTTACCTTTGCTCCAGTGCCGGAGCTGACCCGGGAACAGGCAGAGCGAGTGCCACCACAACTGGCCAAGGTTATCCTGGAGAAAAAGGAGCTCCCCAAGCCGAAGCCCAAACCCAAGGCCAAACCGAAGCCTAAGGAAAAAAAACCTGACGCAGAGAAACCCAAAGAAAAACCAGAACCTAAAAAAGTCGAGAAGGAAAAGCCGAAACCGGCTCCGAAACCCGAGCCCAGTAAAGTAGAGACACCCCCTGTTGCCACTATACAAAAAGCGCGGGAAAAAGCGGCGAGCAGCGGCATCAATGCCCTGGCCGACGATTTATTGGATATGCGTGAGAGTTTTGATACGGGTGAAGTTACCCGCGGTCAGCTCAGTGCCGGCAGCGCCACTGCTGCACAAACACAGCGCAATATGATCAGCGACAAATCCAAAACTTCGAGCGGCGGTGTCAGGGCCGGGAGCATCAGCACTGACACGGGAGGCGTATCACTGGCGGGCCGACAAACCACCCGGGTTGAGCAGGCTCAGGCGCAAGGCTCCGCCAACCAGGCGGCCAGGAGAGTCAGAGGTGAGAAGTTGGCGCGAACTGACAATGCCATTCGCGGCATAATGGAGGCCAATAAGGCGGCAATCAATGCGATCTATGACCGTGCCTTACGCCGTGATCCCACCCTGCAGGGTAAAATTACCGTGCAGCTGGTGATTGAAGCAAACGGCACTATTTCGTCCATCAAGTTGATTGAGAGTGAGCTGAACAACCCCGCCCTGGAGCGCAAGCTGCTGGCGAGGATCCGCATGATTAACTTTGGTTCTGCGGATGTTAAAGCCACAACCCGCAATTACTCCATCGACTTCCTGCCATCCTGATTGGGGTTTTGGATAAATGACATTGGCACAGCGGAGCAACCCTTTACAGCTTGCTCGCTGTGCCAATTTCTCTTCCGCACTGATTAATTCAAATCTGCAGCGTATTGTCGCAGTAGCTGTAGAGATACTATCTCTAGAGCTTTCACATGGGTACGCTGTAAAAAAACTCTCGGTGCCCTATCCTGCTGCTGGGCCTCCAACCAGCGGGCGGCGCACAGGCACCAGCGGTCTCCCGGAGCCAACCCCGGAAACCCGTACTCCTCAATCGGCGTACTCAGGTCGTTGCCACGGCTGCGGGAAAATGCCAAGAACTCATCATTTACTTCCACACAAACCGTGTGGGAGCCTTGATCCTCTTTGCAGGTGTTGCAGCAGCCGTCGCGAAAAAAACCGGTCATTGGTGCCAGGCTGCAGGGAATAAGTGCATCGCCAAACACATTAACCGAACTATCCATCTCCATTATCAACCTTCCCCCTCGGTGCCATTGAGTAATTCGATATCCACCAGCTGCCAATGCAGCCCATTGCGCTGCATAATCAACCGCAGTTCTGCCCGGTTGGCCTCCCCATAATCCGCACTCAGGTGGTTAATATCGGTAAAACGCCATTTGAGACGTCTCCAACTGCTCTCAGGCTTTTCTTCAGAATCTTGCCGGGTCTGCGGATAGGAATCTGCCTGGGGTGCTGTGTCCTGGCCAAACAACTTTCGTTCCATCCCCTGTAAGTCCTCACCGCCACGCAACAGGGCTGCGACCCCCTCTGGGGTTACAAACTGTTGCATTAATGGCCCCATGACAAAATTCGCACCGGCGGTTAGTAGCTCATCAAATTCCTGTGGAATTGAATTGCCTATAGAAGAGCGCAGCTGTTCCTGTAAACGAACCCTTAAATTGTCACGTAATACCGGAAAGTCCACGTAGCGTTCCAGCGTATCGATACTCTCTCGCCTTTTTTCTGGCTCTTGCGCACCCGCCATTTGCGCCGCACGCTGCAACTGTTCCATTGCATAAAAGGGCAGTGCCACATATCCAGCTGTGATAACCATTATTATCACAGCCCCCGCCCATAGAAATTTCTTCATTATTACCTTTCCTCTTTACGTCTAAGGGGAATTTTATGCTGAGAAAGATTCATCACCTAATTTGCCGCTGTACTGGCGTGGCATTGTTCCCACAACGCGCCTGTGCGATATTCGTCTTCAAGGCTCTGCACATCCCAATCCGTTAACTTTTAATAAGGAAATCAAACAGGATGAGTGATATTTATAAAGCTCCCGAGTCCCAACTTGCCGAAAATAGTGAAGCTGGCGATTTTGGATCACTCGAGAAAGGCATTGCCGGTGATTATTCCTTTTCTATTGGCGAAGCCATCAATGAGGGCTGGCAGCTGTCGAAAGGCAAAAAGCGCACAGTTTGGTTTGCCATTATTCTTTATATCATCGCAATTGCTGCAACCAGTTTTGTTGCCGGTCTACTAACTGGCTACCCAGCATTTGATCTGACAGGGGCCGCTAGTGCATCCCTCTCATCAACGATCATTTATAACTTGATAACCGGAATCGTAGGGGTTCCCCTAGCTGTGGGGATGATGATGGTGGGCATCAAGATCGCCAGAAAAGAAGAAACCTCTGGTACTGAGGTTTTTGCGCACTTCGATAAAATAGTACCCTTATGTGTGACTTATATCATCATGAGCATATTAGTGGGTATTGGTTTCCTTCTACTGGTAATCCCAGGAATTTATCTGGTCATTGCCTATATGCTGGCTCTCCCCTTGGTAGCTGACCAAAATTTAGGCCCCTGGAAAGCTCTGGAAGCATCCCGCAAAGCCATTACCAGCAACTGGTTTGCTTTTTTGGGCTTCTTTATTGTGTTAATTCTTATCTATCTTGTAGGTGGCTTGGCACTGTTGATAGGCCTTATCTGGGCTCTCCCATTAGCTTCTATTGCATACGGCGTCGCCTACCGCAAAGTTTTTGGTGGCCCTCAAGGTTCCTAATTTGTAGCATCTAACAGGAGTGGTAGCTTGCTGGATACCACCTACAACGTCGAAACCCCTGAGGGTATCGATCTGCGTGCACGGGCTGCAGGGCCTGTGCCGCGCATCCTCGCCTTTGCCGTGGATGTGTTTTACCGCACCCTGATACTGACCGCTCTGGGAATAGGTTTGGCCTTTGCCGAAACCGCCGGTATAGGAATCTGGCTGGTCTGCTCCTTCCTGCTGGAGTGGTTCTACCCGGTGTTTTTCGAAGTGCTGCGCGGCGGCCAGACACCGGGTAAGAAGGCCTTCGGCCTGATGGTAGTCAACGACAATCTCACCCCCATCTCCTGGGGTGCTTCCATAGTGCGCAACCTTTTGCGCTTTGCCGACTTTCTCCCTTTCGCTTACGCCACCGGCGTTATTGCCATGACCCTCGGGCGACACTTCCAGCGTCTCGGTGACTTGGCCGCCGGTACCCTGGTGATCTACAAGGACGAGGACAAGGTGCCTGTAGCCCTGCCGGATACAACGCCTCTTCCACCACCGCGCAATTTCAAACAACAGGACCAGCTGGCCCTGATCAGTTTACTGGAACGCCACGAAGACCTGAGCGAAGCGCGCCAACAAGAGCTGGCCAATTTACTCGAACCCGTTACCGAGAAGAGAGATAGCGCAGCGCTGGAATACCTGCGCTCTGTGGGTAGTTGGTTATTGGGCGGCAGGGGCTGAGGGGTTATGAGACAGAGAGATTTTGAGAATCGCTACCGCGACGGCTGGGCACAGCTGGAAGCCTGGCTGAAAAGTGATAGCAAAAGTACCCAGGCGAGCGCCCTGGATCTTCCGGTCGCCTACCGGGAGCTGTGTCAGCAACTGGCGGTGGCCAAAGAGCGTCAATATACCAGCCGCCTGATCGACCACCTCAACAAGCTGGTTACAGCGGCCCACCACCGGGTTTACCGCCAGCAAACTCTACGCCGCAAAGGTTGGCTGCACTATCTGTTGGCCGGATTTCCCCAGGCGGTGCGCGCCAATGGCCGCGTAGTGTTGTTGGCAACGGCACTGTTTTTACTGCCCGCCCTAGTGATGGGCATCGGCACCTACAATAACGACGCACTGATTTATGCGGTGATGTCGCCAGGAGACGTATTATCCTTGGAGTCGATGTACGATCCCGGCAACCGCGTGCTGGGGCGCGAGCGCGGCTCCGATACCGATCTGGCCATGTTTGGCTTCTACATCAAGAACAATATTGGCATTGCTTTCCGAACTTTTGCCGGGGGCATATTGTTCGGACTCGGCTCCATCTTTTTCCTGGTCTTTAATGGGCTATTTATCGGTGCGGCTTTTGGGCATATCACGCGAGTGGGATTTGTCTCCACATTTTACCCATTTGTGATCGGTCACGGCGCCTTTGAGCTGACCGCCATAGTACTGGCCGGCGCCGCCGGCCTGTTGTTAGGGCGCTCGCTGGTAGACCCGGGACAACACCGCCGTTCTGTGGCGCTGCGCCTGGCCAGTGTCGAGGCCATGAAAATCATGTACGGCACTTTCCTGATGCTGGTGATCGCCGCCTTCCTCGAAGCCTTCTGGTCCTCCAGTGCTACCACGCCCATAACAATTAAGTTAGGTTTCGGCGCCCTACTGTGGCTGCTGGTATTCGCCTACTTCGCCTTGGCCGGGCGCGGGGATTCCAGCCATGCAAGTTAAAAATATGGCGGTACGGGCACGCCTGCGCTCGCCCTGGGAATCCATCGATCTGGGTGTCGCCCTGGCCCGCAAGCACTGGCTTCCGATGTTTCTGGTCTGGTTGTTGCCGGCAGCTTTGGTACTGGGTGCCTTGGCCTGGTTCTTCCCGGCTCATCCCGGCTGGTCACTGTTCGCTCTCTGGTGGTTAAAACCGGTGTTTGACCGCCTGCCGCTGTTCATGATCAGCCGCACTCTGTTCGGCGCGCCGGTATCTGCACTGGCAGCACTCAAAGAGTTTTTCCGCCACAACCGCACCGACTGGCTCGCCTGGATCACCCTCCGTCGCCTGAGCCCGACTCGCTCTTTTGATATGCCGGTCACCGTATTGGAGCAATCCAAAGGCACGGCTCGTAGCGCGCGTATCGGTGTACTGCACCGCAAAAACTCCGGTGCGGCCACCTGGCTGACCTTGACCGGTATTCACCTGGAATCCTTCTTCCTGATCGCAGCCTTTATCTTGATTTATCTGTTTATTCCCGAGCAGATTGTGGCAAATATCCAATGGATTCCACTGATTCGCGGCGAGACCCTGGCGCTGGAATGGGCATCCAATATTCTCTGTTTACTTATTATGGCGGCGGTGGCGCCGTTTTATATCGTCAGCGGCTTTTGCCTGTATATCGGCCGGCGCATCGAGCTAGAAGGCTGGGATATCGAGATTCAATTCCGCGATTTGGTCGAGCGCTACCGACACACTCAGCGGGCTGGTAAAAAGACCGCCACTAGCACCTCCCCCCTAGCCGCTCTGTTGTTACTGTGTGTCCTGGCCGGCACCTCCTTGGGACCGGCGCCACAGGCCTATGCGGAAACGTTGCAAACCCCAGCTCAAGCGCAACAACACATTGACGAGATTCTCGCCGGAGAGGATTTTCACAGCATTGAGCAGGAGAGTGGCTGGCGCCTGAAAAAAATTGAAGAAGAGCGAGGAAAAATTCCCGAGTGGATCATTGAGCTATTCGAATGGCTATTCAAATGGCTTATGCAAAACTCTCAGGAGGCTGATGATTCCTCAGACATCAACTGGGGAGCACTGCTCGCCAAGCCCCTTGAGTTACTACTGTGGATTGGCGTGATTGCCGGCTTGCTCTATCTGGGGTGGCGCCACCGCGAAGCCATCCTCAACAGCTTGCGCTGGCAACACAAACCCAAAACAAAACCGGTAGCGCCAGAAACCCTGTTCGGACTCGATGTACGTCAGTCCAGCCTGCCCGACGACGTATGCGCGGAAGTAATGCGCCTGTGGCGGACCGGCGATCAACGCGCCGGTCTCGGCCTCCTGTATCGTTCCACCCTGTCCCATTTAATTGAGGATTTCCAGTTCCAGTTTGGCGACCACCTTACCGAAAGCGAGTGTGCCCAGCTGGTAAGCCAGCGCCAGCGATCACCACAGGAAGCGCTGCGCCCAGTCGGCGCCCCACTGAGCCAGTTTGTGCAGCAACTCACCGGCAGTTGGCAACAGCTGGCCTATGCTCATCGGCCCCCCGCCGATGAGCAGCTGGGCGGCCTGTGCCAACAGTGGCAGGAGGTGTTCGGCAATGACCGTTAAACGTCTAGTAATTGGCTTCGCCCTGCTGCTCTGTGCGGCACTGGTATGGTTATTTCTCACCTTTTTTGAACACTACACAGAAGAAAAGGATCGCGGTTGGGGGCCGGAGGCGCGGCGCAATCTGTTTCTGGCCGCCGAGCACTACTTGGCGCAAGTGGGGCTGGAACCGCGCCAGGCAGAAAATATCTCCGTCCTGAATGGGCTATCCCCAAATGCGACTCTGTTTATCGCTAACTCCAGCCAAGCTTACAACTCCCAGCGGGTTGAGGAGTTACTGCAATGGGTGGAAAGCGGGGGGCACGCCATCGTAGTGGCACGTACTGCAGGGTTCGATTCCGAGAAAGGAGGCAGTGCCGAACGCGACTGGCTGCTGGAAAACCTGGGTGTCTCCATCGTAGAAGGCCACGAGGAATATCGCTTTGAGCATCCCCTGCAGCCACTGTTGGGCGAAGATGCCGAACTGAGCCCGGAGCAGAGCCCCGGTGAGGCCATGCGCGAATACAATCGCAAAATCGACGAAGCCGAAGAGCAGGCCGAGACCAAAGAGAAAAAACCCCGCAACCCAGATGTTGAAACGGAAGACTTGATCACTCTGCCTACCGCCGGTGGGGCTGAGATTCAATTACATTTCGACGCAGGCCAACTGCTCTATCACGAGGGGATCGATAACAGCAGCGCTGAGGGCGCCCCGGTATTTTTCGCCAAGGTATGGCGCGAAGACGAAGCCGTGCCTTTTATGCAATTTGAGCGGGGTCAAGGGGTTATCACCCTGCTGACCGATAACACTATCTGGCAATCCCACCGCATCGGCCATTTCGACCACGCCTATTTCCTGCAGCTTTTGGCCGGAAGTGGCGATTTCGTCTTTCTGACCCGCCCGCGTTTCGACTCCCTGGGTTTTCTAGCGAAAAAGTACGCTTCTGAGTTTTTTATCTCCGGCCTACTCGCCTTGCTCGGCTGGCTGGTTCTACGTGCGCGTCGCTTTGGCCCGTTACAACCTCCGCCTGAAATTGCCCGGCGCTCACTGTTGGAGCATATCTCCGCCTGTGGCCACTACTACTGGCGCGACGACCAGTGCGAAGGGTTACTGCGCGGCCAGCGCGAAGAGCTGCTACGCCGGCTCGGCGCTGCGGACGCCAACGCCAAGACCAAGCGCAAACTGTGCCAGCACCTCAGTGATGCCACCGGCCTCAGTGAAACCAAACTGGCCGCCTGCCTTTGGGGCACACCGGCGACCAGCGAAGAAACCTTTACCGAACAAATGCGCAATCTGCAGCGTATAGAGGCAGCCCTATGAGTGATACCACCCTGAACCCAGAACCAAAAACCCACACCGAGGCACCGGACTGGCAGGCTGCCTCAGCCCAAGTGCAACTGCTACGCAACAATATCAACCGCCTGCTGATCGGTCAGGAGCAGGTCGTCGAACAGGTGTTGGTGGCCTTGCTGGCTTCCGGCCACGTATTGCTGGAAGGCGTACCCGGCCTTGGCAAAACCCTGTTGGTGCGCACCCTGGCCAGCTGCTTTGGCGGTCACTTCCGCCGCATCCAATTTACCCCGGACCTGATGCCTGCTGACGTGACTGGCCACGCCATGTACAACATGGGCGAGAGCCGCTTCGAAGTGCGCCGCGGCCCGGTATTTACCAACTTACTGCTGGCGGATGAAATCAACCGCGCCCCGGCCAAAACCCAGGCAGCCCTGCTAGAGGTGATGCAGGAGAAGCAGGTCACAATCGATGGCAAGGCATTTCCCGTACCTAGCCCCTTTATGGTGCTGGCCACCCAGAACCCTATTGAGCAAGAGGGCACCTATCCACTGCCGGAGGCGGAGCTGGACCGCTTCCTACTCAAAGTTCTGATCGACTACCCCAGCCTGGAGGCCGAGCTGAAACTGGCCGCAGCCGCCAGCAGCGGCCGTATCGAGCAGCACCTGAGAGAGAAATCCGCCGGCGAGATAACCGTGGAGCAACTGCAACAACTGCAAGCCCTGGTACCCCAGGTAGCCCTGGACCAGCAGGTGCTGGATTACGCCGTGCGCCTAGTGCGCGCCACCCGTGACGCCAGCCAGTTGCGCAGCTCAGCGGGTCCCCGCGCCAGTATCGGCCTGTTGCAGGCCGCACGTGCCAGCGCCCTGTTGCAGGGGCGGGAGTTTGTGCTGCCCGACGATATCAAGGCGATGGCGATACCCGTCATGCGCCACCGCGTGAGCCTGTCCCCAGATATGGAAATCGATGGCGAGACCACCGACAGTGCTCTGGCCATGATTATCGATAGCGTCGAGGCACCGCGACTGTGACACAGGATGTCGCTGCGACAGAGGTTCCATACGCAAAACCTCAGCTCGGAAGGCCCGGGCCCAGCCACCGTCTGGTGAAGCTCCTCGGCTACTGGTGCCTGGCTGCGCTTGCGGTGAGCGCCGCGCGCATCTGGGCACCCCAATCTGCGGAGCTGTTGCAGTCCCTCTGGTGGACAGTTGGGGGGCTACTGATCGGCGCAGCGCTGTTGGATTTCCTCACCGGACGCAGGATTCTGGGCCTGGAGGGCCAGCGCAAACTGCCCGCTAATTTGGCCCTGGGCATGCGCAACTGCGTTCATTTGAAGTTGCGCAACCATGGCCAGAGGGCCCTGAAGCTATCGGTATGTGACAACGTACCGCAACAGCTGGGCAGCAACGGATTACCACGCCAGGCGCTGCTGAAGCCTGATCAGGAGGTTGCCATTGAGTACAGTCTGGTACCCCATCGCCGTGGCAGCGCCGAGTTTGGCCGAATCGAGGTACTCGCCGACTCACCCTGGGGCCTCTGGCAAACACGCCTGTGGCTCGGCCGCGAACAGTCGGTAAAGGTCTACCCCAATTTTCTCGGCATCTCCTCCCTACAAGCGCTCTCCACCGAGCAAACCCTGCGCCACCTCGGCCTGCATCAGCAGCAGCGCCGCGGCGAAGGCATGGATTTTCGCCAGCTGCGCGAATATCGCCAGGGCGATAGCCAGCGCCAGGTAGACTGGCGCGCGAGTTCACGCCTGCACAAACTGATCAGCCGTGAATACCAGGACGAGCGCGATCAGGAAATTATTTATATGCTCGACTGCGGTCGGCGCATGCGCGCCAAAGATGGCGAACTGAGTCACTTTGATCATGCCCTCAATGGCCTGCTGCTATCAGCCTATGTGGCGATAAAGCAGGGCGACGCCGTGGGTCTGCAGGCCTTCGCCGCCGCACAGGACAGCTCCGGCGGGCAACTGCCACCGGTAAAGGGTGAGAGCGCCATCAACCTGTTGCTGAACAATGTCTACGATCTGCACTCCGGCACTGGCAGCGCTGACTACAGCGGCGCCGCCCAGCAACTGCTGGCCGCCCACAAGCGCCGCGCACTGGTGATCCTAATTACTAACCTGCGCGATGAAGACAGCAGTGAACTGCTCACCGCAGTGCGGCTGCTCACTCGCAATCACTTAGTGATGGTGGCAAGCCTGCGGGAGACCGCCGTAGACCGAATGGCACAAAAGCCTATCGGGGATTTTTCCGAGGCCGTCGAAGGCGCAGCCGCACGGGATTTTCTTCGTCGCCGTGCGCGCATATTGCAACAGTTACAAGCCTGTAATGTACTAGTGGTGGATTCCCGTCCGGAGCTTTTGCACCAGGCGCTGGTGGAAGCCTACTGGCGTTTGAAACGCAGCGGCAAAATCTAACCGGTAATGAAAGCCGGGAATTCAAAGTATTTGATGTAAGAGGTAACCGAAGAGTGATGTTAACGATGTCCTAAAAAAATAATCCCACAGTATAGGGAGCTTAAATTGACCATGTCCCAAATCACTATCGAGCGACTCAGCAGTGCCGAAGTAAAGACTTCCCCTTTCCCCCATTTCTACCTAGAGCGCTCCCTGGCCTCCGATGAGGCCAGGGCCCTGATCGCAGACTTCCCTCCTCTAGACAAAGGCGGCAGCTTCAATATCGAGGATGTCAAAACTTCGGAACGCCTGCGCAGTTTTGTCGAACAATTTGGCAGCACAGAGGTGCGAGGTATTCTCGGTGAAAAATTTGCACTGGATCTATCTGATAAACCGATGATGGCCACCCTGCGCGGATACTCCCGAGCCAAAGATGGGCGTATCCATACGGACTCCAAAACCAAACTCATTACCGTACTGATCTATCTGAACAACGACTGGTCTGCGCCCACTGGACGCCTGCGTATCCTGCGCAGCGGCAAGAGCCTGGACGACTACAGTGATGAACTACTACCGGGACCGGGCTCTCTGGTGGCCTTTAAGGTAACGGATAATTGTTGGCATGGTTACCCTAGTTTTGTCGGCAAACGACAGGCGATCCAAATCAATTTTTTAAGCGGTGATAAAGCGAAGAAAAAACATCAGTTTTTTCATGGCATCAGCGCACGCTTAAAATCTCTTTTGCGTTAAAAAAATCGGATAATAGTTTTATCCGAATGCGACTGTACAAATTAATTAACTTGCAAACAGAAAAATTTGTTACCGATAGTGGCACTTTTTACAGCCAGCGGGTAATCTGTTGCCACTTGCCTTCGGGAATTTATTAAGTCTATCCCGGTAACTTCAAGAACCTTATTTATGAGTCGCCCGCGCACCCGTAAAAACCGCCCCCACCTGCCACAGTGGCAGGCACTGCTGCTTTTACTGGTGTTTCTCAGTGCCCGTGGTTTGGTTCCCGCAGGGTTTATGCCCGCCGCTTTTTCTGCGGGCACCCCCTACGATTTTTGCCACGGCGACAGCCGCAGTGCTCTGTTATTAAATGCCCTGGCCAGCCAGGCTCAGGACCATCATCACAGCCATGGTGGTGGGCACAGTGGGCACAACCACGATGCACTGACCGCGCATTCTTTTGCCGACAATCACTGTAATTTTTCCGCCGCTGCCAGTCTTGTCCATGTACCTGCTTTAGACCTGCATTTCGCCAGCGAGGGGAATATTCTCCCCCTTTTCAGCAACGGCATTAACACCGCTCTTTCTTTATACTACAGCCGTCCCCTTATCCGCGCCCCTCCAGTTTAAAACCTCGGTTTTCTTATTTTTCAAAAACTAAATAGTCGAAGCCTGTTTCTGCGCTTCGCTGCACTACCTTTGCCGGTAATTTTTCTGGTTGGGATATTGCAACAGCTGTAGACCCGCTTCACTAAAAAAACTGGAATTCCCGCTGCTTAGCCGGCGGGAATAAACCCGTGCGCGCTATTTTTACCGCGCTCCCCATGGCCGTGCCTGACCTTCGGCCCAGAAACGGATAAGTCACAATGCGAAAAGTTAAACTCCAAAAGAAAAAGCCATTACACACACCACTGAGCCTGGCAATTATTGCTGGTTGCACCTTTCCATTTTCCCTAATGGCCAGTGAGGGAAATGAAAAAAAAGAGGGGGAAATGGAGCAGATGGTGGTCACCGGAGTAAAAACCGAACTGCCGCTCAACCTACTGACGGACCCGAAAATGCCTCGACAGCCCCTACCAGCTAACGACGGCGCCGATTACCTAAAAACCATTCCCGGCTTTTCCGTGGTGCGCAAAGGCGGCACCAGTGGCGATCCGCTGTTGCGCGGTATGGGGGGCTCGCGCCTGGGCATGTTATTGGATGGAGAGTCTCTTATGGGTGGCTGCCCCGGCCGTATGGACCCACCTACCGCCTATATTTTCCCCGAAAGCCTCGACGAAGTAGAGGTAATTAAAGGCCCCCAGAGCGTCACTCACGGACCGGGCAATTCCGCCGGGGTAGTGCTGTTCAACCAACAGCGGGAGCGCCCCAGCGAACCCGAATGGGATATGCATGCGAGCCTGCTTGGCGGCAGCGCCGATCGAAATGACGGGCTCTTTGACCTGGCTTACAAAACTCCAGAATTTTCCCTGCGCGGTTCGGCGACCTCAGCCTCTGCGAATGATTATGAGGATGGCGACGGCAATCGGGTGCACTCCGGTTATGAGCGCTGGAGTGGCAAAGCCAATCTGGCCTGGACCCCCGACGATGACAACCGCCTGGAATTCGAAACAGCTTTTAGCGATGCCGAAGCGGCCTATGCCGACCGTGGAGTAGATGGCAGTAAATTTGCACGCGAGAGCTACAAAGCCAAATACCGGCGCAGCAATATCGGCGCTCTGCTGAATACCATCGAAGTGCAGATCTATTACAACTATGTCGATCACATCATGGATAATTACAGCCTGCGTAATCCCTCGGGAATGGCCGCCAACCCAGTCGTCATGAATTTAGACAGCGAAACCATTGGTGCCAAGCTGAGTCTGCAGCTGAATCCTGCGGATAACTTTGAGCTGACAGCAGGCCTGGATGCCTGGGAAAACCGTCACCGCGGACGCATGAGCATGAACCAGACGATGGTTGATTACCGCCAGCGCAACTGGAATACGGATGCGGAATTTTCCCAACTGGGCATTTTCTCCGAAGCCAGCTGGCAATTCGCTCCGGATCAACGCTGGATCGCCGGCGCCAGACTGGATGACTGGGAAGTGCGCGACCTGCGCGAGACGATTTCGCTATCGATGATGTCCTCGGTCGATAACCCCACCGCTGGTGAGAGCCGCTCAGAACAACTGCCCAGCGGTTTTATACGCTATGAATTGGCGCTGCCAAGTACCTCCACGAGCTCTGCCACCCTCTACGCCGGGCTCGGCTACAGTGAGCGCTTCCCGGATTACTGGGAAATATTTTCCCGCGAAGCAGCAGATTCCTATAGCGCACTCAATATAGAGTCAGAAAAAACCAGTCAACTGGATATCGGCACTATCTATCGCACTGAAAAATTGTCTGCCAGTATTTCCGCTTTCGCCAGTGATGTCCGCGACTACCTGTTAGTACAGAATGATTACCAGAAGGCTGCGGTGATGTCAGGCATGGGCACCATGTCCTCGATGGGCAACGCAATGGATATGGGGGAGCCTGGGGATAAGCGTACCGCTGCGGTAATTCGCAATATTCAGGCGCGCACCTGGGGAGTAGAACTAGATGCCAGCTATCAATTAAACGAAAATTGGCGCACCGAATTTACGGTCACTTCAGTGCGTGGTGCCAACGACACAGACAATACCACCCTGGCCCAACTGCCCCCACTGGAAACACGCCTGGGGCTGCACTATGAGCAAGCCCAGTGGTCGGCGGGTATTCTGTGGCGGGCTATTGCCAGCCAGGATCGCGTCGATATCGGCAAGGGTAACATTATCGGACAGGACTTCGGGCCCACAGATTCCGCCGACGTACTGTCAATTAACGCAGGTTGGCGCCCAAGCCAGCGGCTGCTATTCACTGCAGGGGTCGATAACTTACTAGATGAAACTTATGCAGAACATATCAGCCGTGCAGGTGCAGAAATTCCCAACTTCCCACAGTTGGATAGGGTTAATGAGCCCGGCAGGACCTTATGGATAAAAACCATTTACCGTATTTAAAACACGATGACTAATTAACTGGTCTGAAAAACCGGACATAGTATGTTAAGCGGGAAACACCTCAAATTTTCCGCTTAACATAAATTTATAGTTAAAAGCGATAGGAAAAATTAAGACTTAAAGTACGCAAGTGCCCAAGGTTCACTCGGTAGACAGAATTAATATCGTTGTAGTTGTATTCTATGGAAGTATCAAAATCCTGGTTCCACATAAACCGATAGCCAACCCCAAGGTTCCAGAAAGAATCGCTGCCACTGGCATCGATCACATGGTAATAATGGCCGTCGTAATACCAGTCTTTATCCTTGTCATAAATATCATACAGGTGCCACTTGTCTTTATTGTGATACCAATAACCATATTTACGCACATCATTCAGATCAACATCGGCATAATTCCACCCCGCCATCCAGTAGAGACACTGAACGTAACAATTCAGGGTAAAATCCACTTTAAAATTGAGCCCCACCTGATTAATTCGCACATGATTATCATCAAAGCGGGAGAATTGTAAATTCACCTGCCAAACACCCACGGCGGGTGTCACGCCAACGCTGACATAACCAAAAAAATCCCGCTGATCATTGAGCTGTAATTCCCCTGAACCCAGTCCCAGCGTGGTAATAATTCGATATTCACCCGACTCAATACCATCGAAAGGATTATTCCATTCGACTGCAGTGGCCACTGGTGATAACAGTAAGGCCAAGACACATAACACCGTCTTCATTACATCCATCCTTGCAGCACGACGCTTTTTAATTCATCCCCCTTACCAAAGCTTAGCTGTCATGGTTATCCACCTCAGAAACTTATCCGAATCGAATGCCAAATTTATATGGATAATGATCCTTAAAGGCTTTCCACATCAATGATGGCCCAGATACCACCGGCAAATGCTGGGTTATCCCGCAAATTGTCGACGTCTTGAGGCTGCGGCATCGGCTCTCCGGCTTGCCGTAATTCTTCCAGGCGCTGAAAAATAGTCTCCGCCATTTTTTGTAGAGCGGCATCCAGAGTTTCGGCATAGCAGTGACAATGCGGCAGGTCGGGTGCTATGGCACCAAAGCCGGCGTATTCAATGTTGTGAAGCACAACCGGATAGCGCATTAGAAAATTCTCTTATACATTAGCTTTCCCAAGCGTAGACGGGTTTCAAAACTGCGAACGAAATATGGCAAGGAAAATCAACAAATTCCCCAATAAAATAAACCCTGCGCAACCGCACCTATTACTTCAGAATAAACCGAAAGCTGAATAATTAATTTTTGAATTTATTGTCTAGTTGAACCTCATTGCGAGGGATTGCATTATTTAACCGGAATGGATATTGGAGGGACCACGTCAAACAACCTAACCACTGCGACATTTAAACCTTATCAAGGTGCGAAAGACAAAAATTTAGCGCGGCATTCTTCCGAGAAGTGCCCTACGGGAAAAAATCATGCCGTTAAGTGTGCGCCATAGGAATTTTTGATTTTCTGCGTCCGGCTCCACCAAGGCATCCTGCTGCCGCTGTAACCAGGCAATCTCCTGTTCCAGCTGCCTGCGTAAACAGCGGGTTTCATTCAGATCTGAAGCTTTGCGGCTCACCTGAAGAGGCATAGCGCCGGCCTTTTGTGCTGGTTTTAAAGGTCGATAAAAAATAAATAGAACCCCCACCGAAGTGGGGGCATGGCAAGCTTAGTTCACTGGAGACTCTGCATTAAGCAAATCCTGCCAATCGTAAGATGCATCACCGATCACATAGAAAAACGGATTCAGCAAAGAATCTTTGCTGTTATAACGCAGCAGCTTGAAGGAATCGTCCACCACTGTGCCACCGGCAGCTTCAACCACCGCCTGGGCCGCGGCTGTATCCCACTCACAAGTGGGTGCGAGCCGCGGGTAGAGATCAGCGGCCCCTTCAGCCACCAGACACAGTTTGAGAGAGCTACCCATGTTTTTACAGACCACCGCACCCAATTTGGATTCGATACGCTCTACCAGTTGATCCACGGCGCCGGCACCATGGCTGCGGCTAGCAACCAATTCCACTGCATCGCCAGCTTCCAGGCGCGGTTTAAGCGGGCGCACATGAATTTCTGTATCGCCGGATACTGTGCGCTTAAAGGCACCATCACCCTTGCCGCCAGCATAGGTGATATCCAGCACCGGCACATGCACCACCCCTAGCACAGGTTCGCCATTTTCAATAAGGGCCACATTAACGGTGAACTCACCAGTGCGACGAATAAATTCCTTGGTGCCATCCAGCGGGTCCACAATCCAGTACCGCTGCCACTGGCTGCGCTCGGCAAATGATGGCATTTCCTGCTCTTCCGATAATACCGGTACACCGTCAATCAGCTGCGCCAGAGCAGGGGCTAAAATTTTGTGTGCCGCTAAATCCGCGGCTGTAACCGGCGAGTCATCCGCTTTGGTGTCCACCTCCAGCTCAGCACTGCTGTGATAAACCTCCAAGATAGCTTCACCGGCGTTTTTGCAGATTGCAATCACCTGCTCCAATAATGCCTTATTCATTAAAACTCCCTTATTTTTCAGGTGGTGAGTATAAAGTCTCAGGAGGGGAAAAGGTCCTTCACCGACAAGTAGCGCTCACCGCTGTCATAACTAAAAATCAATACGCGGCTACCGGGTGCAAATTCGCCCTCGCGCTTTTTCAGCGCAGCCAGGCTCGCTCCAGAGGAAATACCCACAAAAATCCCCTCCTTCAAAGCGCACTTACGCGCCATTTCAAAACTGTCTTCTCCATTTACCAAAATGGTGCCATCCAGCATTTTGGTATTGAGTATCTCGGGAATAAAACCGGCACCAATCCCCTGCAAGCGGTGCAGCCCTTTATCACCACCGCTGATCACTGGAGAATTTTCCGGTTCGACGGCAAAAACCTGCAACTTGGGAAAGGATTCCTTCAGTACCTCTCCACAACCGGTGATGTGGCCACCGGTGCCAACCCCAGTAATCAGGTAATCGAGCCCCTCGGGGAAATCTGCGAGGATTTCTTTGGCAGTGGTGTCACGATGCACCTGGGCATTGGCACGGTTACAGAACTGCTGCGGCATCCAGCTGTTTTCATGCTGCGCCAATAGTTCCTCCGCTTTGGCGATAGCCCCGCCCATACCCTGCTCCTTGGGAGTAAGCACCAACTCAGCCCCCATAGCTTTCATCACTTGGCGCCGCTCCAAAGACATAGATTCCGGCATGGTGAGAATCAATCGATACCCCTTAACCACTGCCACCATGGCCAATCCGATGCCCGTGTTGCCGGAGGTGGGCTCGATAATCACACCACCGGGCTGCAAAGCACCGCGGCGCTCTGCATCCTCAATCATCGCCAGGGCAATACGGTCCTTGATACTGCTGCCGGGGTTAAAACGCTCTACCTTCATCCACACTTCGATATCTGGGCGAAACAGATGATTGATACGCACATGCGGGGTATTGCCGATGGTTTCCAGAATATTGGCTGCCTTCATTGATGAAGCTCTCCGTTAATGGCTCTCACGGCAGACAGGCAGTCCACCGATTAATATTTTCCTGTGCGCAGATAGTAACCCAGATGTGCTCTGCCCCAAGAGACCCACAAGGAACTGGTTTCACACGGAGCTGTGAATTCATGGCGATCCGGTTGGTGGTAACACGTCTTTGTGCCACATTTAGTGACTGGCTTCTTTCCGATAAACATAAAACCAAAAATAAAGGCGCTGCCATGAATCCGAATATGACCTCCGATGCCCATGATGCAACTCATGCAAGCCTATTTATGCCTGTAGCATTTATATTCTTTGCTGCTCTTTTTATGCTCCTCGACAGCATGGCAATTCAAGGGCTGTGGATGGCTTCGCTGAAAGCGCTGCCAATCGCCATTCTCGCCCTGATGGCGATGCGGCACCTGGATGGGCTCACTCGCACTCTGACACTTGCGGCCCTGGCTTTTTCCGCACTCGGCGATGTACTCCTGGAAATGAGATTTGCCCACCAGTTTATCTTTGGCCTGGGTGCTTTCCTGGTGGCACAACTTCTCTACGCGGCCAATTTCCTGCGTTTTGCCGACTTCCGCAAGCGCCGCAGTCTGATACGTATCTTGCCTGTTCTGCTGGCCGCAGTGGGACTGGCCCGCTGGATACTTCCCTCTGCGGGGGAGCTGGCGCCAGCAGTGCTTCTTTACTTGCTTGCCATTGTCGCCATGGCCCTAGGCGCCGGGGCTCATCGGGGAAATTCCGGGCTGCTATTAGCCGGTGCACTCACTTTTATGCTGTCCGACGCATTGATCGCTGTGAATAAGTTCATAGCACCGCTACCTCTAGCCGACACAGCAATTATGCTCAGCTATTACGGTGCTCAGTTTGCCATCCTGTACGGCATACGCCGTGCCCAGGCATAATGCCCACCTTCATACTGGGGATATTTTGGGAAGGCTACAATTTGGCTTCCCACCCCCACCACAGAGAGGTAGACAGGCCCCATGCTCGACTGGCGAAGTATCGACACCGTACTGCTGGATATGGACGGCACCCTGCTGGACTTGCACTACGACAACCATTTCTGGCTCGACCATCTACCCAAACGCTACGCCGAAGTACACGGTCTCGATCCCGAGCGGGCCCAAATAGAGCTGCAGCGGGAAATTGATGCACGCCGCGGCACTCTGGAGTGGTACTGCCTGGACTTTTGGGCGGAAACTCTAAAGCTGGATATCCTCGCGATACTGCGCGAGATCGAAGAGCGCATCGCCCTGCGCCCCCATACCGAGGCCTTCCTGCAGGGACTGCGACAACTGCGTAAGCCCACCTATCTGGTCACTAATGCACACCGCCATGGACTCGACCACAAACTGCAAATTACCGGCCTCGAGCCATGGTTTGACGACATCATTTCCTCCCACGATTATGGACATGCCAAAGAGAGTGGAAGCTTCTGGCACGCCCTGCGCGAGGAGGTGGCCTTCGACCCGGAGCGCACGCTGTTTGTTGACGACAACCAGAGTGTGTTGGCCGCCGCACAGGACTATGGCATCGCCCACCTGTTGTGTATCCGCCAGCCGGACAGCCGCGGCCCCAAACGGCAGATCAGCGACTTCCCGGCGATTCATCACTTCGATGAAATTATGTCACTGCAACGCAGTAACAAAGCGCAGTAACAATAAGCCCGCATAACCCGGGCCCAAGTTTATATTGATCAACAGGATTCGATGGAAAAAGTACGTATCGACAAGTGGCTCTGGGCCGCACGCTTCTTTAAGACCCGCAGTATCGCCAAACAGGCTATCGAAGGTGGTAAAGTGCACGCCGATGGACAGCGGGTCAAAGCCAGCAAAGATCTCACCGTGGGCGCGCTTTTGAGTATCCGCCAAGGCTGGGACTTAATTGAGGTGGAGGTTATTGCCCTCTCCGACCAGCGTCGCGGTGCCGATATTGCCCGCACCCTGTACCGCGAGACCGAGGACAGTATTGCCCGGCGCGAAAAGGAGCGCACTGAACGCCAGGCAGCCAATGCGGGGATTCAGCGCGAGCGACCCAATAAAAAGCAGCGCCGCCAGATCCACCGCTTCCTACGCGAGCAGGAGTAGGTTCAAATGACAAAAGTGGTGAAAATTCCGCCATTTTTGTCTATAGCTGCTAAACTGCCCCCACTTAACCCGATAGAAAACAGCCACGATGAAACGACTGATCGCCATCTCCCTGCTGCTTCTGCTCGGAATGCAGACGGCCCTCGCCGATAGCCGCGAACACGAGCAGCTCAAGCGTTCGATAATCAAAATTTACACCACTGCCGCCGCCCCGGACTACTTCAATCCCTGGGCGTTGCTTAACCCCAAGCAGTTATCTGGCTCCGGCGCGGTTATCCGCAACAAGCAGATCCTCACCAACGCCCACGTGGTGGCCAACGGTAGCTTTATTCAGGTGCAACGCCACGGCGACGCCAAGAAATTCCGCGCCCGAGTGAAGTTTGTCTCCCACGACGCCGACCTGGCTCTGCTCACCGTGGATGATGACAGCTTCTTCAAAGACACCCGCCCACTGACACTGGGTACACTGCCGGACCTGCAAGAAGAGGTCACCGTGTACGGCTACCCCATTGGCGGCAAGTCCCTGTCGATCACCCGCGGCGTACTGTCCAGAGTGGAACACCAGTACTATGCCCACGCCGAGAGCTATCTGATGGCCGGCCAGATCGACGCGGCCATTAACCCCGGCAATAGCGGCGGCCCGGTCATTTCCGGTGGTCGCATCGTCGGTGTGGCCATGCAGACCAACCAGAGCGCCGAAAACCTGGGTTATTTTGTGCCTCCCAGCGTAATCGCCCATGTACTCGAAGACGCCAAAGACGGCGAACACCAGGGCTTCCCCGAGTTGGGCCTGGTGACCCAAAGCCTGGAGAGCCCTTCCATGAAGAAGGCTGCCGGTCTCAGCGAGGACCAGGACGGCGCAATGATCGTCAAGGTATTTAGCGACTCCCCCGCAGCTGAAATTTTCCAACCCGGCGACGTGTTGCTGGAAGTTGATGGCTTCGAGGTTGCCGCCGATCGCACCGTCGAATGGCGTGAAAACCAGCGCACTAACTACCACTACGCGGTGGACCGCCATCATGTCGGCGACAAATTACCGGTGCGCTTTTCCCGCAACGGTGAAGAAAAAAGTGCGCAAGTGGCCCTGGCAGCACCGCCACCCTCCCGCGCCCTGGTGGTGGGTGAGCAATTTGACCAGCAGCCGCGCTATTACATTTATGGCGGCGTGGTCTTCGTGCCTCTGAACATGAACCTGATCAAGCGTTGGGGCAAGAGCTGGCATTCCAAGGCACCAATCGATTATCTCTATGCACGCAACCAGTGGAGTGACGAGAGCCGCCGCGAGCTGGTGGTTGCGCTCAAGGTCCTGCCCGCCAACGTCAACCTGGGCTACCACGATTGGAAAAACTGGATTATCGATTCGGTGAATGGCCACAGTGTCGCGGACTTTGACGAGTTTGCCCAATTGATGGAAACCAACAAGGAAAACTTTGTAGAGCTGCGCGATCGCTCCGGCTATCGCATGGTGCTAGATCACGCCGAAGCTCAAGAACAAGAAGCAATGATTCTGCAGACCTACCATATCCCCCAGCGCCACTCGCAGGGGCTGTTCAGCAGACTGGCCAATAAAGAGGAGTAAGGCCCGCTGTATGGGCTATGGAGAAGCCGTGAAACAACTTAGAGGAATCCTAGTTGGCAGCCTATTGCTGGCTGCCCACACCAGCGCCGGTGAGCTCTATCGCTGGGTCGATGCCGATGGCCGTGTGCACTTCAGTGATCGCCCCCCGGCCGAGGGCAAGGCCCAGGATATTTCCGGACAATTGGGCCCAATCAATGCCGCTGAGGCTACTAAGAAGAGGCCGAGTCTAATCACTTCCTCGGCCGCTGCCCCTGAGCGGGAATACCAGCAGCGCCAGCAACAAGAGCAATACGCACGCCAACAGGAGCAACAGCGTATTTGCACGAAAGCACGCCAGCGGCTGCATTCGCTTAATGGACGGGTGGCCTTTATCGACAAAAATGGCAAAGAGGTGCGCTATTCAGAGCGGGAGCGCCAGAGAATGGCCGAACAGCTCAAGCGGGAAATCGCCAATCGCTGCGGGTAACCCTTCCCCAGCCAACCTTAGTATCCGGTGCCGGCGCCACAATTACCCACGCCGGCTACCATTTAGATATATCCACCTCTAAAATCCCGCGGTTTTAATACCGAGGCACTCGATCTATGTCCGATCAGCTGGAACGCTTTATCTTTTCCCAACACGATATTCGCGGGCAGATGGTGACCCTCACCGACGCCTACCGCGAAGTGCTCAAGCACAATCCACTGCCTGCACCGGTAGCGCATTTGCTGGGAGAGTTTCTCGCAGCCGCCTGCCTACTCTCCACCACCCTGAAATTCGAGGGCATATTGAGCCTGCAGGCCCGCGGTGAGGGCGATGTGCCGCTGATTATGGCCGAGTGTACCCACCACAGTGATCTGCGCGGCATTGCCCGTGTCGCCGGTGGCGCCCAAATCAGTGAAGAGGCCAGCCTAAGCGATATGATCGGTCCCCGCGGCGTCATCGCTATTACTCTGGAGCCCAAGCGTGGCGAGCGCTACCAGGGGGTGGTCCCGCTGGAAAAAGAGAGCCTGGCCGGATGTCTGGAAGATTACTTTGCCCAGTCGGAACAACTGGAGACACGCTTCTGGCTGGAGTGCGATGGCAGCAACGTGGGTGGTATTATGCTGCAGGTGCTACCCGGTAATAATGCCGCCAGCGCCGAGGAAAACAGCGACGCCTGGGAAACCGCCCTGCACCTGGCAAATACCGTGACCGCCCAAGAGCTGTTCGACGTGCCCCACGACGAGCTGATTCACCGCCTGTTCCACCAGCTGAAACCGGCTACCCTGGGCACCGACACTATTCGCTTCAAATGCAGTTGCTCACGGGAGCGCAGCGCACGCGCCCTGGTCTCTCTCGGTGCTGAAGACGTGTACAAATTACTGGAAGAACAAAATGGCGAAATCATCAGCGATTGCCAGTTTTGTAATGCCCAATACCGCTTTGATCGCGAGCAGGTAGAGTCACTGCTCAATGCCCCACCCCACACCCTGCACTAGGGAGATTATTGCCAGTGCTGAGCAGCCTCAGCTACTGGCAATTCGCAACTTAGAACACAAAAATTCACAAAATCTATAAGGTAAAAATACTACATAGATCTTATGAATCCAAAATGCCTTAATTTAGAGTGACAGCGCTGTCAAAGCGCAAAAAGTGACCGTGTTTGCTACCCGCTTATTTTGAATTTTGCCATAATGCGCCCCCCAAATTTTGCCTGGCTGTCTAATACTTGGACGGCTCCTATTTTTTACTATCCAACATAACATTCACGGGTAATCGACGAATGGCACAGATCGACGACACCGCGCTGGTTTATAAAAACCTTTCACCAGCAAAATTGGTAGAGCTGGCTCTTAAGCGCGGCGAGGGTAAACTTTCCGACACCGGCGCGCTGGTGGCTGAAACTGGTGCCCGCACCGGCCGCTCCCCGGCGGACCGCTTTGTTGTAGAAGAGCCCTCCACCGCCGATAGCATCGCCTGGGGCAATGTGAACCGCCCCTTCCCACAGGACAAGTTCGACGCACTGTGGGACCGCGTAGAAGCATTTGTAGCCGGTGACGACACCTTCGTGCAGCACCTGCACGTCGGCCAGGACGAAGACCACTACCTGCCGGTTGTTGTAACTACCCAGACCGCTTGGCACAACCTGTTCGGCCGCAACATGTTTATCCGCGCCGAAAAGTACAACCCCAAGGCGAAGGAAGAGTGGCGCATCCTGCACGCTCCCAACTTCGTTTGTGAGCCAGAGCGCGACGGCACCAATTCCGAAGGCTGCGTCATCATCAACTTCGGCCAGCGCCGCGTGCTGCTGGCAGGTATGCGTTACGCCGGTGAGATGAAGAAGGCGATGTTCTCCGTGCAGAACTTCCTGCTGCCGGAAAAAGACGTGATGCCGATGCACTGTGCCGCCAACGTTGGCAAAGACGGCGATACCTGCCTGTTCTTTGGCCTGTCCGGCACCGGCAAGACCACCCTGTCCGCAGACCCTGAGCGCTACCTGATCGGTGACGACGAACACGGCTGGAGCAAAGGTGCAGTATTCAATATGGAAGGTGGCTGCTACGCCAAAACCATCGACCTGAGCCAAAAGAATGAGCCGGTAATCTGGGACGCTATTCGTTTCGGCGCTATCGTTGAGAACGTAGTCACCAACGAGAATGGTACCGCCGACTACTGTGACACCAGCCTCACCGAGAACGGCCGCTGCTCCTACCCGCTGGAGCACGTAGAGATGCGCCAGCTGGAAAACCGCGCCGGCGAGCCGAAGAACGTCGTCTTCCTCACCTGCGATGTATCCGGTGTACTGCCCCCGGTATCCATCCTCTCCAAAGAGGCTGCGGCATACCACTTCCTGTCTGGTTACACCGCGCGCGTAGGCTCTACCGAGCTGGGTGCAGAGGCCGGTATTCACCCGACTTTCTCCACCTGCTTCGGCGCTCCGTTTATGCCGCGCGCCCCGCGTGAATATGCGGACTTGCTGATGAAGCGCATCGAGGACTTCGGCTCCAAGGTATACCTGGTAAACACTGGCTGGACCGGCGGCTCTGGTGACAACGGCAAGCGTTTCCCGATCCCTGTAACCCGCGCAGTAGTTGCGGCTATCCAGAGCGGCGCACTGGAAGGTACTGCCACCGAGCATCTGGAAACCCTGAACCTGGATATTCCTCTGGAAGTACCGGGCGTCGACAAGTCCTACCTGAACCCGCGCGAAGCCTGGGAAGACAAGGCTGCCTACGACGACCAGGCCGGTAAACTGGCCAAGCTGTTCGCCGAAAACATTGAAAAATTCAATGTCAGCGATGATGTGAAAAACGCCGGCCCCAAGGCCTGATCGGCTTGATATAGCCTTTTTTTAGAGGCGCAAAAGCCCCGCCACCGCAAGGTGCCGGGGCTTTTTTTGTTTTTCAATCCCCCAGTAAGAGGTCGATTTTTGCGGCTATAGTGTTTAAAGAAGCGCCGACGAAATAGGCGTCGGCACGAAGACTTTCATGTCCCAGGCATATTTCGGAGCTGTAGCCGCACCCCATGACTGAAGGCAACTCTTTTACCCACTTCAGGACACTCTACCCCCACCGGCCGCCCGGCCGGCGAATCAATTTTGTGGTGGTGGCCAGCCTGACGCTGCTACTCGCCGCAGTGTTGGCTGCATTGTGGCTGTGGCTATGGCTGAAGTCGCAGGAGAAACCCTATGTCGAAACCCGCGGTTATCGTATCGCCAGTGAAGAGAGCTTCAATCATTTCTTACGCAATGGTGAAAACCGTACGCGGGTACAGGCACTCAGTGACTACCTAAAGAACCAAGGGGTAGGCGAAGTGACTGCAGTGAGCAACCTCCTACGCCAGGGTCGCGAATGGCTGGAGCTCGAGAAGCCACCATTCGCACTTCCGCCGCAGGGTGAGTGGGCCAACATGGTCTCCACTTTGAAACTACTGCGCGATGAGATAGTGCCTTTAATCGGTCCAGTGGCGGTAATTTCCGGCTTCCGTAGCGACAGCTACAACCGCGAGCTGGAACACACCGACAAATCTCGCCACCGGGCATTCTGCGCCCTCGACCTGATTCCAACCTCCCACATTAGCCAAGGTGAACTCGCGGAAGAACTACAAGCTCTGCATGCACGCCTGGGTCCGGAGAGCAATTTCGGCCTGGGTCTCGGTAAAGAGCTGCTCTTCCATATCGACACCTGTGGCTACCGCACATGGCAACTGGTGGATTGAAGCATGGCTATACAAGACAACTGTGATCATCCGACGGGCAATATACGAAACCAACGGCGCAGGTTAATAATTCTGGGAGGGCTACTGCTCATCGCCATTATTATTGTGCTGTTATTCACCTCGGAGAAAACACGGGATCTGGGAGAACGGCTCATCAGTCCTATCGAACTCCTGCCGCTGCCGGGGATCCCCGAGGTTTACGATATCCAGGGCTACCCAGCTGCCTCCGAGCGAGTGTTCAGCCGCTTCCTAAAACAAAATGCAAACCAGGCTCTGTTCGACAAGCTAAAGAACTTTCTACAGATCAACCGAGTGGACCAGGTAGTAAGCCCGTTTGAGCTCCTGCGCCAGGGCAGCGACTGGCGGGATCTGGATGAGCCCCCTTTCGCTATTCCTCCGGTGGAAAACTGGGGCTCAATGATTTACACCCTCAGGGTGCTGCAGCGGGAGATAGTACCGCGTATCGGCCCTGTTACAGTGGTCTCTGGCTGGCGTACCACCAGTTACAACAGTAAGGCCGGTGGCTCCAAAGGCAGTAAACATTTGCGCTTTTGTGGCTTGGACGTAGTGCCGCAAAATAAATTTACCCGCGAGCAGTTGGTTCCTGTCTTGAGAGATATCCACAAGCACAAAGGCAAGGAATGGAATATGGGGCTGGGAATCTATAAAGGTATCCGCTTTCACGTTGACACCTGCGGTTACAGGCGCTGGTAAATCCCCCCTACTTCTGCTTAGATAGATCGCAAATTAGGCGCCCGATACCACAGGGCTTTGCAGAAGTAGAGGGAATCCCAGTGCAGGAAAAATTAGAAAGGCGCTCATTTATTCTTTCGCTGATACTAGTATCAATAGCTTTTTTAGTATTGATTAAGCCCTTCTTTACGCCAATTTTTTGGGCTTGTGCCATCGCGCTGATCTTTTATCCCGTCTACCGGCTGTTGATGCAGCGCTTTCCCAATTCCCCCAATTCTATGGCTCTGCTGACGCTTTTTATGTGCGTCATATTGTTGGTAATACCGGTGCTGGTGGTGGCCACTTCTTTTATCAATGAAGCAGTGACCCTCTATCAAAAGGTACAGGAAGGGCAAATTGATGTCTCTAAATCCCTGGAGCAAGTGCGCAATGCCTTCCCACGAGTGAACGATATGCTCGAGGGTATCGGTGTAGACATCGATGAGGCAAAACAGCGTCTTCTCGGTGGCGTGATGAATGCCGGCAGCTTTATTGCAAAAAATGCCATAGAAGTTGGGCAGAACACCGTTAACTTTTTTGTCATGCTCGGCCTGATGCTCTACCTCACCTTCTTTTTGATTCGCGATGGCGACAGGCTGGTCAATTTAATCATTCATGCACTGCCCCTTGGGGATGAGCGCGAGCATCTACTGCTGGCCAAATTTGCCGAAGTCACTCGCGCCACAATTAAAGGCAATCTGGTTGTCGCGATTACCCAGGGCAGCTTAGGCGGTATTATTTTCTGGGTCCTCGACCTGCCCGCGCCACTGCTTTGGGGCGTACTGATGACCCTGTTGTCGCTGTTACCCGCCGTTGGCGCAGCACTCATCTGGTTTCCCGCAGCGATCTATCTGTACGGTATCGGTGAGCCGGTTAAGGCGACCATTCTGTTAGCTTATGGGTTTACCGTTATCAGCCTGGTCGACAACCTGTTGCGCCCTATTCTAGTGGGGCGGGACACCAAGCTGCCAGATTACCTGGTGCTATTTTCCACCGTGGGCGGCCTGATATTGTTTGGTATCAGTGGCTTCGCCATGGGCCCCCTGTTAGCAGCCCTGTTTCTGGCTTTCTGGGAAATTTTTATGCGGGAGTTTGTCCATCCGGAAGATATGCTGATGCCCCCTAAACCGGAAAGCAAAGATATGCTGATGCAGCATAAAAAAGATAATGCGTAATTAGGGCTTTCTTATTATTAGTGCGCTGCGAGAATCCTGGACCGGTCTTCTCGCAGCGCCCTGAGACACAGGTTGAGCTTACTCATCGGTCCCTGATCCACCATCTGCGCGCCTTCATTAGCATTTTTCAGGTCCGCAATCAACAAAATCATCTTGGCAAAAGTCAGCGCCATAGCCAGCACCACCCGATCCGAACCAGCACGGCAAGTTCCCAACTAAAAACCAATAACAAGCATTGCTAGTACAGTCATAAAGTACAATCCCAACCACAGTGGTGCGGGAATTCACCACTGCAACCCCACTACCAGTCAGACGCGGAGTAGCTCGAAAATAGTCGGCCTTATAGCTCCTGGTAATATGATTCTGTACTAACTGCCAAAGCTAAGGCGAAGAACACTAGCCGCACGATAAACAGCTAAAGCAGCGACAGGGAAAGTCCATAAGCCTTATCGCACAAATGCATAAGACCTCCCCCTCCATATCAGAAAAGTCTGGCTCACACAGTAGGCACTTCTCAGTCACTCTTGGCAAAGATGACAGTTACAGAGGGTCCTCACCCTGCAAGCGTCATATAATTGTTGGAAGCACACAGCGGCAATAGCATAGACGCCACCTTTGCCGGAGCGGATGACCCTATGAAATATTGGCTTACCCTGATTGTCGCCATAATACTCAGCGTACCGCTGATGGCGTTAGAGGTCGGGCAAAAAGCTCCCGAATTCTCCTTAAAGGGCACAGATGGAAAAACCCACTCGCTACAGGACTACGTTGGAAAAAGTGCGGTAGTAATCGCCTGGTATCCCAGAGTCTTTACCAAGAACTGCACAATAGAATGTAGATCCCTAGTTAAACACGGTGAGCAAATTCGTTCCTTTAACGTTGCCTATTTTATGGCTAGCACCGATGAACTCGATGAGAAAGTCCGGTTTGCCAAGTACAATTCTGCTGACTTCCCCCTACTAAGCGACCCCACGGGAGAAGTCGCCAAAGCCTACGATGTCTTAATACCCTTTATAAAACTCGCCCGGCGAGTGAATGTATACATAGGTAAAGATGGCACCATTCTGAAAATAGACAGAGATATCAACCCCGCCACTACGGCTGAAGATATCGTCAAAAACCTAGAGAAACTCGGCGTGGAAAAAGCAGAAAGAGCAGAACAGTAATTAAGTTGTTTGCCAGGGCAGCTCCGGATTGCTTATAAAATCCAGATTTTTATAACTGTCTTTGAATAATTCACTCAATAAAAAAGAGACTCCAGAGCAACACTGCTACCCCCCAATATCATCATCGAGTCAACTTTAAATACCTCAAAAGACCCCAGGCTTTTTTATAAAAAAACCAACTAGATAAAGCTCAACACATTCAAGTAGCCTTCAGCTTAACACAATCATCACATATCTAAGACTGCTACCTATTTGGCTCCCTCATCATTTCATAATTTATAACTCTCAGATTAAGCAATCTATAAAAACACTTTTTTCCATAATTTCCCCACACCCATAGTTCAGAGAAATGTTTAAAAAAATCTCAGAAGCCATAGTAAAGACTCACAAACGGTCACTACGCTGATACACCTACTAACGCCATATCGAACTACATCATTAGAAGCACCTCTGTACCAACTTCAAAGGTGAATATTTAAATAAAAAATGTATTATGCGAAAAATTTTTCACAACCAACTGGAAGTTTATGTATGAAAAGGATAACCAACCTCTATAGAACACTACTTATTTCTACGGTATTAATTAGTGCATGCAGTGGAGGTGGAAGCAAAAGTGGCGATTCATCTGAGCCAACCCCAAGTCAATCTACACCATCCACACCTTCAACCGGTGGCGACACCTCAGGCCAGCCCTCCTCCCCATCAGCAATCACTCTACATGGTATTTTCACCGAGGACTTTAAAGACTTTCCTGTCGTAACTGTCAGAATTGGTGAGAAAGAATATATTGCCGACCAAAAAAATAATAATGAATTTAGTGTTGAAGTCGACTCTAGTCACGAAAATGAACTGGTAACTTTTTCGGCCAAGGGTTCTATGCCCAACGACTGGGATTTCGAATTTCGCTCATATGCCGGATCATTTTCAGACATAAAAGATAAAGCCATTAATAATGAAGTAAGTTATTTAAATAATAACCCTGCATTTGCAATAGGAACTTTCACTGGTGTCATGGCAGACCTTATTGACTTGGCAAACAATGGAGAACTCATTACTTCAGTCGAGGATTTAAAAAAATATACTTTCGAAGTCCCACTGGATGAAGCCATACAGCTAGCCGCCTATATGAAGGCCACTATTTCTAGCGCCACAACAGATAAAAACAACTACTATTTTCCTGTTGATAAATACTCCAACACCAAAGATTTCATCAAAGACTTTCAATTTTCCATACAGAAATCTGAAGATATAATTAATCAAAGCAAAAATACTCATGATATCTATTTAAAATCTATTAATCATTTACTAGAAAATAAATATTTGCGAGATCAAAGCTACAAACTCAATGCATCTGAAGAAATAATTTTTTCTACAAGAAGAACTGATTCAGATGCTATTCTAGATACCGGCCTCATTGAGCTAAGCACACAACACCAAACTAGTGGATCAGCAGAATTATCGGAAGTAGGAAAGTTTACTCTAAGCACGGATGAATTTGGCAATATAAGCGGCTCTCTCATCGGAGACTCTACATGGGAATACTATATAGAAGAGAGCTGCGTAAATATGCGGGATAGAGAGTTAGAAGCGAAACATGCTTTCACAACACCTTATAGCCAAATAGTAAAAATCGACTTTAAAGGTATGTGTGAAGGCCCTGATGGGGACTACGAGAGCACTGAGAGCAGATACTTTCATGTAACTGACACTAAGCTAACTTTCCCTTGGGACTCCCTACCAGAGGAATTTTATGCAGCCTCTTATCACCCAGAAACATATCAAAACTGTGACTGCGACATATTTCCTGCAAAGTTCACTAATAAAACTGAGAGCACCGGGGAAATAGTTTATGGTGTATCCTCAGAAAATAGTGAAAAGTATTCATATTCCTTTGGTAAAGATCTAAGAGTGAAGTATGAGGGGGGCACTGAAGTCCGCTACATTCCACTTGGGTTTTTCAACAAAACACTGAGGTTTATTGGTATAGGCAATAACCCTAATACCGATAAAAAGAAAATATTCTCTGGATTTATGATGGAGAAAGTATCTAAAAACATACCTACTCCTATTAGGCTTGAATACAATGCACCCTTTCTCACTGACTATAACTATGCACTAACCTATAAAGATAACGGAATTTTTCATATCGAAACGTTGTATCAGGAACAACCACTGACAGAATCCAAATGGAGCATCAGCCCTCTAATAGGTTCATGGAAGAAAACTGAAAATGACACTCTTATAACAAAACATTATTACGATCCATCACTGGACACTGAAGAAAGTGGAACTCTTCCTTATCTAGCCTCTTGTGAAGGCCAATCTGACGAATGTGTTTTATGGAGAGAGAGAGACACAGAGCTGCTAGACATCGATGAGAATTTTTATTATATCCGAGTGACTCAAAACGCTCTCTTTTCCATCCCAGATTCCAGCAGGATAGACTACCGGGGCGGCTATATCGGCCGATTTAAAAAAACCGATATAGAAAATTAGTTTCATCAAATACTTTAAGCTCGTTGAATCCCAGGACTTATAACTATTGACTCCTGGGATTTAGCCACAATCACTTTCAAATTAAAATCGGCAAGAATCTTGTACATTACCGACCTTATGATGATAAACAAGAATAGGAACCTTGAACTAAAACAACACGGATATTACGAGGCCACTACCAATTTGACCACCCCACTTTAACAAACCTCAAGTCACTCGATAACAAAAGAGATCCCAAAACAACACTGCTGCCCCTCAAAATCATCGAGCCACTTACAAACGCTAAGGGTTTCCTCACCCTTGCTGGATTTCACCACATGCTCAAGTAAATAATCAGGCTCACCGGAATTAAAAACGCGAATATCTGCCGCCTTCAGTGCTGAGGCATTTTCAGCCCAAACCAGCTGGTCATCGGTCTTTCCCACTACATCCTCACCAGCCAATTCACAAATTTTTCGATTTCCCCATAAATACTTCTCATCTCTACTTTTTACCCAGAACAGAAACGGCACACTATCGAGAACACTTAACTCATCAGCAGTCATAAACTTTCTCCAGGCTTCTACCAATACATTTAAGTGGAATAAATAAATATTGGTAGAGAACCCAAAAAAAAGTATGTACTTATTCAGCGATTAAGATTTAAAAGAAATATCCGCTTAATTATTTATAAAGCTATTCCTTAAGCTAAGCGCTGAGCAATTCTTAACTTCCATTAATTTCTAACTCCTTTAACTTCCTCGTCAGAGTATTGCGGCCCCAACCCAGTAGATCCGCAGCATCCCGCTTGCGTCCAGCGGTGTGCTTTAAGGCGATTTCTATCAGGGCCTTCTCGAAGGCCGGTACGGCCTCACTGAGAATTTCCTTGCGCCCGGCGCTCAGTGCCTGATCGGCCCAGATACGCAGGGCTTTTTGCCAGTCCAGTGGCGTTTCGATTTCATTACCCTGCTGATGCAATTCCTGCGGAAGGTCTTCAATATGCACTTCACGGCCGGAGGCCATCACGGTAATCCAGCGGCAGGTATTTTCCAGCTGGCGCACATTGCCGGGCCAGTCGAGACCGGAGAGGTATTCCTCCGCATCTTTGCTGAGAATTTTCGGCTCTACGCCGAGATCGGCGGCGGCGGCATTAAAGAAGTGACGTACCAACCGTGGAATATCCTCGCGCCTGTCCGCAAGGCGCGGGATATGAATCCGAATCACATTCAGGCGGTGGAACAAATCCTCGCGGAATTTATGCTCGCGCACCAACTCCTCCAGGTTTTGGTGAGTGGCGGCGATAATACGCACATCCACTTTTACCGGTGTATGGCCGCCTACTCGATAAAATTCACCATCTGCCAGCACACGCAACAGACGCGTCTGTGTATCCGCTGGCATATCGCCAATTTCATCCAAAAACAGGGTGCCACTATTGGCTTGCTCGAAGCGACCTGCCCGCTGAGCGCTGGCGCCGGTAAAAGCACCCTTCTCGTGTCCGAATAGCTCCGACTCCATCAGGTCTTTGGGAATAGCGGCCATATTGAGGGCAATAAACGGCTTGTTACGACGCGGGCTGTGATTGTGCAGGGCCTGGGCCACCAGCTCCTTACCGGTTCCCGATTCACCGTTGATTAACACGGTAATATTGGAATGAGAAAGGCGCCCAATAGCACGAAATACCTCCTGCATAGCTGGCGCTTCGCCAATAATTTCTTTGTTGCTTGCGCCATTTTCCGGCTCCGCACGCTCTTCCTGGGCCTGTTCCTTGGCGTGCGCCAGCGCGCGACGGGTAACCGCTACCGCTTCATCGATATCGAACGGCTTGGGTAAATATTCGAAGGCTCCACCCTGATAGGCAGCCACGGCGCTGTCGAGGTCCGAGTGTGCGGTCATGATAATAATCGGCAGGCCCGGCCGTTCCGCCTGGAATCTCTCCAGTAATTTGAAGCCATCGGAGCCCGGCATGCGGATATCGCTGATCACCACATCCGGGGAGTCGCTGTAAAAATCGTCCAGTGCGCGATCACCACTCTCGTAGCACTGGGTCTCAATCCCCTCCCGTGACAGCGCTCGCTCCAGTACCCAGCGGATTGATCGGTCATCGTCAATAATCCAAACGCGATTGCCCATTCTCTAGGTTCCTGTATTGGCTGATTCGGTAACAAGTGGCAGATAAATCTGGAATACACTGCGGCCCGGTCGGCTGTCGCATTTAATTAAGCCACGGTGTTGGTTGATGACGTTTTGCGAGATAGACAACCCCAGCCCCGAGCCTTCGGCGCGCCCAGAAATCATCGGGAAAAAAATACGCTCGCGGATCTCCTCGGCAATGCCGGGGCCGTTATCTTCTATTTCGATACGGCAAACCAGCGGGCAGTGACGGCGGCCAATCGTGAACTGGCGCTGTACCCGCGTACGCAACACCATTTCGCCATTGGTGAGACCAATACTTTCATCGATGGCCTGCATGGCATTGCGGGCGATATTCAACAAGGCCTGGATCAACTGCTCGGGGTCTGCCGGCACATCGGGGATAGAGGGGTCGTAATCCCGGCGAATCAGTAGTTCACCCCCACATTCGGCCTCGACCAGTTGTGCCACCCGCTCTAGGATCTCGTGCACATTGCTGGGCACCAGCTGTACCGGCTGGCGCGGTCCAAGCAAGCGATCAACCAGATTACGCAGGCGATCCACCTCCTCAATGATGATCTGGGTGTATTCCTCGAGGGAGGCATCAGGTAGTTCACGCTGCAGCAGCTGCGCGGCACCGCGAATCCCTCCGAGGGGGTTCTTTACCTCATGAGCCATACCCCGCACCAAGTTGCGTGCGGTCTCCTGGGTACTGAGCAACGCATCCTCGCGCGCAATGCGCAACAGACGATCCATCGGCTGCACTTCCACCAGTAGCACCCCCAGCTCCGGTACGGGGCTGACGGAGTAATCTACAGTGCGCGTTTTTAGGTTGTGCAAGCGCCAGTGGGCGCGCCGCACCGTGAATTTTTCCCCAGTGAGGAGCGCATTATGCAGTGCTTTTAGTGCGGCGTTAGATTCCCTCACCACCTCCTGCAGAGGTATACCCTCAACCCGTGCATTGGAGGCAGCCAACAGATCCTCGGCGGCGTTATTCAGGTAGCAAAGCGATAACTGGTCATCCAGTACCAGTACCGCTGAAGTTAGGCTGTCTAGTAGCTGACGCAACTGGCGATCATTGAGCATTCAATCGTTTCCGCTTTTCATCGAGGGGCCGGGACAATCTCCTATGCCCGGCGCGATAACCCCTTGTATCTAGCCAGTGCAAAAAGCAAACCAAAATGGCGCACGGAATTAATGGGAGGCACTGCCCAACCCACTTGTTCTTAGGAGTTTTAAACGATTCAGCTGACACATGCACCGAAGCACTTGAGATAGCTTACCCCTATGCGCACCATTTTAGTGCGTAGAGCAAAATTCAACCAGCAAGGATAAAAACGGCGACCCCCACGAAAAAAGAAGTTATCGGTGAGGGCCTTGAGGGCGGGGCAAATTTAGGGGCTGGGCTGGGCTTGGGGAATACCCGGCCCAACCGGGGCCCTGGGGGCTTGCGGTGCACGCGGTGCCGAGTTGTCAGGCAATCTGCCACCCGGACGTTTCACATAGAGAGTAACCACCTGAGATTGTGCCAATACCTGGCCCTTGGAGTCGGTGAGTACCGCCTGCACAGTATGAGTGCCGCGCTCGAGCAGGGAGATATCCAGGCCCGCTCCAGAAGAGCTGCCCTGCCAAGGTTTGCCATCTACCACCGCAAAGAAACTCGCCCCCTCTGGATACACCGGTTGCACGTCTACCTGTAGTGGAATAAAGCGCTGTCCCGGCGGGATGGTGGCGCCATCCAGGGGGCTCACTATCTGGATAGAAACCGGGCCTGTATAGCCCTCCTTGCCGGTGTCAGTCTCATCTTTTGGAGACAATTTACGAGTTGGCAGGGTTCGCGGCAGGGCAATGGGCTGAACATTGATGGGAGCCAATTGCACCTCCTGCGCCTGCCCATTGGGTGGTGGCGTATCGCTGAAAGTTACCTGACCATCGGGGCCGACGACCTTGTAAATAGTACTGGAGGTATTCCCACCATCGGTGCCGGCAAAGGCCACCAGGGGAACAGCAAGGAAAAGGGCCTGAAGCAGTTTCATATTTTCCATCACTCACTCAGCCGCGAAGCGGTAGTCCTTGTCTCAACCCAATACGCGGGCCGCAGTCTCAAAGGGGCGGGCTTTTGGGTCCAAGAGATACAAAATCGACCATAGACGGCAAAAGCAACCAACCCAATCAGTGTACCTCCAATAAAAAAGCCCGCACCAGTAGGGTGCGGGCTTTTCGAGAACGGCTCGACGGCATCGGCGTGATGCCGCTCGCCATTACACGGAGTAGTACATATCAAACTCGACCGGGTGCGTGGTCATGTTCAGGCGCTCTACTTCTTCGCGCTTCAGGTCGATGTAAGCATCGATGGCGTCGTCGGTGAATACACCACCTTCGGTGAGGAAGGCACGATCCTGATCCAGAGCATCCAGGGCGCCTTCCAGACTCGCCGCAACGGTCGGGTACTCGGCCAACTCTTCCGGCGGCAGATCGTAGAGATCCTTGTCGGCGGCATCGCCGGGGTGGATCTTATTCTTGATACCGTCCAGGCCCGCCATCAACAGCGCAGCAAACGCCAGATAGGGGTTGGCGGTCGGATCCGGGAAGCGGGTCTCGATACGCTTGCCCTTAGGAGAAGTCACGTAAGGGATACGGATAGACGCAGAGCGGTTGCGCGCGGAGTACGCCAGGATAACCGGGGCTTCGAAGCCGGGAACCAGACGCTTGTATGAGTTGGTAGATGCGTTACAGATCGCATTCAGGGCGCGCGCGTGCTTCACGATACCGCCGATGTAGTACAGGGCAGTCTCGGACAGGCCCGCGTAGGCATCACCGGCAAACTGGTTAACGCCATCCTTGGTGAAGGACTGGTGCACGTGCATACCGGAGCCGTTATCGCCTACCAGCGGCTTCGGCATAAAGGTCGCGGTCTTGCCGTAGGCGTGGGCCACATTGTGTACGGCGTATTTGAGGATCTGCACCTCATCCGCTTTCTTGGTCAGGGTGTTGGCGGCAACGCCGATCTCACACTGGCCAGCGGTGCCCACTTCGTGGTGGTGTACTTCAACACGCAAACCCATCTGCTCCATAGCAGAACACATAGCGGCGCGCACATCGTGCAGAGAGTCAACCGGGGGCACCGGGAAGTAACCGCCTTTCACTCCGGGGCGGTGACCAATATTGCCCTCACTGAAGTTATGACCGGAAGACCAAGCCGCCTCTTCGGAGTTGATCTTGTAGAAGGCGCCACCCATTTCGGCACCCCAGGTAATATCGTCGAAGACGAAAAACTCGGGCTCTGGGCCGAACAGTGCGGTGTCACCCAGACCGGTGGACTTCAGGTATTCCTCGGCGCGCAGCGCGATGGAACGCGGGTCGCGCTCGTAGCCCTGACCGGTGATCGGGTCGACGATATTACAGCGAATAATTACGGTACTTTCGTCGGTGAAGGGATCGAGGAAAGCGGTATCGTCATCCGGCATCAGGATCATGTCGGACTCGTTAATGCCCTTCCAGCCAGCGATAGAGGAGCCATCGAACATCTTGCCCTCTTCGAAGAACTCGTCGTCAATCTCTGACACGGGCACAGATACGTGCTGTTCTTTACCCTTGGTGTCGGTGAAGCGCAGGTCTATCCACTTAGCTTCACTCTCATTAATCAAACCGAGCGTTTTCGCTGACATTGCTGTCCTCCAGGTCTTGAAAAGTATTTGGTCGCTATGCCCATACTGCTGGCATTCGCTCTTTACCTGGCGTGAAATAAAGCAAAGAGTGTGCCAAATTAGGGCAGTGGCGTCGCAGCGGCGGCTGGTGCCGGTGCGGGCCCCAGTACTGGGCCGACTGGGGCAGGATAGATGTATTGTGGCTGTGCAGCCATAACTAAATGCACCACAATGGCACATTTATACTCCGGCTTGCTCACAAACAGTGCACAACCAACTTGCGTCCGGCTAGTTTATAATGCCGCACCTTCTATCAACATGCGGTACCCCACGGATTCCCATGCACTTTGTCGTCAAATTTTTTCCCGAGATCACCATCAAGAGTAATCCGGTGCGCAAACGTATGTCGCGCCAGCTCAAGGACAACCTACAGCGCCTGCTGCGCCAGCTGGACGACCGTATCCAGGTGCGCAAAGACTGGGAAAAGATCGATGTGATCGCCCCGGACGCCGTGGCCCACCTTGGCAGCCGCATTGAAGAGGTGCTCTCTCACACCCCCGGCATTGCCAACTTCTCCCGCGTGCGCCAGTTCCCCCTGAGCGACCTGCACGATATGTACGAGAAGACCCTGTCGGTGTGGGGCCCAGCCCTCAAGGACAAGACCTTCTGCGTGCGGGTAAAACGCACCGGCGACCACGACTTCAAATCTCTCGATGTGGAGCAGTACGTAGGCGGCGGCCTCAACAAGAATACCGGGGCGGCCGGGGTGAAACTGAAAAACCCGGATATCACGGTCAAGCTGGAAATCCGCCACGACAAACTCAACGTGATCGAGGAACAGCACCCCGGCCTCGGCGGCTTCCCCCTGGGTACCCAGGACCCGGTGCTATCGCTGGTCTCCGGCGGTTTCGATTCCACCGTGGCCAGCTACCTGACCATGAAACGCGGTATCCGCACTCACTTCCTGTTCTTCAACCTGGGCGGGCGCCAACACGAACTGGGCGTTAAGGAAGTGGCCTACTACCTGTGGAACAAATACGGCGCCTCCCACCGGGTGCGTTTTGTCACCGTGCCCTTCGACGAAGTGGTGGCAGAAATTCTCGAGCGCGTAGACGACTCCCACATGGGCGTGATTCTCAAGCGTATGATGCTGCGCGCCGCAGACGTTATCGCGAAAGAGCTGGAAGTGGATGCAGTAGTAACCGGTGAGGCCATCGCCCAGGTTTCCAGCCAGACCCTGAAGAATCTGTCAGTAATCGATAGCGTCACCAACACCCTGGTACTGCGACCACTGATCACTACCGATAAGACCGATATTATCCGTACCTCCCGGGCCATTGGCACCGAGGAATTCGCCGCCAATATGCCGGAGTACTGCGGTGTAATTTCGGTGAAACCCACCACCCGAGCCAAGATCGAGAAAGTGGAATCCGAGGAAAACCGCTTCGACTTCACTATTCTTGACCGCGCCATCGGCAACCGATCGATTCAGAATATCGACGAGGTCATCGAAGAAGTGGACGGCGAGGCGCCGGAAGTGGAGATCCGTGAGGAGGCCGGCAACGCAGTAATCATCGATATCCGCCACCCGGATGAAGAAGAAATGGACCCGCTGGAGCTAGAAGGCGTCGAAGTAGAGACTATCCCCTTCTACCGCCTCAATAACAGCTTCGCCAAGCTGGATCAGGAGCGCGAGTACCTGCTTTACTGTGCGCGCGGTGTGATGAGCCGACTACATGCCTCTCACTTGCTAGATGAAGGCTTCCGTAATGTGGGCGTATTGCGCCCACAGATCCCGCACCGCCCCGACGGCATCAAGAAGTAATTGCCCGGCGCGGGCGGCAGATTCGCCCGCGCCCTCCCTGCTCTCTTCTTCTGGTCGCCATTCTGAACGCGACCGGTGATTTTTTACTCAAAATCACTCCCAATTGTCATGCGGCCCCCCTATAATCGCCGCCTTTGGCCGGAATGCTGCTGTAGAAACCCCGCAGGCCCCCGCCCCGATTTACCAAGATTTAACGCCCAGAGGCCCCCAGTGATAGAGAATCTGCGCAATATTGCGATTATTGCCCACGTAGACCACGGCAAAACCACCCTGGTGGACAAGCTGCTGTCCCAGTCCGGCACACTCGACCGTCGCGACGAAGGCGCCGAGCGGGTCATGGACTCCAATGACCAGGAGAGAGAGCGCGGCATTACCATCCTCGCCAAGAACACCGCCATTCGCTGGAACGACTACCGCATCAACATCGTCGACACCCCAGGGCACGCCGACTTTGGCGGTGAGGTAGAGCGCGTACTGTCCATGGTCGACTCCGTATTGCTGTTGGTAGATGCGGTGGACGGCCCCATGCCGCAAACCCGCTTCGTTACCCAAAAGGCGTTTGAGCAGGGCCTCAACCCCATCGTGGTGATCAACAAGATCGACCGCCCCGGCGCACGCCCAGACTGGGTGATGGATCAGGTCTTCGACCTGTTCGACAGCCTCGGCGCCACCGATGAGCAACTGGACTTCCCGGTTGTTTACGCCTCCGCTCTGAACGGCATCGCCGGCCTCGACGATACCGATATGGCCGACGATATGACGCCGCTGTTCCAGATGATCGTGGACAAGGTTGAGCCGCCCAAGGTAGACCCAAAAGGCGCCTTCCAGATGCAGATTTCCGCCCTGGATTACTCTAGCTATGTCGGTGTTATCGGTGTTGGCCGTATCACCCGTGGCACCCTGGCCCCCAACCAGCAGGTGGTGGTACTGGACCGCGAAGGCAACTCCCGCAAGGCCAAGGTTCTGCAGGTGATGGGCTACCTGGGCCTTGAGCGCACCGAAGTGGAACTGGCCAGCGCCGGCGACATTGTGTGTATTACCGGTGTGGGCGAACTGAATATCTCCGATACCCTGTGCGACCCAGACACTCCAGAGGCCCTGCCGGCCCTGAGCGTGGATGAGCCCACCGTGAGTATGACCTTCCAGGTGAACGACTCGCCTTTTGCCGGCCAGGATGGCAAGTTCGTTACCTCGCGCAATATCAAGGAGCGCCTGGATCAAGAGCTGATCCACAACGTAGCCCTGCGCGTTGAGCAAGGTGATTCCCCGGACAAATTCCGCGTATCCGGTCGCGGCGAACTGCACCTGTCGGTACTGATCGAAACCATGCGTCGCGAAGGCTTCGAGCTGGGCGTCTCCCGTCCGGAAGTGGTGCAGAAAGAAGTGGACGGCGAGATCCAGGAGCCCTACGAAGAGGTGGTGATCGACGTTGAAGACCAGCACCAGGGCCCGATTATGGAAGAGCTGGGTCTACGCAAAGCCGAACTGACCAATATGGAGCCGGACGGCAAAGGCCGTGTGCGCCTGACCTTTATCGTGCCCTCGCGCGGTATGATCGGTTTCCGCAACCAGTTCCTGACCCTGACCAGCGGCTCCGGCATCATGACCAGCATCTTCGACCACTACGGCCCGGTAAAACAGGGTGAAGTGGCCAAGCGCATCAACGGCGTACTGGTATCCATGGTGAACGGCAAGACTCTGGCCTACGCTCTGTTCGCCCTGCAGGACCGTGGACGCCTGTTCCTCGGCCACGGCGAAGATATCTACGAAGGCCAGGTTATCGGTATCCACTCCCGCGGCAACGACCTAGTGGTAAACCCCACCAAGGGTAAGCAGCTCACCAATATTCGCGCCGCCGGCACCGACGAAGCCCTGACCCTCACTCCGCCCATCCGCCATACCCTGGAGCAGGCGCTGGAGTTTATCGAAGAGGACGAGTTGGTTGAGGTGACTCCCAACCATATCCGCATACGCAAAAAAATCCTGCAGGAAAATATGCGTAAGCGCACGAAGAAATAATTAAAATTTTCTTCAGTTTAAAAAGGGCCCTATAGGGCCCTTTTTTATTTTTCACACTTGGTGACAACCTACACCGAAAACTTAAGCAATCTAGAAAAAATACTTTATCCGGGCAGCCAGCGCTTATTGCTATTTATTTTTGGAAAGCGCTGACAGCGACACCTAGGCAACTGCCCTTGGGTATTTTCCAGACCAATACCATTTTTATTTTTTTTGCTCACATCATAAAAATTAATTCTTAAATAACTCTAATAATTCGACCATCACCACCAAGTATTAATCACATTACCCCTATGTGATAGAAACTGATTTTATCCTGTAAAGAGCGGTTTACATCTTGATTCTTTCACTTTTCTTGCACAATTTGTCGGGAAAAATGAGTTAGTTACGATGGGGCTCTCAGTTTCAGATGGAACTTTTATCCCCCAGTTTTTTTCCAACTTCCTCAACTATAAAGTTTAGTTTTATAACGCTAAGTTTCATCGTAATTAAGGCCCATGGGAGGTCACTGTAATGTTTTCTTTCCTGCAATTTCAGGATCGAACAGGGATGTTAGTGGGGTGCCGCAATGAGCGCGGATTTGGATTAAAAAAAGTAGCAACGCTTGCTGCGGCATTCGTGCTGAGTGCCAATGTCAGCGCCCAGGAAACCAAACGTGTTTCCGCTTACTGGGCCGACTGGGAGTATTGGGCCGACTCCTCCTTCACCCACGACAATGTGGATTTTTCCAAACTGACCCATGTGCAATACGCCTTTGCCTGGAATGACGAAGAGGGCACCATCTACTTTACTGATCCCTATGTCTTTTACGGAATGGGGGCTCAATCTTTCTCCGGCGGCGCCGGCAATGGTCCGGTCAAGTGCTCACCGCCGTTCTGGCATCCCTACAGCCAGTACGATCCAAGCAAGCAGGACGCAGTCTGCCAGAGCTGGAACGATCACGAATCCGGTTTCGTAAAGTCGGTACACGACGATGGTGCCAAGGCGATTCTCTCCGTAGGTGGCTGGACTCTCTCCCATAAAGTCTCTGAGATGATGGAAAGCGCCAACACACGTGCAGCATTTATCGAAAATGCGGTAACCCTACTAACCGACTGGGACTTCGATGGACTCGACCTCGACTTCGAATATCCGGGCTATGCACCCAACGGTGGCCGTTCGATCGACAAAGAAAATTTCACCACACTACTGAAGGAGCTGCGTGCGCGCTTCGATGAAGTCGAAGCCGAGACCGGCAAGCGCTTGGAGCTAACCGCCGCCGTCGCTTGCGGCCCATCGATTGCACAAGAAGGCTACGATTTTGCCGAGGTCGGTGCAACGCTCGACTACGTCAACCTGATGACCTACGACTTCGGTGGCGACTGGGATTCAGTAGCCCAGCACACCTCGCCACTTTACCCCTATGCCGGCCAGGTCAACGAAGGCTTCGACGCGGACAGCTGCCGCAATATGTGGATGACTGAAGGCAATATCCCGTCAGAAAAAATCATCCTGGGTATGTCTCACTACGGCCGCAGTGTCGCCGGCGCCACCGCGATCGGCGAAGCCGCATCGGGGCAGGATGTCGCTCACTGGGGTTCCGACACCGAGACGCGTTACTACCAGATCGTTGAGAAAATGCAGAGCGACGCATCATTCCAGACCGCCTATGACCCAGAAGCAGTCACTCACTATGGGTGGTTCCCAGATGGCGGCTTCATTTCCTTCGAGGACACCACCTCAATCGCCGAGCGGTCCCGTTACGTGGTCGAGCAAGACCTGGGCGGTGTAATGATCTGGCAGCTCCGGGGCGGTATGCTGCGCGAGAATAACCAATACCAGTATCCACTTCTGGATGCGGCGCTGGAGGTCTTCGGGCAAGGCGGATCGAGCTCTGGGGATGATGGCAACGGAGACACTGGAAGTACTGGCGACACGGGTGATACTGGAAATACCGGCGACAGTGGGGATACCGGGGACACCGGCGATAGCGGCAACACAGGGAATACTGGAGACACTGGCGATAGCGGCAGCACCGGAAACTCTGCCTGCGAGGCGTTTGAGCAGCCCTATGCTGGCGATCCAGGCTATGCGGTCGGTGATGTTGTTGTCTTCGAAGGTGTCGCCTACGAATCCACTCATGCGCCAAACTGGTGGTCTCCGAGTGCGGCACCATCGCTGTGGAGTGAAACCACCTGTCAAACAAGCGGCGGCGACTCTGGCAACGATTCCGGTACAGGGTCAGGCGATAACAGCGGCACCAATAATGGATCTGGCGACAATACAGATAACGGTTCCGGTGACAACACAGACGGAAATTCTGATGGCAACAATGGCGATGAGGGCTCGGCAGATTCCTGCCCAGTGTTCCAACAGCCCTACGCGGGTGATGCGGGCTACGAAGTTGGCGATAAGGTAACTTTCGAAGGCCAGGTATACGTCTCTACCTTCGGACCCAACTGGTGGTCTCCGGCTGCAGCGCCGCAGTACTGGGAAGCGAGCTCCTGTCAGTAAATATCTTTAAGATTTTACTTTTCCAGGAAATAAAAGGGCCTTCGGGTCCTTTTATTTTTTACATAAAATATTCAGACCTTTTTCTTAGCCCTCCCTTTTCAGACCTCAGCTTCCAACCCTTTTCTTCTCCACACTCTGTTGCCTAGGCACCATTAGCCCAGCTTTTCAGCCAATCACGGTAGTGCCTGTAAGCTTCAGGATTAAAATTTTCAGAACAACTATTCATAAATCCATGAGAAAACTGTGTTTTATGTAAAGTCACCATCGGTATATTGGAGAGTTCGCGGGAGAACTCCAAAACATTAAAGGAGGGCTCTTTATTTGCCAGAAAAAAGTCTACACTTCGGGTTGGCCTCTCATTGAGAAGATAGCGAACCCTGGAACCATAGAAGCAGGCTGTTTTTTTAATAAATTCAGCTTGATCACTACAGGCTAACATCCAAGCGACGGTTGCTCCCACACTAAATCCCAGCAGATTATAACTATAACGCTGCTCTTTAATGTAACTGCTTACATAGGAATAGTACCTTTCCAGGCCGCATTCGTTGATAAAATATTTATATGCATCCCCCTCGATCTCAAAGTTCATCTCACTACCGGAGTATGGATCCAGGATTGTATAATCCTCAAAAGTTCGCAAACAAAGGGCGTCCAAGGCTTCTGTCCGCCCCCAAATATCAGAAACAACAATTACCTTCATTAATATTAATACCTTGTAGTTTTTACAATTTCCGAGGCAGCTGCCTTCCCGACAACAATAAATTAAAACTAAGCCCCATGAAGATACTTAAATTTAATGAAAGCACCAAAGAATCAAAGGTACTTGCTATTCACTATGCCAAAAAACTCGAAAATAACCTTCTTCTAGAGTTTGTATCATCCAGAAAAGAAATAGAGTCCTCTGGGGAAGCCACCCTAGTAGCCCTGGGATTTTGGGATATGACCGACTTGTCAATTGAAGACCATGCCAGTCATAAATCCATTGAAGGTGTTGATAATGTCGAGTTTTGGATGCACAAACTTTTTAACAAAGTGTACGATTATATGGTTAAAAACCCAGTGGCAAGAAATATCTAACAAGAGATAATCGATCATCAGATTCATTTAAACTGACTTAACCGCCAGCCATCCGAATTTGCTACAGGGTATAATTTCAGCTCCAGGAATCAACCTGGAAATTTGTACCCTGCTGTAATGAGAGGACTCCACACCTTTGTCTGTAAGAATGGAGTTCTCTGAAACCCGCTTTATACCAAAACCAATTTTCTGATAAAACACCACTCTTTCTTCGATAGATTGTTCTGAGAAAACGCTTACAATCAATTTCCCTTTACGCTGGCATACGCTCTGCATTACTTCGATGACTCTACTCGCTGGGTAAATATTACCAACCGTGTTATACATAGATATGGCGATAGAGTACCTACGCTCCGATGTAAATGTCTTGGCATCTGCAAGTAAAAATTGAAGGTTTCTTATTCCTTTACTCAAATTTCGTGCACTCGCAATATGCCCATGGTCATTATCTATTCCCAATCCGAGTTCAAGACGATCGTTTAATAGCCTGAGATGACGACCATTACCGCAACCAAAATCTATAAGCGTTGATCCCTCGGAAACCAGATTTCTTAGAAAACGATTCTCCTCATCAAGATAATTACCCAAATCAGAGTATTTATATACCTTGCGAATAATGTCATCAATTTCGTATGGAACCGACTTAATTGCCATGCAATAACACATTAAAATAACTTCACTGCTTTTATTTTAAGGTGTCTATATCACTTTTCTGAGAGCTACAGATACACTTTACTTTTACTTGAGAAAACGCTTCAACCCTGTATCAGGATGACAGCCCTGATAAAAAGCCCGCCCCTTGCCATGCGGCACTACTGCCACTTCGTGACTCAACAAAAGTTGCATCCCAGAGGCGAAGCGACTCGCATAACACTGCGCAGCCGCATAAATAGCTTTATGGGTAGGGTGGTGATGTACCCAGTTTTCCAAATCCGCCAGGGATGCAAACCAAGCAATAGTTTCAGTGTCCGGCCTGCCCAGTGCAGGATGCTCATCATTTAACAGGCGAGCACTAAGACAGCGCGATTCTATTGGGTTTGACTGCAAATAATGCACCCCCTGTTCATACTCGGAACACAGAGATTCCCGGTAGGCATGCCGCTCCGCGGAACTGGCTGCCGAGTACCCTTGAACTGTACGAATCATACATAAATTACCGGGAAGAGATATTTCTGTATCTGACTGTTTCCCAACCGGTATTGCCCGCAAGGTTTGCAGTTGACCCGGAAGCCCATCATTCTCCGCCGCACTAATTCGATCCCGCATCGCACCCCAGTAAGCGTGTTCATGCTGCTCACAAATATCAAAGTGGCGAAAAATCCCCCAGTCAGCCACAGGTGTGGAGGAAGATACTTCAAAGTGTGAGCGTGGAGCGGCTAACGCCTCATACCAAAATCCCGACTTACTCTGAATAATTTCCCGTAACTCAGTAGCTTCTTCCCTAAGCCATTTCCCCATTGATTCATCGTTGTCCCAATAGGCTATAGCAATATCGTTATAAGCTCCCTGAACATCGATGTGTCCCGCCCGCTCAAAGTGCAGCAAGCCTTTAGCACTGGATAAAAACCTGGCCAACAATCGGAATAGCGAATCGTCACGTTGTCCACTCGCAAACTGTAAGCCAACCTGGCACTGGACATACCAATGGTTAGAGGGAAGCTCTAGCTCCCATGCGGGGTAGGGAGGCTTGAAATTCACGGGGCGATTTTTCAAGCTTTATTCTCTCCTCGTGCTCAGCTTTGTAAGTGCCTAACTTCTAGTTAAGGCACAACTTCTTCAGCCTTCTTCAAGGCATTGTGAAAAGGCTTAATTAGCCCTTACTAAATAAGCACGACAGTACACTTTTGCAATCAGGTAATCTCACACCGTGTAGAAACGCCGCTCAACCCTCTCCCACTCTCCAAGAGCAGCGGGAGAATGTAAACAAACCGTCAGTTGATCAAATTCACCGGAATACTCATTGAGAACTTCCAGGGCCTGGTGTGCGGAAATGGCATGGGGAAATCGATTGGTACCCGCACCCAATGCGGGAAAGAGAATTCGCTTCAACCCCTTCTCCCTCGCAAGGCACAATACACTCTCATAACAGCGCCGTAGCTGGCCAATGGCCAAAGCGCCCCATTGATCACCACTGCTCCACTGCGGCGTAACCGTGTGCAGCAGATAATCCACCGGCAGATGGTAGGCATTAGTTAGCCGCGCCTCACCTACGGCACATTTCAGCTGCCTACCACACTGAGTCGCAAGCTCAACGCCACCCTGTGCATAAATCTGCGCCGAAAGGCCGCGTCCGCGAATAAGATGTTTGTGCGCGGGGCACACCAGTGCGTCCCCACGTAATGTCAGGATATTGCCCCAAGTCAGATGAATTTGTGTCACGGTTTCTCAGTTCTAACGTTTGCTTTACAGATACTGTAGCTCGCGGCTTTGGTCATCGGGCGAATCCTCCTATACTCGGCGCAGCTTCACTCTGCCGGTGAATTAAGTGACAGGAATCGCGCTTACGACCGACGGAAGTTGCAGTCTGTACAGGAACAGAGACGACTATGAACTCAGGGTATAACAAGCATCACACCGCACTAGACACACCGGTGGCGGAGCTGGAGCGCATCGACCTGCGCCGCCGTATCATGGCCTCCTCCTACATGTTAATTTTTGCCATGGCAGTAACCGGTGCCATGGCGGTTATTGCCCTGAGCGCCGCCGATATTCTGCAGGCCACGACCCTTTCCGCCGCCGCAGTAGTGATACTCTGCTCCTATGTCACCATCAATGTGATGGGCCCCAGCCAAAAAACACCGCTGCTGGTAGGCATTCTTTTATTGGTACTCTACTTTTATCTGCTGTTATCCGGTGGGGTTAACAACACTGGCCTAATGTGGGCGGTGATGTTGGTGCCAGGATTTATCAATTTATACGGCTATAAGACCGGCACAGTGGCGCTGATCGCCATCGGCCTAGTCACCGCTACGGCTCTTTTCTACCCGGACTTCCCCGGCCTGAAGGCGGAATATGACACCGCCTATCGCGCACGTTTTATTGCGGTTTTTGGCGCTCTTACCGCTCTCACCGCACTACTCGACAGCAGTCGCCACCACACCCAACAGCTACTCGAACGCCTCACCGGTGAACTGGAAAAAAGCGCCTCCACCGATGCTCTCACCGGGCTGGCGAACCGCCGAGAGGCCTACCGGGCTATCCACGATATGGAACGGCGCAACAAGGAGTTACAGGGCCGCTACGTGATACTGATTGGCGACCTGGACAACTTTAAAAGCATTAACGATACCTACGGCCACGGCTTTGGCGACCGCATCTTGCAGGATGTAGCGAAAATCCTCGGGGAAAACACCCGCGCAGAGGATGTTGTTGCACGCTGGGGCGGAGAGGAATTTCTGTTGCTGTTGCCCAATACCGATGTGCGCGGCGGCAGGGTGCTGGCAGAAAAACTGCGTCGCAAGGTCGAGGCCCTGAGCCGCCGCTACGTACAGCCGGTAAAAGTTTCCATCAGTTTTGGCGTGGTAGAGGGGAGCGGCAACCCTCACAACCAACTGCTGGCGGAGGCAGACAAGCGTATGTACCGGGCAAAGAACAGCGGCCGCAACCGGGTAGTAGCCGCCTAGGTCAAGTGATAAGGTCGCGCAGGAAGAAACCTACGGCGAATGCCAGCGCGGCGGCACCGCCACCAAATACCAGGGTCTTGAAGCCCGCCATCCAAACCTTTTGGGAGAATACCAGGCCCTTGCACAGACCGATGGCAAAGAAGGTTAATGCCGCCAGAATAACGCTGCCGTAGAACTGTTGTGACGAGTTCAGTGGCGAGAGAAGGTAGGGCAACAGCGGCACGGTACCCATGCCAATAAATGCGAAGAAGGTCACCAAAGCACTGCCCAGAGGTTTGCGTTTGGTGCGGCTGATACCGTATTCCTCCGCCAACATGGTCTCAATCCATAGCTGGCGATTGGCGGTAATGGTAGTGACGATCTCATCCAGCACCTGCCCGCGAAATCCCTTGCGATGGAATATCTGGCGAATCTCCTCTCGCTCTCCCTCGGGTACCAGTGCGATATGCTCGCGTTCGATACGTGTGGCCGCCGCAGCTTGTTCACGCTCCACGCTGACGGCCTCATAATTGCTCACCGCCATACTGAAGCCATCCGCAATCAGGTTGGCGAACCCCATGACCAACACCACCGACTCGGAAAAACCCGCGCCGAAGGCACCGGCCACTATGGCAAAGGTGGTAACGCAGCCATCGATGGCCCCCAGAACAAAATCGGAGACCCGTTGAGATTTCGGCTCTCGCCCCAGGCGAGCGTGGATCCGTTCTGGGCGGTGCTCCTCAAGCAACTCGCGCCGAGACAGCGCTCCCTTTTGCTCACGCCCCGTCATAGCAGAGGCCCAGCAGGAGCACCTGACCGGGAATTACAGCGGAGCTATAAAAGCCGGGGACTCGCGTATTCATACCACGCATAAACACCTCATAGTCCCCTATCCGATTTCCGCTCATTGCCTTGGCCCCGGCCAATCCAGTTTATTTCACGATAAAACTGCCCCTATCGACACCGGTATTTCCGGTTTTAGCGTCATAAGCGTAAACCAGAATTTCGTAGACGCCGGGTAAATCCGTGGCGAAGGGCGCACTAAAGGTATTCATAGTGTCCTGGATTTTCAGTGGCACTGTGGCAAATTCGCCTCCTTTTCGCTTCACTATTGCAGTGACTTCAATCTTGCTGCCATCCCATAAGCCACCATCGGTGAAGGAACAGCCACACATCATCACCACATTGGCGCGGATCTCGAATGGACTCTTATCCAAACCGGTGTAAAGGTGAGTCTGAGGACTGAGCAGGTCCACCACCATGCCGGGGATTTCCACAATCAAGCCCTCGCCACCAATAGGCTTGCCGGGCACCAACCAGGTCTGGGTCTGCGCCACCACGCGGGCCTGTTTTTTGATGTAAGGGGCCAGAACCTCAATGGTAAGGAAAACTGGCTCACTAATATCCAGATTAGCGGTGAATTTAGCGGCCCCCTCGGCAATAGGCACATAGCGCTCACGCGGGGTCTTCATGATCTTACCAGTATCGCCGGTGCTCCCCTGGGTCAAGCCCTGTGCGAGAATTTCTCCAGTATCTGCCACACGGATAATGACCATGGCCCCCCCAATGGAGGAACCGATAAATTTGGCATCCTTAGCTTTGGCACGCACGGTAATTTCGGTAGAAACCACCTTAGTATCCGTCTTGGCCCAAAGTGGAACAGCAACTAATTGGGCAATTAAAAAACATAAAATAATAATAATTTTTTTCATACTCAGCCTTTTTTTAAGCTCTAATTCCTTCCATAAGCTAGACACCTTACTTCCAACAGGTGATATCAAAAGACATTCTCCTCTTTGGGGCCATATAAATCAAAACCAAACGATTTTCAAATTAGGTATAAATTTTACATTACAATAGTTTTCGCGGTGAGAAAGGTGCATTGCTTAAGGACTAGTTACTGAACAAACATGGTTTCTTTTTATGTTGAAACTAGCCGGTCAGCTAACAAAAAAGCTATTCTTCACCTTAACAGCTTTATCTGGAGCTTACGCCCTTACGGCCTATATTTATAACAAATGCTTTCCTCAGTCAGTCACCTTTAACAGAGAATTTATCTCAAAAAGATTTGTTAGAAACTTAGATCATCTACAAGATAAAGACACAATCAAAGTACTAATCATTACGGGTGGGGGCGTTCGCGGACTTATCCCCCTCTATGTCCTGCAATATATCGAGAAAAACCTAGGAAAACCGATTAATGAAGTATTTGATGTTTTTGCCGGAGTATCCACTGGAGCCTTTATAACAACATAACAACTGGAATCAACATCCCAGGTACTGCTATTCCAGACCACTATGGCAAGAATATTTCTCACCTAGACTACCTAATCAATATTTATAAAGATGAAACGACTTATATCTTTAAATCCCCCTGGTATCACAAGCTGCTCACTGGGGCTGGGCTCTTCTCACCAGCCTATTTCGGCAGACGCCTACATGAGATCATGGAAAAATACTATACAAAAGATCTAAAATTTAATGATTTAGATAACTACGTTATTATTCCAACGTTAAACATAGATAGCGGAGAAATATTTTTATTCAAAAATCGAGGAGATGCGGCTCTAGATTTACCCACTAATAGCCTATACCAACTGGTAACAGCTGCTGCTAGTGCCGAGACGGCTTTCCCTCCAGTCTCTTTTGAATCGATGAAGTCCAACGTTCAATCTTCCTTCAGAATTTACCCAGCAGCTAAAGAAAAGGATATTTGTTGTGTATTTGCAGATGCGGCTATAGCTATAAACAACCCGTCTAGTTTAATTCTGAGAGACATTATTCATGAATTCCCAGAAAAAAAATACTACATACTGGTCTTGTGCTCTGGATATCCAAAACTACTAAGCTCAAGTATGAAGTACCACTCGCTGAGAAAATGGGGACGCATTCACTGGGCTCATGATGCTTTTACCAACATGCAGCGCTCTATGGATAAAAACCAACTTTACACTCTAGAGATTGCCAAAATTCTTTCCAAGAAGGGGCGTATCGAATACGATTTTCTCAACGTGGATATTGACCAACCTTTCGTGGGCATATTCGACTATGACCTGTTGCATCACCTAAAATATTATTCAGAAAAATTAATCAACGAGAATAAATGCAGCATAAGAAACATTATCCGACACCTCAGCCGCATGGATTAACGTCGATCTTAAAAAACTAAAAAGCTGAGAAAATCTTAAGTCAACCTAATCATTCCGGGAAAACAATTCTTTAACTCCCACCACCCCATATAGTTTATTATCAAACTTTCCCAACTGTTTTGGCTTGAAAATTTACCCAGCAGTTCCGATGCACTCTTAAGGTTTAATGAATAATGAGAGCTTTAATTTTTTCTCTTTGGCCAAAAAATTAAAAAACGGGGAAGGTAAGAGTCACCCTCATAAAAAAAGCCGGGCAATGCCCGGCTTTAATTCAATAACCAAGTTAGCTTTTAAGCGCTCTTAATTGAGTCTACCCAAGCAGTCACTCGGCTCTCCAGGACTGGGACCGGCAGTGCACCGCCACCCAGTACGGTGTCGTGGAAACCGCGGATATCGAATTTGTCGCCCAGCTGCTCCTCGGCCTGCTTGCGCAGCTCCTGAATCTTCAGCATCCCGATCTTGTAGGCGGTAGCCTGACCCGGCCACACCAGATAGCGGCGTACTTCGGAGCGCACGGCTGTTTCAGGAATCGCAGAGTTTTCCAGGAAGTATTCTACCGCCTGCTCCTCGCTCCAACCCTTGGCATGCATGCCGGTATCCACTACCAAGCGGATAGCGCGCCACATTTCTGCGGTCAGATGGCCAAACAGGTTGTAGGGGTCCTCGAATGCACCCATCTCCTTAGCCAGTTTTTCAGAGTACAGGGCCCAGCCTTCGACATATACGGTGAAGTGCGCCTGGGTACGAAACTGTGGGATATCCTCCAGTTCCTGCGCGATGGAAATCTGCATATGGTGGCCGGGGTTGCCCTCGTGGTAAGCCACAGTTTCCATATCGGTCGTGGAGTAGGCGCTCATGTCAGACAGGTGCGCATAGTAGATGCCAGGGCGAGAACCGTCTGGAGTGCCCGGGTAGTAGTGCTGGGCACCACCATCCTGCTCGCGGAAAGATTCCACCCGCTTAACCACCAGCTCCGCCTTGGGCAGCAGGCCGAAGTAGTCCGGCAGTTTCTTGGTGATGTCGTCGAGGAAAGCCGTGGAATCATCCAGGTAACCCTGGCGGCCTTCGTCAGTATTGGGGTAGTAGAACTGGCCATCTTCACGGATAAAGGTGAAGAACTCCTGCAGGTTGCCCTCGTAGCCCACCTGCTTCTTGATGGTCTCCATCTCGCTGCGAATACGCGCTACTTCCTTCAGGCCGATATTGTGGATTTCATCGGCGGTCAGGCTGGTAGTGGTGGTATTTGCCAGGCGCTGGTTATAGTAGGCCATACCATTCGGCAGACTGCTGGCACCCTGAGGCTCTGCAGAGGCCTTCTGCACATCTTTCTCCAGCCAGGTAATCAGGGTCTTATAGGCTGGCAGGAACTCAATCTCCAGGGCCTTGCGCGCGTCTGCGGTCAGCTTATCGGCCTGCTTCTGGTCAATCTTGCCGGCTTCCAACAGTTCAGCGACTTTGCCTTTGGCTCCGGCCCATAGGGGGGCGTCCTCACCATCGGTGAAGGGAGCACCGTCGATCAGCTTGCTGGACTGCTCGATCGCGCCCTCGTAAGCGAAGCGCGGTGGGCGAATGCCCTCTTTGGCAGACTGCTCAGCGCGCTCGCGCAGCTGATTGATAGCCCGGGAAATACCGCCGATACGGGCGATATACGACTGCATATCCTCGATATTGTCCACCTTGTGGAAGTTCAGCAGAAAGTTGGGCAGTTGCGACTGCACGCCGCCCATCTGCTCGAAAATATAGCCATGGCGCTTAAAGGGCTCGGCGGCTTTGGCCTGCTCAAACTGGTAAACCCAGATATCGTAGGACGTTTTCCCTTCTTGACTCAGCTTGTCGTAGTCGAAGTTCTTCTTCAGCTCTGCAACGGCCTTTTCCATCCAGGCCAGCTGGCGCGCCTCAGCGGCTTCGCTCATATCGTCGATCTGGTCGTACTGCTCCTTGCGGCCGAGATAGGACAGCTGCATGGGGCTGAACTGCAGCTGCTCTTCGTAACGCGCATCCAGCCATTCGGTCAGACGCTTGGTCTCAGCCACCGCATCAACGGTTACAGGGGCCTCGGCAACGGCACTTTGAGCTTTATCGGCATTCGCTCCTGCTTGAGCGCTCTTATCGCCCTGACAGCCCGCAAGGATAGCGACAGCCAGCAGGCTGGGGATCAAAGGGTTGTTCAGCTTAATCGGCATTTTCCTATCTCGGTCAAAAGTTGTACAAAAAAACGCCGCTAACTTTGACACGAAATCTTTGAACTGTCGATTCGAGCTCTTTCAAACGCTATATCTGCGCGTCGAGACGAGCAGTCTTGGTGAGGGTTTCGCCTAAAATGGCGGATCATTGGGACTCTGTGTTATGTCTTCGGCTCGGGGGAGCTGGGATCGGGCCACTCGGGCTTCTGCACAATATGCAGCTCCCGCTGGGGGAAGGGGATCGTTAAACCCGCGCCCTCCAGGGCGGGTTTCAAGCGCTTCATGAGAGTCCAATAGACATCCCAGTACTCAACAGTCGGTGTCCAAATCCGAACTTGCAGGTTCACCGCACTATCCCCCAGTGCGCGAACCGCGAAGCTCGGCTGCGGCTCCGATAGAATTCGCGGTTCATCTGCCACTAGTCGGCGCAATACTTGTATACCCGCCTCGATATCGTCTCCGTAGGCGATGCTCGCCACTATTTCGACACGACGAGTCTGATTGTGGCTGTAATTGGTGAGGGTCTGCCCCCAAATGGTGCTGTTCGGTGCTGTAATTCGCAGGCCATCGCTAGTATCCAACGCAGTGGTAAAAAGACCCACCTGACGCACTGTGCCCATGGTCTGGCCAAACTGAATCACATCGCCGACACGAAAGGGGCGCAAACTCAGCAAAATAAAACCGGCCGCAATATTTTGCAGGGTATCCTTTAAGGCCAGTCCCACCGCCAAACCGGTAGCACCGAGTAAGGCGATCAGACTCGTGGTATTGATCCCAAACACATCCAGAACCACCAGCGCCCCGACAATATAAATAGCCCAGGTCGCAATATTGCGCAGCACCGGCACGAGTGTCGCATCGAGCCGGCTGGTTAATCGATTTATAGCGCTTCGCGCCAGGTGGGCCACCCCCAGAGTCACTGCAATAACCAGCATTGCGGCCGCAATCCGTAAAAAGCCAGCAGTGAAGAGAGGCCAGTAACTTTCACCAATACCATCAAGGCTCATAGGGGTCCTCCTGTTCATTGGCAAATGCGCTGATAAAAAAAATCGGAACCGGCTAACCACAGCGGTTATTTGCTTTCTAAAGTAGTCCCGCCGCCTCGGCTTCATCCAGGCAGCGCTGACGCGCAGGGCAAGTGTGCAAATGGTCATTAACCATACCCGTGGCCTGCATATGGGCGTACATAATGGTAGAGCCAACAAAACTAAAGCCGGCTTTTTTAAGCGCCTTGCTCATCACATCAGATTCCGCTGTACTGGCCGGTACCTGCTTGAGGGAACGGGGTTTATTCACGATCACCTTGCCGTCGGTAAATTGCCAGAGAAAGTCAGAGAGCGTTTGCCCTTTCTCTCGCAGTGCCAGTGTTGCGCGGGCATTTTTAACCGCAGACTCCACTTTGAGACGGTTGCGTATGATCCCCGGGTCCTGTAGTAACTTTTCTATCTTGCGCGGCGTATAGCGCGCAATTTTTTCTGCATTGAAATTATCGAAAAGACGGCGGTAGTTATCCCGCTTATTTAATACGGTTATCCATGACAACCCGGCCTGGGCCCCCTCCAACAGCAGAAACTCAAACAGGGTGGCCTCATCGGTTACCGGGCGACCCCATTCCTCATCGTGGTAGCTTTGATATAGCGGGGTGGACAGGCACCAGCCACAGCGTTTCTCTTCCATAATAGGTTCCTAAAACTTATTTTCCTTAATCTCAAGCAGTGACGGCGCTCGGTAACAATACCGAGCACAGCCAGCAAAAAGGAGAGGACTAGTGCTATTGGGCTCCGGAAAAGAAATAGTGCTGAATCAACTGCAGAACCAACAACAAGGAAACCAGGATAAAAATAATATTACTGCGATTCACTTTATCTCCAATAATTTTTGCTCTACTAACCAGTCGCGACATTCGCACAACATGGCATCCAATGTCACCTCTGATTGATAGCCGAGTTCGCGTTCTGCCTTGGAGCTGCTAGCTACAACCCGGCGCGTCACCAGGGTGGCCTTTTCCGGGGTAATTACCGGTTCCTTACCACTCACACGCGACCATACATCAGAGAACCAGGCGATAGACTGAATAACGAAGGCGGGAGTTGTACGCTTGGGCACAGGCTTGTGCAGCAGCTCGGCTATTTTGCCAAAAAATTCCAGAAAACTGGCATCGGTGCCGGCGAGGATATAATTCTCTCCACAGCGACCCTTTTCGACCGCCTCGATATGCGCCCGAGCCACCGCCCCGGCATGACAGAAAGACCCCCAACCCGGCGGCACGCCAGGCAATTGGTTTTTATCGATTAGAAAAAATGTCTGCGCCCAACTACTGGTGTCGAATTTCCCCACGATTGCACAAGGATTGAGAAATACCGCATCCAATCCCTTGTCAATCTCTTTGCGCACCGCTATTTCTTCACGCTTTTTGGTATACAGATAATGATGGCGGGGATCGTCTGCACGCTTTTCACTCTCTTCGGTGATCGTATCCCTGTGGTAACCGTAGGCGGAGATCGAACTGGTCACGATCATACGGCCAACATTTTTCTCCCTCGCAACCTTTGCAATATTCGCCGCCCCCTCCACATTGTCCTTCCACTGCTGTGCATTGCCACCGCGCCACATACTGGTATTGGCCGCCATATGGAAAAGGGCATCGACATCGTCAGGAATAGCTGAGCGCAGTGAGTCTGAATCGTTCAGGGAGGCCTCAACCAGCTCCACCCCCATGTTGCGCAGCCTCTCTGTGTTGGAGGTCTTGCGATGCATGGCAGTTACCCGCCAGCCATCGGTTTTCAGTTGCTCGACAAGGTTGGCACCGAGGAAGCCGCTGCCCCCGGTCACGAATGCATGTTTCATAGATCCACCGGATGATTATTTTTTGTTATTCATACCCAGTGATAGCCTCTGCCAAGACTTCCGCACCCCGGGAGGGTAAACCGCAGGCAGTACAACAATCTCGACAGGGTGGGCTGTGCACCAACACTGTTGCTGATGCAGCCCCAGGGTTAAACCCAATCCGCAGTGTCTGAACGGGGGCACCAACACGGCCCCCACTATCTACACATTGAGTCGATGGGAAAGGTTACTCGATTTTCATTCCCAGCTGGTGGGCGAGGAAGCTCCATTGGTTGGCGAAGTCCTCCACCTGCATCCACACCGGCTTGCCGGCACCGTGGCCAGCCCGGGTCTCCACCGCGAGCCATATCGGCTTTTCACAGCCCTGATCCCGCTGCAGCGCGGCCGCAAACTTGTAGCTGTGCCAGGGCACTACACGATCATCGCGGTCGGCGGTGGTGATCAGGGTGGCAGGGTAGCAAGAGCCCTCGCGGGTATTATGAACCGGGGAGTATGCATGCAACGCCTTAAATTCCTCGCGGTTTTCGCTCAGACCGTAGTCACTGGACCACTGGCGTGCGTTGGCGGAAGCGGTGTGGTAACGCAGCATATCGAGCACACCCACTACCGGCAGTGCCGCGGCAAACAAGTCCGGACGCTGCACCAGGGTCGCGCCGGCGAGTAATCCACCATTGGAGCGCCCACTGATACCCAGCTTCTCTGGAGAGGTAACTTTCTCCGCGATTAGCCACTCGGCTGCGGCGATAAAGTCATCGAAGACATTCTGCTTCTGGGTCTTGGTACCCGCCTGATGCCAGGCATCACCGTACTCGCTACCCCCACGCAGGTTGGCCAGCGCCAGGGTACCGCCCATATCCAACCAACCCACAAAGCGGTTGTAAAAGCGCGGCAACTGAGCGGAGTTGAAACCACCATAACCATACAGCAGTGTGGGGTTGGAGCCATCGCGCTTCATACCCTTCTTATGCACCAGGAATAAAGGTACACGGGTGCCGTCTTTGCTCTTATAGAAGTGCTGGCTCACGGTTAAGTCAGAGAAGTCTGCAGCGTATTTCGGCTGCTTAAATATTTTGCTTTCACCGGTCTGCACATTCAGGTGATAAATACTCGGTGGGGTAATGAAATTGGAGAAAGAATAAAAGGTCTCCACTTCATCCGGCTCACCGTAAAAACCCTTCACAGAGCCCACGCCGGGCAATTTCAGCTCGTACTGCTTCTTACCATTGGTGTCAGTCACCAGCACTCGCGACTTGGCATCTTTTAAATAGTGCAGGACGAATCGGTCCCCAATATAGCTGGCACTCTGCAGGGCGCTGCCTCCCTGCGGCACCAGGTCACGCCAGTATTTCCGTTGTGGCTTCGCCAGGTCGATCGCAATTATCCGGCCCAGCGGTGCGCCCGCACTGGTCTCGAAGAAGAAGGTACTGCCCTTATTACCGAGAAACTGATAGAGGCCATCCCAGTCATCCAACAGCTTGATGACCCTGCCGGTGTCATCGCGTAAGTCTCGATAGTAAAAGCCGTTGGAATCATAACCATCGAAAATGGTGAACAGCAGATAATTGCCATCATCGCTTACCTCGGCATCAGGGTTGCGAGTGGGATGGTCGGTAATACGGTATACCAATTGGTCGCGCTCCTGGGAGTCTCCCAGGCGATGGAAATAGACAGCGACCTGCTTGCTATCATCGGCACTGCCATCCTTGTTGAATGGGTAACGACTGTAATAGAAGCCCGATTCATCTGGGGCCCAGCTGGCATCACTGAACTTGATCCCAGTCAGTTGCTCCTTTAGGTCCTTGCCGGTCTTTAAGTCGCGAATACGGTAGTCTGTCCAGTCCGTGCCACCATCCGAAATTCCATAGGCCAGGTAACGCCCCTTGGGGCTGACCTTAAGTCGTTTCGCTGCGATGGTGCCATCCTCACTCAAGCTGCGTGGGTCCAGCATAGGCTTGCCATCCTGGGCAAGCTCCCCGGCGCGGTAGAAAATGTTCTGATCCCAGTCGCCGTTGTTGTAATCGTAGTAGTAGTTATCGCCTTTCTTATAGGGCACCCCATAGCGCTCGTAGCGCCACAATTCAGTGAGGCGATCGTTGATCTTCTGCCAGCCTGGCAGATCCTTCAGGCGAGGTAACGCATGCTTGTTCTGTGCCTTGACCCACTCCTTAACCTCTTCATTAGACATATCCTCCATCCAACGAAAGGGGTCGGATACCTCAACACCGAAGTATTCATCTATGTGCTCAATAGTCTGACTCTTTGGGTAGGTTTCCACCGCCTGCACAGCGGCTGTGGCCAGAGCCCCAACCAGGAGTGCCATTAACTGTTTCTTCATACGGTATTCTCGGTTTCTCTGCATGAATCAGTCCGCTAATCTAGGCGATTTACTCGCAGGGTTCCAGAGAGACAGAGAGGTCTGAGATGAAAGGATTAATCCAACGGGTTAGCCACGCCCGCGTAGAGGTGTCTGGCCAGTCGGTGGGTGCTATTGAGCACGGTATACTCTTGCTGTTGGGAGTGGAGTCTAAAGACAACCGTGAAAGCGCAGACAAATTACTGCATAAGGTACTGAATTATCGGATTTTTCCCGATGAAAACGGCCGTATGAACCACAATGTGCAACAGGCCGCTGGTGGGCTCCTTGTCGTGAGCCAGTTTACCCTAGTCGCTGAAACTGAACGCGGCCTTCGACCCAGCTTCAGTCGCGGCGCCAGCCCACAACATGCCGAGGGCCTGTACGATTATTTTCTTGAGCGTGCTAATGCCGAATTTACACCGGTAGCCAGCGGAATCTTCGCCGCAGATATGCAAGTGTCTCTTCTCAATGACGGCCCGGTTACCTTTATGCTGGAAACCTAAAGTCCTTAAGGGTTTCATTCGCTAAGTCTGAAGTGCCGGGGCAAATCCTCGTAAACTTATTAAGTAAAAACTGCATTTTTATAAAATCGTCTCACTTGAAAGATTCCACCACCAAGGAGAAAAACCGCATGCGGTTAACGGTAACAGAAGATATTTATCTGGAATTTCTACAGGAGAAAGATTCCCAGGAGCTTTTTTATCTAATAGAAGATAACCGCCCACTTTTGGAAAAATATTTGTACTGGGCAAAGTCTGTACAGGATATCGTGTCGACCAAACAATATATTTGCCAGCGTATTTATAGCAAACACAATGGCTCTGCCTGGTACAAGATCATTTTTAATGACCAACTCTCCGGAATAATCGGTGTCAAAGAAGTTGATCAGAAAAACAAGAGTGCCGAAATTGGCTACTGGCTCTCGGCTCACTGCCAGGGCAAAGGTATAATGGCGAAAGTTGTGGCAAGGATTTGCGAAGAACTAAAAAGACAAGCTGGTGTAGCCCAGATAAAAATACACTGCCTTTCAGAAAATACCGCTAGCATTGCGGTTGCAAGACGGGCCGGTGGAATCCACAGTAGCACCATCCCCGCATACCTTACGATCGATGGAAAGTCCCAGGATCTAATGATCTACACCGTCGCCCTCTAACAACATCCACCATTAAAAAATATTATATAGAATTTACTCGGGCTGAATCGTTACCGGACTCCACTCCAAGCCATCAGCCCCCTGACCAGCCTTAAAAATTCTCTTGATTTCCCACTTGTCGGTATCTATTTCGACCACCTTCCCGTCTCTCTGTGATCCGGCATATAGATACTTACCATCGGGGGTAAAGAGTAATGAAGCCGGTTCCCGTGCAGAGGCGGCGCCTAAGTCAATACTCTTAAGCTCTTTGCGGGTTGCCGCATCGTAAATCACCACCCGGTTTCCCTGTAGATCCGCAACTGCAACCAGCTTCCCTTCGGGATGGAAACTTATGCGAATGGGAAGGTAACCAACATCAATGACATCCTTCTTTTTTAAACTAGCCGTGTCAAAGATGAAAATATTTTTTGAGCGATTATTACCTATCCATAGCTCTTTCCCATCGGGACTGACCCATACCGCCTCAGGACCATCACCGGCCGGAAGAGTCTTTTTTAAGGTCATAGTGTCCGTATCGATCACGCTGAAAGTATCCGAACCACGACTGGTAACATATGCAGTTTTAGTATCCGGAGATAAAGCCAGCAGGTGACTTCCTATCTGGTCTGTTGATACAGAACCGAGCACCTTGCCCGCGACAGTATCAACTTTAATCACATCATGAGTTTCTTCCGTGGTCACGATAAGGTCATCACCGCTTCCCAGCCAAGCAATTCCATGAGGGCCCATATGCGGGCTAATATCGATAATGCTCAAGCGTTTGCCCGTAGCCACATCAAAGACATTTAACTCTTCGCCAACGTAGCCATCTTCCAAATAGGAAACCACCACAACCTTTGATTTATCTGGGGACAAAATAAGTTCGTGTGGGGAGCCACCAGTTTCCGTTCGCTTGATTTCCTTCCCATTTTCCAAGTCAATAAAGCTGACTGTCCCTTCATATTTATTTCCCACTATTAGGGTACTCGCAAAAGTGAAACTACCCAGAAACAGGCTCAGGAGAATCAAGCTAGAAAGAATCGACCAGCGCATTAGAGCACCTCACCACTTGGTCCCAACTGGAAGTTATTCACACGGCACAACTATTTAGGCGCCTATGACCTGTCAGTATAGTTAAAAGTGCAAGACACCCTCTGGCTAGGGTCTAGAAACAGGCTCTGACTGTATAGTTTTATAAGTTCTAGTGTTATTTGAGCTAATTACTAACAGAATCCATGGATAGAGCTGTGTATAACTCAGGGATATCCACGCTCAGGCCCCTGTTTCCGCGGGGCTCTTTTCAACGGGCAAAAAAACACCAGCCATTTATCCACTTTCCAGCGCTTGGCGTTATTAACAGAAAGTCTGGATAGACTTGTGCATAACTGCGGTATATCCGCGCCAGGCCCCGTGGTTGCACAGGTTCATTAAAACGTGCAAAAAATCACCGGTATTTTTATTGGTATTTCTGCGCCGTTTTTTTCAACGCAATAATTTTTCTAGGCTAAAGAGCACTTTTTAATTTCAGGTGTTTTTTTGGTGGTGCTTGAGGGGCAGATTAAATAAAACGCGTTATTTTTTTGTATTTCCACTTTTTCCTTACAGAAAAAATTTAAGAAAGCGCTTCATTTATAGGAGGGAAGGCTCCTCGGAGCTTTTTAGAGCCTGCGCTTTTTTCATTGGCTTTTACCGAGTTGGATTTTTCGGCGGGAGTGTTGCGAGTAAAAATTCGATTGGGCTTTTTATTTTTTCTGTATTTTGAATTTATTTTTTTATTCTCTGTTTTTATTTTTTTATGCATTCAATATTTTTTTGCACATAAAAAAAGGGCCACCCTATTGGGTGGCCCTTTTCGGATTAGAAGCCTGACGATGACCTACTCTCACATGGGGAAGCCCCACACTACCATCGGCGATGTTGCGTTTCACTTCTGAGTTCGGCAAGGGATCAGGTGGTTCCACAACTCTATTGTCGTCAGGCAAACTGGCTTGGGTTGGCGTTGGTCTTATAAGCAATCTGCTTGGCCTGCCGTGTTATCGCTGTTTGCCTCGGTCTGCTGACCGGCGATAACCCCAAATAAGTCGGTAAAACAATCTGTAGTAATACACCGCAAGCGATCATTGTGTGTCTTTCATTCCACAATCCGCTAGCTTAGCTAGTCGTTAGTAACCATCTCTGTTGTATGGTCAAGCCGCACGGGCAATTAGTACTGGTTAGCTCAACGCCTCACAACGCTTCCACACCCAGCCTATCAACGTGGTAGTCTTCCACGGCCCTTTAGGACTCTCAAGGAGTCAGGGAAATCTAATCTTGAAGGAGGCTTCCCGCTTAGATGCTTTCAGCGGTTATCCCGTCCGAACATAGCTACCGGGCAATGCCACTGGCGTGACAACCCGAACACCAGAGGTTCGTTCACTCCGGTCCTCTCGTACTAGGAGCAACTCTTCTCAAATTTCCAACGCCCACGGCAGATAGGGACCGAACTGTCTCACGACGTTCTAAACCCAGCTCGCGTACCACTTTAAATGGCGAACAGCCATACCCTTGGGACCGGCTTCAGCCCCAGGATGTGATGAGCCGACATCGAGGTGCCAAACACCGCCGTCGATGTGAACTCTTGGGCGGTATCAGCCTGTTATCCCCGGAGTACCTTTTATCCGTTGAGCGATGGCCCTTCCATACAGAACCACCGGATCACTATGACCTACTTTCGTACCTGCTCGACATGTCTGTCTCGCAGTCAAGCGCACTTATACCATTATGCTCATTGCATGATTTCCGACCATGCTGAGTGCACCTTCGTACTCCTCCGTTACTCTTTGGGAGGAGACCGCCCCAGTCAAACTACCCACCATACACTGTCCTCGATCCGGATAACGGACCAGAGTTAGAACCTCAAACATACCAGGGTGGTATTTCAAGGACGGCTCCACAGTAACTAGCGTTACTGCTTCAAAGCCTCCCACCTATCCTACACAAGTAGGCTCAAAGTTCAGTGCAAAGCTGTAGTAAAGGTTCACGGGGTCTTTCCGTCTAGCCGCGGGTACACTGCATCTTAACAGCGATTTCAATTTCACTGAGTCTCTGGTGGAGACAGCGTGGCCATCGTTACGCCATTCGTGCAGGTCGGAACTTACCCGACAAGGAATTTCGCTACCTTAGGACCGTTATAGTTACGGCCGCCGTTTACCGGGGCTTCGATCAAGAGCTTCGCCGAAGCTAACCCCATCAATTAACCTTCCGGCACCGGGCAGGCGTCACACCCTATACGTCCTCTTACGAGTTTGCAGAGTGCTATGTTTTTAATAAACAGTCGCAGCCACCTGGTCACTTCGACCGGCCTCAGCTTAGGGAGCAAGTCCCATCACCAAAACCGGCGTACCTTCTCCCGAAGTTACGGTACCATTTTGCCTAGTTCCTTCACCAGAGTTCTCTCAAGCGCCTTGGTATTCTCTACCTGACCACCTGTGTCGGTTTAGAGTACGATTCACTATTGCCTGAAGCTTAGAAGTTTTTCCTGGAAGCAGGGCATCAACCACTTCACCCACTAAGTGGGCTTCGTCATCAGTTCTCAGCCTTAGGGACCCGGATTTGCCTAAGTCCCCAGCCTACAACCTTAAACATGGACAACCAATCGCCATGCTGGCCTAGCCTTCTCCGTCACTCCGTCGCAGCAATAGCGAGTACAGGAATATTAACCTGTTTCCCATCGACTACGGCTTTCGCCCTCGCCTTAGGGGTCGACTAACCCTGTCCCGATTAGCGTTGGACAGGAACCCTTGGTCTTCCGGCGGGGAGGTTTTTCACCTCCCTTGTCGTTACTCATGTCAGCATTCGCACTTGTGATACCTCCAGCAGACCTCCCGATCCACCTTCAACGGCTTACACAACGCTCCTCTACCATGCTCCTAAGAGCATCCGCAGCTTCGGTTACCAGTTTTAGCCCCGGTATATCTTCCGCGCAGGCCGACTCGACTAGTGAGCTATTACGCTTTCTTTAAAGGATGGCTGCTTCTAAGCCAACCTCCTAGCTGTCTGGGCCTTCCCACATCGTTTCCCACTTAACTGGTATTTGGGACCTTAGCTGGCGGTCTGGGTTGTTTCCCTTTCCACGACGGACGTTAGCACCCGCCGTGTGTCTCCCGCGATTGCACTCCTCGGTATTCGGAGTTTGCATGGGGTTGGTAAGTCGGGATGACCCCCTAGCCCAAACAGTGCTCTACCCCCGAGGGTGAGACGCGAGGCGCTACCTAAATAGCTTTCGAGGAGAACCAGCTATCTCCCGGCTTGATTAG
>NZ_CP174294.1:0-38492 GCF_052466865.1 Microbulbifer mixtoriginis (SeqCode)
TTACCGGTGAAACCTCGGTCGATGGAGAGGTTCCGAAGTCGTCCACCCTGCCAGTTTGTACGCCACCCCCACATATCCAATTCACCGGGAAAACTTTTCTCTTCACCGGTACTTGTGCCTATGGCTCCCGCAAAGAGTGCCAGAGAGTTATTGAGGCCCTTGGCGGTGTCAGCGCTTCCAGAGTAACCAAAAGCTTAGATTACCTAGTGCTAGGCACCTATGTCTCCGACTCTTGGATTCACGAAAGCTTTGGCCGAAAAATAGAAAAAGCAATTGAGTATCGTGATTCCGGTCTCCCGCTGACGATAGTCACTGAAGAACACTGGGCGAACGAAGCCAACCTATAGGAGGCAGAGCAAGTGGAAGAGATCAAGCTGTTGGAATCCATGTGGAAGGCCAGAAGCTCCAGACAGACAACCCTAATAGTGCCCCAGGTAAATTACGACCGGCTGAATAGCTCATTGAGCAATGAACACTGGGCATTTCATGTCCCTTACGGATTCCGTGATGCGCTGGATATCCGATACGACCAACGAGTAAAGAAGAAAAAGAAGTACATGGTCTGGACCCAGGGGCCTATTTTGAAGTTCAAGGAAGGCGACACTCTGAAATCCAAGGACGGCAAAACATCCGTTCAAGTGAGTTCTGCGAATAGGATGGGCTGGGATACAGAGAAAAATGAAATGTATCGCGGCGTCGTTATCTATAAAAAACACAATATCGTTGATGGAGTATACACAAAGGCCGGCGACTACCTTACCTGCCAAGTGGAGTTCTTAAAGCTGTTGATTTATGGGGAGAACACCTGCGAAGAGATTACCCAATAGCTGGTTTGCTTAGCATTGTGCCCCAGGGTGGCTACCGCGGTAGCCACCCTGGTACCGTCAGGTACTGTCAGTTACTTTCAATATGTTCTTGATTTTCGATTAGGCAAAGATTACCTTTGTTGCGTGGCACGTAACGAAAAGTTTTCGCTACGTGGTACCTAGCCTCACGGCTAGTATTGAACGTATGTACGGGATGACGCCAAAATCTTTGGTGTTATGCGTTCCTCCGGCCCATGTGGCTACCTGCCCAAGAGCGGTTTATAAAGCGAGCCCAGTTAAGAAAGCCCCGCCTTGAGCGGGGTTTTTCATTTTGGCACCTTAATCGCCTTACCCGCCTGGGTGTTGTGGGCGATAACAAAGAAGCCGATCTTCTTCTTTTTTGGCTGAGAGCTCTTCCAAGAGTCATCACGCACATAAGCACTCTCGATAAAGAGCCTTAACCCCCCTTTGCTCGCCCTGCTGACCTTGAAATACACCTCGTATTCCACTTTCATGCCCTCTTCACCAGCGAGCTCTATCAGGAAATAGTTGCCCTTTTGCGTGTGATAGCACTTGCGCTCGCTGATCGTCTTGGCGATATCCGGCAATAAAAAGGAGAGCTCATGGCGTCGAAAGCAGAAAACTCGTGTCTCCCTGGAGTCTCGATAATAGAGCTCGGGGTCATAGTCGCTAAGCGTGCGCCCATGGTGTGGGCCATGGGTAAAGCAGTGCAGGCTGAACTCTATCTCGAACTGATAGGCACGGGCAGGCTTTCCCGATTTTGCTGGCTGTATGAATTTTTGTCGAAACGCAGAGAGGTGGGTTAGCTCGTACGTATTCCCTTTGTACTTGAAATCATTCCACTTCTTGATAACCCAGCCCCTAATTTTTAATTTTCGGTCGCGGCAATCGTCAGGATATTGGGGCAAGGGTCTCTGATGCAAGCTATTAGCCGGACCGAAGAAAACGTACTCCTTCCCTGGAGTAAAGCAAGCTTTACTAAGCTAAAAAAAGGCCCTGCTTTACATAGACAAAAGAGCTATCCAATTGTAAGCACTACCCGATGAAAACTAAATTCAAGATCCCAATCCCCAATAATCCCGCTTTTATATTGGCTTGCTGCTATATCATCGTTGTCGCAGCTATAACTATCCTCCTCAATCCTGATGTCAAAGATAGTGTTTTTTGGTTTCTTGGGATTATTGTTTCTACGGCGCTTATGGTTATTGCAGAAGGTCTCTTTATGCTACGTGGACATATCTTCCACATCTACCAGCGGATTTTAGATCCACCTTCTGATTCAGGTTGCTGCCCACCGATAACTCAAATCTTTTCTTATGTTGGCCATTACATAATTGTGGGAACCATCCTCTATTGCGGCATTTTCGCTACTTCCCTAGACCCTTACTTTGCAAAATTAACTGGTGCCGTGATCGTGCTTTTTGCCATGTTTCTTTTCTATATGAATTGGGACTGGGGTTATCAACAATGCAAGAACTTCTTCGCTAATAACTGCTCAGAATGGCGACCACATTATAAATTTTACTTTTTTCTCTCTATCACCATTTTGCCCATAATCTGTGTAGCGGCAATCTTCTTTTACGCGCATCACGCTTTATTGGGTCTTAAGTAGTTACTCCATTAACCACCTAACCCTCCCCCAATAACTCCGCCAGCTGCCGCTGCGCTTTTTCCGCTGCATCCTCTGCACTAATACCGCCGCTTTTCAGCTGGATTTCATAAAGATCTCTAACAAACTCCCCTACCGCCGCCTGGCTCTGTAGGTCCAGGGCGCGCAAGCGCCATAGCAATCGCTGTAAAAGTCTTGCCGTCTTGGCTTCTGACGACAGCGGCTCGCCTAGAAAGCTCACCCCGTACACCAATAGATTGGCGTCCAGGCCGTAGAGCCGCCCTATTCTCTGCAGATCCAACCCGCTTGGCAGGTATTCCCCCCGCTCCCAGCGTTTGTAACTGGACAGGGTGACACCCAACAGGCCGGCGGTTTCCTTCACGCCGCGACCCGAATCCCGGCGCAATGCACGGGCCAGTGCCGCCAACGTCTCCATGTAGTGCCGCTCTTCCCTGCTGGCCTCACGCGCGGGCACTGACCCTACCGGCAGTGAGATTGCGCACCAGGCGCCCCACTGCGGCCACCTCGTCGGCGGTTAATAGGGAAAGCCCCGCCCTAAACTGCGGACTGATCCGGTCGAGCACCGTACACTGGCCCACTAGCCACGCATTCGTGGTTAGATCGTAGCCCGCCATTAGCGGCGCTATTTCCACCGGCGCCAGGCGCCCACCATCGGACTCCAAGCGCTGCAGCCGCTCGGCACTGATGCCGGTTACTCCCGCCATGCGGGTGAGCGTGTACCCCAAACCGCGCCGCCGTCTGGCCAAACGCCGCCCAAGGCTCAACTGGGGCCAGTTATCTGGCAGGTTATCCACCCGCTACCTCCTGCCCGCGAAACCGCTGCGGACCTTTAAAACATAATAAAATCGCACTACTCCGAATTTATTTTAATAAAAGGGTCCAAGCATGACCCGCAAGGGATTTTTGCGACGGGGATCAATGGGTATATTGATCTCCGTTTTAGGAAATGACGACAACGAAGTCGGAGGCAGTCATGGACGCAAAGAGAATAACCCCCCAAAATACCCAGCAAAGAGCACAAGCTCGGGCCGACCAGGCCGCGCGGGTAGCCGCCAAAATTGCCTTAAACCAGGGTGTCAGCGTGTCTGAGGCTCTCGCTATTCAGCACCGCCTGCGCCAGACATTGGCCGGTAACACCCCCAAAGCAGAGGTGAAAACCGCCGCAACGGTCCACTGTATTGCCTTGGCACGCACGGAGAACCGCAGGAATTGCGCGGCCTGCACGGTAAGGCCCCACTCTACCGCCAAAAAGGTTAAAGCAACGCGCAGCAGGGCAAAATAGGGTATTTCACCCTACTTAACGGCAAACACCCTGTGGCAGTTCTTAGCACCACATTAAACCCTAAATAACCTACTGCAAACCGTTAAACCCTATCCCGCTCCACCCCGGAGCGGTACACCCTAAAGTACCTCGTAACACTCTAACGCAAACTAAACCACACCAAACCGCTTTAGAGTGTTGCGCGCTACGCTGCACCCTGCTAGATTAGTGCGCGGTGATATGGGACACCCCGGCGCACACTGCGCCACTTTAGATTAGAACAAAGCACGCCAGAGCGCGCCACGCTGTACCGGCACATTCCGGCCCGCACTACTACGCACTAGATCAAAGCACACCAGCGCACACTAGACTGCGCCACCGTGATTCAGTGCGCCCCGTATCCACCCAATCCAGAGCACCCCGCAACAGCGCAGGGGCGAGCAGAATAGGGCAGGGCAAAATATGACAGAGCAGAGCAGTGCAACCCAGGGCGGCGCATGGGTAATTGGCGTCGCCAGCGTAAAGGGCGGTATTTGTAAATCCACCACAAGCATCCACTTGGGCGGCGGCTTTCACCGTTTAAAGCGCAATGTGTTGATCGTGGACACCGATAACAGCACCCGCACCGCACGCAACTGGCAGCAGGAAGCCGCAGACCAGGCCGCCGCCCAGGGCGAGGAATACACCGGCCCCAAAGTGGTGGGCGTAGACAGCCCGAAAACTTTGCGCGATGCCATCCCCAAGCTGCGCGGAAAATTTGACGTAATCATTATCGACGGCGCCGCCATGGGTGACGCCATGCTAGGGGCCATTATCGAGGTATGCGACCTGCTGATCTCCCCGGCCACCGCCAACAGCAACACCCTGCGCCACGCCCTCAACACCATGGACCTGGCGCGCAGCTATCACCAGACGCACGGCCGCCCGGTGCATGGCATCCTGTTTTCCAATATCAAGCCAAACACCCGCCTGTACAAGGATCGCCGCGCAGAAGCGGAAGAGGTGGCACCGGTATTCGATGGCTTTATCGCCAACAGTACCCGCGTAGACGAAGCCATGGACTGCGGCGGCACCGTGTGGGATTTCCCCAAAGACAGCGCCGCTGTGATCAAGCAATTTAACGAACTCACCCTGCAGTGCGTCGCCGCACTGAACGGCAAGCACGCTATCTGCAGCTGGCAGCCGGAAGAGGCGGCAAGCGACGCAGACGCGGCCCTGATGGCCGAGCTGGAAGATTAAGAAGGAGTTACCAATGACCAAGCGCACCCGCACCCCATTGAAAGCCACCAAGCGCGAAGACGATCTCTCCGAGCTGTTGGAAAGCAGCGACCTGAGCCTACCCAGTGCCGGCGAGCAGCCCCAGGAAGTGGCCCCAGTGGCCGAGCAAGCCGCACAAGCAGAAGAACCCAAGCCAGAGCCACAAAAGCCCGCTAAGGCCCCAGCTGCACCTAAGAAGAAGCCGCGCGGCATAGATCCCTATAAGGGCTCCACCAAGCTGGACGCCTACGCCGCACCGCAAGTGGTAGAGGCGATCAAGTGGCTAGCCGCAGAAGACGGGCGCAGCCAGGGTTTTATCGTGCGCAAATATCTGGATATCGAAGGCCTGCTGGCGGACGCCCGCGCGGCAGGTTTTGAGGAGGAATAACCCCATGGTGGTTTCCGATCAATATATTGAATCTCTGTTTGAGGGTGCGGTGTTTGGCCCTGCTGTAGACGACAGTGCTGCCGGCAAGCGCCTGCAGATAGCCAAAACCCTGCGCAATCAAATTGATGGCTATTGGTCGGGGCATACCGCATACCACATTGTTGTCAGCGGTGGCTTCCTGCACGACGCCAAGGCCAGTGAGCCGAAGAAGCTGACAGCTTTAGGGGCTGCATTTTTGCAAGAAATGGGGGGCAGGTAATGGCCCGCAGCTATCGCCAGCTAACGGAAGAGGAGCGCAAGATTGCGGACACTATTTGGTGGGTGCAGGCGCGTGACCTCGATGACGATATATTCCAGGGAAAAGGGGCAGAACTCTTTGCCGTATTCGATCTGGTAGGGCAGGGCAGCAGCATTGGCCGCTGGTGCTTTGCTTGCCGCACCGCCAGCCTTAAAACGGAGCCATTCCAGAGCGCGCCCGAGTGTTGCGGCAGTCAGCACAGTATCAAGCTATACAGCCAGCAGCAGGCCGAGCACCTGCAAAACACGCCGCCACTTGCTGAACGCTTGACGCAATTAGAAGCATGAGCAAGGGAAGCTTTAGCTCTTCGGAAGGACAGCAATTAGACGTCGCCAGCAAAGAGCTAGAAGCGCTTATTAAAACACTTGGCGGAGAAATCGAGCTGCTTGGCCTTTTAGAAGACTACCGAAAAATAATTGGGGCTTTAGCAACGGCAAGAGATGCCAGGGAAGTGCTTCCTACTGCGAAAAGTTTCTTCGCATCGCCTTAGATTTGCCAGAAGAAAAAGGAAATCAATTTCTTGGGGCTTAGGAATTAGGGCCCTTTTGCTCTTTTTTTATTCTTTATCTTTGTATCCCTGTTTGTTTACTTTGACCTGTTTGTCTTGTTTATCTTGTTTGTAAGGCTTGTAACTTACTGATTTAAAAGAGGTTTTAGGAAATAGGGGGTACGAATTTCTGGTCTGTGGGGTACGGATTTCTGGCCTATGGGGGGCAGATTTCTGGTTTGTCGGGTACAGATTTCTGGTGTTTAAGGGTACGGATTTCTGGTTATTGGGTACGGATTTCTGGCGCCATCAACAGTTATCCCGCTATTTATCCCCCGTTTCTGTGGGTAACTATCCACCGTTTTGGCGACAGAATTTCGCTTTAAGCGCCACCCCCAGGGCCTCCCCACCACAAAAGGGTACAAATTTCTGGTAGCTGGCGCCCATTGTCCTGCAGGCCCTATGCCTGGCGGCTTGCCCCTCCGGCTTAAGGGGTACGGATTTCTGGCAGGGCGGTTTTGACAGGCTTAAGGGGTACAGATTTCTGGCAACTAGGGCGCGGCACCCTGGAGCGGGGTATTGCGGGGCGCAGTAGGGCAGAGCAAAGGGGTACAGATTTCTGGTGATGCGTCGCAGGGGCTCAAAGTAGGGCAGGGCGGCTGCCCTTAAAAGGGTACAGATTTCTGGTTTACTTTCTCGCGCGTTAAGGGGTACAAAGGGGGGCAGATTTATTTGTACCCCATAGCAGTGCGCCCCATAACAACCAGAGAAGGGTGATGGCCAGCAAGCTCCCCAAAACAATCAGCAAACCCCTGGAGGGCACCGGCCCTTTAGAGCATTTGGTGGTCAAGCAGAACAGTCTGCTGGAGGCCAGCAGCCCGCTGTCACTGGATGAGCACCGCCTGATTATCTCTGCCATCGCCAAAGTAGATCCGCGCAAGAAGCTGCCCAGCAAGCAGGTGAATATCACCGCGCTGGAGTATGCCGAGTCCTGGCAGCTGGACCCCAAGACCGCCTACCAGCAACTGAAGCGCGCGGCGGAATCACTCTACCATCAGTCCATCGTCTTCGACCGCCACAACGCCACCGAGGAATTCCGCTGGATTCAGCGCAAGACCATTTACAAGAAAGGGGCAGGGCAGGTGACTATCACCTTTACCGATGACGTGCTGCCCTATATCACCGAGCTGCACCGCAATTTCACCAGCTACCAACAACGCAACGTGCGGCATTTACGCAGTGCCCACAGTGTACGCTTATATGAGCTGCTAGTGCGTTTCTCCGACCAGGGTGTGCGCCGCTTTGCAGAGCTGGATGATTTTCGCTTTAGCATGGATATCGCCGGCAAGTACGCGGACTATAAAAACCTGCGCAAGCGCGTGATCGATCCGGCCGTGGCCGAGCTATGCGCGCACACCGATTTAGAAGTGGCCTATCTGCCGATTAAAAGAGGGCGGCGCATTACCGGGCTGGAGTTTTCTATGGTGCGGAAACAGCAGCCGGATTTGTTTGCGGTAGAGGCTGAGGATTAGTTTTTTGATAAAAAAGTGAACGTGCAGCAGTGGCTGTGAGGCACTTGGAATAGTGGAGAATGGATTCAAATGAGTGATAACGAATCGAACGTCGAGGGGACCATTAATGCCGTTACGGGGTTAGTAGAAAAAGTCCCTGTTTATCAAGATCTCGTTCAGCCTTTGGCGCAACAGACAGGCAAAGCGTTAGGAACAGTTGGCGAGACCGTGAATGCGGCATTAATACCTATTCGGGGCTTGATTTGGGGGGTCGAACAAATTGAAGATTTTGTTAAAACCAAATTATCCAAAAAATTAGCTAGCACTCCCCCCGAGAATATACAAACCCCTGACCCTTCAGTTGCTGGCCCTGCAATTGAATCTTTAAGGTTTGTAGAGGGTAAACCAGACCTTGCTGAGCTTTATGCAAATCTTATAGCTTCGTCGATGGATAAAAATACCTCTCAAGCTGCACACCCTGGTTTTGTAGAGATAATCAGAAATCTCAGCGGGGATGAAGCGAGAATTCTGTCGTTTTTAGAGCCTGGTGAACTTCAGCCAATTATCGATATTCGGAGGGAAAATAAGGAGAACAGCGTCGGAAATATTAAGAGCGGTTATGTAACGACAATTGGAAGAGATGCGGATTGCAAACACCCTAAGCTTGTAGCCACATACCTTAGAAACCTGGAGCGGTTAGGCTTAGTTGATATTCCACGGGGGAGCACTATAGCTGAAGCCGGCGCTTACGATCGAATAACGAACGACCCAAGTGTCGTGGCTTTGACAGAAAAACTGAATAAATTGCCAAACTCTAAAGCTAGTATTGTTAAATACTACTTCGGTCTGTCGGCATTAGGCGAGCAATTTAAAGAAGCTTGCGTGAATAACAGGGAGTCAAGCACCGTAAAGGGTTAAAAGCCCGGTTTTCGGTTCTGCCAAAAACTCCAATATGCGGCGCTTGTTGGTCTTCATAAGGGTTTCAATAGCGCGCACCCGCACATTGTTGCCAATGTCCAGCCGCACCACCTTGGGCGGCGGGCCGAAGCGGCGCCAGTAGTCCACGAAATCCTTATCTTTGGTGAGCAGCGCTAGGTTGTGCTCCTGGGCGTACTCCCACACGCGGGAATCCTTGGTGCCTTCCCCCAGGGCGGAGACTTTTGGCACTGCTAGGGTGCCGGCAAAATCTCCAGCAAGCCTAGCGGCCAGCCGGTAAGAGAGATTCTCATCAATGAGTAGCATTAGGCTGCATTCCCTTTCGCCAGGTGCGTTGCGGCATATCCAATCGCCGCGCGTATTTTGGTTTCATCCAGGCTCGGGAAGTCCTCAATAATCTCGCTATAGGTCATCCCGGCGCTAAGCATCTGCAAAATGCTCTCGACCGTTATCCGCGTACCTTTTACGCAGGGCTTGCCCACCATGACATCGGGCTTGCACTCGATCCAGATCTGGCTGTTATCTGGCATTGTCCCGCCTCCTCAGTGCTTGCGCAGAGCTGCGCAGTTGTTGACCAATGATTGTATGACCGTCTATCCCGTTTTTCGAGGGGTATTGAGGTGCAGGGGCTCTGTTTTGTTATACCTAAAAGGAATATTGCGTGCCTCTATATCCGATATTTAGTAATATCGGAAATAAAAGAAAGTCAATCCTAACGGCAAAAAAATAGGCCCCAAAGGGCCTAAGTTAACACTTGACGATAGGCCCCCTAGGGCCTAATATAGTCATCAGTGGGAAGCACAACGCGGCCCCAATATCCGAAAGGAAAAAGCATGTTTCAACGATTCGAATCTCTCGTTATCAACGCCGCCAAGGCAATTCTTTTCTCCAAGCTGCGCAAGCCCGGCAGCGCGCTTACCAGCCCGCGCGCGGTAGTGGATTACCTGCTGCTGAACCTGACCGCACTGGAGCGCGAAGTCTTCTCTGTGATCTACCTCGACACCCAGCACCGCGTGATTGCTTACCGTGAGGAGTTTCAGGGCACCATCAATGCCGCCAATGTTTACCCCCGTGAAATCGTCAAGCGCGCCTTGGAGCTGAATGCGGCTGCAGTGATCATCGCCCACAACCACCCCAGCGGCCTGCCCGATCCCAGCCAGGCGGATATCTGGCTGACTGAGCGCCTAAGCCAGGCGCTGGCATTGGTAGAAATCCCAGTGTTGGATCACATCATTATCGGCGGCGAGACCAATTTAAGTTTTGCGGAGAAGGGGCTTTTGTAAGCCCCACCCCTAACACAACCGGCGGGCAGTGCCCGCCCTTGGATAAAGCAATGAGTGAACAGAGCCCAGTCTATAACCAGGGACCAGCGCGCCCCGCGATTTACAAACGCTATGACGCTGGTTTTGAGCCGCCCACCGGCGCGGAAATTAAAGCGGAGATTGCCCGCGCGGGATTGACCGGCGCCCAGGCGGCGGCCCTGCTCGGCTATAAAGCCAGCCGCCAGGTGCGCAAGCTCACCAGCGGGGAAAAGAATATTTCTTATGCGATGTGGCGGCTGTTGTGTATTTATAGCGGCAGTATTGTTGCGGATACCAAAGCCACTTATAAGCCGGAAGCGCGGGAGCCAAAAGCCGGGGAATAAGCCTTTCAATCTGAAATGCCCTCATTAGAATCAAGAGAGCCTCAGTCCGAGAGACAGAAAATTATTTGATACGTAAGGAGAATTTTAATGTTATCTAGGGACGCTTGGGATTTAGCATTTTTGCTTAGAGATAAAGAGGGGCCAGAAGTCAAAGGAGTTGGTCCAGGAACAGCCGAATTAGTTAACCTATGGAAAGATAACGCGCCCGAGGATCTACTACCGGCTATAAATGAACTAGAAAAATTTGGTTATATTCGGGTCGAGCGCTCTATGCCGCCCCAAGACCGCCCAGGAGTTCCCGGAGAGTATAATTTGAGGGGTGTTGTGGGTATTCAAATAACTGAGGAGCTACAGCGGCACATGGATAGGACTGGGGCATAAATATCATAGTCGCGCCCCCTCATGTTGCGCCGTTTATTTTCAGGTGGCTAGATTATCCCAAAACACCCCATTCAATGTGCTTAACATCTGCGTAACCACCCCAGCCAAATCGCTGCTTGTGTCGCCAGTAATCTGCGGCAGGGTCGCCGGGCGGTTGGCAATTTGCCAGCCGCTGCTGCCATTTACATACAGCAAGCCGTCCGCTTTATTCAGGGCCGTCTTTGCTAGCGCAGTTGCTATTACCTCCTACTTACCCACTAGGAATCGCCATAGCCGCAATCGAGCTATGTACAGCTAGGCGGTTCGCCACTTCAACAATACAGTCGGCTACAAGATCGGCGGCATGGTCGGCAACATTGATGGCCTGCCCGGCATCGGTCTGCAGGGTTTTGGTCGTTACATACACGCTACGCATTTCGTCACCAGCGCCGTCAATTTGTACTTTGTTTTGGTCATCAATCACCGCGATGGTGCATTTTAAAACGGCGGCGGCTTTGGCCTCAGTGGAGGCCGGTTCGGTAGTTTGCGTTACCGTTGCGCGCACAATAGTGCCGGCGCTGTGGCCGTCGTCGATGGTGAAGGGGAACTGCCAGGCTTCAAGGCCTGGCACGGTTTTCGGAGAAAAGCTGGGCATGGTGCCTCCTAAGGTTTTTGTTTTGCGTTATGGGTTGCAATCGTTAGCTGTGCCTGGCGCCCGGCGAAAAACATACGGTCGCCGAAATCAGGCTTGAGTACGCGTCTGGTACCAAGTTTTCTAAGTTCTGAAACGGTCGATAATTGAGAAGATCCTTTGATCAACACATACACCGGTTTCCCCAGCATGTGGGGAGTGCGCACGATTGAGCCGTCTGGTAGATCCATCGGCGTGGATTCTGATTGCCATACCTCCGCACCTTCAGGGGTTTTCAGGCTGTAGCACATCTCCTCACCTTCCCCCATTGCGCGTAGCGGGAACATTCCACGCTCACCAGTAACAACATCGATACACTCGACTAAGTCACCCGGGTGTAGGTCTCGCACATAGCGGCCATCCGGCAGCAAGGTGTCATAATCTACGCACCACTTGTCGGGAGGAACGGTAACGCCGCCGCCATCCGCCGGGGTCGTGATTGTCCCTACATAGCGCCGGTGGGTATTGGCAGCCAGGACGGTGAAACTAGTGGTCGCCTTATAAGTGACTGCCCCCCCGGCATAGCCGTCATCATCACAATAAACATAATATTTAGTGGAAAATGCCAGCCCGTTTATGCTGCCGCTGTTATAGGAAACGGTGCCAAATCCGTACTGCACGGTATGAAAGGCAACGGTAATTTGCGCACTGGAACCATTATCTTTCGCGGTAATCGGTGCTCCCCCGCTCGTAATGGATGACATGCTGGACTGGATATGCGGCAGACTGCGCTGCTCGGAGACACCACCATTTTCATTGAGACCGCTCAGATAGGCTGCAAACCCACCCAGCGGCCGTGGATTTTGGTAAACACCACCACTGGCCACCTGCTCACTCGAAGACAAGGTGAGTTCGCCTAAAATTATTTTATCTTCGACGCCCGAAAAGGCTACGTGCTTTCCCCCTCCATCATAGTAATGATATTTATAAACCCCGCGTTCAATTGTCACAGGCATGGCCGGATAGTCGGAATTCCATTGGCCCGTTGATCTAACAACGATATACATGAGGCCAGCCACATTTGGATTTAGCTGTGCGGCCGGTATAGACAACCTTTTCCCATTCCATAAATACCAGCCTGGCAAATTACCATTGGGGTTGCCATTTGCATCAAAACCACACAACTGTGCCTCACCCGGATTGGCATTATCGCCCAGGCTAAAGTCACTATTGATCTTTAAATAAAAGCCATTGCCGGTGGGCTCAACCGTATCGATCCGTACATAATCAATCTGGGTCACCCCTTTCTTGGTCGCGTCGTAGTTGGCAATAATCACCGGCGTGAACTGCCTGACGGTCGTCTGCAGCTGAGCCGGCTGGGCTATGGTGTTGTGCCCCACTGTAGATTGGTAACTAGCATTACCCGTCGTTCGGCCCTGAAAATATGCGGTGTATTCTTTCCAGCCCGCACCAGACGCCTTTACACCAGACGCAGCGATATAATGGGAGCCCGAATGGGTCTCACTGCCGCTGGCATTGACCCGCTTGCCATCTTTATCGAAGCAATTAATACCCAGATATAGCGACCGGTCTGCATCGCCCCCGGAACCCACCCACACCCGAAACTTAATCCGGTAAAGCTTGTTCGGGTCGAAAGGAAATCTCTCTTTATACTCAAGCCAAGCATTTGAGGCCTTGTCATCCTGACCGACACGCAGGACATTTCCGCCCGCTACATCCTTGTCTGAGTCAGGCCTCACCTCGTAAAGATACCCCGGCGCAGACCCCGCATAGACTACCCAATCATCGGCCGCCGTGGTATCGGTAAACGCCTCAAAAAATACCGAGCCCGAAGCCTGCTGCGCGCGCAACTGTGCCTTGCGCACGCTTTGCATATTGCCAATCAAGATACCGTCATCGGTAAATTGTCCGCTGGCCTCGTCATAGCCAATAATATTGCGGGTAGAGTCAAAGGCTTTGGTGCGCGTCGCTTCTACTACAGCATTTAGCAAGACTGTTTTCTGCTCGTAGGCATAGGTCCAGTTGTTATCAAATAGAGTTCGACTTATCGGAGTATTTTGCTGGCGGTTATCCCAGGCGGGAATTAATCCCTGCAGATAGTCTGTCAGCGCCGTCAGAGCATTCGTGAACGCGGCTCGTTTGGCATCAAGCGCAGTGCCGAAATTACTGGCCAGCGCATCCAGTTCCCCTTGATCGTTGATTAGCTGGTTGTATTCGCGGATCAGCTGCAGTTTTTCATTGGTATGAAGAACGCCGTCTGCAGAGATATTGCCGAGATCCTCCAGAGCCTCTTGTGCGTCGGCCTTGGCTTCCTCTGCAGCGTCTAGCGCAGCCTGTAAATCCGGGTCAAGCGCAGGGTCTTCGTAATCCGTATAAGGTACGCGGGACTTAGGGACAAATAGCAGACGTACAGCGGCAGTGCCCAGACAGATTCCACCCTGCCCCGCACGCCCAGGACCATCTGGACTTTCACCATAGCAGGCAATAATTTTGCTGTTGGTAAGTACGGGAATGGGGTTTTGTGTCCCATCCACCAGCAGGACTATGCCACCAGGCGCTCCGCCACCACCACTGCCGCCGGCATAGCTGGGCTTGATAACAGAAGAGCCAGGATCGCCATCTTCGCCCACATTGCGAATAACACCGCTGACACCGAATGCGATACCCCGTGCAATAACCGCAAGACCTGAACCACCAAGCCCTCCTTCGCCACCAATACCGACAGGCATAAAGAGTTTGTCGTTATCATCGTACTTGAACGAAACACCGCCTTTAGCACTGCCGCTTCCACATAGGTCGTCGGGGATTCCCTGAAGGTCACCACCCACGTTTTCGATATTTAGCGGCGGCATTACCGGATTGCGTCCAGGAACTACTTTTCCGCGGGCTGAGTTGGTATTGCGAGCGCCAGGTATTTCTTTGCCAGCCATGTTGCCATCACCACCTCGACAGGGGCCCAGAAAACCAGGGCCGCCATTCACAGGCAAACCGCGAATCGCTCCATCAATCTGCAGCACACCACGCACGCGCAGCTCGACATTGTGACTCACTGACAATGTGCGGCCGGCGGGAATCGTGAGGTCGCCGGGGTAGTAATAAATTGCCCGGCTATTGCTGTTGCCGGTCAGGGTGCCGTCAGCAGTTAAAAAGCCACTGGCATCGATGTTGAGGCCCGCAGCAGTCATCGCCGTACCGTCGCTGTCGTACCAGGCATCAGGCAGTTCTGCGCTGGTGCTGTCGCCTTGATCGGCAATCATACCGGCAGGCTGGTAGCTACCGAATAAATCCACGGCAACCGCTCCGCTGACCTGATCGACACTAACGCGCTGAACCTCCATGGCGCGATCAAGACTGTATTCATCCAGGCCCAGAGCAGGGAGCAGGCGGATATAGTCCACGTCATAGGACCAGTCGGCTACCCAGTTGTGACCAATATCCAGACGCAACAAGGTAATAACATTTTCAGTCCAATCAGCTTCATCAGACAGATCAATTACTATTTCTTGCCATGTATTGATTGGTAGGTCGTTTAGTTTTTCTACTTCACTACTAATATTCACAGTGTGATAAGTGTTGCTTGCATCACGCCAAAAAAAATTAGAGTAAGACGGTATGGGTTCCTCGCTAGTTCGGCGCAAACGAATCTTTAAATAAGGAACATCGCTACCACTAAATTGTTCAGATCCTGGGAGGTTTCTACCAATGTAAGGGTCATTCGCTAAACAGGAAGCCGAAAGGACGCCACCTGTCGCGCTCGTCTCGATTCTGACCCCCTCATCAATCCCAGCCCACCCCTCTTTTCCGTTTCTGAAATCCCACTGCAGCGGTCGGTCTCCGCGAATACTGTGATCGCGGATTTGCGGCAGGCTCACTCGAACTATGTCACCCACTTCCAGATCGTTTTTGCTGGGTAGTAACCCCAGGCGCAGAGTAAGGGGAGGCCCGGCGAACCGATCACGCAGGGCATCAAAGGTATTTTTAAGGGTGGTATAGGTATGCCGGGAATTGTGAAGACCACGAAACTTTAAATTGTGCGGCTTTGATTCACCGTGGGTGGAAATAGAGTCCGCATCGATTAGATTATTCGAACGCAGGAATTTGCCATCGAATCCCGGCTGTTCGAACCAACTCCACTGCACCGAGAAGGCATTCTTTACCCCGGCTAAATTGTATTTGAGTTCGCCCAGGCTACTGACATCATCGGGAGTAATGGTGGCCACTGTACCGGACTCAGCCAGCACTCCAGCCATACGGCGAAACCCTAGTTGCCCTGCGGCATTGACTGGCATAAAGGCACCGAGCAATAAATTGATTTCGGTCTCGATAAACTTCTTGCCATCGGTCTTTTCCAGGCCGTCGAAGCGCAGAATTTTCCCTTTGCGTTGGTGACCAGGCTTGTACCAATCTGCCCCGATATTTTCGAACTCATCCTGTACCACAAAAGCGGGATCGATACCTAAGTGCCAATTAGAAGGCAGTACGTTATTGGTGCCGAGAACTTTCCCGGTTAACAGGGCATAGGCAAGCTGTGGGCCCGGTCCCTCCAGATAGACAAACTCCTCTATCTCAACGCCACTTTCGTCTCCACTTTCTTCTGGCAAGGTATGGTCGCGGGCAAAAGTTCCAAATAATCCACGCGTACAGCCGGTGAAACTATTACCTGTTTTGCCGGTGGCGCGCACAATCTCAAAGCCGTCCTGATACTTAACCTTCAGGTAGTAGACAGATTGATTAGGGGCATCACCATAAGCCGCAGTATGGGGATTAGGTTCAAAAGAACTGGTATCGAATACCCACAGGGTGCTACTCGATTTAGGGAAATTGGCCGCCAGCCGCGTGCTATTGGGCACAAAGATATCGCGGCGCATCTCTCGCTGAATATCCCGGCAGCGAACTCGGTAAACACCCTCGGCATAGCCAATGGATTCCTCGGCAATCTGGGTTTGCTCCAAACGGAAATCATCCCAGTCGAGCCCGGCAAAGCCTTGGTACAAACGTACTGTTCTACCCTTAATACCGTTCCCTTGTTCCAGCTCATCGCGAAGCACATAAGAAAGTTGCGCACCGAGGTCTACTACTTCAAAGGAAATAGCCCCAATCTCTGCGCGCCCTTGCTCGGGAATAATTCTCTGGCTGGTGGCACTGCATTTCTTCAAAGCACCAAGCACGGCATTGGCAGGGAGACTGGGAATATCGTTGTGACTAGAGATATACAGGGGCAGATCAAAACCAATCTCAATCACCAGACGCAGCTCCCGCTGTGCAGCCTGGTTGTGCAGGTCAAAAGTTTCTGAGTTATTGCGCATAATTAAGCGATGACTTGGAGGGTGGTAAAGCTGAATTCGTACAGGCGGCCGGGGTAGCGTTTTTCCTTAAAGGATTTGTGTTTGAGCTGCACCGTCTGCGGATCGTCTGGAGCGGCTTCGGTGCCTTCGGCATCGAAGGTGAAGAATTCACCGAAGGCGCAACTAGCGCCGAACTCGCGCCACTCGGCCAGCTGTGCTGGCGTGAGACGCATAGGTACAGTGCGGCATACCGTGTGCCGCTCGATACGGTAAGCGGTAAATTCCCGCGCCCCACTGAGAGCGATATGCTCCTTGCCTTGCGGTGGGTCGCTGCTGTCGCATTGCTGCAGACCGGCCTGAAGCTTGCCGGCGCCGCCGGTAATTAAGCGGGTGGGGGTAAATACGATATACACGGGGAAGCTCCTAGCCGGCTAGTGACTGGGCCTGACGGCTGTCGGTTTCGATAAGCTCGTAATCCTGTTCGGTAATCAGGGTTTTGATCTGGTCGGCAATGGTCTGCGCGTTATCACCTATCAAGTCACCTTGAATGGTGAGGTGGAGCACAGTCCCGCTCTGCTGCTGGTCGTTGCTGGCAAACTGATTAATGCCATCGAGGCTGGCGCCTTGGGATGGCGGCGCCGAGGCAAGGCCACCACCGCCGGCACTGACACTGCCGACGCCACCACCACCGCCAGAAAAATTACTGCTCTTGATCTGTGCGATTTGCATTGCACCGGTGGCCGCCATAGCGACAGCGGCGGGAATGCCCCAGGGGTAGCCGCCGCTATTGTGATAGGACTCGATAATTGCACTGGGCAGCGTTGCCACAGCCTTGGCCAGGCTGAGCGCTTTCTGAATCTTGAACAGTTTTTTGCTGCCGGTGTTGGAGATACCCAGCATCATATCCATGGCGCTGCCGAACGCCTTCCAGCGGTTTTTGCTGCTGGCCTTTTCCAGCTTTTCCCGCTGCTTCGCGTGCTTGCCTTCCAGCTGGGTTAGATTGCGCTCATAGGCATCGTGATTGATTAGCTTGCTGGCATAGGCCTGATCAAGGATGGCCATTTCCTGATCTTGTTTGACCTGCAGCTGCTCCAGTTCGGTGAGCCAAGACAGCTGCAAGGTTTCCAGCTTGGCAGATAGCTGCTCGCGTTCCTGATCGGTAAGGCCATCGGCGCCCGCACCGGTGCCCTGCCCTGCGTCATTGGCAGCACCAACGCTCATGGCCTTGGCTGCAATTTGCTGCGCGCGCACGTCGGCGCCTTCCAGAATCCCCTCGACCTTTTGCGCAAGCACCTGGCTGGGTAATTCCTCCATCATCATCGCGTGCAGCTCGCCGCGAGCATCGCTTATGCCATTGACCATGTAATCAAAAGCCGCCTGCAGCTGTGGCGGCGGTTCAGCATCGGTCAGATTTTCATCGAGAAAAGCCAGGGCCTCGCGGGCTTGATCGCCTACCCCTGGCAGCTTGGTGCCCAGTTCCAGGGCGCCGCGCATAGGCGCCAGAATAAAATTCTTAATACTGTTGCCGAGGTGATAGGCGTGCTCCACCCCCATCTTTAAGGCACCCACTACGGCAGCACCGAAGCCCCAGGCAACCGTTTTTCCACCCTGAAAAAGGATCTGCACCCCGTGGATACCATCGGCAAATACGCCGGCCACTTTGATACCGCTATCAAAGGTATTTTGTACCACCGCGCCCATACCGCCGGCCTCGCGGGTGGCGTTTGTGAGCTGGATGGCGGTTTCTTCGATGATTGGGGCCAGATGGATGGTGAGCTGGTTAGTAAGGCCCTGGCCTACCTGCTGGGCGCGAAATATGGCGTCGTTGGCGGCCTCCATTTTGGCGGCGTCTACACGCGATAAGGCCACCCCGTAGGCATCGACCTCTTCTTTCGCCTGGGCAAAGCCCTCGGCGCCGCTGTCAATCATGTTGATTAAATCGGTACCGCTGCGGCCAAAAATATCCGCCGCATAACTGGCTTGCAGACTGCGGTCTTTAACCTGCCCTATTGCTAGGGCAATGGTCTCGAACCGTTGGCCGGTGGGCATGGCGTTAAGCTCGGCCGTTGTCAGGTTTAAATCTGCCAGAGCCTGACGGGCTTCACCGGTGCCGCGCTCGGCGTCGCCCAGGTTGCGGTTCATCAGCTCCAGGGCTTTGTTGACGCCTTGGTTACTGCTGCCGGTGAGGTTGGCCAGGTGCTGATAAGCGGACAGCTCGCGGGTAGTAGTGCCGAGGCGGTCGGCTGTCTTGGCTAAGACATCGTTGACTTCCAAACTGGAGGAAACCATTGCGCCCAGGCCCGCAACACCTACCAGGCCGCCGATTTTGGCTGTGGTGCTATTCACGGCCCCGCGCAGGCCGCCCAGGTTTGCCTTGATCGATTTGAACATGGCGCGGGTCTTGTCGTTACCCTCGATAACAAACTTGTAGTTGTCCGCCATAGCGGCCTCGCTTATTCGTCGCGGTCAAATTCGGCCGCTAGCTGCTCAATTGCGGCCATGGCTTCTAGGTAGTAGTTGGGCTGGTCCCCCACGCCGCCACCGCGCCACAAATTGCCCTGCCGGTAGTGCTGGTGCAGGCGCAGCAATTGGGCGCTGTGAGCGGTGACCATGGGTTTTAAACAGGTGCGGGATTCAATAACGCCGGGGATTACCCATTTAGCGAAGGGGGCGGGGCTGGAGTCGTCGCAGTGTCTGCCCCATTTGCAGTTGTCGCAATCAAATCGCTTGGGGTCTCGGGCGACACTGATTGCGATGGCAAGTTTTTTCTTTCGTCCTCACTAAGGACGCTACTGATTAATATTTCGGTTGCCAGATCCCTGAGTAGATCCCAGGGCAATTGCTGCCAGGCACCAGGGGAAAACTTAACCGGCGCGCCGTCTGGTCCGTTGATGTTTTGCCAGTCCTGAATACCCCAGCTCAACATTTTCACTCGGGCGTTGTGACTGGGAATAAATGCACCCCCGCTAGTGATTTCACCGTCCGCCATAATTTCCATGTTTTGCACTTGGGTTAGCGGTTTTAGTAAAAACTGGGGCGGGGTTGGGTCTTCGGGGTCTGCGTCTTTCGGGGTAAACCACCGAGGAGCAAGGCCCCCGCTTAGTTGCAGTGCCATAGGTTTCTCTTTTAAAGGGAGTTTCAGTTGGGAAAAAGCGGAAAATCCTGTTCTTCAAGAATGGCTCGAAGCTTCTTGATTGTTTGCTCATCGCAATCGACGGCAAGAAGATCACCGCTAATTTCTAGCGTTACGCTTTCGATTTTATTGCCGCACTGGCAGGCAGTAGGCGGCTTAACCGGGGGCATAGGTGTTGAGGTTTCGACCGGCGGCAACCCCCGCGCCGTAGATCGCTTGAATGGCCAGATCATCAGGTAAAAGCCAGGGTGAGCGCGTCGTCACCGCCAGCGGCGCCGAAGCCGATGTCATAGGTGCGCAAGCCATCGCGGTCGCCGGGGCCGATTTCTTTATGCCAAGCCTGGGGAATGCTGAGGCTGTACTGGTTGCCGGCCTGGCTGCCCACGGTGCCGGTATTGATTGCCTGGGTGTTGCCCTCCTGCCACTCCCCCACCCAGTCTTTAGTTGCTACCAAAGTGGCCTCGGGATCGAAAGAGCCACTGACATCGCGGTCAGTAATTAATATCTCGCTGTAACCATTTTCGGCAGAAATATCTGGCGGAGTGGCGATGGTGTTACCGACATCCAAGGTTAAAGCGCTGATCACTGCGGCATAGCCACCGACCTTAAACGGCATATTGATTGCCGGTGGCGGCACTTGGCTGCTGTAGGTTGCAACTGGCAGGGAGGCATCTGTGGGCTTAGTTACATGACCGGTCAGGGTAAAGGAAATTTTGCCCACTTCGCCGGTGGTGAGGTTAAAGCTCATGGTGCCGCGCCCGCCGGTGAGCTTGAATAGACTGCCGTCTTCGTAATAGTAAATGGTGATGCTCTCGTGCCCCTCGCTGGCCGGCTTGTAATCGACCCTAGTGCTAGGGGTGATGGTTTCGGCCATACCGCAGGCGCGCAACAGCGGTGCCATTTCCGGCGGGGTACCGGCGGCGCCGCTGCCTTTGATTTCCACATCAAACGTCACTTCCATCAAGGTGCCGGCAAATAGCCCCTGCAGCTTTCCAAGGGTGGGCATGATCGGGTTGCGCTCAACCATGCGCGCGCCGGCAAAACTCCAGCCGAGGTTTTCTACCAGGATTGCATTGTCGGCGCCGGTGGGACTGGCGTCCTGGCCGTAGGTGGTTTCGACCTTGGCCAGAATTAACTCCCGTTTAACCAGTTTCTTTTTTGCCATCGGTGGCCTCGCTTAAAGTTGGGGCGGGCACAGTGCGGCTGCCGCCTTTGCGCGGAATAAATTCCATTCTGCCGGGCGCTTTGCCAGCGGTTTTGTTGCGGTCTTTTTCGTTGGTTTTTTTGCTCATGGGCTTTCCAGACTGGTGGTGCTGTGGCGAATCTTGTAGCGCCAGGTGCTGGTGGCCACGGCCTTGGCCCTGCCGGCGTTGGCGGTATCCGGTTCACTCAGGCCCTGGGCGTCGCAATCCAGCACGAAAGACAATCCCAGGGAGAAATCGGCCATTAAGGCGGCGTGGATCTCGCTATCGATCTGCAGCATTTTGTTGTCCAGATCTTCAGCGCGCCCGGCCACATAAATATCGATATGGATATCCTGCTCGGCGTCGATAAAGCTGTTACCAAGAGTCGAAACCAAGCGGCGTTCCCCCAGGCGCACGGACAAAGCGGGCACAGGCTCGCGCGCATAGACACGGGTCTGCTCTACGTTGGTGCCGGTGGTAGCGAGTCCGGTAATGGCTGCGGTGACCGCATCCAGTAACTGCTGGCTAACGTGGGCCATCAGGCGATTTCCAGAATAAAAGTGATGCCGCCACCGTCGCGGGGCTGGGCCTCGCGATTGATGTAGGCAACGGCATCGATAGTGATTTCGGCACCGACCTCGGCGCCGGCTGCGGTAGCGGTGGCGGCGTCACAGGTAAAGGTGGGGAAAGTACCCGCCTGCCCCGCCGCCTCCTGCCAGGCACTGCTAAAAATCCCAGGCAGGTTGCCAGCGGGGGCGCTGGCTAGGCGGTAGCCGGGCAGGTCGGGGTCGATGAGTTCGGCGTACATGGTTATTTCTTATCGGCTTTTTTCTCAGCCTCGGCGGCGGCTGCTTTAGCTGCCTTGACCTCATCGATAATGCGGGTCTGTTTGCCCGGCAGGGCTTTGCCATTGCGCAGCAGGTAGCGCGCGTCATTGGCCCCGATATCGGCACCGACAGCCAGCACGCTGCCGCGTTCGACAAACTTGCCTTTGACCTTGGTGCTGCGCTGAATGGTGATTTCGGCGATTTCTTCTTGTTTCTCGGCCATGGGGATTCCTCGGCGATAAAAAAATAAATAGGGAGTAAACAAAGGCCCGTACAGTGGCGGGCCTTTGCAGTTGATTGCGTTAGTGGGGGCAGTTAATTAGGGCGTGAACTGCTTGCCGTGGGTGAAGCTCTCAGGATGGCGGCAAGCGGTGTCGCAGGACTGGTGCGCAGTAATGCGAATGGTGCCGGCCTTGTCGCCACTGTAGGGGTTGACCAACATATCCAGGCCGCCCCACATACCGATAATCAGGTCGGAGAAATTGCCGTGGAACAGCTCGCCCGCCAGTACCTGGTTGGAAACTACGGTGCCGTAGCCATTCACCAGATTGCCGGCTTCCCAAATGGTCGCGCCATTACTGCCAGGGAATTTCTCGGTGGTTTTGAAGTAACCGCGCATCCCCGGCCCCATGGCGTAACCGGCGTTGGATTCGTCGGCGTTATCCAGGGCGGTTTCTGTTTCCATTTGCACCACCTCGGCAAAGGTGGGATTTACCCCAGCAAAATCCACGACATTAATGCCAGTCATATTGCTAATGCCACGGGGCTGGCCGTTGGCGGCGGTGCCATACAATCCGGCTTTATCCAGGCCCAGGGCCATTTCTTTGGCGATATCCATGCGCACCAGGTTCTCGACATCCGGGGAGGATTGCAGCAACAACTGGCGCGTGATCTCAGTAAAGGTGGCGCCGTTTTTCGGAGTCAGCGCTACCTGGTCGAAAGTCGGTAAACCTTCGGCGGGGATATTGCTGTTCTCCGGGTCTAACCAGTACATGCCGGTGCTGCCGGTCTGACGTGGAATGGCCAGGTTGCCGGACAAGCCGGTCAGAGTCATGGCGCCGAAGCGGGCCAGCACCATGCGATTGCGCAGCAGGTCGATAAAGCTGGCTGCAAGGTGCTGAGTACCCACCAGATTGGAGCCGGTATCGGACAGGGTGGCGGACAGAGCGCGGGTGTCGAAACCAGCCTGCTGTAGGGCGCCCATGCTCATCTGGCGGTTGGCCACCAGCACATCGTGGGGGATCATCTGGCTGCCTTGGCGCTCGCCCTTTTCTTTTTCCGCTGCGGCGACGGAGCACTCCATTTCGAAGGCGGCATCTTTGCGGAATTGGGTAAGTTCCGGGTAGGCCATGGCGCGGAACAGTTTTAGGAAGCTGAACTGGCGCACTTCCTTATCACTCATGCCGATTTCCGGCGATTCCGCCTGGGTGCCGCGCTCATCGGCCTGGGCGCTCAAAATGGCTTCCATCAAGTGGTGCTTGGTTTTGCTGGTATCGCGCAGGTGCGCTTGAACCAGGGCGCTGTCGGCGCTGTAGGCTTCGGCGGTGTCGAGGATATCGGCGACGCGCAGGGTTTCATCGGCGCTGCCCTGCTTGCGCGCAGCATCTTGCGCGGCTCTCTTCTCTTCTTCGGTCATAGTGGCCTCTAAGGGTTTTGGATTGCTTGGGGTTGCGGGCGAATCGCTGACAGTGGGTGCCGCGCTGCGGCCCTCGCCTCCGGCGTCGTCGGATTCTGGGGGGTTAGGTGTCGCTGCCGGGGTGGCCGCGCTGCGGCCGACGCCCACGGCGTCATCGGCGGGCACCGACACGTTAGAAATTTCATAGGGTTGCCAGCGGGTGACGTGGTATAGGTCGGGGCCGTTTTCGCGCTCCTCGGCCAGTTTCATTTCGAGAACGCGATAACCCACGCTGACCTTGGTTCGGATACGGTCAACAATGTCTTTAAAGTAATCGTCACCCTTCCCCACACGGCTGTAGCGCAGTCGCGCACGGGCTTTGCGGTCTGCATCGACACGGGCCTCTTCTACCACGCCGACCTGATCCCAACGGTCGTGACTGTCCAACACCGGGGCCGCGTTATTGAGCAGGGAAAGATCCACCGCTTCCGGGGTGCAGATTAATTTCTCGATGCCGTACCAGCGCTCGACCTCTTCGGTTTCGCTGGCAAAGGCGACTTCAACCGTGCGCGCTATCTCATCGATAGGGTTGGAATTTTCGTCGCCCTCGGCGCGAGTGCCACTGGATGGCGGAGCACAAAAAAGGGCCGCTCGCTGCGACCCTTTATCGTTAATCTGGCGAATCAACTCGCCAATATTGTTAGCTGTCATCGTTGGGGGGCTCCTGCTCCTCTTCCTCGGTTTCGGACTCGCCAGCGGCTGGGGGTTGTTCGGTTTTTGCTACAGCTTTATCAGCGCTTGCCAGGTTGATGCCGCGCCGCTTTAGCTCCTCCTCTTCGCGCTGGATCTCGTCCCAAACCTCCTCCGGTTCGCGACCGCGCTCGCGGATTATTTCACTGCGGCTGGCCACCTTGAGGCCAACCGCTTCTTTGTGCGCATTGATTTCCTTTTGTGGATCCGTCCAGGCCCAGCGGCGGCCATTAAAGGTGGCACTGTCGGTGTAGCGCCAGCGATCGCCGGGATTCAGCGGGGTGCCGCTGTTAAAGCGAATGGCCCCCATCAGCAGGGCCTGTGCCATCCACTCCTCAAAAATGGGCTGCAGCACGTTTTCGATCATCCAGTTTTGAAGCGCTTTCCAAACCTCGCGGTCTTCCAGGGCACCGATGCGACCGCTGGAAAAGTTGACCCCTTCGAGGTCATTGGCGAGGGAGAAATAGGACACGCCCAGGGCGGCGGCGATACCGCGCAGAACCGCTTTTACAAAATCCTTAAAAGCCTGGTTGGGGTGTTGGGGATCCCAGGTGCTGAGCTTGGCGCCGTTGGGAAGCTGCTGGAAAGTGCCGCCCTCGACCTCCATATAAAAGTCTTCGTCGTCTTCCTCGTGCTCATCGTCGTAGCCGGGTTCGTTCTCGCCATTAAATCCGGTGTCCTCTTCGCTGCGCTCAATAATGCCCATGGTGCTGGCACTGATGGCTGCGCCGGAAAGCTCGGCGTCTTCGTATTGGTCCAGCTTGTAATGGCGCGAGGCGGCGGCGATACCTACGGGGAAGCCGCGCGCCTGGTCGATATATTCATCCAGAAATTCGTGAATAATCCGGTCGGCAGGAATGCGGATATAGCCGCGCCCCTGCAGGGTGTAGTAGTCGTCGTGGGTGGTGTCGGTACTGTGCAGCCAGTAGGCCACCCGGCGGCCGTCGCTGTCGAACTCGACCCCCAGGGTAATTTTATGGCCAATTTTGCCGGGTGCATGGTCGCTATTTAATTGCAGCAGCAGAGGATCGAGCAGCTGCAGGGCAAAGCCGAAGGGCTTGATTTTACGGCTGCGGATCTTGAGCGCGAGCACTTCACCATCGCGCAGTAGGCTATCCAGCATCAGCTCGCACAGCTTCTTTAGACTGTGGCGGCCGCGATAGTCGAGCACGCCTTTTTTACAGGCGCGCTTCCAGGCTTTTTCGATAGCGAGGCTGGCGCGCTTGTCCGGTTTGTCACCGCTGGTTTTTACATTAGCGGCAAAGCGAAAGCCGGCGTGGCCGATCACATTGTTTTTTGCCAGGCCCAGAAAGCGGCGATAGTAAGGGTCATTTTTTGCCAGCTGGCGGCTGCGGGCCACCATGGTGTGCAGTTCCTGCTGGAGCTGCTGGTTAATCGGCACCGGGGTGCTGTCCCAGTTTTCCGTCAGACGGTGCTTTTCTGCGGCTTTAAAGTGTCCCGCTGCACGGATAGCGCCGCGCATATTCCGTGCCTGGCGGCCGACCTGCTCTACTTTGTGCGCGAGCTGGCCCACTTGCTCGGTGAGGCGGCTATTTTCTGCCAATAGAGCACTGCGGCCGGTGAGCCGGTCGATAAATTTCATGGGCGGCCCTCAACGTATGCGCGCGAGTACGCGATTGGATTTGCGGCCAGTTCGCCTTTCGCGCTCGCGGCGCCGCTGCGCTTTGACTTTGCCGGTATAGTGTTTTTCTGCCTGGACCATTTCGTCCCAGGTGGTGAAGGTCACGGTCTGGCCATCTACGGTGATGGTTTGCTTGCCGCTGCCGGCTTTTTTCTGCAGCAGCTGGCGCAGGGCTTCGAGCATTTTTTCGGCGTGGCTGCGGGGATCGTAGTCGGCGCTGGCGGGGTTGGGTTTGATGCGCACACGCCAGTTGTCGATGGTGTGACGGTTAGCCCCATTCTGGACCCATGCCACCAAACTGTATTCCCCATCGACCCAGCCGGCAGTATCTGCACTGGTCAGCGCTACTTGGTGCACACTGCCATTGGCCGTGGTGTTAATGACGTAACTCTTGCCAACAGAAACCAGCCGATAGGTTAAGGTCCAGCCGTCTTCCGGCAGATAATCGTGCAGGGTGCGGCTCCAGCTGATGCTATCGCCGGCAATAAACGTGCGTGGTTCGGTCATGGATTACCTTTTGATTCCGCCCACCTTGCGGGCGCTGTTGCGCTTGCGGCGCTTTTTCTTGGGCGGTTCGGGCTCGGGGTTGAGCACCAGCACTTCGCGCTCTTCCTCTTCCGGCTCTGCGGGTTTTAAGCGTGCAGCGAGTGCCGGGAATACAGGGTTTAAAATATCGAGGGCGGCCAGGGCATAGTTGCAACAATCCAGGGTTTCATTGCGCTTGCGGATTGGGTGATAAACCCGGGTGGCCCGGCCATTGATATATTTAATGCGCAGCTCTTCGGCAGTGAGCTGTTTGAAATAGTCCTCAGTGGCCGCCATGGGAAAGTGCATATACCCAGGGCCCGGCTCATTGATTTTAAGTCGCCCGTAAATCACGTCTTTGCCGGTTGTTACGCCGAGGGTATACAGCAGCACTTTGGCTTTATTGCTGCGGCTCGGTCGCCCAACTAGCGGAGCGATGGGATCTTTACCACCTTTCACGGCATAGACCCGCTGGCCCTCGTACTTCTTGCAGTATTTGTAGACTTGATCGGTTTTGTGGCCGGTATCGATACAGGTGGCGGCAATACGCAAGAGCGTGCCGCTTTCATGTTCAAAGGTGCTGAGTCGCCAGTCGGTGAACTGGTCCCAGAGCTGCCAGCGGCCTGGGTCGCCAACAAAAATCCGGTGCTCAATCAACCAGGATTCTGTACCCCGTTGATCGCCACCAAAGGCCCAGACGCTGGCCTCAATGCGATCGTCTTGCACATCCACACCACAGACCAAAACTACAGCGGCCTGGGGTACTTGTGCGGGATAGTGTTCGCGGCGCTGGTAGAGCTGGTCTGAATCGACTCGCTCGCCGGGCTCTTCCCAGGGTTCGCCCTTCGTAGTGTTGACCCAGCCTTTTAATTCGATCGGGTCTTTGCAAACCTGTAGAAATTTGTGGGCGATCTTGCCCCAGGTGGTGCGCGTGTTATAAGCGGACCAGATATGCACGGAGACCGTGCGGGGCGGGTCAACCTGTTTGCCGTTGCGGTAAAAAGTAAGGCCGTCGCGCGTGATCATGCCGGATTCGCTACGCATCTCGCCGCGCTGGTCCATGCCTTTCAGCTCGCGCTGCTCGATGACGCAGCCGTTATGCTGACAAACGTAATAGGCATTCAAAACCGTTTCGGGACTATCCCATTTAATACCCCAGGGCACATCGGGCCCGCCCCATTCCAGGGTTTGATATTCGTCACAGTGAGGGCAAGGCAAATACCGTTTGAATCTTTCATCGGCCTTTTCTGCAGCCTTGGTGAGCTGACATTCCCCAACGCGCGTGGGCGTGCTGCCTCGAATGGATTTGGGAAAGCTGGAGCCCTCCAGGCGCATATCGCCGAGCTGAGTGGCTGAGCCTTCGCCCTCGATATCTTCATCGAACTTGGACAGTTCGTCATAGATGGCAACGTCTACCGATTTCTCCCGGTAGTTGGCTGCGGCCGTGCCGCCGAGTACAAATATCTGGCGGTAGTTGGTAAATTTCTTGTAGTCGAGTTTGTTGTCAGAGTGCTTTTTCCCCAGCCAGGGCGCTAGCTTGCGCACCGGTTTCACGTCGCGAATCATGGGGTTTACATGCTGCTGCATGAAACCTTCGGCTGTGGTGTCTGTTGGTTGCCAGAGGATTTGATTGCGCTGCTTATGTTCGGCGAAATAGCCAAGGGCGATGACGATCGCCTTGGTGTATCCGACCCGCGCGGCCTTCTCCCAGTTGAATTCCTCGATGTCGTCATTCCCCATCATATTGAGAATGGGGACTTGATAGGGGTCGCTGGTCCATTTGCCTTCCGAGTAGCTGGACTCGGCTGACATATAAAAATTCTTGTCGGCCCATTCGGCCATCGGTAAAGGTTCAGGCCTAAACAAGCCACGCAGAGCGGCACGCAGGTGGCGTTTAGTCGCCCGTATCTGCGCCGCCGATAAGTTCATCGATAAATTCTTCCAGTCTGTCGGGCACACTGGCGGCAAGGTTCTGCAGCTTCACCCGCTCCGCTTTGATATAGCCGAGCTCAGTTGCTGTCAGTGATGGCACCTGGCGTTTAATGTTGGCCTCCAGGGAATCAAATATCGAAGCCATTTCTGCTCCGACCTTGCCAAAAATCAGGGCGGCTGATTCCGCCGGGATAGTCTCACCGCGAGCCAGTTCATTTTTAAGTGCCAACTGGTCCGCGCGCTCTTTAGAAAGCCGGGCCTGTTGTTGCATTGGGTCCAGATCGCCAACGGGTTGGGCTGGGCGCTCAAGCTGCATTTTCTTAACTAGCGCCTCTTCCCGGTTATCCAGAACGCTGCGCAGGGTGTAGTAATTTTTGTTTCCCTGGCGGGAAGTGGGCTCCACCTTCCACTTGTCAAAAGCAGTCGCGGTGATACCGAGCGAATCACACACCTGACGCTTGTTGAGCCAGTAATCAGGAACGGGGGTGGGTTGGTCATTGCCGGACTTTTTTCCACTCCCTGCTACAGTCGTTTTAGCCTGCTTTTTCCGAGGTTTTTGCTTAGTTTCTGCCATGTCTTAATACCTCAATGACCAACCACCAACCCCCGCCTAAAATGTCTCATAAATAGCGAAACCTCGCGCAGCAGCGGACCCGTATGGCTCAGGGTCCAGGAAGGACCCGCGCGGGTGTGTGGTGCGAGGTGTTCACTTGAGTTTGCGCAGCTGATAGTTGATTGATCGGGTGAGTTCTACGCGGAATCTTGCGCTAGCCTGGCGCTCCATAACCTGCTGCAGGCGCTGGCTAATGAACGCACCGCGAGGGCTTGGGCCGCTGATGCTCTTCAATGGTGTACGGCCTGGGCCTTTGCGTGCGAATACCAGCAGTTGGCCTTGTGGTGCCCTGCCGATAAAGGTGTGCTTATAGGTCTTAGTCTCGCCCCAGGCTTTAGCTTTAACGCCTAGCGCTTTATGTGCGCCGCGCTTATTGCGTGCGTTGAAGTGGCCCACCTTGCGCTGACTGGGGCGTACAAAATTGATTAGGTTTTTACCGCGTGACTTCTTGGCATCAATGGCAGCGCTCAGGCGATTGCGGCTGGCCAGATAGAGCTGGTGTGCCTGCCTGATTTCTTTCTGCTTGATATTGGTCTCGGCTGAGACCTCTTTGACGGCGGCGCTATTCACTGAGCGCACCGCTTTATTGATTGCCTGGCTTGCGGCTTTCGGTATCAAACCGCGCTCCATCTTGCCCAGCTTCTTCTCCAGCTTGGCTAAGTCATGCTTTATCTGCACTGACCCGCCCCTTGAAAGTGGCTATGGCCTCGCCGATCTTATTGGGCGCGAAATAGAAAAACATAATCAAGCCCTGCAGAGATGTGACCTCCACCAGCAGGCCCCAGGCGGCTGAGGCCGCCGCAGCCAATGCATTTCCATCCTGCCCGGCCAATGCAGACAAAATAGAGAGGGCAGCCACCAATAAAACCAACAGAAGATAAACTGCCGAAAACGCTATCGCGATCAGCCTGCGCGCTATGTTCTGCCCGCTGGTGGACTTGATCCACTGCAGTAAGAATTCACGCACCTGTGCGTTGCGCTGGTCGCTGTCCTGGGCTTTTTCTTCGGCGGTATAAAACAGCGCATCGCCAGTTTTGATCAGGGCATCAGCGCCTTTTTCCAGGGCTTTCTCACTACCCCACAAACGGGACCAAAAGCTCATGCCGCTATCTCCAGAATTAAGGGGCCACCCGGTGCCAAGTGATATGGGGGGGGGAGGGGGCACCGGGTGGCGAAAAGGGTTAGGGGTCTTTATTGCGGTCTGACTCTTCGCGCTGCTCGCGAATAAATCGGTTGTGCTGGTTGCGGGTGATCACTGCATAAACATTCCAAACAAGACCAAGCACGGCGAGCAGCAGCCCCAGCACCTGCAGCCAATTAAATGGAACTTGTGTAAGCCCCACCCCTGCTGCAGTTACGGTTGTGCTTCCGGCTTCCTGTCCAGTCATGCAGTTTCTCCAGGCGAAAAAAAACCGGCCTGGGTGGGCCGGTCCAAGGGGTTGAACAATGCGTGGCATCTGGCAGAGGCAACAATCGCAAAGTGCCCTATTTATACCCCCGAAACGCAAAAGCACCAAAAACGCGTAACCCCAAAGTGTTAGCTCTTACGCTGAGTCTTGAGCAGTTGAAATTTCACACCGCAGCCATCGCAACGGGCACGCATAGAGCCACTACGAACCTGTTTCAACTGACCATCACACTTGCCGCAGGTGACTTGCGCACAACGCTCGGCCATACGCCGGTTGACCTCCTCGGGATCAATACGGCGTTGACGCTTTGCAGGGGCCAACAAGCCGAGTGCTTTAGCTGTTTTGCGGTACTCCTGTGCGATCCATTTACCGCCCGGCTCATGGTGTAAACCATCACCCATCATATCGCCAAGCTTGATGAGCTGTTGCTGCAGCCACGCGTTATCCAATGAGTTAGACGGATTCATTTTTTGGTACGCTCTCTTCGTAAATAACCATGCCGGCGATGTAATTGATCGCCCCCAGCAATTCGGCCACACGGCGCTCACGGGTTGGCAGGCGGCGGGCTTCCTGAATCTTTTTGATCGCCTGAAAAGCCATACCACCATCAGTATCCAATAGCCGGCTAATCGATTGCATGGGCTGGTCTTCAAAGCACTGCCCATTAGCGTGCCGCTCTTCGCCCTTGCCCCTCGCTGCTTGGTTATGTGCCCGCTCTAATACATCGGCCAAGCGCTGATAATTAGGATCATCCAGTTTATAAACCGGACCGCCATCGGGATGCCCTATCATTTCTTCGCCCTCTTCTTTTCGCTGCTCACTTTAATCTGCTGTTTGTTTTGTACCTTTGCCCAGCTGCGCCGGGTAGTGTCGGCGGTGCATGGAACCACGCGCAGACACTCACCGGACTGGCCGCGCGGTATCTGTTGAATCTCTCCACCACTGGCCAGAAACGCCGCTATTTTGCTGTCGATATTTGCCTGAGCCTGGCGTAGGGCTTCGGGTTGGGGGCAATGGGTTACTGTCATGCATTACCTCCTAAAACGGCACATCATTATCAAAGGAATTTTCACCCCCAGGCTGATTGGGGGCTTGTTGCGAGGCGGGTTGACTCGTTGCGCCCTGGGGATAGCCGCCCTGCTCTCCCCTACCGTCTAGCATCTGCATGTCACTGGCGACGATCTCGGTGGTGTAGCGGTCCTGGCCGGTTTGCCTGTCCTGCCATTTGCGCGTACGCAGTGAGCCCTCCACATAAACCTTGGCGCCCTTGCGCAAATACTCGCCGGCAACCTCCGCTAAGCGGTTAAAGAACACCACCCGGTGCCACTCGGTGCGCTCCTGCTCCTGGCCGGTTTGCTTATCCCTCCAGCTCTCACTGGTGGCCAGGCTGATATTGGTTACCGCCCCACCGCTGGGCATGTACTTGGTTTCCGGGTCGTTACCCAGATTGCCAATCAAAATAACTTTATTGATCCCCCTGGCCATTACTCGCATTCCTCTTGCTTAAGCTCCCCATCGACAATGCGATAGGTGGTTATTTGGTCTGTTACCTTGTCGAAGATTTGCACCCAGCTGGTAAAGAATTCGCTCCTAGCTATCTCCTTCGCCATTTCCTCTGCGGCCTCTTTGGTGGGGAGGGACTCTTTAAAATCTTTGGCCCCGCCCATCATTAGGTTGTAGGTGCCGCTAAAGACTGCGAAACGGTTTAGGTACTGCTTTCTCACTCTTAACTCCACTTTGCCCGCTTGCGCCTCGCCTGTTGGCTCAAGGTGTTGGGCTTGCTGCTGTATCGATAGCTAGCCTGCAAATTCAGACCAACCGGGGACCGCTCACCACTGCCAAACGTCAATGCCTGGGCTATTGCAGCCAGGGCCATGCTTTTCCATCTGCTCACTGTTGCTCTCCTTAGTCCCAGTAGCTGATTTCTTCATCGGCCAAATCTTCCGGCGTGTCATCAAAGTCGCCACTATCTAGAAACTCATCCCAAGCAACGTCTGCCGCAGCTTGAGCAAAGTTACCGTCGCACCCTGTTTGCTTCTTTAATCGCTCTGCGTAGCGCTTGGTAAATTCCTCCTGAGTTATACCTGCATCAATTGCGGCAGCCCCTTTTGTCAGTGGTACGGCGGTCAATTCCATCTTCTCCCCTCCCAGTGGGTTAAGGTTTTAATTAAAAAAACTGGTGTGTTCTGCGCTGAATCAGCGCGGTGATATTCGATTGCCGGGCCTGGCGGGCGCGGTAGGTTTGCTGGTAGTCAGCGCGGCAGCGTTTGCAGCGACTGGCGCGACCGCAGGGGCTTAATCGTCTTGGGAATTCCTCGCGATGCTTCCACCGGTTGCAGCCAGCGCAAAAGAACTCGCCGTGTTCGTTGGCTTTACGGCTCATTGGCTCACCCCCACAAAGCTGCTTACCATGGCGCCAGCGGGGGCGATGGTGATTTCTTTGGAGTCCCAGAGCTGGGCCAGGCGGCAGGCGGTTTCGTGCAGTTCGGTTTCGCTACAGTCAGGCAGGTCGGATGCGTTGCGGGCTAACTTCACTAAAAGCGCCTGAGCACAACCCCGTGCGGCAGTGCGCTGCTCCACAAACAAGTGCAACTGAGTGGTGATAATCAGCAGCAGGAATATCTGGCTGTGCGCCTCGTAATTTTCACCCAAGCCAAACAGATCAGCAGCCCCGTGGCAGGTAAAGCACAGAAACGCCGTCATAGCGTCATGGGGTTTAATCCCCCTGCCCTTGCTATAGCTGTGGCTGCGATACCCCTGATAGTGCGCCGCCACTGTGCTGCCTTCGTTGTTACCGCAGCGCACACAATCGCGGCCTTTAGCCAGGGCCAGCAATTTGGGGAAGCGGGAAGGCTGCAAAATCATGCCGCCACCCCAGCCTGCTGTTCTACTCTGCGAAACTCAATAACCCATACCCATGGGTTTTGGTCCCAGCTGCCGGCGCCGTTGATGGATTCCCACAGGTTTTTAAATGCTTCGATGGGGTTGTCATACCAGCGCCACTGCAGCAGGTTCGGCCGAGAATCGGGGTGTAATTCGACACCGCCCCACTCCCGGTAGAGGCTATGCCAGCGCAAACCTTCGGCTTTTGCATCTTCCTCGCTGATGTCCTGAATACGCTCAACGCGAACGGTAGTTATTTCTAAGGTGATACGGCTGGCCCAGCGGGGCATGTGGATTGAGGGTTTCCACTTAATAGGCTGTTCCATCCCATCGCAGTCATAACAGCGCACGGCATCTGGTTTTGATGCCCTATAGACGATCTGCTCATGTGGCGTCCCCCCTAGTGAGCGAACCTCAAAACCGAACGTTTCACGCACCCATAGGCGGTCACCGGGCTCACCATAAGGGCAATCGATATCGACAAACCTGCTTTGCCAAGCACTATTTATTTCTTGATATAAGGAGCGGCCGGCAGGCAAGCCACCAATTTGTTTGATGATCTCCTCATCGTTGGCACCATTGAATGGTTGCGGTTTTATCAGCCTGCGTGTTTGGGTTTTGCGGCCATCCAGAATTGCACGCACCATTTCCGCATTAAATAAAATTGGGCGCTCTTTCACGACTCACCCCCAGCACTGCCTACCAATTGCTCCAGCTCTTCGCGCAGCTCTGAATACAGTTCCTTCGCATCTTCTAACCCTTGCAACCCCTCTAACAGGGCTCCACTCGACTCATCATTACGAGCAGAGGCATAGGTAGTGGCAAAGCGCTCAACCTTTGCCATCAGCGCATCCACCGGGCTCTCGCCTTGCTGCTCTACAGCTTTTCCGCCCTTTTTTTCTGGAGGCAGGAGATCGTAGTCACACTCGTAGTCGCACTCACTGCCAGGAGGAAGCTTCTTTACGTTGGTTTTGGTCGCTACGAGAGTGGCCTTACCCACAAAAATTCCTTCAACATCTTCATCCCAGGTATCATCCAGGTAATCTTCTATCTCACTCTCGGCTTGCTCCCTGGCCTGTTTCTCTGTAGAAAAAAATAAGAAATCGCCATTCGGGCTATACGAAAACCAAGGCTGGTCAGCAAACAGCCCTGAATGCTGCTCATAAAATTCCCTATGTGCTTTCTGTTCTGGTGTCATCACTTCACTCCCCCATTCCGTCGATGTTTTGCGTTGCGATAGCCGGCCCAAACAACAAACCAGCGAGATAGATCCGCCCCTTGTGCAGGCGGGATTGATAGGTGCGCAGACTGATGCGCAGATAGCGGGCGCGTGCCCTTTGTTCGTCCAGGCCTTCGTGCAGCAGTAGCGCGCGGGCCTCCACTTTCAGCACCTCGTACAGCTTCGGGCTTTCGCGTTTGATCGCTGCCATGGCCCGCTCTACCGGTGCCGCTACTTCGTCGCTAATGCCCATGCCGCTGTTGCGGTTGCCTCGGCTGGCGCTGGCTAATGCGGTGCGTTGTTTTTGTCTGAGCCTTGAAGCACTGCGCGCGGCGTGTACCTCGATGGAACAGAGCACGCTGCTGCCATTCACCCCCCCAAGATCCAGGGCCACCGAGCCCCACAGATACAGCTTGTCTTCCAGCGCCTCGATCAGGCGTGGGCTGATACGCTCCCCCATGCGCCAGCCCCCTCAGTAGGTCCACAACCAGGGGCGATGGAGCCCAGGCGCCTCGGCGTTGCCGCCGATATGGATAAAGCGCTGATAAAGTGGGCCACGCTGATGGGGGCAGATAGCAGTGAAGGGCTGCGGCAGGCCTGCTTGGGTATGCAGCCAGTTGTATACGTGCAGCGCCTGCATCAGGTCATGCGCGCCTTTTCCATGCACGCGCACATCGACGCCCACGCCGCTGGGGTGATCACCGAGCACATAGGGCTTACCCTCGCGCTCGGCCTGCTCACGCTTGCGCACCTCTTCTGAATGACGACGACAGCGGAAACCGCTGGAAACCGACATAGAGCGGACATAGACCCGCTCGCGCACCCGGTTTAAGTGCGACAAAAATTCTGAGTTCATATTGCGAGCATCGCCCGCGCACAACTCACCTCTGAGGCGCTCTAATTTGCAGTTTTTGCACTTGCACTGCAGTTCCTTATCGGTGAAATAATTCCTGCTGGCTGGTGTGGAAATATCGATCATTGAGCCCCCCCAAAGCGGTTTGAAAATTCAGGGCTGTCTTCCAGCACCTCGGCGATAAGCACTTGAGTGAACCCCAAGCCGGGGCGGGCCTTTCCTGGGCGGGCATTCAGGCTCACCACGCAGCGCGGGTTATCGTCGTCAATCAGCCCCAGGCCGTGCGGATTGCGCATGGTGCGCACCACAAACGTATCCAGCAGCGGCTTCAAACCGCCGTAGAGCCCATCCCAATCCGGCATCGATGAGGAGCCGCGCACAATATCGATATGGCAGCGCTTGAACGGCTCACTGGGTCTGCGGATCTTCTGCACATGCAGAGTGGAAACCACCAGCAGAGCCAACTGCTCAGCGTGGGCCTTGCGCTTGCGCCAGTGCAATCGTTGCCACTGGTTCAGCAGGATCGTTTTTTCTGGCAGGGTGAATTCAATGGTTCGCATAGTTATTTCCCTACCAACCGGTGTCCGTCAGCATGTCGCCGACAGATCGATCACGGGTTTTTTGATTTTCGTAAGCCGGTGCAGGGCGGCCGCCCTGGGTTGGTGCCGGCAGCTGCTGGGCTGCATTTTCATGGTTGAGCAACCACTCGAACTTGAATCCACGCCACTCCCGCTCGCAGCAGACGGCAAGGCAGTAGTCAACGCTGTAGCCATGCTGGTTAGCCAGGTGGAGCTGATTGGCAATGTTGTCTACAGCGGTTTGGGTGAGCGTCGCTTTGCGAACTTTTTTCCAGTCCCGCAAAACTTCGTCCTTGGGAGGGTTTGGCCAGGATGAAAAATCCAATCCCCTATTAATATTTTTAGGTTCTTTTAGATTCCTTTTAGATTTGTGGTCCGTTTTTGGTACTGGTCCAGTCCCGTTTTCGGTACTGGTTTTGTCCGTTTTTGGGCCTGGTCCGTTTTCGGTACTAGTCCCGTTTTCGGGACTGGTGATTTGGCCAAAATTTAAAGTGAAGTGATTGCTGGACCCAGCCGATTTAACGCGGAAAATCAGCCTGGATTTTTCCAGCTGCTCCATCGCTGAAATGACGGTTTTACGATTTAAGCCTGTTGATTTGGAGATATACGCAATCGATGGATTGCACTGTCCGTTTGCTTCGTTATGGCAGTTGGCAAGGGATAGCAGCACCAACTTGTGCGTGGACTTCACGCCCTGCCGCCATGCCCAGAAAGTAGCTTCAGCACTCACTCAACACACCCCCAGGTTTTGCCCAAATCGGTAATCGCGATCAGGTCCCGACCAGAGCGCTTGGTGTAGTGGATCAGCCCGAGTTTCTGCAGCTGGCACAGTAGGCGGTAAGCGGTGTCGGGCTTATCGGTGAGAAGAGGCAAACCCTCAAGGATTTCCGTTTTGGATGTGGAGAGGTATATTTCTCCCTCGGGTAACGCTGCGCACTGAGCCCAGAGATAATCGAATAGAACGGCCTGCTTGACGTTAAGGCCCCATTCCAGCGCGCGCGCTTGGTTGATGCGGATAGTAAATTGCATGTCTCCCCCAAGAAACAGAATCACAAACCTGGATTTAAGGGAAAACTTATCACACGACTGGAAAGTCGCAACCTGTCTAACCTGCCATCTCCCTTTTTTTTGCTGTAATTCCTCGAAACCCCACGTGATTGACTGTCATTGCCTGTGAAGGCAAGTGATATTTATTCTCTTGTGAGAATTTTGGAGGGGATTCCGTGTTGATTTGATCGGAAATACACCTAATATCTCTCACTAGTGGTACTTAGAGTGCATAAATCAAGACTTGTGATAAAAACTAGTGATTCAAATGAAGGTGAACCTGTGAGGCAGCGTAAAGAGCGAATCAAAGGCAGGAGTATTGCTGGCTGCAGTGCCAGATTTAATCAGCTGCTGGATGCCGCGGGATTCCCTGAAGGTCGTAAGCGCGCTAGCGCCGTTGCCAAGCATTTTGGACTGAGCAAGGCGAATGTTTACCGCTGGTTAAACACAGACAAAATCCCCAGGAACTACCACGAGTTACGCCGTATTGCCGAGGGATTAAATGCAGATCCGTTTTGGTGGGCGCTGGGTGACCCAGAGCCCAGTGAGGCACAGCAGGCAGCCGCGCCAGAGATTGATATCCGCATGTATGGTCGCTGCGCCCACGCGCTACTGATCCGCTTAAAGGAGTTGGTAGACAGGCCGTTGGAGCTCAACAAGCTGGCACTGATTCACGGCTATACAGAGCTCTACAAACACGCGGAGGCGAATAACGGAGAAATAGACCCGGATAGGGTATCCATCGCCGCCGTTAACGTGCTAGCCGAACACAAACAAAAACAAGACAGCTAGCTTTATCGGGGAAGCGGCCGCAGAGCTTGCCCCCAATCAACAGGCAGAGGATGAAATGATTAATGCGAGTTCAGGGCTGGTCGCAGCAGGAAGCAGCGCGCGCCTAAATCAACTGCTAGATAACGCTGGGTTTCCCCAGGGTAGAGGTCGTGCCGTAGAATTTGCGAGTCGCTTTGGCACTGACCACACTACTGCATCTAGCTGGCTAAGTGACGATATGCTGCCTCGGGATATTGGCGAAATGGAGGCTATTGCGCAGCAGCTAAACAGCACCGCCGCTTGGTGGGCCTTTGGCGCTGAGGAAAACCAACCAGCCCCAGATATCCCCACCCCCAAAACCGCCGATGACTTTATGCTGGTGGGTGAGTGCGTCAACGAAATCCTCTGCTATCTGGACGATGCCCTGGGCGGCGGTATCGATATCGCCATCGACGATGAAATCCTGATGGGCTCCTATGGCGAGGTCTACGCCGACGCCAAAAAGAACAAAGGGAAGTTTAACCGCGATCTGGTAGCACGCGCCGCCGTAAAGGTATCTATGGAGCTCTACCGCCGCGAGAAGAATCGCTAAGCACTCCCCTCTTTGTAGGTGGTTACCGCGGTGACCACCTACCTACCCCCTCTGATCTTGTCACCAAATCCTTAATTCTGGCACTATATCTTGCTCCCATAAGGCCAAGGTTAGGCGTAGAAAATGGATGTTTTTACACGATTTAACAGGAAGCACCTTCAGGATCGGCAGATAGATACGCTCATCGGATTGAGCAAAGGGATAACAGCTGATGGCCAGATAAATCAAAGTGAGGCTGAATTCCTCCAAGGCTGGCTTTACCAAAACAGCGAAACAAAGAACCCAATCATCCTAAACCTTTTGGAGAAGGTTTCCGGGATGTTGGCCGATGGGGTCCTTGATAGCGATGAGTCCGCAGAATTATTCACGACCCTGCAAGCTT